>NZ_NXIA01000013.1 GCF_002412165.1 Curtobacterium sp. 'Ferrero'
GCATCTATCGACGGAGAGTGGGCGATCGGCTGTGTCGAGCCATCTGACCGGAACTGACGAGACCGCGGGCGACTTCGGGGCCAACGAGTGGCTCGTCGACGAGCTCTACGAGCAGTTCGTCGCGGACAAGACCTCGGTCGACGAGTCGTGGTGGCCGGTCCTCGAGAAGTTCCACCGCTCGCAGACCGGGCAGGCTCCGGCAGCGCAGGCCGACCCCGCGCAGACCGCCCCCGCTCCGTCCGGCACCGCCCCGACCACCCAGTCGAGCACGCAGCAGCCCGCCACCGGTGACGCCCCGGCAGAGGCGAAGTCCGGCCCGATCCAGGCCAGGACCACCTCGCGGCAGCCCGCTCCGCAGCCCATCCCGGCCGAGGCCAACGACGCCGCCGACGAGCACGAGGAGACCCACGAGGACGTGGCGACCCCGCTCCGGGGCATGGCGAAGACCCTGGCGTCGAACATGGACGCCTCGCTCACCGTCCCCACCGCGACGAGCGTCCGCACGATCCCCGCGAAGCTGATGATCGACAACCGCATCGTCATCAACAACCACCTGCGTCGGGCACGCGGCGGCAAGATCTCGTTCACGCACCTGATCGGGTGGGCGATGGTCCAGGCGCTGCAGGAGTTCCCGAGCCAGAACGTCTTCTACGAGGAGCGCGACGGCAAGCCGTTCGTGGTGGAGCCCGCGCACGTCGGCCTCGGCATCGCCATCGACGTCCCGAAGAAGGACGGCACCCGCTCCCTCCTCGTCCCGAGCATCAAGCGCGCGGAGACCCTGACGTTCGGGCAGTTCCTCGCCGCCTACGAGGACCTCGTCAAGCGTGCCCGGGACAACAAGCTCACCCCCGCCGACTTCCAGGGCACGACGATCTCGCTCACCAACCCGGGCGGCATCGGCACGGTGCACTCGGTGCCGCGGCTCACCAAGGGCCAGGGCTGCATCATCGGTGCCGGCGCGCTCGAGTACCCGGCGCAGTTCCAGGGCTCCGCGGAGAAGACGCTCGTCGAGCTCGGCATCGGCAAGACGATCACGCTGACGAGCACCTACGACCACCGTGTCATCCAGGGCGCGGGATCCGGCGAGTACCTGAAGAAGGTGCACGAGCGGCTCATCGGCGGGCACGGCTTCTACGAGGGCATCTTCGCCGCGCTCCGCATCCCGTACAAGCCGATCCAGTGGGCGAACGACATCAACGTCGACCTCGCGCACCGCGTCAACAAGACCGCCCGGGTGCAGGAGCTCATCAACAGCTTCCGCGTCCGCGGGCACCTGATGGCGGACATCGACCCGCTCGAGTACCGGCAGCGCACGCACCCCGACCTCGAGATCGAGAGCCACGGGCTGACGTTCTGGGACCTCGACCGCGAGTTCGTCACCGGCGGCCTGGCCGGCACGACCACCGCGCCGTTGCGGGACGTGCTCGGCATCCTCCGCGACGCCTACTGCCGGACCACGGGCATCGAGTACATGCACATCCAGGACCCGGAGCAGCGCCGCTGGGTGCAGTCCCGGATCGAGGTGCCGTACGCGAAGCCGTCGAAGGACGAGCAGCTCCGCGTCCTCGGCAAGCTCAACGAGGCCGAGGCGTTCGAGACCTTCCTGCAGACGAAGTACGTCGGGCAGAAGCGGTTCTCGCTCGAGGGCGGCGAGTCGACGATCGCCTTCCTCGACACGCTCATCCAGCACGCGGCCGGCGCCGGGCTCCGCGAGGTCGCGATCGGCATGGCGCACCGCGGTCGCCTGAACGTGCTGACGAACATCGCCGGCAAGACCTACGGGCAGATCTTCCGCGAGTTCGAGGGCTCGTCGCTGCCGGGTGCCGTGTCGGGCCAGGGTTCGGGCGACGTGAAGTACCACGTCGGCACCGAGGGCGTCTTCCGCGCGAGCGACGGCACGAGCATCCCGGTGACCATCGCCGCGAACCCGTCGCACCTCGAGGCGGTCGACGGCGTGCTCGAGGGCATCGTCCGGGCGAAGCAGGACAAGCAGGCTCCCGGCTCGACCGACGTCCTCCCCGTGCTCGTGCACGGCGACGCGGCCATGGCCGGCCAGGGCGTCGTCGTCGAGACCCTCCAGATGTCGCAGCTGCGCGGCTACCGCACGGGCGGCACGGTCCACCTGGTGATCAACAACCAGGTCGGGTTCACCACGCCGCCGGAGTCGGCTCGGACCTCGGTGTACTCCACCGACGTCGCGAAGACGATCCAGGCGCCGATCTTCCACGTGAACGGCGACGACCCCGAGGCCGTGGCGCGCGTCGCCGAGCTCGCCTTCGCCTACCGCGAGGAGTTCCACCGCGACGTCGTCATCGACCTCGTCTGCTACCGCCGCCGCGGCCACAACGAGGGCGACGACCCGTCGATGACGCAGCCGCTCATGTACAACCTCATCGAGGCCAAGCGCTCCGTCCGCACCCTGTACACCGAGGCGCTCGTCGGTCGCGGCGACATCACGCAGGAGGAGTACGACGAGGCGCACCGCGACTTCCAGGACCGTCTGGAGCGCGCGTTCGCGGAGACGCACGAGGCGCAGACCGGCACCATCCCGGTGATCACGGGCGACGACGACGGCGCGGTGAACGGCCTCGAGCGTCCGACCGCGCAGCGCGACGACTCCGAGAACGACGTGCACGAGACCGCCGTCTCCGAGGACCTCGTCCGCGCGGTCGGCGACGCGCACAGCAACCCGCCCGCCGGGTTCTCCATCCACCCGAAGCTGCAGCAGCTCCTGTCCAAGCGCACCGACATGACCCGGAACGGCGGCATCGACTGGGCGATGGCGGAACTCATCGCGATCGGCTCGGTCCTCGTCGAGGGGAAGCCGGTGCGACTCGCCGGACAGGACGCCCGGCGCGGCACCTTCGTCCAGCGGCAGGCCGTCTTCCACGACCGCGCGAACGGCCAGGAGTGGCTCCCCCTCGCGAACCTCACCGAGGACCAGGCCCGCTTCACCATCTACGATTCGCTGCTGAGCGAGTACGCCGCGATGGCGTTCGAGTACGGCTACTCGGTCGAGCGGCCCGAGGCACTCGTGCTCTGGGAGGCGCAGTTCGGCGACTTCGCCAACGGCGCCCAGACGGTCATCGACGAGTTCATCTCGTCCGCCGAGCAGAAGTGGGGGCAGCGCTCCGGCCTCGTCCTCCTGCTCCCCCACGGCTACGAGGGCCAGGGGCCGGACCACTCCTCGGCGCGCATCGAGCGGTACCTGCAGCTCTTCGCCGAGGACAACATGGTGATCGCCCGGCCATCGACGCCGGCGTCGTACTTCCACCTGCTCCGGCGTCAGGCGTGGGAGCGTCCGCAGAAGCCGCTCATCGTCTTCTCCCCGAAGGCAATGCTCCGGCTCCGGCAGGCCACGAGCCCGGTGGAGGCGTTCACGACCGGCACCTTCCAGGAGGTCATCGACGACGACCGGCAGCTCGACCGCGCCGCCGTGCGCCGCGTGGTGCTGCACTCCGGCAAGGTCCACCACGACCTCCGGGCCGAGGCCGAGAAGTCCGGGCGCGACGACGTCGCCCTCGTGCGGCTCGAGCAGCTCGCCCCGCTGCCCCTGGACCGCATCCTCGAGGTGCTCGCCGGGTACCCGGAGGCCGAGGTCGTCTGGGCGCAGGAGGAGCCGGAGAACCAGGGTGCCTGGCCGTTCGTGTGCATGAACCTCTCCCCGCACCTGCAGGGCCGTCCGCTGTCGGTGGCATCGCGTCCGGCCAGTGCGGCTCCGGCCACGGGGTCGTCGAAGCGCTCGGCCCAGGAAGCCGCCGAGGTCATCCGCACGGCACTCGGCTAGCCGGCTGCTCGGTCGGGCCCACGCCACGCGGCGCCCGACCGAGCACGGCACCTCGTGGTGGACACCGCGCCCCGCAGAGACGGGGCGCGGTGTCCACCACGGGGGCGCGAACGCCACGCGGCGCGAAGGCCACGCGGCGGAACGCCGCGCCCGCGCGAGGCGGGCGCCGCGCAGCTCGCGCTCAGGCGATGCGGGTGTACCGGACCCCGGCCTCGTGGTACCCGCGCTTCTGGTAGAACCGGTGCGCGCTGTCCGTCGCAGCCGCACTGACGGCACTGAGCCGACGCGCACCCTGCTCGGCCGCCCACGTCTCGAACGTGCCGAGGAGCGCCGAACCGGTGCCGCGCCTCCTGGCCGAGTCGTCCACGACGAGCAGGAGCAGCTGCGCCGTCGGCTCGTCCGCGACGTACGCCCACGTCACCTGCGCTCCCGCGACGGCCGCGACCCGGCCGTCGTCACCGCGCACCAACCAGGTGCGGTGACCGGCCGCCGGCGTGAGCCGCTCGAGCCGGGCCCGCATCCCCGACGGTTCGACCTCGTGTCCGAGGAGCCGGACGAGGGCGGTGACGTCGGCGACGTCGGCATCGGACCAGGAGGTGACGGACTCGACAGCAAGGGTCATGCCGCGACCCTACCGAGCACGGGCGACGTGTGACGACACGCTGGATGAGCGTGCACGCAGCACGCCGGCCCGGTCCGTCGGACTAGTGCGTCGCCTGCTCCACGCGGATGCGGGCGAGGACCTCGGCCCGCAGCTGCTCCGGCGCCGTCTCCTTGCACGCACGACGGACGGTCTCGATGAGGACGACCCCGACGCGGTGCTCCGACGTGCAGTCGTCGCAGTGCTCCATGTGCTCGCGGATGTCCGCGGCGTCCTCGCGGCAGAGCTCGCCGTGCAGGAACTCCTCGAGCTCCGCCTTCGCCTTCGAGCAGTCGCAGCCGCTCATCGTGCGTCCTTCCCTTCAGCGCGACCAGCGGCCGCGGTGGCCTTCCGACCCCGCCCGCGCATCGTCGCCGTCGACGCTGCGTCCGGGACGATGCCGGTCTCTCGTGCGTGTTCCGCCAGCAGCCCCCGCAGGAGTCGGCGGCCTCGGTGGAGACGGCTCATGACCGTGCCCACGGGGGTCTTCATGATGTCGGCGATCTCCTGGTAGGAGAACCCCTCGACGTCCGCGAAGTACACGGCCATCCGGAAGTCCTCGGGGATCGCCTGCAGCGCGTCCTTCACCGCCGACGAGGGCAGGTGGTCGATGGCGTCCGCCTCGGCCGAACGCGCCGAGATCGACTGCGTGACGCTCTCCGCGCCACCGAGCTGCCAGTCCTCGAGCTCGTCGATCGTGCCCTGGTACGGGTTCCGCTGGTTCTTGCGGTACGTGTTGATGAACGTGTTCGTCAGGATGCGGTACAGCCAGGCCTTGAGGTTCGTGCCCTGCCGGAACTGCCGGAAGGCCGCGAACGCCTTGACGAACGTCTCCTGCACCAGGTCGGACGCGTCGGCCGGATTGCGGGTCATCCGCATCGCCGCGCCGTACAGCTGGTCCATGAACGGCAGCGCCTGCGACTCGAACAGGTCGCGCAGCTCGGCTTCCGACACGGTGGTCTCGTCGGCGAGGACCTCGTCCTCGTCCTGCACCGCGTCGAGCTGCGCCTCGGTCTCCTCGACCAGGTCGTGTGGTGCTGCCTGCGGTTCGTCGGTGGTCATCACGGCCGAGTCTAGGCCGAGCGTGGTGACCACGACGGGCAGGTGCGCCCGCTCGCGCGTCAGGGTTGCTGTCGCCAATGGTCCTCCCGGTGGATTCAGTACCCTGGTGAACCGATGGCTGCCACGACGCATTCCCACCAGGCCCCCGCGCCCTGGACCGCCCCGCGTGCCCGGGGTCCGCTCCGCGGCGACGTGGCGCTGCCCGGCTCCAAGTCGCTGACCAACCGGGAGCTCGTGCTCGCGGCCCTCGCCGACGGCCCGTCGACCATCCGGTTGCCCCTGCACTCCCGCGACTCGGCGCTCATGGTCGCGGCGCTCCGCCAGCTCGGTGTGGGCATCGACGAGGTGGTCCCGGCCCCCGGTCCCGACGGCAGGCCCGGTGCCCAGAACCCGTACGGGCCCGACCTCCGGATCACTCCGGCACCGATGCACGGCGACGTCCGCGTCGACTGCGGCCTCGCCGGCACCGTGATGCGCTTCCTGCCCCCGCTCGCCGCCCTCGCCACCGGGCCGGTCACGGTCGACGGCGACCCGTACGCCCGCAAGCGCCCGATGGGCGCGATCATCCGCGCACTCGTCGACCTCGGGGTGGACGTGACCGACGACGGCGGCGGCGCGATGCCGTTCTCGTTCACGGGCACCGGGGCCGTCCGCGGCGGATCGCTCACGATCGACGCGTCCGCGTCCTCGCAGTTCGTCTCCGGCCTGCTGCTCTCGGCGCCGCGCTTCACCGAGGGCCTGCACCTCACCCACGACGGCGACCGGCTGCCGAGCCTGCCGCACATCGAGATGACGGTCGCGGCCCTCCGCGCCCGCGGCGTCCGCGTCGACGAGCCCGCCGTCGGCGAGTGGGTCGTCCACCCCGGGTCGATCGGGGCACGCGACGTGACCATCGAGCCCGACCTGTCGAACGCGGCGCCGTTCGCGGTCGCCGCACTCGTGGCGGGTGGCACGGTCCGCATCCGCACCTGGCCGACGGCGACGACCCAGGTCGGTGCCGACCTCGAGACGCTGTTGCCGCTGTGGGGCGCGACCGTCACGCGGGACGGCGACGACCTCGTGTTCGACGGCGGCGTCGGGGTGGCGGGCGGCGCCTCCCTGCCCGGCGTGCAGCTCGACCTGAGCCGCGGCGGCGAACTCGCCCCCGCGCTCGTCGCGCTGGCCGCGCTCGCCTCCGAGCCGAGCGAGATCACCGGGATCGGACACCTCCGCGGGCACGAGACGGACCGGCTCGCCGCGCTGGCGGCGGACCTGAACCGGACGGGAGGCGCGGTGCACGAACTCGACGACGGCCTCCGGATCGAGCCGGCTCGGCTCCACGGCGCGGCGTGGGCCGCGTACGACGACCACCGGATGGCGACCGCCGGAGCCGTCGTGGGCCTCGTCGTCGACGGCGTCGCCGTCGACGACATCGGCTCGACCGCCAAGACGCTGCCGCAGTTCCCCGAGCTGTGGGCCGACCTCGTCGCCACGTCCGGCGGGACCGGTCTCGCCGACGGCACCCCGACCGGGACGGACGGGTGACCCCGTGAGCTGGTGGGACGACGTCGACGGCGACGACCCGGACGACGACGAGCCGTACGGGCAGTACGAGTCGAGGGTCCGGATCCGACCGAACCCGAAGGGCAACCGGCCGCGCACGAAGGTCCGTCCGACGCACGAGGACGCGACCGCCGGCTGGGTGACCAACGTCGACCGCGGACGCTTCGGAGTGCTCGTGCGCGGTGACGGCGACGAGCGGGTGATCACGGCGACGAAGGCGCGCGAGCTCGGCAAGAAGTCGGTCGTCACCGGCGACCACGTGTCGCTCGTCGGCGACACCTCCGGTGAGCCGGGGTCGCTCGCGCGGATCGTGAAGGTCGCCGACCGCACCACCCTGCTCCGCCGCAGTGCCGACGACACCGACGAGGTCGAGCGCGTCATCGTCGCGAACGCGGACCAGATGCTCGTCGTCGTCGCCGCGGCCGACCCCGAACCCCGGACACGGCTCGTCGACCGGTACCTCGTCGCGGCGTTCGACGCCGGGCTCGACCCGATCCTCTGCATCACGAAGACCGACCTCGCCGATCCCGGTCCGTTCCTCGCGCACTTCGCCTGCCTCGACCTGCGGATCGTCACGAGCCGGTCGGACGACGTCCCGTTCGACGCGCTGCACGAGGTCCTCGACGACCGCGTCACGGTGACGGTCGGGCACTCCGGGGTCGGCAAGTCGACGCTCGTCAACGCGATCACGGGGGCGACCCGTGCGACCGGACACGTCAACGCCGTCACCGGCCGGGGGCGGCACACGTCGTCGTCGTCGATCGCCCTCCGGGTGCGGGACGGCGGCTGGATCATCGACACCCCGGGCGTCCGGTCGTTCGGGCTCGGGCACGTCGACCCGGCGAACGTCTTCCGGGCGTTCGCGGCCCACGCGGTGCCGGTGCGCGAGCCCGCCGACGGGATCCCGCTGTCGCAGGCGCACGACTGGGAGATCGTCGACCGGGTGGCTGCGGGTGAGCTCGGGCCGACAGGGGTCGAGCGGCTCGACTCCTTCCGGGCGCTGCTGACCGGCATGGGCGCGGAGGACCCCGGGCAGGAGTGACGGCACGCGTCCGGGCGTGGCGGGTGTACCCTTGCCCCTCGTGTCTGAAGTTGCAAAGTACAACTTAGGGTCGACCGCCGTGGCCGACGCCCCGTCCACCGGGCGTGCACCGTCCACCGAGCACGCCGCATCGGCCGAGCACGCCGCATCGGCCGATCACGCGCCGTCGGCCGAGCACACCGCGCCGGCCGATCACGGCCCCTCGGGCGGTCACGGCTCGTCCGCTGCCCACGCCGCCATCCACGCCCCCGCCCGTCCGCACCGCCGCCCGTCCGCGTCCGGGATCCTCCGACCTGCCGGGCTCGGCCGTGTGCTCGCGACCTTCGGCTCGCACGTCCTCATCCCGCTGTTCCTCGCGGCCGGCATGGGGCTGGCGTACCTGGGCGCCTTCCACGCCCCCACGCCGCACGACCTGCCCGTCGGCATCGTCGGTCAGGCCCCGGCGACGCAGGTGTTCGCCCAGACGGTCACCGACCGCTCCGACGGCGCCCTCGTCGCCCACGTCGTCCGCGACACCGAGCGGGCCGAGCAGCAGGTGCGCGACCGCGAGCTCGCCGCCGTCTACGCGCCGACGAGCACCGCGGCCACGCTCTACGTCTCGACGGCGGCCTCGGAGACGACCGCGAGCGCCGCGCAGAAGGTCTTCCTGCCGATCGCGTACGAGCAGCACCTGCCGTTCCGTGTCGTCGACGTGGTCCGCGCGGGCGACCAGGACACGACCGGTCAGGGGCTCTTCTTCCTCCTCGTCGGCCTGAGCGTCGGCGGCTACGCGTCCGCCATCGCCGTCGCCGGTGTCGCCGCGCGGCTCCGTCCGGTCTGGACCTCGATCGTGGGAGCGGCGACCTCGGCGGTCGTCGCGGCGATCGGGGTCGTGATCGCCGGCCCCGTGTACGGCATCGTGACGACCCACCGGTGGGAGGTGTTCCTCGTCGCATGGCTCTACGACGCCGTGATCGTGGCGCTCGGCGTCGGTCTGCACCCGGTCCTCGGTCGCTGGACGACCCCGATCCTGACGATGCTGTTCGTGATGCTCAACTTCACGAGCTCGGGCGGCATCTTCCAGCCGGCGTTCCAGCCCGGGTTCTTCGCCGCCCTGAACACCTTCTGGAGCGGTGCCGCGTGGCTCCGGGCGGCACAGGACCTGCTGTACTTCCCGGGCGCCTCGCTCGTTCGCCCCGTCGCCACCCTCGGAGCGTGGTTCGTCGTCGCCGTCGTGCTCTGCATCGTGGTGCACGGCCTGGTGGCCCGACGCACCCGGATCGCCCGCGAACGCACGGTCACCGCGGACGAGGAAGCCGAGGTCGTCGCGGCCTGAGCCGGCCCGAGCCGACCCGAGCCGACCCGGGCCGACCCGAGCCGTCCCGAGTCGCCCGGTGCGCGACCGCTACGCTCGTCGCGTGGACCTCAGCGCCGACCTCGACTTCGCCCGCTCCCTCGCCGACACCGCCGACGCCATCAGCCTCGAGCGGTTCCGTGCCGCCGACCTGCACGTGTCCCGCAAGGCCGACAGCACGCACGTCACCGACGCCGACCAGGCGGTCGAACGGGCGCTCCGCGAGCGACTCGCGGCCGAACGGCCGGACGACGCGTTCCTCGGCGAGGAGACCACGGCCGACGCCGGCACCGCGGCCGTCAGCTCGGGGCACCGGCAGTGGGTCGTGGACCCGATCGACGGCACCGCGAACTACCTGCGCGGCGTCCCGGTGTGGGCCACGCTCATCGCCCTCGCCGTGGACGGCCGACCGGTCCTCGGCGTCGTCAGCGCGCCCGCCCTCGGCAAGCGCTGGTGGGCCGCCGAGGGCCTCGGGGCGCACTCCCCCGACGGGCCGCTCCGGGTGTCGGGTGTCGCGTCGCTCTCCGAGGCGAGCATCAGCTACAACAGCATCCAGCAGTGGGACGACGACGGCCGGCTCGAGCCGCTCGTGGCGCTCTCGCGGCAGGTCTGGCGCACGCGGGCCTACGGCGACATGTGGTCCTACATGATGGTGGCGGAGGGCGTGCTCGACGTCGCCGGCGAACCCGACCTGAAGCCGTGGGACATCGCCGCGCTCGTGCCGATCGTCGAGGAGGCCGGTGGTCGGTTCACGTCCCTGGACGGTGAGCCGGGCCCGTGGCACGGCAGCGCCCTCGCCACGAACGGCCTCGTGCACGACGCCGTCGTGGACGTCGTCCGCCGCTGATCCACGGGACCGCCTGTCCGGGAGGCGCGCCAGGACTCACCGACACCGGTTCGAGGTCGGGCTGACGCTGCGCCGTGCACTCCACCGCGGGCCATCGACGACGACACGGGTGTCCCCCGATGGTCGCGCGGCAACGACCGCCCTTGTACCCCGGTCGCTCGAGTCGCGGGGTGGACCCCATCGCGATCCGCGCGGACACGGGGATCGCGCGTGTCCCCCGGCGAGGATCGGGTCCGCCGTTCGGAGGACCGGACCGGCGGCAGGGAGTCCCCCCGGACTGGGGACACGGGAGGCACGACCACTTCGCGCACGACCGGTCCACCCGGGCCTGACCTGGGTTACTGTCATGTCGACGCCAGGTCAGGAGACGTCTCGGATTCCCTAGATCCGGTTCACCACCGCACCTGACGTCAGTTCGTCGAAGACCCTAACCCGAGGGGTGATACAGACGATGACATCATCGTTCCCGAGCGGAACCGAGTGCACCCTCACTCGTCGTCCGCATCCCAACCACGAAGCTCCTTCACGACCGGTCGACCGCGCGGCTTCCCTCCGTGCCCGGAACCGGTCCGCCTCCGCGCGCCCGTCCGTCGCAGCATCCGTCTCCGGACCCGGAGGCCGGTGAGTCATGGCACTCACCGGTCGCCGTCTCGAGGTCGACCGGATCGCGACCCTCGCAGTGCTCCCCCGGGAGTCCGCGATGGTCGTCGTCGGCGACCCTGGTTCCGGACGCAGCAGCGTCCTCGACGCGGTCGCGAACCGCGTCTCCCTCCCCGTCGTCCGCGTCGGGGTGAACGGATCTGAGTCCCGCTGGCCCCTGGCCGGCGTGACCGCCCTGTTCACCGCGCTGGACGATCCCCGCGCCACCGCGCACATCGCCCACCTCCTGCAGGCCGGTGCCACCGGCCAGGCGGTGGCCGACCGTGCCGGTCTGGCGGCCGCGCACGACTTCCTCGAGGCCGTGCACACCCTCACCCTGCCGCCGACGGTCGTCCTCATCGACGACCTCGACCGGATGGACGAGGAGAGCCAGGAGCTCATCGCGTTCCTCGCCGGGCGTCTCGCCGGCACCGCGCTGCGGGTCGTCGCCACCGTGCGCACCGTCCCCGCCGACGGTCCGCTCGCCGCGCTCCCGGCGCTTCGCCTGGAACCGCTCGGCGTGGACGACTCGCTCGCCCTCGCCCGCGAGATGGCACCGGACGATGCGAACGAGGGCGTGCTCGCCGTGCTCGCACAGGAGACCGGGGGCAACCCGGGCGCCCTGCGCGAACAGCTCGCCGTCCTCTCCCGCGGACAGCTCAGTGGCACCGAGCCGCTCGTGCTGCCGCTCCGCCCCACCCAGACGACCGAGGCCATCGCCGCGGTCGAGCTCGACGCCGCTGCGGGACGCGATCTGGACGTCCTCGCCCGGCTCGCGCTCGTCCCCACGGCGCGCATCGCCGGCTGGGACCGCGACGCCGTGGACGACCTCGCCGACGCGGGCCTCGTCACCGTGCGGGGGCAGGCCGTCACGGTCCGCAACCCGCTCGTCCGGTCGTCCGTGTACTGGCGGATGCCGTCCCGTGCGCGACGGACCGCCCACACCGAGCTGGCCGCGGCGAGCGCCGACACCGACCCGCGTGCCGCTGCCTGGCACGCGAGCTTCGTCGACGACGTCCCGGACGCGGTCGCGTTGCTCCGTGCGGCCCGGTCGTACGTCGTGGACGGCGACACCGACGCGGCGATCGCGCTCACCGAGCGTGCGCTCCTCGTCGGCGGCGGCGCGGACGACGAGCACGAGGCGCTGCTCGGCGTGGCCGAGCTGATGCTCGCGAACCGTCTGCTCGGCTTCGCGGCGCGGTACCTGGCGGCGATCCGGCCGTTCCGTGCCACGGCGACCGAGGTCCGGCGGCTCCGGCTGCAGTACTCGGTGGAGTTCCTGAGCGGTGACGCGGTGCACGCGGACGAGCTGCTCGTCCCGACGGACCTGGACGACCCGGTCGAGGCGGACGCCGTCGCGGGCCTGCTGGCGATGGTGGCGTGCTTCCGTGCGGAGGTGTGGGAGCTCGACCAGGCCCGTGACCTCCTCACCCGTGCCGAGCCGCTGCAGGCGTCGGCGTCGGAGCACACCCGGGAGATGACGACCGCCGCGCGCGAGCTCATCGCCGCGGTGGACGGCAGCCTGCCGGCGGACGCCGAGCTGCACGACGGCCTCGCGGCGCACGAGCTGCAGCGACTGTCCGACCCGGCGCTGCTCCTGCTGGCGCACGCGCTGAGCCTCGGTGAGCGGTACCGCAGTGCCCGTCGGGTGTTCGCGCTCGTGCTGGCCCGTGGGCCGCAGACGGCTCCGGTGTGGACCGAGGCCGCCCGCTACCTGTCCGCCGAGAACGAGGTGCGCTCCGGGAACTTCCGGCAGGCGCTCCGTGCGATCGACGTGTGGGAGGCCGGTTCGGCGTCGTCGGAGCGGCTGCGTGAGCCCTCGCGGGTGATCGCGATCGCGTGGCGGCACTTCGCGGAGGGTCGTTCGTCGGAGGCGCTCGACGTCCTCGACCGGTGCCTGACGCAGCGGTCCACCGTGCGGCTGTGGGGTGCGACGGCGAAGCTGCACGCCCTCCGAGGCCAGGTCCTGCTGCTCGACGGTCGGATCGAGGAGGCTGCGGTGGCCCTGGAGGCCGCCGACGCCATCGCGCGACCGCTGCGGAACCCGGCGGTGCTCCGGCACCTCGGCGACCTGGTGGAGGCGTACGTGCGGCTCGGCCGGACCGACGACGCCCGTGCGGCCACCGCACGGCTCGCTGCCGACCACCACGCCCGCCCGTCGCGCTGGGGAGCCCTGGTGCTCGCCAGGAGCCTCGCCCTGGTGGCGGACGACACCACCCGTGAGACCTCGCGTCGTCGGGCGCTGGAGCTGTTCCAGCCGCACGACTCGCAGTTCGAGCGGGCCCGGACGTTCGCGGCCCTGGCGGCCGTCGGCACCCCGACGGAGCGTCCGCGGCTCGGTGCGGCGGCCGCGGCGGCGTACGAGGCTGCCGGTCTCCGGCGTCCCCTCGCGACGCCCGCCCCGACGGTCGCGATGCCGGCCTTCGGTGCGCCGTCGTCGCAGCGGTCCGGTTCCGTGCTGTCGGCTCCCGGCACGCCGCGGAGTGCGCCCGACGCGTCGGCGGTGCTGACCTCGCTGACGGCCGAGGAGCGTGCGGTCGTGCAGAAGGTCACCGAGGGGTACCGGAACCGCGAGATCGCGTCGTCGCTGTTCATGTCGCAGCGCACGGTGGAGCTGCGGTTGACGCAGATCTACCGCAAGGTCGGAGCGCGGTCGCGCTCCCACCTGGTCGCGCTGCTCACCTGAGCGCGCGGCTCGCGCGCTCCGGTGACCACCGGTCGCCGACGCGACCACCTGACGGACGGGAGGCCCGGTACCAGCTGGTACCGGGCCTCCCGTCTGCGCGCCTTCCGGTCAGGGCGACGCACGGTCGGACCGGTTGCGGAAGACCGCAGGGCCGCACGCGCGGTGCCCCGGCTGCGCGGGGAACCGCAAGAGCGGGCACCGGCTGTTGCCGTCGTCCCGCGGCCGGGTGAGGCTTCTCCTGCACCGACCGCCGTGCCCCTCCCGGGGCCCGTCCGCGGTACCCCGTTCGGTACCCGAACCGTCGGTCCGAGATCGCCGCCGTCCGTCCCCGCCTGATCCGCGGACGGGCGTCGGCCCTCGGCCGGCGGACCGAGCGCGCGGCTGACCCGACGGCGGTCGGTGCCGCTCCTCCCCCCGAGCACCACCCCACCTCCCAGCCCGAAGGGACAGCCGATGTGCGGCATCATCGCGGCCCGTGTCAGTGACGACGTGAGCCCCTACCTGCTCGACGGCCTCGAACGACTCGAGTACCGGGGGTACGACTCCGCCGGGATCGCGGTGCGGACGGCGTCCGGCGGGACCGAGACCATCCGGTCCGTGTCCCGCGTGGGCGACCTGCGCACCCTGGTCGCGGCACGCTCCGGGGACGCCCTGACCGGCGTCGGCATCGGGCACACCCGCTGGGCCACGCACGGCGCCGTCCGCGAGGCGAACGCCCACCCGCACGCCGACTGCTCGCGTCGGATCAGCGTCGTGCACAACGGGATCGTGGAGAACGCGGACGTGCTGCGGGCCCGGCTCGAGCAGCAGGGTCACGTGTTCCGCTCCGACGTCGACTCCGAGGTCATCGCGCACCTCGTCGAGCGGGCGCTGGCGGTGGACCCGGACCTGATGCTCGCCGTGCAGATCGCGACGGCGCAGCTCGAGGGGTCGTGGGCGATCGTCGTGCTGGACGCGCGGGACGGCCGGATGGTCGTCGCCGCCGACCGGTCCCCGCTCGTGGTCGCACGGTCGGCGCGGGGCGACTTCGTGGCGAGCGACGTGGGGGCGATCGCCGAGTGGTGCGAGACCTTCGTGGCGCTCCGGGACGGCGACGTGGTCGAGCTCGGGGAGGCCTGGGCGTGGTCGTCGCGGGGTGTCGCGGTCGCGGTGCCGTTCCCGACGCCGTCGCCGTTCGCCGCCGCCGCGCTCGAGCTCGGCGACCACCCGGACCACATGGCGAAGGAGATCGAGGAGCAGCCGGCGGTCGTCGCGTCGATCCTCGAGCGGGTCGCCCGGCGCGCCGCGGACGGCAGCATGTGGATCGGGCTCGGGCTGCCGGGCTTCCACCGGTTGGCGGTCGTCGCGTGTGGCACGTCGCTCAACGCCGGGCACGTCATCGCGACCGCGCTCCGCGGGATCGGCGGGGTCCCGACCGACATCGTGGTAGCGAGCGAGGCCGACCAGGCCGTGCTCGGCGCCGGCACGCTCGTGGTGGCGATCAGCCAGTCCGGCGAGACCGCCGACGTGCTGCGGGCGCTCGACCGGTTCGACGACCGGCACCCGGTGCTCGCCCTGACGAACAACCTGCACTCGTCGCTCGCCCGTCGGGCAGACGCGGTCCTCGACTGCCACGCCGGCCCGGAGGTCGGGGTCGCGGCGACGAAGACGTTCACGGCGCAGGTCGTCGTGGGCGTCGCCGCGGTGATCTCGGCCATGGTCGCGTCGGGTCGCATCGAGCCGACCCGGGCGGCGGCCCTCGTCGCCGAGCTGTCGGACCTGCCCACACGGGTGGAGCACGCCGCCGCGGTGGCGGCCGAACGCATCCCCCTGCTGGTGTCGAGCGTGCGCGAGGCCTCCGGCTTCCTCTTCCTCGGACGCGGGCCCGGTCTGGCGTACGCGGCGGAGGGGGCACTGAAGCTCAAGGAGCTCAGCTACCGGTGGGCCGAGGCGTACCCGGCCGGCGAGCTCAAGCACGGCCCGCTCGCGCTCGTCGACGAGGGCACCCCCGTGGTCGTCGTCGACCACGGCGAGCACCGGATGCAGGCGAACATCGCCGAGGTCCGGGCCCGTGGCGGGTTCGTCATCACGATCGGCGGCGAGGGCTCCGACATCCCCGCGCTCGCCGGCCGCGGCTCGGGTGGACTGGCCTGGGGTGCGTCGACCGCGCCGTGGGGTCCGCTCGAAGCGGTCGTGCCGCTGCAGATGCTCGCCCGCGAACTCGCGCTGCAGCTCGGCTGCGACGTCGACAAGCCGAGGAACCTCGCGAAGTCGGTGACGGTCGAATAGCCAGGCACCAGCGCGTGAACCGCCTGACGGTGTTCCTCGCCGTCCTCGCCGGACTGACGGTGGTGGCCTCGGTCGCCATCGTCGTCACGGTGCTCTCCACCTGATCCCAGGGTTCCTCCTGGACGGGGCTGCGATGCTTGCCGCCTCATGACCGCTGCCCCGTCCCTCGTCACCGTCGCGCTCCTCGTCGGCGCGGTCCTGCCGTTCGTGCCCGTCGCCGGCCGGGTCGCGGGGATCGCGGCGACGATCGCCCACGAGGTCGGCCACGTCGTCGTGGTCGTCCCGTTCGGCGGCCGCATCCAGCGCATCGACCTGCACCCGGACGGGTCGGGCGAGGCCTGGGTGCAGCTCGGTCGGGTCCCGCACGCGATCCGGTGGGTCGTGCGGGTCCTCAACCTGTTCGCCGGGTACTCGGCGCCGCTGTGGGCCGGTGTGCTCCTGGTGACGGGAGTGCTGGACGGGTCGCGGTGGCTGCCGGTCGCGGTGCTCGGGGCCATCGGGCTCGTCGCGCTGCTCTTCGTGCGGAACTGGTTCGGGCTGCTCGTGGTGGTCGGCTTCGACGCGCTCGCACTGTGGGTGGCCCTCCGCCCGTCGGAGACGACCGTGCTCGTCGTGGCCGCGGTGGGGGCGTTCTTCGTGGTCGACGGGCTCCGGTCGGTGCTGCAGGTCGCGCGGTGGCTCCTGACCGGTGCCCGCGTACAGACCGACTTCCACATCGCCGCCGCCGAGCTGCGGGTGCCGGCGACGCTGTGGTTCGTGCTGTTCCTGGTCGTGAACGGCGTCGCGGTGTGGCTCGCCCGCGGCCCCCTGCTCGCCGTGTGGGACACCGTCGTCGCGGGCGTCCGCTCCCTGCTCTGACGCGGGCGCCGGGCCGGCCGGCCGGCGGGCCGGCGGGTCCAGGAAACGCGCGTGTTTCGACAAGACACGTGTCGTTCCACGGGTGCAACGTCGACACATGCGCCCGCAGAGGATGCGCGCGCATCGTGCGACGTCCCGCTCGTCGATCGACGCGAGCAACGTCGCTCCGGAGCGGCTCCGGGCGACCTGCGACGATGGACCGATGCGCCTCGCCGACGTCACCACCGCCCTCGCCCGCACCGACGACGACGTTCCCGGCGTCGTCGCCGCGCGGCACTTCGTGGACCGGCACGGCGCCGCCGCACTCCGACGCGAGGGAGGCCCGGAACACCTCACGGCGTCCTGCTTCGTCTTCTCACCGGACCTCGAGCAGACCCTGCTCTGCCTGCACCGGAAAGGGGGCTTCTGGGTGCAGTTCGGCGGCCACCTCGAACCCGACGACCGCGACCTCGCGGACACCGCCAGACGCGAGGCACGGGAGGAGTCCGGGATCGCCGACCTCGAACTGCTCGACGGTCGCATCGTCGACGTCGACCGGCACGACCTGCACGACGGTTTCGGACGGTGCGCCGCGCACTGGGACGTCGGCTTCGTGGCGCTCGTCGACCCGTCGGCCGCCACCGCGGCCAGCGACGAGAGCGACGACGTCCGGTGGTTCCCCGTCGGTGCCCTGCCGGACGCCCTGCCGTCGACCTTCCCGCGCCGTCTGCTCGCCGCGCGCGACGCCGCCCGGCGCTCCATCGGCACGCCGGTCCGCACGGATTGGCCCGGCCGTTTGTAACCCGGTGCAGCATTCGCCTGTCCGCGGAGCGCAGCGTGCGAGGGTACCGCCACCCGTCGAACGCTGGAGGACCGCATGACGAACGAGGAGCCCACCGCCCCGCAGCACGGCTTCGCCACCGAGCAGGTGCACGGCGGCTTCGTCCCCGACCCGGCGCACGGCGCGCGGGTGCCCGCGATCCACATGTCGTCGGGCTTCCTCTTCGACGACTTCGACCAGGCCCGCGACCGCTTCGCCGGCACCGACGACGGGTACACGTACACCCGACTCGGCAACCCGACGAACGCGGACGTCGAACGCCGCGTCGCGCTGCTGGAGCGCAGCGCGGAGGCGATCCTCGTCGGCAGCGGACAGGCTGCGGCGACGGTGGCGTTCCTCGGGCTGCTACAGGCTGGCGACCACGTGGTGAGCGCCCGCAGCATCTACGAGGGGACCCGCGGCCTGCTGCTGCAGAACCTCGGCCGACTCGGCATCGAGGTCGACTTCGTCGCCGACGCCCGCGACCTCGACGCCTGGGCCGCCGCGGTCCGACCGAACACGAAGGCGTTCTTCGCCGAGACGATCCCGAACCCGAAGAACGACGTGCTCGACATCACGGGCGTGGCCGACGCCGCACACCGCGCCGGTGTCCCCCTGATCGTCGACAACACCCTCGCCACGCCGTACCTCGTCCGCCCGGTGGAGCACGGTGCGGACATCGTCGTGCACTCCGCGTCGAAGTTCCTCTCCGGGCACGGAGCCGGCCTCGGCGGTGTCGTGGTCGACGGCGGCACGTTCGACTGGTCGGCCGCGCCCGAGCGGTGGACGCACCTGACCACGCCGGAACGGTCGCTCGGCGGGCAGAGCTACGTCGAACGCTTCGGCAGCCGCGCGTTCGTCGTCTTCGCCCGCGATGTGATCGCTTCCCGCATCGGCCCCACACCGTCGCCGTTCAACGCGTTCCTGCTGCGCCAGGGCATCGAGACGCTGAGCCTGCGCGTCGAACGGCACAGCGCGAACGCGCTGGCGATCGCGGAGTACCTGGACCAGCAGCCGGAGGTGACGAGCGTCGACCACGCGGGTCTGGCCTCCAGTCCGTACCACGACCTCGCCCAGCGCTACCTGCCCCGCGGAGCCGGCTCCGTCTTCGCGTTCACCCTCGCCGGCGGCGAGGCAGCCGCCCGCACCTTCATCGACGCGGTCGAGCTCTTCAGCCGGATGACCCACCTCGGCGACGTGCGGTCGCTCATCCTGCACCCGGCGACGACGACCCACGCCGGCCGCACGCCGGAGGAACGGGCCGAGCAGGGCATCGGGGACGGCCTGATCCGGCTGTCGGTCGGCATCGAGGACGTCGCGGACCTGGTCCGCGACCTCGACCGCGGCTTCGCCGCGCTGCGCGGACCCAGCCGGGAGGCACGGGGCGCGACCGCCTCGGAGGTCGCCTCGCTCGCGCACACCGTCCCGCAGGGGCACGTCATCGCCGAGGAGGTCTGACCATGGCCGAGCTGCAGCACTTCGGGTACTTCTTCTCGCGCGGGTTCGGCCCGCAGGCGTGGGGCCGCGACGACTGGCACTGGGGCCACGACTGGACGAAGCCGGACCTGTACCAGCAGTCGGTCCGGGCACTCGAGCAGGCCGGCATGGACCTCGTGATCGCCGAGGACGCGATCTCCCTCGGCAGCCCGGCGACCCTCGACCTGCGCATCCGCCAGGCGTACGGCGGACCGAAGCACGACCCGCTCCTGCTGGCGCCGTACCTCTTCGCCGCGACGACGCACCTCGGCATCGCGCCGACGATCAACGCCGGGTTCACACCGCCGTACCTCGCGGCTCGCCAGGCCGCCACGCTCGCGCACCTGTCCGGCGACCGCTTCGGCCTCAACGTCGTGACCGACACCGGCAGCGCCCGGCACGCGGGTCTCGCGCCGCTGCCGCACGACGCCGCGTACGACCGCGCCGAGGAGTGGCTGCAGCTCGTGCGCCGCCTCTGGCACTCGTGGGGGTCGCACGGCTACGTGGGCGACGCGACCGACTGGCACTTCGCGGACGGGGACGCCCTCGACGCGTTCCACCACGAGGGCGCGTACTTCACCGCCGACGGTCCCCTCAACGCCCTGCCGCTCGACACCGACCCGGTGATCGTCTCCCCCGGCGGGTCCGGTCGCGGGCTCGGGTTCGCCGGGACGCACTCGGACGTGCAGCTCGCGCTCGCACCGCTGACGGCCGCCGCGGTCCGCGACTACCGCTCCCGGGTGCTCACGGCAGCCTCGGACGCCGGCCGGTCCGCCGACGACATCCGCGTGCTGTTCGTCCTGAAGCCGGTCCTGGTGTCCTCGCCGGAGGAGGCCGACCGGATCGTCGCGGCCTCGGAGCACCCGACCGACGAGGCCCTGCGTGCCGCAGCCGTGGCCTGGTCGAGCGACTCCGAGACGGACCTGCTCGCGCTCGACCTCGACGCGCCGATCCCGCCGGGAACGTTCGGCGACCACGTCTCCGCCGGCACGATCCGCGGACTCGTCGGCGACACCCCGGACGCTCCCCTCCGCGACCTGCTGGCCCGGAAGGCACGGCTCGGCCGGATCAGCACCAGGAGCGGTTTCGTCGGCACCGCGGACGAGTTCGCCGACTTCGTCGAGGAGCTCGGGGCGGACGCCGACAACGACGGCTTCATCCTCTCCGGCGACCTGCACCCGGCGCAGGTGTACCGGATGCTCGGCGACCTGGTGCCCGTGCTCCGGAAGCGCGGGCTGCTCCGCCGGGAGTACGGGGACGGGGGGATCCGCGCGAACCTGTTCGACTTCTGACCGGGCGGTCGCCGGGCGACCGACGGACGGACGGGAGGCCCGTGGCGGCATCGCCACGGGCCTCCCGTCCGTCTCGTGTCGCCCCCTGCGATCCGGTGGCGGACTCAGTGGTGGACGGGCTCCACCACGTTCGACTCCTCGACCTCGCGGACGTCCTCGGCGGTGCGGAGGATCTCCTCCCGCGTGCTGGCGGAGTTGACGGCCCAGTAGTAGATCACCAGCGAGAACACCGCGACGACGACGATGTCGACCCACAGCGGGAAGACCGGCGTCGTGAGCGGTCCGAAATCGCTGAGGAACACGATGAGTCCCATGCCGACCAGGTAGGGCAGCAGCCACTGGGCTGCCTTCCAGTCCCACCGCGGCTGCACGCTGGACGCGCCCCGGAACACGTTGTTCAGGACGATGACGACCGCTCCGATGAGGATCGCGATGCCGAGCTTCCAGTCGGTGTCCCACCCGGTCCAGAGGATGATGAGGTTCGCGATGACGAACGCGACCGGTGCGAGCACGCTCGCCGCCGGCATCCGGTACGGGCGCTCGACCTCGGGGATCCGCTTCCGGAACGCGCCGAGGGCGAGCGGCGCACCCGCGTACATGAGCACCGAGGCGCTCGTGATGAGCGAGACCAGACCCTGCCACGACGGGAACGGCGCGAAGCACGCGCAGCCCACGACGAACGCGGTGACCAGGCCGACCCACGGCACACCGGCCTTCGTCGTCCACTCGAACGCCTTCGGGAAGTAGCCGTTGCGGCTGAGCCCGTACGAGATGCGGGTCGTCGCCGTCACGTAGATCAGGCCGGTGCCACCGGGCGAGATGATCGCGTCGATGAAGATGATCACCGCCAGCCAGGTGATGCCGGCCGCCATCGCGATGTCGGCGAACGGACCGGTGTACTTCGTGAAGTCCGCGGTCGCCCAGGACCCCTGGATGACGTTCGACTGGAGCACGCCGAGGAACACGACCTGCAGGAGCAGGTAGATCACCAGGCCGATGATGACCGAGCCGATGACCGCGCGCGGGATGTCGCGCTTGGGGTTCTTCGCCTCGCCGGCGAGCTGGTCCGCCTGCTCGAACCCGAGGAACGCGAAGATGATGCCGGAGGTCGACACCGCCGCGAGGATGCCCTTCGCCCCGCCCGGGAGGAAGCCGTCGGCCGCGGTGAAGTTGCTGCCGTGGAAGCCGCTGAAGGCGAGCACGATGATGACCAGGAGGGGGATCGCGACCTTCCACCACGTCGCGGCCGAGTTCGTGTTCGCGAGGATGCGGACGCTCAGCAGGTTGACCGCGGTGACGATGGCCATCAGCACGATCGCGACCGCGATGCCGGACCCGGTGAGCAGCTGCTGCGTCTCGCCGTCCACGACCGTGGTGTGCAGCCACGGGTGGGCGAACTCCCAGTGCTGCGCGTACTTGATCATGGCCTCGACCTCGATCGGCGCGACCGTGACCGACTGCAGCCACGAGAACCAGCCGAACGATGCGCCGGCCACGCCACCGAACGCGATGTGCGGGAACCGCGCCGTTCCGCCCGCGATCGGGAACATGCCGCCGAGTTCGGCGTGCACGAGGGCGAGGACGAGGACCGCCACACCGCCGATGAGCCACGAGATGATCGCGGCGGGACCCGCTGTCTTCAGGGCCTCCTGCGACCCGAAGAGCCACCCGGACCCGATGATCGACCCCGTCGATGCCCAGATGAGCCCGATGAAGCCGACGTTGCGCTTGAGGCCGGTGTCCGGCAGCGCCTGTGTCGTCGTTGTTGCCACTGTTGCTCCTGTCGAATGACGCCACCCCTCCCTCGGGGGTCGCGTGCAACGACAATGGCACTCGACGGCGGGTTCGCCGGATTATTTAACGAGGTGGAAACATCCGCCCTGTACAATCCCACAGGCTCACGCTACTTCCCGCGCTTGTCGGCCTTCTTCCCGGCCTGCTTCTCGGCCTTCTTCTTCTCGGCCTTCTTCTTCTCGGCCTTCTTCTTGTCGGCTTTCTTCCCGCCGGCCTTCTGCTTCTCGGCCTTCTTCCCGCCGTCCTTCTGCTTCTCGGCCTTCTGCTTCTCGGCCTTCTTCTTCTCGGCCTTCTTCCCGCCGTCCTTCTTCCCGCCGTCCTGCGTGCCTGCGGGTGCCTCGGCGCCGTGGTCGTCCTCGCCGCCGTCGTCCGCGCCGTCCTGCCGCTCGGCCTGCTCGTCGTCGTCGGTCCCGCTGACGGACCCCACGACGACCTCGGCGCCGGTGTCGGCGGTGACCTCGACCGGCTGCTCCTCGACCGCGGGCGCCAGCGCGTCTGCGACGCGTTCGACCTCGAGCTCGGCGCCGTCCTCCGCGAGCCGGAGGAGTGCCTGCGCGGCTCGCACCCGCGTCGTGGTCCGTCGGGCGAGGACGTCCGCTCGGGCTCCCTCGAGCACGGACCGCAGGGCACGCTCGGCGACGGAGCGGCCGCGGGGAGCGGAGCGGTCGAGCCGGTCGAGCTCGCCGACCACCCCGGACGCGTCGTCGGCGACGGACTCGTCCCGCACCGATGCGATGAGTGCGGCCACCGCCGCCGCGGCTCGTTCGACGGTGGCCGACCGCTGGTCGAGGACGACGAGCATCTCGAACACCGCGCCGTACGTGACGGTCTCGACGCGGACGGGTTCGGCGGCACGACCGCGGAGCACCAGCCTGGCGTCCGGAGTCGACAGCCACGGGATCAGCGCGGCGACCGAGGCGACCGACCCGACGACGCGCTCGTACTCCCCCAGGCTCAGGCGTTCCTGCTCGCGCAGACGGACTCGGATCGCGATCTCCTGCACCACACTCGCGCCTCTCTCGGTGGGCGCGGGCGTGTCCTCGCGCCGGTGGCTCGAGCCTATTCCCGGAGACCGACAGCGTCCCGAGCAGGACGGAGACGACGAACGCCCCGCTCGGATGAGCGGGGCGTCCGGGGAACTCTGCGTGACAGCGGCCTCCGTCGGCGTTGGTGGAGATGGGGGGAATCGAACCCCCGTCCAACGCTGCGATTCGACGTCTTCTACGGGCGTAGCCGGATGAGGCGTTCTGCTCGGCCCCGTCCATTGCTACCGGCATCTTGGACGACGGGCCCAGTCTCAGTGCAAGTCCCGCACGGCCCTGAGGCACAACCGTGCAGCGAGTCCTCTGGATGACGCCGGGATCAGGTTAGGGGACGGTCACCTGGCCGACGGACTTCATGTGCTGGGCTGCTTACGCAGCGAGAGCGAAGTCAGTGCGCTTGGAATTGGCACTTGTTGTTTTCCACGGATCGTTCACGAGATGACCGTGGGTCCTCGGCCCGCTTCCCGTCGGCACACAGGCGATGTCGAAACCGATCATCCCCGTACGGGCCGACAGACGAGCCGCTGTCACACTGTTGAGTTCCCAATCCGCCGTTCAGGCGGTCCCCCAGTCTAGTCGACCGGGGCGCGCCACGCTACTCGCCGACGCGGTTCCGCAGGCGCATGGCCCGTTCAGCCTCACGCTTGTCGGTCTTCTCGCGGAGCGCCTGGCGCTTGTCGAACTCGCGCTTGCCCTTGGCGACCGCGATCTCCACCTTGGCCCGGCCGTCGTGGAAGTAGATCTGCAGCGGCACCAACGTGTACCCGCCCTGCGCGGTCTTGTGCGAGATCTTGACGATCTGCTGCTTGTGCAGGAGCAGCTTCCGCTTGCGCCGGGGCGAATGGTTGTTCCACGTGCCCTCGGTGTACTCCGGGATGTGCACGGCGTCGAGCCAGGCCTCTCCGCCGTCGATGAAGGCGTACCCGTCGACCAGCGAGGCGCGTCCCTGGCGCAGGGACTTCACCTCGGTGCCGGAGAGCACCATCCCCGCCTCGTACGTGTCCTCGATCAGGTAGTCGTGCCGGGCGCGACGGTTCGTGGCGACGACCTTCTCACCGCGTTCCTTGGCCATGACGACTCCTCCCGAGCGGGCGCGCTCCGGACCCGGTGTCCGGCGCAGCCCTACAGACTACTGAACACCAGCGGTGCGTCGCATCTTCCCGGCGCGTCGGGCTCGCGCGCGTCGTGCTGCCGGACCCGAGACTCGGCTCCGCGGACAGTTCCGTGGCCTGATCGCCGCGAATCAGTCCGCCCGGCCGAGACTCGGGGCAGCGGCACGCGGCGCGCGGCAGCGGCAGCGGCAGCGGCGGGTGCGGCTCAGCTACACCTTCAGGTAGCGGCGGATGGCGATCGATGCCGACAGCCCCGCGAGCAGCACGCCGATGACGATCACGGCCGGGACCACGATGGCCGCGTCCCCCATGCCGATGAACGCCGTGCCGGAGAACCGGATCGCCAGGTAGTTCCGGACGAAGAACCACACGACGGCGACGATCGCCCCACCGGCGAGGACGGCTCCGATGGCTGCGGCGATCACCCCCTCGAGCACGAACGGTGTCTGGATGAACCGGTTCGACGCCCCGACCAGTCGCATGATCCCGAGCTCCCGCCGTCGACTGAACGCCGACAACCGGATCGTGGTCGCGATGAGCAGTACGGCCGCGACGAGCATGAGCGCCGCGATGCCGATCGCCGTGTACGACGAGGCGTTGAGCAGGTTGAAGATCGGTTGCAGGTACCCGCGCTGGTCGACCACGCTCTGCACGCCGGCGACCTTGGACAGGCTCTCCACGAGGACGTCGGACTGCGACGGGTTCTTGAGGTTCACCCAGTAGGTCTCGTTGAGGTACTCGGGCTTGACGAACTCGGTGGCGGGCGAGTCCTTGAACTGCTGCTTGAACCGGGTGTAGGCGTCCTGCTGGTCCTCGAAGTAGAACTTCTCGATGTACGGCTTCAGCGTCGACGACTCGAGCTGCGCCTTCACCTGTGCCTGCTGGTCGGCCGTCGCCTTCGCGCCCGTGCAGTTGCCGGTGGTGTCGGTGTCCGTGCAGAGGTAGACGGCGACCTGCGCCCGGTCGTACCAGTACCCCTTCATCTGGTTGATCTGCATCTGCAGCAGGATCGCGGTGCCCACGAAGGTCAGCGAGATGAAGGTCACGAGGACGACGGAGACGACCATCGACGCGTTGCGCCGGAGTCCCGAGCCGACCTCGGACATGACGAGACCGAGCCTCATCGGATGATCCCCGGGATGGTCTGGATGCCGGTGGTGTTCGACACGGTGGAGCCTCGCTGGATCGGGACGGCCTGGGTCTGGTAGCCGCCGGACTGCTCGTCGCGCAGCACGGTGCCGTTCGACAGTTCGATGACGCGGCGCTGCATCTGGTTCACGATGCTCGCGTCGTGCGTGGCCATGAGGACGGTGGTGCCGCCCTGGTTGATCCGCTCGAGGAGCGCCATGATGCCCGCGGACGTCGTCGGGTCGAGGTTGCCGGTCGGCTCGTCCGCGAGGAGGATCGCCGGCTTGTTCACGACGGCACGCGCGATCGCGACACGCTGCTGCTCACCACCGGAGAGCTCGTGCGGCATGCGGGTGGCCTTGCCGGCGAGACCGACGAGCTTGAGTACGTCGGTGACGGCCTCGCTGATGAAGCCCTTGCTCTTGCCGATCACCTGCAGCGAGAACGCGACGTTGTCGAACACGTTCTTGTTCGGCAGGAGTCGGAAGTCCTGGAACACGACGCCGAGGTTCCGCCGGAAGTAGGGGACCTTGCGGGACGACAGGCTGCCGAGACGCTGCCCGAGCACGTGGATCTGCCCGCGGGAGGGCTTCTCCTCCTTGAGCACGAGGCGCAGGAAGCTGGACTTGCCGGAGCCGGACGCGCCCACGAGGAAGACGAACTCGCCCTTGAGGATCTCGAGGGAGATGTCGTCGAGCGCAGGACTCGGGTTGCCCGAGTACACCTTGGTGACCTGGTCGAATTTGATCATGACCGGATCAGGGTAGGTCGACCCGACCCGAAATCAACCGAGGCGCGCGGCTCGGGAGTGCTCGGATCCGTTCAGTCGTCGTCGCCCTGCTTGCGCCAGCGGATGCCCGCGTTGATGAACCCGTCGAGGTCGCCGTCGAACACCGCGGACGGGTTGTTGACCTCGTGCTCGCTCCGGAGGTCCTTCACCATCTGGTACGGCGCGAGGACGTACGAGCGGATCTGGTCGCCCCAGCTCGCGGTGATGTTGCCAGCGAGCTCCTTCTTCTTCGCGTTCTCCTCTTCCTTCTTCAGCAGGAGCAGGCGCGACTGCAGGACGCGCATGGCGGCGGCCCGGTTCTGGATCTGCGACTTCTCGTTCTGCATCGACACGACGGTGCCGGTCGGCAGGTGGGTGATGCGGACGGCGGAGTCGGTCGTGTTGACGGACTGACCACCGGGCCCCGACGAACGGAAGACGTCGACCCGGATGTCGTTCTCGGGGATGTCGATCGCCTCGGTCTCCGGCATGAGCGGGATGACCTCGACCGCGGCGAACGACGTCTGGCGTTTGCCCGCAGCACCGAACGGCGACATGCGGACGAGTCGGTGCGTCCCGGCCTCCACCGACAGGGTACCGAAGGCGTAGGGCGCGTCGACCTCGAACGTCGCCGACTTGATGCCCGCTTCCTCGGCGTAGGAGGTGTCCATCACGGTGGTCTTGTAGCCGTGCTGTTCGGTGTAGCGCAGGTACATGCGCAGGAGCATCTCGGCGAAGTCGGCGGCGTCGACACCACCGGCACCGGCACGGATCGTGATGACGGCGGGGCGCTCGTCGTACTCGCCGTCGAGGAGCGTCTGCACCTCGAGGTCGCCCATGGTCTTCTGGATCGCCTTGAGCTCGGCGTGCGCTTCGTCCGCGGAGTCCTGGTCGTCGGCCTCGTTCGCCATCTCGACGAGGACCTCGAGGTCGTCGATCCGCTGCTCGGTGTCGGTGATCTTCCGGAGCTCGGCCTGCCGGTGCGACAGCGCGCTCGTCACCTGCTGCGCGTGCTCGACGTCGTCCCACAGGTCGGGTGCGCCCGCCTGCTCGCTGAGTTCGGCGATCTCCCGCTGCAGGCGGTCGACGTCGACCACGGAGCGGATGTTGCCGAACGTCTCGCGGAGGGCGGAGAGTTGCTCGGAGAAGTCCAGTTCGACCATGATCGTCGATCCTACCGGCGCTCTCCGCCCGGGAGGCACGGCCCGCGTCGTGCCTGTGGACGCCGGTGCCGGGACGGCCGGCTGTGGAGGACCGGTCAGCGCCCGAGGACGGGCGCGCGGGACGCCATGCCCGCCGCGCTCGCGCGCGCCACGGCGTCGGGCAGGGCTGTGAGGAACGCGTCGACGTCGGCGTCCGTCGTGGTGTGCCCCAGCGTGATCCGCAGGGCTCCGCGGGCGTCCTCCTCCGACAGACCCATGGCGAGGAGCACGTGCGACGGCTCGGGCACGCCCGCCTGGCACGCCGATCCGGTGGACACCGCGACCCCGGCCGCGTCGAGCAGGAACAGCAGCGAGTCACCCTCGCACCCCGCGAAGGTGAAGTGCGCGTTGCCGGGCAGCCGGTCGACCGGGTCGCCCATGAGCCGGGCGGACGGCACCGCCGCACGGACGCCCGCCACGAGACGGTCCCGCAGCGCCCGCACGGCGTCGTCACCGGCCGCCGCCACGGCCGCCGCAGCGGTGGCGGCCACCCCGAACGACGCCGCGGCCGGAGCGTCCTGCGTGCCGCTGCGTACCTGGCGCTGCTGCCCGCCGCCGTGGATGAGCGGCTCGACCGTGGCACGGCGCCCGAGGACGAGCGCCCCGATGCCCACCGGACCGCCCACCTTGTGCGCGGAGACGCTCAGCGCGTCGAGCCCGGACTCCCGGAACGACAACGGGACCTGCCCGTAGGCGGCCACCGCGTCGCAGTGCACCGGCACGCCGGCGGCGTGCGCGGTCTCGACGATCCGCCGCACCGGCTGGAGCGTCCCGACCTCGTTGTTGGCCCAGAGGAACGTGACCAGGGCGACGTCGTCGGCGGAGGCGAGCCGTGCCTCCAGGGCGGCCGTGTCCACGCGCCCCTGCGCGTCCAACGGGACCACGTCCACGACCGCGCCCTCGTGGCGCTCCAGCCACTCGACCGTGTCGACGGTCGCGTGGTGCTCGCCCGCCGGCACGACGATGCGGGGTCGGGGACGGTCCTGCTGCCGCGCCCAGTACAGTCCCTTCACCGCGAGGTTGATGCTCTCGGTCCCGCCGGAGGTGAAGACCACCTCGACCGGGTCGGCGTCGAGGGACCGGGCGACCGCGGCGCGACCGTCCTCGAGGAGCATGCGCGCCCGCTGTCCCGCGGAGTGGATCGACGACGGGTTGCCGACGGTCTGCAGCGCATCGGTGAACGCGGCGAGCGCCCCGGGCAGGATCGGCGTCGTCGCGGCGTGGTCCAGGTAGACCGTCACACTGCTCTCCCATCGACGATGCCTGCCCCCTGATCGGGCGTTTCCAGGATACCCGCGGCCCCTCGTACGCTGGACGGCATGCACGAGACCGCGACCGACGCCCTGCCGGGGTTCGTCCTCGCCGACGGCTCCGGCCGGTTCACGACGCACTCCGCGACCGCGACCGCCGTCACGCTCGTGGTCGAGGGCCGTGGCACGTTCCCGCTCGGGCGCCAGGACGGGTCGGACCGCTGGACGGTCGACGTGCCCGGTGTGCGTCCGGGTGACCGCTACCACCTGCTCGCGGACGGTCCGGCCGGGCCCCGCCACGACTTCGACCCCGCGCGGCCGCTGCTCGACCCGGCGGCGCGCGGCATCGTCGCGACCGACTCCCCCGCGCGGTGGACGAGCGAGGTCGTCGACGAGACGTTCGACTGGGGCGACGGGGCCGCACCGACGACGTCGCTGGACCGCACGGTGCTGTACGAGGCGAACGTCCGCACGCTCACCGCCGCCAACCCGCACCTGCCGGACGAGCTCCGCGGCACGTACGCCGGTGTGGCTCACGCGTCGACGATCGCGCACCTGCACCGCATCGGCGTCACCGCGATCGAGCTCCTGCCGGTGCACGCGTTCGACACCGAGCGCTGGCTGCGGGACGCCGGGCGGGAGAACGCCTGGGGGTACAACACGCTCGGGTTCTTCGCGCCGCATGCCGCGTACGCCTCGCCCGCAGCCCGGGCCGCCGGGGCCTCCGCCGTCCTTCGCGAGTTCAAGGGCATGGTGCGGCTGCTGCACGAGGCCGGGATCCAGGTGGTCCTCGACGTCGTCTACAACCACACCGCCGAGGAAGGGCTCGGCGGGCCGACGTCGTCGCTCCGCGGGCTCGACGGCGCGAACCGGTACCGGTGGGCGACCGACGACACCTACTACGACACCACCGGCTGTGGGAACACCCTCGACACGTCGGTGACCGCCACCGCGGACCTGATCGTGGACAGCCTGCGCTACTGGGCGCGCGAGGTCCGCGTCGACGGCTTCCGGTTCGACCTGATGGCAGCGCTCGGCCGCGACGCGCGGCACGTGTTCGACCCGGCGCACCCGCTGCTCGAGCGGATCCGGCAGCACCCCGACCTGCGGGACGTCCTGGTGGTCGCGGAGCCGTGGGACGTCGGTCCGGACGGGTGGCGCACCGGCGCGTTCGGCGCGGGGACCAGCGAGTGGAACGACGGGTTCCGCAACACGGTGCGGCAGTTCTGGCTGACCGACATCGCCGAGGAGCGGCGGCTCGGGGCCCCACGGACGGGGATCGGTGCGCTCGCCGGGGCGCTCACCGGGTCGCGGCACCTGTTCGGGGCGGAGCGCGGGCCACTCGCGGGCGTCGGGTTCGTGACCGCGCACGACGGCTTCACGCTCCTCGACCTGGTGTCCTACGACCGCAAGCACAACGAGGCGAACGGCGAGGAGAACCGCGACGGCTCGGACGACAACCGGTCGTTCAACCACGGCGTCGAGGGCCGGACCGAGGACCGCGGGGTGCGGGCCGCGCGGGGGCGGAGCATGCGGAACCTGTTCGGCACCCTGCTGCTCTCCGCCGGGGTCCCGATGATCACCGCCGGCGACGAGCGCAGCAGGACCCAGCACGGCAACAACAACGCGTACGTGGTGTCGGACGACCTGACGCCGGTGGACTGGTCGGACGACGAGGACGCCGAGTCGATGACGAACACGGTGGCCGAGCTCACCCGGCTGCGTGCGGCGCACCCGGCGCTCCGTCCGAGCCGGTTCGGCGTCGAGGGGCAGGAGACGCCGAGCGCCTCCCGGATGACCTGGTACGGGCCGGACGGGGGTCCGATGACCGTCGAGGCGTGGGACCAGCCGATCCACCGTGCGGTGCAGTACTACGTCGAGTCGACGCCCGAGCACGAGCCGGAGGACCGGGTGCTCGTCGTCGTGCACGGCAGCGGGCGGACGCGGGACCTGGTGTTGCCGGTGCGTGAGGATGTGGTCGGGTACCGACTGGCGTGGTCGAGCGAGAAGCACCGGGACCACCGGCGGCTCCGACCGGCCGGGCAGGTGTTCACGGCGTACGGGCCGGGCATCCACGTGTTCGAGGTCGAGTAGGCGGCGCTCCCGCTCGTAGGTGACCGTTCCGCTCGTCGGTGACCGCTCCGCTCGTCGGTGACCGTTCCGCTCGTCGGTGACCGTTCCGCTCGTCGGTGACCGTTCCGCTCGTCGGTGACCGTTCCGCTCGTAGGTGACCGTTCCGCTCGTAGGGTGTCGTTCTTTCCGACCGACTACGAGCGGATCGGCTTTCCATTCCGCGTGCGATGGGTCGGAACGTCGCGGTGGGGCGACGGACGGGAGGCGCGTGGCGGCGCCGGCACGCGCCTCCAGGCCGTCCCCTGCACAGGCGGGTGCGACACGCGCACCGTCCAAGGGAGGCGCGTTCCGGTGAACGCGGAGCGCCCAGCCGGGTAGCGTCGGCTCCGTGGCCACCGCAGACCGACCCCGGCGACCGAAGCCCGGGCGCATCCCCATCACCGAACTCGCACCGACGACGCCCAACGGGTACCCCAGCAAGGCGTTCGACGGCGAGGTGATCACGTTCGGCGCGACCGTGTTCCGCGAGGGGCACGGTGTCATCGGCGCCGAGCTCGTCCTCGAACGACCCGACGGCGGCACCAGGACGGTCCCGATGACCCTCGTCGCGCCCGGGACCGACCGGTACGAGGCGACCGTCCAGGTCGACCACACCGGTGTCTGGTCGTGGCACGTCGAGTCGTTCTCGGACGACTGGGCGACGTGGATCCACGCGGCGCGGCTGAAGATCGCCGCGGGCGTGGACACCGAGGCGACCCTCCTCGACGGTGGCGTGCTGCTCGACCGACTCGCAGCCGAGACCGACTCCCCGGCACCCGCTCGCGCCGCTGCGCGGGTCCGTGACACGTCGCTCGACCCGACGGAGCGGCTCGCGGCCGTCGACGACCCCCGTGTCGCATCGGAGGTCGAGGACTCGCCGCTCACCTCCCTGCGCACGCACTCCCCCGCACAGCTGCTCGACGTCGAGCGGGCCCGAGCGGGAGTCGGCGCCTGGTACGAGTTCTTCCCGAGGAGCGAGGGCGCGAAGAAGAACGCGGACGGCTCCTGGAAGAGCGGTGACTTCCGGACGGCGGCACGGCGGCTCCCCGCGGTCGCGCGGATGGGGTTCGACGTCGTGTACCTCCCGCCGATCCACCCGATCGGCACCACGGCGCGCAAGGGACCGAACAACACGCTCGACGCCGGGCCGAACGACCCCGGCAGCCCCTGGGCCATCGGGTCGGCCGACGGCGGCCACGACGCGATCCACCCCGACCTCGGCACCGAGGACGACTTCCGCGAGTTCGTGGAGACCGCCAAGAACACCGGGATGGAGGTCGCGCTCGACTTCGCCCTGCAGTGCTCGCCCGACCACCCGTGGGTCACCGAGCACCCGGACTGGTTCACGCAGCGCGCCGACGGCTCGATCGCGACCGCCGAGAACCCGCCCAAGCGCTACCAGGACATCTACCCGATCCAGTTCGACTCCGACCCCGAGGGTCTGGTCGCCGAGGTCCTGCGGGTCCTGCGCCACTGGATGTCGTTCGGCATCCGGATCTTCCGCGTCGACAACCCGCACACGAAGCCGCTCTGGTTCTGGGAGCGCGTGATCCGCGAGATCCGCGACGAGCACCCCGACACGGTGTTCCTCGCCGAGGCCTTCACGCGCCCGGCGATGATGCGGGCCCTCGCGGAGGTCGGCTTCCAGCAGTCGTACACGTACTTCACCTGGCGGAACACGCGGGAGGAGATCGAGTCGTACTTCGAGGAGCTCAGCCACGAGACGAGCGCCTACCTCCGGCCCAACCTGTTCGTGAACACGCCGGACATCCTCACCGAGTACCTGCAGTTCGGCGGTCGCGCCGGTTACAAGGTACGGGCAGCGCTCGCCGCCACCGGCGCACCGACGTGGGGCATGTACTCCGGCTACGAGCTGTTCGAGGACGTAGCCCGCCCGGGCTCCGAGGAGAACATCGACAACGAGAAGTACGAGTACAAGCCGCGCGACTTCGCGTTGGCGGAGGCCGAGGGAGCGAGCCTCGCGCCGTACGTGACGATGCTCAACCGCTTCCGCGCCGCGCACCCCGCACTCCGCCAGCTGCGGAACCTGCACGTGCACGACGCCGAGGACCCGGCGATCGTCGTGTACTCGAAGCACCTGCCCGGGCGCTACGTGCGCTCCGGACGCGACGACACCGTGATCGTCGTCGCGAACCTCGACCCGCACTCGGCGCGCGAGACCACGGTGCACCTCGACCTCGCGGCCCTCGGGCTGCCGACCGAGGAGCCCTTCGACGTCCGTGACGTCGTGACCGGTCAGCGCTGGGTGTGGGGATCGTCCAACTACGTGCGCCTGGATGCGTTCCAGGAGCCCGTGCACCTGCTCGTCGTGGAGGGACCGCACCGATGACCGACGCCGAACCGACCCCGACGGACCCGAAGAAGACGGTCCCGACGAACACCGACCAGACAAGCGCCGACCCGACGAACACCGACCAGACGAACACCGACCCGACGAGCACCGACCCGACGACCACCGCGCGGACTCGGGACGCACGGTCGGAGGCCCCGCAGCCTCCGCAGGCCGGACGCGGGCAGGGTCCCAGTGTGCCTCCGGTGCCGCCGCCCCCGCCCGCCGTGCTGCCGAGGCGCATGCCCGCGGACACCCCTCGTCCGACGCACCCCGCGCAGCACGTCGCCCCGACCGTACCGCCCCGGCCCGACCAGACCGCCGACGCCGCCGGTGCGGGCGTCCGCTCGCCACGGGCAGCCTCCGAGCCGCGCTACGAACCCCGGGTCTCGGCCCCCGGCGAGGACCTGCCCGGCGCTCCGCCGGCGCAGCGCGAGGCACCGGACCGTGGCGTCCCGGAGTCGGCCACGCTCGCCGGCCACGCGAACGATGCCTCGCATCCGCGGCACCTGACCGCGGAGAACACAGCGGACCCGTCCTCGAACGGTGCGGGCGCCGGCCCCGCCCCGTCGGACGACGGTGCCGACGCCCCGACCTCGGAGGGCGGCTCGCCGGTGGCAGCCACGAGCACGGCACCCGACACCGTGACCGACGGCGACGAGACCGCCACCAGCCGCGACGACACCCGGACCGACGGCAACGGCACCGGGACCGACAGCGCCACGGCCAGCAGCAGCGAGACCGCCGCAGCACCGGACAGTGACACCGCCACCACCACCACCGGAACCGCCCCGGCCTCGACCTCGGCCGGCCCCCGTCCGGCACCGATCGAGGAGTGGCTCCGCCAGCAGGTCGCCGAAGCCCGCTGGTCGCAGCCCCACGACGTCCTCGGGCCGCACCCGGTCGACGGCGGGACGAGCATCCGGGTCGTGCGGCACCTCGCGACCGCCGTCCGGGTCGTCCGCCCCGACGGCGACGACGTCGAACTCGTCCACGAGGGCGACGGGCTGTGGGCGGGAGCGACGCCGGGCACGCTCGGGCGCTACCGGGTCGAGGCCGACTACGACCCCGACCCCGAGGGCGACGGCGACGACATCACGTGGACGACCGACGACGCGTACCGCTTCGCGCCGACGATCGGCGAGCTCGACCTGCACCTCTTCGGTGAAGGCCGCGACGAACAGCTCTGGCACCACCTCGGAGCGCACGTGAAGACGGTGGACGGCGTCGACGGGGTGGCGTTCACGGTGTGGGCTCCCCGTGCCACCGCCGTGCGCGTGATCGGCGACTTCGAGGGTTGGGAGGGCCGCACCACCGCGATGCGTCGGCTCACCGACCTCGGTGTGTGGGAGCTGTTCTGGCCCGGCGCGCTCGAGGGGCAGCGGTACAAGTTCCAGATCCTCACCGACTCCGGCTGGGTTGAACGGGCCGACCCGTTCGCACGCCGCACCGAGGTCCCCCCGGCGACCGCGTCGATCATCACCTCGTCGTCGTACGAGTGGAGCGACGGCGACACCGCCTGGATGGAACACCGGGCTCGCACGACCACGCACGACCGGCCGATGAGCGTCTACGAGGTGCACCTCGGGTCGTGGCGCCCCGGCCTGTCGTACCGGGACACTGCCGACCAGCTGATCGGCCACGTGCAGCACCTCGGGTTCACGCACGTCGAGTTCCTCCCCCTCGCGGAACACCCGTTCGGCGGGTCGTGGGGGTACCAGGTCACGGGGTACTACTCCCCGACCGCGCGCTTCGGCACGCCGGACGACCTGCGCTACCTCATCGACCGGCTGCACAGCGCGGGCATCGGCGTGATCATGGACTGGGTTCCCGGACACTTCCCGAAGGACGAGTGGGCACTGGCGAAGTTCGACGGGCACGCCCTGTTCGAGCACCCGGACCCCCGCCGTGGCGAGCAGCTCGACTGGGGCACGTACGTGTTCGACTTCGGGCACCCCCAGGTCCGGAACTTCCTGGTGGCGAACGCGCTGTACTGGCTCGAGGAGTTCCACATCGACGGCCTCCGGGTCGACGCCGTGGCCTCGATGCTCTACCTGGACTACTCGCGGACCGACTGGCTCCCGAACATCCACGGCGGTCGCGAGAACCTCGACGCGATCTCCTTCCTGCAGGAGACGAACGCCACCGCCTACAAGCGCTACCCCGGCATCGTGATGATCGCCGAGGAGAGCACCTCGTGGCCGGGGGTCACCCAGCCCACGAGTGCGGGCGGTCTCGGGTTCGGGCAGAAGTGGAACATGGGCTGGATGCACGACTCGCTCGAGTACATCGGCCGCGAGCCCGTGCACCGCAGCTACCACCACGACGAGATCACCTTCTCGCTCGTCTACGCGTTCAGCGAGCAGTTCACGCTGCCGATCAGCCACGACGAGGTCGTGCACGGCAAGGGTTCGCTGTTCGGGAAGATGCCGGGCGACGAGTGGCAGAAGCTCGCGAACGTGCGCGCCTACCTCGCCTTCATGTGGGCGCACCCGGGCAAGCAGCTGCTCTTCATGGGGCAGGAGTTCGCCCAGTCGCAGGAGTGGTCGGAGGCCCGAGGGCTCGACTGGTGGCTCCTCGACGACCCGGGACACCTCGGTGTGCAAGACCTCGTCGCCGCGTTGAACCGGGTGTACCGCCAGACGCCGGCGCTGTGGACGCACGACTCCACGCCGGACGGGTTCGAGTGGATCGAGGGCGGTGACGCGCCGCACTCCACGCTGGGGTTCCTGCGGAAGGACGGTGACGACCGGCTCGCGGTCTTCGTGAACTTCTCCGGCGTCCCCGTGGAGCGTCGGTTCGGTCTGCCCGCCGCCGGTGCGTGGCACGAGGTGCTGAACACGGACGCCACCGAGTACGGCGGTTCCGGCGTCGGCAACCTGGGCGTGGTCACCGCGGAGGAGACCCCGTGGGCCGGACGACCGGCGTCGGCGCACCTGGTGGTGCCGCCGCTCGGCGCGGTCTGGTTGAAGCTGGCCCGCTAGGTCGGGCGAAGGTCGCGGAGCGCCCACCCGAACCGACGGGAGGCGCAGACGGACGGGAGGCGCGGTGCCAGCTGGCACCGCGCCTCCCGTCGGTCAGGGCGAGCAGACCGCCGCAGCGCGTCAGTAGAGCGCGTTCGCGAGCCGTCGTCGCGCCGCGACGACGCGCGGGTCGTCACTCCCGACCAGCTCGAAGTACTCGACCAGCCGGACGCGGACGCGCTCACGGTCTGCGCCGAACACCGTCGGGACGAGGTCGAGCAACCGTGCGAAGGCGTCCTCGACGTGACCGCCGCTGATGTCGAGGTCCGCGACCCCGAGCTGGGCGTCCACGTCGTCCGGCCCCGCAGCGGCGGCGGCCCGGATCTCGTCGGCGGTGTGTCCCTGCAGCCGGTCGAGGAGCGACACCTGCGCCAAGCCCGCGACCGCCATCTGGTCGTGCGGGTCCTGCGCGATCGCGGTCTTGTACTCCTGGACCGCGGTGGCGTAGTCACCCCGCTCGATGGCGTCGTAGGCGGCCTGGTGGTGCGGCGGGAGCGGCTCCGGCTCGGGCTCGCCCTGCTCCGCGACCTCAGCGGGAGCGGCACCGTCGACGGCGACCCGACCCGAGACGCCGTTCTGCTCGGCGGCGGCCAGCACCTGCTCGTAGACGTCGCGCACCTGCGCCTCGGGCAGCGCACCGACGAACAGCCCGAGCGGCCGACCACCGATGAGGGCGGCGACCGTCGGGATCGACTGCGCCTGGAACGCCTGCACCAGCTGCGGGTTCGTGTCCGCGTCGACCTTGGCGAGCAGCACACGGCCGTCGTACTCGGCGGTCAGCTGCTCCAGGATCGGCGACAGCTGCTTGCAGGGCCCACACCACTCGGCCCAGATGTCTACGATGACGGGCACGACCGTCGACAGCTGCAGGGCGTCCTGGAACGTCTGGTCGGTGACGTCGAGGACGAGCGACGGGACGGTCAGGTCGGCACCGCCGTCGGCGCCCGCGGCGGGTCCGCCGCTCGGAGCCGCCGACGCGGGCGTGCCGCTCGTGGCCGGGGTCGACGCCGGACGCTGGGCCCGGTCGACGAGGGACGACAGGTCGACCGCGCCGCGGAGGCCGGACGGGGTCGGGGGGACGTTGCTCATTGCACCTCACTCGCTGCGGTCAGGCCCTGCGTGAAACCGAGCAGGACCACCTTCTCGTCCGAGCCGACGGGCGGCACGGAGAACAACACCTGGACGCCGTAGGTGGCGCTGATGCCCTTATTGCTCGAGTCGACGCCGGAGAGCGCCTTCACGGCACCCTCGGTGTTCACCTCGGCACCGGACGCGGTCGGTGTGACGGTCTCGATCTCGTCGAGGTCCACCGACACCAGCGCGCCGGCCTTGTCGGTCGCGAACGCCACCGAGCTGTCCTCGGGGATCTCGGACGTGTACTCGATCTTCGCCGTGTCCGGCAGCGACTGCGACTTCTTGTCCTTGTACGCCTTGCCGATCGTCTTCCGGAGCGCGTCGCCGTCGACGTCGAACAGGTCCGCGTACTTGCTGGACGTGTCGTTCGACAGGATGTCGGCGTACGCCGAGGCGACCTGGTCGGGCGCGATCGTGAGCAGCTTCGTGCTCGGTGACAGCAGGGCGGCGCCGACCGAGGTCGGGGCGAGGGTCGGGATCTGCGCGTCGGCCTCGAGCGAGACGTCGTACGCCACCTTGTAGGGGTCGCGTGCGGAGTCCTGCGTCATGGTGAGCGCCTGCGGGGCAGCGGTCTTGGCGGAGCAGTCCTCAGCGGTGATCGCGAAGACCGTGCGCGGCCACGAGTCGGTCTGCTGCGGCAGCGCGACGCAGACCTGGTCGGCCGAGATCGTCGGCGGCGCGTCGACGTCGCGGTCGGAGCCGCGGATCGTGTAGTTGGCCTCGCGCAGGTCGAGCGCGGCGCCCGTGAACCGGGTGGCGGCGAGCTTGCCGTCGCGCCGGCCGTCGGCCTCCTTCGCGACCGCTGCGATCCGCTGCACGATGCGCGTGATCTGCTGCTTCGTCGCGGCGACCGGCTCGTCCTGCGTCGCCGCGCCGGTGGCCGTGGCGGTCGGCGTGGGCGAGGCGGCACCGCCCTGCGGCCAGTACTCGGCCGAGCAGCCGGTGAGCCCGAGGGCTCCGACGACGATGATCGGCAGCACGACGAAGGACCGTCGACCACGCCGACCCCGGCTCGGCACCTGTGCCCCGGCGGCCGCCGCACGGCGTGACGCGCGGACCCGCGGCGGTCGGGTGCCGCCGCTGCGCCGACGCGGCCCACGACCACGACGCTGGTGCACGATGGCCCAGATGAGGAGGGCCACGCCGCCCAGGAGGAACACGCCCCCGGCGACGAGCAGCGGCCCGACCGACGGCGTCGCGGTGTCGCGCGGCCACGTCACCGAGACGTCGCTCGGGGCCGCGCTCGTGCCGTCGCCGACGATGATCACGGACATGTCCTCCGGCAGCCGCACCGTGAACTGCCCGGCGCCGTCGTACTCCTGGTACCAGAGGTCGCTGCCGCGCGGGTCGGGGACGCTCGACTCCGAGCCGGACGTCCTGCCGGTGAGCGCGTGGTCCTCGGCGTCGTAGCGGAGCGTGGTGTGCTCGGCGTCACCGATCCAGGCCCGGACGTCCGCGCTGGTGCCGTACGCCGCGAACACCTTGCCCGATCCGGAGACGTTGACGCGCTGGTAGCCGGGGTTCGCGTTGAGCGTGCTGCCCGGGATCACGGTCACGGGGGCGGAGCTCTTCGTCGACGTCTGGGCGACGAGCGAGGACGGCGGCGCGAAGACGGTGCGCTGCCCGACCGCGAGGCCGACCAACAGCAGGCCGACCACGAAACTGACGATCGCCAGGACGAATCGCACGGATCTCTCTCCCTACCGCGCCGGGGTGGGGATCGGCGCGCGAATCAGCGGTCCACGATACCGAGCATCCCTGTGCGGCGCATCCGTCCGCGGTGGCCGGCGACTCAGAATGCCCCGGCCACGCCCACGCTACGATCGACCCGCGGGCCGCTGGGGTCCGCCGGCGAGCACCAGGAGCGACACGTGGCGAACGACGAGGCAGAGTTCGGGGCCGAACTGCGGGGGTACCGCCGCGACGAGGTCGACCGCGCACTCGGTGACCTGCGCCGCGAGCTGATCAAGTCGAACAACGACCGCGCCGAGGCCGCCAAGGAGATCCGTCTGCTGCAGTCCCGCGTCGCGGAGCTGCAGGGTGAGCTCGACGAGGCCGGCACCCCCACGTACAGCGGCCTCGGGACGCGTCTCGAGTCGACCCTCCGCGTCGCCGAGGAGCAGTCGACACGCCTCATCAGCCAGGCCGACATCGACGCACAGCGCCTGCGCGCGTCGAGCCGGGCCGAGGCCGAGCGCACCCTGCGGGAGGCGCGTGACGAGGCCCGCGACACCCTCGACGACGCCCGGAACCGCGCGACCGACGAGCTGGCGCGCGCGCGGGCCGAGGCCGCCGACACGATCGAGCGTGCCCGCGCCGAGGCCGGCCTGCTGCTGCAGGACGCCCGCAACGAGGGGGCGGCCGTCCGCGGCGCCGCGGTCACGGAGGCCGCCGAGGTGCGCTCCGTCGCCATCCGGGAGACCAACGCCCTGCGCGCCCAGGTCGAGCGCGAGGTCGCCGAACTCCGCGAGACCGTCCAGCGCGAGTCCGCGGACGCCCGAGCTGCGGCGGCGGACCTGGACCGCGAGACCGAGCACCGCCGTGCCGTCTTCGAGGCCGACCACGCCCGCCGTGTCGAGGACCTCGACCGGACCGAGACGGAGCGTCGCGCCACACTCGAACGCGAGCTGGCCGAGGGCCGTGCCGCCTGGGACCGCGAGCGGGCCGAGGAGCAGCGGGCGCACCGGACGGAACTCGAGACCGGCCGCGCGGACCTCGCCGCCGAGGTCGGTCGCCGCCGCGCCGAGCTCGATGCCGAACTCGCCGACCTGCGCCGCGACACCGAGGAGTCGCTCGCTGCCGCCCGCGCGGAGTGGGAGCGGGAGCTGGCGTCCGCACGCACGGCGCTCGAGCAGGAGGTCGAGGCCGCACGCGCCCAGCTGCGGGTCGACGAGGAGCGCACCCGCGCGGAGAACGACCGGCTCGTGCAGGAGACGGCCGACCGCATCGCCCGCGAGCTCGAGGAGCACCGGTCCCGCATCGAGCGCGAACGTGCCGAGGCGGACGACGCCGCGGAGCGCGCCCGACGCGACCACGAGGACGAACTGGCGGCCCGTCGCGAGCGGGAGCACGCCGAGGTCGACACCGAGATCGCCGACCGCCGTGCCGCCGAGATCGGAGCCCTCGAGGCCGAGCGCACCGCCCTGCGCCAGGAGATCGACACCGCCCGCGCCGAACTGGCCCGGGAACGCGACGAGGCCGCGGCCGACCTCGCCCGGATGCGGGAGGAGGCGCACACGGCACTCGAGTCCGAGCTCGCCGCCCGTCGCGACGACGCCGAGCAGGAGTACCTGCAGAAGCACCACGAGACGGTGACGGAGACGCAGAAGTACCTCGACGAGGCGAACCTGCAGCTCGCCGAGGCGACGCGACGGGCGTCCGAAGCCCGAGAGCGCGCCGAGCGGCTGCAGCAGGAGGCGGACGACCTCGAGCGCACGAGCACCGCCGAGGCACAGGAGCACGCCCGGACGATCGTGGCGGACGCGCAGGAGCGCGTGCACCGCATGGTCGAGGACGCCGAGGCGCGCACCGCCGACATCGTCGCCGACGCGGAGGACCGGCTGGCGGCGATCCGGACGGAGCGCGACGCGGTCGCGGGCTACCTGGAGAACCTGCGAGGCGTGCTCACGCACGCCACCGGCCTCCTGGCCGAGCCGGACGCCGACGGTGCGGACGGCGACGGCGCGGACGGCGACGCGACCGGCGCGCAGACCGACGCCGACGCGATCACACGCTGACGTGACCGGCCTGGAGGCGCGCCCTGAGCCTCCAGGCCGCTCGCGCTGACAGCGCGGTCGGCTGCGTCAGCGGGCGCCGGCCGGCCAGTGCGTCGGCAGCGGCGCGCTCCCCGGGACCACGAGGTCCGCGATCCGGTCGAGCACGATCCGGACGTACCGCTCCCCCACCCAGAGGTGCTTGGCACCCTCGACCGGCTCCACCCGGATCGACGGCGCGACAGCGAACCGTTCGCGTGCGGCGTCGGGTCGGAGGAAGTCGTCGTGCTCGGGAACGAGCGCGACCACGGGGACCTCGACGTCCGCCCAGCGCGCGAGCTCAGCGTCCGTCGTGCGGTGGAGCGGCGGCGACAGCAGGACGACGCCCGCCACGTGACCGGCCTCCACGTGCTCGATCGCGTGCTTGAGGATCACCTCGGTGCCGAAGGACCACCCGACGAGCCACGGCGTCGGGAGCCCGCGGTCGACGACCTCGGCGACCGCGGCGCGGAGGTCGAACCCTTCCGAGACGCCGTCGCCGAAGGCGCCCTCGGAGGTGCCGCGCGGCGAGGTCACCGACCGGAAGTTGAAGCGCAGGACCGCCAGGTCCGCGAGCGCGGGCAGCCGCGCCGCCGCCTTCTTCAGGACGTGGGAGTCCATGAAGCCGTGCGCCGTCGGCAGGGGGTGCAGTGTGACGAGGGTGCCGCGTGACGGGTGGTCGAGCGGTTCGGCGAGTTCCCCGACGAGCGTCAGGTGGTCGTCGGTGACGAGCTCGACGTCGGTGCGTCGGGCGGGCAACTCGGTGCCGGACCGGATCTCCTCCGACTGCGCGGCGGGCGGGGCCGGTGCGGACGACGCCGGGGCGGGCTGGTCGGTCATGCGATGCTCCAGCAGTGGTTGTGCCAGTGACGGCGGGATGCCAGGTCGGCCTCGTCTCCGAGGACGCCGTCGGCTCGCCACACCACGACGTGCGCGGTGCCCGGCACGACGGTGCCGCCGCAGCCCGGGCAGACGTACTCCTTCTGCGCGGACGCACTCGACACGGGCTGCACGACGTACTCGCGCCCGCGCCGGGTCTCCGTGCGCTTCCAGGAACTCATCAGCCGCTCGAGGCCGGTTTCCTCGTCGGGTTCAGGCCCGCGGCCCCGAGGTCGCCGCGGCCGGTTGCTCCGCGGCACCCCGGACGCCGATCAGTACCAGTTGAAGGACTGGCTGTGACCCCACGCACCACAGGGGGTGCCGTAGACGCCCGCGATGTAGTTCAGGCCCCAGGTGATCTGGGTCGCCGGGTTGGTCTGCCAGTCGGCTCCGACCGAAGCCATCTTGCTGCCCGGGAGGGCCTGCGGGATGCCGTAGGCGCCACTCGGGTTGTAGGCGTTGACCCGCCAGCCCGACTCCTTGTTCCAGAGCGAGACGAGGCAGTTGTACTGGTCCGTGCCCCAGCCGCGGGCGGTGACCTGCTGCAGGGCGATCGCCTGCGCGCTGCCCGGGTCGGGGGTCGCGGCGACGGCTGCCAGCGTGTTCGTCGCCGAGACAGCGGTCGACTGCGTCGAGGAGTCGCTCGTCGTCGTGTCGGTGGTCTCCGTCGTCGGCGCCTTCGTCACCTTGGGCTTCGGGACGGTGACGCCGTACTCGTCGCGACCGGCGTCGAACGCGGCGTAGGTGCCGTGCGGCGAGTACTGCTGCGGAGCCGGGGCCTTCGCGAGCACGGTGGTCTGCACGGCTGCCTGGGCGACGTCGGGCTGCATCGGGTTGAACAGCGAGCCGCCGACGAACCCGAACACCGCGAAGAAGGAGAGCGCCGGGATCGTGGCACGACGACGCATGAACGTGTTCACGCCGCGGATCGGAGCGTCGGTGACCGGCTTCGTCGCCCGGGCACGCCGCTGCTTGACGATGCGCGGATCGGCGGGGGTCCGCGGGACCGCGTGCGCGACCGCCGCGTCGGACAGGCGGTTGGCCGCCACCGACTTCGGCGCGATCGCCACCGGACCGGTGACCTCGGGAACCGTCTGCGGAGCGACCGTCGCCGGGTTCGCCGTCGAGACCGGGGACGCCGCGTTGCGGGTTCGGTTCAGTGCCGCGCGGCGCTCACCCGTGACCTGACGGTCGAGGTGCTCGCGGGGATCGCGGTCGGAGCTGATGTCTGCCGTGTGCCTGCCCATGAGTCCGACCAGGATAACGGAAGCATCACGGAATGCGAAGCACCCGTGAGCAGCGCGTCGTCAGCGGACCGCGAGCATGACCTCGACGACGGCGTCCAGGAGCGCGTCGACCTGGGCTTCGCGGTACCCGCCGTGCTTCGGCCGGAACACCACGGAGCGCACCTCGGTCAGGCTCAGCGGCTTGCCGTCGCGGAAGTACCCGGCCAGGCGCTTCGCGAACGCGTCGACGTCCTTCGGGTGGTAGCCGGTCCCGAGGAAGCTGACACGGTGGAAGCGCTGCCCGTCCGGTCGCTCGAGCCGGGCGACGACGTCCGAGGCCTTCGTCCGGGCCTCGGCGTACCAGGCCTTCTGTCCGACCTCGGCGATCTCCCGCTCGCGCTCCCGCGCCGCGAAGGCGTCCTCGAGCCGTTCGAGCGCGGCGTCGACGTGGGCTGTCGAGTAGCCGCCCTTCTTCATCGAGAAAGCGGTCGCCCGGATCTTCGCGGCCTCGATCGCCGGCGAGCTGTCGTTCGCGGTGTAGGCGCGACGGGCGTCCTCGAGGAAGCGCTCGACCTCGTCGACGTCGTATCCGAGGGTCTTGCGTTCTGCGTTCGGGAAGGTGCTGGCCACGGCGTCATTCTGCCAGCACCGTCCCCTGGTGCGACCTGGACGCGCGGGCGGGCACGTTCAGCCGGGCACGTCGGGAGCCGGGGACGCGTCGCACCGCCGCCGCGACCGGACGGTCAGTGGTGCGCGATGAGGAACAGCACGTACGCCACGGCCGCCGACGGCAGGATGCTGTCGATCCGGTCGAGCAGTCCCCCGTGCCCGGGCAGGAACGACGAGATGTCCTTGATGCCGAGGTCGCGCTTGATCATCGACTCGGTGAGGTCGCCGAGCGTGGCCGACCCCGAGATCAGGACCCCGAGCACGAGACCGGTCCACCACGGCAGCCCGAGCAGGAGGACCGTCACGACCACCCCGACCACGAGGCTCGCGGCGACCGACCCGGCGAACCCCTCCCACGTCTTCTTCGGACTGATCCGCGGCGCCATCGGGTGCTTGCCGAGGTTGAGCCCCGTGGCGTACGCACCGGTGTCGACAGCCACCACGACGAGGATGAACGCGATCACCCACAGCTGCCCCCGGTCCTCGCGGGAGAGCAGCACGACGCACGCGCCGAGCAGGCTGATGTACGCCTGGACGAACAGCCCGTCCGTCAGGTCCCTGACGACGTGCCCCGCCGGGGGTTTCGGCGTCGTGAACGCCACCTCGACGAGCCGCCACGCGGAGATGACGAGGATGCCGATGAGCAGCGTGAACAGCGCCGCGACCTGCCCCCAGACGAACGCCGCGGGCACGACCGCGATCGCCAGCCCGACGCTCGGGATCCGCGGGACGTCCCGCCCCGCGAACCGCATCGCGCTCGTGAGCTCGTAGACGCCCACGCCGAGCAGGAACGCCGCGACCACCATGAACGCGGGCTTCCAGATGAGGAGCGCCGCGAGCATGACGACCGCGAAGGCGAGCGCGATGCCGATCGCCGCCGGCAGGTTCCGGCCCGTGCGGGCCGTCAGCGCCTCGTTCTTGGCGTCGAAGTCGGCTCGCCGTTGGCGGATGGACGCCTCGAAGTCGGACCGCGCCGCTCGGGCACGGGCGTCGAAGTCCTGACGGAGCCCTCGCCGGGGTTCCGGGGTTGCGGGGCGGTCGTCGCCCTGGTCGTGACGACGCATCAGACCTCGAGGAGTTCGGCTTCCTTCTTCTTGAGCGCTTCGTCGATCTGGTCGACGTGCTTCTTGGTGATCACGTCGAGCTCCTTGTCGCCGCGGGCGATCTCGTCGTCCGAGATCTCGCCCTTGAGCGCGTCGAGGTCGTCCTTCGCCTTGCGGCGGATGTTGCGCACGACGACCTTGTGGTCCTCGCCCTTGCCGCGCACGAGCTTGACGTACTCCTTGCGGCGGTCCTGGGTGAGCTCCGGGATCGTCACACGGACGACCTCGCCGTCGTTCGACGGGCTCGCCCCGAGGTTCGGGAACGTCGCGATGGCGCGCTCGATCTCCTTCAGGGCGGACTTGTCGTAGGGCGTCACGACGAGCGTGCGCGCCTCCGGCGTCTGCAGGCCGGCGAGCTGCGCGAGCGGCGTCGGCGTGCCGTAGTAGTCGACCGGGATCTTCTGGAAGAGCGCGGCGTTGATGCGTCCGGTGCGGACGGTCGCGAAGTCGTCCTTGGCGACGTCGACGGCCTTCGCCATCTTCTCGGTGGCTTCGGTCAGGACATCACTGATCACGGTGGTTCTCCTTCGGTACTGCGTTCGAGTCTAGTCAGCCGCTGCGGTCAGTTGCTGACCACCGTGCCGATCCGCTCACCCCGGATGGCGGCCGAGACGTTGCCCTCGCCCTCCATGCCGAAGACGTGCATCGGCATGCCGTTGTCCATGCAGAGCGAGAACGCCGTGGCGTCGACGACCTTCAGCCCCTTGAGCAGGGCGTCCTGGTAGGTGACGTGGTGGAGTTTCTCGGCGGAGGCGTCCTTCTTCGGGTCCGCGGTGTACACGCCGTCGACCCCGTTCTTCGCCACGAGCACCTCGTGCGCGTCGATCTCGAGCGCCCGCTGCGCCGCGACGGTGTCGGTCGAGAAGTACGGCAGCCCGGCGCCGGCACCGAAGATGACGATCCGGCCCTTCTCGAGGTGCCGCTCGGCGCGACGCGGGATGTACGGCTCGGCCACCTGCGTCATGCTGATGGCCGACTGCACGCGCGTCGCGGCACCGGCCTGCTCGAGGAAGTCCTGCAGCGCCAGCGCGTTCATCACCGTGCCGAGCATCCCCATGTAGTCGGCGCGACCGCGGTCCATGCCGCGCTGCGACAGCTCGGCACCGCGGAAGAAGTTGCCGCCGCCGACGACGATCGCGACCTCGACCTCCTGCGCAGCCTGGGCGATCTCCTTCGCGATGGTGCTGATGACGTCCGGGTTCACCCCGAGGGAACCGGCACCGAACGCCTCTCCCGACAGCTTCAGCAGGACGCGGCGTCGCCCGGTCTTCTCGTTCGTCATCTGGTCGCACCCTTCGTCGAATGTCTCGTGGGAATCTACTCGCGCGCCCGGTCGGCGCGCGAAAACGGGGTCAGGAACCGTGTTGGTTCCTGACCCCGTCACGGGTTCGTTACGCGCCGACCTTGACGCGGACGAAGCCCTGGATCGTGATGCCGGCGTTCTCGGCGGCCTTCGCGACGGAGATCTTGTTGTCCTTCGCGTAGTCCTGGTCGAGCAGCGACACCTGCTTGATGAAGGCGTTGACACGACCCTCGACGATCTTCGGGAGGGCGGCCTCGGGCTTGCCCTCCTCGCGCGTGATCGCCTCGACGGTCGCGCGCTCCTTCTCGATCTCGGCGGCCGGGACGTCCTCGCGGCGCAGGTACGACGGGTTCGCGAACGCGACGTGCTGCGCGATCGAACGCGCCTCGGCGGCGTCGGAGCCCGAGTAGGCGATGACGACGGCGATCTGCGGCGGCAGGTCCTGGCTGGTCTTGTGCAGGTAGACCTCGAACGCGTCGCCCTCGACACGGGCGACCGTGCGGAGCTCGAGCTTCTCGCCGAGCGTCGCAGCGTTCTCGTCGATGACCTCGCCGACGGTCTTGCCGTCGAGCGGGGCCGCGTTGCCGGACGCGACGTCGGTGGCGCCGGCCGCGGCGACCGCGGCGACGACCTTGTCGGCCAGGGTGGTGAACTTCTCGTTCTTCGCGACGAAGTCGGTCTCGCTGGCGAGCTCGACGACGGTGGCGGCGCCACCCTCGGTCGTCGCGACGACGACACCCTCGGAGGTGGCACGGTCGTCGCGCTTGGCGACGGCCTTGGCACCCTTGATGCGGAGGAGCTCGACGGCCTTGTCGTAGTCGCCGTCGGCCTCGATGAGCGCGTTCTTCGCGTCCATCATGCCGGCCCCGAGGTCCTCGCGGAGCTTCTTCACGTCAGCAAGGCTGTAGTTGGCCATTGACTGGAGTCCTTTCTGGACTGTGTGTTGTCGGGAGAGTGGGACGGGGCGCCGGACCGCTGCGGTCCGACGCCCCGGCAGGTCACTCGGCGGGGGTGGCTTCGGCGTTCTTGGAGGCGTCGGCGACGGGCTCGCCGATCTCCTTCTCCGCGACCTGGGCGTCGGCGTCGTTCTCCTGGACGGTCGCGCCCTCGCCCTCGGTCTGGCCGGCGAGGAGCTCCTGCTCCCACTCGGCCAGCGGCTCGGCCGCTTCCTCGTCGTCGCCGCCGTTGTGGCGGGTCTTGAGGCCCTCGGCCGCGGCGTCGGCGACGATGCGGGTCAGGAGGCCGACGGAGCGGATCGCGTCGTCGTTGCCCGGGATCGGGTAGGTGATCTCGTCCGGGTCGCAGTTGGTGTCGAGGATGCCGATGATCGGGATCCCGAGCTTCTGCGCCTCATCGACTGCGAGGTGCTCCTTCTTGGTGTCGACGATCCAGAGCGCGCTCGGGGTCCGCGTGAGGTTGCGGATGCCGCCGAGGGTCTTGTGGAGCTTGTCCAGCTCGCGCTTCTTGATGAGGAGCTCCTTCTTGGTGAAGCCCTTCGTCGTGTCGTCGAAGTCGATCTCCTCGAGCTCCTTCATGCGCGCGAGGCGCTTGGAGACCGTCTGGAAGTTCGTGAGCAGGCCGCCGAGCCAACGCTGGTTGACGTACGGCTGGCCGACGCGGGTCGCCTGCTCGGCGATGGAGCCCTGCGCCTGCTTCTTGGTGCCCACGAAGAGGATCGTGCCGCCGTGCGCGACCGTCTCCTTGACGAAGTCGTAAGCACGGTCGATGAAGGCCAGCGACTGCTGCAGGTCGATGATGTGGATGCCCGAGCGCTCGGCGAGGATGAATCGCTTCACCTTCGGGTTCCACCGACGGGTCTGGTGTCCGAAGTGGACGCCGCTGTCGAGCAGCTGGCGGATGGTGACGACGGCCATGCCGTCCCTCCTTGTTCTCGGCGCGCGGCTGTTCGAGCCGCGTGCACGGTTGCGGTTGTGTCGGTCACGACCGGTGGTCGTGGCCCCTGGTGCCCCACCCCGGACGGCCGCCCGCTCGCGAGAGCGGGACCGATGGCCGCGGAGGGTACCGTCGCCGGCACAAGTGGACACGCGAAGTCAGCGCGCTCAGCGCGCTGCTGGATAGATGCTAACAGACTGGGCCCCTGTCGCCGGTACCGGCACGACGCGCCAGCGGCGTGTCGGCCGTGCCGACAGGGAGAGGCGCGGTGCGGGACGGACCCGCACCGCGCCTCCAGGACGTGGATCGTGACGATCTCAGGACTTGGCGTCGACCGTCTCACCCTCGGCCGTGATGCCCATCTCCTCGAGCGAGCGGCCCTTGGTCTCCGGGATCTTCCGGATGACGAAGAACAGCGACAGCAGCGCGAACAGGGCGTAGATGCCGTACGTGACCGTCAGGTTGAAGCCGGACAGCACCGGGAAGGTGATCGTGACCAGGAAGTTCGCGATCCAGTTCGCCGCCGAGCCGACGCCGAGCGCCGCCGCGCGGATGCGGTTCGGGAACATCTCGCCGAGGAGCACCCACATGAGCGGACCCCAGGTGGCGCCGAAGGACACGACGAAGAGGTTCGCGAAGATCAGCGCGATGAGGCCCCACGGCGCGGGCAGGTTCGGCGCTCCGTCCACGACGGTGGCCTGCGAGAACGCGATCGCGACCATCGCGAGCGAGACGAACATGCCCGCGGAGCCGGCGACGAGGAGCGGCTTCCGGCCGAGCTTGTCGACCGTGAAGATCGCGATGAAGGTCACGGCGACGTTCACGACGGACGTGATGGTCGAGATGAGGAACGACTGCTCCTCCTTGAACCCCACCGCCTGCCAGAGCGTCGTCGAGTAGTAGAAGATCACGTTGATGCCGACGAACTGCTGCAGCACGGCGAGGATGATGCCGACCCACACGATCGGCTGCAGGCCGAAGCGCTTGCCGCGGATCGAGCCCTTCTTCTGGTTCGCCTCGCGGTCGATGCCGTCCTGGATCTCCTCCAGGCTGGTGTTGACGGTGTCACGGGGGACGATCTTCTCCATGACCCCGCGCGCGTCGTCCTTCCGGCCGTTGGCGAGCAGGAAGCGCGGCGACTCGGGCAGCGTGATCGCGAGGATGCCGTAGACCACCGACGGGACGACGCCGACGAGGAACATCCAGCGCCAGGCCGGGAGCCCGAGGACGACCTCGGACGCGCCGCCCGCCGTGACCGCGAAGAGCTGGTCGGACAGCAGGGCGGCGAAGATGCCGATGGTGATGGCGAGCTGCTGGAACGACGCCAGCGTGCCGCGGATCTGCTTCGGGGCGACCTCGGAGATGTAGGCCGGCGCGATCACCGAGGCGGTGCCGATGCCGAGACCGCCGATGAGGCGCCAGACCACGAGGTCCCAGGTCGCGAACGCGAACGCGCTCCCGATCGAGCTGACGAAGAACAGGACGGCGGCCCAGAACATCACACGGGTGCGGCCCCAGCGGTCCGCGAGACGGCCGGCGAAGTACGCGCCGAAGGCGCAGCCGATCAGTGCCGAGGCGACCGCGAAGCCGCTCGCGGCGTCGGACAGGCCGAACTCGTTCTTGATCGCGTCGACCGCGCCGTTGATGACCGACGAGTCGAATCCGAAGAGGAAGCCGCCGACCGCCGCGGCGATCGCGAACGCGGTGACCTTCCCCTTGAACGCACGGTCCTCACCGTGCTGGGTGGACGTGTTCGACACGGTGCTCCTGGTTCCTGCCGCCGTGCTGGGTGGTGCACGGTGCCCCGGCGGTCGGCTGGTTCGCCGTCCGAGCGGCGTTGCGTGGTCCGGAGCGGCCCCGACTGTACTCCCCGACAGGTGTCCGGTCCCAACCGGGAGGGTCGGGGCGGCGTGCTCGGCGCGCGTGCCGCGCGTGCCCCGCGTGCTGCGTGTGCCGCGCGTGCCCCGCGTGCCCCGCGTGCTGGTGGGCGCGCGTGCCGTCGGCGTCCGTCATTCCTGCACCGGTCGGGAGGCACGGCTCACCGTCCACGGATCGGCTCTCGCCCCGCCACGTGGTCGGGTGGGCACGGGACGCTCGAGGCATGGGAGACAGGACGAGGGCGGTCGTCGGACGGTGGGCCGGGTGCTGGGCGGTGCTCGGACGGTGGGCCGTGTGCTGGGCGGTGCTCGCCTCGTTGATCGGTGGGGCGTGGGCACTGGGCGGGACCGGAGGCGGTCTGTGGGACGGCACCTGGGTCGGGACGGGCGGCGGGAGAGCGCGTGCCGAGCGTGCGGCGTCTGCGCAGGAGCCCGGTGCCGCGGGGGCGGTGCAGCCCGGTGCACCGTGGGTGTGGCCGACCGGGTCGAGGGTCGTCTCGCGGCCGTGGGAGGCACCCGAGGACGAGTACGCGGCCGGGCACCGCGGGATCGACGTCCGCGCGGCGCTGGGAACGCCGGCCGTGGCCGTCGCCGACGGCACGGTGACGTTCGCCGGTGCCGTCGCGGGACGGTCCGTCGTGTCGATCGACCACGGGCACGGGCTGGTCAGCACCCTGGACTCGGTGGCGCCCACGGTCTCGACGGGTGACGAGGTGACGCAGGGTCAGACGGTCGGGATCGTCGCGGTCGGGCACTGCCCGGCGAACGACCCCTGCGTGCACCTCGGCGCCCGGCTCGACGAACGGTACGTCGATCCGGCACCCTACCTGCCCGCGGCCGCGTGGCCGGTGCTGCTCCCGGAGTCCGCGTGGCCGGGCTGATCACGCGCGGACGGGGTGATCGCGGGCAGGCTGGCGCGCGGGCTGATCACGCGCGGACGGGTGATCGCGGGCGGACGGGTGATCGCGGGCGGGCGGGCGGGCTGGCTGGTGGGCTGATCCCGCACGGCGGGCTGCTGCGGTCGTCGTCAGGCGCGGGGATGCGCCGTCCGGTAGACCTCGCGCAACCGCGCCGAGGACACGTGGGTGTAGATCTGCGTCGTACCGAGGCTCGCGTGTCCGAGGAGTTCCTGCACCGCCCGCAGGTCCGCTCCCCCGTCGAGCAGGTGCGTCGCCGCGGTGTGCCGGAACGTGTGGGGGCCGGCGGGGCCTTCCCCCGGCAGGTCCTGCAGCAGCCGGGCCACGATCCGGTGGGCTCCGCGGACGCCCAGCCGGGCACCACGGTCGCCGAGGAACAGCGCACGCTCGCCGCCGCCCCTGCCGCTCGAGCCGTCACTCGGCGCCGCGCCCTGCCCACCACCGCGCGCACCGCTCCGGTCGGCCGCCCGCGCGAGCAGCACCGGTCGGCCCCGGTGCAACCAGTCCTCCAGCGCGTCCCGAGCCGGCACCCCGAACGGCACCACCCGCTCCTTCCCGCCCTTGCCGAGCACGCGGACGGTGAGCCGCGAGCGGTCGACGTCGACGGTGTCGATGCCGACGAGCTCGCTCACCCGGATGGCGGCGGCGTACAGCAGCTCGACGACCGCGAGGTCCCGGAGCGCGCCCGGGTCGCCCGTGGCCGCACGTGCGGCGAGTCCGTCGAGCAGCGTGCGTACCTGGTCGGACGCCACGACCCGTGGCAGGTGCGCGGCCCCCTTCGGAGCGCGGAGCCGTGCTCCCGGATCGGAGGCGAGGACACCGCTCTCGCTCGCCCACCGGGTGAACGCGCGGACGGACGCCGAGCGACGCGCGATCGTCGAGCGTGCCAGCCCTCGGCGGTCCGCCTCCCACAACCAGTCGCGGAGCAACTCGAGGGACACGTCGCCGACCGCGCCGGCTCCGCGCTCCCGGGCGAACCCCACGAACTGCTCGAGGTCGCTCGCGTACGCCCGGACCGTCTGCTCGCTGAGCCCGCGCGCGTGCCGGCCGTGCGCGAGGAACGCCTCGACGGCACGGTCGAGGTGCGTTCCGGTCGGCTCCGCCACCGCACCAGGCTACGACTCACCCGCCCGGCACCCCGGACCACCCGCCGACTCCGTACTGCGCCAGCCCCTGGATCTGCGCCAGCGCCAACGCGTCCGTCGTCTCGGCCAGGGACATACCGCTGCGCCGAGCGACCTCCTCGACCGGGAGGGCCCGCCGTCCGAGTGCGTCCAGCGCCCGCACCACCTCGGGATCGGTCCGTGCGGCGGCGATGGGTGTCGCGGCGCTGATCGGCGCCGGGCCACCCCGGACCCGGAGCGCTTCGGCCGTGGCGTCGCCGGGATGGACCATGAGCTGTGCGCGCCCGTCCGCGACCAGGCGGTGGCACCCCACCGACGCCGACGACGCGAACGGACCGGGAACCGCGAACACCGTCCGCCCGAGCTGCCCCGCGTGGTGCGCGGTGTTCAGCGCCCCCGAGCGCGCCCCGGCCTCGACGACGACCGTCACGTCGGCCATGGCGGCGATCAACCGGTTCCTCGCGAGGAACCGCCACCGCGACGGACGGGTCCCCGGGGGTGACTCGGCGACGACCGCCCCGCACTGCACCACGTTCCGCAGCAGGTCCACGTTGCCCGCTGGGTAGAGCTGGTCGATCCCGCCGGCGAGCACCGCGACCGTCGTGGCCCCGGCCGCGATCGCCACCCGGTGCGCGGTGGCGTCGATGCCGTACGCTCCGCCGCTGACCACGGTGCACCCGGCGTCGGCGGCACGTGAGGTGATCTCCCCCGCGGCCTCCGCCCCCGCGACCGTGTTCGCTCGTGAACCCACCACGGCGACGGTCGGGGCGTCGAAGGGGCCGTCGGACACGTCCGGGCGGTCACGACCGCCGGACCGCGCCCAGAGGACGAGCGGTGCGTGCACGCCGAGGTCGCCCACGCCCTCCGGCCACCCGGGAGCGCCGGGGACGAGCAGCCGGGCACCGACGGTCGCGGCCGCGTCGAGGACCCCGAGGACGTCGACACCGGGGAGGCGTGGCGACCACCGCGCGAGGGCCGCTGTGAGCGCAGCGCCGAAGCGCCCCGTGTCGTCCGTGCCCGTGACGCCGTGCTCGACGCACTGCGCCAGGAGCCCGTCCACGCCGTCGTCGTCGGCTCGCAGGACCGCCTCGAAGGCGTGGGCGGGACCGAGCCCGTCGACGAGGGCTCCGGCGATGGCGTCCCCCGGCTCGACGAGCACGCTCCACGCCACCCGTGTCGCGACCTCGACCGGGTCGACCGGATCGTCCACGACCGGTCCGGGTCCCGGTCGGCCGAGCGCTTCCCGCACCGCGGCTCGGAGGTCCGGGGCCACGGCCGCGCCGTTCACAGTGCGCTCCGGAGGGCCAGGGCCTCGCGGACGTGCTCGACCCCGGGCCGCTCGGCACGGGCCAGGTCGGCGAGGGTCCACGCCAGCCGCATCACCCGGTCCCAGCCGCGCATGGTGAGGGTCCCGCGGTCGAGCGCTCCGTCCAGGTCGACGGTCGCACCCGGCTCGGCACGGCCGTCCTCGCGGAGCCACCGCCCGCTGACCTCGGCGTTGGTGTCCCATCCGGTCCCGGCGAGCCGTGCGGCCATGCGATCCCGTGCCTCGGCGACGAGCGCCCGCCCCGCCGCCGTGCTGGGCGCCCCCTCATCGGCGCGCCGCACCGCGGCGTTCGTGACGCGCGGGATCGGCACCCGGATGTCGATGCGGTCGAGCAGCGGACCGGACAGCCGGGCGAGGTACCGCCGCACCGTGCTCGGCGTGCACTCGCAGGCCTGGGCGTGCGCGACACCGGCGTTGCCGCACGGGCACGGGTTCGCGGCCAGCACGACCTGGCAGTGCGCAGGGAAGGCCACCGTGCCCGCCGAGCGGTGCACGGTGATCCGTCCGGACTCGAGGGGCTGCCGGAGCGCGTCGAGCACGGCGCGCGGGAACTCCGGCGCCTCGTCGAGGAACACCAATAGTGTCACCGGAACGAAGCGTCTGGCTCACCCTATGAAGTTCCTGGGAGCGGGCTCCGAGCGACGAATCCACGGCACAATTAACCCAGCGGGGGTGTGAAAGTGGCGCACCCCAGAGCATCGCAGGGCAAGTTCCAGGGCAGTTTCGCCCCACGCCCGCATCGAGCAAATCCCTTGCAACCAAAGGCATCCGGGCCCGTCCGACCTCCAACAGGGCAACTTCGGGGGCAAGAGCCCTGACATATATGAGACGTATGTCTCACTTTCACACCCCGCCCCTCATGAAAGGAGCGCCCGCGATGACGCGATGGCTCGACTCCCCCACCCTCCGCAAGCTCGCCGAGGACCGCTGGGGACCCAGCTGGCACTGGTCCTGCGTCTACTGCGGGCGCTCGATCCCTGATGGCCACGTAGACCACTTCGTGCCTCGCGAACGCGGGGGCGCGGACCTCCCGTGGAACCTGGTCCCTGCGTGTGGTCCCTGCAACCGTTCCAAGAGCGACCACGACCCCATCGCCTGGATGAAGGCCGCGGGCATCCCCGCCGCCACAGTTGACCAGCTCATCCGAATCACCCGGTCTCCGCGATGGACCCGGGCTGGCGTGTTCACCTCGACGCCCCTGACCATCTACTACTCCCGCGTCCGGGTGCCCGTGACCATCCCCCCGCTCCTCCTGCTTCCGCGCAACCTCGCCGAGGTCCTTGTCCTCGACCCCGACGCCTGGGCCCCTGTCACTGCAATCCGCCGAGTCGCCGCCGGCTACCTGGCGGACCAGGGCCTCCCGCCCCTCAGCTCCCAGCAGCTGAACCGGGAGCTCAGCACCCGGGGGCTTCCCCGCACCACCCGCAAGGGCGTCCCCGGGTACCCGGGGTTCTACGTTTCCGACGAGACGGCGGCGGCCGGCAAGCTCAGGGCCGGCTCCCGCGCCACGAGGGCATCCCGCGAGCGCGTCCGGAAGGATCGACGCAACCACGTGGACCAAGTCATCACGGGCGGAGCCTGAGCCCCAGCGACCCCCTCGCTCAGCCGATCCTCTCGGCCCTCTCGGCGCAAGCGCCCGACCAAGCCGACTCCCCCGGCCTGACCCGCCGAGCCCCGCGTCAAGCGTCTGACCCGAGTCACCCGAGAGGCTACGAGTGAAGCGAGTGGGCGCTGGGGCCCTCCCCAGCCAGTTCCAGCATTTGGTGCCCGCGACAAGCTCGCCGGCATCCCTGCGCTAACACCGCGCTAACAACTGCGCACAATCTGGCTAAACGGGTCGTTTTGGGCGCTTCAGTCGCACCCGAAAGATGCTCTATAACGTGTGGAGGCAGAAACAGGCTCAACTCTGCAGCCTGGACCTCCACGGGGACACGTCCCCAGGCGCATAAACCGCGCCACAATCATCCTGCGCGCCGACCTGGAGCCCGATCCGCCCCAGCGTCCGCGAGCATCAGCCGCGTCCCCGGCACCCTGAGGGCTCTTGGTGAGCGAGGGGTTGTCGATCCGGACACCGGCGTCAAGCGAGGGCCAGAGACCTGGGTTGGCCAGGCAACTCCCGTACTTCGTAGACAGCGGCAGGCACTTCACGCGATCAGACGATCGCACTCAAGTGCTACCTGCAAAGGACACCCACTGATGGATCCCATCAAGGAACTCCGCGAGCTCAAGGCTCGTCTCTCCACCATCGTCACCTCGGTCAAGGCCGAGAACCGTGACCTCACCCCTGACGAGCTCAACACGCTCGAAGAGGGCAACTCCCGCCTCATCCTGCTCAAGGCTGCGGTCGAGCGCGGACAGAAGAACGCTGACGTCCTCGCCCGACTCGGCGACCTCGGCGGCGCAACTTCCACCGAATTCCCGAACGGCATCGACGGAGTGAGCTTCACCCGCCACGAGGAGCGCAAGGGGTTCCTGACCCCCGCGTCCCTCAAGGCCACGGCTGCGGCCGCGTCCTCGCGAGACTTCAAGTCCCTCGTGGCCGAAGGGTCGACCGCAACCCCGATTGCTCTGGACACGAAGCCGGTCACGAAGGGCGAGAACGGCTTCGGCCTTCTCTCGTACATCGAGACGCGTGCCCGGGGTACCCGGTCGTACTCGCACCTCACTCAAACCGTGCGTCAGAACAACGCCGACAAGGTCGCTCCCGGAGCAACCAAGCCGGTGTCCGTGTACACAGTCGCGGAAGTCCAGAACACCCTTGACGTTGTGGCCCACACCAGCGAGCCCATCGACAAGTACCTGCTTCTCGACAACGAGGACCTCCAGGCCTTCCTCGAAAACGAGATGCGCAACGGCATCATCCGCAAGGTGACCTCGCTGGCGGTCAGCGACATCCTCGGTACTTCGGGAATTCGCACTCAGGCCTTCTCCGGCTCGGCTGCTGACTCGCTCTACCTCGCGAAGAGCACCCTGCGGGACTTCGGCTACACCGCCTCGGTGATCGTGCTTCCCAACGAGACGTACAACAGCATTCGCCTCCTCAAGGATGCGGACGGCCGGTACATCCTGGGAGACAGCGCCTTCTTCGGCGATGACTTCGCGCTCTGGGGCGTTCCGACCCTCACGTCGCCGGACGTCCCGGCCGGCACGGCTCTAGTCCTCGGCCAGGGTGCTGTGAACCTGTCCACGGACAAGCAGGGCATGGAGGTCGCGTGGGACCCGTACACCGGGTTCACAAAGAACCAGGTGACGGCTCGCGTCGAGGCCCGGTTCGCCACCGACGTGGTTCTGCCCGAGGCAGTCGTCAAGGTCTCGACCGCGGCCTGACCACTCCACAGCTTCGGCAGCTGAGCTAATCAGCTTCCAGCCTGGCCAAGTGTCAAAGCCTGGTCAGGCACTCACTCGGGTCAGTCCAACCCCGAGAGTGGTGGGGATTCTTCCTTCGGTCCCGTGGCCACAAGCCCGACTGCAACGTCTTGGAAGGCCGGTTGCAGTCGGGCTCCCACGATCTTCCTGGCTTGCGAGCTCCGCTGGTCTTTGGTTGGTGTCTCCTGGCGTCGAGCTCCAAGTCGGAACCTCACCCGGGGTAGGGGGCCCTGAGTCCTGCGGGCCGACGTCACCAGGACGAAGTCCCGGCTACTGGTGATGTGTGTACGAGCCCGCCACCCCATCACGCGCGCCCGCGTGAGCCTTATATAGCGCTTGATCGCCCTGGAGGGCTGATGTACTACCCATCCTCAAAGTCGTGCTCGACATGCCACGAGGTCAAGGCCATCGACCAGTTCCCGTTTGACGCTGGCGCTCTTGACGGCCACGGCCACCGATGCAAGCCCTGTCACAACCGCCTCAATCGCGAGTACCGCCAAACCCCCGAGGGTCGGCAGGCCCGCGCCGAGTCCATGCGCAAGTGGCGTGAGGCGAACAAGGCCCGCAACCTGGCCCATCGACTGGAGTCCTCCGGGACGGCCTGATTCAGCCCGATTCCGCGACACATTAGAACCATCACCAAGCTTCACCCCATCACCGCCTGCCCGCAGACGATGGGGATCATGACCGGCCCCCGGGCCTACTCGCGCTGGCAGGCGGCGGGTGGGCTCGGGGGCTTTCTCCGTATACGGATTGGAGCGTTCCCATGCGCACAATGATCGAACTCCCCAAGGTCGATTCCGCGCCCACCCGCGCCGAACGTCGAGCTTGGGCCCGCAAGAAGGCGAACGATCGCGCGGTTGCTGCCTATCGAAACAGCCTCCCCACGAGCATCGTCAAGCTGAACGCGCTTCTCACCGAGGCGCCGAGCCCTTGGCACGCCGAGGTCATCTCCCGGCGCATCGACACCGTTCGCGAGGCCAACCGGCGGCACAACCGCGTCCGTCGCGCCCGAGGAGCCGAGGCCTCGCATGCCCGCGACTGAACCCGTGAAGCTTCCGCCCGCGGCCGACCCCCAGCCGTTCATCGACCGCATCCTCGCCTCGTACCGCGACCAGAACACCTCAGCCCTCCGCTCGGCAATCTCGGACGCTCACGACTCCGGCATCCCGGTCGAGCACCTCATCACGGTCCTCGCGGCCAATCTCACCGACTCCCTCAACCAGTCAGGAGCCCTCTCATGACCAAGGACAAGGACAACGAGCCCGCCGTCATCCTCGACGACTACGACAACGAGACGGGTCCGTACCAGAAGTCCCCGCACCCGCTGAGCCCCGCCGGCCTTCGCGCATGGCTCCTGGACAACCGGAGGTCCAAGTGACCGACGCCCTCGAAGCCGCATCCGCGTCGTTCCTCCGAGCTCAGCGCGAATTGGTCTTCGCCAAGGAAGCCCAGTGGAATAAGGGACAAACGCCCGCGCTTCCGGAAGACACCACCGAACGCTCAAAGGGCACAGTTTCTGATCCGGTCCCCGCGATTGTGGACGACACTCGCCGCAAGAGGCTTCGCGCTTCAGTGCGTGAGACGGAAGACGCACAACGCAATCTGCTCCGCGTCATGAATGCAGCGGCCAACCGCTTAGAGCGTGCACTTCACGCCAATGGGCCGGAATGAGAACTCGCGCCTTTGGCGCAAGATCGCACAAGCGCAAAGAGCAAAAGGCTTGAAGTGCTGGCATTGCGGCCAGCCGATCGACTATTCCCTTCAGTTCCCCGATCCAAACTCGTTCAGCGCCGACCACCTGCGACCCTGGGCAGGTCACCCCGAGCTCCGGTACGACCCCGCGAACGTGGTGTCCTCGCACCTCAGGTGCAACCAGGTCAAGGGCTCCAATGAGCACTTCGCGGCCGGCCTCGGCTCTCTGTCCGAAGACTTCTGACCGGGCCCCCGGAGGGCGAGGTCATACGAGGCGATCTGGAGCCCCAGAAATCAAGCCCCCTTACTAGGTGCTACGAACCATCCGAAAGTCGTCCCACGGCGCCAAATTCGGACAGTTTGGACGCACAAAAGCCCCGACCAGAAGTGCTCTGATCGGGGCTTTCTCGTGTGAGGCTCAATGGAGGACGCGATACCAGCGCATCAGCAGATCGCCGCTGACCTCCAGACGATCTTCGAGGTCGCCCAGCTGCTCCGCGTCTACCACGTCGGGACAGAGGACGTCGAGGTGCGTGGGGATGATGCCTTGCTGCTTCTGAAACATCATGACTCCTGCGCCTCTCCCGACTCCTGCGCCTCTCCCGACTCCTGCGCCTCCAGCAGCTCCAGCGCCTTCTTGATCCGCTCCTGGCGCTTCGCCCGCGAACGCTTCGACGCGAGAACAGCAACTTCCTTCTTGTGGTCCGCGCGAATTGCTCGGCAGAGTTCCGCGACTTCTGCGACCTTCGCCAGGTAAACCTCGATGTCGTCGATGTCGCCGTTTTCCTGCTCCTTCCGGAGGAGTTCTGCCGCCTTATCCAGATTGCTCATGGCCGTGCCTTCCTTGCTGGGTTGCTTTGTTGGCTCAATTCTGACGCTCAAAGCCCAAGCGAAGGCGGGAATATCAAGCCCAATAACTTTCCGGTGTCCAGAGCGCACAATAGAACCATGAACGCAATCAATTCGGTCAACCCGAACTCAATGTCGCAGGACGACTTCGACGACGCAGTCGGCGCCCACTTCGACGCTGGCTGCGACGAATGCGTAAGCTCCCGCGATGCCTACTTCCACGAGCTGGAATGGCGGGCCGAGGGACACGTCGCACTCCTGGAGCAGAACGTGAAGGACCTCCGTGCCGCAGTCGACACGCACAGGTCCGCACTCCAGCGACTCACCAACCCGGTCGCCATCGCCAACTGTGCCCAACTCCTGTCCGACACCCGGACGCAGCTCGCAATCGCGGAGGTCGAGCTCGCGCGCTTCAAGTGACCCCCGCCAACACAGAAACGCCCTCGTCCAAGTCCGGACGAGGGCGCTTCTGTGCTTGCGGGACTACCGGCGCCGGCCGTGTCCCGGCAGTCCACCGCTCACGACGTGGATGCGCGGATACGCGTACCCCTCGTCACGGCGTTCTGACTTGACGGTTGCGCGACGAACCCACGCGGCCATCCGCGCCTTCTCCTCGGCAATCAGCTTCTCGCGTGCTAGGCGCTGAGCTTCACGCTCGCGGAACCGTTCGGCCGCGAGCTCGGCAGGCGTTGGACGCCTTGAGCCCTCGAAGGTTGGTGTTGTGACGGGTTGGGTAGTGAAGTCGCAGCGAAGGACGCTGCCACGGCCAGGGTGATTCCCTAGGCGGTTGTCGGTAGTCACGCTGGCTGGTTTGCCGCACTTGGGACAAATGGTACGGGTCATGAACAACTCCGATCCTCACAAGGCTCTTGCACCCTGTGCCATACCAGAATACGTGAGCGGAACATACTTTCGACGCGACACGCCGCATGACACGCGAACGAGTCTTCGAACCGAGTATCGTGTCCGGGCGCGACGAAGGCCCCGCAACCGTCTGGCTGCGGGGCCTTGCGTCGTTGTTCTGTTACGGAGCGACCCAGGGGGTGCAGGTGAGCCCCGCGGGCTTGGTGCCCGGCGATGCCTTGACGCCCGCATCGGATGCGAGCGTCCATGAAGCACCCGCGGTCTGAGTCGTGGGCGCTGTGATCTGGAGCTTGACCTGCGCCGCCGACGTTGGCGACACAGTGGCCCCGCACCCGCTGACCACCGTGACGGTGGTGTTCTTGGGAAGCCCGGGGAGCTGCACCCCGGAGATGTACCCGGTCGAGCCGGAGCTGATGACGTCACCCTGGATCGTGTACGACTCCCCCGGGTAGACGGTCAGCGCCGGCAGGGCCAGCTTCCCGCTCCCGTCAACGCTCGCGGACCCGCTTGGCTGAACCGTAAGGCCCGAGGTGTCGAGTGTTGGCGGGTACATGTTCTGGAACTTCGCGCTGAAGTCTCCGTTGGTCCCTGTCCCGGTCACCCCCGCGAGAGCAAAGTATACCGCCGCCGCAGCCGCGATGGTTCCCAGCCCGGCGAAGGGCACCCCGCCGAGCACCAAGAGCTTCTTCTTGCCGCTCCAGCGCTTCTTGGGGCTCTTTTCGACGGGAGCGGCCTGGACGAGTTGTTGGTCTGACATGAGACAACCTCTCTGTGTTGAGTTGGATGCCTCAATCTGTCGCGCCCAGGCGGGACGGCCACGGGGCTTAGTACCCCCGCCAGGTCTTGACCGCCTCCCGAACGTTGGTCGAACTGGGTCGGACCTCCCCGTTCTGCACTCGCAGTCTCCAGCTCGCGTCTGCTCGTGCCTTGTACTCCGCGTCCAGCCGCTTCTGGCGCTCCTGGTACTCAGCCCAGCGCTCTGCACTCCAGGTGGCCTTGCGTCGAGCGTCGCGCTCCTTCGGAGTCACAGCACGCCCAGCAGGGCTTGGTCCGCCTCAGCGAGCTCGTCGAGTTCGCGTGTCAGCCGTTCAATCTCCGCCTCGATTCGACGCTGGTTGTGGAAGATCGAGTCTCGAACGAGGTCGAGCTGGCGCTTCTGTGCCTTGGTGCGGGCCATGGTGTCTCCTTGTCTGCCGTCGACCCAGCGCCGACGGGTGCATCAAGTATCAACCCTGTTCAGCGCTCACTCAGCAACTTCATAGATTCAGTCGTCGTCCTCTGCCGCCGGGTCATTCCACACGATCACCAGCCGTTCCTCGACCGGCTGTCTCGGCCTTGTCGCCGGCTGGACCTCGATCCCGCGAATCATGTCGCTGATGATGTACTGACGCTCCCGGACGCTCCCCTCGGCCCAGGCGTCAGCCAGCTTCCGCCCGGTTGACTCGCGCGTCTTGACGACTCGACCCGGGGCCTCCTGAAGCGCACGCCTCCGCGCCTTGAGCTCGTCCAGCTTCGGCAGGAGCGCCCCGTAGTCGGCATCGTCCCCAGCAAGGGCCGACTGCACGTCCGCAATCGCCTGAGCTACGGCATCGAGCTCCCCGGCGTCGGCTCCTTCTATGCGCTCCGTGACTCGGTACTCGTCGAGCCCGCCGATCATCCCGAGGATGACGCCCTCCATGTGAGCCTCGACGCCCTCGCGGCTGATCGAGACGCCGGGACATGCTTGACCGGGTATGGCCTTGTTGGCACACCGGAATGACCCGTTGACGCGATCCTTCCGGGAGTTGACATAGAGCACGCTCCCGCAGAGCCCGCAGAACAGGAAGCCCGACAGCCAGCTCGACGCCTTCCGATCCTGGTACGGGGCTCGCGCCTTGGCCTTGGTCTGGATCGCGTTCCAGGTCCCTACGTCGATCACCGGCTCCCACCGCGTGATCGGGAGCCCGGTGGCGTCCGTGACGACCCCGTCGCCCTGAGTCGTCCGACCAATCAGCGTGGGAGAGAGCAGGAGCTTCCGCACGGTCGTGATCCGCCACGTCCCCGCGTCGAGCCCATCGACCGGCTTCCCCGCCTGTCTCGCACGCCTAGCCGGAGACTGTGGAGTGGCCACATGTCGCTCCTGGAGCAACCGGGTCACGTCCGTCAAGCTCATCCCCGCGACGAACTTCTCGGCAGCCTCACGAGCCACCGCGGCCTCGTCCGGGTCGAGCTGAAGCGCCTTGCCGCCTCCCTCTCTCATCACCGGTCGGTACCCGAACGGCACCGAGCCTCCGAGCCAGCGCGTCTGGCTGGGGTCAGTCTCGGATAGCACGTACGACCGCATGGCCTTGATCCGGTCTCTCGTGCCCTCGGCCTCCATCCGCGCGACCTCGGATATGACAGACGCCATGAGCCGGAACGCGGGCTGATCCGACCGGAGGCCTTCCTTCTGCGCGAGGAACAGGGCGTCCGGCTTCTCGTCGAGCACGTCCACCAGCTTCGCGACGGCCCCCAGCCCCATGCGGGACCACCGCGACATTTCCCACACCATCAAGACCTCGGCTCGACCCTCGGCCAACATCGCCAAAGCAGCATCAGCCTTCGCCCGCTCAGTCCGACCCGACAGCCCGTCGTCCTGGAAGACCGCGACCACGGGCCAACCCTCGCGCTCGGCCACTTGCCTCAGCTCGCGCTCCTGACGATCAACCGAGACGGACTCCTCGGTCGAGCGTGATACTCGTGTGTAGAGAACCGACCTCTTGACCTTCATGCTTCGATTCTGTCGCGTTCCGTCGCCTTTGGGTGTCCCCTGCTTCGTCGAGGAACAGCACGCCCCGCGTCGCCCGCGACACCGCCCCCGGACGGATCGTGCCGGAACCGCCGCCGATGAGGGCGATCGCCGACGCCGAGTGGTGTGGCGCCTCCCACGGCGGGCGCCGGGTCCACGACTGGTCACCGAGCCCGGCGACGGAGCGCACGGAGGCCACCTCGAGCGCCGCCTCGTCGCCGAGGTCCGGCAGGAGCCCCGGCAACCGCTCGGCGAGCATCGTCTTCCCGGCGCCGGGCGGACCGAGGAGGAGCACGTGGTGCCGCCCCGCCGCGGCCGCGAGCAGAGCCCGGACGCCCACCGGGTTCCCGAGCACGTCGGCGAGCTCGGGCGTCTGGGCGGGGGCCGGCGGCAGGGCGGGAGCGTGCTGCACCGGCTGGACCTCGACCGGTGGGAGCGCCGCGCCGGCATCGATCGCGGCCGCACGCAGCGAGGACACCCCGGTGATGGTCAGACCGCGGACGACACGGGCTTCGTCGACGTTGCCGGTCGGGACGACGACCCGTTCCACCCCCGCGTCGCGAGCGGCGAGCAGCATCGGGATGATGCCGACGACCGGCCGGGTCCGACCGTCCAGCCCGAGCTCGCCGACGTACACCGTGCGCTCCGAGGCCAGCGGCGCGACGTCGGCTCCGGCGAGGACCGCCATCGCGATCGCGAGGTCGAACCCTGATCCCCGCTTCGGCACGGCTGCCGGGGTGAGGTTGACCGTGATCCGCCGTGCGGGCAGCGGGCACCCGGCGTTCGCGGCGGCCGACCGCACCCGGTCGCGGGCCTCACCCAGCGACGTGTCCGGCAGACCGATGATGGTGAAGGCGGGCAGCTGGCTGGTCAGGTGCGCCTCGACCTCGACCAGGCGTCCGGTGACGCCGAGCAGGGCGACGGCGCTCGCGCGTCCGATCCCGGTCACAGGACACCCGCCAGGTGCTGGACGACGTTGCGGGGGCCGTCCACGTGCACGGCGAGCGCGTCGATGCGGATCGCCGGGGCCGACACCTCGGGGTGTGCGGCGAACCAGGCGGGTACGAGGTGCCGGATGCGGCCGAGTTTCTGCCTGGTGATCGCCTCGAGCGGGTGCCCGACGGACGTGCCGGCCCGCGTCTTGACCTCGGCGAACACCAGCGTGCCGCCGTCCCACGCGACCAGGTCCAGCTCGCCCCGGGCACACCGCCAGTTCCGATCCACGATGCGGTAGCCGCGCTCTTCGAGCCATCCGGCGGCGACGGCTTCCCCGTGGCGGCCGAGTCGACCCCGCGCGCCGATGTGTTCCTGTTCCATGTCGTTTCCTCCGAAGCCACGATCACGTGCACACCGGGCGACCGGAGCAAGGAAGCGGAATCAGTGGACGAAAGGTCCGCGGAACGGGCCTGTGCAGGAATGACGGGAGGGCCGGACGGAAAACCCGTCCGGCCCTCCCGAGGAATTGTCAGTGAGCGGCCGCGTACGCTTCCTGCACCTGCGTCGAGATACGTCCACGGCTGGACACCTCGTACCCGTTCTCCTTCGCCCACTCGCGCACCTTCGCGAGCTCTTCGGAGTTGCCGCGCTTCGGCGCCGACTTCGTCGCTCCGGCGGACGAGCTGCGTCGACCGGTCACCTTGCGGGCGGCCGCGATGTAGTCCGAGATCGCCTCGCGGAACTTGTCGACGTTGTCGTTGCTGAGGTCGATCTCGTAGGTGGAACCGTCGAACGCGAACTCGACGGTCCGGCCGTCACCCGGCGTGATGGGCGAATCGTCGAGGTCGTCGACGAGCTGGACGGTGACCTTCTGTGCCATTTCGATCTCCTTGATCGGGGAAGTCTCTCCCGATCAATGTAGCGGAATCATTTCCGATGCGCGCATTCCACCTCGGCGATCCCCGCAACGATCACTCGTCGAGTGCGAGTTCCTTCGGCAATTCGAGTTCACGCGTCGTGAGTTCCTCGACGTTCACGTCCTTGAACGTGAGGACGCGGACAGACTTCACGAACCGATCGGAGCGGTAGACGTCCCACACCCACACGTCGGTCATCGACAATTCGAAGTAGAAATCGTGTTCGGTGTCGCGGCGCACCAGTTCGACCTCGTTGGCCAGGTAGAACCGTCGCTCGGTCTCGACCACGTACCGGAACTGCGACACGACGTCGCGGTACTCGCGGTACAGGGCAAGTTCGACCTCGCGGTCGTAGTCGTCGAATTCGTCGTCATCCATCGCGCCCACAGTCTACGGCGAGCACACGTGCGCGGCCCACACACCGCCGCCGGGGTCAGACGACGGCGTCGAGCTCCTCGAACCCGTCGAGCGCGACGCTCGACGCCTGGTGCAACCACGACCGGCGGTGCAGCGCGTGCGTGCCGACCGCCCGGATGCCGTCGTAGTGCGCGGTCGACCCGTAGCCCTTGTTCGAGGCCCACGCGTAGTGGGGTGCGTCGTCGTGCGCCGCCACCATCAGCGCGTCCCGCGCGACCTTCGCCACGACCGACGCCGCGGCGACGGAGGCGCAGTCGCGGTCCGCCTTCACCCGCACGACGACGTCCAGCGGGTCCACCCCGGCGAGGAGCGCCGCCGGGACGGCCCGCGTCAGCCAGTCGAACGAGCCGTCCAGCACCACCACCGCGCCCTGCAGCGACACCCCGGAAGCGACGAGGGTGGCGAGCGCAGCCGCTCCCGCCTGTCCCAGCGCGGGCACGATCCCCTGCTGGTCGACCACCTCGGCGGACGCCATGCCGACGGCTGTGGGGGCCCACCGCTCGACGACCGGGACGAGTGCATCGCGACGGGCAGCGGTCAACAACTTGGAGTCCGCCAGGCCCTGCGGCACCCGTCCGATGTCGACGGTGACCGCCGCGACCCCGACCGCGACGGGGCCGGCGATCGCTCCGCGACCGACCTCGTCCATGCCGATCACGGTGACCCGGCCCGAGCCGAGCAGCCGTTTCTCGACCCGGAGCGAGGGACGCACCGCGGTCACTTGTCGCGCTCCTCCACGCCGGCGAAGACGTCCGGGTAGTCGTCGAGCCATGCCCACCGGCTCGTCGGCCACGAGATCACGAAGGCGCGGCCGGTGACGTCGGACAGCGGGACGAAGCCCTTGGAGGGGGTGTCCCCGTTGTACCGGGAGTCCTTGGAGTCGTTCCGGTTGTCACCCATCACCCAGATCGTGCCCTTCGGCACGGTGACGGAGAAGTCGGTGGCGGAGGCCGGGGCCCCGGCGGGCAGCTTGAGGTACGGCTCCTTGATGGGGACGCCGTTGACGGACATCTGTCCGAGGTCGTTGCAGCAGGAGACCCGGTCGCCCGGCAGACCGATCACCCGCTTGATGAGGTGGTCGTCGCTGTCGCCGGTGCCCAGACCGATCTGCGTCAACGCCCAGTCGAGCGCCTTCCCGGCAGGGGTGGTCGGCGCGACCTTGGGGACGTCGGTGCCGGTGAGCCAGCCGCCCGGGTCCTTGAACACGACGACGTCACCGCGCTTGAGCGAGACGACGTTCGGCACGAGCTCGTTCACGATCACGCGGTCGTTGATCTGCAGGGTGTTCTCCATCGACCCGGAGGGGATGTAGAACGACCGGACCAGGAACGTCTTGACGAGGAACGAGACGAGCAAGGCCGCGACGAAGATGATCACGAGATCGCGGATGAAGGTGAGGACGCCGTTCCGCTTCTTGCCGGACCGTGGGCGGAGCCCCGGCTCCCTCGTCGTGTCGGTCATTTCCACTCTCGTTCGTGCACACTTCCCCCGCAACGGGAAAGCCCCTCAACAACAGGAAAGCCCCCGTCCACGCACAACCGTACATGGACGAGGGCCCGTCAGCGTCGCCCGGCCCGCGGGCGACCACTGTGAAGGCGATCAGGCGTCGCGCTTCTCCTTGATCTTGCGGCGGGCGGCCTTGCCGCGCAGCTCGCGCAGGTAGTACAGCTTCGCGCGACGGACGTCACCCTTGGTGACGATCTCGATGTGGTCGATGATCGGCGAGTGCACCGGGAACCAGCGCTCGACGCCGACCTGGAAGCTCACCTTGCGGACCTTGAAGGTCTCGCCGAGGCCGTGACCCTGACGCGCGATGACGACGCCCTGGAAGACCTGGATACGCGAGCGCGTGCCCTCGATGATGTTGACGTGCACCTTGATGGTGTCGCCGGGGCGGAAGTCCGGGACGTCGGTACGCAACGACGCCGCGTCGACGTGGTCGAGGAGCTGGCTCATGATGGGTTCACTCTCTGCGGACGCGCACGGGTCGCCGCGGATCGGTTTCGGAATACGTGTGAGGTGCGTGCCCGGTGTCGGCGACTCCCCCGTGGCAGAGTCCAGCCAGGGCACAGCGATCCATCTTGCCACAGGACGGCAGCCCGGCAAAACCGGGCAGGATGGGATCCATGATCGAACTGCGCACCCCAGCTGAGCTCGACGGCCTGCGCGCCGCCGGTCGCTTCGTCGCCGACGTCCTCGACGAGCTCCTCGTCACGGTCGACGTCGGGGTGAACCTGCTGGACCTCGACCGGGTCGCGGCGCGGATGATCGCCGACCGCGGAGCGGTGAGCTGCTACGTCGACTACCACCCGTCGTTCGGGCAGAGCCCGTTCGGCAAGAACCTCTGCACGTCGGTCAACGACGCCGCGCTCCACGGCCTGCCCCACGACCGCGTGCTCGTCGACGGCGACCTCGTCAGCCTGGACTTCGCCGCGAGCGTGGACGGCTGGGTCGCGGACTCGGCCGTCACGGTGCAGGTCGGTGCGCCGCGGGAGGACGACCAGCGTCTCATCGCGACGGTCGAACAGGCGCTCGTCGCGGGCATCGACCAGTTCCGGGTCGGGAACAAGCTCGGCGACGTGTCGCACGCGATCGGCCACGTGGCGAAGCAGGCCGGCTACGACGTGAACCTGCAGTTCGGCGGCCACGGCGTCGGCCGGACGATGCACGGCGACCCGCACGTGCCGAACGACGGGCGTCCGGGTCGCGGGCTCAAGCTCCGCCCGGGCCTGGTCGTCGCGATCGAGCCGTGGCTCATGCAGGGCACCGACGAGCTGTACCAGGACGACGACGGCTGGACGCTCAAGAGCGTCGACGGTTCACGTGCGGCGCACGTCGAGCACACGGTGGCGGTCACCGAACAGGGACCGGAGGTCCTCACCCTGCGCCGCGCCCAGCGCGACGCGACGGCCTGACGGCCAGGAGGCACGGTGCAGGCCCGCCCCGCGCCTCCAGGCCGGAACGACGGAGCCGACTAGTCGGCGTCGGGCAGCAGATCGGGGCGCACGCGACGCGTGCGTTCCACCTGCTGCTCGTGCCGCCACGCGGCGACGCGTGCGTGGTGCCCGCTCAGCAGGACCTCGGGCACGTCGTGGCCGCGCCACGAGGCCGGCTTCGTGTACGACGGGTACTCCAGCAGGCCGTCCTCGTGCGACTCCTCGACGAGCGACTCCGGGTTGCCGACGACACCGGGGACGAGGCGTCCGACGGCCTCGATCATCGCCATGGCGGCGACCTCGCCACCGTTCAGCACGTAGTCGCCGAGGGACAGCTCGACGACCGTCGCCCGCGGTGCGGCCCACTCGAGCACCCGGGCGTCGATGCCCTCGTACCGCCCGCAGGCGAACACGAGGTGGTCGGTGTCGGCGGCGAGCGAGCGCGCGATCGCCTGCCGGAACGGCGTGCCCGCGGGCGTCGGGACGACCAGGGTGGACGAGCCGTCCGGCCGGAACACCGACTCGAGCGCCTGCGCCCACGGCTCGGGCTTCATGACCATGCCCGCTCCCCCGCCGTACGGGGTGTCGTCGACGGTGCGGTGCCGGTCGGTGGTCCAGGCGCGCAGGTCGTGCACGTGCAGGTCGAGCAGTCCGTCGACGCGGGCCTTGCCGAGGAGCGAGACGTCGAGGACCGAGAAGAACTCGGGGAAGATCGTGACGATGTCGATGCGCACGCGGACTAGTCCGTGACGGTCTCGGGCCGGGAGGTGTCCTCGGGATCCTCGAACAGGCCCGTCGGCGGGGTGACCGTGACGGTGCCGGCGGCGATGTCGACCGCGGGCACGATGGCCGACACGAACGGCACGAGAACTTCGCCGCGATCGAGGGTGTCGACGGCCAGGAGGTCCTGCGCCGGCAGGTGGTCGACCCGTGCGACCTTCCCGACGGAGACCCCGTCGCGGAGGACCGTCAACCCGACGAGCTGGTGGTCGTACCAGGCGTCGTCCTCGCCGGTCTCGGCGTCGGCGTCCTGCTCGACCCAGAGGATCGCCCGCGCGAGTGTCTCAGCAGCGGTGCGGTCCGTGACGCCCTCGAAGAAGGCGACCGGGTGGCCGTTGTACCAGCGGAGCTCGTCCAACGTGATGGTCTTGCCCGACCAGGGCGAGTCGTCCGGGACCTGGAGCGTGAACACGGCTCCTGACGTGAACCGACGATCCGGGTCGTCGGTGTAGAGCTCGAGCTTGATGCCGCCCTTGAGCCCGTGCGCCTTCGTGATGCGACCCACCCGGAGCTGGGTCGTCTCCCTAGGAATCGGTGTCGACCACGTCGACCCGCACCCGCTTGCCGTCGGCGAGAGCCGAGACGAGGGTGCGGAGCGCCTTTGCGGTCCGTCCGGCGCGACCGATCACGCGGCCGAGGTCCTCGGGGTGCACACGCACCTCGAGGACCTCGCCCCGCGCGGAGGTGGAACTGGCGACGCGCACGTCGTCCGGGTGATCGACGATCCCCTTGACGAGGTGCGTCAGCGCGGATTCGAGCAAGGAATCAGGCCTCGGTCGTCTCGGCAGCGTCGTCGGCCGGAGCCTCGGCAGCGGCCGGGGCCTCCGCCTTCTTCTCCGACTTCGGCTTGAGGACCGGCTTCTTCGCGGAGTCGGCCACGAAGGCCTGCTTCGGCTCGGCCGTCTTCACCTTGGAGGCGGTGTCCTTCTCGCCCTTGAACTTGGCCCAGTCACCGGTGAGCTTGAGCAGCGCGGCGACCTGCTCCGACGGCTGCGCGCCGACGGAGAGCCAGTACTGCGCACGGTCGGAGTCGATCTCGATGACCGACGGCTCCTCGGTGGGGTGGTACTTGCCGATCTCCTCGATCACGCGACCGTCGCGCTTGGTGCGCGAGTCGGCGACGACGACACGGTAGTACGGCGCACGGATCTTTCCGAGACGCTTGAGACGGATCTTGACAGCCACAATTGCTCCTGTTGCGTGTTGTTGTGGTTGAACCGGAACCGCGGGCGTGGGGGCACACACGGTGGAAGCTCGATGGAAGTCGTGAACTGCTGGATAGAGGGTCGAGCAGCCACGATTCGACCGTTCATTGTTGCAGATTCCGCGTCACGGCGCGAGTCGACGCACCGCTTCGAGTGCTTCGCTCGTCGCGCGGACCGCGTCGACGTTCCGGGCGTCGCGAGCACCGCCGACGACGGCGTACGGCACGCCGGCGGCCTGGAGGCCCGGCTCGAGCCCGGCGGTCGTCGCACCACGGTCGGCACCCGCGTCCCCCGTCGCCCGTTCCTGCCCGGCGCAGACGACGACGTGGTCGGCGGGGACCGCCGACTCCTCGCCGTGCTCGTCGCGGACCCAGAGCGTGCCGGGCTCGATGCGGAGGTACTCCTGCACCCCGCCGAGCATCCGGACGCCGGCGTCCCGGAGCCGACCGATCGCGACCCACCGCGAGGTGATGCCGATCCCCGCGCCGAACTTCCCGGAGCGGCGGAGGACGGTGACGTCGCTGCCGGGACGGAGCGTGCGCGTCGCGGCCGGGAGGCGCTGCGGCACGTCCCCGACGACCTCCGTCGACACGTGGACGTCCCAGCGGCGCGCGAACTCGTCGGCGCGGACCTGCTCGTCCGGCGACTCGACCAGGAACGCGGCGGTGTCGATCCCGATCCCGCCGCCGCCGATGATCGCGACGGTACCGGCCGGCACCCCGTCGCGGAGCGCCCGCTCGTAGGACACGACGTGCGGCAGGTCGGCACCGGGGACGTCGACGGCGCGCGGGACGACGCCGGGGGCGAGCACGACGGCGTCGCTGTCCACCAGGTCCGCCGCGGTCGCCGCACGTCCGAGGCGCACGGCGGCGCCGCGCGCGTCGAGCTCGGCGCGGGCCGCACGGACGGTCGCGGCGTAGTCCTCCTTGCCGGGCACGAGCGCGGCCAGGTCGAACTGTCCACCGAGGCGGTCGGACGCCTCCCAGAGCGTCACCCGGTGACCGCGACGGGCCGCGTCGACGGCGGCGGCGAGTCCCGCCGGTCCCCCACCCACGACGTCGACTCGCTTCGGAGCCTCCGTCGGCCGGAGCGGGAACGCGAGCTCGCGGCCGGCGCGGGGGTTGACGAGGCAGGAGACCGGGGCGCCGACGATCGAGCGGTCGAGGCACGCCTGGTTGCAGCCGATGCACGTGTTCACGAGGGCGAAGGCACCCGACAGCGACCGGTCGACGATCGCGGGGTCGGCGAGGAACGGGCGGGCGAGGGCGACGGCGTCCACGAGGCCGTCGGCGAGCACGACCTCGCCGTCGCGGAGGTCGGTCATCCGGTTCGACGCGATGACGCGGACGTCCGGGTGCGGGGAGTCGCGGACGACCCGGGCGACGCGTTCGGCGTAGGCAAGCCAGGCGCCGTGCGGCACCGCGGCCTGGACGGTGGGGGTGCGGGACTCGTGCCACCCGATCCCGACGGAGATCCCGTCGATGCCGAGCGGCAGCAGCTCGTGGACGAGCGCGTCCACCTCGTCGTCGGTCGTCGACCCGGGCATGAGGTCGGCGCCGGACAGCCGGATCGTCACCGCGAGCTCGGGGACCGCGGCACGCACCGCGCGGACGACCGACACCGCGAAGCGTCGGCGCCGCTCGGGCGACCCGCCCCACTCGTCGTCGCGGAGGTTCGTCAGCGGCGACTGGAACTGGTTGATGAGGTAGCCCTCGGACGCCATGATCTCGACGCCGTCGAAGCCGATGTCCCTGGCCGACCGCGCTGCGGCGGCGAAGTCCTCGACGGTGCGCTCGACCTCCGCGCCCGTCAGCTCCTCGGGGACGACGCCTCGGGCAGCCGCCCACGGGAGCGCGGACGGTGCGACCGCACGCTGCGGGCGTCCGTGCCGGTCGACCATGCCGTTCACGAGGGCGTACCGGCCCGCGTGGAACAGCTGCGCGAGGACCGCTCCGCCGGCGTCGTGCACGGCGTCGACCGCCACGCGGAACCGCTCGTCCGCGCCGTCCACGCCGAACACCGCGAAGTCGGGCCCGCCGCGCGCCTCGTCGCTCACCGCGATCCCGCCGGTGACGATGAGCGCCGCCCCGCCCTCGGCGCGCTCCCGGTAGAACGCCGCCATGCCCGCGCCGCCGTCGTCGTGCACCTCGAGCCCGGTGTGCATCGACCCCATCACCACCCGGTTCCGGAGGGTCAGCGGGCCGAGGGTCCACGGCGAGGCGATGACGGCGAGGTCGGGCATGGCGACGGTGCTCATGCCCCTACTCTGCCGCAGGCAGGACGGCGTCCCGCAGCGGCGAGGTCGTGTCGGCCCAGTACGGCGGCGCGATGACGGTGAGTCCCCCGTCGACCGAGAGCGTCTGGCCCGTGATGTACGACGCCTTGTCGGACAGCAGGAAGTCGACCGCGTCGGCCATGTCGTCGGCGGTGCCCGGACGCTGGAGCGGGAGCTTCTCGAGCACCGAGTCCATCGGCGCCATCCCCGGCACGGAGTTGTAGAAGTAGTCGAGCGAGTCGGTGTCGATCAGGCCGCCGTTGACAGCGTTCACCGTGATCTGCCGCGGGCCGAACTCGACGGCCATGTACTTCGTGTACGCCTCGGTCATCGCCTTCGCCGCGCCGAGGGCGGCGTAGGTGGGGAACGCGCGGAGCGAGCCGTACGAGGTCACCACGACGATGCGGCCGCCGCGGTCCATCAGCTCGGCAGCGCGCTGCGCCCCGAGCACGAACGACCGGGCGTTGGTCGCGTAGCTGCGGTCGAGGTGGTGCAGCTTGAGGTCGGCGACGGGCTTGAACGCGCTCGCGGCCGCGTTGGCGACGAACATGTCGAGCCGGCCGTAGGTGTCGCGGACGAGGTCGAACAGCGCGTCGATCGACTCCGGCTGCTCGATGTCGACCTGCGCCGTGATGCCGTCGCCGCCGGCCGCGCGGACGTCGGCGAGGGACTCCTCGGCGAGCTCGGCGTTGCCCTTGTACGTCACCACGACGGTGACGCCGCGCTGGCCGAGCTTCTGCGCGAGCAGGCGGCCGATGCCGCGTGAGGCACCCGTGATGAGCGCGATGGGAGCGGTGGTTGCAGCCAATGTGTTCCTTGCGTTGTCAGGGCCGCCAGGCGCGGTGCGGGCCCGCACCGCGCCTCCCGGCCGTCGTGTGGTTGCGGTTCAGAACCCGGCCTTGCCGGTGACGACGGCGCGGCCGACGACCAGCTTCTGGATCTCGTTGGTGCCCTCCTCGAAGCGCTGCGCGCGCGCGTCGCGGTAGACGCGCTCGATCGCGTTGCGCTTCCAGTAGCCCTGCCCGCCGTGGACCTGCAGCGCCTTGTCGGTGACCCGGGCGAGCATGTCGACCGCGACCATCTTCGAGGCGCTCGAGAGAGTGCCCGCGTCGGGGCGGCCCTCCTCGTACGCGCGGGCGGCCTCGAGCACGAGCGCCCGGGCGGCGGCGATGTCGGCGTAGTTCTCGGCGAGGTAGAACTGGATCGCCTGGCGGGTGGAGAGCTTCTTGCCGAACGTCTCGCGCTCGTTCGCGTACTCGACCGCGAGCTCGTTGGCACGTTCCGCGAGGCCGACGGCGCTCATCGCAACCGAGACGCGGCTCGGCAGGAGGAAGCCGCCGAGGGCGACCTCGAGGCCCTGGCCCTCCTCACCGAGACGTGCGGAGGCGGGGATCGGCGTCTCGGTGAAGCGCAGGATCGCGTGGTCGGTGCCGCGGATGCCCATCGTGTCGGAGTCGTCGATCACCTCGGCCCCCGGCAGGCCCGAGTTCGGCATGAGGAACGCCACGGTGCCGTCCTGGCCGGTGGTGCCCTCGAGGCGCGCGGCGATGAGCCAGTAGTCGGCCTTGACGCCGAACGTGATGAGGTGCTTCTCGCCGTTCATCACGTAGGTGTCGCCCTCGCGGCGGACCGTCGTTCGGATGTCCGCGCCCGTGCCGGCGGTGGCCTCGGTGAGCGTGAACGCGACGAGCTTGTCGCCCGCGACGCTCGGCTTGACGACCTCCTCGATCTGCTCGGGGGTCGCGTACGGCGCCATCGCCCGCCAGGTGCCGTTGATCACGTGCACGAGCATGCGGATCGAGGCGTGCGAGCGGCTGACGATCTCCATGACCTCGAGGTAGCGCGAGAACGGGATGTCCCGTCCGCCGAGCTCGCGCGGCGCGGCGAGGCTCAGCCAGCCGCGGTCCTTGAGCTCCTGGAACAGCTCCGGAGCGACGCGCCCGGTACGCTCGATCTCGTCCGCCCACCGCTCGCCCGGCCCGCGGACCCACTCGGTCACCTCGGCCTTGAGATGCTCGAAGGCGGCCTCGTCGAAGGCCGTGCTCGTCGTGTCGTCGACGATCGTCATCGTTCAGTTCTCCTTCGTGGTGGTCGCCGCGCCGTTCGCGACGAGCGCCGCAGCCCGGTCCCGCAGGACGTTCTTCTGCACCTTGCCGACCGCGTTCCGCGGCAGCTCGTCGAGGTACTCCAGCCGCTCCGGCCAGTAGTACTTGCTCACGCCCGCCGTGTCGAGGTACCGCTGCATCGACGGGAAGTCGAGGCGCTCCCCCGCCGCCGGCACCACGAAGGCGCAGGCGCGCTCCCCGAGCCGGTCGTCCGGCATCGCCACGATGGCGACGTCCGTGACCGACGGGTGCTGGTACAGCAGGTTCTCGATCTCCACCACGGGGATCTTCTCACCGCCGCGGTTGATGACGTCCTTGACCCGGCCCGTGATCGACAGGAAGCCCTTCTCGTCGACGGTCGCGAGGTCGCCCGTGCGGTACCAGCCGTCCTCGGTGAACACGTCGTCGGTGAGGTCGGGACGGTCGAGGTACCCGCCGAACATCGTCGGCGAGTGCAGCTCGAAGTTGCCCTCGGTGCCGGCGGGCAGCTCGTGGCCCTCGTCGTCGACGATCCGGATGCGGATGCCCGGGAGTGCCCGGCCGTCGTGCCCGTACGCGTCGGCGGGGTCGTCGGACGGGCTGGACAGCGCACCGAGGCAGGTCTCGCTCGTGCCGAACGCCCCGAGGATCGCGCTGCCGAGGACGTTGCTCGCCCGCTGTGCCAGGGCGCGGGGCACGGCGGCCCCGGTGGGGACGAAGATCCGGAGGCTCTCCGGCGCGGGCGCACCCGACTCGACGAGGTCGACCAGGTCGGTCAGGAACGGCGTCGCGCACTGCACGAAGGTGGCCCTCGCGACGCCGAACGCCTGCTCGAGCGCGACGCGGCCGTCCCACACCGGCTGGATCACCTGCGGCGCGCCGAGCCGGAAGGCGAGGAGCATGCCGTACAGGAACCCGGTCTGGTGGGCGAGGGGCGACGGGATGTAGATGCGGTCGTCCTTCGTCAGCCCGGACTGCGCGACGTGCATGGCGGTCGCCGTGCCGAGCGTGCGGTGCGGGTGCTGCACGCCCTTCGGCTCGCCGGTGGTGCCCGACGTGAAGAGCAGCTGGCACACGTCGTCCGGCCCGGGCGCGTGCGACCGGATCTCCTCGACGTCGACGTCCACCGAGTCGAGGGCCGTGTCGAAGTAGCGCCAGTTCCAGTCGCTCGCCGCCACGCGTTCGGCGGCGTCGGCGGGCAGCGGCGGCTGGTTCGTCGGCACGTCGACGTGTCCGCGCGCCTCGGACCGGAGGACGATGACGTGCTCCACGGCGAGGCGGCGCCGTTGCGCCCGTGCCTCGTCGACCACGTCGAGCAGCTCGAGCGCCGGGCGCCGCTTGCGGAACACGTTCGGCAGGAACACCACGCGGGCCTTCGACCGCGCGAGCGTCATGGTCGTCTCCCGGGGCCCGAACACCGGCATGATCGGGGTCGCGACGGCGCCGATCTGGATCGCTCCGAGCGTGATGGAGACGAACTCGCGCCAGTTCGGCAACTGCATCGCCACGGACTCGCCGTGCCGCACCCCGAGTTCGAGCAGCAGGGCGGAGACGCGGTCCGCCTCGTCCTGCAGCTGTCGCCACGTGGTCTCGGCCGGGACCGCGCCGCCGACCTCGACGACCGCCAGTCCGTCGGGGTCCTCGTCGGCGAGCCGGCGGACGCGCTCGCTGAGGACGAGCGGGTCGGCGTCGACCCCGGCGAGCGCGGGAGCGCCGGCGGGGCCGGGGGCAGGCTGCACCGTGCGGTCGGCCTGCGCCGTCCGGCCGGGCGCCGTCGTGTCGTCCGCAGGCACCGTCCGGTCGATTCGTTCACCGCTGCTCGGCTGCACCGTCGGTTCCGTCGCGTCGCCGAGGTCGGTCCGCTCGTTCGACGTGCTCTGCTGCGAGGAGGCCGTGGTCGCGCCGTCGTGACGACCGTCCCCGGCTGCGAGCTCGCGCGGCACGTCACCGACCTCCATGTCGAGGCCGAGACCGTTCATCGCCTCGAGGAACGTCGGGTAGGAGATCCGGTACGCGCGCGGGTAGGTCAAGGAGCTGGCGCCGTCCGCCTTCGACGCGGCGACGGCGAGCGACATGAGCACGCGGTGGTCGTTGAACGACGACATCGGGGCGCCGTGCAGCTCGCCCGGCCGGACCCCCGTCACGCGCAGTTCGTCGGAGCCCTGCTCGGCACGGCCGCCCATGCGGTTCAGCTGGAGCATCGCCGCGACCCGGTCGGACTCCTTCAGGCGGATGTGCGCGACGTTCCAGAGCCGGGTCGTGCCCTCGGCGAACGTCGCCATCGTGGACAGGACCGGCAGCAGGTCGGGGATCGGCTGGCAGTCGATGTCGAGGGCGCGCAGCGGGGAGCCGTCGTGCTCGATCCGGACGAAGCCGGTCTCCTCGTCGATGCGCATCGGCACGCCCATCGCGGCGGCCAGGTCGAGGAACTCGGCCTCCGGGTGGTCGGTTTCGGCGGTGGTGGTGGCCGTCATCCCCCGCAGCAGGACGTCCGACTCGCGGATGCCCGCCGCGGCGATGCCGAACGCGGCCGAGCCGATGTCCGGCGGGATGACGAGGTCGTGCGGGGTGGCCTGCTGCCCGGCGGGGATCCGGTACTCCAGCCAGTCGTCGGACACCTCGACGGTCAGGCCGAACTCGCGCATCATCCGCACGGTCAGCTCGACGTACGGCTGCTCGTTGAGCCGGCCGCCCGTGATGTGGATGCGGGTCTCCCGCTCGGCGAAGGGCGCGACGAGCAGCAGGCCGGAGATCCACTGCGACAGCGTCCCCGCGATGGAGACGTCACCGCCGCGCGGTCGTCCGGGCTGCACGGTGACGGGCGGGCAGTCGTTCGTCGCCTGCAGCTGGATGCCCATCTGGGTGAGCGAGGTGAGGAGCGCCTTGATCGGACGGCGCTGGAAGTACTTCATCCCGGAGAGCGTCATCGGCTGGTCCGCGAGGGATGCCAGCCCGGTCATGAAGTAGAGCGTGGTGCCGGACGAGCCCATGTTGAGGATGCCGTCCGCGCCGCGCGATCCGTGGTCGACGACGTCGGTCGCCCGGTAGCGGCCGCCGAGGCCGGTCACGTGGTACGCGTCACCTCGGCGCTTGATGTCGACCCCGAGCGCGCGGAGCGCCCCGATGGTCCACTGCACCTGCCGCGTGGCGCTGATCCCGGAGAGGACGCTCGTGCCCTCCGCGAGCGAGGCCAGCACCAGTGCTCGGTGCGCGTGGTACTTCGAGACGGGGACGTCGAGTGTCCCGACGAGTGGTGCGGACGTACCGCGCACGACCAACTGCATGCGTACCTCTTCCCTGTGAGGTGTCCCACGGTAGTACCGTTCTGGAACGATGTGTTCGAGCGGGGTGCACGATCGCGGAGCGCTTCCCTTGTGCGTGTCCGACAACCGACCGGCAGGATGGCCGCATGGACATCCGCTTCACAGATTCCCACCCGTCGACCATCGGTGTCGAGTGGGAACTGCCGCTGGTCGACCGGGACACCGGCGATCTCACTCCTCGCGCGCCTGCGGTCATCTCAGCCGTGCAGGAACGGCTGGGTGATCCGGACAAGGTGACCGAGGAGCTGCTGACGAACACGGTCGAGGTCGTCACGGGTGTCCACGAGACGGTCGCCGGTGCCACCGCGGAGCTGTCCGGCATCATCGGCGAGGTCATCGACGCCGCCGAGCCGCTCGACGCCCAGGTCATGTGCTCGGGCACGCACCCGTTCGCGCTCTGGGACCAGCAGGAGATCACGGCGGACAGCGAGCACTACACCACCCTCATCGACCGGACGCGGTGGTGGGGCCGGCAGATGCTCATCTGGGGCGTGCACGTCCACGTCGGCATCGATGACCGCGACAAGGCGGTGCCGATCATGAACGCGATGCTCGCCTACGTGCCGCACCTGCAGGCGTTCACGGCGTCGAGCCCGTTCTGGGGCGGCACCGACACCGGCTACGCGTCCAACCGCGCGCTCATGTTCCAGCAGCTGCCGACCGGCGGGCTGCCCCCGGCCATCGACGACTGGAGCGGCTTCGAGACCGTCGTCGACGACCTGACGAGGACCGGCGTGATCGACGGCTTCAAGGACCTCCGGTGGGACATCCGTCCGTCGCCGGGGTGGGGCACGCTCGAGAACCGTGTCTCCGACGGCATCTCGACGCTGCACGAGGTCGGCGCCGTGACCGCCTTCGTCCAGTGTCTTGTCGCCGCGCTGTCCGACCGGCTGGACCGCGGCGAGGTGCTGCCGTCGATGCAGCCGTGGTTCATCCGCGAGAACAAGTGGCGTGCCGCCCGCTACGGCATGGAGGCGGAGATCATCACGAACGCCGCCGGCGACGAACGGCTCGTGACGGACGAGGTACACGACCTCGTGCAGCGCCTCGACCCGATCGCGGAACAACTCGGCTGCCAGCAGGAGCTGCACCACCTCGACACGATGATCGAGCAAGGGGCGTCCTACCAGCGGCAGCTCAAGGTCGCCCAGGAGAACGGCGGGGACCTCCGCGCGGTCGTCCGCCACCTCGTCGGCGAGCTCGCCAGCTCACTCTGACGACACGGTCCCGACCGGACGGGAGGCGCGGCACCGGTCCGCGACGACCCGTCCCGTCGCCGAGACACATCGCCGAAGCCGCGACGCCCCGCCGACGCCCCGCCGAGGCCGACGGTGTCTCGCGAGCTGGGCGGCGGGCCGCTCCGACCCCCTCGGGTCAGCTGACCGTCGCGTTCGATATGCCCGGTATGCTGTCCGTGCGCGGGGAACCGTCCCAGTCCCGGATGCGGAACACCCACCAGGCGGACAGCGACATGCCGACGGCGGCGATCCACAACGGCACATTCAAGGTGATGACCAGACCGATCAACCCGCCGAGCAACGCACCGGGGATCTCCCCCATCAAGGCAAGGACGCGTTCTGCAGCTGCGATGCGGCCTGCTAGGGCGGATGGACTCCTCATCTGACGCACCGTGTTGAACAGTACGACACAGATCACCATGCACGCGGAGAACACCGCTTGCGCGAGAGCGATGACGACAACTGCCGAGCCGTTCAGGATCTGCTCTGCGTTGATCATCGCCACGACGGCCAGACCGGGGACGAAGAGGGAGGCTGCGTAGAACTTCCTCGTGTGACGCGAAACGATACTCAGGCTGGCCGCACCCGCGCCCGCGAGCGCTCCAGCGCCCGCGACGATACCGACAACCGCGAGTTCTCCCGCGCCGAAGTGGAGCACTTTCACGCAGTACACGAGGAACACTGCTTGAAATCCTGCGCTGAAGAAGTTGAACTGCGTCGATGAGAGCGTCAGCGGGCGCAAGGTGTCGTCATCCCAGACGAAGCGCAATCCAGCCGTCGCGGATGTGCGCTCGGTGCCAGCCAGTCCGCCGCTGTTCCGGGTACGTTGACCTGAGCTCGACTGAGCAACGCGTTGACGACGGAGGAGTCCGAAGCACACGGCTGCAGCAACGAGGAAGGCCAGTGACCCGCCGGCCGCGCTCGCCCCGAAGCCCACCAGCAGCACGAGCAATCCGCCTACACCAGGTCCGATGAGATCGGACACGACGGAACCTGCGCGGAGTGCCGCATTGACCCGGTTCAGGCGCCTCCCGTCGAGTTGCTCGATCGTCGTCACAGCGGTTGTGACCCCAGCGTCGTGGATCAGCCCTCCGACCCCGACCAGGAGCATCGCGATGTAGAGCATCCACATGTGCGGATCGACGACGAGTCCGATCGCGAGCAACGCCGTGGAGATGAACCGCAGAGCGTCGGCCATCGAGACCGCTCGAACGCCTCCGACACCATCGATCAATCCTCCGACCACGAACCCGAAGCACAAGGCCGCTACGGAATCGACGAGGTTCAGCAGCCCGAGTTCGAACGTGTTCGCGTCGAACAGCTCCACGGCCGCGAGCGGGACGACGAAGAGGACGATCTGCATGCCGAGAGCGGCAGCGGTCTCCCCGCAGGCGAGCGCAAGAATCCGTGAGGCGCTGCGCTCACCCACGCGCTCGACCAAAATGCACAGCGATCGAGTACCTGTCCCAATCTCCCGAGTGGTTCGCTTCGACCTGGTGGAAGTGATGCCCAGCCAGACGCATCACTGCAACCGTGCCGGGACGAGGTTCCACGACGCCGCATCGTCCGTCAGGTTTCTCGGCGATCAACCGAGTCCCGGCACCGTCGGGCCACGAAGCATGGAGGAAGAAGACCAGCCCGAACAACCGCCCGTCGTACACGTCGTCGTGACGGCGCAGGTAATGGCCCGGTCGGTACCGCGCGATGTCGGCGGTCCGGAACTCGATGCTCTCCCCGGCGATCACGCCCATAGCAGCAAGGACGGGCTGCTGGTGGAGGGCAGCGAGGAGGCCACGGAGGGCGAAGGCGTCCCGCTGTGGCTTCCGGAGCGTGTCCGAGAGCGAGAAGCGTCTCGCGGGAGGGAGGTCCCGGAAGCGGGAGGGATCAACGAACGCCACCTCCCCGTCTTCGTCGATTGTCCAACCCTCCTCTTCCCATCCGACGTCGCTTTGCATGTCGTCGAGGACCGAGGCCACGCCCACCGCTTCCGGGAGCTCGACCACCTGAGCGACAGCGTCGTCACGCAGGACGGCGCGCAGTGCCGCGCAGAAGAGCTCCCCACTGAAGAAGTCCGTGGCTCCGGAGAGCACGCGGTGTCCACGGCTGACAGCGTCGTTGTGCTCGGCGTCGTTCACCATGTCTTGATTCCTTCCAAGGGCACGATGCCCGTACTCGAAACGACTGGGCTCCAGTCGAAGTTGTTTGCACTCGCAGCGACGTACCGCGCGACGAAGCCGACGCCAAGCTCGGTCGTGACGCTCCGCTCGAGCGCGGAAGCGCTCAGGCTGCCCGCGTCGGCCGCACGAAGGAGACTCTCCCAATCGGTCGATTGGGGTGTCACCCACGGGACAGCAAGCAACGCGCGAACCAAACCAGACGCGGCACCGCTCAGGGGCACGACCACCTCGAGCTGGAGGTCGGCCGACGTAGGTCGCCGCACGGCCTCCGTGAAGGACCGCACTCGACGCGACCAGGGACGCTCTCCACCAACCGGTGGGAGAACTTCGCAAATACTCCCAGCGACTTCCGTATTGGGGTGGAAATCGGTGTGTTCAATGACGGGCTCAGTCGTGTCCCCGAAGGCGACCACTGGTTCATCATCGACCAAGAACCCTCCGGAGCGTGAACTTCGCACATTGAGCGCACGACGCAATCGCCCTCCCCGGAGAGTGCGCCGGCTCCCGTTGTGCACGGAGGGCAAAAGGACGAAGCGGAGCCGGGTCAGCGTGGGGACCGTGTCGTCCCCCTTGTGATGCGGAAGACCCGCTGCGACAAATCCCCCCGGATAGCCGGGATCGAACCTGTCGGTCGATACGACGTCGATGAACTGCGATCTCCACGGGTACCGGTCCGCTTCGGCACCGCGATGACGTGCACGCCCGGCGCGGCTGGCATCGCTGAGACCGAACCAGAGATCGAACGCGTCAAGGTGCGGGCGGAGATCGTCGAGAGGCGACTTGGTCGAGAGGACGACAGTCCGGTCTCCGACTGCTCGTGCCGACGTCAAGAACGAGAATGCGGCTGTGCCTCGCAACTGGGCGGTGGTTCGCCACTCCGCGATCAACGCGGACGCGGACGGCACGAGCTCAGGAGCGAGGTCAATCTCCCAGGAGCGCTCCCCCAATCGCTCAATCCGCTCCGCCCCCACCCATTGCCACTCGCCGCCAGACCCCGCTTCAACCAGAGGGACCGCCCACAGTCGACTGACCTGCATACCTGCCCAATCCCCGGTCGCGTGTCCGATCGATTCCGGGCGACGATCAAGGACAAGAGCAAGGCACTCAGGCATCGACAAGCTCGAATGGCATCTCGAGACCGGTCAGGAATTGGATCGCCACATGCGATGCTCGCGCAGACACCATCGCATTGGTGGTTCCGAGCGATGCGCTCGTCCCGCATACCGAGACGTGGGGACCGGGCCCTGAGTTGGGAGCGAACACGAACCCGCGCCTGATACCGACGCTGGCCGAAAGGAACGGCAAGTCGACTTCGCTGAGGGCGCTCGTAAGATCCCGAACAATCGTCTCTGGCGGCTCATCGACCGCAATGAAAACGAGGTCCGGAGCGTACGAGCAGAGTCGCTCCACGAAGCGCTCGCCCGCATCCACAGTGGCGTGTTCAGTCTCGCAGCGCGCCGAGGTGCAACGTTCCTCTACGTACCGACGAGCGACAGCGACTTTCGCTTTGCCGACATCGTCGGGCGTGTAGATAGTCTGCCTGTTGAGATTTGATTGCTCAACCCGATCATGATCGACAAGCAAGAAGTGATGAACCCCCGCCGCCACCATGAGGCGCAGGAACTCAGTACCGGTGCCACCCAGACCTAGGATCGCGATACGACTGCTGTGAAGTTTTTCTTGCGCCAGCATTGCGCGGTCAGGATACTGCGCGAAGGCACGGAAAAAGTCGAGTTGTCGGCGATTGTGACGAGGGTCGATCTGTGGAGTCCCGATCTCGATCAACACGGATCGTTCAGTAAGCGTTCGGCCGAGCCGCTCGGATGTCCGAGGTAGCTCCTCACCGGACTCCAAACGATCAAGGAAATCAGTTAACGCCCCTCGCGCCCTGACTATGACCTCGCGGTGTTCGTCGAAGAAGCAAACCTCACGCTCGCTCATGAGCTCGTAGGACCAGCCCGGTCTCAACATTCGCCTCATAGGAAACTCCAGTGCTCAACGGCGGGGAAGAGCACGAACGCACTCCTCCCCGCCGAGGTCCGAACGTCAGGTGCGGTTGACGACCCGGTGCGTCACGTTGTCGATCTCCTCGATCTCGAAAACGTCTTCAGTCACGTGCTTCTGCTCCATTGCTTCACCCCCTCGTAGCGTGCAACATCAACATACTAGTAGTAGACATTGGTATGCAAGCTCCCTGAGGTGAGGGCGGGTTTGTTCGCAGTGGCGCAGCGACCACCACCTTTACGACGCTGTTAGCTCTGCGGACTCGCACACTTCCGCGGACGCAACCCGACGGACGACCACGCCCGACAGAACCGAGCTGCCGCGCAGCTCGCCCTCGGACGCGAGACCGAGTCGACCGCGGGCTTCTGGGGGGTCGTGCACGAGCGTCCCGGCAACGCCCCGGCCGCCCGGGGCCTGCGTCGGTCGGCCCTCGGAACGCTGCAACGGCTGCGCGTCGTCGTCGGCGGGAGCGCCATCGCGGGGTTCTTCGCCGGCGTCCCGCTCGGCGCTCCGGGTCCGACCGTGACCATCGCGGTCACGAGCTGGTCGGTCGCGGCTGCGCTGGTCGCCATCGGGGTCGTGCTCGTCGTCCGGTCGGTCCGACGGAACCGGGAGCCCCTGGTACGGCTGCTCCGAGGATCGCCGCTGCTCCGGACCGTCGTGGCGCTGCTGGCCGTCGCAGCGGCGCTCGTGGTGCTGGCGCCGGCCGTGCCCTTCGCGTCCCCCTGGCCTCCGCTCGCGGCGTTCGCGCTCGTCGTCGTCGTCGCGTCGCTGTTGTCGTTCGTGCTGCACTACCAGGCAGCGCCTCCCGCACCGGGCCGCCGACGTCCAGCTCCGGACTGAGTCCGGACCGTGCACCCGTCAGCCAGAACCGACCCCAGCCCCGAGGAATCCCATGGACCGTGAACCGAACGACCCCGTGATCGATGCGCTCCGCCGGGCCGTGGCGTCCGCGCCGGACGACGTCGCGCTCCGCGTCCACTTCGGGCAGGTCCTCCTCGCCGCGGGCAGGACCGCCGAGGCCACCGCCGAGGCCGCGGCTGCGCTCGCCGTCGACCCGATGGACGGAGGAGCGAGCGCCCTCATGCTGGCCACGCTCCGAGGCGTGTCCGCATCGACATCAGCAGAACCATCACCGGGAGGCTCGACGGAGACCGGCGCGACGGCCGACGGCCCGACCACGGTGGCGGACGACACCCCGTCGTTCGACTGGCGAGCTGCCGAGCGTGAGGTCGAACACCTCGTGGGTCCGGCGTTCGTCTACGACCTCGAACACGACGAACCGGTGCCGTCCTCGGCGTTCTCGGTCGAGGACCCGGGGACCCGTTTCGCCGACGTCGGCGGCATGGAGCTCGCCAAACAGCGGCTGAACGCGGCGTTCCTGGCGCCGCTCGCGAACTCGGAGCTGCGCTCGCTCTACGGCAAGAGTCTCCGCGGCGGTCTCCTGCTCTACGGGCCGCCCGGGTGCGGCAAGACGTTCATCGCTCGCGCCGTCGCGGGCGAACTGGGCGCACGGCTCCTCAGCGTCGCCATCACGGACGTCCTCGACCCCTACATCGGTGCGAGCGAGCGCAACATCCAGGCGGTGTTCGAGGCTGCGCGGGCGGCCGCTCCGTGCGTCGTGTTCTTCGACGAGGTGGACGCGCTCGGCCAGCGGCGCAGCCAGACCCGGAGCTCGCACGTGCGCGGGATGGTCAACCAGCTGCTCACGGAACTCGACGGCATCAGCGGGGGCAACGAGGGCGTGTTCGTCCTCGCGGCGACGAACCAGCCGTGGGACGTCGAACCGGCACTCCGACGTCCGGGACGGCCCGACCGCACGGTGCTGGTGCTGCCACCGGACACCCCAGCCCGTGAGGCGGTCTTCCGCACCCACCTGCGTGATCGGCCGCTCGAGCGGGTCGACGTGGGCGTGCTCGCCCAGCGGACCGAGGGCTTCTCGGGCGCTGACATCGCCTACGTGTGCGAGGTCGCGGCCGAGCGTGCCCTGATGGACAGTGTCGCGAGCGGGACGGCTCGGATGATCCGGATGGACGACCTGCTCGGCGTGTTGGCCGAGGTCCGGCCGTCGACACGGTCATGGCTGGAGACGGCACGGAACGTGGTGCTGTTCGGCGAGGACGACGGCACCTACGCGGACCTCCGGGCCTACCTCAAGAAGTCCAAGCGCTGACCGCGGGACGGACGGGAGGCGCGGTGCCAGCTGGCACCGCGCCTCCCGTCTGTCGGCGGTCGCGTCAGCGACCGAGGAACTTCTGCAGCGACTGCATCTCTTCCTCGGTGGGGGCTTTCGGGTTCTTGGCGTTCGCACCGCCGAAGCCGAAGCCGGACCCCTTCGCCGCCTGCTGCTGGGGCTGCGCCGCGGCACCCGACGCGAGGGCCGCGCGCTTGGCCGGATTGCCGACCTTCTTCTTCTTCGCGCCGCCCTGCTGCTGCTTCTTCTTGCCGCCGTGCATGCCCGGGATCGGTCCCATGCCGGGCATCTGCGGCACGCCGCCACGGGCGACGGTCTTCATCATCTTCGCGGCCTGCTCGAAGCGGTTCACGAGGGCGTTGACCTCGGTCACCGTGGTGCCGGAACCCTTCGCGATGCGGAGACGACGCGACCCGTTGAGGAGCTTCGGGAGCTCGCGCTCCTGCTTCGTCATCGACTGGATGATCGCCTCGGTGCGGACGATCTCGCCCTCGTCGAAGTTGTCGAGCGCCTCGCGCATGCCCTTCGCACCCGGGAGCATGCCGAGCATGCCCTTGATGGAGCCGGCCTTGCGGAGCTGCTGCATCTGCTCGAGGAAGTCGTTCAGCGTGAACGAGTCGCTGGCGATCTTCTCGGCGACCTTGCGGGCCTCGTCCTCGTCGAAGGCCTGCTGCGCCTGCTCGATGAGGGACAGGATGTCACCGAGGTCGAGGATGCGGCTCGCCATGCGGTCCGGGTGGAACGGCTCGAAGTCGTCGAGGCCCTCACCCGTCGACGCGAACATGATCGGGCGCCCGGTGACGCTGGCGACCGAGAGCGCCGCACCACCGCGGGCGTCACCGTCGAGCTTCGACAGCACGACGCCCGTGAAGTCGACGCCCTCCTGGAAGGCGCGTGCCGTGGCGACGGCGTCCTGACCGATCATGGCGTCGATGACGAACAGGACCTCGTCGGGGTCGACGGCCTTGCGGATGTTCGCGGCCTGCTTCATCAGCTCGGCGTCCACACCGAGGCGACCGGCGGTGTCGACGATGACGGTGTCGTACTGCTGGTCGACCGCGGCCTTGATCGCGTTCTTCGCGACCTTCACCGGGTCTCCGACGCCGTTGCCGGGCTCCGGCGCGAAGACGTGCACGCCGGCCTGCTCGCCCACGACCTGGAGCTGCTGCACGGCGTTCGGGCGCTGGAGGTCGGCCGCGACGAGCATCGGGGTGTGGCCGTCCTTCTTGAGCCACTTGCCGAGCTTGCCCGCGAGCGTGGTCTTGCCGGCGCCCTGGAGGCCGGCGAGCATGATCACCGTCGGCGGACGCTTCGCGAACTCGAGCCGGCGCTGCTGTCCGCCGAGGATGCCCACGAGCTCCTCGTTGACGATCTGGACGACCTGCTGCGCCGGGTTGAGGGCCTTGTTGACCTCGTCCGACAGCGCGCGCTCGCGCACCGCCGCGGTGAAGGACTTGACGACCTCGAGCGCGACGTCGGCGTCGAGGAGCGCCCGTCGGATCTCGCGGACGGTGCCGTCGACGTCGGACGGGGACAGACGACCCTTGCTCCGCAGGTTGCGGAACGTCTCGGTCAGCCGGTCGGAGAGTGAACCGAATTGCGCCATGATCCGTCGATTCTACAAGGCGGCCGCCGACAGCCTCCGCCGCGTGCCCCGGTCGGTTGTTGTACGGCGTCCAGAAACTGACGTACGCTGGCGACCATGCCGGAACTCGAGATCGTCCGGGTGCCGGGCCTCCTCGCCTACGACGAGGGCCTCGCACTGCAGCAGCGCCTCCGCGCCGACGTCGTCACCGGCCGTTCGCCCGGCGCGCTCGTCCTTTGCGAGCACCCGTCCGTGTACACCGCCGGACGTCGCACGCAGCCGTCCGACCTCCCCCGCGACGGCTCCCCCGTGGTCGAGGTCGACCGCGGCGGACGCATCACGTGGCACGGACCGGGGCAGCTCGTCGCCTACCCGATCGTCCGGTTGGCGCAGCCGCTCGACGTCGTGGCGTGGGTCCGCGACCTGGAGCAGGTCATCATCGACGTCGCCGCCGACGTCGGGGTCACCGCCGAGCGGGTCGACGGGCGCAGCGGCGCCTGGGTCCCACGCCCGGACCGCGCGAACCACGACAAGGTCGGGGCGATCGGCCTGCACGTCGCCGAGGGTGTGACGAGCCACGGCATCGCGATCAACTGCGACAACACCCTCGACGCGTACGCCGCGATCGTGCCGTGCGGCATCGCCGATGCCGGCGTCACCACGCTGAGCCGTGCCGCGGGACGCCACGTCACCGTGGACGAGGTCGCCGCGCTCGTCGCGCCGGTCGTGCAGGCAGCGTTCGGCGGGATGCACACCGGCAACCGGCTCGCAGCCGTCAGCCAGACGACCAGGCCGAGCCGTGCCGACGGACCAGACCGCCCCACCAGCTCGGACCGGTCCGCCGGGGGCGAGCCGCGCCTCCAGGCCGGTCCGGACCGCACCACCCACCTGCAGGAGGTCCCCGCATGACCCTCGCCCCCGAAGGTCGCCGCATGCTGCGCGTCGAGGCGCGCAACGCCGAGACGCCGATCGAGACGAAGCCCGCGTGGATCAAGACCCGCGCGACCCAGGGTCCGGAGTTCCGGGACCTGTCCGCCCTCGTCAAGGACAAGCAGCTGCACACGGTCTGCCAGGAGGCCGGTTGCCCGAACATCTTCGAGTGCTGGGAGGACCGCGAGGCGACGTTCCTCATCGGCGGTTCGCAGTGCACGCGGCGGTGCGACTTCTGCCAGATCGACACCGGCAAGCCGAACCCGCTCGACCGCGGGGAACCTCGGCGGGTGGCGGACTCGGTGGTGTCGATGGGCCTGAAGTACGCGACCGTCACCGGTGTGGCTCGGGACGACCTCGACGACGGCGGCGCGTGGCTCTACGCCGAGACGATCCGGCAGATCCACGAGCACTCCCCCGGCACCGGCGTCGAGATCCTCGTGCCGGACTTCAACGGCCGCCCCGACCAGCTCGGCCAGGTGTTCGACGCCCGACCCGAGGTCTTCGCGCACAACGTCGAGACGGTGCCCCGGATCTTCAAGCGCATCCGGCCGGCGTTCCGGTTCGAGCGCTCCCTCGACGTCATCACGCAGGGTCGCGACGCGGGGCTCGTCACGAAGTCGAACCTCATCCTCGGCATGGGCGAGGAGCGGCACGAGGTGATCGACGCGCTCGAGCAGCTGTACGAGGCCGGGACGGACATCATCACGCTGACGCAGTACCTCCGGCCGTCGCCGCGGCACCTGCCGGTCGCGCGCTGGGTGAAGCCGGAGGAGTTCGTCGACCTGCGTGAGATCGCCGAGGACATCGGGTTCGCCGGGGTGCTCGCCGGGCCGCTCGTGCGGTCGTCGTACCGCGCCGGGAGGCTGTGGGCACGTGCCACGGTCGCGCGTGGCGGCAGGGTGCCGGAGCATCTGTCGCACCTGCTCGAGGCACCGGCCGGCCGCCAGGCCGTCTGACCGGCCGGCCGGCGCGGTCCGCGCGCTGCTCAGCCGCGTGCGGTGCTGTCGCGCGCGGTGCTGCCGCGCGCCGTGCTGCTGGAAGAGCGACAGCTCACCGCGTGCCGACGGGCGCACACTGTCGCTCCCGCGAAAGCGACGAGCGCCCGGCCCGCGAAAGCGACAGACGCGTGCGCAGTCGCGGGCACACACTGTCGCTTTCGCGAAAGCGACGCACCACACGACGGACGGGAGGCACGGTGCCAGCTGGCACCGTGCTTCCCGTCCGTCAGTGGGTCGCGTCGGGTCAGGCGCGACCGCGGATGCTCCTGAGCAGCCACCCGATGATGGCGAGGATGACGATGACGAGCCCGACCCACAGCAGGAACTTCAGGGCTCCGACGAAGATGCCGCTGAAGAGCAGGACGAGGCCGACGATGATCGCGATGATCAGCAGTGCGGGCATGGGGGTCTCCAATCCCTGGAACGAGACCGAGCGGATGCCCGGGCCGACGGAGACGCTACTCGTCGCGACATGACCGCGTTCGCGGGGTGGCTCCCGCTCAGCCGACCAGGTTCTGCACGAACACGTGCGGCGTGAAGCCCGTCAGGTCGTTGATGCCCTCGCCCTGCCCGATGAGCTTGATCGGGATCCCGGTCTTCTCCTGCACGCTCAGCACGAAGCCGGCCTTCGCCGAACCGTCGAGCTTCGTGATGACGAGCCCGGTGACCCCGGCGCCCTCGATGAACGCCTGCGCCTGCGCGAGCCCGTTCTGCCCGGTCGTGGCGTCGAGGACGAGCAGGACCTCGGCGATCTCGGTCTGCTTCTCGACCACGCGCTTGATCTTCGACAGCTCGTCCATGAGCCCGGCCTTGGTGTGCAACCGGCCCGCGGTGTCGATCACGACGATCTCGGTGCCCTCGCGCATTGCCTTCTCGACCGTCTGGTACGCGACCGATGCCGGGTCCTGCCCGGGCTGGGCCGGCCGGACGACGTCCACGCCCGCGCGCTCGGCCCAGGTCGCGACCTGTTCGACCGCAGCCGCACGGAAGGTGTCCGCAGCGCCGACGACCACCGACCGGTCGTAGGTCTTGAGGAACTTGGCGAACTTGCCGATCGTGGTGGTCTTGCCGACGCCGTTCACCCCGACGACGAGCACGACGGCCGGTCGGTTGCTCAGCTTGAGGGTCGTGTCGAGCTTCGAGAGGCGTTCCTCGAGGACCTCGCGGAGCATGCGCTGCAGGTCGGCGGGGTCGGTCGTGCCGTAGCGGTCGACGCGGGCGTGCAGGTCCTCGATGATCTCCTCGGAGATGTCAGGGCCGAAGTCGGCGCCGATCAACGCGGTCTCGAGGTCGTCCCACGTGGTCTCGTCGATGGTCTTGCGCTGGAAGAGCCCGCGCAGCCGGGAGGACAGGGACCAGGAACTCGCCATGTTCCCAGCTTAGAGCGCGGCGGGTGTGCGCTGTGCCCGGTAGCATCGGAGCCACGAAGGGGAGTACTCCAATTCGGCGACCTCGTCAGTACGGTCCGGGACGATCCGGACCCGGGGCGCCGGCCCTCGGTCCAGCACGACGGACCATCGGCGGAGGAGACCTTCAGGCTCCGACGCGCCCGATCGCGCGTCCCTGACCTGAAGGGAAACCCGTGGACGTCCCCATCCTCGTCTGGTTGCTCACCATCGCCGGCATCCTCGGCCTGCTGGTGTTCGACTTCTACTCCCACGTGCGCACGCCGCACGTGCCGCACATCAAGGAGTCCGCGTTCTGGTCGGCGTTCTACGTCGGGCTCGCGATCCTGTTCGGTGTCGGCATCCTCGTGTTCGGCGGCGGGCAGGCCGGCGGCGAGTACTTCGCCGGCTGGCTCACCGAGAAGGCGCTGTCCGTCGACAACCTGTTCGTCTTCCTCATCATCATGACGAGCTTCGCGGTGCCGAAGGAGTACCAGCAGAAGGTCCTCCTGGTCGGTGTCGCGATCGCCCTCGTGGCCCGTGGTGTGTTCATCGCCCTCGGCGTCACGATCATCGAGAACTTCTCGTGGGTGTTCTACCTGTTCGGTGCGCTGCTCTTCTGGCTCGCGTGGTCGCAGGCGCGAGGCGGTGGGCACGACGAGTCCGAGGGTGACTCGAAGCTCATCCGCACGCTGCGCAAGGTGATCCCGACGACCGACGACTACCACGGCGACAAGCTCACCGCGAAGATCGACGGCAAGCGCCTGTTCACCCCGATGCTGCTCGTCATGGTGGCGATCGGCCTCACCGACGTGCTGTTCGCCCTCGACTCGATCCCCGCGATCTTCGGTCTGACGCAGGACGCCTTCATCGTGTTCACCGCGAATGCGTTCTCGCTCCTCGGTCTCCGGCAGCTCTACTTCCTCATCGCCGGGCTGCTCGAGCGCCTCATCTACCTCGGGCAGGGCCTGGCGGTCATCCTCGCCTTCATCGGCGTGAAGCTCGTCTTCCACGCGATGCACGTCAACGAGCTGCCGTTCATCAACGGCGGCGAGCACATCGAGTGGGCGCCGGAGATCCCGATCTGGTTCTCGCTGAGCTTCATCGCGCTGACCATCACGGTCGCCACGATCGCCTCGCTGGTGGTCTCGAAGCGGCGGCAGGAGCGGGGGCTGACCCCGACGGGGCAGCCGAAGGAGGCCGTGGCGGCCGACGCGGAGTAGTCGCGACCACCTGACGGACGGGAGGCGCGGTGCCAGCTGGCACCGCGCCTCCTGTCCGTCGTGTGGGGGCGCGAACGCGACAGATGCGTCGATGCCGCTCTGGTCCGTCCCGTGGAAGCGACAGATCTGTCGGTCCGGGGCGCCGCAATCTGTCGCTTTCGCGAAAGCGACAGATTGCGCCGCGCCGCGCCGCGCCGCGGCCGCGGCGCTACGCGACCGCGTCGGCCGGCTCCGCCGACCGGGCCTGCACGCGCTGCCCGACCACCGCGGACACGCCGTCCTGCCGCATCGACACGCCGTACAGCGCGTCCGCGATCTCCATCGTCCGCTTCTGGTGCGTGATGACGATGAGCTGCGACGACTCCCGCAGGCGTTCGAACACGGTCAGGAGCCGCCCGAGGTTCGCGTCGTCGAGCGCCGCCTCGACCTCGTCCATGATGTAGAACGGCGACGGGCGCGCGGTGAAGATCGCCACGAGGAGCGCCACCGCGGCGAGGGACCGCTCCCCGCCGGACAGCAGCGTGAGGCGGTCGATCTTCTTGCCGGCGGGCTTGACCTGCACGTCGATGCCCGTCGCGAGCAGGTCGTCCGGGTTCGTCAACGTGATCGACCCCGAGCCGCCGGGGAACAGGATCGGGAAGATGACGTCGAACGCCTCGCGGGTGTCGTGGAACGCGGCCTCGAAGATGGTCTGCATCTTCGTGTCGAGCTCCTCGATGATCGTCATGAGGTCGGTGCGGGTCTTCTGGAGGTCCTCGAGCTGCTCGGCGAGGAACGCGTGCCGCTGCTCGAGCGCCTGGAACTCCTCGAGGGCGAGCGGGTTCACCTTGCCGAGCTGCCCGAGGTCGCGTTCGGCCGCCTTCAGCCGGCGCTCCTGCTCGGCACGCACGTAGGGCACCGTCTCGACCGCGGCCGGGTCGACGTCGTCGGAGGCGTCGTACTCGGGGAGCGCCGGACCGCCGGGCAGCGTCGACTCGGCGTCGACGATGCGCTCGTCGATCCGCTCGTCGATCCGTCCGTCGATGCGCTCGTCGGGGTCGACGTCCTCGTCCGCGGCCGGGTCGGTGACCGCGCCCCCTGCGCCGTCCGGTGCGTCGTCGGCCGCCGCGGCCGCTGCCGCTCGGGCCCGCTCGGCCTCCCGGTGCTTCCGGGCGAGCACCCTGGGGTCGACGAGGACGTCCACCGGCACCGGCACGTGCGGCCCGTACTCGGCGACGAGGACGGCCTCGACGAGCCCGAGCTCGCTCTGCGCCCGGTCGAGGATGCCCGACACGTGGAGCTTCTTCTCGTAGATCTCCATCTCGAGCGAGTGCACGCCGTCGGTGAGGGTCTGCAGGCGGTCGCGGAGCTCGCGTTCCTCGTTCCGGATCACCTGCAGCTCGGTGTTCCGCTTCGACCGTTCGGACTCCTCGTTCGCCAGCCGCACACGGGCCTCGGCGAGCGACCGGTCGACCGCGCCGAGGAGCCCCGGGAGGTCGGCCAACACCCCTTCGGCGACCGCGATCTGGCCCCGCCGGACGACCGCGCGTCGAGCGGCCTCCTCGGCGGCGGCACGTTCGGCCCGGAGCTGCCGCTCGAGCCCCGCAGCGCGGTTCCGCTCGGCGCGCGCCCGTTCCCGCACGGTCTCCACCTGGATGCGCTGCTCGATCTCGGCCGCCCGGGCAGCCTCGAGCGCGTCCTGCAACGCCGGACGACCCGATGCGTCGACGATCGGTCGCGGCTGCTCGGTGAACGTCGTGTGCGCGGCCTCGGCCTGGGCGAGGGCCGCCTCGGCCGACTCGACCGCGCCGTCCGTCTCGGCCAGGGCAGCGCGGAGGCGCTCGACCTCGGCGGCCGCGTTCTCGGCGCGCGCCCGCGTGGACGCGCTGCTGCGGTCGTACTCGGCAGCCGCCTTCGCGTGCGCACGGGACGCCTGGTCGGCCTCCTCCGCCCGGCGTCGCGCCTCGTCGACGGCGGCACGAGCGGCCTGGAGGCGCGTGGCGGCGTCCTCGACGTCGGTCGCGACCGCGTCGCGACGGGTCACGGCGTCGTCGCGCTCCGCGACGAGCTCGATGCGGCTGGTCACGCGCTCGCCGCCACCCGTCACGCGGACGGCACGGACGACGTCACCGGACCGCGTCACCACGGTGGCCGACGGGGCGGCGGTGAGCACCGCCTCCAGGTCGACGTCCTCGTCCTCCGCGACGAGCGTGTCGCGGAGGATCGCCGCGATCGCACGCGGGCCGCGCACGAGGTCGACCGCACGGCGGACGCCGGCGGGGAGCCGGTCCGGCAGGGCGGACCCTGCCCCATCGGGGTCGGCGTCAGCGATGACGACGTCGACTCGGCCGAGGTCGGCGGACCGGGCGTGCGCGACGGCGTCGAGCGCCGCGGCCCGGTCGTCGGCGAGCACGGCGTCCGCGAGACCGTCCAGGGCCACGGCGACCGCGCCCTCGAAGCCGGGCTCGACCGTCAGGCTGTCGGCGAGCCGCCCGGCGACACCCGCGCGACCGGCCTCGATGAGCGCCTGGGATCCGTCGCGGACGTCGATGGACATGCCGAGGGCCGCGACCCGCGCGTCGAGGGCGTCACGCTCGCGTTCGAGGGCGTGCAGCCGGTCACGGAGCTCGTCGCGTTCGGTCTGCGCGACCCGCTGCTGCTCGCGGGTCGACTCGACGGCCGCGGTGAGCGCGTCCTCGTCGACGCCCTCCGACGGGTCGGTCCCGATGTCCGCGAGTGCCGCCGCCGCACGCTCGGCCCGCTCGGTGGCCTCGGCGAGGGCGCGCTCGCGGCGCTCCCGGTCGGCCACGGCCGAGCCGCGCTTCGACCGTGCGACGTCGACGGCGGAGGCGAGTCGCTGTGCCTCGAGGTCGTGCTGCGACACCCGGGCCGCCTGCGCGGCGATCTGTTCGTCGAGCGCATCGAGGGCGGCGCGGGCGTCGTGCACGCGGGCCGCGGCCGCGCCGGAGTCCCCCGCCATCTGCTCGGCTTGCTCCTCCAGCCGCTCGGCCTCGTCGCGGACCGACTGCACGCGCTCCGGGGTGACCGTCGGACCCTGCTGCGGGGCGTCCGCCTGCTGCGCGAGGAACATCAGACGCTGGTTGGCGAGGCTCGACAGGCCCCGCAGCCGCTCCTGGACGCTCTCGAGCCGGTGCACGACGGTGCGCGCCCGGTCCACGTCGTCGCCGACCATGCTCTGCTCGACCTGCTGCTGCCGCGCGCGGGTGGCGTCGAGGCGCTCCTGCAGGACGATCCGCTCGGACTTCCGGCCGGCCTCGACCTCCTGGTGCTCGTGGAGCTCGCGGCGCAGGCGGACCACGTCGTCGGCGAGGATGCGGGCCTTGGCGTCACGGGCGACCGCCGCGACCGACTGCGCCTTGCGGGCGACCTCGGCCTGACGTCCGAGCGGCTTCAGCTGCCGTCGGATCTCGCCCGCGAGGTCGGACAGGCGCGTCAGGTTCGTCTGCATCGCGTCGAGCTTGCGGAGCGTCTTCTCCTTGCGGCGGCGGTGCTTGAGGATGCCCGCGGCCTCCTCGATGAAGCCGCGGCGGTCCTCCGGGGTGGCGTGGAGCACCTTGTCGAGCTGTCCCTGCCCGACGATGACGTGCATCTCGCGGCCGAGGCCGGTGTCGCTGAGGAGCTCCTGCACGTCGAGCAGGCGGCAGTTCTCGCCGTTGATGGCGTACTCGCTGCCGCCGTTCCGGAACAGCGTGCGCGAGATCGTCACCTCGGAGTACTCGATCGGCAGCAGGCCGTCGGTGTTGTCGATGGTCAGGAGCACCTGCGCACGACCGAGCGGCCCGCGGGTGGAGGTGCCGGCGAAGATGACGTCCTCCATCTTCCCGCCACGGAGCGTCTTCGCGCCCTGCTCCCCCATCACCCACGCCAGGGCGTCGACCACGTTGGACTTGCCGGAGCCGTTCGGGCCGACGATGCAGGTCACACCCGGCTCGAACGCGAACGTCGTCGGCTGCGCGAAGGACTTGAACCCCTTGATGGTGAGGCTCTTCAAGTACATGCGGTCTCCGGGCGTTCGGCTGCGCTGCTGCTGGCGGTGTGCTGCGGGCTGTGCTGCTGGGCGTCAGGCTAACGCCTGCGGAGGCGCGGAGCGGGTTGGCACACGGGGCACCGGTGGCTCGACCGGTTCATGAAGGCCTCGCGGACGATGGTGGTGCCGCATCGGGGACACGGCTTCCCCTGCTGCCCGTAGACGTTCAGGCGCTGCGAGAAGTACCCGGACTGGCCGTTCACGTTGACGTACTGCGCGTCGAAGCTCGTGCCGCCGTCCTCGAGCGCCCGCCCGAGGACGCTCCGCACCTCGGCGAGGAGCGTGCGGAGGTCGGCGCGGGTCAGGCGCTCGGCCGGACGGTCGAAGTGCAGCTTCGCGGCCCACAGCGACTCGTCGGCGTAGATGTTGCCGATGCCGCTCACGACACCCTGGTCGAGCAGGACACGCTTGATGCCGCTCGACCGCTTGCGGGCAGCCGCGATGAAGCGGTCGTCGTCGAACGCGGGATCGAGCGGGTCGCGGGCGATGTGGGACACCTGGTGCGGGATGCGCCGACGCCACGGTGCGTCCGGATCGGTCTCGTCGACGTGTCCGGCGAAGCCGGCCGGTGCACCGTCCACCGTCGGCACCATCGGGTCGAGCGCCATCGACCCGAACGTGCGCTGGTCGACGAACTCGAGCTGGACAGGCTGTTCGGGCGCGCCGTCGCGATCGGTCGACGCCGGCTGGACGTCGATGAGGATCCGGCGGTGCTTCGCGGCGGGGCGGTCGCGGCCGAGGAGCACCTGTCCGGACATGCCGAGGTGGGTGACGAGGGCCTCGGGACGGTCACTGTCGTGCTCGGGTCGCAGCGGGAACCAGAGGAACTTGCCGCGCCGCACGGCAGCGCCGATGGTCCGGCCGGTAAGCCGGTCGGCGAAGTCCTCGGCCGGACCGTCGTGGCGGGTCAGGGCACGGTCGTCCACGACGTCCACGTGCAGCACGCGGGCACCGCTGACGGCGGGTTCGAGACCGGCGCGGACGACCTCGACCTCGGGGAGCTCCGGCACCGGTCAGGCGGTCCGGGCTGCGTCGCCGGCGGAGGGATCGGTGCCGGCGGGGTCGGTGCCGGCGGCTGCGGTGTCGGCGTCCAGGCGCGGGGAGCCGTCCCGTCCGGAGAGCTTCGTCCACGCCTGGAGCGCGGCGGCCATCTCGGCGGCCTTCTTGCTCGACCCGGTGCCCGACGAGACGTCCTCGCCCTGCAGCACGACGGTGGCGTGGAAGGTCTTGTCGTGGTCGGGGCCCTCCTCGGTGACCCGGTAGGACGGGCCGCCGAGCGACAGCGTCGAGGAGAGTTCCTGCAGGCTCGTCTTCGGGTCCATCGCCGCGCCGAACCGGTCCGGATCGACGAGCAGGGGCTCGACGAGGCGCAGGACCAGCTCGGTCGCCGGGTCGGGACCCGCGGACAGGTAGGTCGCTCCGATCACGGCCTCGACCGTGTCGGCGAGGATCGACGACTTGTCACGACCACCGGTCTGTTCCTCGCCCTTGCCGAGGCGCAGGTACCGGCCGAGCCCGATCATCCGGGCGATCTCAGCGAGGGCGACCGTCGAGACGAGACTGGCCCGCCGCTTGGCGAGCTCCCCCTCGTCGAGGTCGGGGAACGACCGGAACAGCTTCACGGTCACGGCCTGGCCGAGGATCGAGTCCCCGAGGAACTCGAGACGCTCGTTGTGCCCGATGCCGCCGTGCTCGTACGCGTACGAGCGGTGCGTCAGGGCGAGCTGGAGCAGCTCGGGGTCGATGTCGACCCCGAGGATGCCCTGCAGACGAACGACGTCCGACCCCACGGGGCGGGACCCCGTGGCGCCGGACGTCGATGCCATGCGTTCCGTCCGATCAGACGTCGGCGACCTTGCGGCCCTTGTACTCCATGTACAGGGGGGTGCCGGCCGAGTCCTCGACGACCTTCGCGCGGTGCGGGAGGCTGTAGGTGACCTTGCCGTTCTCGATCGTCTTCACGAGCTGGACCGGCGCGGCCTTCCACTGCGAACGACGGGCGTGCGTGTTGGCACGGGACTGCTTGCGCTTGGGAACGGCCATGGTGGTTCTCTTTCGGTTGGTCGGTGGTCAGTGACGAGGTCGGATCAGGCCGACGTGCGGCCGTCGCCCTCGGGGCTCTGGTCAGGGGTGTTGCCGTCGTCGCTCGCCTGGAAGCCGCTCAGGGCGGCCCAGCGCGGATCCAGCACCTCGGGAGCGGTGTACTCGCCGAGGTCGGCCAGTCGCTCGCCCGTCACCGGGTCGAGGCCTGGGCAGTCCGGTCGGCAGACCGGCTGGAACGGCAGCGACAGCACCACCGCATCTCGAACGACCTGTTCACAATCCACGTGGTCATCGTGAACGAAGAAGTCGAAATCCTCCGAGCCATCGTACGCGAAGAGCTCCGCGAAATCGACCTCGACCGGTTCGCTGATCTCGATCAGGCACCGCGAGCACTCCCCGGACGCCTCGGCCGAGGCGTGCCCGGAGACGAGGACACCCTCGTGCAGGCCCTCGAGCCGGACGTCGATGTGCATCGGCGCGCCCTGCCGCACGGCGATGACGCCGGCACCCATCGCGTCGGGCACCTCGATGTCGAGCGAGTGCTCGCGCATCTCGCCCGGACGGTGCGCGAGGTCGCGCACGCGCAGGGCGTAGGGGCTGTTCACGGGGGCAGACACGATCGTCAAGCCTAGCGGCATCCGGGCACGACGTCGAGGCGGCCGCCCGCGTGTCCCGACGGCGGCGGGCGGTTCAGCGCCCCGTGTGCTCCGTCAGGGCCCGCGCCACGACCTCCGGCACGTACGGCGCGACGTCACCCCCGAGTGACGCGACCTGGCGGATGAGGGAGCTCGACACGTGCGCCCGGGACGCCTCCGGCAGCAGGAACACCGTCTCGACGTCGGCCAGGTGCCGGTTCATGATCGCCATCGGCGTCTCGTACGCGACGTCCTCACCCGACCGGACACCCTTGACGAGCACGGTCGCGCCCACCTGCCGGCAGTAGTCGACGAGGAGCCCCGCGGTCCACTCCCCGACCCGGACGTTGTCGGCCACGCCGACCTCGACGAGGGACTCCTCGATGAGCCGGACCCGTTCGGCGGCCTCGAACATGGCGGGCCGCTTGTCCGGGTTGTGCACGACGAGCACGTGGACCTCGTCGAAGATCCGCGCGGCACGCCCGATGACGTCGAGGTGCCCGAGGGTCACGGGATCGAAGGAACCGGGGACGACCGCGATCTGCGCCATGCGAGCGACCCTACCGGGCGGCCACCGTGCGGCCGGCGTCCGGATCGGGTCAGTTCTTGCCGAGGAAGGCGGCGTCCGACTCGTCGAGGCGCCGAGCCAGGGCCTCGCGCAGCGCCGGGTGCCCCTCGAGGTCCGGATCCGTCGCCAGGACCCGCTCGGCCTCCTGTCGCGCGTCGACGATGAGGTCCGCGTGCTCGACGACCCGCAGCAGGGTGAGCGAGGACCGCCCCCCGGACTGGCGCTCCCCCAGCACGTCCCCCTCCCGCCGCAGCTCGAGGTCGACACGGGCGAGCTCGAACCCGTCGTCCGACGCCGCCACCGCGTCGACCCGCTCGCGCGACGGGCTCTCGAGCTCGGCCGTCGTGACCAGCAGGCACACACCGGCGTACTGCCCGCGGCCGATGCGTCCGCGGAGCTGGTGGAGCTGCGACACCCCGAACCGGTCGGCGTCGAGCACGGCCATCATCGATGCGTTCGGCACGTCGACACCGACCTCGATCACGGTCGTCGCCACGAGGACGTCGATGCCCCCGGCCGCGAAGGTCGTCATGACGCGGTCCTTCTCGTCGGCGGTCATCCGCCCGTGCAGCACCTCGATCCGCCGGCCGTCGAGCACCGGCATCTGCCGCATGCGCTCCGCCGTCGCGAGGACGGTCGCGGGTGCGCGCTTCGGGGAGTCGTCGTCCGGCGTCTCGGGCGCGGGCTCGCCGTCGTCCTCGGCGTGGACGTCGTCGATCGCCGGGCAGACGACGAACGCCTGGCGCCCGGCGGCGAGTTCCTCGGCCATGCGCGACCAGATCCGCGACTCCCACCCCGGGTGCTCCGCGAGCCCGACGGTGAAGGTCTCGACGCCGGCCCGCCCCGAGGGGACCCCGGCGATGGTGGAGACGTCGAGGTCGCCGAACACGGTCATCGCCACCGTCCGCGGGATCGGTGTCGCGGTGAGGACGAGCACGTGCGGTGGCGTCTGCCCCTTGGTGCGGAGCGCTTCGCGCTGCTCGACGCCGAAGCGGTGCTGCTCGTCGACCACGACGAGTCCGAGCTCGGCGAAGTCGACCCGGTCGCCGAGGAGCGCGTGCGTGCCGACCACCAATCGCGAACTCCCGGACGCGGCCGCGAGCAGGGCACGGCGACGCTCGTCGGTGGACTGCGACCCGGTCAGGATCACCGGGCGGAGCTCCGCCGCGAGGTCGGGGCCGAGGAACTTCACGATGGACCGCAGGTGCTGCGCGGCGAGGACCTCCGTCGGGGCGATGAGCGCGGACTGCCCGCCGGACTCGGCCACGGTGAGCATCGCGCGGATCGCGACGAGCGTCTTGCCCGAACCGACCTCGCCCTGCACGAGCCGGTGCATCGGCCACGTGCCGGCGAGGTCCGACGCGATCTCGGCACCCACCGACCGCTGGTCGTCGGTGAGGGTGAACGGCAACGACGCGTCGAACCGTTCGAGGATGCCGCCGGGCGACGCCGAGCGCGGGGTCGAGGCGACGGCACGGGCCGCGATCCGGCGCTGGACGAGCGCGGTCTGGAGCACGAAGGCCTCGCGGTAGCGGAGGGCGTCCTGCGCGCGCTTGAAGTCGGCGACCTTCTCGGGGCGGTGCAGGAGTTCGAGTGCGCGCCGGTACGGCACCAGCTCGAGCCGGGTGCGGACGGATGCCGGGATCGGGTCGTCGAGGTCGGGAAGGGTGTCGAGCACCACTCCGATGGCCTTCGCGATCTGCCACGAGGACAGCGACGCCGTGGCCGGGTAGATCGGGATCGGTTGGCGCGACCAGCGGATCGCCTCGTCCGAGCCGGGGTCGGCCAGGGAGCGGGGGTCGTCGCGGTCGAACAGCTCGTAGTCGGGGTGCGCGAGCTGCCGGGCGCCCCGGTAGTCGCTCACCTTGCCGGCGAAGACGCCGCGGGCACCGGGAACGAGGTCCTTCGTCCGCCAGCCCTGGTTGAAGAACGTCAGCGTCAGCAGCCCCTTGCCGTCGCCGATCTTGGCTTCGAGGATCGAGCCCCGGCGAGCGCGCATGGTCCGCTCGCGGACGTCGACGACCTCGGCCACGATCGTCACCGACTCGCCGATCGCGAGCGAGTCGAGCGCCGTCAGCGCCCCGCGCTCCGCGTACCGGCGGGGCGCGTGCTCGAGGAACTCCCCCACGGTGCGGTAGCCGAACGCCTTCTCGATCGCGCCGGCGGTGCGACCACCGAGCACGGTGGACAGCCGGGTGTCGAGCCCGCCGTCGACGGACGGCGCGGGCGCGGCCGGGGCAGCGTTCGGACCGGGGGTGACCACACGCCAACGCTACCCGGCACGACCGACCTGCACCGTGCCTCCAGGACGGCCTGTGGAGAACCCCGGGGCGGGCCGTCACGGCCGCTACGGTGGCAGCATGACCCGCATCATCGCCGGCGCCGCCGGCTCCACGACGCTCCGGGTGCCGAAGACCGGCACCCGACCGACGAGCGACCGCGTGCGCGAGGCACTGTTCTCGTCACTCGCGTCGCGGGGCCTGGTCGAGGACGCGGCGGTGGCGGACCTCTACGCCGGGACGGGTGCCCTCGGGCTCGAGGCGGCGTCGCGCGGCGCGGTCGAGGTCGTCCTCGTCGACCGCGCGGCCGGCGCCGCCGCCGCCTGCAAGGAGAACGCCCGCGCCGTGCAGAAGCGCGTCCCCGGGGTGCGGATCGACGTCCATGCGCAGCCCGCGCTCGGCTTCCTGCGGCAGACCGTCCGGACCTTCGACCTCGTCTTCATCGACCCGCCGTACGAGGTCACGGAGCACGAGCTCGGCGAGGTGCTCGAGGCGCTGGTGCCGCGGCTCACCAGGGAGGCCGTGGTCGTCGTCGAGCGCAGCAAGCGGTCGCCGGAGCCCACGTGGCCGGCCGGGCTCGAGGCGTTCAGCAAGCGCAGTTACGGCGAGACCGTCGCGTGGGAAGCGGTGGTCGCCGCCGCCTGACGCCCGGCCGGGAGGCACGTACCGGGTCGTGCGGTCCGGGGCGCCATGAGCGGGTGGCCGGGTGGACGCGGCCGCGCCGGCCGGTTCAGCCTGCGGGCGGCGTTCCGGTCAGCCTGCGGCGCCGCCCCGGTCAGCCGACGGCGCCGTCCCGGTCAGCCTGCGGCGCCGTCCCAGTCGGCGTAGGGGTCCCACCCGGTCGTCGGGACGGCTTCCCCGCCGCGCAGCACGTCGTGCGCGCCGCGCTCCCGCACCGTCCCGATCCAGCGGAACCCACCGGGGAGGCGGGCGTCGCCGGGGAAGGTCGCGAGGAGTCCGTGGTCCTCGCCGCCGTGCAGCGCGACCCGGTCGGGCACCGCCTCCGGGTCGAGGTCGAGCGTCACCCGGCTCGCTCGTGCCAGCCGTCCGCCGTCGATCGCGAGACCGTCCGACAGGTCGAGCATCGCCGTCGCCCCGGCCTCGGCGGCGCGGACGCCGTCGGCGATCGGGGGCACGGGTCGGCGCTGGCTGTCGACGTCCGGGTCGGAGTCGGCTCCGCTCGCGACCGTCGCCGCACGCGAGGGCTCCCCGGCGGCGTCCACCCCGTCGCGGAACAGCCGGGCGAGCCCACGTGCGGCTCGGCCGAGCTCGCCGGACACCGCGAGGACGTCGCCCGGTCGGGCTCCGGTCCGCAGCACCGCGTCCCGCCCGCCGAGGTCGCCGGTCGCCGTGACCGAGACCGTGAACGTCGCGGAGGTCGACAGGTCGCCGCCGACCACGCCGCACCCGGGCGAGAGCGCCTCGACGGCGGCGCGCAGTCCGTCCGCGAAGCCCTCGAGCACCGTCACCGGAGTGTCCTGCGGGGCTGCGAGCGCCACCACGAGGGCGGTCGGCCGGGCCCCCATCGCGGCGACGTCGGAGAGGTTCGTCGCGGCGGCCTTCCACCCGATGTCCTCGGGCGACGACCAGGCCCAGCGGAAGTCCGGACCGTGCACCATCATGTCGGTCGTGACGACGAACCGGCCGTCCGGAGCCGCCACCACGGCGCAGTCGTCACCGGGTCCCACGATCGGGTCGCCCGCCGGAAGCCGCCGCACGATCCGGTCGAGCACCTCGAGCTCGCCGAGGTCCCCCACGGTCGGTCCGGCCTGGTCCCCGTGCTGCGCGTCCACACGAGAACGGTAGCCTGGACTCCGATGGACACCGCGCGCCGCACCACCCGCACCGCCGCGATCGTCGGCGTGGCGATCGCCCTGGCGGCCGGCCTCACGGGGTGCACGAACGCCGTGTCGATGACCGCCGCACCGTCCGCCGACGCGGCAGCCTGCGCCGCGGCCCAGGTCCGGTTGCCCGACACGGTGGGACAGTCGGCGGCACTCCGGAACACGAACGCGCAGTCGACCGCCGCGTGGGGCGACCCGGCGGTGGCGATCTACCACTGTGGCGTGCCCGTGCCCACGGTGTCCGACCTGCCGTGCTTCTCGAAGGGGTCGGTCGACTGGATCCGCGACGACCGTGGGGCGCAGATCGTCTACACGACGTTCGGACGGTCCCCTGCCGTGCAGGTCGTCATCGAGTCCTCGAAGGCCACGGACCAGGTCCTGCAGGACATCGGCACCGCGGTCGCGACCCTGCCGAAGGACGGGCACGAGTGCTTGGACCCGTCCGAGGTCAACGGCTGACGCTCCGCCGCGTCCGCGCATCCGACCGCACGCACGCACGGCCGCGCGCATGCACTCCGAGACTCGCTCGAGAGCGACAGTTGCGTCGGGTCGCTTTCGCGAAAGCGACAGAATCGGCACCGCGAACAGCACGGGAATGTCGCTTTCGCGGCTGCGAACGGATGCGGCCTCCGGGCTGCGGACGGGTGCGGCCTCCAGGCTGCGACCGGACGGGCCGGGCGGAGGTCAGCGGACGGCGGCGCGTCCCAGCTCGATGAGCTCCGTCACGAGCTCGCCGTAGGACACGCCCGACGCCGCCCAGCAGCGCGGGTACATCGACAGCGGGGTGAAGCCGGGCATCGTGTTGACCTCGTTGACGACGAAGCCGTCGTCGGTCAGGAAGCAGTCGACCCGGGCGAGCCCGGCGCCGCCGATCGCCTCGAACGCCCGGGCGCCGATCGACCGGATCTCGTCGGTCTGCGCCTCGGTCAACGGGGCCGGGCAGAGCAGGGACTCGTCACCGCCCAGGTACTTCGACGCGAAGTCGTAGAAGCCGTCCTCGGCCACGACGATCTCACCCGGCAGGCTCGTGCGCGGCACACCGTCGCGGCCCTCGAGCACGGCGACCTCGACCTCGCGGCCGACCATGCGCGGCTCGACGATGACCTTCGAGTCGTGTTCGAAGGCCAGGTCCATCGCGGCACCGAGCTGCGACGGCTCGTCGACCCGGGAGACGCCCATGCTCGACCCGGCGCGGGCGGGCTTGACGAACACCGGGAAGCCGTGCGCCGCCACCGACTCGGCGACGTCGACGGGGTCCGCCGCCCACTGCCGCCGGAGCACGGTCGTCCACGGTGCGACCCGCAGTCCGGCGTGCTCGAGGACGGCCTTGGCGACGTGCTTGTCCATCGCCAGCGCGCTGGCGAGCACGCCGTCCCCGACGTACGGCAAGCCGGCGATCTCGAGGAGGCCCTGGATCGTGCCGTCCTCGCCGAACGGCCCGTGCAGGATCGGGAACACGACGTCGACGTCCGGCACCGTGGTCACGGAACCGTCGGCGTGCGAGACGACCAGGTCGCGGGTGGCCGGCGACGTCGGGAACGCCACCCGCGTGCCGTTGTCGAGGACCTCGGGCAGGTGGCGGTCGTGGATCGCCCACCGCGTCGGGTCGTCCGGCTGCAGGGTGAACGCACCGGCCTTCGTGATGCCGATCGGCACGATCTCGTAGGCGTCCCGATCGACGACGTCCATGATGCCCCCGGCGGTCACGCAGCTGATCTCGTGCTCGCTGGAACGGCCGCCGAACAGCACGGCGACGGTGGTCTTGGCCATGGAGGACCCCCTGGGTGGTCGCGGACCCGTCACTCGCCCTGGGGCTCGTCGGTCTCGGTGAGGTGCGGCGCGATGTTGCGCGGGTCGAGCCTACCGGCGAGCACCTCGCCCACCTGGCTGACGATGGGCATGTCGACCCCGTTCGCCGCCGCGAGCTCGAGGATCGGCGCGACCGACGCCAGGCCCTCGGCGGTCTGGTTCATCTGGCGGACGACCTCGTCGAACCGGTAGCCCTGGCCGAGCAGTCGACCGGCGGTGTTGTTCCGTGACAGCGGCGACTGGCACGTCGCGATGAGGTCGCCCAGGCCGGCGAGCCCGGACAGCGTGGACGGCTGGGCGCCGAGCGAGACCGCGAACTCGGTCATCTCCGCCAGGCCGCGGGTGATGATCGACGCCTTCGTGTTCTCGCCGTACCCGACGCCGTCGACGATGCCGATGGCGACCGCGATGAGGTTCTTCAGCACGCCCCCGAACTCGGTGCCGATCACGTCGGTGTTGATGAACGAGCGGAAGTACGGGTTCGTGGCCACGGCCGCGACGGCGGTGGCGGTGTCGGCCGACGTCGAGGACACGACGGCGGCGGTGGGCTGCCGACGTGCGATCTCGAGGGCGAGGTTCGGACCGCTCGCGACGGCGATGCGGTCGCGGTCGATGCCGAGCCCCTGGTGCAGGACCTCGCTCATGCGCAGGCCGGTCGCCTTCTCGACGCCCTTCATGAGGCTCACGACGGGCACGGCGGCGGGCAGCAGCGGTGCGATCGCGTCGAGGTTCGCGCGGAGCGACTGCGACGGGACGGACACGTAGACCTGCTCGGCACCGTCGAGCACGGCGGCGAGCGACGTCGACGCGGTCAGCGTGCGCGGCAGGTTGATGCCGGGCAGGTAGTCGGAGTTCCGCTTCGTCTCGGTGATCTCGCGGGCGACCTCCGGACGACGGGCCCAGACGACCGTCTCGGCGCCGCCCTCGGCGAGCACCTTCGCGAACGTGGTCCCCCAGCTGCCGGCGCCGATGACGGCCACGCGGGGCTTGTCGGTCGACTGCATCACCACGCGGATCGCGGCGGTGTCGACGGCGCCGGGGGCGGCCACGGCGGGGTCCGGGTGGTCGTCGTGCGGGCGGAGGCCCGGGGCGTGGTCACTCAAACTTGCCGGTCTCCTTCTGGTTGTTCGCCGCCGGGTCCCAGCGGGTCGCCGGAGCCTGCTCGCCGCGCAGCTCCTCCAACAGTTCGGTGATGCGCTGCATGACGATCGCGGTGGCCTCGACGAGCATCTGCTGGTCGATCGGCCGGCCGCGGTACGCCGACAGGTCGACCTCGTCGCCGACGATCACGTCGACGCGGGTCGGGGGGAACAGCTTCAGCTTCTTGGCGTACCGCGCCATGATCCCCTGCGTGCCCCAGTGGGCCATCGGGATGAGCGGGACGTCGTTCTCGAGCGCGATCCGCACCGCGCCCGTCTTTCCGCGCATCGGCCAGAGGTCGGGGTCACGGGTGAGCGTGCCCTCGGGGTAGACGATGATGGCGCCGCCCTGCTCGATCACGGACTTGCCGCCGCCGAGCGGGTCGCTCAGCCGCGTCCGCCCGGAGCGTTCGACCGGGATCTGGCCCATGCCCGACATGAGCTTGCCGAAGACGGGGACCTTGAACAGCGACGCCTTCGCGAGGAACCGCGGCGCACGGCGGGACAGCCACACGGCCGTGCCCACCACGAGCGGGTCGATGTTCGTGAAGTGGTTCGGGGCGAGGACGAACGCGCCGTCCTCCGGCAACCGCTTCGACCCGTGCCAGTGGTACCGCGCCGAGAACCGGAACACCGGGATGACCACGGACGCCGTGATGCGGAACGCGGTGTTCAGCTCCCCCTTGCGCCACCGGCGCCCGGGTGTGGGCAGCCCCGTGGTGACCTGCGAGGCGGACGCACGCCGCGCCTCCAGGCCGTCACCGTCGCCGTGCGACGTACCAGCCACGGCGCTCAGCCCGCGAAGTCGAAGTCGGCGCCGAGCTTGCGGAGCTTCGGGATGAAGTGCTCGTAGCCCCGGCTGATGATGCCGACGTTGGTGATGTGCGACTCACCCTCGGCGGTCAGCGCCGCGATGAGGTGGCTGAACCCGCCGCGCAGGTCGGGGACGCGGACGTCGGCCCCGTGCAGCTTGGTGGGACCCGTGATGACCGCGGCCTGCTCGAACGGGCGGCGGGCGACACGGCGGTCGTGCCCGGGGAGCCCGTCCTTGTGCACGACGATGTCGGCGCCCATCTCGTTGAGCGCGTCGGTGAAGCCGAACCGGTTCTCGTACACGGTCTCGTGCACGACGCTCTCGCCCTCGGCCTGGGTCAGCGCGACGACGAGCGGCTGCTGCCAGTCGGTCATGAAGCCGGGGTGCACGTCGGTCTCGATCACGACGGGGCGCAGGACCTCGCGCTCCCGGTAGAACCGGATGCCGTCCTCCTGGACGTCGAACCCGCCGCCGACCTTGCGGAAGACGTTGAGGAAGGTCATCAGCTCCTGCTGCTTCGCGCCCTCGACGAAGATGTCGCCGTTGGTGGCGAGCGCGGCCGACGCCCAGCTCGCGGCCTCGTTGCGGTCGTTGATCGCGCGGTGGGTGTAGCCGCGGAGCGACTCGACGCCCTCGATGAAGATCGTGCGGCTCGGCTCGACCGTGACGATCGCGCCCATCTTCTGCAGGATCGCGATGAGGTCCATGATCTCGGGCTCGATGGCCGCGTTCCGGAGCTCGGTCGTGCCCGAGGCGAGCACCGCGGACAGGAGCACCTGCTCGGTCGCGCCGACGCTCGGGTACGGCAGCTCGATCTCCGCACCGCGGAGCCCGTCGGGCGCGGTGAGGTGGATGCCGCTGACCTGCTTGTCGACGACGGCGCCCATCGCCCGCAGCGCGTCGAGGTGGAAGTCGATCGGCCGGTCGCCGATGCGGCACCCGCCGAGGTCGGGGATGAAGGCCTCGCCGAGCCGGTGCAGCAGCGGACCGCAGAACAGGATCGGGATGCGGCTCGACCCGGCGTGGGCGTCGATCTCCGCGAAGTGCGCGGACTCGACGTTCGACGGGTCGAGGATGAGCTCGCCTCGTGCAGGATCCGTGATCCGCACCCCGTGCACCTCGAGCAGGCCGCGGACGACCTTGACGTCGGAGATGTCCGGTACGTCCTTGAGGATCGAGGGGGTGTCGCCCAGGAGTGCCGCCACCATCGCCTTGGTCGCGAGGTTCTTCGCCCCGCGGACCTCGATGCGTCCGACGAGCGGCTTGCCGCCCCGGATGACGATCTCGTCCGACTTGAGGCCCACGCGGGCCCCAGCGGCTGCGGCGTCCTGTACGAGAGAGTTCACTACTTCACCGGCAATGTCTTCGGCCGCCAACGGGAGCGGCGGGATTCGAACTCCGTGATCGCGGTCTCGTCACGGAGGGTGAGCCCGATGTCGTCGAGCCCTTCCATCAACCGCCAACGAGTGTAAGCGTCGATCTCGAAGGGGACGTCCACATCCCCGATCGACACGCGCTGCGCCACGAGGTCGACCGTCGCGGACACGCCGGGGTTCCGCTCGATCTCGGCCCAGAGGGCCTCGACCTCCGCCTCGGTCACGATCGCCGTGACGAGGCCCTGCTTGCCGGCGTTGCCCTTGAAGATGTCCGCGAACCGGGACGACACGACGACCCGGAACCCGAAGTCGCGGAGCGCCCAGACGGCGTGCTCGCGGCTCGACCCGGTGCCGAAGTCGGGTCCGGCGACGAGCACCGCGGCGCCCTGGTACTCCGGCTGGTTGAGCACGAAGTCCGGGTCCTGGCGCCACCCGGCGAACAGCGCGTCCTCGAAGCCGGTCTTCGTGACGCGCTTGAGGTAGACCGCCGGGATGATCTGGTCGGTGTCGACGTTCGAGCGCTTGAGCGGCGCGGCGACCCCGGTGACGGTGGTGATCTTGTCCATCAGAAGGTCCCCTCGGTGGTCGCGGTCGTGGTGGCGGTCTCGGTGTCGGTGACGGACGCCAGCGCGTCGTCGGTCTGCAGGTCCCACGGGCTCGACAGCGTCCCGCGGACGGCGGTGGCGGCGGCGACGAGCGGCGACACGAGGTGCGTCCGACCGCCCTTGCCCTGCCGGCCCTCGAAGTTGCGGTTCGAGGTGGAGGCGCAGCGCTCCCCCGGCGCGAGCTGGTCGGGGTTCATGCCGAGGCACATCGAGCAGCCGGCGAACCGCCACTCGGCGCCGAAGTCGGTGAACACCTTGTCCAGCCCCTCGGCCTCGGCCTCGAGCCGGACGCGCGCAGAGCCCGGCACGACCATCACGCGCACCCCGGGAGCCTTCTCACGCCCCTTGATGATCGACGCGAAGGCGCGGAGGTCCTCGATGCGGGAGTTCGTGCACGACCCCATGAACACCGCATCGACGGCGATGTCCTTCATCGGCGTGCCGGCCTGCAGGTCCATGTACTCCAGGGCCCGCGAGGCTGCCGCCTGGTCGTTCGGGTCGTCGTAGCTCGACGGGTCCGGGACGCTCTCGGACAGGGACACGCCCTGGCCGGGGTTGGTGCCCCACGTGACGAAGGGCTCGAGCTCGTCGGCGTCGATGAACACCTCGGCGTCGAACACCGCGTCGTCGTCCGTGCGCAGCGTCTCCCAGTACGCCACGGCGTCGTCCCAGTCCTGGCCCGTCGGCGCGTGGTCGCGGCCCTGGACGTAGTCGTAGGTGGTCTGGTCGGGCGCGACCATGCCCGCACGGGCTCCGGCCTCGATCGACATGTTGCAGATCGTCATGCGGCCCTCCATCGAGAGCGCGCGGATCGCGGAGCCGCGGTACTCGAGCACGTAGCCCTGCCCACCGCCGGTACCGATCTTCGCGATGACGGCGAGGATGATGTCCTTCGCCGTCACGCCCGGGCGAAGGGTGCCCTCGACCGTGATCGCCATGGTCTTGAACGGCTTGAGCGGCAGTGTCTGCGTGGCGAGGACGTGCTCGACCTCGGACGTGCCGATGCCGAAGGCCATCGCACCGAACGCGCCGTGCGTCGACGTGTGCGAGTCGCCGCACACGACCGTGATGCCCGGCATCGTCAGGCCGAGCTGCGGTCCGACCACGTGGACGATCCCCTGCTCCTTGTCGCCCAGCGAGTGCAGGCGGACGCCGAACTCCTCGCAGTTGCGGCGGAGCGTCTCGATCTGGGTGCGGCTCGTCGGGTCGGCGATGGGCCGGTCGATCGCGAGGGTCGGGGTGTTGTGGTCCTCAGTCGCGATCGTGAGGTCGAGGCGACGCACCGGGCGGCCGGCCTGGCGCAGGCCGTCGAACGCCTGCGGGCTCGTGACCTCGTGCACGAGGTGGAGGTCGATGTAGAGGAGGTCCGGCTTGCCGTCCTCGCCCTTGACCACGACGTGGTCGTCCCACACCTTCTCGGCGAGCGTCTTTCCCATCGGCCCGGCCCTTCCTCGTTGACGTCGGTACGCCGCTGTCGCGGCTCGGTCCGGCCACTCTAGCAGGTTGGTATACCAACGTGGGCACGTGCCGTCCGGAGGCTCGTGGCGGGCCCCGCCACGGGCCTCCCGGCGGGTCGTCCCCACCGCCGGGAGGCACGGCGCGGGTCGGCGACACCCGTCGCGGTGGGAGGATGGGTGACGACATGACGACACCTGCGCACTCGACCCGGACCGTGAACCTCGAGGGCGCAGCGCGCGCAGCGATCGCCGGCGGCGTGCCGCTGGCCCTGCTCATCGCCCTGGGGATGCCCGGGTACGCGGCGTTCGCGATGTTCGCGGGGTTCACCGCGATCTTCGGGGCGACCGAGCCGTACCGGCAGCGTGCCGTCACCACCGGGGTGGCGGCGGCGCTGCAGACGGTGTGCATGCTGGCCGGCATCGGCGTCGCCCTGCTCGGGCACCCGCTCTGGCTGCAGGCCGTCGGGCTCGTGGTCGTCCTCGTCGTCGCGGTGTGCACACTCACCGTGCTGCAGACGATCCCCGCGCAGCCGATCTTCCCGGTGTTCGCGTTCGTCGTGTCGGCGCTCGTGCCGCTCCGGCCGTCCGACGTGCCGACGGTCCTGCTCGTCATCGTCGGCTCGGTCGCGTGGGCGTGGCTCGTGGCGATGTCGGGCGTCGTGCTCCGTCGGGCGTTCCACCCGCGAGCACCGCACCGGTTCCGGCCGCTCGGCGCGACGAAGCACCGCACGCTCGACGTCCTGCGCACCCCGGCGTTCCGGGAGACCGTGGCGCTCAACGTCGTCGGGTCCCTCGTCGCCGGGAGCGTCGCCGTCGCGATCCCCGGACTCGGGCACCCCTACTGGGCCGTCATCGCCGTCGTGTCGACGCTCCCCGCGCTCCGGCAGCGCCACACCGTCCGCCGCGCCTGGCAGCGTGTGATCGGCACCGTCGGCGGCACCGTCGTCGCGGTCGGGATCCTGCTGCTCGAACCGGGCGTGTGGCGGATCGTCGTGATCGCCGTCGTCGGGCAGTTCTTCGCGGAGATCTTCGTCGCACGGCACTACGCGGTGACGCTGCTGTTCCTGACGCCGCTCGCCCTCGCGGTGTCGTGGCTGAGCCTGCCAGAGGCGCCGCCGCTCCTCGCACTCGACCGCATCGCGCAGACCGTCCTCGGTGCCCTCGTCAGCGTCGCCCTGCTGGTCGTCGGGCGCGCGGTCGAGCGACGCCGGGGCCGCCCGCTCGGTGCGACGAGTGCGATCCCGACCGTCTGACGCGGTGCCGCTCGTGCGGTGCCGTTCCGCTCGTGGCTTGCCGATCCGCTCGTGGGTTGCCGTTCCGCTCGTAGGTTGCCGTTCTTTCCGACCTCCTACGAGCGATTCAGCTTTCCACTGCGGGCGCGATGGGTCGTTTCGCTCATGGTCAGCTGATCCGCGCGTGAGTTGCCGTTCCGCTCGTAGGCAGCCGTTCCTTCCGACCTCCTACGAGCGATTCGGCTTCCCATTGCGGGCGTGATGGGTCGTTCCGCTCGTGGGCAACCGATCCGCTAGTGAGTGACCCGCCCGCACGTGAGTGACCCGATCCGCGCGTGAGTGACCCGCCCGCACGTGAGTGACCCGATCCGCGCGTGAGTGACCCGCCCGCACGTGAGTGACCCGCCCGCACGTGAGTGACCCGATCCGCGCGTGAGTGACCCGTCCGCACGTGAGTGACCCGCCCGCGCGTGAGTGACCCGTCCGCGCGTGAGTGACCGTACCGCTCGTAGACAGCCGTTCCTTCCGACCTCCGACGAGCGATCCGGCTTTCCACTGCGGGCGTGATGGGCCGTTCCGCGCGTGGTTCGACGGCCTCCCCGTGGATGACCGAGCCGGTGTGCGGCCGGCGGGTCTGCGCCCGCAGGCGGCCGCGCAGTGCGCACGGACCACGGAACGGACGGGAGGCCCGTGGCGGCGCCGCCACGGGCCTCCCGTCCGTCAGGTGGTCACGACCGCGACGTCAGTCCCGCGGCTGGATGTTCCAGGCGTCGATGACAGGCCGGCCGTGCTCGTACCCGAGGATGCTCACCGAGGCCGTACCGAGCTTCAGCACCGCACCGTCCTGCGGCGCCAACCGGATCCAGGCGGCGCCGAGCGCGCGGAGGACGTGTCCGTGCGCGACGACGATCGCGTCCTGCCCGTCGGCGAGCACGGGACGGGCACGGTCGAGGATGCGTTCGACGCGCACCCGGACCTCCGCCGCGTTCTCACCAGGGGTGTCGCCGGCGGGCACGCCGTCGGTCCAGAGGTCCCACGGCCCGTGGCGCAGCACCTTGATCTGCGGCGTCGTGAGTCCCTCGTACGCGCCGTAGTCCCACTCGTAGAGGTCCTCGTCGAGCTCCGGGTCGACGCCGACGAGCGCGGCCGTGTCGCGAGCGCGCTGGAGCGGGCTCGACAGCGCGAGGGCGAACGAACGATCGGTGAGGTACCGTCCGGCGCGCTTCGCCTGCTCGATGCCGTTCTCCGTGAGCGGGATGTCGGTGCGGCCGGTGTGCTGCCCGCTCTTCGACCACTCCGTCTCTCCGTGTCGGACGAGGACGAGTTCGCCGGGGCGTTCCGAGGTCATGTGTTCCTTCCGATGAGCAGGCCGAGCGCGGCGGCGCCGACCGAGACGACGAGCATCCCGAGGCCGTTCAGGACGGCGAGTCCGGCCTTGCCGGATCGGAGGAGCTGCACGGTCTCGACGCTCGCCGTCGAGAACGTCGTGTACCCACCCATCATGCCCGTCCCGAGCACGGCGACCATCGGGAGCGGCAGTGCACCGGCCTGTCCCGCCCCCGTGAGGACGCCCAGCAGGAGCGATCCGGACACGTTGATGAGGATCGTGCCGACCGGGAGGCGCGCGAGCGCCGTGTCGATGACCCGCACCTTCACGAGTCCGTCGAGCAGGAACCGGAGTGCCGCGCCGACGCCGCCGCCGACCGCGACGAGGAGGAGTTCGAAGGGGTTCACGACGCCGCCTCGGTCCGACGGGGGCGGAGGAGGACGGCGATCCACATGCCGGCGACGACCGCCGCCAGCCCGAGGACCACCGTGAGCAGGGCGTACCCGCTGCCGACGGCCCAGCGACCGGTGCCGAGCAGCTGGGCGGTGCCGTCGGCCAGGGTGGAGTACGTGGTGAACCCGCCGAGGACGCCCGTGCCGACGGTCAGGCGGAGGGTCCTCCGACGGCCGACGTCCGGACCACGGTGGGCGAGGGCCTCGAGCAGCATGCCGAGGCAGAGGGCGCCGACGACGTTGATCGTCAGGATCGCCCAGTCGACGCCGCCGTCCGCCGGGAACGCGGACGACAGCACGGCCCTGATCGCGGTGCCGACCGCTCCGCCGACGAACACCACGCCGAGGTACCGCCAGCTCAGGTGCGGCGGCCGGTCGGGCCGGGTGTCGGTCTCGTCGACCTCGACGTCGGGGTCGATCGGGATGCTGCCGGAGTCGGTCAGGCGGCGGCGGTCGTTCGTGGACACGGGGCTCCTATCGCCGAGCACGCGGCATCGCACGCGTGCGCTCATCTCGGGATAGGGACCGTTGGCGGCTCGTGCCGCGGTTGGGTCCGGCAGGCCCCACTGCCGGGTCTGACGACCGGACCATCGTAGCGCGCCCCGGTCCCCGGCGACGGCCACGGCATCCCGCGCTGCAGGGGCGATCCCCCTCGCGCGGGCCACCGCGACGGCTGCGCCCTCCTGCGCTGCCACACTGGGCTCGTGACGATCTCGACCCTGGCCTGGGTGACCGCCGCGGCGGCCCGCGGACTCGACCCCGACGAGGAACCGGCGCTGGCCGCGATCCGTCGGACCGGAGTCGCCGTCTCGGTCGTCGACTGGGACGACCCGGCCGTCGACTGGTCGGCCTTCGACCGCGCCGTGCTCCGCTCGACGTGGGGCTACGACGACCGACTCGACGTGTTCCTGGCGTGGCTCGCCCACGTCGACGCGGCGACGGAGCTCGTGAACCCGCTGCCGGCCGTGCGCTGGAGCACCGACAAGGGCTACCTCTCCGAGCTCGCGGCAGCAGGCGTCCCCGTCACGCCGACGCGGTTCGTCCCGCCGGGCACCCGACCGGCGTTCCCGGCTGGCAGGTTCGTCGTCAAGCCCGCGGTCGGCGCCGGGAGCAGGGACGCCGCGTCGTACGGACTGGACCAGCACGACGTGGCGTCGGAGCACGTGTCGTCCCTCCACCGACGCGGGCAGACCGTCCTCGTGCAGCCGTTCGTCGCCTCGGTCCCGTCGGAGGGCGAGTGGCCGATGGTCTTCCTCGACGGGGTGTTCAGCCACGCGGCGAGCAAGCGGGTGTCCCTGCCGGAGGCGGCGGTCATCGAGGAGCTGTTCGCCGCGGAGGTCACCGCGGCGCACACCGCCTCGGCCGAGCAGGTCGCGGTCGCGCGGGCGGCGATGGACGTCGTCACGGCGCGGTTCGGCGTCCTGCCGTACGCGCGGGTGGACCTGGTCCGGGCGGACGACGGGACCTCGCTCGTGCTGGAGGTCGAGCTCGTCGAACCGTCACTGTTCCTGCCCGAGGCCGACCCTGGCGCCGCCGACCGGCTCCCCCC
>NZ_NXIA01000014.1 GCF_002412165.1 Curtobacterium sp. 'Ferrero'
CCTGCGCGGCGTTCACGCCGAACGCGGCGCCACCGAGGACGAGCGCGCCGGTCGTGGCGAGGGTGATCGAGGTCTTCAGGCTCTTGCGCATGGTGGTTCCCTTTCCTTCGTGCGGACCGCCGCCCTGCTGCTGTGGGCACGACGGATCAGCCCCGGGGGTCGGAGCTGCGATGCAGCGTGGTGCTGCGGTGACGACCGCTGTTCTGCGGTGGTCTCGGAAGGTATTCGGGACCCCCGGACGATCGGTTTGGGTCGTGTACCCCGACGGACTCCGTGGCGGTCCGTCCGCCGTGCGTCCGACTCCCCCGGCCGGCTTCGGCGACTGGTCGCGACCCTCCGGTCGATCCCCGGAACGACGGGGATCGAGGGCATTCGTGATGCTCCGGCTCCCTCCGTCACGACGTACCCGCCGACCCGAGCAGCGTCCCCCGTTCTGGGGTACGCGACATCATCCAGGGACACCGGTGCCTGTTCGACCCGGTCCCCAGGCGCTCCTTGGCAGGGTGGAACGATGGCAGCGCCCCGCACCGTGACCGTCGTCGTGCCCGTCCTCGACGACGCGGAGGACCTCCGTGTCTGCCTCGCCGCACTGGCCCGGCAGACCCGGCCGGCCGACGAGGTGGTGGTCGTCGACAACGGCAGCCGGGACGACAGCGTGGCGGTGGCCCTCGCCGCCGGCGCCCGCGTGCTGCACGAGCCGGTCCGGGGCATCGCCGCCGCTGCGAGCCGTGCGTACGACGCCGCGACCGGGGACGTCATCGCCCGGGTGGACGCCGACACCGTCGTGCCGGACGACTGGCTGGCTCGTGCGCTCCCCTGGTTCGACGACGACCTGGTCACCGCGGTCACGGGACCCGGGGCGTTCCGTGACCTCGGTCCCGTCGCCGCTGCGTTCTGGCAGGTCGTGTACATGCGCGCCTACTTCGTGACCATGACGGCGGCGCTCGGGCAGCCTCCGCTCTTCGGCTCGAACGCCTTGTTCCGCCGCGTGGCGTGGCTCGCGGTCCGGCACCGGGTGCACCGGACGGACCCCGGGGTCCACGACGACGTCGACCTGTCCCTGCAGTTCGACCCGCGGTGGCGCACGGTGCTCGACCGGTCGCTCGTGGTCTCGGTGTCGGGAGGTCCGGTGCGGGACCCGCGCGGCTTCGGGCGTCGGACGCGTCGGGCGGTGCACACCTTCGCCGTCGCCGGGCTCCGCGCGGTCCCACCGGCCCGTCTGCTCCGCCGTGGTGTCGGATCGGCTCGACTCGTTCCCGTGCGCGTCGTTCCCGTGCGCGCCCGCGTCCCGGACTACCCTGCGGACGTCGCGGAGCCGGTCCCGGCGGGTCGGGTGCGGACGGGGAGCGCGTGAGCGGGGCGGACGCTCCGGCCGGGGCACCCGACCTGCACTGCGTGACGCTCAACGTCCGTCGGCCGGTGCCGCACCTGCGCCGCGGGCACCCGGACGCCTGGGACACCCGGCGACCGGCGCTCGAGGCGTTCCTGGACGCGGTGCGGCCGACGGTCCTCGCCGTCCAGGAGGCCGTCCCGGCGCAGCTGACCGTGGTCCGTCGTGTACTCGGCGACCGCTGGCTGCCCGTCGTGTCCGCCAGGAGCCGGGCGCGCTCCGCCGAGCACGTCGGGCTCCTGGTCGACGGCGAGCGGCTCCGCGTGGTCGACCGTCGGACCGTGGCGCTCTCGACGCGCCCGGACCGGATCGGCTCCCGGTCGTGGGGCAGCCTGTTCCCGAGGATCGCCGTCGCCGCGGTCCTCGACGACCTCGCGACCGGCACCCGGTTCTCCGCGATCGCGACGCACCTCGACCCGTTCTCGCCGCCGGCCCTGCGGAACGGGGCGCGGGCGGTCGGGGCGCTCGCGGCGTCGGCGGGCACGCCCGTCGTGGCGATGGCCGACTGGAACGCGTCGGAGCGGTCGTCCTCCGCCCGGGTGCTGTCGGACGCCGGGCTCGTCGACACGTGGGACGTCGCCGAGTCCCGCGGCCCGGCCTCGGGGACCCTCACGCGGTACCGTTCGCCGCGGTCGGGTGCGCCGCGGCTCGACCGTGTCCTCGTCCGTCCCGGCGGCGGGTGGACGGCCCGGGTGCGCTCCGCGTCGATCACGCCGACGGCGGCCTCGGACCACGCGGCCGTGCACGCGGTGCTGCGGTGGGAGCGCACAGCGTGATCAGTTCGCTCGGTCCGACGTTCCTCCGCCGACCGCGCGGCGCGGAGTGGCTCGCCGACGCCGTCCGCGTCCTGGTGGTCGCCGGTGTCCCGACCGCGGCGATCGGCTGGGGACCCGTCGACCTGGCGATCGCGATGCTGGCGCTCCTCGGCGCGGTCGTCGCACGCGCGCTCGGACTCCGACCGGCCGTGGACGTCGCGGTGAGCGTGCTGTCGTCGCTCGCCGCCTGGAGCAGCACCCTCGGCTGGTACACGAGTGCGCCGGGCTGGGACAAGGTCGTGCACGTCGTGCTCGTGGGGCTGCTCGCCGTGGTGCTGTGCGTCGTCGCGTCCGACCTCGGGGTGCTGCACGACGTCCGTTCGCTGCCCGTGCCCGCGGACGTGGCGGTCGGCGGTGTCGCGGGACTGGCGATCGGCGGGGTGTGGGAGATGGGCGAGTGGGTGGGGCACACGTTCGTCGACGCGACGATCTTCGTCGGCTACGACGACACGATCGGCGACCTGCTGGCCGACCTCGTCGGCGGGCTCGCCGCCGGGGCGGCGCTCCGCTGGGCGGCCGGTGACCGCCGCACGCGGACCGCACCGCGGCAGCGGTGACCCGGGGACGGACGGGAGGCACGGTGCATGCCCGCACCGTGCCTCCCGTCCGTCCCGTGGTCGCGGACGCGACCGGTCCTCGGTCAGGCCTGCGGGGCCTGCAGGAAGGTCCCGATCTCCGTGTCGCCGTGGTTGAAGCGGATGGTGCGCCCGGCGGTCGAGGCGTCCTCGACCACGTCCGCCACGACGTGCGCGACGTCGCCGCGCGGCACCTCGGAACCGGAGCCGTCCCAGTCGATGCGGCCGGAGGGCTCGTCGTCCGTGAGGGTGCTCGGTGCGACGACGGTCCACCGCAGACCGGAGTCGCGGAGCACGGCGTCCGCGACGTACTTCGACTGAGCGTAGGCGAAGAAGTCGTTGTCCTGCGGCACCCCGTGGTCGAGCACGGAGCCGGACCACGAAACCATCACGTACCGGTCGACCCCGGCGCGCGCGGCGGCCTGCACCGACAGCACGGCGGCGTCGCGGTCGATCGCGTAGGTCCGCTCGGCGGACCCACCACCGGCGCCGGCGGACCAGACGACCACGTCGTGCCCGCGCACGAGCTCCGTGAACGAGTCAAGGGTCTGCTGCTCGATGTCGGCGACCGTCGGCTCCCCGCCGTGCGCGCGGACGTCGTCGGACTGGGCGGGATCGCGGATCACGGAGGTCACCGAGTGCCCGCGCTCGCTGAGGATGCGCGTCGCGAGGAGGGCGACCTTGCCGTGTCCGCCGAAGAGGATGATGCTGCTCATGGCGCGGACGCTACCCGGCGGTCCTCCGTGCGACTCAGCCGCGCTCGGCGACGGCCTTGAGCTGCTGCAACCCCTTCTCGAAGTCCGGGCCGACCAGCTTCTCGAGGTCGAAGATCCGCGACATGAACGTCCTGGGGCTCGTCATCCGCCAGACGACGTCCGTGCCGGTGCCGCTCGGGACGAGGTCGAAGCGGATCGTGTTCGACGAGCGGAACGGCTTGGTGAACTCGAGGTCCACGTCGACGCCGTCGGGGCCGATCGCGGTGATCCGCATGGTTCCGGCCCCGGCCTTCCGGTTGCCGGACCACGTGTACGAGGAGCCGACGGTCCCGGGGTCGCCGGCGTACGCACGGTGCAGGGCCGGGTCGGCGCCCTCCCACGGCGACCAGTCCACCCACCGCGTGAGGTCCGCGATGCGGGGCAGCAGCGCGGCGGGAGCGGCGTCCACGTGCTCCCGGCGCTCGACGGTCACCTGCTTCATGCAGGCAGGATACGACTCCGCGCAGCTCCCAGCACCCCTGCGTAGCGTCGGGTCAGACGTCCGGACGAGACCGCGAGGAGACCGACGATGAGCACGAAACGAGAGCAGCGCACCCTGGCCCGCACCCTGGCGCTCGGCGTCCTGACCGGTGGTCGGAGCGCCACGCCCCTCGCGGTCCTCGCCCTGAACCACGACCGGAAGTCCCTGTCCGGCTCCTGGCAGCAGTGGAAGCTGTTCAGCACGCCGCTCGGTCGCGGGGTCCTCGTCGCGAGCGCGGTGGGCGAACTCATCGGCGACAAGCTGCCGGCCACGCCGAGCCGCATCGGCTTCCCCGCGATCCTCGGCCGGATCGCGTCCGGCGCGGTGGCCGGCGCGGCGTTGGGCACCACCGGGCGCCGCAACCTCGTCGTCGAGGGAGCGATCCTCGGCGGGGTCGGTGCGATCGTCGGGAGCTTCGTGGGCTGGGCAGCGCGCAAGGCCGTCGGCGGCGTCACGCACCTGCCGGACCCGGTCGTCGCACTCGCGGAGGACGCCGCCACCATCGCCGGCGCGGTCAAGGTCGTCACCGCCGACTGACCGCGGCCAGCCGTTCCCCACGGCAGCGGCGTCGCCCTTGCGCAACGTCGTACTGCAATGTGGAACACCGGTTGCGCTCGAGCCGAGCGCGGCCCTAGTCTGACCGACACAACCGAACACCGGCCGTCCCCGCGGGGACGGTAGTCACGTACAGACCTCAGAGAACAGTGACCCAGAGCGCTTCCGGCGCTCGGGCCACTGTTCTCTTTTTTTGTGCGCTCGTCCCGCTCGTCCCGCTCGTCCCGCTCGTCCCGTTCATCCCGTTCATCCCTTTCATCCCGTTCGTCCCGCTCATCGAGGAGCACCCATGTTGATCGAAGCCGCGCTGCTCGACGCAACCGACGTCCCGTTCCGGGTCACCAGCCTGACCCTGGACGACCCCGGCCCCGACGAGGTCCTCGTCCGCCTCAGTGCGAGCGGCGTGTGCGCCTCGGACGCGCACACCCGCTCCGGCCACACGCCGTCGCCGCTGCCTGCCGTGCTCGGGCACGAGGGCGCCGGGGTCGTCGAGGCGGTCGGGCAGAACGTCCACCACGTCGCACCGGGCGACCACGTGGCGCTCTCCTGGATGCCGAACTGCGGGCACTGCCGACACTGCGTCGCGGGACGTCCGGTCCTGTGCACCGCCGCCGCTCCGGCACTGCTCGCGGGCACCATGCTCGACGGCACCACACGGCTGCACGACGGCGACCGACCGGTGCACCACTACTCGTTCCTGTCCACGTTCGCCACGCACACCGTGGTGCCGGCGAACAGCGCGGTGCGGATCCCCCGCGACGTCCCCCTCGCGCTCGCCGCCCTCGTCGGGTGCGCCGTGCTGACCGGGTACGGTGCCGCCGTCAACCGCGCGGGCATCCGGCCGGGGCAGACGGTCGTCGTGTTCGGTGCCGGCGGCGTCGGCCTGAGCGCGGTGCTCGGTGCGCGGCAGGCCGGGGCGGCCCAGGTCATCGTCGTCGACCCCGTGCCGGAGAAGGGCGCCACGGCCATCGCGTTCGGCGCGACGAGCGTGCTCGTCCCGTCGGACGACGTCGCGGCCCAGGTCGTCGCCCTGACCGGCGGCGACGGGGCCGACGTCGCGATCGACGCGGTCGGGGCCCCCGGCATCCTGGAGACCGCGTTCCACGCGACGGTCCCGGGCGCGACCATCGTCTGCGTCGGCGTGCCCGGTCCGGGCGCTCGGCACTCGGTCCCGGGGGCCGAGTTCGTCCGGTCCGAACGGGTCATCACCGGCTCGTTGTACGGGTCCAGCCGCCCGTCGGTCGACATCCCGGCGATCCTCGACCTCCACGCCCGCGGCCGGTTGCCGCTCGAGCGACTCGTGTCCCGGACGTACACGCTCGGCGGGATCAACGAGGCCTTCGACGACCTCGCCACCGGCCGACTCAACCGCGGCGTGCTCGTGTTCGACGAGGCCACGGCGTGGGGCGGCCCTGCGTCCACCAGCGCTGCGACCACCGGCGCTGCGTCCAACAGCGCTGCGCCCACCAGCGTCGCGACCGCCGCTGCGACCGCCGGTACCCCACCGATCACCACCCCCGCACGAGAGGAGGTCGTCGCGTGAGCACGGCCACCACCGACACCGGACGCGTCACCGGCACCGCACCGAGCACCCGCGTCGCCGGCGTCACCGTCCCCACCGGTCTGGCGATCGCCGGCACCTGGCGTCCGTCGAGCACCGGCGCGCACTTCGCCGTCGAGGACCCCGCGACCGAGCAGTCCATCGCGCTCGTCGCCGACGGCACCGTGTCCGACGCGCTCGACGCCCTCGACACCGCCCACGACGCCCAGCCGTCCTGGGGGGACACCCCGGCACGGACCCGTGCGGAGCTGCTCCGCCGGGCGTTCGACACCGTGACCGCGCGCGCCGACGAGTTCGCCGCGGTCATCACGGCCGAGATGGGCAAGCCCCTCGCCGAGGCGCGTGCCGAGGTGGCCTACGGTGCCGAGTTCCTCCGCTGGGGCTCGGAGCAGGCAGCGCACGTGCACGGCGAGTTCGGGCACGCACCCGGCGGCGGGTTCCGGATCGCGACGAGCCGACGACCGGTCGGCCCCGCGTACCTCGTCACCCCCTGGAACTTCCCGCTCGCGATGGGCACCCGCAAGGTCGCCGCCGCGCTCGCCGCTGGGTGCACGGTGGTCTGGAAGCCCGCGGCGCAGACCCCGCTCACCGCGGCGCTCCTCGTCCAGGCGCTCGCCGACGCCGGCGTACCGGACGGCGTCGTGAACCTCGTCCCGACGCTCGACGCAGCTGCGCAGTCCCGGGCGCTGATGGCCGACCCACGGCTGCGGAAGCTGAGCTTCACCGGGTCGACCCGCGCCGGCACGACCCTGCTCCGCCAGGCTGCCGACACCGTCATGCGCACGTCGATGGAGCTCGGCGGCAACGGTCCGTTCGTGGTCCTCGCCGACGCTGACGTCGACGCCGCGGTCGAGGGCGCGGTCCTCGCGAAGTTCCGGAACGGCGGTGAGTCGTGTGTCGCGGCGAACCGGTTCGTCGTGCACGAGGACGTCGTCGACCGGTTCGTCGCGGGTTTCGCGGCGCGGGTCGGCCGGATGGTCCCGGGCCCCGGCACGGACCCGGCGAGCACGCTCGGCCCGCTCATCGACCGGGCCGCCGTGGACAAGGTCGACGGGCTCGTCCGCGACGCCCTCGCGGACGGCGCGCGCCTGGTGGCGGGCGGTCACCGCATCGACCGCCCCGGCCACTTCTACGCCCCCACGATCGTGACGGACGTGCCCCGCGCCTCCCGGCTGCTCCGCGAGGAGATCTTCGGCCCCGTCGCCCCGGTCACCACGGTGTCGTCGGTGGACGAGGCCGTCGCCGTCGCGAACGACACGGAGTACGGGCTCGCCGCGTTCGTGTGGACGCGCGATGTGCAGACCGCGCTCGAGGTCGGCGACCGGATCGAGGCCGGCATGGTCGGCATCAACCGGGGGCTGGTGTCCGAGGTCGCGGCGCCGTTCGGCGGGGTGAAGGTCTCCGGGCTCGGCCGCGAGGGCGGCAGCAGCGGGATCGACGAGTACCTCGAGACCCGGTACCTCGCCATCGACGACCAGCGGAGGACACGATGACCGACCTCGACGGCCGCATCGCCCAGGGCTGGGGCGGCACCGCACCGGAGGGCGTGCACGTCAACGTGGTGCTCGCCGACCGGGGCAGTGCCACCGCGGCGTCCCTGCTCGGTGCGTACACGGCGCCACGGCAGGGCTTCACCCCGATCCTCGCGAGCGTCGGGCCCGACCAGCCGTCGTACGAGACCGTGTGGCCACCCGTCCTGCTGCTCAACAAGACCGCCCCCGCCGACGACCGTGCCGCCGGCCTCGTGTCCGGTGCCGCGCAACTCGGTGCGGCGCAGGGGGCGCTCGACGCCGCGGCGGACGGGATCGTCCCGGCGACCCCCGACGTGCTCGTGTTCGTCTCGCTCTGGATCGACGAGCGCGCCACGGACGAGACCGCGGTCCGCCGAGCCACCCGCCAGGCCGTCGGAGCGGCCGTCCGTGAGGCCGCGGTCGGCCGTGAGCCCGCCGTGACCGAGCGGTTGGTCGCCGAGCGCGACCGACTGCAGAACCCCTTCTACCGCGGCGACGACGACGCCGACCGCACCACCACTCGACGACGAGGGAGCACCCGACCATGACCCGCACCACCCCGACCGGCCGGACCACCCCGGTCGGCCAGACCACGCCCACCGGCTTCGTGGAGACCCACGACGTCGGCGGCTCCGAGCAGCTCAACCCGCTCGCGCGCCGGTTCCTCACCCGACTGACCGCGGTCACCGCCGGTGGGATGTTCATCGACGGGTACGTCTTCGCCGTCATCGGTGTGACGCTGGCCCTGCCGCTCTTCCACCGGGAGCTCGGGACGACGCCGTTCTGGGAGGGCATGATCTCGTCCTCGACCCTGGTCGGCATCTTCGTCGGCGGCCTGGTGTTCGGCTGGCTCACCGACCGGTACGGCCGCAGACCGCTGTTCGTGGCCGACCTCATCGCCTTCGTCGGGGCCGGTGTGCTGCTGTTCTTCGTGCAGGAACCGTGGCAGATGTTCGTGCTCGGGCTCGTGATGGGGCTGGCGGTCGGCGCGGACTACGCCATCGGCACGCCGCTGCTGTCGGAGTTCTCGCCGCGGTCCGCCCGCGGCCGACTCGGGGCGAGCCTGCAGATCGCGTGGAACATCGGCTACGTGGTGGCGTTCCTCATCGGCTTCCTCGTCACGGCCGCGAACCCCGGCGCCTGGCGGTGGGTGCTCCTGTCCGCCGCGCTGCCCGCGGTGATCTGCCTCGTCGCCCGGCACGGCCTGCCCGAGTCGCCCCGCTGGTTGCTGGCCAAGGGCCGGGTCGACGAGGCCCGCGCGGTGCTCGAGCGCCTCGGGTGGTCGCTCGAGTCCGGTGACTTCACCGAGGAGCAGAGCGACACCTCCGACCGCTTCGCCCTGTTCCGCCGTGGGCAGCTCGGCCGCACGGTCTTCGTCAGCGTCTTCTGGATCTGCCTGGTGATGCCGTACTTCGCGATCATCTTCTTCCAGTCGCGCGTGTACGAGACGCTCGGCATCGACGGCCCCATCCTCACGGCGCTCCTCGGCACGATCGTGGCGCTCGCCGGGGTCGTCGTGGGCACGCTCGTGGTCGACCGCGTGGGCCGTCGGCCGCTCCTGATCGTCCCGTTCTGGGTCACGGGTGCCGCGCTCGCGATCGTGACGTTCGCACACCTGCTGCCCGCGGCCGTGATCGTGACGTGCTTCTTCGTGTACCTGTTCTCGTACGGGGTCGCCTCGATCCTGTGCGGCGTGTACCCGATGGAGCTGTTCCCGACGGCGATCCGCACGACCGGGGTCGGCTTCGCGTCGGCGATGAGCCGCATCGGCGCAGCGGTCGGGACGTTCGCGTTCCCGGTCGTCCTCGCCTGGAGCGTCCCCGTCGCGATGGCAGTGATGGCCGGCGTCTGCGTGCTCGGCGCCGTGGTCGCGTTGGTCTACGCGCCGGAGACCGCCGGACGGTCGCTCACCGACGTCGCGACCGGTTCGCTCGGGGTGCGCCGCGCGCCAGCGCGGACGCGCTGAGGGACCCGACGACCTGCGCCACCGGCCGCCGGAGGGCACGGCGGACAGAGGGCGCGGCGGACGGGAGGCGCGGGGCGGCCCCGGCCCGCGCCTCCCGTCCGGCTCCCACTCGGTGTGTCCCACCCAGCCGTCCAGGCATAGCGTGACCGGCATGCGCATCGTCGTCATCGGGGCCACCGGCCACATCGGTTCCTTCCTGGTCCCCCGCCTCGTCCGTTCCGGTCACGACGTCGTGACCGTCAGCCGCGGGACCCGTTCCGCCTACGTCGACGCTCCGGAGTGGGAGCAGGTCGAGCGGGTCGTCGCCGACCGCGAGCAAGAGGACCGGGACGGCACCTTCGGCGCCCGCATCGCCGGGCTGCACGCCGACGCGGTGGTCGACCTCGTCTGCTTCACGCTCGAGTCCGCGCAGGCCCTCGTCGCCGCGCTTCGTGGGTCGGACACGCATCTGCTCCACTGCGGGTCGATCTGGCGCGCCGGGGTCTCGCACGTGCTCCCGATCACCGTGGAGAACGCCACGCCGCCGTTCGGCGAGTACGGCGAGCAGAAGGACGCGATCGCCCGCTGGCTGCAGGAGGAAACCGCCTCGGGAGGTGTCGCGACGACCTCACTGCACCCGGGACACATCAGCGGGCCGGGCTGGGTGCCGATCGGTCCGCTCGGCAACCTCGACACGTCGGTCGTCACGCGACTGTCCGCCGGCGAGGTCGTCGAGGTGCCGGGCCTGGGTGCCGAGGCGATGGCGCACGTGCACGCCGACGACGTCGCGCAGGCCTTCCAGCTCGCGGTCGAGCACCGCGAGCAGGCGGTCGGGGCCGCACTGTTCGTGACGGCCCCGACGGCGCTCACGGTGCGCGGGTACGCGCAGCTGGTCGCGTCCTGGTTCGGACAGGAGGCACGGCTCGAGTCCGTCTCGTGGGACCGGTTCCGCGCGACCACCGAGCCCGAGCACGCCGACGCGAGCTGGGCGCACCTGTCACGCAGCCAGGTCTTCAGCACGGACGAGACCCGGCGGGTGCTCGGGTACGAGCCGGCGTACACCGCCGAGGCGACCGTGCTCGACGCGCTCCGGTGGCTGATCGAGCACGGCGAGGTCGAGGTCGCGCGCCCGCTCGCGGTGTGACGGGCGCGGTTCCGGCCGGACGCGTTGTCGGCGGGGTCAGCGTTCGGTGAGGGGGACGGAGACGATCCGGTCGTCGCCGTCGCTCGGATCACCGCGCCCGTCGGTGTTGTTCGTCACGAACCACAGCGCTCCGTCGGGCCCCTCGAGCACCGAGCGGATCCGGCCGAAGTCCCCGCCGAAGTACACGCGCGACGTCGAGGGCTCCGACACCGGCACGGCTCGGACGCTCTCGCCCTGCAGGTTGGCGACGAACACGGTGTCGCCGATCACCGTGAGGCCGCTCGGGGACGCGTCGCTCGTGGCCCACTGCTGCACGGGGTCGACGAAGCCGCGGTCGGTGCCGCCCTTCCCCTCGACCTCGGGCCAGCCGTAGTCCGAGCCCTTCTCCACGACGTTGAGCTCGTCCCAGGTGTTCTGCCCGAACTCCGCGGCGAACATGGTGCCGTCGGCGGCCCAGCCCATGCCCTGCACGTTCCGGTGCCCGGTCGTCCACACGAGCGAGTCGCGGAAGGGGTTGCCGGCGGGGACGTCGCCCTCGGCCGTCATGCGGAGGATCTTGCCGGCGAGCGAGTCGCGGTCCTGGGCGTCCTGCCCGTTGCCGGCGTCCCCCACGCTGGCGTAGAGCATCCCGTCCGGGCCGAACGCGATGCGTCCCCCGTTGTGGATGCCGCTCGCGGGCAGCCCGTCGAGGATCGTGGTGGCGTCACCGAGCTCGTACGAGCCCGGCCCTCCCGTGAGGTCGAAGCGCTGGATGCGGTTGCCGTCCTCGGCGGTGGAGTACACGAACAGGTCGCCGTCGTGGAGCGCCAGTCCGAGCAGGCCGCCCTCGCCCCCGTGCCGCACGCCGGGCACCGTCCCCACCACGCGGGTCGTGCCGTCATCGGTCAGCTCGAGCACCCGCGCCGAGTCGCGTTCGCTGACCAGCGCGTCGCGGCCGTCCCCGGTGCGGACGACGGACCAGGGGGCCTCGAGGTCGGTGACGACGTCGCTGGTCTCGCCGTCGGGAGCGAGCGCCGCGACGGACGGCGTCGTCGAGGCGCCGGGGGCCGAGCGGGAGGGCGTGGGCGGCGTGCCCTCGTCGGTGTCGGCGTCGGTGCAGCCGGACAGCACGAGTGCCATGGCGGAGACGGCGACGGCACCGATCGTCGTCCAGGTGCGGCGGGTGGTCGCGTGCACGGGGTGCCTCCCCTTCGTCGGGCGGTCGTCGCGGCACCCCGATCACACACGGCCCGCTCGGGAATCCGCTGGGTGGACGCGCGGAGACCGGTCCTGCCGGACCCTGTGTCCGCGAGGGTGCGGGTGGTTCAGTGGGACGGCGTGCACGGACGCACGTCTCCCGATCCGGAAGGACCACTCCATGACCACCATCGCCATCGTCGGGGCCGGCAAGGGCCTGGGCGTCGAGACCGCCGCCCGCTTCGCCCGCGAGGGGTTCTCGGTCGCGCTGATCTCCCGCAACCAGGACCGGCTCGACTCGCTCGCGGCCGAGCTCCGGGAGCAGGGCCACACCGCCGCCGGGTTCGCCGCGAACGTCCGCGACGGCGACTCGCTCCGTGCGGCGCTCGAGCGGGCCACCGAGCAGCTCGGTCCGATCGAGGTGCTGCAGTACAGCCCGCTGCCGGCGAAGGAGTACATGCGTCCCGTGCTCGAGACGACCGCGGAGGACCTCGTCGGCCCGGTCGAGTTCTCGGTGTACGGCTCGGTGAACGCGGTCCGCCAGGTGCTCCCCGGCATGCGCGCACTCGGCCGCGGCACGATCCTGTTCGTCAACGGCGCGAGCGCGGTCCGCCCGGGTGCCCGGGTGACCGGCACGTCGGTCGCGTTCGCAGGTGAGAGCGCCTACGCCGAGCTCCTGCACGACGCGGTCAGGGACGAGAACGTCCACGTCGCGCAGCTCATCATCCCGTTCGGGATCGACGACGGCCAGGACGACCACTCGGGTGCCGCGATCGCCGAGCGGCTCTGGACGATCCACTCCGAGCGCGGCGAGTTCCGCACCTACGCGGAGGCGCTGCCCGAGTGAGTCGGCCCCGCGGGTTCCCGAGGACCGGTTCCCGCTGACCCGGCTCAGCGCCCCGTGGCCTCGATCGCCTCGGCCATGACGTGCGCGACGCCGAGGTTCGCCTCGGCCGTGGGGTGGATGCCGTCCGGCGTCGTGCCCGGCTCGTAGGCGCCGTCAGCGGTGCGGACCGCGGTGAACGGGTCGACGAACGCCCACCCGTGGCGCCGGGCGTCCGCCCGCAGCGCCCGCGTCAGGACGAGCTGCCCCGCCCGTCGGTCCGCACCCCACAGACTCGTGGTGCGGTCCGAGGGCGGCCCCGCGACGACGAGCACCCGGTGTGCGTCGACCTTGCGGACGAGCGCGTCGACGTTCGCGGTGATCGTCCCCACCGGCACGGCCTGGTTGACGTCGTTCGTGCCGAGCTCGACGACGAGCACGTCGGCGGTCGGTACCGGGCGGATCTCGCGGAGCACCTGGTCGGACCGGTAGCCGCTGTGCGCGTAGCCGCCGACCGCCCGCACGGCCGGGTCGCGTTCGAGCACGTGCAACCACGAGTCGGGCCGGGCCGTGATCGAGTCACCCGCGTACGCGAACGTCACGGCATCGGAGCGGTCCGTCGTGTCGATCGCCCCCGAGACGACCTGGTCCGGGGTCCGCCGGAGGGCCTCGGCCTGACGGACCGCGACCGCCTGCTCCGCGGCGGAGGCGTCGTGCGAGGAGGCCACCACGACGGCTCCCGTGCCGACGAGGGCGGCGGAGGCGATGATGCTGAGGAAGGCCACGAGGTGGCTGGTGCGGGACACGACTCCAGGTATCCCCCGGATCGCCCCGCCGAACCAGTCCCCAGACCTGGGGAATCGTCGCCGCTGCTGTGGCTTCTCGCACGAACCGCTGAGACCGCCGCGACGGGTCGGGCGGTGACCCGGGTCGGACGGGAGGCGCGGTGCGGGCCCGCCACGGGCCTCCCGTCCGGTGGTGCGCACGTCAGTGCGCGCGCCGCACCGCGACACGTCGGCTGCGTCCCGCCGTCGCCCACGTGCCCACCGTCACGAGCAGCGGCAGCCCGATCGCGAGCAGGGCGAGCGTCGGCCAGTCCGGCACGAACGGCATGTGCGTGACGCCTGCCGGGGTCGGGCCGAACCGGAGCGTCAGGGCGCGGATCGGCAGCAGTCCCAGGAGCGCGCCGACCACGGAGCCGACGCTCGTGAGGATCGCCGCCTGCCACGCCGACACCCGGCGACGGAGCCGTGGTGCCGCGCCGATCGCGTCGAGCACCTCGTCGTCCCGCCGCCCGTCGGACCGGGCGAGCCCGATCGCCACCGCGGTCGCCCCGATCGTGACGGCGGCCGCGAGCGCGAGGGCGATCGACTTCACCGCCGCGTTCCCGTCGACCGGTCCGGCCTCGTACTGGAACGACAGCCCCGCACGGTCCCGGTCCGCTCCGGCGTTGCTCTGCCACGCCGTCGCGAGCTCGCCGTACTGCTCCGACGAGATGTCCGCGGGGAGCCGGGTCACGAGCAGTCCGTCGACGGCGGGCACCCCGTACCGCTGGGCCGTCGCCCGCGTCATGAAGACGCCGATGGCGATGCGCGGTGTCTGCACGTCGAGGACGGCGGGGATCGCGACGCTGCTGCTCGGGCGGGCGTCGACCGGCACCGCGGTGTCGCTGGAGACCCCGCGGAAGGTGTCGACGTGCACCGAGCCGTCGCGGGCGTACTCCGACCACAGCGACACGGCGCGTCCGGAGTGCAGGGCGTCGCGGACCGCTGCGGACGGCCGGTGTCCCGTCAGGACGGCGTAGTCGTCGACCGTGCCCGTGACGATGTGCGGCGAGGAGTTGTCGGAGGCGCCGAGGAACGACGCGCACGTCGTGGTGTTCGGCGTCGGGCAGGCCCGGACGACCTGGTCCCGCGGGCGGACGAGCGTGCCCGGTTCCGACCCGAGGTCCTGGCTGACGGAACCGAGGACCCGGATGCGGTCGTGGCCGAGCACCGTGGCGGCGATCGATGCCGCGCGCCGGGTCAGCGCGGCGTCGTGCGTCGCACCGTGCTCGCCGGTCTCGTCCCACACGGACACGTCGCTCGTGGCGACCCCGACGGCGGTCCGGTACTCGTACTCCTGCACGAAGCGAGCGTGCGAGGACGCGGTGTAGGTCACCAGGACCGAGGCGACGAACACGACGCTCATCACGCTCGCGAGCACCGGGATGGTCCGCACCGGGTTCCGGCGGGCGTCCCGGCCGGCGAGCCGAGCAGCGAGGCCCATGCGGCTCGCGATCCGTGCGGCCAGGGTGAGGACCTCGGGCGAGCACAGGGCGACCCCGAGCTGCACCAGACAGGGCCCCAGCGCCACGCCGGCACCGACCACGAGCGCCCAGTGGTCGGGCTCTCCCTGCACTGGTCGGTCGTTGAGGGCGAGCACGCCGACACCGCAGCCGAGCGTCAGGAGCGCCCCCGCGACGATGAGGACCGGACCCCACACCCGACGGCGTCGTCGCGCGGGACGGTTCGTGGGGGCGGGCCGGAGCGAGCCGCGGAGCGCCGCGAGGACGTTGACGCGGGTGGCCGCCCGGGCCGCGACGAGCGACGACACCAGGCCGGCCACCACACCGAACCCGGCAACCGCTGCGAGCAGGCCGACGGGCAGGTGCAGCCCCGGGAACTTCGTCACGTCGCCGTCGTCGATCAGGCGGAACGCGAGCGCGCCGAGCCCGGTACCGGCTCCGAGCCCGAGCAGCGCTCCGGTCACGCCGAGCACGAGGCCGGAACCGGCGACGACCGAGCGGACGAACCCGCGGTCACCGCCGACGCTCGTGACGATCGCGTACGAGCGGGCGTCCGCCCGGGTGCCGACGAGGAACGCGGCCCCGGCGAGCAGGGCGACCTCGAACAGGGCGAACACCGCGACCAGCCCCAGCGCACCGACGTACCACCCGATGAGCGACGCCTGCCCGGCGTTCGCGAGCCGGTCGTCCGGCGGGTCGAGCACGACCGGGCGGGACTCCACGAGGATCCCGTGCGCGTTCAGTGCCCGGATCTCCGACCACGTCGGGGCGTCGTCCGGCAGGTACACCGTGACGTTCCAGGTGTCGCTCCCGGCCGCGTCGGCGGTGCGCTCGGAGAAGGTCCCCCACGGCACGAACACGCCGAGCGCGTCGGGGTCGGAACCGAGGTCCCGCAGGGTGCCGGTGATCGTGAACGTGGAGCGGACCGGGTCGGTGAGCGCGACGTGGTCCCCGACGTGCAGCCCCATCCGGTCGAGGGCGGCCGGGGTGAGCATCAGCTCGTCCGCCCGCTCCGGAGCGCGGCCGTCGAGGACCCGCCAGCGTCCGTCGAGCACCTCGTCCCACACGGCACCCTCGGTCGCGCTGAGCCCGAGCGGACCGTGCGCGCCCTCGAGGACGGCGTCGGCGGTCGCGACCGGGATCGACCGGGCTCCGGCGGGGACGTGGTCGAGCGGGTCCGCCCACGCCGTCGTCGCGGCGGCGCCGTCCGCCGGGCTCCCCGGTTCGGTCTCGGTCGCGGTCCAGTCGACCGGGTCCTGGCGGAGCCCCGGCACGTCCGGACCCCACGCCTGCAGCTGCGCGGCGGCGTGCCCGAGGTCGTGGTCGAGCCGCTCCTCGGTGGTCGGCTGCGTCGACTGGAAGACGACGGCCAGTGCCGCGAAGCCCGTGGTCGGGACGGCGATGAGCGCGAGGACCAGCGCCGCACGCCCGACCGACGCGAACGCCATCCGCCGACCCAGCCGCAGCGCGGGCCGGAGTCGGCTCACGAGTGGTCCCGGTCGGCGAGCGCGAGCTCCACGCCCGAGTACACCGTCTCGTCGACGACCCGGCCGTCGCGGAGGAACACGATCCGGTCCGCCCAGGCAGCGTGCCGGGCGTCGTGGGTGACGAGGAGCGCGCCCGCCCCGGCGTCGACGTGCCGACGCAGCATCCGGAGCACCACCTCGCCCGTCTGCGAGTCCAGGGCCCCGGTCGGCTCGTCGGCGAGGACCAGCCGGCGCTCGCCGACGACCCCTCGGGCGATCGCGACCCGCTGCTGCTGCCCGCCGGACAGGTCGTCCGGGAACGCGTCGGCGCGGTGCCCGAGCTCGACGTTGTCGAGGGCGAGACGTGCGGCACGCCGGGCCCGGCTCGCCTTCCACCCGTCGAGCTCGAGCGGCAGGGCGACGTTCTCGACGGCGGTCAGCGACGGGATGAGGTTGAAGTCCTGGAAGACGAACCCGACCAGGCGTCGACGCAGCGCCGCGAGGTCCTTCGCCGAGCGGTCGGCGACCCACTCGCCGTCGATGCGGACCTCGCCGCTCGTGGGCGGCAGGAGCGTGCCGGCGCAGGCGAGCAGCGTCGACTTCCCGGAGCCGGACGTGCCCATCACGGCGACCATCTCGCCGCGGCTGATCGTCAGGTCGACACCGGCCAACGCGGTCACCGCCTTGGCGCCGGAGCCGTACTGCACGCTCACGGCGTCGAGTTCGAGGAGCGGGGCCGCGGCGTTCACCGGGCGCTCCTGACGGTCTCTTCGGCGGTCGTCGGCGCGGGGTGGTCCGTCGGACGGTACCGCGCGACGCTCGACTCCACGTGATCGAGCCAACGCACCTCGGCCTCCGCCTGGAACACCATCGACTCGAGGACGAGCGACCACGCGAGGTCGTCGGCCGGGTCCGCGGTGCGCTTCAGTCGGGTGAGGTCCTGGAGGTTCCGGATCGCCGCGGCGCGCTGCACCTGCACGAGCCGGGCCACGTCGACCCCGGGCACGGTGACCGCGAGGGCGAACTTGATCGCCAGTTCGTCGCGCCCGCGCTTGGCCGGCACCGGTTCGCTGAACCAGCGCGCCACCGCCTCGTGACCCGCGTCGGTCGCCGTGTAGACGACGTGTCCGTCGTCGTCGGCGTCGCCGCGGGCCACGAGGCCGTCGCGTTCCAGGCGGTCGAGCGTCGTGTAGACCTGGCCGATGTTCAGCGGCCAGCTCCCGCCGGTGCGGTGCTCGAACTCCCCCCGGAGCTGGTACCCGTAGCCGGGTCCTCCCACCAGCAGTGCGAGTACGCCCATCCGTACGCTCATGACGCGGTTCCCCCTCGTTCCGTCCACCGTGGACATACCGAGTATGCACATACGCGGTATGGGCGGGCAAGTCACGATCCGGACACGGGACGGACGGGAGGCCCGTGGCGGTCTCGCCACGGGCCTCCCGTCCGTCGTCCTGGTCGCCCCGGATCAGCTCCCGAGGCCGGAGAGCTCCTCGAACTCCTCGTCGGACAGCTCGATCGTCGCGCCCGCGAGGTTGTCCTCGAGGTGCGCCACGCTCGACGTCCCGGGGATGGGCAGCATGACGGGCGAGCGCTTGAGCAGCCAAGCCAGTGCCAGCTGCGCCGGGGTGGCGCCCTTGCGTTCGGCGATCTCGGTGAGGGGCGAGTCCTCGCCGGTGAGTCCGCCGGTCGCGAGCGGGAACCAGGGGATGAACCCGATGCCCTGCTCCTCCGACCAGTCGAGGAGCTCCTCGGCGTCGCGCTTCTGCAGGTTGTAGAGGTTCTGCACGGTGACGATGGTGGCGTGCTCCTGCGCCGCCTTCACGTCGTCGACGGACACCTCGGACAGGCCGATGTGACGGAGCTTGCCCTCGTCCTGCAGCTTCTTCAGCTCGCCGACCTGGTCCTCCAGCGGGACCTTCGGGTCGATGCGGTGGAGCTGGAACAGGTCGATGCGCTCGAGTCCGAGGCGGCGGAGGCTCATTTCGCACTCCTGGCGCAGGTACTCCGGTCGGCCCACCGGCGGCCACTCGTTCGGGCCGGTCCGGGTCAGACCGGCCTTCGTCGCGATGACGACGTCGTCGCCGTAGGGGTGCAGGGCCTCGCGGAGGAGGTCCTCGGCGACGTAGGGGCCGTACGAGTCGGCGGTGTCGAAGAAGTCGACGCCGAGGTCGACCGCGCGCTTGAGGACGCGGATCGCCTCGTCGTGGTCCTTCGGCGGTCCCCAGACGCCGGGGCCGGTGAGCTGCATGGTGCCGTAGCCGAGGCGGTGGACCTCGAGGTCTCCCCCGATGCGGAAGGTGCCGGAGGACGCGGCGGGACGGGTGGTGTCGGTACCGGTGGTCATGCACGCCGTTCTACGCCGGGTGCTCGACGGGCCGCTGTGTGGTCGTCCCCCGCGCGCGGTCGTCAGGCCGACGGCTTCCGCGGGTACGGCGTCTCGCCCCGGGCGAGCCCGCCCACGAGCTTCGCGATCCGGTTCGCCCGAGCCGTCGGGCTCGGGGCGGTGGTGACCCGGTGGAGCACGGCGTACCGGTTCGTGCCGTCGAGCTCGTCGAACAGTGCCGCGGCGGACGGCTCCGCGTCGAGCGCCGCACGGAGGTCGTCGGGCACCGTCGCGGTCGCGGCTCCCGCGTAGGCGCGCTCCCACCGGCCGTCGTCCTTCGCGCGGTCGACCTCCGCCTGGCCGCGCGGACGCATCCGGCCCTGGGTCACGAGCGTCGCGACCAGCCCGATGTTCCGCTGCGACCACAGCGACGCGCGCCGCCGCGGGGTGAACCGCTGGCGGAAGGTCGCCGCGTCCCGTGCGCGCTTCTGCCCGTCGATCCACCCGGAGCACAGCGCCTCGTCGAGCGCCTGGTCGTAGGTCAGCGAGGTCGGCTCGACGGTGTCCTTCTTCGCGAGGACGAGCCACACGCCGTCGGGGTCGTTCTCGTGCGTGTCGAGCCAGGCGCGCCACGCTGCGGCGTCGGGCAGGACCAGGTCGTCGGTGTCCACGCCGCGATCGTAGGCCGACCGACCGACGGAGGCGAGGGGCGCGACGGCGGCGATCCGTGCCTCCCGGCCGTCGCTCGCGCCCCGCGGCGGACCCGGCCTCGCGCTTCAGACCCAGTGCGGCTGCGACAGCAGCCCGTCCGGGTCGACCTGCTCGGCGATCCGGTGGAGCCGCGAGGTGTTCACGCCGAAGTAGGCGGTCGGATCGGTGATCGCCGCGTCGCAGTAGTTCGCGTACGCCGCGCTCCCCCACGCCGGCTCCATCGCGGCGCGGAAGCCGCGCACGTAGGCGTCGAACGGCTCCGGGTCGGCACCGTCCCGGAAGACCGCGGTGTACTGCGCGGTCATCAGGGCGGACCGCCACGGGAACGCCGTGTCCGTCCGACCGACGCGCGCGACGGCGCCACCGAGGGCATCGAGGGACACCCCGCCCTCGAGGTTGCCGCTCACGTCGCCCGCGGCCGCCGCGTGCTGCACGAGCGTGTCGATCTGCCCGTCGGTCAGCTTCGTCCCGCCGATCGACGAGGTCGCCGCCTCGGACACCCGCTGCGGCTTGCCGGCGAGCGCGTCCATCGCGGCCCCGTACGACATCTGCTCGGCCGTGTGCCGGATCGGTGTGGCCCCGGTCGCCGCGATGAAGGCGTCGACGCTGGCATCGGCACCCGTCTTCGAGCCGGTCCACACTCCCGTCACCGTGACAGCGGGTCGGCTGTGCCGCGAACCGTTCAGCAGCTTGAGCGTCGACCACAGCTCGTCGTCCGCGCTCGGTGCCCAGTCCTGCCAGGCCCGGACGACGTCCGCGGCGGACGACCAGGGGAACGCGAGGTCGAAGAGCAGCACGCCGGGCGCGGTGCGGGTCCGGAAGGTCAGTGCGGTCACGACGCCGACGGTGCCGCCTCCGCCACCGCGGCAGGCCCAGAACAGGTCCGGCTCGTCGTGCTCGGACACGTCGTGCACGGTGCCGTCCGGCGTGACGATCCGCACGGCGGTGAGCTGGTCGCAGGTCAGGCCGAAGGAGCGGCTGAGCACGCCGACCCCGCCGCCGAGCGTCAACCCGCCGATGCCGACCGTCGGGCAGGAACCGCTCCCGATCGCCCGGCCCTTCGCGGCGAGCGTCGCGTACACGTCCCCGAGGGTCGCGCCTGGCCCGATGGTGGCGGTGCCGTCCTCGTGCACCGCGATCCCGTCGAGGTCCTTCGTGCTGATCACGAGCGACGGCGGGACGTCGGTTCCCGGTGCGCCGCCCGCGGACCATCCCGTGTACGAGTGGCCGCCGGCCCGGAGCGCGAGCGGGGTGTCCGAGTTGCGGGCGAACGCGAGACCGGCCTGCACGTCGGAGTCGCTGGTGGCCAGCAGGATGCCCCTCGGGTCGGCGTCGTCGTAGCGCGGGTTCTGCAGGACCCGGGCGTCGTCCCAGCCCTCGGACCCGGGGCGGAGGAGCCTGCCGGAGACCGTGGCGGCGAGCGCCTGCCAGGTGGTCGGACCCGCCGCCGTGGACGTCGGGGTCGCACCGTCCGGTGGCGCCGAACCGGCGGTCGACGACGGGGACCGCGTCGGTGCCGGCCCACCGCCCGAGCACGCGGCGAGCAGCCCGGCGATGCCGAGCCCGACCCCGCCGCCGATCAGCGCGCGGCGGGTGGGGGTGTGCTGCGTCCGGTCACCCGTCATCAGCCCTGTCTACCGCACCGTCCGGTCGGCGCTGCTGCTGATCCGCACAGCGTCCGCCCACGCGCGTACCCAGTCCGGCACGGTGAGGTCCCGCGGCGACGGTCCGGTGATCGCGAGCAGTTCGGCCGGGGTCACGTGCCCGCCGTCACGGTGCAGGAACCGAGCCTGCACGACGGCACGCGCGACGACCGCGTCCCGCCGGACGAAGGTCTGCTCCATGTAGACCGACCGCTCGTCCATCCCGAGCACCCGCGTCCGCAGGGCGAACCGCTGCCCGAGCGTCAGGGACCGCTTGTAGGTGATGGTCTGCGCGGCGACGACGGCGTACCACCCGCGTTCGGCGGCCGCCTGCCAGAAGCCGGACCGGTTCAGCAGGTCGTACCGGCCGAGGTCGAGCAGCGACAGGTACTTGCCGTTGTTGACGTGTCGGAGCGGGTCGAGGTCGGTGGGGGCGACGCGGAACGGCGTGCGTGCCTCGTCCCAGAGCGACAGCCTGCGGGGACGCAGCCGCACACGCAGCGCGAGGAGGAACAGCCGGAAGTACAGGTTCACGTCCCGATCACACCAGGAGCCGGCCTTGCGCGACGATCCCGTTGGAGGAACCGCACGATCCACATTCCCGTCCGGGCGGGCCCTGTCGGTGCCTCCCTCCAACCGAGGAACGGCGAGTAGACCGGTGTCATGCAGACACGCACCCTCGCAGACCTCGAGGTCGGTTCGCTCGGCCTCGGCACCATGGGCATGAGCGCCTTCTACTCCGGCGCCGGCTCCGACGACGACGAGTCGATCCGCACGATCCACCGTGCGATCGACCTCGGCGTCACCCTGTTCGACACCGCCGAGGCGTACGGCCCCTACACGAACGAGGAACTCCTCCGCCGTGCGCTGGCCGACCGCCGCGACGACGTGGTGATCGCGACCAAGTTCGGTCTCATCACGCACACCGCCGGCGAGACCACCCCGGCGACCGAGCGCGGGATCAGCTCCGCCCCGGAGTCCGTCCGTGAGGCGCTCGAGGGCTCGCTCCGCCGGCTCGGCACCGACCACATCGACCTCTACTACCAGCACCGCGTCGACCCGGCCGTCCCGATCGAGGACGTCATCGGTCAGCTCGCCGGCTTCGTCCAGGAGGGCAAGATCCGGCACATCGGCCTGTCCGAGGCCTCGGCGGCGACGATCCGGAAGGCCCACGCCGTGCACCCGATCACCGCGCTGCAGAGCGAGTACTCGCTGTGGACGCGCGACCCCGAGGGCGAGGTGCTCGACACCCTCCGCGAGCTCGGCATCGGCCTCGTGCCGTACTCCCCGCTCGGCCGGGGGTTCCTGACCGGCGCGATCACGAAGCCCTCCGACCTGGACGACGACGACTTCCGCCGTGCGAACCCGCGCTTCGCCGAGGAGGCCTTCGCCCAGAACATGCGGATCGTCGACTCCGTGAAGGAGATCGCTGACGAGGTCGGTGGCACTCCGGCGCAGGTGGCGCTCGCGTGGCTGCTCGCCCAGGGCGACGACATCGTGCCGATCCCGGGCACCAAGCGCGTCAACCGCCTCGAGGAGAACGTCGGCGCCACGGAGCTGTCGCTGTCGGACGACCAGCTCGCCCGGCTGTCCGCACTCCCGGTGCCCACCGGCGACCGCTACCCGGACATGTCCTCCATCGGTCGCTGACGCGTCCCGCGCGGTAGCGCGCCCGTGGTTGCCGTTCCGCTCGTGGGTGACCGTTCCGCTCGTAGGTGACCGTTCCGCTCGTAGGAGGCCGGTTCTTCCGGCCTCCTACGAGCGATTCGGCATTCCACTGCGGGTGTGATGGGTCGGAACGCGCGGGGTGCGCTGGTGACCAGCGGACGGACAGGAGGCGCGGTGCGGGCCGGTGCCGTGCCTCCCGTCCGTCGGTCGGCAACGTTGCCGAACCGCTCGTGGGTGACCGTTCCGCTCGTAGGAGGCCCGTTCTTCCGGCCTCCTACGAGCGAATCGGCTTCCCACTGAGGGTGTGATGGGTCGGAACGAGCGGGCGGAGCGGCTCAGACCTCGGCGGCGAACGACGCCGCGCGGAGCTGCAAGTCCTCGATCCGCTGGAGCCGCGCGGCCTCCACGTCGTACCCCTCGTACGCCGGCGGCGGCAGCTTCCGCACGTTCCGCGAGCACTGGAAGTCCTGGCAGACCAGGGTGCCGACGGTGTTCCCCTTCCGACCGGCTCCGCCCGACCGCTTCGCGCTGTAGAACACGACGTCGTTCGGCAGCTTGACGTCCTGACACCACGAGCACTGTGCGCGGTTGCGGGGCGAGGCCTCGGCCTGCCGGAAGAGGATGCCGACGAGCTCGCCGTCGAGCGTGGGCACGACCGCGTAGGCACGGCGGCTGATCTTCGGGTCACGCCAACCGAGGTAGTCGAGCGCGTCCCAGTCGAGGGTCTCGAAGCCGTCGGGGAGCGTGATGTCGCTCGTCTCCTTGCGGGAGGCGTTGACGAAGGACGTGCGGATGGTCTTCTCGCTGATGGGCAGCATGGTGTGTCGCTTTCGTGGGTGCCCGGGGCACGCGGAGGCGCGCCGCACCGGGCGGAGGTGATCAGGGTTCGCTGACGGCGGCCGCACCGGACGGTGCGACCAGGGGCGTCACGCCCTGATGCCGGCGCTCTGCGCGCCGACCACCTCCTGGAAGCTCACCGTTCCAGCCTACGACGCCGTGTCAAGCCGGGCGTGTCGGCGAGCGTCGGACCGGAGTGTGGCCGAGCGTCAGGCCGGCGTGGCGCGGAGCAGCACCACCGAGCCGTCGATCGCGGGCCGGATGCGGAGCGCGCCGTGCCGACGGTCCCAGTCGCCGGTCTCGAGCGCGGTGGCGAGGGCGGCGACGGAGCGCCGGGCCGTGAGCTCGTCGACCAGGCCCCACGCCGGGTCCGCGGCTCGGGCGCCTGCATCGAGGAGTCGTTCCGGCCGTGCCGCGTACGCCTCGGAGAACCCGTCGACGCACGTGAACGGGATCGGCACCCGGGCGGTCGTCACCGTGCCGCCGAGCGCGGCCCGGATCCGGTCGATCGAGGGGTGGCGTCGAGCATCGGCCTCGACGACCTCGGGTGCGTACTCGGCGAGCCACGACTCCCGCATCCGCTCGGGTTCGCGGGTCAGGACGACGACCGGGCCGGACGTGACCCGACGGACCTCGGCCAGCCCGAGCTCGACGTCCGGCCAGTCCTGCACGGTGAAGGCGCACAGCGCGGCGTCGAACGTCCCGTCGGCGAAGGGGAGCCGTTCGGTCGGGGGATCGACCTGCCGGACCTCGTGCGCCGGCGGCGCGTACGGCACGGCACCGCGGACGTCGAGGACGGTGGCGGCGTGGATCGTGCCCGCGTCACCGAGCGCGGTCGCGACGGCCCGTGCGAACGCCGGCTCCGGGCGACGGAAGCGACGGAAGCGCTCGTCCGCCGGTCGCTCGGTGCTGCCCGTCACGTGACCAGCCTACGGACCATGGTCGTACCCGTACCCGTACCCGTACCCGTACCGGTGTGCGTGCCCGCGCCGGTGACGCTGCACGACCGCGACAGAACACTCGTCGAACGACTCGCGTGTCGTCGGAGCGTGGGCGTTTTCCCGACCCGGCGCGCCCGGCACGCGCCCGCGTCAGTCGACGGGCTCGGACTCCGCCGCCCGCTCGGCAGCCACCCGCTCCGCCCGCTCGGTCGCCGCCCAGGTCCCGAGGAGCGCCAGGCTCCGCTCCGACTCACTGCCCGGCTCGGCACCGTACGTGAACATCGTCAACCCGGGGTCGGCGACGAGCTCGAGCGCCTCGTACGTCAGCTCCAGCAGCCCCACGGCGGGGTGGTCGATGCGTTTGCGCCCGGTGCGGTGCGAGCGGACGTCGTGCGCGGCCCACCACGTGCGGAACTCCTCGCTCCGCGTCGACAGCTCGCCGACGAGGGTGACGAGTCCGGGCTCGCACGGGTTGGACACGGCGGCGGCGCGCAGGACCGCCACGGCGTCACGGGCGGTGTGCGCCCAGTCCGGGAAGAACGAGCGCGCGGCCGGGTCGAGGAACGTGAACCGGGCGGTGTTGACCGGTCGTCCGGGTCCCGCGAACATCGGCGCGTACAGCGCCCGTCCGAGCTCGTTCGTGGCGATGACGTCGCCGCGGTCGTTGCGCACCCACGCCGGTGCGCCCGTGATGGCGTCGAGGAGGTGCTGGATACCGGGACGGACCCGCGTGGGCACGTTGCGGTGCATGCTCTTCACGCCGGCGTTCGCGAGCCGTGCGAGGTCCCACAGGTGCGCCCGCTCGTCGTCGTCGAGCCGGAGGGCGCTCGCGAGCCCGTCGAGCACGCTGTCGGACACGCCCTTCAGCGTGCCGCGCTCGAGCCGCGTGTAGTAGTCGACGCTGACGCCGGCGAGCATCGCGACCTCGTGCCGCCGGAGCCCCGGCACCCGTCGCACGCCGCCGCCGAACGACGGCATGCCGACCTCGTCCGGGGTGAGCCGCGCCCGTCGTGAGGACAGGAAGTCCCGGATCTCCTTGCGCACGTCGATACCCATGCGCGCAAGGCTACGTGGCACCACCGGCGGCGGACCAGGTACCGGCGGTACCCGCCTGGGCGCGGGGCGGACGGGAGGCCCGTGGCGGCGCCACCACGTGCCTCCCGTCCGGCGTCCGGTCGCGTCGCGTCGGCGCCCGCCGACCCCGGTCAGGGCGTGTCGGCGGGAACCGGGCGCTCGCGCGCCGACAGGCGCACGCGAGCGACGCGGTGGCCGTCCATCGCTGCGACCTCGAGCGTCCACTCGTCGAGCTCGACGACGTCGCCGACCTCGGGCACCCGGTCGAGGTGCACCTGCACGAGGCCGCCGACCGTCTCGTAGTCGCCGTCGGGCAGCACCGGGCCACCGTCGGCGGCCAGGTCCTCGAGCACGAGGGCGCCGTCCACGGTGTCGTGCCCGGGACCGACCGGCTCGCGCTCGACGGTGTCCCACTCGTCGCGGATGCGGCCGACGAGGTCCTCGAGCAGGGCCTCGAGCGTGACCATGCCCGCGCTCCCGCCGTACTCGTCGACGACCAGCGCGATCTGGTGGCCGTCGGTCCGCATCTCGGCGATGGCGCTCGACAGCGACTTCGTCTCGGGCATCGCGAGGACGGGACGGACGATGCTCGACAGCGACGCCTCGGGGTCCTCGGGACGGAGCAGGTCGCGGAGGTGCACGAAGCCGGTGACGTCGTCGCGCGAGCCGGAGGTGACGAGGTACCGGGTGTGGCCGACGTCGATCGCGCGGTCGGTCGCCTGCCGGACGGTCAGGTCGGCGTCGAGCGTCGCGACGTCGTACCAGGGGCGCATCGACTCGCGGAGGGTGCGGTCACCGGCGTCCAGCGCGCTCTGCGCGATCTGCCGACCCTGCGCGTCGATCGCGTCGTGCTCGGCGACGAGCGAGCGCAGCTCCTCGGTGCTCATCGACTCGCTGCGGGCGTCCGGGTCGCCGCCGAGCAGGCGCACGACGGCGTTCGTCGTGGTCGACAGCACCCAGATGACCGGACGCATGAGCGTCGCGAACCGGTCGAGCGGCGGGGCGACGAGCATCGAGAAGCCCTCCGCGCGCTGCAGGGCGAGGCGCTTCGGCACGAGCTCGCCGAACACGAGCGACAGGTACGCGATCACGAGGGTGAGCAGGACGAGCGCGACCGCCTCGGCCGCCCCGCGCTCGAGACCGAGGCCCTGCAGCAGCGGGGCGATGTCGGGGGCGATCGACGAGGCACCGTAGGCGGCCGAGAAGAACCCCGCGACGGTGACGCCGATCTGGACGGCGGAGAGAAAGCGGTTGGGGTCGCGGCCGAGTCGGGCGACCCGGGCACCGCGGCTCCCACGGCGCTCGAGCTGCCGGAGCTGGGACTCGCGGAGGGAGACGAGGGCGATCTCGGCGGCGGCGAACACGCCGCCGACGAGCACGAAGAGGATGACGAGCCCGAAGGCGATCCAGGTGTCGGCGCCCATCAGCGGGTGGTCCGCTCAGCTCGGGGCGGTACCGGTCGCGTGCGGGCGCTGGGCCTGTGACAGTCGTCCATGCCTGTGAGTCTGCACAGGGTGGCTGGGACGCTGCCCCATCCGTGCTGCACGACGCCTGTGGGTCGACCGGGCCTGCGGGGCGACGGAGCCGGAGCCGGGTGTCGCTACGCGGTGAGCGAGCGGCCGATGCGGGCCTCGAGCCACGCTTCCGGGTCGATCGGCGTGACGCCGTCCATGAGGACCTCGAGGTGCAGGTGCGCACCGGTCGACACCCCGGAGTTCCCGACCTGGCCGATGAACTCGCCCGCCTCGACGGTGTCGCCGACCTTGAGCGGGGTCGATCCGGGGACCATGTGGCCGTACAGGGTGGCGACCTTGCGACCGTCGATCACGTGGTCGATCACGACCGCGGTGCCGTAGTTGAAGTAGGTGCCGGCGACCCGCACCGTGCCCGCGGCGACCGCACCGATCGGGGTGCCGAGACCCGGGGTGAAGTCGAGCCCCTGGTGCAGCGACGAGCACGCCCCGCACGGAGCCGACCGGTACCCGAACCCGGAGCTCATCCGCACCGGTCCGGGGAACGGCGACCGGACCTCGCCGCCGAACGAGACCGAGGTGCCCGGGGTCCCGTCCGAGCCGCCGCCGACCGTGAAGCCGTCGCGGGCGGGATCGGCCAAGGCGGCGACCTGGGTGACGGCGTAGTCCTGGCCGGCGACGCTCGGTGCGAGGGTCGAGGTGGCGACCGCACCGGAGCCGGCGGCGTGCGCGGGCGTGGCCGAGGCGGCGAAGAGGACGAACGCGGCGAGGGCGCTCGTCGCGGTGACCCGGCTGGCCCGGTTCGCGGAGCGCAGCGGGTCCAGTGCGCGCAGGGGGTTCGTCCGGGAGGCGCGGGCCGGCTCCGCAGGGCGTGTCACCCGGCTGCTGCGGCGTGCGTCCGCGGTGCGGGCGGCCTCCGTGCTGCGGTGCGCCTCGGCGGCACGGGCAGCCTTCGTGCTGCGGCGCTCTTCCGCCGGGCGGGTCGTCTTCGTGCAGCGGCCCGCGGCGCGTTCCGCCTCGAGGGCGGCGCGACGGGACAGGTGCACCACCGGGGTCGCCGGGTGCTGGTCGTCGAGGGGTGCAGTCGTCATGGCCGCCCACCATTCTGCACGACTCTGTCGGTTTGTACAGGCCCGGACGTGATCATTCCGTTACCGGAGCGCACGGTCCGCGCCACGTCCCGCGCCGATCGGTAGTGTCCGAGGAGAGCGACCGGAAGGACCCCGCCATGGCCCGCACGCCGCGCGAACGCCACGAACCGATCAACCTGCGCGCGGCCGAGGTGGTGCTCGCCGGCACGCAGGACCTCCTGCCGGTGCTTCGCGGCGCTGCCGTGCGGGCCGGTGTGGACGCGATGCGGATGCGGGTCGTCGGGGTGGACGACCTGCCCGACCCCGGTGAGCGGGGTGCCGCGGAACTCGCGGTGATCGCCATCCGCCGACCCGGCGACGACCCCGCGTTCCACCGGGCGCACGAAGCCGCCGAACTGATCGCTCCGCTGCTCGCCCCGAACGCGGTGCGGATCGTCGTCACCGTGTCCGGCATGACCCGCCTCGCGCCGAAGCTCGAACGCACCCTGACGTCGGAGGTGCTCCACCAGATCAGTGCGGCCTCGGCGCCGTCCGGGTCGTCGCGCCCGTTCCGGAGCCTCCGGATGCGGCTCGGGCTCGCCGGCCTGAAGGCGTCGGGCGTCCGCGTCTTCCGCGTGTCGATCGGGACCTGACCGCGGTCGTCGGTCCCGTGCGGTCAGTCCCGGTCGGGTGACGGAGACGGCGAGGTGCCCGCGTGCACGGCGCCGGCCTGCACGGCGGACCGCGGAGGCGCTGCGTGCGCGACGACCGCCACACTGCCCACCGCCAGCACGACCGCGAGGGTGCCGGCCGTCACGGCGGTCCCGATGCGACGGAGCCGCCCGCGGGACCGGCGGTCGCGCGGAGCGAAGCGCGCCAGTCCGCGGGCCGGCTCCGGGCCGACGAGCCACGGACCCGAACCGTCGGCGTCGTACGAGAACGGCCCGGAGCCGTCGGGGGCGTAGCGGTGCGGACCGCTGCCGTCCACCGCGTAGGCGGAGCGGAGGTCCTCGGCCGTCCACCCGAAGTCCTCGGGGGTCCGTCGTGCTGTCGTCATGGCCTGCTCCTCCCACCGCGACCGGTGAGCCGCGGAAGACCAGTCCACGCGCCCTGCCCATGAAACGACCATGTGCCTTCCGGGCGGCCGCCGTTCGTTCGCTGGGAGGCGACCCGACCAGGTATCTTGACATCGAGACATCCCGCGCCTGCGAGTAGCGTGGGACGTACCGACGGCATGAACAAGGGAGTACCCGCCAGCATGGCCAAGATCATCTACACGCTCACGGACGAGGCGCCGTTCCTGGCGACCCACTCCTTCCTCCCGATCATCCAGGCCTTCGCCGGCACCGCCGGTGTCGACGTGGAGACCCGCGACATCTCGCTCTCCGGCCGGATCATCGCGCAGTTCCCGGAGCGACTCACCGACGAGCAGCGCCTGGACGACGCCCTCGCGGAGCTCGGCGACCTCGCGAAGACCCCCGAGGCGAACATCATCAAGCTGCCGAACATCTCGGCGTCGATCCCCCAGCTCAAGGCGGCGATCAAGGAGCTGCAGGCGCAGGGCTACGACCTCCCGGCGTACCCGGACGAGCCGACCACGGACGAGGAGCGCGACGTCCGCGCCCGCTACGACCGCGTCAAGGGCAGCGCCGTGAACCCGGTGCTGCGCGAGGGCAACTCCGACCGCCGTGCGCCGCTCTCGGTGAAGAACTACGCCCGCAAGCACCCGCACCGCATGGGCGCCTGGAGCCACGAGTCGCGGACGAACGTCGTGACCATGGGCAAGGACGACTTCCGCTCGAACGAGCAGTCCTGGATCGCCCCGGCCGACGACACCCTGACGATCGAGTTCGTCGGCACCGACGGCGAGACCACCGTGCTCAAGCAGTCGATCCCGGTCCTCGCGGGCGAGGTCGTCGACGGCACCGTTCTGCACGTCCGCGCGCTCGAGGCCTTCCTGCAGGAGCAGATCGCCGCGGCGAAGGCCCAGGGCGTGCTGTTCTCGGTGCACCTCAAGGCGACGATGATGAAGGTCTCCGACCCGATCATCTTCGGACACGTCATCCGCGCGTTCTTCCCGACCGTGTTCGAGCGCTTCGGCGCCGACCTCGCCGCCGCCGGGCTCAACCCGAACGACGGCCTCGGCTCGGTGCTCGCCGGCCTCGACGCCGTGCCGAACGGCGCGGAGATCAAGCAGGCCTTCGCGGACGGCCTCGACGCCGGCCCCGAGCTCGCGATGGTCGACTCCGACAAGGGCATCACCAACCTGCACGTGCCGAGCGACGTCATCGTCGACGCCTCGATGCCCGCGATGATCCGCACCTCCGGGCACATGTGGGGACCGGACGGCGAGGAGCACGACACCCTCGCGGTGATCCCGGACTCGAGCTACGCCGGGATCTACCAGACCGTGATCGAGGACTGCCGCGCGAACGGCGCCTTCGACCCGGCCACGATGGGCTCCGTCCCGAACGTCGGCCTGATGGCGCAGAAGGCCGAGGAGTACGGCTCGCACGACAAGACCTTCGAGGTGCCCGGCGCCGGTCGTGTCCGCGTGGTCACGAGCAGCGGCGAGACCGTCATCGAGCACGAGGTCGAGGCCGGTGACATCTGGCGCGCCTGCCAGACCAAGGACATGGCGATCCGCGACTGGGTGAAGCTCGCCGTGACGCGCGCCCGAGCCTCGGCGACCCCGGCCGTCTTCTGGCTCGACGAGACCCGCGCGCACGACGCGAACCTCATCGGGCTCGTCCGCACGTACCTCGGCGAGCACGACACCGACGGCCTGCAGATCGAGATCATGTCGCCCGAGCGCGCCATGGCCTTCTCGCTCGAGCGCATCCGCCGCGGCGAGGACACCATCTCGGTCACGGGCAACGTCCTCCGCGACTACCTCACCGACCTGTTCCCGATCATGGAGCTCGGCACCTCCGCGAAGATGCTCTCCGTCGTCCCGCTCCTCGGCGGCGGCGGCCTGTTCGAGACGGGCGCCGGCGGCTCCGCACCGAAGCACGTGCAGCAGCTCGTCGAGCAGAACTACCTGCGGTGGGACTCCCTCGGCGAGTTCCTGGCGCTCGCCGTGTCGTTCGAGCACCTCGCCGGCGTGACGGGCAACCAGCGCGCTGCGATCCTCGGCGCGACCCTCGACCGGGCCACCGGCACCTTCCTCGACGAGAACAAGTCGCCCGGCCGCAAGATCGGCACGATCGACAACCGCGGCAGCCACTACTACCTCGCGAAGTACTGGGCCGAGGAGCTCGCTTCCCAGACCGAGGACGCCGAGCTCGCAGCGGCGTTCGCGGACGTCGCGAAGCAGCTCGACGGCCAGGAGTCGACGATCGTCGAGGAGCTGAACGGTGTGCAGGGGCACCCGGTCGACATCGGCGGGTACTACCGTCCGGACGACGCCAAGACCGGCGCGGTGATGCGCCCGTCCGCGACGCTCAACGGGATCCTGGCCGCGCTGTAGGCGCGACCACGCCACGGACGGGAGGCCCGGTGCCAGCTGGCACCGGGCCTCCCGTCCGTCCCGGGGTGCGTTGGTACCCCGCGCGCGCTCCCCCGCGCCCGATCCCCCAGGTTCCGAATCTTCGGCATCTCGCGCTCGCAGGTGGCCGTGAACGGAACCTCGGTGGACATGAGCGGCGAGTCGTGGAACCGCGAGGGCGCGGCGCCGGGCCCTCCGTGCCGCGCGCCCCCCCCGCCGCGCCCGTCAGCTGCGCGCCGGCACCGGCGGGCCGACCACGAGCAGCCCGGAGAACACGAGCGCGATCGCGACCACACCGATCGCGACCGAGAGCACCGGCCGCCGCACCACGAAGAACAGCAGGCGGTCCCGGACGCCCACGCGCCCCTCGCCCGACCGACGCCACCCGCCATCGAGCATCCCGCGCCGAGCGACGGCGACCTCGAACGGCACCGTCGCGTAGGGCACGACCGCGCTCGCCCAGCCGAGCACGAGCGCCCCGGTCGACCACCGCTGGTTCACCGCGACGACCGTCGTGACCACGAGGTAGGCCAGGAACACGAAGCCGTGCACGCTCCCGCCGATGCGCACGCCCCAGTCGCCGGCGTGCACGACGTACTTCAGCACCATCCCGGCGATCAGGAGCGTCCAGGTCACGAGTTCGGCCACGGCGGCGGCACGGAACAGGGATCGCGAAGTCATGCCGACATGGTGACGCACCGTCCCCGACAGAACCCCGACACCGACACCCGACACCCGACATCCCCACACCCACACCCGACACGCCGCCGGTCGTATCGATTCGACCCGCACTCCCGCTAGCGTTGACGGCATGTCGACGACGACACCGAACAGCACACCAACCCTCCGCGTCGGGGTGATCGGGCTCGGCTTCGCCGGCACCACCCACCTCGACGCCTACACCGCGCTCCCCGGGGTCGAGGTCATCGCCCTCGCGGGGCAGGAGACCGACCGGCTCCACGAACTCGCCGACTCCCGGGGCGTCGAGCACCGGTACGAGGACTGGCAGGACCTCGTGGCGCGCGACGACCTCGACGTCGTCTCGATCGGCGTCCCGAACGCCTTGCACCACCCGATCGCGGTGGCGGCCCTCGAGTCCGGCAAGCACGCGTTCTGCGAGAAGCCGCTCGCCACGACGGGCGACCAGGCGCAGGAGATGGTCGACGCCGCCGTGCGGAACGACCGCGTGCTCGAGGTCGCCTACAACCACCGTCGCCGCGCGGACGTGCAGTTCCTCGGCGCCCACCTCGCGCAGCGCGACGCCGAGGGCAACGGTCCGCTCGGGCACGTCTACCACGCCCGCGCGAGCTGGCTCCGTCGGGCGGGCATCCCCGGCATCCGCAGTTGGTTCGCGAACAAGGAGACCGCGGGCGGCGGGCCGCTCATCGACCTCGGCTCGCACGTGCTCGACATCGCCCTGCACCTGCTCGGCGAACCCCGCGTCGTGACCGCGAGCGCCGTGGCGTACAACGAGCTCGGCAGCGCCGGCCGGGGCGGCAGCGACCGCGACCCGGTGTCCGCCGCGACCGGTCGGCCTTTCGACGTGGAGGACTTCTCGAGCGCCCTGCTCCGGTTCGAGGACGGGTCGAGCCTGCTGCTCCAGGCGAGCTGGGCGAGCTACTCGAAGGACGTCGAGGACATCGAGGTCGAGCTCCTCGGTTCGACGGGCGGCGCACGGCTGTTCGTCCGCGACTACGCCACCGAGGGCACGGTCACGCTCTACTCCGACGAGCAGGGCGTCCCGACCGTCACCCGCCCGGGCGTCCGGGTCCCGGCCGGGCACCACCAGCGGGTCATCGAGGAGTTCCTCGCCACGATCCGCTCCGGGACCCACGAGGGGCACCACGGGGAGTTCGCACTGCACCGCAGCCGTGTCGTCGACGCGATCTACGCGTCCGCTGCTGCCGGTCGAGAGATGGAGGTCACGGCATGACGAAGGACGCACCGACGATCGTCGTCTGGAACGAGAACGTGCACGAGTCCCGCGGCGACGCCACGGTCATCGGGCACTACCCGGACGGCATGCACGCGGTGATCGCCGCCGCGCTGCGGGAGCTCGTGCCCGGCGCCGACGTCTCCACCGCGACGCTGCAGGAGCCCGAGCACGGCCTGACCGCCGAACGCCTGGCGCGGACCGACGTGCTCTTCTGGTGGGGGCACGCGGCCCACGACGAGGTGTCCGACGCGGTCGTCGACCGTGTCGTCGACGCGGTGCACGCCGGCATGGGCCTGGTGGTGCTGCACTCCGGCCACTACTCGAAGCCGTTCAAGCGCCTGATGGGCACGACGTGCTCGCTCAAGTGGCGCAACGACGGCCAGGACCGCGAGCTCGTCTGGACGATCGCACCCGACCACCCGATCGCCGAGGGCGTCCCGCACCCGATCGTCATCGACCAGCAGGAGATGTACGGCGAGTTCTTCGACATCCCGCGCCCCGACGAGGAGGTCTTCCTCTCGACGTTCTCCGGCGGCGAGGTGTTCCGGTCCGGCGTCGCGTACCGGCGCGGCCTCGGGAAGGTGTTCTACTTCTCGCCGGGCGACCAGGAGTACCCCGTCTACCACCACCCCGACGTGCAGCGGGTCCTCGCGAACGCTGCCCGGTGGGCCGCCCCGGTGTCCGAGCGGCGCGAGCTGACCGCCGACCCTCACCCGCGGGACTGGTTCACGGCGGAGGGTGCGGGTAGACAGGGCGTGTGACCCAGCTCGACCCCGCCGCACAGCTCGACCCCGCTGCACGCCGGACCGCCGTCGTGGAGGCCCTCGGCGTCCTCGGGAGCGGTCCGGAGGAGCGGTTCGACCGCATCACCCGGATGACCCAGGAGGCGTTCGGCGTGCCGCTGACCTTCCTCAACCTGGTGCACCACGAGGTCGTCACCACGCAGTCGACCTTCGGCTGGCAGCAGGGGTCGAGCGTGCCCGCGAGCGAGCAGTTCTGCGCGACGACGGTGCTGACGCCGGACCCGATGGTCATCCCGGACACGACCCTCGACCCGCGGTTCGCCTTGACACCGGCGGTGGCGGAGCACGGCATCCGGTTCTACGCCGGCGCCCCGCTGTCGACGGTGGACGGAACGCGGGTCGGCACGCTCTGCGTGATGGACGCCCGACCGCGTGACTTCGGACCGGAGGACGTGGCGCTGCTCCAGGACCTCGCCCGGTGGGCGGAGCGGGAGCTCGGGCACGTCGTCGACCGCCGACGGGTCCGTCGTGTGCTCGAGGGGCTCGTGCCGGAGCCGATCGCGGTCGCGGGCCACGACCTCGCGATCCTCGCCCTCCGCCCCGAGGGCAGGGACGTCGCCGACTGGCGGACCGCCGGCGACGGCTCGCTGCACCTGACGGTCGGCAGCGCGTCGGCCGGGGGCGCCTCGGCCATCGTGGCGGCGTCGGTGCGCGGCGCGGTCGCGGCGCGCACGGACGAGCCGCTCGACGCGGCCGTCGGCGCACTGGAGGCGCAGCTCGCGCCCGTCCTGTCGGCGGCGGGGGCCGTCGTGACGCTCACCCACGCCCGCGTCGACCCGGGATCGGGTCGCGTCGGGTACGTCGACGCCGGGCACGGCCTGGCGGCCGTCGTCCGGTCGGGCGGCGACGTGGAGGTGCTCCCTTCCGGTGGCCTGCCCCTCGGCCTGACGGCCCCCGGTGCTCCGCGGGCCGTCACGGAGCAGACGCTCGCGACCGGTGACGTCCTGGTGCTCGCCTCGGACGGCGCCGTCCGAGCGGGCGTGGCCGTCGAGACCCTCGCCCGGGCCGCCGCGTCGGACGGTCCCGACGGGGTGCGTGCCCTGCTGCCGACGGGCGAGCCGGCGCACGACGTCACGGTCGTCGCGCTGACCCGGCGCTGAACGGGGCGGTCAGAGCGAACGGTGTGGCCAGTGCGGACGGGGTCGGAGCCCGGGGGACCCGTCAGCGCCGAGGACCGGCGTCGCGGACGGGGTTCGCGGTGAGCGACACCACGAGCAGCGTCGCGAGCATGCCGACCCCGGCGAGCTCCACCCCGAGGCCGAGGAGCTTCCAGTAGGCGCTGCCGACCACCTGTGGCTGCGTGATCGCCTCCGGCCACCACGGGTCGATGAGCGGGAGGGCGCTCGGGAACGGGTCGAGACCGAAGACGACGAGTCCGCCGAGCATCAGGACGACGCCGAGCGCAGCCATCGCGCCCCGCGAGCGGCGGAGCATGCGGACGACGAGGGCCGCGCCCATCGCCGCGAGCCCGACCACGGCGATGAGGAACGCCGTGACGACGACGACCTGCGGGGCCAGGGCCACCCAGTCGAGCACGGCGACGGGCAGCAGCAGCCACCGACCCGCACGGGCCAGCACCCCCGGGTTCGTCCACGTGCGCATGTCGACGACCGTAGGGCACGCGCGCTGGACGTCGGCCGACCACGGCCTGTGCAACCGCGGTCCGGACGGCTCGGGCGCAGCCACTACGATCGACTGCGCAGACACCGGAGGCAGAGGACGCATGGTGCAGCAACCGAAGCCGCGGGACACCCGCGCACGGCAGCCCCGGGCGGTCGCGACCCGCGCGGCGATCGTCGAGGCCGCGGCGCACGAGTTCGACGAACGCGGCTACGTCGGCGCGTCGATGGACGGCGTGGCCGAGCGGGCGGGCGTGACCAAGGGCGCGCTCTACTTCCACTTCGCCTCGAAGGCCGACCTGGCCGGGGCCGTGATCGTCCGCCAGCACGAGGTGGCGCGCGCCTACGGGGACGCCGCCGTCGCCCGGTCCGACTCGCCCCTCGAGTCCGTGGTGTGGCTCACCCGGGCCCTCGCGGTCCAGATGACGAGCGAGGTCGTCGTGAGCGCGGGCATCCGTCTGTCCACCGACCCGGCCGCGACCGGCGTCGAGCGGCGCGACCCCTACGGGGACTGGCTGCGTCTGGTCACGGGGCTCGTCCAGCAGGCCGTCGACGCGGGCGAGGTCGACCCCCGCTGGGACCCGGAGTCCGTCGCCCGGGTCGTCAACGCCGCGTTCACGGGCGTGCACACCGTGTCGTCGGTGCTGAGCGACCGCGCCGACCTGCACGACCGGCTGCGCGAGCTGTGGACCGTGCTGCTCGCGGCGCTCGTGACGGACCGGCTCCGTCCGGAGGTCCCCCGGATCACGTCGATCCTCGACCGCCCGTGGGACGACTGACCCGCCAGCGGTGCACGACGTGGGTCCCCCGCCCCCCACGTCGCGTGACGTGGGTCCCCCCAGGGACACCCACGTCACCGCTCCTATGAGGATACCAAGTAGTCGGTTCTGAACCTCGCCCCCGTTCGCGGGCCGGTCCGACCGGCTCCGGAGTGCGGCCGTTAGCCTGTCGTCCGTGCCCACCCCCGCTGCCGAGGTGCACGTCGACGTCCCCCTCGTCCGTGCCCTGCTCCGCGAGCAGCACCCCGACCTCGCCGGGCTGCCCCTCGCCGTCGCGGCGCACGGCTGGGACAACGTGGTCGTCCGGCTCGGGGACCTGCTGGCCGTCCGACTCCCCCGTCGCGCCGCCGCCGCCGCGCTCATCGAGCACGAGCAGCGCTGGCTGCCCGGGATCGCCCGGCGGGTCGCGCCGATCGTCCCGGTCCCCGACCCGGTCCGGACCGGCGTGCCGGGTGCGGGCTACCCGTGGTCCTGGAGCATCGTCCGCTGGCTGCCGGGTCACCCGGCCGGCGAGCGCGCGGGCGGGGTGCACGTCGCCACCGCGCTCGCCGCGTTCCTCGAGCGTCTGCACGTGCCGGCCCCGGCGGACGCGCCGCACAACCCGGTCCGGGCGGTGCCGCTCGCCGAGCGCAGCGCGGCCGTCCTCGACCGGCTCGCCACGTCCGACGTGCCACGTGCACCGGAACTGGCGGCGCTCTGGCGGGCCGCAGCGTCCCTGCCGGCGTCCGCCGGGCCTCCCGTCTGGGTGCACGGCGACCTGCACCGTTCAACCTGCTCGTCGAGTCCCACCCCGACGGCGACCGCCTGTCGGCGGTCGTCGACTTCGGCGACGTGACCGCCGGGGACCGGGCCGTCGACCTCGCGACCGCCTGGTTGACGCTCGACCGGGAGGCGCGGCGCGTCTTCCGGACGACGGTGACGGCGGACGACGCGACCTGGGGCAGGGCCCGAGGGTGGGCGGTGTCCATCGGATCGGCGCTGCACCAGACGTCCGATGCCGTCTTCCGTGCCGTGGGGCGCCGGGCGATCGACGCCGTGCTCGATGACTGAGGGCTGTTGCGGAGCGTCGACCGGCGTTATGGTGCTCCCACACATCCGTGCTCGTAGAGATCGGAGGGGCCACGATGACCCTCGAGTTCCGCGTCCAGCACGACGTCGCCACCGACGCCTCCCCCGTCCCCAGTCCGAACCGACGCCCGGGCCTCCCCGGCCTCCTCGACCGCTGGCGCGCGCACCGAGCGGTCGTCCGCGCCCGGCGCGTCGAGGAGCAGCTCGCGGAGCTCCACGACCTCGGGCAGCTGCTCTCCGACGCGCGCGCGGTGATCGAGCGCGGGTGGATCCAGCACGCCTGGTTCGCCTACCTCGACGTCCACGGGCGGGTGCGCAAGGCCTCGAGCGCGGCCGCCGTCGGTGTGCAGGGCCGCCCGCTCGTGGGCGCCTGCCTCGTGGGGTCGGTCGTGTACGCCGCCGGCGGTCCAGCCGCGGTCCACTCGCAGCGGGTGCAGCGTGCCCTGGACATCGTCTGGCACGCCCTCGCGGTCGAGGAGGGCCGGCCGGTGCTCTGGTGCCCCGCGCCGGACGTCCGCATGGCCCGTGTGCGGGACCTCACGAGCTGGAACGACCACGTCTCGCGCTCGTCCGACGAGGTCGCCGGCCTCCTGCTCACCGCCGAGCGCGTCGCCGTGCAGGAGTCGGCACGCGTGCAGGAGCGGACGCTGGCACGCTCGAGGACATGAGCGACGAGATCCCCGACGACGTCGTCCCCGAGGTCCGCCCCGCGGCCCCGGGGACGGCCGTCACCGAGCGACCGGTGACCGGGTCCGAGAAGGAGACCCTGCACCGCTACCTCAGGAAGCACCGCGCCGCCCTGCTCGCGAAGGTCGACGGGCTCGCGGAACGGCAGGCGCGCTGGCCGCTCACCCCGACCGGCACCAACCTGCTCGGGCTCGTCAAGCACGTCGCCGGCGTCCAGGCGGGCTACCTCGGCGAGGTGTTCGGTCGTCCGCTGCCCGACGCCCCGGCGTGGCTGGAGTCGTGGGAGGGCGACGACATGTACGCGACGCCCGACGAGACCATGGCCGACGTCATCGCCTTCCACCACCGGAGCGCCGAGCACGCCGACGCCACGGTCGCGGCGCTCGACCTCGACGCACACGGCACCGTGCCGTGGTGGCCGGAGGACCGCCGCGAGGTCACGCTCCAGCAGGTCCTCGTGCACCTGGGGTTCGAGGTCGCACGGCACGCCGGGCACGCCGACATCGTCCGCGAGATGCTCGACGGGACCGCCGGCGACGGGGACGGCAACCTCGCCGACAAGAGCGCCGCGGACTGGGTCGCGTGGCGGGAGCACCTCGTCGCCGTCGCCGAGCAGGCGGGGCTCCGCGACCTGCGCGTGTAGCCGACGTCCGCCCGGCATCGTTACCGTTCTCCCAGGGAGGGCACGGCACCCCTGCCCTGACCTGGTGTTTCCATCGCGCCTGCCAGGGTCTCGCCCGTCGATCCGAACATTTGCAGATGTACAAGAAGCGCTGTGCTGCGTAGCTTGGTCCGCGTTCGTGCCCCGATCTGTGGGCACTTCGACCGACCAGGAAGGAGCGCCCACGCGTGTTCCAGTACGTCGCGGAGCGATGGGACCAGATCTGGTTCTCGTCGTGGCAGCACTTCTCGCTGGTGGTCCAGTGCGTCGTCCTCGCCACGGTCATCGCCGTGGTGCTCGCCGCACTCGTCTACCGCATCCCCGCCCTCCGCAGCATCGCGAACGAGGTGTCGACGGTCGGGCTGACCCTGCCGTCCTTCGCCGTGATCGGTCTGCTGCTCGTCCCGCTCGGCTTCGGCGTCGTGCCGAGCGTCGTCACCGTCACCTTCTTCGCCGCCCTGCCGATCCTCCGCAACGCCGTCGTCGGACTCGGTGAGATCCCCGACACCGTCGTCGAGTCGGCGCGGGGCATCGGCATGAGCCGGTTCCGCACGCTCGTGCAGGTCGAGCTGCCGATGGCGTGGCCGATCATCCTCACCGGCGTGCGGGTGTCGGCGCAGATGGTGATGGGCGTCGCCGCGGTGGCCGCCTACGCCCTCGGACCGGGGCTCGGCGGGTTCATCTTCTCGGGCCTGTCCCGCCTCGGCGGCGCGAACGCCCTCAACTCCGTGGTCGTCGGGACGGTCGGCGTGGTCCTCCTCGCCCTCGTCCTCGACCTCCTGCTCCTCGGCCTCGGCCGCCTGACCATCTCGCGAGGTATCCGTGTCCAGCACTGAACGAACCAGCACTGAACGAGCCAGCACCGACGGCACCACCACGGCGCCCGACGCGTCCGTCACCGGTCGCGGCATCCTGCTCGACGAGGTCACCAAGCGGTACCCCGGGCAGTCGAAGCCCGCGGTGGACGGCATCACGCTCGAGATCCCGGCCGGCAAGGTCGTCATGCTCGTCGGCCCCTCGGGCTGCGGCAAGACCACGACGCTGAAGATGATCAACCGCCTCATCGAGCCGACCGACGGGCGCATCGTCGTCGGCGACGACGACGTGACGAAGATCGACGGCGACGAACTCCGCCGTCGCATGGGCTACGTCATCCAGGCGGGCGGGCTGTTCCCGCACATGACGGTCGCGGCGAACATCGCGATCGTGCCGAAGATGCTCGGCTGGTCCAAGGAGAAGATCGCGGCGCGCGTCGACGAACTGCTCGACCTGGTCTCGCTCGACCCCGACACCTACCGCGACCGCTTCCCCCGCGAGCTCTCGGGCGGCCAGCAGCAGCGCGTCGGCGTCGCCCGGGCCCTGGCGGCCGACCCGCCCGTGCTCCTGATGGACGAGCCGTTCGGCGCCGTCGACCCGATCACCCGCCAGCGGCTCCAGGACGAGCTCCTCCGCATCCAGGAGGAGCTGCACAAGACCATCGTCATCGTCACGCACGACTTCGACGAGGCCGTCAAGCTCGGCGACTGGATCGTGGTGTTCTCCGAGGGCGCCCACATCGTCCAGTACGACACCCCGGAGCGCATCCTCGCGGAACCGGCCAACGAGTTCGTCGAGAACTTCATCGGCTCCGGAGCGGGGCTCAAGCAGCTGACGCTGAACCGGGTCCGCGACGTCGAGGTCGAGTCGGCCGTCACCTGCTCACCGGGCGAGGAAGCGAAGGCCGTGCTGCAGCGGATGCAGGAGGCCGGTGGGCACGGGCACGCCGTGGTCGTCGACGCGCGCCAGCGGCCGATCGGGTGGCCGAACCGTCGGCAGCTCGAGCGCCTGGACCGCATCCCGGACGGCATCGACCCCGACCTGCCCGTCGTGGGCGAGGCCGCGACCCTCAACGACGCGCTCGACACCATGCTCGTCTCGAGCGCCGGTGCCGCCCTCGTCACCGGGCGCCGCGACGCGTTCCGCGGGGTCATCACCGTCGAGACGGTCATGGACGCCATCACCAAGTCGCGTGCCGCCGCCGCCGAGGACCAGGCCTACACGCCCGTCGGGACGAACACGAACCCGATCGAGACCCTGCCGTCCGACCCGGCGACCGTCGAGGAGCGCACTGATGGCTGACGTCGTCGCGAGCGGCACGGCCCGGTCCAGCCGGCGCACGTGGGTCCCGCTCGTCGTCCAACCCGCCGCCATCCTCGTCGTCCTCGCCGCGTTCGCGGTGTGGCTGAACACCGCGTCGCTCACGCCGACCGAAGCGAACACGCTCAACCCGGGGGACATCCTCGCCCTGACCGGCCAGCACCTGCTGCTCACCCTCGCGTCGACGGTCATCGTGCTCCTGATCGGGATACCGCTCGGCGTCGCACTGACGCGCGGACCGTTCCGACGGGCGAGCACGGCGATCCTCGCGGTCGCGAACTTCGGGCAGGCCGCGCCCGCGGTCGGTCTCGTGGTGCTCCTCGCCGCGTGGCTCGGCTTCAACTTCTGGGCCGCCGTCGTCGCACTCGTCCTGTACGCGATCCTGCCGGTGCTCCGGAACACCATCATCGGCATCGAGAGCGTCGACCAGCGGCTCGTCGAGGCCGGGCGGGGCATGGGCATGAGCGCGGGTGCGGTCCTGTTCCGCGTCGAGCTCCCCCTCGCCGTCCCGGTCATGCTCGCCGGCATCCGCACCGCGCTGGTGCTGCTCGTCGGGTCGGCCGCGCTGGCCACGTTCATCGGCGCCGGCGGCCTCGGGCTGCTCATCACAACGGGCGTCAACCTGTTCCTGCCGAAGGTGCTGGTGTCCGGAGCGCTCCTGATCGCCCTGCTCGCACTGTCCATCGACTGGCTCGGCCGTGTGGTCGAGACCGTCGCCCGACCGAAGGGGCTCCGATGAAGCGCCGAACGTTCGCCGCGGCGGTCCTCGCCGGGGCCACCGCCCTCGCCCTCACCGGGTGCGGCCTGCAGCCCGCGACCTCGTTCGTGCCGGCCGCCGAGCCCGGTTCCATCAAGCGGATCGACGACCTGCCCGAGGGTGCGCACATCACCGTGACGGCGAAGAACTTCACGGAGCAGCTCGTCCTCGGCAAGATCGCCGTCCTGGCCGCGAAGGCCGCCGGGTTCGACGTCACCGACGAGACGAACGTGCCCGGCAGCGTCGCGGTCCGCCAGCTCATGACGAGCCACCAGGCGGACATGACCTACGAGTACACCGGCACAGCCTGGCTGACCTACATGGGCCACAAGCAGGGGATCCCGGACAAGCAGGAGCAGTACCAGGCCGTCCGCGAGGAGGACCTGCAGAACGGGCTGACCTGGCTGCCGCCGGCGCCGATGAACAACACCTACGCGTTCGCGGTGCGGAAGGAGGCGGTGCAGGACCTCGGCGGCATCACGAAGCTGTCCCAGATCGCCGACCTGCCGACGGACGAGCGCACGTTCTGCGTCGAGTCGGAGTTCAACTCCCGCTCCGACGGCTTCAAGCCGATGCTCGCGAAGTACGGGCTGCAGATCGGCGGCTCCGGCGCGAACTCGATCCCGAGCGGCAACGTCGACATCCTCGACACCGGGACCGTCTACACGGCGACCGACCGGGGCAAGTGCAACTTCGGCGAGGTGTTCACCACGGACGGCCGCATCAAGTCGCTCGGCCTCGAGGTCCTCGAGGACGACAAGGGCTTCTTCCCGGCGTACAACGTCGCGCCCGTCCTCAGCACGGCGACGCTCGAGGAGTACCCGCAGCTCGAGGACGTCTACGACCAGATCTCGCCGGAGCTCACGGACGCGACGCTGCAGGAGCTGAACCGCCAGGTGGACGTCGAGGGCCGGGAGCCCGCGGACGTCGCGTTCGACTGGATGGTCAAGGAGGGCTTCATCACGAAGGGCTGACGCGCGCGACGCGCGCCCAGGCCGGACGGGAGGCACGGTGCCAGCTGGCACCGCGCCTCCCGTCCGGTGCTCCTGCCGTTCTCCACAGCCCAGCTGGACGGCATGCGATGTGCGATATCCTCGCCGCATGACCACCCCGGTGCTCGAGGCCCGCGGCCTCACCAGGACCTACGGCCGCGGTGACACGCGGTTCGACGCGCTGAAGGGCGTGTCCCTCACCGTCCAGCGCGGCGAGAGCCTCGCGATCGTCGGCAAGTCGGGCTCCGGCAAGTCGACGCTCATGCACCTGCTCGCGCTCCTCGACAAGCCCAGCTCCGGGCAGCTCCTGCTCGACGGGACCGACGCGTCGACGCTCGGCGCCCGGCAGGTCAACCGCACCCGCAACAGCACGTTCGGGTTCGTGTTCCAGCAGTTCTTCCTGACGCCGAAGACGTCCGTGCTCGAGAACGTCGTCCTGCCGCTGAAGATCGCCGGCGTCACGGGTGCCGAGCGCAAGCGTCGGGGGATGGCGGCGCTCGAGGCGCTCGGCTTGGCGGACAAGGCGAAGAGCGACGCGAACGACCTGTCGGGCGGGCAGAAGCAGCGGGTCGTGATCGCGCGTGCGCTGGTGGGGGAGCCGAGCGTCATCTTCGCCGACGAGCCGACGGGCAACCTCGACTCGGCGACCGGACAGGTCGTCGAGGACATGCTCTTCGGTCTGCAGCGCGAGCGGGGCATCACGCTCGTCGTCGTCACGCACGACGACGAACTGGCCGCGCGGTGCGACCGCAGCGTCCACGTCCGGGACGGCCTCGTCGTCCCCGGTCCGACGGCCACGGACTCCACCGGGTCCCACCACGGGAGGCACTCCGCATGAACTTCCTCGACCTCCTGCGCACCGCGGTCGCCAACACCTTCCGCTCCAAGCTCCGCACCACCCTCACGGTGATCGCGATCTTCATCGGGGCCTTCACCATCACGCTGACCTCGGCGATCGGCACGGGCGTCGGCAACTACATCGACGCCCAAGTCGCCTCGATCGGCGACACCGGCACGCTCACGGTGACGAAGGCCGTGCAGACGACCACCGACGGCGGCCCCGCGAAGTACGACCCGGAGGAGTCGAGCCAGAGCGTCGACCGGGGTCCGGCGTCCTTCGCCTACCTCTCGCAGTCGGACGTCGACACCATCACGGGGATCGACGGCATCCGGAGCGTCCGACCCGCGGTCGCGCTCGCACCGAAGTGGGTCGAGTACGACGACCACGGCAAGTACGTGGTGTCCGTCACCGCCGACGCCGGGCAGGTCACGGCCGACCTGGCGTCGGGAGAGCAGCTCGACGACGGCTCGGACGCCCCGAACCAGCTGCTCCTGCCGACGAACGACCTCGACGCCCTCGGACTCGGCTCGGCGCGGGCCGCGGTCGGCAAGGAGCTCACGATCGGCATCGACGACTACCTCGGCAAGGAGCACACCGTGACCGCGACGGTGGTCGGCGTGCAGAACGAGTCGCTGTTCGGCAGCACCGCGGGAGCGAACACCGCCCTGACCGACGCACTCCAGGCCGTGCAGGAGACCGGCAAGCCGTCGACGATCGCCACGTCCTACGCCAGTGCCACGGCGACGCTCGACTCGGGGGCGTCCACCACCGACGTCAAGCGGGCCCTGGCGAAGGACGGTTACACGGGGCAGACGATCCAGGACCAGCTCGGGCAGTTCCAGACGGTCATCAACGGCATCGTCGGCGTCCTCAACGCGTTCGCGGTGATCGCGCTCGTCGCCGCAGGGTTCGGCATCATCAACACCCTGCTCATGAGCGTGCAGGAACGGACCCGCGAGATCGGCCTGATGAAGGCGATGGGCATGGGCGGCGGCAAGGTCTACACGCTGTTCTCGCTCGAAGCCGTGTTCATCGGGTTCCTCGGCAGCGCGATCGGGGCGGGCGTGGCGATCCTGCTGGGCACCGGGATCTCGAACCTGCTCGCCGGCACCGTGCTGAAGGATCTCCCGGGCCTGCAGATCCTGCAGTTCGCTCCGTCGTCGGTCATCACGATCATCCTGGTGGTCATGGCGATCGCGTTCCTCGCCGGCACCCTGCCCGCCAGACGCGCCGCGCGGCAGAACCCGATCGAGGCCCTGCGCTACGAGTGACGCGGCTCCCGCTGCGGTCCCGGACGCCGTGGCGGTCGGGTGCATATGGTCGGGTACGTGGCGGCCTTCGGACGGGACCTCGGTGACGGGTACACGCTGACACTGCGTGACCTGACCACCGTCGAGCCGCTGCACGCCCTCGTCGTCGCCAACAGCGCGCGGCTCCGGGCCGCGGAGCCGTGGGCGTGGCAGCAGCAGACGGTGGAGACCATCGCCATGCACACCGAGCACCTGCTCGGGCAGTACGCGATGGACCGGTCGCTGCCGTGCGTGATCCGCGCGGACGACCGCGTGGTCGGCGCCGCCTCGCTCGCCTTCGACCCGTACCTGGGGCAGGCGTCGCTCGGGTACTGGATCGACGCCGGCCTGGAGGGACGGGGTGTCGTCCGCCGTGCGGCCACCGTGCTCATCGGGGTGGCGCGGGCACGGGGGTGCGCACGGGTCGAGATCCGCACGGCGGTGGACAACGCGCGCAGCCGCGGTCTGGCGGAGCTGCTCGGGTTCGTGCACGAGGGGACGCTCCGGAGCGCCATGCCCCTCGGGCCCCGGCGGGTGGACGTGGCGGTGTACGGCCTCGTGCTCTGAGCCGGGCCGGGCGGCCCAGGCAGCTCCCGTCGCGCCTCGGTGCGGAGCGCGCGGCGCTCGCGGTGCGACGTCAGCGGCCGGACGTCGCCCCCTGCCACACCGCGAAGACCCCGCCGGCGACGAGGAGCGCGACGAGGAGGATCCACACCGCGAGTGCGACGAGGTTGAGCAGGATGCCCCAGCCGGCACGTCCGCGTGCCATCGGCTCCCGGCTGCGTGACGCGATCCCGAGGCACAGGCCGACGACCGGGGCGAAGAACGTCCACCCGGCGAGCAGCGAGCAGATCCCCAGGACGAGCGAGGCCGTCCCGAGGCCGGTACGGGGTGCGGTGGCTGGCGCGGTCATGGCCTCGACGGTACGCACCCGCGCCGCCGCGCGCGTCCGTCCGGGAGCCGATCCCGGGTCCACCGCGCGGGTGACGGCCGTCGGACGCCGGTATCGTCGGAGCATGGCCATGTTCGGACGACGCAGCAAGAACGACGTGCGCGACCGACCCGTGAGCCAGGTCGAGCTGAAACGGGCCGTCGACGAGGGGTTCCTCATCGCCAAGGCAGCGGTGGTGGTCGCGGTGGCGAACCGGATCATCACGAACGCGCTCCGCGACCAGGGCTACTTCGACCACGCGCTCATCGCCGACGCCGCACGACAGGAGCTGCACCGCATGGCCGAGGAGCAGCGGGGCGACGCGGCGCGGATGCGGGAGATCCGGGCGACCGCCAGCAAGCAGAAGGGCCGGTCGCGGCACCAGCACGACTACCGCCGCGGCGACGACCTCAAGCTCCGCACGCGTGAGGCCACGTACGAGCAGCTCGCTGCGCTGCTCGACCGGCGACGGGACGACCAGGGCTTCGTCGACGGCATCGTGCTGCAGGCGCGGGCGCGGGCGTGGGACGACATCGGGACGACCGTGGTGGGGCGGCTCGGATGGGCTCAGCGTCCCGCGGACGACTACGAGGTCGGACGCGACGAACGTCTCCAGCAGATGCTCGACGAGGACTTCGCCGCGCTGCTCGCCGAGCACCCCGTCGGCTCGACCCCCGCCGGTGCTGACGAGCCCGACGACGCCGACGACCCCGACGACGGTTCGGACCCGGCCGACGCGGACACCGCGCGCGCCTGACACAGCCCGCCGCCGGCCGCACGCGGGCCCTGGACACGCACGCACGCCGCCCTGCCTAGGCTCGGGGGCATGGTGGATGCGGTGGTCGTCGGAGCTGGACCGAACGGACTCGCGGCCGCGGTGACCCTCGCACGAGCCGGGCTCAGCGTCGAGGTCGTCGAACGGAACGACACGATCGGCGGCGGCGCCCGGACCGCCGAGCTCACCCTGCCGGGATTCCGCCACGACGTCTGCTCGGCCGTGCACCCGATGGCGCTGCAGTCCCGGTTCTTCCGCGCGTTCGGGCTCGAGGACCGCATCGAGCTCCGCCTCCCGGACGTGCAGTACGGCCACCCGCTCGACGGTGGCCGCGCCGGCATCGCCCACCGCGACCTCGCCCGCACGGCGGACACGCTCGGCGTCGACGGTCCGGCCTTCCACCAGCTCATGGCGCCGCTCGTCCGGAACGCCGACCAGGTCGCCGACTTCGCCAACGACGCCCTCCTGCACGTGCCCCGCCACCCGGTCACGGTCGCCCGGTTCGGCCTGCGCGTGCTCGAGCAGGGCACGCGGGCCTGGGACGCCCGCTTCCGTGAGGACGTCGCGCCGGCGATGGTCTCCGGGGTCGCCGCGCACTCGATCCAGCACATGCCGTCGCTCTCGACCGCGGCAGCGGCGCTGTCCCTCGGCGTCTACGCACACGCTCGGGGGTGGCCCGTGCCGGTCGGCGGGAGCCAGGCGATCGTGGACGCACTCGCCGGCGACCTCGTGGCGCACGGCGGTCGGATCGAGACCGGTCGGGAGGTCCGGAGCCTCGGTGACCTGACGCCGGCCAAGGCGGTCTTGTTCGACACGAGCGTCCCGGGCATGCTCGCGATCGCCGGTCGACAGATCCCGACCCCGCGGCGCGGCGCCCTCCGGCGGTTCCGGTTCGGCAACGCCGCCGCCAAGGTCGACTTCGCGCTCTCGGGTCCGGTGCCGTGGCAGAACGAGGAACTCCGGCGTGCCGGGACCGTGCACATCGGCGGCACCCGGGCCGAGATCGCCGCCGCCGAGGCCGAGGTCGCCCGGGGCCGCCACGCCGAACGGCCGTACGTGCTCGGCTCCGAGCCGACGGTGGTCGACCCGAGCCGCGCGCCCGAGGGGAAGCACGTCTTCTGGGCGTACGCGCACGTGCCCGCCGGTTCGGACGTCGACCAGACCGAGGCCGTCACCCGGCAGATCGAACGCTTCGCGCCGGGGTTCCGCGACGTCGTCCTCGAGTCGGCGAGCCGGACGGCGGTCGACATGCAGGCCTACAACCCGAACTACCACGGCGGGGACATCGCGGCGGGGGCGGCGAGCTTCTGGCAGCTCGTGAAGCGGCCGGTGGTGTCGTCGGACCCGTGGCGGATGGGCGGCGGGATGTACCTGTGCTCGGAGGCATCGGCCCCCGGCCCCGGCGTGCACGGCATGGCCGGGTGGCACGCGGCGAGGAGCGCCCTCCGCCACACGTTCGGTCTGCCGACCGACGTCGATCTCGCACCGGAGGACTGACCATGGCCAAGAACGTCCGCATCCTGCACTGCCCTCCCGAGGCCGTCTTCGACGTGTTCCGCGACGGCTGGCTCTACACGACCTGGGTGGTGGGGGCCTCGCGGATGCGCGCCGAGGACCCGGAGTGGCCCGCCGTCGGCAGCCGCATCCACCACTCGTTCGGCGTCTGGCCGATCACGATCGACGACACGACGACCGTGCAGCGATGGGACCCGCCGCAGGCCATGACGATCCAGCCACGTGGCTGGCCGCTGGGGGAGGCGCGCGTCGAGCTCACCGTCGAGGAGCACCGGAACGGCTGCAAGGTGACGATCCGCGAGGACCCGGTCGCCGGTCCGGGGGCGCTGGTGCCGGGCTTCCTGATGCAGCCGGCGATCTGGGTACGCAACCGCGAGACGCTGCGACGGCTCGGCTGGGTCGCCGCGGGTCGCGCCGGGCGCGACTGACCGACGGCCTGGAGGCCCGTGGCGGCGCCGCCACGGGCCTCCAGGCCGGCGCGGCGAACGCCGCTACTCGGCGCGGCTGAACGCGCTCGCGCGGCGCACTTGGTCGTCCGTCAGGGCGACGCCGGTGTAGCGCTCGAACTGCCGTGCGGCCTGGAGCGCGATGACCTCCGCGCCCGCGACGACGTGCTTGTCGGCAGCTCGTCCCGCGCGGACGAGCGGAGTCTCCGACGGGAACGCGACCACGTCGAAGACGGTGTGCGCCGCGTCGATCCGGTCGTCCTCGAACGCGAGCACGTCCTGCTGGTCGCCGCGCATGCCGAGCGGCGTGACGTTCACGAGGACGTCGGCGTCGCCGGCGGCGGACACCTCCGGGACCCACTCGTACCCGTACTGCTCCGCCAGGTCCGGACCGGTGGCGGTGTTCCGCGCGACGACCGTGAGGTGCTCGAAGCCGGCACCGCGGAACGCCGCCGTGACGGCCTTGGCCATGCCGCCGGAACCGCGCAGCAGCACGCGGGACGTCGGGTCGACGCCGTGGCTCGCGAGGAGGGACGACACGGCCTCGTAGTCGGTGTTGGACGCCGTCAGCACGCCGTCGTCGTTCACCACCGTGTTCACCGACCGGATGGCGGCGGCGGACTCCTCGAGCCTGTCGACGAGGGGGATGATCGCCTCCTTGAACGGCATCGAGACCGAGCAGCCGCGGATCCCCAGCGCCCGGATGCCCGCGACGGCGCCCGGCAGGTCGGTCGTCGTGAACGCCTTGTACAGGAAGTTCAACCCGAGCTCGTCGTACAGGAAGTTGTGGAACCGGGTGCCGATGTTGCTCGGTCGGGCTGCCAGCGACATGCAGACCTGCATGTCCTTGTTGAGGATGGGCATGCCGCCAGTCTCGCACGCCGCTGCCGATGGAGCGGTCCATGTCCGCCGCCGCCACCGCGCGGGTACCGTCGTCCGCATGGCTGACATCCCCGACACCATGCGCGCCGTCCGGTTCTCCGAGTGGGGCGACCGATCCGTCCTCCGCGTCGAGGAGGTCCCGGTCCCGTCGGTCGAGGCGGGCCGCGTGCTCGTCCGGGTGCGAGCCGCCGGCATCAACCCGGGGGAGGCGGCGATCCGCCAGGGGCTCTTCGACGACGGTGACCCGTCGAAGCTGCCGTCCGGCCAGGGCACCGACTTCGCGGGCGTCGTCGTGGCGGTCGGTGAGGGCGTGGACGGCGTCGACGAGGGCGAGGAGGTCCTCGGCTGGTCGTGGGAGCGGTCGAGCCACGCCGAGTACGTGTCCGTGCCCGCCGGTCAGGTCGTGCAGAAGCCGCACCTGCTCTCGTGGGAGGTCGCCGGAGGGCTCGACGTCGTCGCGACCACCGCTGCCGCTGCCGTCCGTGCCGTCGATCCGCGACCGGGCGAGACCGTCGTCGTGTCCGGGGCCGCGGGCGGGGTCGGCGGGTTCGTCACGCAGCTGCTCACGAACGAGGGCGTGGACGTCATCGCGATCGCGTCCGAGGCGAACCACGACTGGCTCCGGTCGAAGGGCGCCCGTCCGGTGGCGTACGGCGACGGCCTGCAGGAGCGCATCGAGACCCTCGCGACGAACGGGGTGGACGCCCTCGTCGACACGTACGGCGCCGAGTACGTGCACCTCGGGGTGGCGCTCGGGGTGCCGGTCGACCGCATCGAGACGATCATCGCCTTCGAGGCGGCCACCGAGCTCGGCGCGCGGACCGCGGGCAGCGCGGACACCGCCGACCCGGAGATCCTCGGGGCCCTCGCGCTGCAGGTCGCGGACGGGGCGATCGAGGTGCCGATCGCGGCGACCTACCCGCTCGACCGGGTGCAGGACGCCTACGCCGAGCTCGAGGAGCGGCACACCCGCGGCAAGATCGTCCTCGTCCCCTAGTCGCCCTGGAGGCCCGTCCGTCCGGACGGGATAGTGTGGCGGACGTGCCGGTCTCCGTCTTCGATCTGTTCAGCATCGGCGTCGGCCCGTCGAGTTCCCACACGGTGGGACCGATGCGCGCCGGAGCCGCCTTCGCCGCGGCCCTACCGCCCGGCGTCGCCGGGGTCCGCGTCCACCTCTACGGCTCGCTCGCGTCCACGGGGCACGGGCACGGCACACTCGGGGCTGTCGCCGCGGGCCTGATGGGCCGCGACCCGGAGACGGTCGACCCGGACCGGATGGCCGCCGACCTCGAGGACCTCGAGCGCACCGGTGTGCTCCGCCTCGGCGGGGGAGTCACCGTGCCCTTCCGGCTGGCCGACGTCGTCCTGCACCCGCTGACGATGCTGCCGCGGCACCCGAACGGCATGCGGCTCCGGGCCACCGACGCCGACGGTTCCGTGCTGGCCGACGAGACGTACTACTCGATCGGCGGCGGGTTCATCACCCGGGACGGCGACACCGAGGACGACGGGGACCCGGACGCCGAGGTCGCGAGCGCGGCCATCCCGGTCGACGACCACGTCCCGCACCCGTTCTCGAGCGGCGCCGAGCTGCTCGCCGAGTGCGCGCGCTCCGGTCTGCCCGTGAGCGGGATCGCCCTCGCGAACGAGATCGCCCTCGACACCTCCGAGGCCGACGTCCGCGGGCGGATCCTCGGCATCCACGCCGTCATGGAGCAGTGCGTCGAGCGGTCGGTGCGCCGGACCGGGACCCTCCCCGGCGGCCTCGAGGTCCGGCGGCGCTCGGCCACCTGGTACGAGCAGCTCGTCCGGGACGACCCCGACCACGACCCCCTCTTCGCGATGGAGTGGGTGAACCTCGTCGCGATGGCGGTCAACGAGGAGAACGCGACCGGCGGACGGGTCGTCACCGCCCCGACGAACGGTGCGGCCGGCATCATCCCCGCGGTGCTGTTCTACGCGCTCACCTACGTGCCGGCGATCACACCCGGGCTGCGCGACGACGCGGTGGTCCGCTTCCTGCTCACGGCCGGCGCCGTCGGGTCGATCTACAAGGAGCGCGCGTCGATCTCCGGCGCGGAGGTCGGCTGCCAGGGCGAGGTCGGGTCGGCGGCGTCGATGGCGGCCGCCGGGCTCGCCGAGGTGCTCGGCGGCACCCCGGAGCAGGTCGAGAACGCGGCCGAGATCGCGATGGAGCACAACCTCGGGCTCACCTGCGACCCGATCGGCGGCCTCGTCCAGATCCCGTGCATCGAACGGAACGCGATCGCGGCGAACAAGGCGATCAACGCCGCCCGGATGGCGCTGCGCGGCGACGGGGTGCACCACGTCTCGCTCGACCAGGTCGTCGAGACGATGCGTCAGACGGGGGCGGACATGTCGACGAAGTACAAGGAGACGGCGATGGGCGGGCTGGCGGTCAACGTCCCGCTCTGCTGACCAGCATCTCGACCTCGGCGCTCGCCGGGACGACGTGGTGCCCGCCGTCCTCGTCGAGCACGATCAGCCCCGTCGCGCCCGCGCCGGCGAGCTCGTCGACGGCGATGCCGGTCACGGTGCGGTCGCGGTCGCGGTAGCGGACGAGTGCGTTGATCGGCACGTCGTCCACGGCCACCTGCTGCCAGCGCTCCCGCTCGTCGATGATCGTCGTCATGCCTCCATGATGACGGATATCCAGAATACGTGGTAACCGGAGGGATCCTCGCGCTCGCGGGCAGCGTCGGATGACGGTCTCGGGAGCCTGCGGCGCGTACCCTCACGCGCATGACCGCAGGAGACGCCCACGCCGACCAGCCCGACCGCCGTCATCCCGACCGTGACAGGCCCGACCGTGACCGGCTCGACGACGGGGTCGACATGACGTTCGAGGAGCGCCGACAGGACACGCTGCGGCGGATGTCCGGGTCCGACGAGCACGACGCCGCGCCGCGGGTCGAAGTCTCCGAGGCCCCCGACGGCGACGTCCGGATCGACGTGGCCGACACTGCGGCGGTCCGCCCGGGCGACTGATCGACCGCGGCGCGCTGGCCGACGGTGGCACACGGCATGATCGTCCCGTGCACCTCGTCCTCCACCGCCGCGACGGCGGCGTCACCGCGACGCCCCTGACCGACGCGGGGACCGACGGGGGCGAGCCGGTTCACGTGGAGCTGTCGCGCCTCCCGGCCTTCGTCGCCGACCGGGACGCGCCGGACGTCCGCTGGGTCTGGGACGACACCACCGGGTGGTACCCGCCCGTCCTGCAGGCGGGCGGCCGCGTCGGACGCTGCGTCGACCTGCGGCTCGGCCGCCGCGTGCTGCGCGGCGCGCTCGCCGCACGGGGGTCCGCGCTCCAGACCGCTCCGGCGGACGCGCTCGACGCGCCGGCCGCGGAGGCCCGGATCGCCCGCCCGACGCAGGCGCAGCTCTTCGACGACGCCCTGTTCGACGCGCCGGCACCAGCCGACGCCGTCGACCCGGTGGCGGAGTTCCGCGCCCAGGCCGACACGGTTGCCTCGTCCTCGGCTCCGGGAGCGCTCCGCCTCCTGCTCACCGCGGAGTCGGCGGGAGCGCTGGTCGCCGCGGAGATGCACCACGCCGGACTGCCGTGGCGCGCGGACCTGCACGAACGGCTGCTCGAGGCCGAGCTCGGGCCGCGTGTGCCGTACGGCGTCCGACCCCGACGGCTCGAGGAGATCGCCGCGGTCATCCGAACCCGCCTCGACGACCCCGGGCTGAACCCCGACTCGCCGGCCGACGTCCTCCGTGCCCTGCGCCGCGCCGGCCTCACCGTGGCGAGCACCCGGAAGTGGGAGCTCCGTGAGCTCGACCACGCCGTCATCGAGCCGCTCCTCGAGTACAAGCGGCTGGCACGGCTCCTCACCGCGAACGGGTGGACCTGGCTCGACGAGTGGGTCCACGCGGGCCGGTTCCACCCGAAGTACGTCGTCGGCGGCGTCGTCACCGGACGCTGGGCGGCGGACGGCGGGGGAGCGATGCAGCTGCCGAAGGGCATCAGGAGCGCCGTGGTCGCCGACGACGGGTGGAAGCTCGTGGTGGCCGACGCCGCCCAGCTCGAGCCGCGGGTCCTCGCGGCGATGTCCGGCGACCGGGCGATGGCCGCCGCGGGTGACGGCCGTGACCTGTACGACGGCGTCGTCGCCTCCGGTGCCGTCGAGACGCGCCAGCAGGCGAAGGGCGCCATGCTCGGCGCCATGTACGGCGCCACGCAGGGCGAGGGCGGTCGACTGGTGCCGCGCCTCGCCCGCGCGTTCCCGCAGGCGCTGGCGCTCGTCGAACGGGCGGCCAGGGCGGGGGAGCGCGGGGAGCCCGTGACCACGCTGCTCGGACGGACGTCCCCGGTGCCCGACGACACCTGGTTCACCGCCAGGAACCGCGCCTACGCCGTCGACGGCACCCCCGCGATGCAGCGCGCCGTGGAGTCGCGCGCCCGGAGCTGGGGACGGTTCACGCGCAACTTCGTCGTCCAGGGCACGGCGGCCGAGTGGGCGCTCGCCTGGATGGGGTCGCTCCGCACCCGGCTCGCCGCACGCTTCCCGGGGCCCGTGACGGCCGGACCGCACCTGGTGTTCTTCGTGCACGACGAACTCGTCGTGCACGCGCCCACCGAGCACGCCGAGTGGGTCGCCGACCAGGTCCGCGCGGCCGCGGTCGACGCCGGGCGCATCCTGTTCCGGGACTTCCCGGTCGTGTTCCCCCTGTCGGTGGCGATCGTCGACGACTACGGCGCCGCGAAGGACTGAGGGACCGCTCCCATGCACCCTCGGGCATGGTGGGCAGATGCACACGGAGCACCGGGAGATCCCCGACGAGCGGGTCGGCGACGTCGACCTCACGCGCTGGCGGACCCGGGCCGGCCGAGCGGTCGCCGACGCCTGGGCCGCGCTCGGGCACCGCTGGGGTGCGCTCCCGCTGCTCGTGCTGACGCTGGCGATCGGCATCGCGGTCGCCGTCGTCGCGACCTGGGCGGCCTCCGAGGTCTACGACGCGGTCCGGGAGCACGACGACGTCGCGGTCCTCGACCAGCCCGTGCTCGACTGGGTGCTCACCCTGCGCTCGCCGACGGCGGACGTGCTCGTGACGTGGTGGACGGACGTGGCGGGGACCATCGGGATGCCGATCGTCGCGGCCGGGTTCCTGGTGGGCTTCACCGTCCAACGCCGGGCGTGGACGCCGCTCGTGCTCCTGGTGGCCGCGAGCGCCGGGTCGCTGCTGATGACCGTGGCGGGGAAGGACCTCATCGGACGCGCCCGACCGCCGCTCGCCGACGCCGTGCCGCCGTACGAGCACTCGCCGTCGTTCCCGTCCGGACACACCCTGAACGCCACGGTGGTCGTCGGGACCATCGTGTACCTGCTCGTCCTGCGGCAGTCGCGGACGGTGACGCGCGTGTGGACGATCGTCGCCGGGACCGCCTTCGTGCTCTCGATCGGGGCCTCGCGGGTGTTCCTCGGCCACCACTGGCTGACCGACGTGCTGGCGGCGTGGGCGCTCGGGGCGGCGTGGCTCGCGCTCGTCGTGACGGCGCACCGGCTGTACCTGACGGCGCTCCGTCGAGGTGCGCGGCCCGTCAGGTCCGGCCGGTAGTTTCGCCACATGGGTGATCGGGTCTTCGGCGGCAGGTACCGCGTCACGGGCACGCTCGGACACGGCGGGATGGCGTCCGTCTACCGTGCCGTGGACGAGCAGCTCGGGCGCGAGGTGGCCGTGAAGGTCTTCCGCATCGGCGCGGTCGACCACGGTGAGCGAGCCCGTGCTGAGGCCGAGATCCAGGTGCTCGCGTCGCTGCGGAGCCCGGCGCTCGTGACGCTCCACGACGCGACCCTCGACGACGCCGACGGCGACTCGTACCTCGTGATGGAGCTCGTGCCGGGCAGTGACCTGTCCACCCGGCTGCGCGAGGGGCCGCTCGACCCGGTCACGAGTGCCCGGATGGGAGCCCAGGTCGCCGAGGGGCTGGCGGTCGCGCACGCGCAGGGCGTCGTGCACCGTGACGTGAAGCCCGCCAACGTGCTCCTCGAGTCGGACGGCGTGCACGTCAAGCTCGCCGACTTCGGCATCGCCCTGCTCCGTGACTCCGCCCGCGTCACCGGGACCGGCACCGTGATGGGGACGGCGGCGTACATCGCCCCCGAGCAGGTCCTCGGGCAGCCGATCACGGGCAAGGTGGACGTCTACGCGCTCGGACTGCTCCTCCTCGAGAGCCTCACCGGACGTCGGCCGTTCCCGGGCTCGGCCGTGGAGTCCGCGACCGCCCGGCTCGCCCGCGGACCCGAGATCGACCAGCACCTGCCGACGGCGTGGCGGACGCTGCTCCACGTGATGACCGCGCAGGACCCACGGGACCGCCCGACCGCTGCGGAGGCGGCCGAACGGCTCCGGGCCCTGGGACGGGACGACGCCGCTCCCGCGACCCAGCTGCTGCCCGGAGCCCCGGGTGCGGTGACCCGTGCCGGCGCGGCGGGCGGCGTGGCAGGTGCTGCGGCGGCCGGGGGTGCTGCGGCGGCGGGCGACACCGCTGCGGCCGACACCGCGGCGCTCGGTGCCACTGCGCCGATGGACCAGGCGGACTGTCCCGTCGGCCCGGACGAGGCGACGCGGGTGCTCCCGACGAGCCGCGCCCCCGGACCGGACGACGTGGCCACGACCGTGCTCGGCACCCGCGCGGCCGACAGCGGCGTCGCTGGTGGCGGCGTCGCTGGTGGCGGCGGCGCGGGCACCGGCGGCCCGGGTGGCCGGACGAGTGCCGCCGCTGGTGCAGCGGCCGGTGGCGGAGGTGCCGGGTCGGCTTCGGGCGGCTCCGGCGGTCGACCGCCGGGGCCGGGCGGCTCCGGCAGCCGGGGCGAGGACCCGGACCGCCGTCGCCGTCGCGCGGTCATCGCCGCGATCGTGGTCGTCGCCCTCGTCGTCGCCGCGATCGTGACCGCGCTCGTCGCCCTGGGCGGGGGTGGTGGGACACCGGCTCCGACCGAGTCGAGCACGAGCAGCCCCAGCAGCGAGCCGGGGCAGGAGCAGCCGAGCGACGACCAACAGCCGAGTGCGCCCGCCGAGCAGCCGAGCGACCAACAGCCGAGTGCGCCCGCCGAACAGTCGAGTGAACCGGCGCAGCAGCCGTCGCAGGACATTGTGCCGTCGACGCTACCGGAGCCGACGATCCCGGCCTCGAACCCCGTGCAGGCACCGCAGGGCGGGTCCGGGACGGGTGCCGGCACGAAGGGCGGCCCGGGGAAGTCGTCGGACGCGCCGGGACACGACAAGGGCTAGCGTTCGTCCACACGCTGGAGCAAATAGGCTCGTCGGGTGGATGAGCTGCAACGGAGCGGTGGGCCGACGACGGCCGTCGCGGCACGCAACGGCGTCGGCTTCACGTCGGCCGAGGCCTGGCTGGTCGAACGGCCTCTCGGCGGCAGCTCCGTCGAGCGGGTCGTGCCCGGGTTCGCGGGACGGGTGATCGAGCCCGGTGACGAACTGTCGTGGGTCTGGTTCCCCGAACGGACCCTCCCGGCCGGGCTGACCGAGCCCGCGGAGGCGGATCTGCAGCACTTCTGGGACGCCACCGCGTTCTCCGTCGACCTCGTCTGCACCGACGGCACCCGGCTGAGCGACACGGCAAGGGACCAGTACGGAGACGCCCTGACCCCGGAGGCCCAGGACGCCGCCCGCAAGCAGTGGGTCGACCAGTGGAACCGTCGGGCCGTCGACCTCACGCCGCTCGCCGGTCGCGTCGTGGACCGCCTGGAGGCGCGGCTCGGCTCCGCCACGCCGCACCCGTCCGGCGACGGCGCACGTCCGGCGCTCCGCGGCTGGCTCGACGACGTCCGGCTCGGTCCGGCGCGCCCGACCCCGACGACGCCGCTCGACCACGTCCGCACCACCCGCGGCACCCAGGCGTCCTCCCGGTTCTCCCGCGGCAACAACGCCCCGCTCGTGGGACTGCCGCACGGCGGGGTGTTCGGCCTGCCGATGACCGACGCGTCGAGCAACCGGTGGCCGTACGCGTACCAGGAGCACTCGCGGGTCGAGGGCGACCGGGTCCGTCCGGCGATCCAGGCCTTCGCGACGAGCCACCTCCCGTCGCCGTGGATGGGGGACCGCGGCGTCTTCCAGGTCATGCCCTCCCCGCTCGACACCCCGGACCCCGACCGGTCGGCGCGGGCCCTCGGGTTCGACCACGACGACGAACGCGACGGGCCGCACCGGTACCGGGTGGCGCTCGACCACGGCGTGACGGCGGAGGTGACCGCGGGGGAGTTCGCCCTGGGCTTCCGGTTCACCGGCACCCGCAGCGTCGTGCTCGACCACCACGGCCGGGTCACCGACGTCACGGTGACGGTCACGGACGGGGTCGCCGTCGTCGAGTGCCTGCTGGACGACCGGCCCGGCACCCCGTCGCACCACGTCCACCTCCGGGTACCCGGCGTCACCGCGGACCACACCACGGTGACGGACCACGAGCTCCGCGGCTGGTTCACCGTGGACGGTGACGTGGACGTGCTGCTCGGCATCTCGACGGTCTCGGCGGAGGACGCTCGCGCGAACCTCGCCGCCGCCGGGGACTTCGACGCGATGCACGCCCACGCCGAGGAGCGCTGGACCGCCGAGCTGTCGACGATCGCCTTCGAGGGAGCCACCCCGGACCAGCTGACGTCGCTGTGGTCGGGCCTGTACCGGCTCTTCCTCTACCCGAACCGTGCCGGCGAGACCGCCCGCGACGGCGTCCCGCGTCACCGGTCCCCGTACGGCTCCGTGCAGGACTCCCCGATCCGTGACGAGCCCGGACCCGAGGTCGTCGAGGGACCGTTCACCACCACGAACGGGTTCTGGGACACCTACCGGACCGCCTGGCCGCTGCTGGCGCTCCTCACCCCGGAGACCGCGGGAGAACTCGCGCAGGGCTTCGTCGAGCACCACCACGACGGTGGGTGGACGCCCCGGTGGAGTGCCCCCGGCGCCGAGGACTGCATGACCGGCACCACGAGCGACACCGTCTTCGCCGACCTCGCCACGAAGGGCATCGGCGGCTTCGACCTGGCGGCGGCGTACCGGAGCGCGCTGCGCAACGCGACCGTCCCGCCGCGGGACGAGCGTGTCGGACGCAAGGGGAGCCTCCCGGGCGCCTTCCGCGGCCACGTCGACACCGCGACCCACGAGGGGATGAGCTGGACCCTCGACGCGGCGATCAACGACTGGGGGCTCGCCGTGATGGCGAGCCTGCTCGCCTCCCGGGCGCGGGACGGCGCCGAGCTGGCCCGCTACGAGGCCGAGGCGGAGTGGTTCTCGCGGCGGTCGCTGCAGTACCGCAACGTGTTCGACGCCGAGCGTGGGTTCTTCATCGGCCGCGACCCGGACGGCTCGTGGCGGGTCGGCGCCGAGTTCGACCCGCGCGACTGGGGCGACGACTACACCGAGACGAACGCGTGGGGCACCGCGTTCACCGCTCCCCACGACGGCGACGGCGTCGTCGACCTGCACGGCGGGCCCGCTCGGTTCGACGCCGCACTCGACGCGTTCTTCGCCACGCCGGAGACCGGCGCGACGGCCCGGTCCGGCTCCTACGGCTTCCCGATCCACGAGATGACCGAGGCCCGCGACGTCCGGATGGGCATGCTCGGCATGTCGAACCAGCCAGCGCACCACATCCCGTTCTTCCCGATGTTCACGGGCCGGCACGACGACGCGCACCGCATCGTGCGGTCGGTGCTCGAGCGCCTGTTCGTCGGCTCCGACCTCGGCCAGGGCTACCCCGGCGACGAGGACAACGGCGAGATGAGCGCCTGGTACGTCTTCGCGACGATCGGCCTCTACCCGCTGGCGCCGGCGACGGGCACCTACGTGCTCGTGCCGCCGTCGGTCCGGCGCACGGTGCTGCGGCCGGGAGGCTCGGAGACCGTCATCGAGGTCGTGTCCGGTCCGGTGGGCGGGTACGTCGCGTCGGTGACGGTCGACGGTGCGCCGTGGGAGTCGGTGAGCATCCCGCACGAGGTCGTGGTCGCTGCGTCGCGCATCGAGTTCACGCTGTCCGCCGAGCCCACCGGGTGGGCGTCGGACACACGGCCGGTGTCGGCGTCCGAGCTGCACGGGTACCGGGACGTGCCGCGCGACCTGCTGCCGGTGGGTGCTGCGCTGGTGGGCGCTGCGCCGGTCGGTGCTTCCTCGTTGTGCGACGACACCGGGCGGACGACCACGGCGCTCGCCGCCAATTCCTCGGTGACGTTCGACGTCCCGCCGACCCCAGCGTCCCTGTACACCGTGACCGTCGAGGCTCCGGGGACGTACTCGTGGGACGTCACGCTCGGTACCGCGGCCGTGTCGGTACGCGACGCCGAGTTCGCGTGGGCCGGGCAGACGCGGGTCTTCCGGCTGCAGGGAACGGGGTCGACGTTCACCATGTCGGCCGTGACCGACCTTGCCCTGACGCAGCTCGAGCTGATCGCGGAGGACGGACAGCGTTGACCCGGCGTTCACCGATCGGGAGCATGCTCGGGCCATGTCGATGAGCGCACCCTTCGATCCCGAGCAGCCCGACGCGTCCGTCCCCGTCGACGGCAGTGACCCCACCGAACTCGAGGTGGAGGAGGAGCGCGGGGCCGATGCCGGCGACCCGAGCGTCTCCCCGGTCGACCACCGCGACGAGGACGAGGCCGGCGGCGGACCGGTGTTCCGACGTCCGCGGGCCGGCGACCGGCTGCACCCCGACGACCTCTGACGCGCTTCTTGGCGGATTGCCATGCGGGTCGGGCATGCTCTGCCGCATGTCGATCGCGAACTCCTGGGACCCCTCCGGCGGCCGGGCCATCCCTGAGGACCAGGTGAAGGAAGACGGACTCGAACTCGACGAGGAGACCGCCGCCGAGCTCGGCATCTCGTTCGACGTCGTCGGCGGTGCGTCCGCCGACCCGGCGCGCGTGTCGCCGGTGGACGTCGCCGTGCCGTCACCCCCGACCGAGGACTGACGCCCGGCGCGCGGTGTTCCCTGGGTGCCGTCGTGGAGCGTTGTGCGCATCGAATCTGCACAACCGAAGTCATGCCGAACCGCGAAGATCCGCGGTTCGGCATGCCTTCGGTTGTGCGCGGGCGTGCCGCGCCTGCCGCGCCCGTGGCGCACGTCGGTTAGCGCGAGTACTTGAACCCGACGTGCGACCCGACGAACCCGAGGCGTTCGTAGAACCGGTGAGCGTCCGTCCTGGCGGCGTCGGACGTCAGCTGCACCACCGATGCCCCGAGCGCCGGAGCGGCCTCGTCCGTCACCCACCGCATCAGTGCCGTGCCGATCCCACCGGACCGCTGCGTGCTCCGGACCCGCACGGCCTCGACGAGCAGCCGGGTGGCGCCTCGTCGGGCCATCCCCGGGATCCGGGTGAGCTGGAACGTCCCGACGAGTGCACCGGACTCGTCCTCGGCGACGAGCAGTCCGTTCGCGGGGTCGTCAGCGACCGCGCGCAGTGCCGCGGCGTAGCGCGGGCGGTCCTCCGGGGCGGCGACGTCGCCGCGCGCCGCGCTGACCGGGTCGTCCGACAGCAGCGCGACGAGTGCATCGAGGTCATCGTCCGTGACGCTCCGGAGCGTCACCTCCCCTGCGGGCGTGGAGAGTCGGACCGGGAGCGCGAGTTCGGAGAGCACACCTCCACCCTGCCGCACGGCGCCTCCGGTGGCCGGTCCGCTCGCGGGTGGCCGATCCGCTCGTGGGTTGCCGAATCGCTCGTAGGTGACCGAATCGCTCGTAGGAGGTTGTTTCTTCCGGCCTCCTACGAGCGATCCGGCTTTCTACAGCAGGCGCGATGGGACGGAACACTCGTCCGACAGCCAGTCGGACGGCTGGTCGAGCGCGACGACCCCGAACGCGAGCACGTCGACACCGCTCGCGACCGGGTCCGAACCACCGTGGTGGGCACCCGCCTGGCCGGTCCGCCGGGCCTGGTCCGACTCCTCGTCCGCCCGTCGGTGTGACTCACGGGCGCAGCTCAACGGCGATGAGGTCGTTTCAGGCCGTCTTGCCAGACGGGATGCCGGTCCACGAGGTCGAGCAGAGACTCGGAGTAGCCAGAGTCGCGCCGGATGCCGTCGACCAGGGAGGCAAGCGTGACGATGAGCCCCCACATCGTCTGTCGGTAGATCGACCGGTCCGGGTCACGCTGCAGGGGTCGCGGGACCTGGAGGGGAACCGTCGGGACCCGGTTCCACAGCCGGCCGTGGTGCGCGCACACGTTCTGGAGCACGGCGAGTGCTCGGACAGCCGACTCCGTCCGTTTCGGGTCGAGGCCGAACGACTTCGCGACGCTGTAGCGGACGTCGCCATCGTCGATGAGGCGGTGGATCTTCGACACCGCACCGAACGTCAGCGCTTCGACGGCTGCCCAGACGGGGACGGGGACACCTCGCCGCGTGTGGTGCGCGATGAAGTCTTCCTTCGACCGTCGGAGTTCGCGTCGGACGTCGAGGAGGAGTTCATCGCGGAGTTCGACGATCTGCCCGTCGCGAGCGACGACCTGTGCGCAGTACGCGTTGCGTCGGAGGTACGAGGTGGGCGACTCGATGTCATCGAGCGTCGCGTCTGGGCGGAACCGGTCGTCACCGAGGTGCGGAGCGACTTGGAAGTAACGCCAGTAGCCGGAGAGCCGGTAGTAGCCGTGGCTCATGAGGAGCCGTGCGAGTCGATTCCGCTCCCCAGCACCGAGACGAAGCCCCCGCGACTCGAGGAGATCGATCTGTTCGGCGATCGTGCGCGCTGGTTTGGACACGGGATGATCGTGGCACCGGTACATCACCGTACAGAAAAGCCCCGCCGGTCTTGGGGAAGCTCACGCTCTAGCCCTGGCGGGGTCTGTTGCTGTCAGTCTAGCAGTGCTCGCGGAAGCGGCGAAGAACCCTGCCGCCGACGTCCGTGGTACACGATCCTGCAGCGTGGACGTCGGCGGCCAGGACGAGGGTCAGGGGACCGTGTGACCCGCCGCCGTGAAGATCCGGTACCACTCCTCGCGCGAGAGCTCCACGTCCGAGCCGGCCGCCGAGTCCCGCACCCGCTGCGGGTTCGTGGTGCCGAGGACCACCTGGAAGTGCGCCGGGTGCCGGGTGATCCACGCCACGGCGATGCCCGTCGGGGTGACGCCGTGCGCCGCCGCGACCTCGTCGAGCACGTCGTTCAGCTCGGCGTAGTGCTCGCGGTCGCCGAGGAAGACGCCGTCGAAGAAGCCCTTCTGGAACGGCGACCACGCCTGCAGCGTGATGTCGTTGATGCGCGAGTGGTTGAGGATGTCGTTGTCCCGGTCGACGGACTGGTCGAGCCCGCCCATGTTCGCCGCGACGCCCTGCGCGATGACGTTCGCGTGCGTGATGCTCAGCTGCACCTGGTTGAACGCGAGCGGCTGGTTCACCGAACGACGCAGCAGGTCGACCTGGCCGGGCGTGTGGTTCGAGACACCGAAGTGGTGCACCTTGCCCGCGGCGTGCAGCTCGTCGAACGCCTTGGCGACCTCCTCCGGCTCCACGAGGGCGTCGGGGCGGTGCAGCAGCAGGACGTCGATGTAGTCGGTACGGAGCGCAGCGAGCGACTCCTCGACCGACGAGATGATGTGCTCGTACGAGAAGTCGAAGTACCCCTGGCGGATCCCGACCTTCGTCTGCAGCTGGATCTCCGCGCGCTCGGACGACGACAGCGTCACTGCCTCGCCGAAGCGCTGCTCGCATCCGTGCCAGCCGCCGTAGATCGCCGCGTGGTCGAACATCGTGACGCCCGCGTCACGCGACGCCGAGTAGAGGGCACGGATGCCCTCGTCGCTCATGTCGTTGATCCGCATCAGCCCGACGATGACGTCGCAGGCGGTGAGGTCGGTCTGTGGCAACTCCAGTGTCTTCACGCCGACGATCCTGCCAGCCGGACGGAGCCCGCGGCAGGCCCTGCCGGTACCCCCGGCCGCCCGAGGATCGGACGGAGCAGGAGCGGTCAGTCGGCGAGCACCACGAGGACGCCGGAGCCGGTCGGCCAGGTCGCACGGAGCGTCTCGCCGGACGGCACGGGCGACCCGACGACCCGCAGGACGACGAGCTCGCCGTGGCCGGTGTCGATCGTCGTCTCGCCCTCCTCGGTCCGGGTGTCGACCGCGGTCACGGTGGGCGACGACGGTGCCGAGCCGCTGCCGACCGCCGTGCACTCCTTCTCCCACGAGCCGGACCCGTCCGCCTGCACGAGGTCGGCCTCGTGGCCGCCGGTCGCGATCGTGCGGCGCACGACGTCGGCGTAGACCGGGTCGCCGGCAGCGTCGTACACCCAGCGTCGGCCGAGGACGGAGTGGTCCATCTCGGTCACGAGGAACGCCTCCGCCCGGTCGAGCGGCGCTCCGCGGTAGGTCAGCGGCGTGTGCAGGAGCCGACCCGACGTGGTGCGGACCACGATCGTCTCGATGCCGACCTCGCCGGCCGGGTCGTCGAGACGGAAGCGCCCGACGACCTCCACGTCCTCGCCGGGGGTGACGCCGCTCCACGGCTGGGACGGCAGCCAGGCGGCGAGCGCCTCGGCCTTGGACGGTCGGAGTTCCGCGCGGTGGATGATCGCCATGCGACGAACCTACCGAGCGACGCTCAGTGCACCGAGAACCCGCCGTCGACCGCGATCGACTGTCCCGTCACGTAGGCGGACCCGTGTCCCGCGAGGAACACCGCCGCTGCGGCGAAGTCGGCGGCGACCCCGTTGCGGCCGACGAGCGTCCGCGCGGCGAGCCGCTCGACGGTCGCCGGGTCCGCACTCAGGCGACGGTTCAACGCGGTCTGCACGAAGCCGGGCACGAGCACGTTCGAGGTGACCCCCTGCGCAGACCAGGCCTCGGCCTGCGACCTGGCCAACGCCTCCAGTCCGGCCTTGGAGACCCCGTACGCGCCGCTCGCCGCGAAGGGCCGATGAGCCTGTTGCGAGCTGATGCTGATGATGCGGCCGTGTCCCCGTGCTGCCATGCCGGGCGCGAGGCGCTGTCCGAGGACGAACGGGGCGTCGAGGTTCACCCGCATCGTCGCGTCCCACGTGTCCTCGTCGAGCTCGGCCATGGGCGGCCGGAGGTTGATGCCCGCCGAGTTGACGAGGACGTCGATCGGACCGACCGCGTCCGCGAGACGGTGGGCACCGGCACGGGTGGAGAGGTCCGCGACGACGCCCTCGGCCGAGCCGCCCGCGCTCCGGACGGCGGCGACCGTCTCGTCGATCGCCGAGCCGGTCCGTGCCGCGACGACGACAAGCGCACCGGCGTCCGCGAGGGCCTCCGCGATCGCTCGGCCGATCCCGGAGCTCCCGCCGGTGACGAGTGCGGTGCGGCCGTCGAGGCCGAAGAGCTGCTGCAGCGACATCCGGTCAGGCTACCGACGGCCCTACGCTGGACGGGTGCGCGACGACCTCCTCCCTGTGCTCGCGTGCCCCGTCTGCGCCGAGCCGCTCGGTCGAGTCGACGGGCAGGTCGGGTGCACGAACGGACACCGGTTCGACGAGGCCAAGCAGGGGCACCTGACGCTCCTGCCCGCCCGCCGTCGCGCCCTCACCGCGGACACGCCGGAGATGGTCGACGCGCGCATGCGTTTCCTCGGTCGCGGGCACTACGCCCCCGTCGAGCGGGGGCTCGCCGAGGTCGTCGTGGCGACGACGGCTCCGGGGATCGTCCTCGACGTCGGTTCCGGGCCGGGTACCTACCTCGCGCAGGCGCTGCGCGCGGCGGACGGGAGGCCCGTGGCCGGCTCCGCCACGGCGCCCACCGAGCGACTCGGGGTCGCGCTGGACCTGTCCGCGGTCGCGATCCGGCGTGCGGCACGTGTCCACGAGCGGGCGGGAGCCGTCGTCGGGGACGTGACCGAGCGCCTCCCGGTCGTCGACGGCGCTGCCGCGGTCCTGCTGGACGTCTTCGCACCGCGCAACCAGACGGAGTACGCCCGGGTCCTGCACCCCGACGGCGTGCTCGTCGTCGTGACACCGCGGGCCGGCCACCTGGCGGAGCTGGCGGAGGCGACGATCTCCGTCGACCCGGAGAAGGAGCGGCGCCTGCACGACTCGCTGTCGCCGTCGTTCGTGCGTCGGTCGTCCGAGGACCTGACGTGGACGATGCAGCTCGGTGCCGAGGACGTCCACGACGTCGTGCACATGGGTCCGAGCCACCACCACGTGCCCGCGGGGACGGTCTTCGCGCCCGCATCGGTGACCGCGGCGGTGACGATCAGCACGTGGTCTCGCTCCTGAGCCGTCCTCGGTGCAGGATGACCCCATGATCAGGAGCCGCCTCGTCGCCGCCCTCGTCCTGACGGTCGCAGTGGGCAGCGCCCTCTCGGGGTGCACCTCGTACCCGGTGTCCGGTCCGACGGCTGGCTGCGTCCCGCGGTTCACGGTGACGCCGGACACCGTCCGGGCCGGCGACACCGTGACGTTCGCCACGACGGACGAGTGCGACGTGGAGGTGCCCGACGGCGGGTGGCGGATCGAGGTGCAGCACGGGGGCGAGGACGTGCCCGAGGACACCGCGTTCGCCGATGCCGCGCGTTCGGACGACGCGTTCGACGGATCGTGGTCGGTGTCCGTCCCCGTCCCGTCGGACATCGAGCCCGGGGACGCCTGGGTCTCGATCCGGAACTGGGACTACTCGACGTGCCCGGACGACGCGAGCTGCGCGGGTCCGTCGCAGGACCTCACGATCGAGCGCTGACCCTCAGCCACCCCGGCCAGCCCGCCGACGTGCGGCATGCGCACGGGGGCGGGTCAAGGGCCGGAACGACGTCAGCCCTGCGGGCCGGCGACGTCGAGCGCCCAGATGACGCCGAACCGGTCCCGGAGCTGCCCGGCGAGCGGCGCCCACGCGGACGGGCCGAGCGGCTGCCGGACCTCGGCGCCGTCGAGCAGGCCGTCCCAGTACCGCTCGACCTCGGCCGCGTCGTCGCCGTGCACGTACACGTAGAACGCGTTGCTGCCCTGGTCCCAGGGCTGCCCGGGCCACACGTCGAACGCCATCACCCGCAGCCCGGTGTCGTTCGTCACCTGACCCCACACGATGCGGTCGGCCCAGGCGGGTTCGTCGGTGGCGCCCATCGCGCCGTAGGTCATGGACGCCACCGTGCCGCCGAACACCGCGGCGTAGTGGTCGAGGGCCTCGCGGGCCTGTCCGTCGAAGTTGAGGTGGGTCGTGGTCTCGATGCTCATGGGACGAGCTTGACGCCGGAAGCGGTCAGATCGTGACCGCTTCTCGACGGATACTGGTGCCGTGCCCGCTCCGTCCTCCCGCATGCTCACGCTGCTGTCCCTGCTGCAGGTGCACCGGGACTGGCCGGGCGACGAGCTCGCCGGCCGCCTCGAGGTCAGCCCGCGCACACTCCGACGCGACGTCGACCGGCTCCGCGGCCTCGGGTACCGCATCGATGCCCTCCGCGGCCCGTCGGGCGGCTACCGCCTCGCGCCCGGCGCGGACCTCCCGCCGCTGCTGTTCGACGACGACCAGGCGGTCGCGATCGCCGTCGCGTTGGCGGTCGCTCCCGCGTCCGGTGCCGACATCGTCGAGGGTGCGGTGCGGGCGCTCGCGACGATCCGGCAGGTCCTGCCCGTGCGGCTCCGGCACCGCATCGGCGCGGTGGACGTCACGACGACGGCCGCGCGGACCACCGTCGATCCGGAGGTCCTCGTGCAGGTCGGTCGCGCGGTGTCCGCCCGCGAGGTCCTGCGCTTCGGGTACGGACCGGACGAGCACCCCCGCAGGGTCGAGCCGCACGCCCTCGTCGCCCGCTCCGGGCGCTGGTACCTGCTCGCCTGGGACCCCGAGCGCACCGACTGGCGGACGTTCCGGGTCGACCGCATCGCGCCGCGGCAGCCGACGCGGCTGCGCTTCACGCCGCGACCCGTCCCGGGCGGGGACGCCGCGGCGTTCGTGGCCGCCCGCTTCAAGGGCTCGGACGTGGAGGACGTCTGGCCGTGCACCGGCACGGTCGAGCTGCGCTGCCCGGCCACGGCGATCGAGCCCTGGCTCGATGCGGACGCGAAGCTCGTCGCGGTGGACGCGGAGCGCTGCCGCCTGACGACCGGCTCGTGGTCGTGGGAGGCGCTGGCCGCGCGGTTCGCGGGCTTCGGGGTCGACTTCACCGTGGTCGGGCCGCCGGCCCTCCGCGCGGCGGTCGCGGCCGTCGCCGACCGCCTGCACGCAGCGGGGCGTTAGGACCGCGCATGCGTCCGTCAGGACGCCGTCAGGAATCCGTTAGCGACGGCCTGGAGGCACGACACCGGTCGCACCATCGGTGACGCACCAGGAATGGTGCGGCCCGCACCGCCCGGTGGCGGGCCCGTGCAACCTACGGAGTCCAAGTGTTCGACGTGTTCGTCGTCGCCGGTGTCCTCGCCGTGTTCGGCCTGGTCGCCCTCATCGCCAAGGGGGTGGAGCGGCTGTGATCGGCATCACCATCGCCGCGGCCGTCCTCGGCGTCGCCGCTGTCGTCTACCTCGTCTGGGCGCTCGTGCGCCCGGAGAAGTTCTGATGGGCTCCGCGGCCGACACCTGGGCCGGCATCGCCCAGGTCGCCACGCTCGTCCTGCTCCTCGTCGCCGCGTACCGCCCGGTCGGCGACTGGATGGGCCGCGTCTACACGAAGCCCGAGCACAGCCGGGTCGAACGCGGCGCCTACCGGATCATCGGCGTCGACCCCAACGCCGAGCAGTCCTGGCCCGCGTACCTGCGCGGCGTGCTGCTCTTCAGCGTCGTCGGCGTGCTCGTCGTCTACCTGCTGCAGCGCATCCAGGTGGTCCTGCCGGGCGACCTCGGCCTGCCGGACGTCGGGCCGTCGCTCGCGTTCAACACGGCGGTGTCGTTCGTCACCAACACGAACTGGCAGTCGTACTCGCCGGAGGCGACCCTCGGGCTCACCGTGCAGATGGCGGGGCTCGCCGTGCAGAACTTCCTGTCCGCCGCCGTGGGCATGGCCGTCGCGGTCGCGTTGGTCCGCGGACTGGCGGCACGGCGTTCCGGCACGATCGGCAACGTCTGGGTGGACATCGTCCGGACGCTCGGGCGGATCCTGCTCCCCGGCGCGTTCGTGTTCGCGATCGTCCTGATCGCGGGCGGTGTCGTGCAGTCGTGGGGGAGCGGCACCGACGTCGCCACGCTCGCCGGCGGGACGCAGCACATCCCCGACGGGTTCGTCGCCTCGCAGGAGGCGATCAAGGAGCTCGGCACGAACGGCGGCGGGTACTTCAACGCGAACTCCTCGCACCCGTTCGAGAACCCGCAGGCGTGGACGAGCCTCGTCGAGGTGTTCCTCATGCTCGTCATCCCGTTCTCGCTCCCGCGCACGTTCGGGAAGATGGTCGCCGACAAGCGTCAGGGGTACGCGATCCTCGCCGCGATGGCGGTGATCTTCCTCGTCTCGCTCGTCGCGATGACCCTCGCCGAGCTCGCCGCCGGCGGCACCGCGACCCAGGCCGCCGGTGCCGCGATGGAGGGCAAGGAGGCGCGCTTCGGCGTCCTCGGCACCACGCTGTTCGACACGACGTCGACCATCACCTCCACCGGAGCGGTGAACGGCATGACCGACAGCTTCACGCCGATCGGCGGCATGATGGCGATGCTCAACATGATGCTCGGCGAGATCGCGCCCGGCGGTGTGGGATCCGGCCTGTACGGCATGCTCGTGCTCGCGGTGATCACGGTGTTCATCGCCGGACTGCTCGTCGGCCGCACGCCCGAGTACCTCGGCAAGCGCATCGGCTCCCGTGAGATCCGGATGGCGGCGCTGTACATCCTCGTCACCCCGACGCTCGTGCTGGTCGGCACCGCGCTGTCGCTCCTCATCCCGGGGGTCCGGGAGCAGGTGCTCGGCACGTCGCTGTTCAACCCGGGCAACCACGGGCTGTCGGAGCTGCTCTACGCGTTCACCAGCGCGGCGAACAACAACGGCTCGGCGTTCGGCGGCCTGACCGCGAACACCACGTGGCTCAACTCGTCCCTCGCGGTGGCGATGGCCCTCGGGCGCTTCCTGCCGATGGTGTTCGTCCTCGCCCTGGCCGGCTCGTTCGCCGCCCAGGACCGTGTCCCGATCACCTCCGGCACGCTGCCCACCCACCGGCCGCTCTTCGTCGGCCTCCTCGTCGGTGTCGTCGTCATCGTCACCGCACTCACCTACTTCCCGGTGCTCGCACTGGGACCGCTCGCAGAAGGCCTCACCCGATGAACGCCCCGTCGACGACCGAACCGTCCACCTCCCGCGCCGACGAGGCGGAGGCGACCACCGCCTCCCGGTCGGCCACCTCGTCCGCCTTCGGGCCCCGCCAACTGGTGGCGGGCCTCCCGGGCGCGCTCCGCAAGCTCGACCCGCGCCTGATGTGGCGCAACCCCGTGATGTTCATCGTCGAGGTCGGTGCCGCGCTGACGACCGTCTCGAGCGTCGTGGAGCCGTCCGGCTTCACGATCGCGATCGCGGTGTGGCTCTGGCTGACGGTCGTGTTCGCGAACCTGGCCGAGTCCGTGGCCGAGGGCCGTGGCAAGGCGCAGGCCGACACGCTCCGCAAGACCCGGTCGACCACGAGCGCCCGCCGCGTGCTGCGGTACGACGCGTCGGCCGACCCGGCCGCCACCGGCAACGAGACCGAGGAGGTCGCGTCCGTCGACCTCGCGAAGGGCGACGTCGTCGTGGTGGTCGCCGGTGAGGTCATCCCCGGCGACGGCGACGTCGTGGACGGCATCGCCTCCGTCGACGAGTCCGCCGTCACGGGCGAGTCCGCGCCCGTGATCCGCGAGTCCGGCGGCGACCGCAGCGCCGTGACGGGCGGTACGCGGGTGCTCTCGGACCGAATCGTCGTGCGCATCACGTCGACACCGGGCGAGACCTTCATCGACCGGATGATCCGGCTCGTCGAGGGCGCCGCACGGCAGAAGACGCCCAACGAGATCGCGCTGAACATCCTGCTGGCGTCCCTGTCGATCGTCTTCGTGATCGTCTGCCTGACCATGCAGCCCATCGCCGGCCTCGTCGGAGCGACCGTGAGCATCCCGGTCCTCATCGCCCTGCTCGTCTGCCTCATCCCGACCACGATCGGCGCCCTGCTCTCCGCGATCGGCATCGCCGGCATGGACCGCCTCGTGCAGCACAACGTGCTCGCGATGTCCGGGCGCGCGGTCGAGGCCGCGGGTGACATCACCACGCTGCTGCTCGACAAGACCGGCACGATCACGTACGGCAACCGGCGTGCGTCCCGTGTCGTGCCGGTGCCGGGCGTCACGGAGGCCGCGCTCATGGAGGCCGCAGCGCTGTCGAGCGCGGCGGACTCCACGCCCGAGGGCCGCTCGATCGTCGACCTGGCCGGGGAGGCCGGGATCGGCGCCGGACTCCCGGTCGGTGCCGTCGAGGTGCCGTTCACCGCGCAGACCCGCATGTCCGGTCTCGACCTGACCGACGGCACCGAGGTCCGCAAGGGTGCCGCGTCGGCGGTGCTCGCCTGGGCGGCCGCGTCCTCGTCGGCACCGGAGGCGCACGTCGTGTCCGCGATCGACACGACGGTGGCCGAGGTCTCCGACCAGGGCGGTACCCCGCTCGTCGTGGCCCGCCGCTCGCCGGACGGGGCGGTCACCTTGCTCGGCGTCGTGCACCTGAAGGACGTCGTGAAGGACGGCATGTCCGCCCGGTTCGCGCAGCTCCGCGAGATGGGGATCCGCACGGTGATGATCACCGGCGACAACCCCCGCACGGCGAAGGCCATCGCGGCCGAGGCCGGCGTCGACGACTTCCTCGCCGAGGCCACGCCGGAGGACAAGCTCGCGCTGATCCGCAAGGAGCAGGAGGGCGGCAACCTCGTCGCGATGACGGGCGACGGCACGAACGACGCCCCGGCCCTGGCGCAGGCGGACGTCGGCGTCGCGATGAACACCGGCACCACGGCGGCGAAGGAGGCGGGCAACATGGTCGACCTCGACTCGGACCCGACCAAGCTCATCGACGTCGTCCGCATCGGCAAGCAGCTGCTCATCACCCGCGGTGCACTCACCACGTTCTCGATCGCCAACGACGTCGCGAAGTACTTCGCGATCATCCCGGCGATGTTCCAGGCGGCGTTCCCGGGCCTGGCGGCGCTGAACATCATGGGCTTGCACAGCCCGTCGTCCGCCATCCTGTCCGCCGTCGTCTTCAACGCGCTCGTCATCGTGGCGCTCATCCCGCTGTCGCTGCGCGGCGTCAAGTACCGCGCCGCCTCGGCGTCGTCGATCCTCGGCCGCAACCTGCTCGTCTACGGGCTCGGCGGCGTGATCGTCCCCTTCATCGGCATCAAGCTGATCGACCTCGTGGTCGGTCTCATCCCGGGGTTCTGACATGGCTTCCTCCCGTTCCTTCCTCCGTTCCACCGGTGTGGCCGTCCGCCTCACCCTCCTCTGCACCGTCGTCCTCGGCGTCGCCTACCCGCTCGCGGTGTGGGGCGTCGGCCAGGCGGCGTTCCACGACCAGGCCAGCGGATCGATGGTCACCGACTCGTCCGGCAAGGTCGTCGGGTCGTCCCTCATCGGCCAGTCGTTCGACGGGTCCGGCTCCGCCCGCTGGTTCCAGTCCCGCCCGAGCGCCGCGGGTGAGAAGGGCTACGACGCGAACGCCTCCAGCGGCTCGAACCTCGGGCCGAACAACCCGGACCTGCTGAAGGCGATCGAGGAGCGCAAGGCCGCGATCGCGAAGGCCGACGGCGTCCCCGAGTCATCGGTGCCGGCGGACGCGGTCACCGCCTCGGGCTCCGGCCTCGACCCGGACATCAGCCCGGAGTACGCGATGCTGCAGGTGTCGCGCGTGGCGGAGGCCCGCGGGCTCTCGGAGTCGACGGTCCGGGCGCTGGTCGAGCAGCACACCGAGTCGCGGCAGCTCGGGTTCCTCGGCGAGCCCGTGGTGAACGTCCTCGAGCTGAACCTGGCGCTGGCGAAGGCGTCCTGACGGTGCCCGGGAACCAGGTTCCGGACACAACACCGCGAAGAAGCGTGGTGCTGTGTCCGGAACCTGGTTCCGGCGGGCGCCCCACGAGCGCCATACCCCATCACGACACCGAACGCGGGAGGATGAGCACGTGAGACGAGGCAAGCTGCGGGTGCTCCTCGGGGCAGCGCCCGGGGTCGGCAAGACCTTCACGATGCTCGAGGAAGGGCACCGACTCCGCTCGGAGGGGCGTGACGTCGTGGTCGCCGTCGTCGAGACCCACGAGCGCGCTGCGACCGCCGCCCTCGTCGAGGGGCTCGAGGTCGTCCCCCGCCGCGTGGTGGAGCACCGCGGGGTCGAGCTCGACGACATGGACCTCGACGCCGTCATCGCCCGCCAGCCCGACGTCGCCCTGGTCGACGAACTCGCGCACACGAACGCGCCCGGGGGCCGGCACGACAAGCGCTGGCAGGACGTCCAGACCCTCCTCGAGGCCGGCATCTCGGTGGTGAGCACCGTCAACGTCCAGCACATGCAGTCCCTCAGCGACGTGGTGCGGGAGATCACCGGCACCGTCCAGCGGGAGACCGTGCCGGACGCGGTGGTCCGGGCCGCCGACCAGATCGAGGTCGTCGACCTGGCGCCCGCCGCCCTCCGCGAACGGCTCTCCGACGGCCTGGTGTACCCGGCCGCCCGGGTCGACGCCGCCCTGTCGAACTACTTCCGGCTCGGCAACCTCACGGCACTGCGCGAGATCGCCCTGCTCTGGCTCGCCGACGAGGTCGACGACGCCCTCCGCGCCTACCGCGCAGAGCACGGCATCGAGCACCGCTGGGAGGCCCGCGAACGCGTCCTCGTCGCACTGACCGGTGGTCCGGAGGGCGAGACGCTCCTCCGCCGCGGCGCGCGGATCGCCGCCAGGAGCGCCGGCGGGGAACTCGCGGCCGTGCACGTCACCTCCAACGACGGACTCCGCGAACGCCACCCCGGCGCCCTCGGCAAGCAGCGCGCCCTGCTCGAGCAACTCGGCGGGACCTACCACCAGGTGGTCGGCGACGACGTCCCGACGACGCTCGTGCGGTTCGCGAAGTCGATCGACGCGACGCAGATCGTCATCGGGGTGAGCCGCCGCAGCCGCCTGGTCGCCGCGCTCACCGGCCCCGGCATCGGCACCACGGTCATCAGCGAGTCCGGGGACATCGACGTGCACGTCGTCACCCACGAGCGCGCCGGTGGCGGGTTCGCCCTGCCCCGACTCGGCGGCAGCCTGTCCCGGAGCCGGATCGTCGCGGCGTTCGTGCTCTCCCTCGTCGCCGGACCGCTGCTGACCTGGCTGCTGTCGTTCGGCACCGACCCGGACGCGATAACGGTCGACGTGCTCTCGTACCAGCTGCTCGTGCTCGTCGTGGCGCTCGTCGGCGGCATGTGGCCGGCCGTGTTCGCCGCCGTGCTCTCCGGCCTGAGCCTCGACTTCTTCTTCGTGCAACCCCTCTACATGGTCACCGTCCAGCAGCCGTGGCACCTCGTGGCCCTCGTCATGTACGTGGTCAGCGCCGTGCTCGTGAGCTTCGTGGTGGACCGCTCGGCGCGCCGCTCCCGAGCCGCCCGACGGGCCGCAGCCGAGTCGGGACTCCTGGTCGGGATCGCCGGCAGCGTCCTCCGCGGCGACGACGCCCTCCAGGCCCTCCTCGACCGCACGCGGGAGGCCTTCGGGTTCGCGGGCGTCCGCATCCGCCAGGGCGACGAGGTGCCGGCCACCTCCGGGACGTTCGGCGACGCACCGGACGCCACCACGAGCCTCCCGTCCGGCGCCGTGCTCGAGTTCGCCGGCGCACCCGACGACCCGACCCAGCGTCGGCTCCTGCGCGTCGTCGAGCAGCAGCTCGACGCCGCGGTGGAGCACCGCGAGCTCACCAGGACCGCCGTCGACGCGGAACGGATCGCCGCGGCGGACCGCGTCCGCAGTGCGATCCTCGCTGCCGTCGGCCACGACGTGCGGCGACCCATCGCGGCCGCCTCGGCGGCCGTGCAGACCCTCCGGGCCGCGGACATCACGCTCTCCGACACCGACCGGGAGGCACTGCTCGCGACCGCCGACGAGAGCCTGCGACAGCTCGCGGTGCTGTTGGCCGACCTGCTCGACGTGAGCCGCGTGCAGGCGGGGGTGCTCGCCGTCACCCCGGTGCCGATCGCGCTCGAGACGGTGGTCGCCCCGGCGCTCGACAAGCTCGAGCTCGGACCGGAGGACGTCGACCTCGACCTGCCGGCCGACCTGCCGCCCGTCCTGGCCGACGCGGTCCTGCTGCAGCGCGTCGTCGTGAACCTGCTCGCGAACGCCAGCCGCTACGCCCCGGACGGCACCCGCGTCCGGGTCGCCGCGAGCGCGTTCGGCGGCGGGGTGGAGCTCCGGGTCGCCGACCACGGTCCGGGCATCCCCGCCGACCGTCGCGACGAGGTCTTCCAGCCGTTCCAGCGGCTCGGCGACACCGACAACGACACCGGGCTGGGGCTCGGACTCGCCCTCGCCCGGGGGTTCACCGAGGGCATGGGCGGCACGATCGAGGTCGACGACACCCCCGGCGGCGGACTCACCGTCGTCGTCCGCCTGCCGATCGCCGGACACGTCGGAGTGGAGGTCCTGTGAGCACCAAGGTCCTGATCGCGGACGACGACGCGCAGCTCGTCCGTGCGCTCGCCGTGACCCTGACCGCGCGCGGGTACGACGTCGTCACCGCGCGGGACGGTCGCGCCGCCCTCGACGTCGTCATCACCGAGCGACCCGACCTGGTGCTGCTCGACCTCGGCATGCCCCGGCTCGACGGCATCGGCGTGCTCGAGGGCCTGCGCGCCTGGACGCAGGTGCCCGTGCTCGTGCTGTCCGGCCGGACGGACTCGTCCGACAAGGTCGACGCGCTCGACGCCGGCGCGGACGACTACGTGACGAAGCCGTTCCAGATGGACGAACTCCTCGCCCGGCTCCGGGCCCTCGGTCGTCGGCGGGTGACGACCCTCGACGAGGCACCGACCATCGCGATCGGCGACTTGTCGGTGGACCTCGTCGCGAAGCAGGTGACCCAGCGCGAGGGGCCCGCGATCCGGCTCACCCCGACCGAGTGGCGGCTGCTCGAGGTGCTCGTGACGAACCCCGACCGGCTGATGACCCGCGAGATGCTCCTCACCGAGGTGTGGGGTCCGTCACACGGCAACGACTCCGGCTACCTCCGGCTCTACATGGCGCAGCTCCGACGGAAGCTCGAGCCCGATCCCGCGAACCCCCGGTACCTCCGCACCGAGTCCGGCATGGGCTACCGGTTCAGCCCGAACCCGTCCTGAGCAGGCGTTGCTCGGCTCACCGCGTGTGCCATATGCTGAAATGTTGTATGTACACTGGTGGTTCCTCAATGAAAGGAACCACCATGCGCAACTCTGTGCTCCTGTCCGCGGCGCTCGCCGCGGGCTGCCTGGCAGCGGTCATCGTCCCGTCTCTCGCCGAGGCCGAGACGCCGGCGACGACCCCCGTCGCGGCCTCGAGTGCCGTCTCCGCAGCAGCGCCGACCCTGACCGCCGGTCGCACGTACACCCCGGGCGTGCCGCTCACGATCGCGGGCACGGCGACCCCGGCCGCGACCATCGACATCGTCATCCCCGGTGCCGGGATCCGCACCTCGACCAAGGCGGACGCTGCCGGACGCTTCACCACGACACTCTCGCGGACCTTCCAGACCGGCTCGTACGCGGGCAACACCGTGCGGGACGGCGCCACCGGTGCGACGCTCGGCTTCGACATCGCGCCGAGCAGTGGCTCGGTCGCTCCGGTCCCCGGGCAGCGCCCCGTGATCTCGAGCTCGACCTCCTACCGTCCGGGCATCCCGCTGACGATCGCCGGTCGAGCCACGCCGGGTGCCACGCTCGACGTGTTCGTGCCGGGAGCGGGCATCCGCGGCTCGGTCGTCGTCGCCGCGGACGGTTCGTTCTCGTACACGATGCCGCGGACCTTCCAGATCGGGTCGTTCCACAGCAACACCGTGACGGACCGTGCATCCGGTGCGGCGACGTCGTTCGAGATCGTCCCCGCTGCCTGATCGAGCCGAACGGACGAGGGCCCGGCGTGCTGTGACACGCCGGGCCCTCGTCCGTTCGTGCACCACGACGGTGGTCGACGCGACCGAGGCCCGGTGCGCTGTGACACACCGGGCCCCGTCAGCTGTCACGTGGTCAGCCGATGGTCCAGTACGCCGGAGCCGAGGTCTGGCCGCCGACCTCCTGCGTGATGGTCACACGACCGTGGAGGTCCCACAGTGGGACGAAGAAGAACCCGTTGCTCTGGGTGGTCGACGAGTGGCCGTCCTCGTCGGTGGCGGTGACGACCGCCCCGTTCACGGCCCGACCGCCGAGGAGCATGGTGTCGGCCAGGTGCAGGGTGTTGACCGGGCTCGGCGCCGCGGTGCCGTTCGTGCCCCAGGTGACGGCGGTGCTCGACGTGCCCGCCACGACCTGCGTCACGCGGAGCTGCGGCTGCAGCCCGTTGATGCTGGCGAACCACCAGCCGTCCGTGTCGGTGACCACGGTTCGGACGACGGTGCCGACCCGGTCGGTGACGACGACGGTCGCGCCCGTGATCCCTCGACCGCCGAGACGGCCGTCCGGGTCGATGTGCAGGGTGGTGACGGGTGCGACCGGGGCCTTCGCCGTCGCGGAGGTCGCGGCCGGGGCCGGCGTCGCCGCGGAGGCGGCCACTGCCGGGGCGAGGATCGCGGTGGCTGCGATGCAGGTGGCTGCCGCGGCGGTGGTGAGGACGCGGGATGCGCGCATGGTGTTCCTGTTCTTGTGTGTGGGGGTGCTGAAGACCAGCACTTCAGTATGTTGTATTCCACCTGATTGTCACCTGGTCCGAATGACACGGACCGGGTGCATCGCTCTCCGGCGGCACCGTGGCGGTGCCGTGACCGTGGCGGTCACGAGGCGGGTGCGTGACGGCCAGGTGGCGGGTCCGTGTCGTGGCGCTGTCACGTCCGACGTTCCTAGGCTCGGAGCCATGAACGAGATGCGGATCACCGCCCTCCGCCGCGAGCGGGGATGGACCCAGGAACGCCTGGCCGAGATGAGCGGCGTGGCCGTCCGGACCGTGCAGCGGGTCGAGAGCGGCAAGGACGCCAGCCTCGAGACCCTCGGCGCGATCGCCCGGGCCCTCGACGTGCCCGTGCGCGAGCTCTTCGCCGATGACGAGCCGGTCACGCTCGATCCCGCCGTGCGCGGTCTCGACGAGCGGACCGCCGCCGACCAGGCCGCGCGCGACCGGGTCGTCGCCGGGTTCTGGTCGCTGTACTCCGCGATCGGCATCGGGTTCGGGATCGTGACGACCCTGCTCGTGGTGCTGCGGACCTGGTCGCCGCTCGCGTTCCTCGCCGTCGGCGCCTACTGGGCGGTCGGGCGGTACCTCGGGCGGTTCGTCCTCGACGCCGTCGTCCAACCGCGTCTCGATCGCCGCTACCCGCTGTCCCGTGCCACGCCCTGACCCGACGACCCCGCTGTCGGTGGGCCCGGACGACCTCGACGGCGTCCGGGGCTTCCTGACCGCATGCGACCTGACGGTCGCCGGGCTGGGCGCTGCCGGCGTGCACCTGTGGGCGGTCCGTGACGCGGACGGCGCGATCGTCGCCACCACGGGGTACGAACGCTCTGCCGACGGGAGGCACGCCCTCCTCCGCAGCGTCGCCGTCGGGCCGTCGCGACGCGGCTCCGGCACCGGGACCCGCCTCGCCCGCTTCGCGATGCACGCGGCCGCGGCCGACGGCGCTGAGGTCGCCTGGCTGTTCAGCCGCCGCTCCGGCCCCTTCTGGCAGGCACTCGGCTTCGCCCCCGCGGACCGGGCCGAGCTCGCCGGCGCGCTGGCGGGGACCACGCAGGTGGAGCTCTTCCGGTCCTCCGGACAGCTCGACCGCGAGGTCGCCTGGACCCGACCGATCGGCCGGCAGTCCGTCGTGCCGGACGGTAGCGTCGGGGCGTGACGATCGAGCTCCGCCGGGTGACCGCCGACGACTGGGCCGACTGGCGGCCGGTCCGGCTGGCGGCGCTCGCCGACGCCCCGTACGCGTTCGGTTCCCGGCTCGCCGACTGGCAGGACGCCCCGGAGCACCGCTGGCGGAGCCGGCTCTCCGTCCCGGGCGCGCTGGACCTGCTCGCCGTCGACGGCACGACCGCGGTCGGGATGGCGAGCGGGATGCCCGACCCGGACGACCCCGCCCGCGTCGAGGTCGTGTCCGTGTGGGTCGCGCCCGCGGCTCGGCGATCCGGTGTCGCGCGGCACCTGCTCGACACCATCGCGCACTGGGCAGCCGACCGCGGTGCGCACGCACTCGAGCTGTCGGTGGTGCCGGACAACGCCGCCGCCCTCCGCGCCTACGAGCGTGCCGGGTTCGTGGCGACCGGGGAGTCCGGCGAGGCCCTGCCCGACGGCCGGCACGAACTCGTGATGCGACGTGACCTGACGGCCGAGCGGACCCTCCTGGCGTACGAGCGCGGAGCCGACCGCTACACGGCGCGGACCGACGACCACCGTGCCGGGCTCGTCGACGACCTCCTCGCCCTCGTGTCGCCCGGCGCACGTGTCCTCGAGCTCGGCTCCGGCCCCGGTCGTGACGCCGCGGCGCTCGAGGCGGCGGACTTGCACGTCGACCGCACCGACGGGGCGCGGGCGTTCGTCGACCGGCTCCGGGCGGAGGGGCACGACGCCCGGGTGCTCGACGTCCGGCGCGACGACTGGGGCGGTCCGTACGATGCGGTCTTCGCCAACGCGGTCCTCGTGCACGTCGAGCGCGCGGCGACCCCGGCGGTCCTCGGGCGGGCCCTCCACGCCGTCCGACCGGGAGGCGTGCTCGCCGCGACCGTCAAGCGCGGCGACGGCGCCGGGTGGAGCGACCGGAAGCTCGAGGACGAACGGTTCTTCACCTACTGGACCGAGCCCGACCTCGCCGCCTGCGTCCGTGCCGCCGGCTGGGACCGGGTGGAGGTCCGCGAGACCACCCGGCCCGGTGCCGAGGAACGCTGGCTCACCGTGACGGCCCGCAGGCCCGAGGAGGAACGACCGTGAACCGAGCACTCCGCGTCACCGCCTGGGTCGTCGCCGTCGTCGTCCTGCTCGCCGTCGTGTTCCTCGTGTACGCGAACATCGTCATGCAGGGCACGCGCAGCGCGGCGTTGCAGGTCTGGCGGGACGACCGGGTGTCGGTCCGCGACGCGGGGGACTCGGTCGTCATGACCCCGACGGGGCAGCCGGACGACAAGGGGATCGTCTTCATCCCCGGCGCGAAGGTCGACCCGTACGCCTACCTGGCGACCTTCCGGCAGGTCGTCGCGTCGGGCACCACGGTGGTCATCACGAAGCCGACGCTCAACCTCGCCTTCTTCGACACCCGGCCGCTGTCGACGTTCGAGGCGCACGCTCCGACGATCCGGACCTGGGCGGTGGGCGGCCACTCGCTCGGCGGAGTCCGTGCGTGCCAGCTCGCGAAGGACGCCGACGGCCTGCTGCTCCTCGGGAGCTACTGCGCGAACGACATCAGCCGCTCGTACATCCAGGTCCTCAGCGTCTCCGGCTCGCGCGACGGGCTCTCGACGCCGGCGAAGGTGGAGGCGGCACGGCACCTCCTGCCCTCGACCGCGACGATGGTCGAGGTCCAGGGAGCGAACCACGCCGACTTCGGCGCGTACGGCGACCAGCCGGGGGACCGGACCGCCACGATCTCGCGGGGCGACGCCCGGGCGCAGATCAGCGCGGCGATCGAGCGCTGGGTGCGGGTTCTGCCTCCGGGGACCGACCTGCGCTGACGGCCATCCGGACGGCCTCGACCGCGAGCGGCGGCACGAGCCCGACCGCCCCGAGGTCGTCGACCGGCACCCACGTCGGCCGGTAGCGGTTCGTCGGCGTCGCGCGACCCTGTTCCGGCGCGTCCCCGGCGAGCTCGGGGGCACCCGGTCCGGCCTCGACGTGCAGGTACAGGGCGGGTTCCTGCCGGTCGAGCCCGACCGGTAGGAGTGCGACGACGGTCCCGTCGAGCCCGGTCTCCTCGCGGAGCTCCCGGAGACAGGCCTGCTGCGGGGTCTCGCCCTCCTCGACGCCGCCGCCGGGCAGGACGGCGTACCGGCGTCCGTCCCTCTCGCGGAGGACGAGCAGCACGTCGTCGTCGCGGACCGCCACGGCGGCCGCTCGGAGCCGCAGTCGGGTGGAGCCGGTCACGTGGTCACCGTACGCGGTCCGGTCGCGGTGATCCGCGCCTCCCGACGGTCGCCCTGGAGGCGCGGCGCGACCCCGTCAGTCGGCCCGCGTGCGCGGCTGGTCGGGTCCGCCGCTGCGAGAGGTGCCACCTCCGGTGGCCCGGGCGACGAAGTACAGCACCACGCCGACGGCGAGGAGCAGGGCCGCGTACAGCCACACCGGTCCGCGTTGCTGCGTCAGCAGCAGTACGCAGGACGCGACACCGAGCACCGGGACGAAGGTCCAGACCCGGAAGTGGTCGTGTTCCACGTGGTCGCGACGGAGGACGAGCACCGCGACGTTGGTGCTGATGAAGACGAGCAGGAGCAGCAGCACGACCGTCTCGGCGAGCGTGCCGACGTCGCCGACCAGGGTCAGCAGCATCGCGACGGCCGTGGTGGCGACGATCGCGGTCCACGGCGTCCTCCGGTTCGGCAGGACCTTGGCCAGCAGGGCCGGGAGGAGCCGCTGCTCGGCCATGCCGTACGTGACGCGACTGGCCATGATCATCGTCAGGAGTGCGCCGTTCGCCACCGCGACCAGCGCGATCAGGCTGAACACCCGGTCGGGGATCGGGACGCCGGACGCCGAGACCACGGCCAGGAGCGGACCAGACGAGTCCTCGAGCGCGCTCGCGGGGAGGGCGGTCGCGCTCGCCAGTCCCACGAGCACGTAGACGACGCCCGCGGTGGCGAGGGCTCCGAACAGGGCCTTCGGGTAGACGCGCCGGGGCTCACGGACCTCCTCGGCGACGTTCGCACTCGTCTCGAAGCCCACGAACGAGTAGTACGCGACGATCGCGGCGCTCAGCGTGGCGAGTGCCGGGTTCGCGTCGGCCGGGAACGCCCCGACGCGCCTGACGTCGCCGCCTCCACCCCCGAGCATGACCGCGACGACGACGATCACGATCACCAGGCCGGACACCTCGATGACCGTCATGACGACGTTGCTGCGGAGCGAGTCCGAGATGCCGCGGGCGTTCAGGCAGGCGACGAGCGCCAGGAACACGATCGCGGTGGGGATCGGCGGCAGTTCCACGAACGTGCCCAGGTAGTCGCCGGCGAACGCCAACGAGAGGCCCGCGGCACTCGTGACGCCCGCGGCGAGCATGCAGAAGCCGACGAGGAAAGCCACCAGCGGCGCGTGGTACGCCCGCTCGGCGAACACCGCGGCGCCGCCGGCCTTCGGGTACTTCGTGACGAGCTCGGCGTACGACCCCGCGGTGAGGAGGGCGAGCAGGAGCGCGAGGACGAGCGGCGCCCAGAGTGCACCGCCGACGTCCTCCGAGAGCGTGCCCATGAGGGCGTAGATCCCGGCGCCGAGCACGTCGCCGAGGATGAAGAGGTAGAGCAAGGGGCCGGTGATCGCCTGGCGGAGCTTCGAGTCGCCGTGCGTGGGTGCTGCGGTGTCGCTGGCGCTGGTCATGGTGGAGCCTTCCGTCCCGGCCAGCGTGGCCGACGCGCGGCTCCGAGGTCGTCCAGCACGTCCGCATCGCGCGGGTGAACTCTCTCCACAGATCGGCGACGCATCAGCAACCACCCCCGGTCACGGTCCTAGACTCGCCTGCATGACCGCACCGGACCGGCCCACCCCAGCCCGCCTCGCGGATCAGCGCGCGCTGCTGTTCGACCTCGACGGTGTCCTCACCCCGACGGCCGAGGTGCACATGCGCGCCTGGAGCCGACTGTTCACGCCGTACCTCGAGTCGCACGGCGTCGCCCCGTACACGGAGCAGGACTACTTCGACCACATCGACGGCAAGCCCCGCTACGACGGCGTCCGCTCCCTGCTCGCCTCGCGCGGGATCGAGCTGCCCGACGGCACGCCAGACGACGACCCGTCGCTCGACACGGTGTGCGGCCTCGGCAACCGGAAGAACGCCGAGTTCACCGCCGAGCTCGACGAGCACGGGGTGGAGCCCTACCCGGGCTCGTACCGGTTCCTCGTCGCCGCGATCGACGCCGGCTACTCGGTGGCCGTGGTGTCGAGTTCCGCCAACGCCGTGCCCGTGCTCCGGACGGCCGGGATCCTCGAACGCTTCCCGGTGATCGTGGACGGGCTGGTGGCGCGCGAGGACGCACTGGCGGGCAAGCCCGCCCCCGACACCTACCTCGACGCCGCGAGCCGCCTCGGTCTGACCGCCGCCGAGTGCGTCGTCGTCGAGGACGCCACGAGCGGCGTCGAGGCCGGGCGCAACGGCGCCTTCGGGCTCGTCGTCGGCGTCGACCGCGGTGCGGGAGCCGACGCGCTCCGCGCGCACGGCGCCGACGTCGTCGTGACCGACCTCGCCGACCTCGTCGACGACCTCCGCAGCGTCCCCACCCCCGCGCCGTAGGCGGCGCGCACGGCGCACCCCGCGCCTCCCGTCCGGACCAACGACCTCCCTTCCCACGGAGCAGCATGAACCCCATCACCTCGGACCCGCTCGATCGTGTCCGCTACCCGATCGACGAGTGGGCGCTCGTCGAGACCGAGTACGCGCCGGACGAGCAGGGCGTCGCGGAGACGAACTTCGCGGTCGGCAACGGCTACCTGGGCCTGCGCGGCAACCTCGACGAGGGCCGCGGCGGCGTGCAGTACGGCACGTACGTCAACGGTTTCCACGAGACCTGGCCGATCCGCCACGCCGAGGACGCGTTCGGGTTCGCGAAGACCGGGCAGACGATCATCAACGCGCCGGACGCGAAGGTGATCCGCCTCTACGTCGACGACGAGCCCCTGGTCCTGGCCGAGGCGGACATCCTCCGGCACACCCGACGCCTGGAGTTCCGTGGCGGGTACCTGTTCCGCGAGACCGAGTGGTCGACGCCGTCCGGCAAGCGGGTCCTGATCCGGTCGAAGCGTCTCGTGTCGTTCACGGACCGGCACCTGGCGGTCATCGACTACGAGGTGACCGTGCTCGACGCGGACGCCTCCATCCTGCTCTCGAGCCAGATCCTCAACCGGCAGGACGTGCAGGACGAGTACCACGCCGGCATGCGCGCCGCGGCGAACGCGTTCGACCCGCGCAAGGCCGAGGCGTTCACCGAGCGGGTGCTCGAGCCCAAGCTCAAGCGGAGCACGGGCGGGCGGTCCCTCCTGGGCTACCAGGCGGCGAGTTCGGGCATGACGATCTGCGTCGGCGTCGAGCACCACCTCGAGACCGAGAACGCGTGGGACGAGTCCTCGTCGATCGACGACGACCTCGCCAAGCACGTCTACCGGGTGCAGGCGAAGGCCGGTGTCCCGATCCGGCTCGTCAAGAGCATCGTGTACCACACCTCGCGCGGCGTGCCCGCTCGGGAGCTCGCCGACCGCTGCGACCGCACGCTCGACCGTGCGCACGCCCAGACCGTCGACGACGTGTTCGCCGCCCAGCGCGCCTGGATGGACGACTACTGGTCGCGGAGCGACGTGGAGGTCCCCGGCAAGCCCGACGTCCAGCAGGCGGTCCGGTGGAACCTCTTCATGCTCGCCCAGGCGACGGCCCGGACGGACGGGCACGGCATCGCGGCGAAGGGCGTCACGGGCTCCGGGTACGGCGGTCACTACTTCTGGGACATGGAGATCTACGTCCTGCCGTTCCTGTCGTACACGGCGCCGATCGTCGCCAGGAACGCGCTGCGGTTCCGCTACAACATGCTCGACGCCGCCCGGTCGCGGGCGCGTGAGCTGAACCAGCGGGGCGCCCTGTTCCCCTGGCGGACGATCAACGGGGAGGAGTCGAGCGCGTTCTACGCGGCGGGCACCGCGCAATACCACATCGACGCCGACATCACCCACGCGCTCATGCAGTACGTCCGGGCGTCGGGCGACAGCGAGTTCCTCAAGCGTGGCGCGATCGACATCCTCGTCGAGACCGCGCGGCTGTGGGAGGACCTCGGGTTCTGGCGCTCGAACGGCGACAAGAAGTTCCACATCGACGGCGTCACCGGCCCCGACGAGTACACGACGGTCGTCGACGACAACCTCTACACGAACGTCATGGCCCGCGCGAACCTCTGGTCCGCCGTGCAGGCGTGCCGGGAACTCGCCGCCGACGACCCCGAGGAGTACGGCCGGATGGTCCGGCGCACCGGGCTCGACGCGGACGAGATCGCCGGCTGGGAGCACGCCGCCGAGTCGATGGAGATCCCGTTCGACCCGCACCGCGGCATCCACCCGCAGGACGCGCAGTTCCTCGACAAGGAGCTGTGGGACCTCGAGAACACGCCGGAGTCCAAGCGGCCGCTGCTGCTGCACTACCACCCGCTGGTGATCTACCGGTTCCAGGTGCTCAAGCAGGCGGACGTCGTCCTCGCGCTGTTCCTGCAGGGCCACGAGTTCACCGCCGCCGAGAAGCGTCGCGACTTCGACTACTACGACGCCCTGACCACCGGCGACTCGACCCTGTCCGCGGTCGTGCAGTCGATCATGGCGGCGGAGGTCGGCTACTGCGAGCTCGCCGTGCAGTACTTCCTGACCGCGCTCTACGTCGACCTCGCCGACCTGCACGGCAACACCTCCGACGGTGTGCACATCGCGTCGACGGGCGGTGTCTGGGGTGCCCTGGTGAACGGCTTCGGCGGCATGCGCGACCACGGCGGCCGCATGACCTTCAACCCGCGCCTGCCGAAGGACTGGGAGCGGATCACCTACCGGCTCACCGTCCGGGGCAACCGCGTGAAGGTCGACCTCGAGCAGGACACGCTCACGTTCACGATCGAGCACGGGGACGGCCTCACGGTCTGGGTCCACAACCAGCAGTGGGACCTCACCCCGGGCGCTCCGACGGTCGTGCCGCTGCCGCACCAGGGGCCGCGGATGACGGGTCGCGCACCGACCACGAGCGACATCCAGGGGACCCTCCGGGCGGACGGGTCGGTCATCACCGCGTCCATCCCGACGATCTCGTTGGAGCGGGACCTGGAGCCGGACGACCAGACCGCGTAGCGCCGGGTGCCGGACCGGAGGCGCGGTGCGCCCCCGGCAGATCGGCGTACGTCAGAGGATGGTCGCCACCAGTTCGACCTTGATCCGCTCTGCGTCCTCGAGGAACGCTGCGTGGTGGTCCGGTCCGCCGGCGTGCGGGTGGCGATCGGCGTAGAGGTGTGACCACCCGTGCGTCGGTGCGGCTCGCCACAAGCGGTCGACGTCCGCCGGGGTGCCGGCATGGAACGCCAGGTGGCTCAGGCCGGGTCGACGCCGGTCGTGCGCGCCGTCGAGCGGGGCCGCCTCGATCACGACGTACGTGCTGCCCGCGATCCAACTGCGCCCGTCGTCCCATCGCTGGTGGGGCTCGTGTCCGAGTTCCTCGAGGAGCCAGCCCCACGCCCGGGCGGCCCGGTCGAGATCGGCGACCCTGAGTTCGACGTGGTGCAGCGCGCCACGGGGCACACCCCCGGCGTGCCCGGTCACAGGAGCTTCCGGAGGGTGTTCGCGTTCCGGGTCGTGGTCGTGCGCTTGAACCGTGCCGCGCCGGCACGCTTGGCGAACACCGTGTCCGTGCTCGACCCCTTCGGGCACGACCAGTACACGACACCTGCGCCGCCGCCCGTGCCCCGGGCGACCCGTTCGACGGACTCGTCGACGGTGAGGTCGGCCAGCAGCTCGTCGATCACGGCCGGCGCGGAGGCGAAGACGACGTAGTCGTGCCGGTCGGGCCCGGAGTCGAACGGGAAGGCACCGACGATCCCGGCCAGCCCGTCGTGGCGGAGCAGGACGATCCACGCGTCGTAGCCGAAGCGGTCGCGGAGGGCCCGCTCGATGTCGGCCTTCACGGTCGTCGCGGAGCCGTCCGCGGTGAACACGACGTTGCCCGAGGCGAGGACCGTCCGGACGTCCGCGTACCCGAGCCCGTGGAACGTCTCGGCGAGGTAGGCACTCGTGATGGTGATGCCGTTCACGTTGACACCGCGCAGCAGGGCGATCCACCTGGTCATGTCGGGACGGTAGCGCGCCGCGGTGATCACGTCCACGTCCGTGCGACGCCCCACCCGTCGCCCTCGGGCACGATGTCGACGACGAGGGTCTCGCCGTCCTCGGCTGTCGCCTGGAAGCGCCACCCGACCGTCCGCTCGGGGGCGTGGGTGATGGCGGTGGGGAGTTCGGCGCGGGTGACGGTGAGCCGCGTGGGGGTGTCCGTGACCCGCCAGCGGCGACCGGACCACACCAGCCGATCGGGGACGCCGGCGGTCCACCAGACCGTCGCGGCCGTGTCGATGATCACCACGATGACCTCCTGTCACTCGAACGTGTGTTCGAATGCTAGGTCACGCGACGCCCCTCGGCAATCGCGCGGTGCGCTCGACGAACCGCCACCGAATCCACAAGAACCATTGCGCAACGTGTCTTGTGCACCTAGGCTCGCGGCATGCCGACCACCAGACGCCTCGACGACGCGGCCCACATGCGCGCCCTCGCGCACCCGACGCGCCTCCGGATCGTCGGGTTGCTCCGGACCGCCGGCCCGCAGACCGCCGCGATGCTCGGCGACGTCGTCGACGAGGCCCCGGGGACCATCAGCTACCACTGCCGGCGACTCGCGGAGGCGGAGCTGATCGAGCCGGCGCCGGAGCTCGGGACGGACCGTCGGGAGCGCTGGTGGCGGGCGACGGCCGAGCACACCTCGTGGAACTTCGCCGACGCCTTCGACGACCCCGAGCGGATGCTGGCCACCGCAGCCCTCGACCACACGGTCGCGCAGGTCCACGCCGACGAGTACTCCGCGTTCGTCGACCACGTGCCGGTGCTGGGACGTGAGTGGGTGGCCGCGTCGAACAGCTCCGACCGAGCGCTCCGCCTGACCGTCGACGAGCTTCGGGCGTTGAGCGCTGAACTGAACGCTGTGCTCGACCGGTGGGAGTCCGTCAGCGCCGAGCACGTGCCGGGCGACGGCTCCGAGCGCGTGGTCGGCCTCGTGCAGAGCTACCGGAGAGCACGGCCGTGAAAGCGCGGTGGCGGCTCCGTGCCCTGCTCGCGGTGCAGGTCGTCTCCCGGACCGGCAACGTCGCCACCACGATCGCGGTCCCCTTCGTCGTGCTCGCGCGTGGCGGTTCGGCGTCCGACGTCGGTGTCGCAGCGTTCGCCGCCACCGTGCCCATCGTCCTCGGCGGCGCGTTCGGCGGGGTGCTCGTGGAGCGGTTCGGATCGGTGCGGTCCAGCGTCGTCTCCGACCTCGCCAGCGCCGTGACCCTCCTCGCGATCCCGGTGCTCGCGTGGACGGTCGGGTTGCCGTCGTGGGCACTCCTCGTGCTGGTGTTCCTCGGTGGCCTCTTCGACACGCCGGGTGAGTCCGGGCGGCGCGTGCTCCTGCCCGGACTGGCGGACGAGGCCGCTGTCCCCCTCGAACGCGCCGTCGGACACTTCGAGGCCTCGGTCCGCTTCTCGGTCCTGCTCGGAGCACCGGCCGCGGGTCTCCTCGTCGGGGTGGTCGGCGCCCTCCCGGCGCTCGTCGTCACCGCCTGCGTGTTCGGCACCGCCGCCCTGCTCGGCGCCGTGGTGCTCCGGGAGCCCCTCCGAGCGCCGGCCGACCCGGGCGCGCAGGCCGCTCCGGCACCGTCGGGGACCCCGACGAGCGGCTACTGGCGCGACCTCGGTGCCGGCCTCCGGTTCTGCGTGCACGACCCGCTGTTCCGGCTCGTCATCGCGCTCGTGCTCGTGACGAACCTGCTCGACGCCGCACGTTCGAGCGCGCTGTTGCCGCTGTACGCCGATCGGGTGCTCGGTGGTGCGCAGTCGCTGGGCCTCGTGAGCGGGACGTTCGGCGGGGCGGCGTTCATCGGCTCGCTCGTCTTCAGTTCCGTCGCGCACCGGGTACCGCGGCGGACGACGTTCGTCGTGTGCTTCGTCCTCGCGGGCGGCCCGTCGCTGGTCGCACCCGCGTTCGGACTCGGCCTGCCCTGGTTGCTCGCCGCGTCCGCCGTGTCGGGGCTCGCAGCCGGGGCCCTCAACCCGATCCTCGGCGCGGTCGAACTCGAGCGGATCCCGGCACCGATGCGCGCTCGGGTGTTCGGGTTGCTCTCCGCCGGATCGTGGGCCGGCATCCCGCTCGGCGGCCTGTCGGGCGGTGTCGTCGCGGACGCGATCGGGGTCTCCGCGACCTTCGGCGTGGTCGCGGTGGTCTACACCGTCGTGACGCTCACCCCGCTCCTCGGCGGGTCCTGGCGCCTGATGGAGCGACGACCGGCCCCGCACGGGTTCGCCGGACTCCTCCCCAGCCGCTGACGGTTGCGTTCAGAACGTGTTCTGAATACGCTCGAACCATGACGATCGCGCCTCCCGTCCGCAGACGGTCCGTCCAGTCCTCCGACCTGTCGCGACATGCGAAGGAGGTCTTCGCCGCGGCGGAACAGGAGCCGCTCGAGGTGACCAGGCGGGACGGCAAGCCGCTGGTGCTCACCACGAAGGAACGTTCCGACGATGACGAAGCGGTCCTCGACATCGCCGCACAGTTGATCGCGGCCGTCACCGTGAACGAAACGCTGCCGCTGCACGAACGGCTGGCGATCCCGTACCCGTGGCTCACCCTCCTCAGCCGGGACGACCAGGTGCGGTTCGCCAAGGAGATCGTCGAGGTCGCACGGGGATCGTTCTCTCTGCGCCAGCCGCGTGCGCTCCTGCTCGAGATGCAAGCCTGGCGCAACTCGGCCGAGGCGATCGCCGCCGGCTGGCACCGCTCCGAGGCCGAGTCGTTCGAGGCCCCCGTCCCCGTCGAGCGTCCCTGATCCGTGGCGCGGCGCACCACCGTCCCCCGTCCGGTCCGCACGACGGAGTACTCGATCGTGTTCCTGACCCGCCCTGCCGAGACCGGCTGGCGCGACCTCGTCGCCACGCAGCGGAATGCTGTGGCCGCAGCATGGGACCGGTTGACGGTCGATCCGCTGACCGAGGACCTCGCGTGCCATGCCCTCCGCGGCGAGCTCGGCAGGGTCACGCACAGTGGTCGGGAATGGACCAGGCGACAGATCGAACTCCGTCGCGGGGCTCGGGTCTGGTTCACCGTCGATGAGGAGATGCGCACCGTTCACCTGCTCGACGTCCACACGCACCATCCGAACGCGACGAAGTGAACGCCGGGGGACGCCAGACCTCGGAGCGGCCGCAGCACCCCTCCGGTAGACGAGACGCATGACGGACGAGCAAGACGACGACCAGGGCCCAGACACCGCGCACCAGGTACCGAAGGGGGTGTCCGAGGCGACCGTCGAGGCACTCGGCACGCTGTCCGCGGCGGTCGAGGTCATCGAACACGCGCGCGGGCTGCTCTACGGCTTCCACCGCCTGACGGGCATGGCCGACCTGAACCTCGGCGAGGCCGTCGAGCAGCTGCGGAAGGCCGGCCACACCGAGCTCGCGGACCGTATCGACACCGAGCTCGTCGGGCGGAACGTCATCGCCGGCCGGTGGACCTTCCAGATCATGGAGGACTACGACGACGGCTACTACGCGCTCGCCAAGGAACTCGAGAAGACTGCCCGCGACGAGCTCGTCGGCGGGAAGCGGCACCTGTACGAGGCGGGCATGAAGGAGGACCGGCGCACGCAGGGCCGGCGCCACCACGAGGCCAGGCCGAGCGACCTGCCGGACTGAGGCCGCGCCTCCCGGGCAGCCGGCCGGCCGGAACGCGAAAGCGACAGTTTCCTGCGATCGGATCGCAGGAAACTGTCGCTTTCGCGGAACAGTCCGGCCGGGAGCTCGCGCCCCCCCGCGCCCCCGCGTCACCCGACGCCGAGCAGCGCCTCCAGCGGCCCGCGCGCGAAGTACAGCAGGAAGCCCGCGGCGACCACGTAGAGCAGCCACGAGACCTCGCGGCCACGGCCGGACAGCAGCTTGATGAGCACCCAGCTGATGAAGCCGGCGCCGATGCCGTTCGCGATCGAGTAGGTCAGCGGCATCACGACGATCGTCAGGAACGCGGGCAGTGCGGAGCCGAAGTCGGTCCACGAGATGTCCGCGACCTGCGACACCATGAGCGCGCCGACGACGACGAGTCCGGCGGCCGCGACCTCGAGCGGGACGACCTGCGTCAGCGGCGTGAGGAACATCGAGAGCAGGAAGAGCACGCCCGTCACGACCGACGCCATGCCGGTCCTGGCCCCCTCGCCGATGCCGGAGGCCGAGTCGATGAAGACCGTGTTCGACGACACCGAGGCGCCACCGCCCGCGATGGCACCGACACCCTCGACGACGAGCGCCGACTTCAGCCGGGGGAACGTGCCGTCGGGGTGCGCGACGCCGGCGGCCTTGGCCAGACCGGTCATCGTGCCCATGGCGTCGAAGAAGTTCGTGAAGACGAGCGTGAAGACGAGCATCGACGCGGCGAGCGGGCCGATGCGGCTGAACGCGCCGAAGTCGAAGTGGCCGACGAGGGACAGGTCCGGCACGGCGAAGAGCGCCGACGGCAGGCCGGGGGCGTTGAGGTTCCAGCCGGTCTTCGAGTCGACCGAGGTCGGCACGTGGAAGATCGCCTGCAGGATGATCGCGATGATCGTCGTCGCCACGATGCCGATCAGCAGTGCACCCTTGACCCGGCGGGCCATGAGCGTGCCGATGATGACGAGGCCGATGAGGAACACGATCGTCGGCAGCGCCCCGACGGAGCCGTCCTCACCGAGCTGCAGCGGCGGCGACGCGAGACCCGACGACCGGACGAACCCGGAGTCGACGAGCCCGATGAACGCGATGAACAGGCCGATGCCGACCGTGATCGCCGCCTTGAGCTGCGCGGGCACGGCCGTGAAGATCATCGTCCGGATGCCCGTCAGCGCGAGCAGCACGATGATGATGCCGTTGATGACGACGAGGCCCATCGCCTCCGCCCACGTGACCTGCTTCACGACGCTGACCGCGAGGAACGAGTTGATGCCGAGACCAGCGGCGATGCCGAACGGCAGGTTCGCGATGAGTCCCATCGCGATGGTCATGAGGCCGGCGACGAGCCCGGTGGCCGCGGCGACCTGGGCGTTCTCGAGCCAGCCGCCGGTGACGTCCTTGGCAGCCTGGTCGGCGCTGAACCCGCCGAGGATGAGCGGGTTGAGGATGACGATGTAGGCCATCGTGACGAAGGAGACGAGACCACCACGGATCTCTCGGGGGATCGTCGACCCGCGGCTCGTGATCGAGAAGAAGCGGTCGAGGCCGGACGCGAGGGCGTTCCGGGGCGGCGTGTCGGTCTGCTGGGCGCTCACCGGACGAGTTTACAGAACGCTGGGAGCCCGGCGCGTCGCGCCGTCGGCGCGCAGCGGTGCCGGACGGGAGGCCCGGATCGCGTCGACGGGGTACGTCACCCGGGTGCGTGCTCGCGTTCTGCGGCCAGGGACGGTGTTGGATGAAGCACGTGAACGAACGTCTGGACCGCGCGCGCATCGAGGCGGCCGTGCGCGAGCTCCTCCTCGCGGTGGGGGACGACCCCGACCGGCCCGAGCTCGCCAGGACACCCGGTCGCGTGGCCGACTCGTACGCGGAGTTCTTCTCGGGCATCGGCACGGACGCCGTCGCGATCGCACACGCCGGGGTCGTGCACGCCGAGGAGGGGGACCGCGGGCAGCTCGTCGTCGTCCGCGACGTGAAGTTCCGCTCGATGTGCGAGCACCACCTCCTGCCATTCATCGGGGTCGCGCACCTCGCCTACGTGCCGGGCGACCAGCTGATCGGGCTCGGCACCCTGTCCCGCGTGCTGGACGCCGTGGCCTCCCGCCCGCAGCTGCAGGAGCGGCTCGGCGAGCAGGTCGCGGCCACGATCGCCGAGGGGCTCGACGCCACCGGGGTGCTCGTCGTGCTCGACGCCCAGCACCAGTGCGTCACGACCCGGGGCGAGCGGCAGACGGGCTCGACCACCGTGACGGTCGCCGCGACCGGATCCCTCGCCGAACCCGTCGGACGGGCCGAGGCGATCGCGCTCATCGGCGCGGGCGTCGGCACCGCCGGGGGACCCGCTGCCGGAGCCGACCACGGGGCGGGCGCATGACGACCGAGCAGCGCGACCAGCGCCTCCAGGGCGACGTCGCCGGACCCGGCTGGGTCGTCCCGGACCTGCGCGACCCGGTGCGCACCATCGGTCGACGCTCCTTCGACTTCGACCGCCGGATCGCCGTGATGGCGATCGTCAACCGCACGCCGGACTCGTTCCACGACCAGGGTGCGACCTTCGCGCTCGACCGGGCGGTCGCGGCCGCCGTGCGCGCCGCCGAGCAGGGCGCCGACTGGGTCGACATCGGCGGCGTGAAGTTCGCCCCGGGCCCGGAGCTGTCCGCCGCCGACGAGCTCGACCGGGTCCTGCCGGTCGTGGCGCAGCTCGCGCAGGAGTCCGACGTGGTCATCTCGGTCGACACGTTCCGCCCCGAGGTCGCCGCGGCCACGATCGCCGCCGGCGCGAGCGTGGTCAACGACACCACCGGCCTGTCCGACCCGCGGATGGCCTCCGTCGTCGCGGACTCGGACGCCACGATCGTCATCACGCACTCGACCGCCCCGCCCCGGCAGCACCTGCCCGAGCCGCCGCACTACGACGACATCGGCCGCGAGGTCGTGGACTTCCTGCAGGAGCGGGTCGACCGGGCGCTCGCCGCGGGCATCCCGGAGTCGCGGATCATCGTCGACCCCGGACACGACCTCAACAAGAACACCGTGCACACCCTCGAACTGACGCGCCGGCTGCCCGAGGTCGTCGCGCTCGGGTACCCGGTGCTCGCGGCCGTGTCGAACAAGGACTTCGTGGGGGAGTCGCTCGGACGGCCCCGTGGCGAGCGGCTGCCGGGCTCGCTGGCCGCCGCCACCGTCAGCGCGATGCTCGGCGCCCGGATCGTCCGGATGCACGACGTCGTGGAGAGCGTCGACGCGATGCGCATGGTCGAGGCGGTCCTCGGCTGGCGCGAACCCGTGGAAGCGCGGCACAACACGTGAACGTCCTGCCCCCGTCCGTCGCCGACCGCTCCGACGAGGACCTGCTCGCGCTCTACGCCGACGGCGTCCCCGACGGTCCCTGGCTCCGCGTGAACTTCGTCACGACGCTCGACGGCTCGGCCTCGGCCGGTGGTCGGACGGCGGACCTCGGCGGCGACGACGACCTCCGCGTGTTCGACCTGCTGCGGCGGACTGCCGACGTCGTCCTCGTGGCCGCGGGCACCGTCCGTGACGAGGAGTACGGGCCGATGGTCCTGCACGACGCCGACGTGGCGTGGCGCCGAGCGCACGGGAAGCCCGACCACCCGGTGTTCGCGATCGTCACCGGCTCCGCGGGGCTCGATGCGTCGTCGCGCGTGTTCACCGAGGCGCCCGTGCGACCCGTCGTGCTGACCTCGGCCTCCGGCGCCGCGTCCGAGCGGGGCCGAGCGCTCGCCGAGGTCGCCGACGTCGTCACGTGCGGGGACGACACCGTCGACGTGGCCGCGGTCGTGCGGGCCCTCGGCGACCGCGGGCTCGACCGCATCCACTGCGAGGGCGGGCCGTCGTTCTTCGGGGCGCTCATCGCGGAGGACCTGGTCGACGAGCTGACGTTGACGGTCGACCCGACGCTCGAGGGCGGGCAGGGTCCGCGGATCGCGACCGGGGCGTCGCCCGAGCTGCGGCGCATGCGTCCCGCACACGTCCTGCTCGGCGCCGATGGTGTGCTCCTGACACGGTACGTGCGCGCCTGACGCACTGCTCGCTCCCTCGGGACCCGCCGGTAGGGTCGGAGGTGTGATCGACGTCGTGGTGTCCGGGGTCCTGTTCGACATGGACGGGACGCTCGTCGACTCCACCGCGGTCGTCGAGGAGGCGTGGAGCCGGTTCGGCGCCACGCACGGGATCGACCCCGTCGAGATCCTCGCCTTCTCCCACGGACGCCAGACGATCGACACCGTCCGACGCTTCCTGCCCGACCTGCCCGAGGACGAGCAGCGCGACATCGTCGACGCGATGATCGCAGCCGAGATCGGCTACGTCGACGGCATCGTCGAGGTCCCCGGCGCCGGCGCGTTCGTCCAGCGGCTGCTCGACCTCGGCGCGCCCGTGGCCCTCGTGACGAGTGCGCCGCGCGAGCTCGCGGTCGAGCGCATGACCGCGGCCGGGGTGCCCGTCCCCGAGGCGCTCGTGCCGTCCGAGGACGCCGAGCGCAGCAAGCCGCACCCCGAGGGCTACCTCCGCGGGGCCGCGCTCCTCGGGGTGCCGGCCGAGCAGTGCCTGGCCTTCGAGGACGCGCCCGCCGGCGTCGAGGCCGCCCTCGCCTCCGGGGCGACGACCGTCGTGGTCGGCGACCTCGAGGCGTCGGTCACCGCCGGGCTGCCGCGCATCGCGGGGTACACCGGGCTGACGGTCGAGCGCGAGGGGTCCGCTTTCCGCATCCGCGGCTGAGCATCCCCGCCCGCAGCTGGGGAACGACTGCCGACTGCGAGCGCGTCCAGCACCGCCCGACGACCGTGGACCCCGGCGGCCGGAACCACCGGGCCGCGGAAGGAGTCACCATGGCAGCCCTCGACGGCAAGAAGATCCTCGTCATCGCGACGAACTACGGCGTGGAGCAGGACGAGATCGTCGTCCCCACCGACCAGCTGCGTGAGCGCGGCGCGGACGTGACGGTCGCCGGTCAAGAGTCCGGCCCCATCCAGACCCTCGTCGGCGACAAGGACCCGGGCAAGTCGGTCGACACCGACACCACCATCGGCAGTGTCAGCGGAGCCGGGAACTACGACGCCCTGGTCGTCCCCGGCGGCACCATCAACGCGGACACCATCCGCCAGGATGCCGACGCGGTCGCGTTGGTCACGGCGTTCGCGGAGGCCGGCAAGCCCGTCGCCGCGATCTGCCACGGCCCGTGGACCCTGATCGAGGCGGGTGTGGTGTCCGGCAAGACGATCACGTCGTTCCCGTCGCTGCAGACCGACGTCCGGAACGCCGGCGGCGAGTGGGTCGACCAGGAGGTCCAGGTCGACGGCGGCCTGATCACCTCGCGCAACCCGGACGACCTGCCCGCGTTCGTCGACGCGATCGAGCACGCCCTCACCGCGTCGGCGTAGCCCGCAGCGGGACGGGCGCGGCGGTCCACAGCGTCGCGGGGCCGACGGAGAGCACCCCGTCGGACTCCGGGTCGCACCGGACCCCCGCCCGCCCCCGCATCGCCCGGAACGCCCCGGGCGCGACCTCGTGGTCCATCCACGCGCACGGGTTCGCCGGACGGTAGCCGCGGAAGCGCACCACCCCCTGCCCGGAGTCGAGCGCGAACGGCTGGCCCCGGAGCGCCTCGACGTCGGCGCCGCGGAGGAACACGTTCCGCCGGGTCGCCGCGACGTCGAGGTCCGTCCCGAGCGCCCGGCCGACGGCCTCGAGCCCCTCGAGGCCCACCACCGTCACGCTCGCGTGCACGTGTGCCCGGGCGGCGAAGTAGCGGTCGCCCACGATCCCGAGGCCGGCCCGCAGCTCGACGTGGTCCCGCAGCTCGGGCGACGACTGGTCCGCGGGCAGCGCACCGTCGGCCGGGCGTCCCTCGTACCGGTGCCGGGGCGACGCGAGCAGCAGGCCCACCACGACGTCGGTCCGGCAGGGCAGCCCGTCGGGCGCGACCGGGTCGTCGGCGGAGGTCATGGGACCAACGCTAGCCGCGCCTCCCGACCGTTACTGCCGTGTCCGATTCCCGCCAGTCGATGTCGGTGAGCCGTGCGACGCTGGACCCATGTCCACCACCGCAGCCGACCCGCTGCACGCCGAGCGGTACCGCGTCGTCGCCTCACGCGACGCGCGGTTCGACGGCCAGTTCGTCACCGCCGTGCACTCCACCGGCATCTACTGCCGCCCCTCGTGCCCGGCGCGCACGCCGCGCGAGTCCGGTGTCACGTTCTACCGGACGAGCGCCGCCGCGCACCTCGCCGGCTTCCGCGCGTGCAAGCGCTGCCTGCCGGAGGCGACGCCCGGCAGCCCCGAGTGGGACCTCCGCGAGGACGTCGCCGGACGCGCCATGCGCCTCGTCCTCGACGGGGTCGTCGAACGCGACGGCGTCCCCGGGCTGGCCGCCCGTGTCGGGTACTCCGAGCGCCAGCTCGGCCGCATCATGACGGCGGAGCTCGGCGCCGGACCGAAGGCGCTCAGCCGGGCGCACCGCGCCCAGACGGCGCGGACACTGCTGACCTCGTCGGACCTGCCGATCGCCGACGTCGCCTTCGCGGCCGGGTTCTCCAGCGTCCGCCAGTTCAACGACACCGTGCGCGAGGTGTTCGCCGTCACCCCGTCCGAGCTGCGGGCACGACGCACCCTCCGGCCGGTCGCGGACGGCGCCCTGCACGTCCATCTGCCCGCCCGGGCGCCGTTCGACGCGCAGGGTCTCCTCGAGTGGCACGCGCTCCACGCGCTGGCCGGCACCGAGCAGGTGGACGTCGGCCCCGACGGCCGGGTCACGGCGTACGGACGGCTGGTGTCCCTGCCGGGAGGCACGGGCTGGTTCCGCGCGACGGCCGCCGGTGGGCGCGCGGTCGGGATCGACCTGCAGGTGCGGGTCGAGGACCTGTCGGACCTCCCCACGCTGGTCGCGCGCGTCCGCGCGCTCTTCGACCTCGACGCCGACCCGACGGCGGTCGACTCGGTCCTCGCGACCCTCTCCGAACTCGCTCCGGCGGTCGAGCGGGTCCCCGGGATCCGGCTCCCCGGCGCGGTCGACCCCCACGAGGTCGTGTTCCGGACGCTCATCGGCCAGCAGGTCTCGGTCGCGGCGGCCCGGACCGCGCAGACCCGGCTCGTCGCGGCGCTGGGGGCGGTGGCGCCGGAGTCAGTGCTCCCCGGCGGACGGCTCTTCCCGTCGGCCGACGTCATCGCCGCACAGGGCGGGTCCGTCCTCCGCGGTCCGGCCGCCCGCGTGGACACGATCCTCCGCGTCGCCGCAGCGCTCGCCGACGGGTCGCTCGTCGTCGACGCCGGCCAGTCGGTGCAGGAACTCCGTGCCGGGCTCCTCGCCGTGAAGGGCATCGGCCCGTGGACCGCCGACTACGTGGCGCTCCGCGTGCGGCACCACCCCGACCTCTTCCTCCACAGCGACCTCGCCGTGCGCAACGGTGCACAGGAACTCGGCTTGCCCGGTGCCGTGCGCGAGCTCTCCCTACGGTCGGAGCAGGTGGCCCCGTGGCGGAGCTACCTGACGATGCACTGCTGGCGACCGATCGTCGACCGCGCGATGGCGACGGCCGGCGTCAGCCACATGACCACGGCGGCCACCGCCGCCCGGAAGGACCGACCATGACCGACGCGATCATCCAGACACTCGACACCCCCGACGGCGCCTTCACGGTGCTCGAGGACCCGGACGGGCGCGTGCTCGCCTCCGGGTGGACCGACTCCGCCGAACGGATTCTCGGGCGGCTCGCGGCACGGCACCGGCCGGAGCGCCTCGTCGACGGCCGGGTCTCCGCAGCCGATGCGGTCGACGCCTTCTACGCGGGCGAGGCCGAGCATGCGATGCAGGTCCCGGTGCGCCAGACCGGCACCGCCCTGTTCGAGGAGGGGTGGCGGCAGCTGCGGCGGATCCCGGCGGGCGCGGTCCTGACCTACACGGAGTTCGCGGCCGCCATGGGTCGGCCGGATGCCGTGCGCGCCGCCGCCAGCGTGTGCGCACGGAACGCCCCGGCACTGTTCGTCCCGTGTCACCGGGTGCTGCGGTCGGACGGGACGCTCGGCGGTTTCGCGTGGGGCCTCGACGTGAAGCGGTCCCTGCTCGAGCGGGAGTCGGTCGGGACGACGGCGCTGGTCTGAGTCACCCGGGTGGGGGCGGTCGGGCTGTCCTCCCCCTGGTTGCGGGTGATGACGCGGCCTGAACGGACTGCCATGCTCGTGGCATCCACCCCGCACGGTCCATCCCGAGGACCACGCGCAGCGCCGACGACCGGTGCCGTGCCGTCGCCGAACTCGAGGAGCCATGCACGTGAGCCGCCCGCCCCACGCGTCCGACCGGACGGTGGTCTCCGCGGACGGCACCGAGCTCGCGGTCTCCGAGACCGGGGACGGCCCCGCGCTCGTCCTCGTCGGCGGAGCGTTCGACCACCGCGGCACCCCGTACCTCACTCGGCTCGTCGCGGTGCTCGCGGAGCGCTACCGGGTCGTCACCTACGACCGCCGCGGCCGCGGGGCCTCCGGCGACACCCTGCCGTGGTCGATCGAGCGCGAGGTCGAGGACCTCCGAGCGGTGATCGACGCCGTGGACGGGCCCGCCTGGATCTACGGCTACTGCGTCGGCGCCGGGCTCGTGCTGCACGGCCTCGCGGCCGGCGTCCCGACCACGGGCGCGGTGCTGTACGAGCCGCCCTTCCGCGCGAGCGTCGAGCACCACGTCGACGACGTGGTCTTCGCCGACATGCTCGACGAGCACGTCGCAGCCGGACGGCGCTCGCAGACCGTCCGGGCGTTCCTCGCCCACGTGCTCGGCGTCCCGATGGGGCAGATCGCGCTGCTGCGGCTCCGACCCGCGGCCTGGTCCGGCCTGCTCGCCGAGGCGCACGTGCTCTCCCGGGACGTCCGCGTGCTGAACGGCCTGGTGATCCCCGAGCGGGTCGCGGCCGCCGTCGGGGTCCCGGTGCTCGTGGCCTCCGGCGACGACGGCCCAGAGTTCATGCGCCGGGCCGCCCGGGCGCTGGGCGAGGCGGTGCCGGGTGCGACGTACGTCGAGCTGCCGGGACAGTGGCACCGGCCGGAGCCCGAGGCCGTCCGCGCCGCCCTGGAGCGGTTCACGGGCCTGCGATGATGGTGGAGTGACCCAACCCCGCCTCGGACTCCTGCTCGACGTCGACGGTCCCATCGCCAGCCCGCTCACCCGCACCATCGCGATCCCGAGCATCGTCGAGGACCTCGTCGCCCTCGCAGCCGAGGGGATCCCGATCGTCTTCAACACCGGTCGCAGCGACGCCTTCATCCGCTCCGAGGTCGTCGGCCCCCTGCTCGCGGCCGGCCTGGCGGAGGGCACCCGGGTGCACGCGGTGTGCGAGAAGGGTGCGGTGTGGTGCTCGATCGGGCCGCAGTACCCGGACGGCACGGGCGAGCTGACCGTCGCGGAGGACCTCGCCCTGCCCCGCGACTACGCCGACGAGATGCGGGAGCTGGTCCGTGCCGAGTACGCCGACCTGGTGTTCTTCGACGAGACGAAGCGCGCGATGGTCTCGATCGAGCAGCGGGTCGAGGTTCCGAACATCACCTACCTCGAGCGGCAGCCGGGCTTCGACGCGCAGGCGATGGCGGCGCTCGTCCGCCGGGGCCTCGGGGTGCGCCGGCTCGACGACGTCCGACCGGCAGCGGACGGCAGTGTCGCGTGGCGCATCGACCCGACCATCATCTCCACCGACGTCGAGTCGGACCGCAGCGGGAAGGACCTCGGGGCCGAGCGGTCGCTCGAGCTCCTCGCTGTCGACGGCGAGCTCCCGGTGACGTGGCGGACCATGGGCGATTCGCGGAGCGACTACGCGATGGCGGACTGGCTGCACGCGAACGGCCACGACGTCGCGCACGTCGACGTCCGGCCGGCCGACGGGGTCCCCGCGACGCCGTACCCGGTGCTCACCGCGCCGGACGGGGTCGTCCACGACGAGGCGGGCGCGCGGTTCCTGCGCGACTGGACTCGCGCGGCCTGACGCGAACGCGCCGGCCTCGCCGCGCGTGCGGCCTGACGCGGACGCGCCGGCCTCGCCCCGCGCCGGCCTCGCCCCGCGCTGGCTGCGCCCCGCGCCGGCCCCCCAACACGACGCAACCACCCGCGCACGGCCCGCCGCCTGCCGGGCGCACACCGCGCCTCCCGGCCGTCACGGTGACCGCACTGGTACACCATGTTTGCGTGTCGGGGTGGTACACCAGTACCCTCACGGGGTCCACCGCCAGCCGATGACGGGAACCACCCCATGGCAACACCGCTCCGTGTCAAGTCGATCGAGGCGAGCCTCGCCGACTCGGAAGAGCAGGGCCGCTCCCTCAAGCGGTCGCTCAAGACATTCGACATCGCCGCGATGGGGATCGCCGTCGCGGTCGGTGCCGGCATCTTCTCCGTGGGCGCGAACGCCGCCGCGAACTTCGCCGGGCCGAGCGTCATCCTGTCGTTCGTCCTCGCGGCGGTCACCTGCGGCCTGGCCATCATGTGCTACGCCGAGTTCGCGTCGACGATCCCCGTCGCCGGTTCCGCGTACACCTTCACCTACGCGACGATGGGCGAGCTGCTCGCCTGGATCGTCGGCTGGGACCTGATCCTCGAGACCCTGACCGCCAGTGCGGTGATCGCGAAGTACTGGGGCATCTACCTGAGCACGGCGTTCGACGTGTTCGGCGTGCAGCTGCCGAGCTCGATCGCGCTCGGCCCGATCGGCTTCGCCTGGGGTCCGGTCCTCATCGTGGCCGTGTTCACGGTGCTGCTCGCCTTCGGGACGCGGCTGTCCTCGCGGGTCTCGGCGGTGATCACGGTCATCAAGGTCGCGATCGTCGTCTTCGTCATCGTCGCCGGCGCGTTCTTCGTCAAGGCCGCGAACTTCACGCCGTTCATCCCGCCGGCCGCCCCGGCGAAGGGTGCCGACGGCAGCGTCTGGACGCAGTCCCTCGTGTCGTTCGCCACGGGCGCGGCGCCGGCGCAGTACGGCGTCTTCGGGCTCCTCGCCGCCGCGTCGCTGGTGTTCTTCGCGTTCATCGGGTTCGACGTCGTCGCGACGAGCGCCGAGGAGACCGAGAACCCGCAGAAGACCCTGCCGCGCGGCATCTTCCTCGGACTCGGCATCGTGACCGTGCTCTACGTCGCCGTCTCCGTCGTCATCACCGGCATGGTCTCGTACCAGCGGCTCGCGCAGGAGGACGCGCCGTCCCTGGCCTCGGCGTTCTCGATCGTCGGCCTGCCGTGGGCCGCCGGCATCATCGCGATCGGCTCGCTGATCGGCCTCACCACGGTCGTCATGGTGCTGCTCCTCGGCCTGTCCCGCATCGTCTTCTCGATGAGCCGCGACGGCCTCCTGCCGCGGTGGTTCTCGCAGACCAACCCGAAGACGCAGACCCCGGTCCGTGTGCAGGTGGTCGCCGGCATCGTCGTCGCGTTCCTCGCCGGGTTCACGCCGGTGGAGAAGCTCGAGGGCATGATCAACATCGGCACGCTCTCGGCGTTCGTGCTCGTGTCGGTCGGCATCGTGGTGCTCCGCCGGTCGCGTCCGGACGCCCCGCGTGCCTTCCGGGTGCCGTGGTCGCCGGTGGTGCCGATCCTCTCCGCGGTGCTGTGCTTCTGGCTGATGCTCAACCTCGAGGTCGAGACGTGGCTGCGGTTCGTCATCTGGCTCGCGATCGGCTTCGTCATCTACTTCGGGTACAGCCGTCGGCACAGCCGGGTGGGGCAGGGCCTGCAGTAGGGCGCGACCTCCCGCGGAACCAGGTTCCGGACACAGCACCGAGCACCTGCGCGGTGCTGTGTCCGTTCCGCGGTGCGCGCCGCCCCGCGCCGCCCCGCGCCGCGCAGCGTCACGCTCCGACGACGAGCGCGATGCCGAAGCCGAGCATCACGACGGCCACGAGGCCGTCGAACACCCGCCAGGTGAGCGGCTTGGCGAAGAGCGGCCGGAGCAGCTGTCCGCCGAAGCCGACCGCGCCGAACCAGGTGCAGCTCGCGAGGATCGCCCCCACCGTCCACGGCCACCGCTCCACGGGGCCCTGCTGGTTCGCCACCGAGCCGAGGAACACCAGCGTGTCGAGGTAGACGTGGGGGTTCGCCCAGGTGAGGACGAGCATGGTCGCCACGGCCGTGCGCATGGTCGCCGGCCGCCCGGGAGGCACGGTGCGCCTCGTCCGCTCCGCCCGCGTGGGCAGCGTGGTCGGCTGTGCGGGCGGGGCCGCCGTGGCCGCGTTGCCTGCGGCCGCCGTGCCTGCTGCCGCCGTGTCTGCTGCCGCAGTGCCTGCGGCCGCTGTGTCGTCGCGCCCCCGCGCGGACAGCGCGCCCCGAAGCGACGGGGCGCACCGTTCCTTCGGGGGTGCGACCGTGTCGCGCGCGGACCGGGCGGCGCCGTCGGCCGTCACCGTGTCGGAGCCCGCGTCGTCGGGACGCAGGGCCTCATCGGTCGGCCGAAGCGCACGTCGCGCCGCGAGCACGCCGTAGGTCACGAGGAACGCGGCCCCGACGAACCGGACCACCACCAGCGCGACCGGGAACCGCTCCACGACCGCGCCCACGCCGAGCACCCCGGCGAGGATGAGCACGGCGTCGGACGCCGCACAGACCAGCACAGCCACTACCACCACACGACCGGACGCCGACACGGCGAGGCGTAGCAGGTACGCGTTCTGCGCACCGATCGCCACGATGAGCGCGAGTCCGGTGCCGAGGCCGGCGAGGAGTGGGAGGAGCACGGCATCGACCCTACGGGCGACCCCCAGTGAAGCCCAGTTCACGTTTCTGCAGCACCGTAAGCTGGACTGCATGCGCTTCCAGCGTGCACACCTCGAGACCCTCCTCGCAGTGGTCGACCACGGCACCTTCGACGCCGCGGCGCGCGCGCTGTCGATCACGCCGTCCGCAGTGTCGCAGCGCGTCAAGGCGATGGAGCAGCAGGTGGGTCGGGTCCTCGTGCAGCGATCCACCCCCGTGGTCCCGACCACTGCCGGCGCGGTCCTCCTGCGCCACGCGCGGCAGGCCCGACTGCTCGACGACGAGACCACCCAGGCGCTCGGCGCCGACGCCGGGTCGGTGCCGACCATCGCGTTGGCGGTCAACGCGGACTCGCTCGGGACCTGGTTCCTGGACGCCCTCGCCCTCGTGCGGGTCGACACCGAGGTCGTGTTCGACCTCCACCGCGAGGACCAGGACCGCACCGCCGAACTCCTCCGCGCCGGAACGGTCACCGCGGCGGTCACCGCCGAGGCGGACCCGGTCCAGGGCTGTACGTCGGTCGCCCTCGGCGTCGACCGCTACCGGGCGGTGGCATCGCCGTCGTTCCTGACGCGCTACCTGCCCGACGTCGACCCGAGCTCGGACAGCGAACGGCGGCTGCTCGCCCGCCTCGACCGGGTCCCACTCGTCGACTACGACCGGGACGACGACCTCCAGCAGGGTTACCTCCGCCGTGTGCTCGGCCACGCTCCACGGGGACCGCGGCACTTCGTCCCGACGTCGGCGGACTTCGCACGGGCGGTCGGACTCGGCTTCGGCTGGGGGCTGCTCCCCGAGGCCCAGTGCACCGACGCCATCGCCCGTGGCGAGCTCGTGGAACTCGTCCCCGGGCGCCGCGCCGACGTCGCGCTGTGGTGGCAGCGGTGGAACCTCGCGTCGCCGCTGCTGGACCGGGTCACCGACGCCGTCCGGAGCACGGCGGCACGCCACCTGCACGCTCCGGCCTGACCGCGCTCTCCGGACCGTCCCGGACGCGACCCCACCGGCGCCCGCTCACCGTCCGGGCCATGTCATCCCGCACCAAGACCGCTGCCGTGCTCGTCGGCGTCGCCTCCGTCGCCCTGCTCCTGACCGCCTGCCAGGACGGCGGCGCGCAGAACGGCAAGCCGGTCGGCAAGGGACCCGCCACCGACGACCCGGCCCGGCAGACCTGCCCGGTGGCTGCGAAGTCGGCCGTCGACGCCATCGACGCGGCCGTCGGGAAGCAGGACGACACCGACTTCGCGAGCGTCCAGCGTGGCGACGGCGGGTGGTACCTCGCGGCGTCGATCGTCCCGAACGTCAAGGACGATCCGAAGACCGATGACGTGACCGTCTGGGCGACCACGGCCGACCCGACCGAGGAGGACTTCGACGGTCCGCTCGCGCCCGTCAACGACGAGGCCCGCGCATCGGTCTCGAGCGACGACGCCAGCGCGTCAGCCGTGCCCAGCACCTGCAGCGACGACTCCGACGCTGCGAAGGCCGTGGCCGGGTGCCTCATCAACGCCGCGAACCGCTGAACCTGCGGCGGCACCGGGACGCGTCCGCCGGGTCAGGTCTGGCACCGCGGGCACCAGTAGGTGTCCCGCAGCGTGAGTTCGGACTCGCCCAGCTCCCCGCGCCGGATCGGCGTGCCGCACCGCAGACACGGCTTCCCCGCACGTCCGTACACCCAGAGCCGACGCCCGGGACGGTCGACCCCGGTGGTCACCCGCGCGTTGCGGTCCCGGTTCGCCGTGATCAGTCGGCTCGCCATCGTGATCATGCGCGCCGGGTCCGCCACCTGCCCCACGGGACGGGTCGGCAGCGCACCTCGGAGGAAGCAGAGCTCGGCACGGTAGACGTTCCCGAGTCCCGCGAGCACCCGCTGGTCGAGCAGGGCGAGGCCGACCGGGCGCTCGGGGTCTCGGAGGAGGTTCGCCAGCGCCTGGTCCGCGTCCCAGTCGGCGCCGAGGAGGTCGGGACCCAGGTACCCGACGACCTCCGGCTCCTCTTCGCGCGGCACGACCTCGAGGATGCCGAGGGTGAACCCGACCGTCGACACGTCGGCTGCGTCGAGGACGACCCGGGCCTGGTGCGCGGGCCGTCGCCAGCGCTCGCCCGGGGCGTAGACGTCCCACCGACCCTCCATCTTCAGGTGTGAGTGCACCGTCAGGTCGCCGATCCGGTGGAGCAGGTGCTTGCCCCGGGGGACCACCTCGTCGACGGTGCGCCCGACCAGGTCGAGCGTGGCGAAGGCCGGCACCCGGAAGTCGCTCCGCGTCAGCTCCTTGCCCGCCAGCGCCGCGTGCAGCCGGTGTGCGGCGCGGTAGACGGTGTCTCCCTCAGGCACGGAGTCGTACTCCCTGGGGCGTCGCCGTGAACCCGGCGTCGCGGAGGGCCGACCCGAGCGGGGACTCGAGCACGAAGCCCCCGTCGACGCGCTCCACGGAGAGCTTCCCGAGCCCGCGGCGGACGGTCGCTGCGATCGACTCGGCTGCAGCGGTCAGGTCGGCGGCGTCGTCGGTGAAGGTCAGCACCGACTTGCCGCCCCGCTCGACGTAGACCGCGAGCGCGCCGTCGACGAGCACGACGAGCGCGCCCGCCTTGCGTCCGGGGCGGTGTCCGCGAGTCTTCGCCGTGACGGTCTCGTCACCGTCGTCCGCGGTGTCCTCGCTCGGCCACGGCAGCGCGGCCCCGAACGGGTTCGCCGGATCGGTCGCCGCGAGCGTGATCGCCTGCCGGTGCCGCTCCGGGTCACCGCGCTCGTCGTCGTCCAGGTCGCGGGCGAACGTGCGGAGTCGGTCGACGGTCGGACCGGTGGCGAACTGCGCCGCACCGAGCCCCTCGACGAAGTACCCGCGCCGGGCCCGACCGGTCTCCTCGAAGCGGGCGAGCACGCGGTACACGCCGGCGAACCCGCCGCGAACGCCCTCGACCTGCACAGCACCCCTGGTCACGACGCCGTACCGCTCGAGGAGCTGTTCGGCCGTCGCCGCCGCCCGGACGGTGGCGTCCGACTGGGCGAGCGGCAGGATCGACCAGCGCCCGCCGACGGTCGGCGGCCCGGACTGCGTCGGCAGGGTCGGCCGACGTCGTCCCCGGTAGGCGCGGGTCCGGGGCGCGCTCGTGCTCTTCGCCTTGCCCCCGAGCATCGACCGCAGTGGCGCGAGCGTGTCGTTCGTGATCTGCCCCGCCCAGACGAGATCCCACAGGGCGGTCGCCAACTCCTGGTCGTCGGTGCTGCCGACGGCCTGCGCGAGCTGCCGGAAGAAGTACGCGCCGCCGCCCGCCAACGCCCCGAGCACGTCCCGCTGCAGTGCGGTGGTCTCCTCGCCCGACGGCTCCGCCAGCGTGGTGTCCGCGGTCTCGGCCAGGTGGAAGCGCACCCAGCCGTCGTTGCCAGGCAGGTTCCCGGCCCCGGACCACAGGACCTCCCCGGTGGCGGTGAGCTCGTCGAGCATCGACGGGGCGTAGTCGGTCACGCGGGACGGCAGGACGAGGGACTCCCACGCGCTCGCCGGGATCGCCACCCCGGCGAGCTGGTCGAGCACCTGCAGCACACCGTCCACGCCGCGGAGTCCGCCCCGGGTGCCGGGAGTGTGCACGTGCTGCCAGACGGGCAGGAACCGGGCGAGTGCATCCGGGGCCACCGGCTCGACCTCGTGCCGGAGCGCCGCGAGCGACTTGGTCCGGATGCGGCGCAGCACCTCCGCGTCGCACCACTCGGCGCCCTGCCGGTCCGGACGGAACTCGCCCTCGACGACCCGGCGGTCCGCGACGAGACGCCGGAGCGTGTCCTGCACGACCGCGATGCCGAGCCCCAACCGGGCGGCGGCCTCCTGTGCGGAGAACGGCCCGTGCGACCGGGCGTACCGACCGACGAGGTCGCCCAGCGGGTCCGCGACCGGCTCGACGAAGGCGGTGGGGACACCGATCGGCAGCGGTACCCCGAGGGCGTCGCGGAGGCGCGAGGCGTCCTCGATGACCGCCCAACGGGTCTCGCCGGCGTGCGTGAACGACAGCACCCGACGATCGCGTTCGAGCGCCTGCAGGGCGGCGGCGACCGCTGCCTCGTCGCCCGTGTCGGCCGCCCAACTCCGTGCCGTGACCTCGGCGAGGTCGAGCGCGCCGACCAGCCGCAGCACGTCGACGATCCCCTCGGCGTCCCGGGCCCGGCGGTCGGGCGAACGGCGCTGGAGGTCCTGTTCGACCGAGGCGATGACGGCCGGGTCGAGCAGCTCCCGGAGCTCGGCCCGTCCGAGGAGCTCCCCGAGCAGGGTGGAGTCGAGGGAGAGTGCCGCCGCCCGGCGCTCCGCGAGCGGCGAGTCGCCCTCGTACATGAACGCCGCGACGTAGCCGAACAGGAGTGACCGTGCGAACGGCGACGGCTGCTCGGTCTCGCTCTCCACCAGCCGGATCCGCCGCCCGGCGATGTCGTCGGCGATCCCGAGCAGGGCCGGTACGTCGTAGACGTCCTGCAGGACCTCGCGCACGGTCTCGAGCACGATCGGGAACGTCGGGTACTTCTGCGCCACCTCGAGCAGCTGCGACGCACGCTGGCGCTGCTGCCAGAGGGGCGAACGCTGTCCGGGGTTCCTCCGCGGCAGCAGGAGGGCCCGTGCCGCGCACTCGCGGAACCGTGCCGCGAACAGGGCCGATCCACCGACCTCGTCCGTCACGAGCACCTCGAGCTCGTCGCGCTCGAAGACGAACAGGTCGGCTCCGGGCGGCTCGGCGTCGGTCTCCGGGATCCGGACCACGATGCCGTCGTCGGCCGCCATCGCATCGCCGTCGATCCCGTGTCGCTCCCGGAGTCGGGCACCGACCGCGAGGGCCCACGGCGCGTGCACCTGCATGCCGTAGGGGGAGTGCATGACGAGACGCCAGTCGCCGAGCTCGTCGCGGAACCGCTCGACGACGAGCGTCGTGTCGTTCGGCACGGCGCCGGTGGCCGCTCGCTGGTCGCGGAGGAACGTGAGCAGGTTCGTCACGGCGCGGTCGTCGAGCCCGCCCTCGGCGACGCGCGCGCGGGCGTCCTCGTCGGAGGCGGCGTCGACCTCACGCACGAACGCCCCGGTGGCGCGGCCCAGCTCGGCCGGCCGGCCCAGTCCGTCCCCCTTCCAGAACGGCACCCGTCCCGGCTGGCCGAACGCCGGGCTGACGAGGACCCGGTCGTGCGTGATCTCCTCGATGCGCCAACTGGTCGCGCCGAGTGCGAAGACGTCGCCGACCCGGGACTCGTAGACCATCTCCTCGTCGAGTTCACCGACCCGGGACGCACGTTCGCCGACCATGAACACGCCGAACATGCCGCGGTCGGGGATCGTGCCGCCGCTCGTCACGGCCAAGCGCTGCGCACCCGGCCGACCCGTCAGCGTGCCGTGCACCCGGTCCCAGACCAGGCGCGGCCGGAGCTCGGCGAACTCGTCGCTGGGGTACCGGCCGGTCACGAGGTCGAGCGTCGCCTCGAACGCCGAGCGCGGCAGCCCGCTGAACGGCGCGCTCCGCCGCACCAGCTCGAACCAGTGCTCGACGTCCAGGGTGTCGACCGCTCCCGCCGCGACGGTCTGCTGCGCCAGGACGTCGAGCGGGTTCGCGGGCACCCCGATCGACTCGATCTCGCCGCGGACCATCCGTTCCACGGTCACCGCGCTGTTCACCAGGTCCGCACGGTGCTTCGGGAACAGGACCCCGCGGGAGACCTCGCCGACCTGGTGTCCGGCGCGACCGACCCGCTGCAGGCCGCTCGCGACCGACGGCGGCGCCTCGACCTGCACGACGAGGTCGACCTCGCCCATGTCGATGCCGAGTTCGAGCGAGCTCGTGGCGACGACGCAACGGAGCCGTCCGGACTTCAGGTCGTCCTCGATGATGGCCCGCTGGTCCTTCGACACCGAGCCGTGGTGTGCCCGCGCGAGCACCGGGACGCTGGCGTCGGACCCGCCCCCGCCGGTCTGCCCGGACGCGCCGATGACGTCGGCCGGCGGCCGCTTCGGCTGGGCGACGGGCGCGTGGGCGGACGCGCGGCCCGGCGACTGCGTCACCGGTGCGCCGACCCCGGCGGCCACCGGCTCGCCGGCCCCCGAGGCGGCGAGCACTCGCTCCTCGTGGATCTCGTTCAACCGCGCGGTCAGGCGCTCCGCCAGCCGTCGGGAGTTGGCGAAGACGATGGTCGACCGGTGCTCCTCGACCAGGTCGACCACGCGTTCCTCGACGTGCGGCCAGATCGACCCGTTCGACGGCGCCTCGGTGGCGTCGGCCCCGACCGGCGGCGCCCCGAGCTCGGCCATGTCGTCGACCGGCACCACGACCCGCAGGTCGAACGTCTTCTGCGCGGGGGGTGCGATGATCGTGACGGGAGCCCGACCGCCGAGGAACCGCGCGACCTCCTCCGGCGGGCGGACCGTCGCCGACAGCCCGATGCGCTGCACCGGCTGCTCGAGCAGGTCGTCGAGGCGTTCGAGCGAAACGGCGAGGTGTGCGCCGCGCTTGGTCGAGGCCACCGCGTGCACCTCGTCCACGATGACGGTGTCGACGTTGACGAGCGTCTCCCGCGCGCGCGAGGTGAGCATGAGGTACAGCGACTCGGGCGTCGTGATGAGGATGTCCGGAGGCTGCCGCAGGAGCCGCTGCCGGTCGGACGACGGGGTGTCTCCGCTGCGGACGCCGACCGTGACCTCGGGCGGTTCGGTGCCGAGCCGCCTGGCCGTCTGGGTGATGCCGACGAGCGGGCTGCGGAGGTTCCGCTCGACGTCCACGCCGAGCGCCTTGAGCGGGGACACGTAGAGCACGCGGGTCCGTTGCTTGGCGGGTGGCCGATCGTCGGCGCTGATGAGCCGGTCGATCGACCACAGGAACGATGCGAGCGTCTTGCCCGACCCGGTCGGCGCGATGACGAGCGCGTGCTGTCCGGTCGAGATGGCGTCCCACGCCCCGGTCTGGGCCGGGGTCGGCGCGGCGAAGGCACCGCGGAACCACTCCGCGGTCGCGGGGGAGAAACGCTCGAGGACGTCCGTCATGGTCCGTCCCATCCTGCCCGCGACCACCGACAACGGCCCGAGCGGCAAAAGCGCTTGACAGACCGATAGTTACCGATCTATCGTCACTACATCGCGATACGACGAAGGCCGATCGGTCAGACCGGATCGCGAGCCGACTCACCACGACGGAAGGACACCTCATGCGCTTCGACGACATGAACCCCCAGCAGCACCAGCACCCGCGCGGTCCCCGCTTCGGCGGCCCGCGCCACCACCACGGCGCCGGCTTCCCCGGACGCGACCGCGGCGACCACCAGCGCGGCGGCTTCGGCCCCGGCCGCGGCTTCGGCCCCGGCCGCGGCTTCGGCCCCGGGTTCGGCGGACCGGGCTTCGGCCCCGGGTTCGGCGGTCCCGGGTTCGGCGGCCGCGAGCGCCGACGCCGCGGCGACGTCCGCCTCGCGATCCTCGGCCTCCTCGCCGAGGGCCCGCAGAACGGGTACGCCGTGATCAAGACGATCGCCGAGCGCACCGGTGGCGCCTGGAAGCCGAGCCCGGGCTCGGTCTACCCGACGCTCCAGCAGCTCGTGGACGAGGACCTCGTCGTCTCGACGGGCGACGGTCGGAAGACGCTCTTCGAGCTCACCGACGCCGGCAGGGCCGAGGCGGAGGCGAAGGCGGACGAGATCGCGGCCGCGTTCGAGGCGCCCGGCATGCCGGACGCCCAGCGCGCCTTCGTCGAGTCGCTCCGGAAGACCATGGGCGTCCTGCACATGTACCGGACGACGGCGACGGACGAGCAGATCACCGCGGCGACGGACCGGGTGGACCAGCTCCGCAAGGACCTCCTGCAAATCCTCGCCGACTGACGATCCGACCACACGACGGACGGGAGGCACGGTGCCAGCTGGCACCGTGCCTCCAGTCCGTCCGGTCTCGGAAAGCGACAGATCTCGGTGTCGCTCCCGCGAAAGCGACAGTTCAGCGCGCGCACGCGGCACAGTTCTGTCGC
>NZ_NXIA01000015.1 GCF_002412165.1 Curtobacterium sp. 'Ferrero'
CCCCCCCCCCCCCCCCCCCCCGAACGGGCGGAATCGGACCCGCCGGACCTCCGCGTCCGGCACGTTCCACCCGCTCGGCGCACTACTCGGTCCGGCGTCTCCCCCGAGGACTTTCCCGGCCAGTGCTGGCCTGACCCGGAGGCGCGACGCACCCCCGCAACACCGCGAACGGGCGGAATCGGACGCATCCGACACCGGTGTACGGCGCATTCCGCCCGCTCGGCATGTCACCCGGTGCCCGCGCCAGCCGACACACCCTCGCGACCGAAGCTGGCCTGATCTGGAGGCACGGCGCACCCCCGCGACTCGACGAGCGGGCGGAATCGGACACGTCCGACACCCGTGTCCGGCGCATTCCGCCCGCTCGGCGCGCTGTCCGGCGCAACAAGCGACTTTCGGCCCGCTCACGCCCCGCGAACGCCACGTTCCGCCCGAGCAGCGAATTGCCCGGTGTCCGCGTCTTGTCGAGACGACCTGCGACGGCGCGGACCCGGCGTGGAGGCACGGCGCACCCCCGCAACACCGCGAACGGGCGGAATCGGTCCCGTGCGACGTCCGGATCCGGCAGGTTCCGCCCGCTCGGTGAACCGCGCGCCGGCTACCTACCCGTCCGAGTCTGGTTCCCGCACGCCGCGCCCGCCACCGACGCGCCCTGCGTCCTACGGGCAGCGAGTTCCGCCCGCTCGGCGCGCGGCTGTTGGTCGCACAACACGCCGCACGGGGTCCGAGCCGGTCGCACGACACGCCGCCTGGAGTCCGGGCGGCCGACACTTCCTGCGATCAAGGGCACGGCCGGGAGGCACGACGCACCACCGCAACGCAGCCCGCTCGGCGCACCACTTCCGCCCGTTCGGCCGATCGCCCGCAGGGGAACCCGCGTTCCTCAGACCCGCGGGGGCCGACCGGAGGTGTCTCCGCTCAGCGCTGCCCGGCCGCAGCCGCAGCGGCCTCGGCGTCCGCCCGCAGCCGCATCCGCTGCGCATCGATGTCGACGAGCTGCCGCTGGATCTCGGCACGACGGTCGGCCTGCTCGTGCGGGTCGGCGCGCTGGAGCTGTCCGAGCAACGAGGCCTTCCGGGCGAGCAGGTCGCGCTCGACCAGGGCGACGACGATGCTCCGGCAGTAGAGCGCGAGGTCCTCGTCGGTGCGGGCCGGGATCGGCGAGAGCGCGAGCTCCTGCACGAGCCCCCGCAACGGCATCGGCACGTCGGTGAGCAGCCGGTCGAGCCAGTCCCCGACGCCGATCGCATCGACGTTCGCCACGACCGCATCCCGCACCACGGCGAGCATCGGAGCGGAGAACGTCGCCGCGGCCGCGAGCCCGAGCAGCGGTGCCCCGACGTGCCCGGGCTGCTGGACCATCGCCATGACCGCGTCGCGCTCCATCCGCGTGATGGGGTCGTTCGGCAGGGAGCGGAGCCCGGCCACGGGCTCGTCGGCGGGGGCGAGCACCTCCCCACCCGGACCGATCTGCGCGACCGGCACCGGGCCTCCCGTCCGGTCGTCGTGCCCGGAACGGGCGCGCTGCCGTGCGCTCTCGACGGCCCGACGGACCTCCGGGATCTCGAGGCCGAGCCAACCGGCGAGCTCGCGGACGTAGCCCTGGGTCAGCGAGCGGTCGCGGATGGTGGCGAGCACCGGTGCTGCGGCGCGGAGCGCGCCGACGCGACCTTCGACGGTCTCGAGGTCGTGCCCGTCGAGGGTCCGTCGGATCATGAACTCGAACATCGGCCGCTTGTTCGTGACGAGGCGGCGGATCGCGTCGTCCCCGCGGGCGAGCCTGAGGTCGCACGGGTCGAGCCCTCCGGGGGCGACGGCGACGAAGGTCTGCGCGGCGAACCGCTGCTCCTCGGCGAACGCGCGGGAGGCGGCCCGCTGCCCGGCCTCGTCCGGGTCGAAGGTGAAGACGACCTCACCGTTCGCGTTCGGGTCGGCACCGCTGACGTCGCCGAGCATCGGTCGGAGGACCTTGATGTGGTCGACGCCGAACGAGGTGCCGCACGTCGCGACCGCGGTGGTGACCCCGGCGAGGTGGCACGCCATCACGTCGGTGTAGCCCTCGACGATCACGACCTGCTTCTGCTTCGCGATCTCCCGGCGGGCGAGGTCGATCCCGTAGAGCACCTGGCTCTTGTGGTAGATCGGCGTCTCGGGGGTGTTGAGGTACTTCGGACCCTTGTCGTCGTCGAGCAGGCGACGCGCGCCGAACCCGATCGTGGCGCCGGTGACGTCGCGGATCGGCCACATGAGCCGCCCCCGGAACCGGTCGTACGGCGAGCGGTCGCCCTGGCTGACGAGTCCGGCGCTCGTGAGCTCCTCGAGCGTGAAGCCGCGTCCGCGGAGGTGGTCCTTGAGCGCGTCGTACGACTTCGGTGCGAAGCCGACGCCGAAGTGCTGCGCCGCGCCGGGGTCGAAGCCGCGCTCCCCCAGGAAGCGTCGGGCCGGGTCGGCAGCGGCGGTCGTGAGCTGTCCGGTGAAGAACTCGAGCGCGGCCTCGTTCGCCGCGATGAGCCGCGCACGCGTGTTGTAGTCGGTGCGGGGCCCCTCACCCTCCTCGTAGTGGAGCGTGTACCCGATCTTCGCCGCCATCCGCTCGACGGCCTCGGCGAAGGTGGTGTGGTCCTGCGCCATGATGAAGCTGAAGACGTCGCCGTCCTCGCCGCAGCCGAAGCAGTGGTACCGGCCGACCTGCGGCCGGACGTGGAAGGACGGCGACCGCTCGTCGTGGAACGGGCACAGGCCCTTCATCGACCCGACGCCGGCGTGCTTGAGGGTCACGTAGTCGCCGACCACGTCGGCGATGTTGACACGCGAGCGGACCTCGTCGATGTCGTTCCGCGCGATCCTGACCACCCGACGATCTTAGTTCGTGCTGCCGACGATCGGCTGCGGTCGGTCCGCCTGTGGACCGGCGAGCGACCGGGACGCGCGGTGCAGGACCAGCAGGCAGGGAGGCACGGCGCGGTTCCGGCGGGCCGGGAGGCACGGTGCAGGACCGACGGACCGGTCGCGACGCCGAGGCGCGCCGGCATCACACCGGGATGTGCGTCCGCTCCTGCTCCCCCACGACCAACCGCCGGTGCCACGCCAGCGCCCCCTGGTCGGTCAGGCTCGCCACCTGGTCGACCACGGCCCGGAGCCGACCGGCATCGTCGTCCGCCGCACGCCAATCAGCCGCGAACCCCGGCTCGAGGTCGGCACTGCCGGTGGCCGCCAACGCGTCGAGCAGTTCGGTGAGCACCCGCCGCTGCTCCTCGTACACCGGCTGGCGGTCGCCGTGGGTCATGACGAACGCCGCGACGATGCCCTTGAGCACCGCGATCTCGCCGATGATCTCCGGCGGCGTGACGACCGACGCGGCGAAGCGCACGAGGGACCCGGAGGCGTAGGACTCCCGCGTCGCTGCCGTGGCCGTCCGTGCGAAGCGACCGATGAGCTGCGAGGTCAGGTTCTTGAGGCGTGCGAGGTCCCGCCGGGAGCCGTCGTAGGAGGTCATCCACAGGGGCAGCGCACGGAGCCGGTCGAACGCCTCGAGCAGTTCCTCGCGGCTGAGGTCGTCCCCGACCCAGGCGTGCATGGCGGTGACGATGTCGTTCTCGCCGACGCGGTCACCGAGCGCGGCGACGTCGATGAATCCCGCCACCACGGCGTCCTCGAAGTCGTGCACCGAGTACGCGATGTCGTCCGACAGGTCCATGACCTGCGCCTCGATGCACCGCTGCCGCCGCGGTGCTCCCGCGCGCAGCCACTCGAACGCCGCGTGGTCGTCGTCGTAGAACCCGAACTTGGTCCGGCCGGAGGAGGCCTCGGAGACCCCGTGCGACGCCGGCCACGGGTACTTGCAGCTGGCGTCGAGCGATGCCCGCGTCAGGTTGAGCCCGTAGGCGCGGTCGTCGTCCGGCCCGGAGCCGTAGACCTTGGGCTCGAGCCGGGTGAGCAGCCGAAGGGTCTGCGCGTTGCCCTCGAACCCGCCGATGTCGGCCGCCCAGGCGTTCACCGCGGTCTCGCCGTTGTGGCCGAACGGCGGGTGTCCGATGTCGTGTGCCAGGCAGGCGGTGTCGACGACGTCCGGGTCGAGGCCGAGCGAGTCGGCGAGCTCCCGGCCGACCTGCGCGACCTCGAGCGAGTGCGTCAGACGGTTGCGGGCGAAGTCGAGCCCGGTCGTGGGGCTGAGCACCTGCGTCTTCGCGGCGAGCCGTCGGAGCGCGCTCGAGTGCAGCAGCCGGGCGCGGTCACGGGCGAAGTCGGACCGGCGGTTCGAGTGCTGCTCGGGCAGCCAGCGCTCGGCGTCGGCGGGACCGTAGGAGGCGGTGGCGCTCATCCGCCGCTGTGGTGCAGCTCGGCGGCGGCGAGGACCTTGCGGAACTCCTCGTCGACGTCGCGGGACTCGAGCCAGCGGTCGGGCAGGGCGGTCCGCTTGGGGTGCCCCGCACGCCCGCGCGGGCCCTCGACGTCGGCACCGGGGTACGGCGCGGACCAGTCGAGCTGACCGAGCAGGTCGTCGATCTCCTGCAGGCTGGACGCCATCGCGAGCCCGGACCGGACCTCGCTGCCGATCGGGTACCCCTTGAAGTACCAGGCCACGTGCTTGCGGACGTCGCGGCAGCCGTGGTCCTCGGAGCCGAAGAACTCGACGAGCAGCTCGGCGTGACGACGGAACGCGACCGTGACGTCGCCGAGGGACGGCATCGCGCGGACGTCCTCGCCGCGGAACGCGGCGGCGAGGTCGCCGAACAGCCACGGTCGGCCGAGGCAGCCCCGACCGACGACGACCCCGTCGCAGCCGGTCTCGTCGACCATGCGCATTGCGTCCGCCGCGGACCAGATGTCGCCGTTGCCGAGCACCGGGATGTCGGTGATGGTCTCCTTGAGCGTCGCGATGGCCGACCAGTCGGCGTGCCCGGAGTAGTGCTCGTTCGCGGTCCGGGCGTGCAGGGACACGGCTGCGACCCCGGCGTCGCGCGCGATCCGGGCGGCGTCGAGGTAGGTCAGGTGGTCCGCGTCGATGCCCTTGCGCATCTTCACGGTGACGGGGACGTCGCCGGCGGCCTTGACGGTCTTCTCGACGAGGTCCTTGAAGAGGTCGAGCTTCCACGGCAGTGCCGCTCCGCCGCCCTTGCGGGTGACCTTCGGGACCGGGCAGCCGAAGTTGAGGTCGATGTGGTCGGCCCGGTCCTCGCCGACGAGGATGGTCGCTGCCTCGGCCACCGTGTTCGGCTCGACGCCGTAGAGCTGGATCGAGCGCGGCGTCTCGGACTCGTGGTGCTGGATGAGCTGCATCGACACGGGGGTCCGCTCGACGAGGGCCCGCGACGTGATCATCTCGCAGACGTACAGGCCGGCGCCGTACTCGCGGCAGAGCCGGCGGTACGCCATGTTCGTGATGCCCGCCATCGGGGCGAGCACGACCGGCGCCTCGACCTCGATCGGGCCGATGCGCAGTCCCTTCGGGGGCGCTTGTGTGATCGTCATACGGCTCCCATCCTCCCACGTCGGTGCGCGCCGGTAGCGTTGTCCACATGACGGACTCCGCGATCGCCCGCTTCGATGCCGACGCCACCGCCCGTGGCCTGCGGGTCGAGGTCGTCGAACGTCCGGCCGCCGACTCCCTCGAACAGGCTGCGGGTCTGCTCGGCATCGACCCGGGCGACATCGTCAAGACGCTCGTCGTGAAGCGGCACGATGGCGGCTTCCTCCTGGCGCTCGTCCCCGGCGGCCGCAGCATCGCGTGGAAGAAGCTCCGCACGGTCGTCGGCGTCAACAAGCTCTCGATGCCCGACGCCGCGACCGCGCTCGAGGCCTCGGGCTACGAGCGCGGCACGATCACGCCGATCGGCGCGACCGGCGACCTGCCCGTGTTCGCGGACGAGCGCATCGTCGGCCGACGGGTCGCGCTCGGCGCCGGGCGTCACGGCGCGAGCGCCTTCGTCGACGCGGACGACCTCGTCACCGCGTACGGCGCCACCGTCGCCGACATCACCGACGAGGACCCCGTCCGCTGACGGTCCGCGGACGCAGCACTGCGCCCCGAGCTGAGCACCGCGCCCCGCGGTGTCGGGGCGCAGTGTTCGTCACGGGGCGCGATGCGCCTCCGCCGGGACGAGCAGCCCCGAGCGATCCCCGCGGGCAGCGCCGCTCGCGGCCGCGTCAGTCGGGGACCTCGCTCCAGTCCCCCTCGGCGCCGGGCAAGGAGCACGAGTCGCCCTCGCAGACCGGCGCACCGCCGGGCGTGACGAGCGTGAGCAGGGCGGGTCGCGCCTCCTGGCCGTCGGACTGGAGGCGCGACCCGGCCTGGCCGTCCACGCGCACGTCCGTCATCGGGCCGCCTCCGCATCCGCCTCGGCGTCGTCCGCGGCGCGCTGCGTCGCCTCCGCGACCTCGGCGGGGGTCGTCTCGCGGAGCTGCACGACCTGCTGGAGCACCTGCGCGAAGGTGGCCGGGTCCTGTGCACCGGAGACGCCGTACTTGCCGTCGATGACGAAGAACGGGACGCCGTTGATGCCGAACGCCTGCGCCTGGGCCTGGTCGGCGCGGACCGCGGCGAGCTGCGCGTCGTCACGGAGGGTGGTGAGCACCTCGTCGCGGTCCAACCCGACCGATGCGGCGAGGTCGGCGAGCGACTCGTCCTGCCCGACGTGTTCACCGCGCTCGAAGTAGGCGGTGAACAGGCGTTCGACCATCTCGAGCTGCTTGCCGTGCTGCTTCGCGAGGTGGATCACCTGGTGCGCCTTGACCGTGTTGGTGTGGTGCAGGGCGTCGTAGTCGTAGTGCAGGCCGACCGTGGCGGCGATGCCGGCGACCTGGTCGATCATCTGCTGCGCCTGCGCGACCGGGAGGCCCTTGTGCTGCGAGAGGAACTCGGCCTCGGTGCCCTCGAAGTCGACCGGGGTGTCGGGGCTGAGCTCGAACGAGTGGTACTCGACCTCGACCGGACGGGCATCCGCCGAGCCGGCGAAGGCGGCCACGCCGGACTCGAACTTCCGCTTGCCGATGTAGCACCAGGGGCACGCGATGTCCGACCAGACATCGACCTTCACAGAGTCAGTCATGATGATGCCAACGCGCGCGCTCCCGGCCTATTCCGGATCGGAACCGCGCTCCGGACCGAGCACCGGGGCCCGCACGGAGCCAGATTCCGGACACAGCACCGCGGAAAAGCGCGGTTCCGAGTCCGGAACCTGGTTCCGGCGGGTACTACGCGCCGAGCAGTCGCGCCGCGAGGTAGCCCTGCAGCTGGTCGAGCGAGACGCGCTCCTGGCTCATGGTGTCGCGCTCCCGCACCGTGACGGCCTTGTCGTCGAGGGTGTCGAAGTCGACCGTGATGCAGAACGGCGTGCCGATCTCGTCGTGGCGACGGTAGCGACGACCGATCGCGCCGGCGTCGTCGAAGTCGACGTTCCAGTACTGGCGCAGGTCGTCGGCGAGTCCGCGGGCGACCGGGGAGAGCTGCTCGTTGCGGGACAGCGGCAGCACCGCGGCCTTGACCGGGGCCAGGCGCGGGTCGAGCCGCAGGACCGTGCGCTTGTCGACGCCGCCCTTCGCGTTCGGGGCCTCGTCCTCGTGGTAGGCGTCGATGAGGAACGCCATGAGGGCACGGGTGAGGCCGAACGACGGCTCGATCACGTACGGCACGTACTTCTCGTTCGCCGCCTGGTCGAAGTACTTGAGGTCCTTGCCGGACGCCTCGATGTGGTTCTTCAAGTCGAAGTCGGTGCGGTTCGCGACGCCCATCAGCTCGCCCCACTCCGAGCCCTGGAACCCGAACCGGTACTCGATGTCCGCGGTCGCGTCGGAGTAGTGCGCCCGCTCGCCGTCCGGCACGTCGAAGCGGCGGAGGTTCTCGGGGTCGATGCCGAGGTCGGTGTAGAACGCCACCGAGTCCGTGATCCACTGCTCGTAGTGCTCCTGCGCCGACGCCGGCGGCACGAAGTACTCGATCTCCATCTGCTCGAACTCGCGGGTGCGGAAGATGAAGTTGCCGGGCGTGATCTCGTTGCGGAACGCCTTGCCGACCTGGCCGATGCCGAACGGGGGCTTCATGCGGCTCGTCGTCACGACCTGCGCGAAGTCGACGAAGATGCCCTGCGCGGTCTCCGGGCGGAGGAAGTTCAGCCCCTCTTCGGACTCGACCGGGCCGAGGTAGGTCTTGAGCATGCCGGAGAACTCGCGCGGCTCGGTCCACTGCCCGCGGGTACCGCAGTTCGAGCAAGCGATCTCGGCCATCCCGCCCTCGGGCTGACGGCCCTTCTTCGCGACGAACGCCTCGATCAGGTGGTCCTCACGGAAACGGTGGTGGCAGTGCAGGCACTCGACGAGCGGGTCGGTGAAGGTGGCGACGTGGCCAGAGGCCTCCCACACCTTGCGCGGCAGGATGACGGCGGAGTCGAGGCCCACCATGTCGCCGCGGCCACGGACGAACCGCTGCCACCACTGGCGCTTGATGTTCTCCTTGAGCTCGACGCCGAGGGGCCCGTAGTCCCACGCGGACCGGGATCCGCCGTAGATCTCACCCGACTGGAACACGAAGCCGCGGCCCTTGGCCAGGGCGATGACGCTGTCGAGACGGGAGGGCTGTGCCAAGAGGAGCTCCAGGGTTCGCCGGACTGGGTGCCCGGTGCGGAAACGTACCCGGCAAGCGTACCGGCCTCACGGCCGTCGGCGGACGGGAGGCGCGGTGCCTGTGGACAGGGAGCTCACCCCACAGGTCTGAAGCCGACGAGCGCCCCGAGCACGTCGGCAACGCGGGTCACGTCGCCCTCGTCGTTCCAGAGATGGAAGGCCAGGCGGAGCCGCCCGGCGCGCCCGCTCGCGGTCACGCCCGCGTCCGTCAGCGCCCGCAGCGCCACACCGTCCGTATCCGGGAACGTCGTGATGGCCTGACCGCTCCGCGGCGACCCGAGCGCGTCCGCGAGCCGGTCCGTGAGACCGGTGGCGTGCCTCCAGGCCGATGCCGCGTCGACGGACGCGAGGTGCCGCAGCGCGGCGACCGCTCCGGGCCAGGCCTGCCACGCGGGCGACACGTCGAACCGACGGGCGTCGTCGGCGAGCCGCATGGTCGGGCCGTAGCACGACGACCACACGTCGGCGCCCGCGTACCAGCCGGCCTGCACGGGCCGGAGCCGCTCGAGCGCCTCGTCGGAGAACGTCGCGAAGGCGACCCCACGCGGCGTGCACAACCACTTGTAGGCGTGCGTGACGGTGACGTCGAACGACGACGCGTCCACGGGGAGCACCCCGGCGGCCTGCGTCAGGTCGCACAGGGTGAGCGCCCCGACGGCGCGTGCCGCGGCGACGACGGGCTCCGGGTCGGTGACCGCGCCGCTCGACGACTGCACGGCGGACCACGCGACCATCGCGGTGCCGGGACGCACCTCGTCGGCGAGCCGGGCGAGCGGGACGCTCCGGACCGGACGCCGCGGTACGCCTGCGCGTGGAAGGGGAACACGACCGAGCTGAAGTCACCGTCGGGGACGACCACCTCGGCGCCGTCGGGCAGGGCTGCCGCGGCGACCGCGACCATCGCCGAGGTCTGCGAGCCCGTGGCGACCCGCGACGGGTCGACACCGACGATGCGGGCGAAGAGTGCGCGACCCTCCTCGACGAGAGCGCCGTACGTGATCGGGGACGACGCTGCCCGGCCCCACGCGTCGAGGTCGGCGCGCATCGCCGCGAGCGTGCCGTGCGTGGGCAGGCCCGCCGTGCAGGCCGCGAGGTAGCCGGAGCCGTCGACGAAGGAGTCCATGCCGCCACGTTCGCGCAGTCCGTTCCATCACACCAGGGCAGCTTCGTTCGCGGACCCATAACATGACGTTGTGGACGACCTCGATCCCCAGCTCCTGCGGGTGCTCCGCGCGGTCCGCGACTCGGGCTCGATCAGCCGAGCCGCGACCTCGCTCGGGTACAGCCAGCCGGCCGTGAGCCAGCTCCTCTCCCGCGCCGAACGGCGACTCGGGCACGACCTCGTGCTGCGGGGTGGGCGCGGGGCGACCCTGACCGCGTCCGGACGGGTGCTCGCCGAGCACGCCCTGTCGGTCGAGGCGGCGCTGACCGCGGCCCGCGAGGACCTCGAGGCCGTCGGCGGCCTCGCCCGCGGGCGGGTCCGGATCGCCGGGTTCCCGAGTGCGTCGTCGACGCTCGTGCCGTCGGTCCTCGCGACCATGGCGCGGGTCGCTCCCGGCGTCACGACGTCCTACGTCGAGGCGGAGCCTCCCGAGGCGATCGACCTCCTCCGGCGGGACGAGGTCGACGTCGCCGTGACCTTCACGTACGTGGGCGACGAGGTGGCGCCCGACCCCACGCTCGTCTCCCGGTCGCTGGGCCATGACCCGCTCAGGCTGGTCCGGCCGGGAGGCACGACGGACCCCGGTGCGTCGGCGGCGGTCGGACAGCCGGTCGCCCTGGGCAGCAGGCGTGCCGAGAGGGTCGGCGCGTCGGACGATGTCGTGGACCTCGCCTCGCTCCGCGACGCACGGTGGATCGGCGGTTGCCCGCGCTGTCGGGGACACCTGCTCGCCTCATGTGCGACGGCCGGGTTCACGCCCCGCATCGTGCTCGAGACGGACAACGCGGCCGCGGTCCTGGGGCTCGTCGCCGCGGGCCTCGGGGTGGCGCTGCTCCCCCGGCTGGCACTCGCGAGCACCGTCATCCCGTCGGCGGTCGCGGTGGAGCGGGTCGACGACGTACTCGCGCGCCGTGTCGAGGTCGTCGTCGCCCGCGGGGCGGACCGTGTCCCGAGCATCCGGGCCACCCTCGACGCGGTCCGCGGAGCGGCGACGCAGCTGGGCTGACGTCGGGAGCACATCTCGACCGCAAGTGCTTCGATCGTGGCCTCCGCAGCTCCCGCTCCGGGCGAGGGGACAGGGCCGCGGCATCCCAGCTGGTCGCAGGACGTGCCGCACGCGCATCGAGCTGGTCGCAGGAAATGTCGCCGACCGCTCCTCGGGGCGACACGTCGTGCGACCAGCTCGGGTCGAACCGGGACGGGCCGGACGGGAGGCGCGGGTCGGCGCCGCCACGGGCCTCCCGTCAGGCGGTGGGCGCGTCCACCGCGCCACCGTACCTGCGGTCGCGGCGCGCGTACTCCTCGATCGCTCCCCAGAGATCGGTGCGACGGAAGTCCGGCCAGAGCCGGTCGAGGAACACCATCTCGGCGTACGCCGACTGCCACAGCATGAAGTTGGACGTGCGCTGCTCGCCGGAGCTGCGGAGGAAGAGGTCGACGTCGGGCAGCTCGGGCACGTAGAGCCGCTTCGCGAGGGCCTTCTCGGTGACCTGGCTCGGCTTCATCCGGCCGGCGGCGACGTCCTCGGCCATGCTGCGCACCGCGTCCACGATCTCGTTGCGACCGCCGTAGTTGACGCACATCGTGAGGGTGCAGACGTCGTTCGCTGCGGTCATCCGCTCCGCTGCCTGCAGTTCGTCGACCACGCTCCGCCACAGGCGGGGCCGGCGACCGGCCCAGCGCACCCGGACACCCCACGCGTGGAGCTGGTCGCGGCGGCGGTGGATGACCTCGCGGTTGAAGCCCATCAGGAACCGGACCTCGTCGGGCGAGCGTTTCCAGTTCTCGGTCGAGAACGCGTATGCCGACACGTGCTTGACGCCGATCTGGATCGCGCCCGCGACGACGTCGAGGAGCGAGGCCTCGCCGGCCTTGTGCCCCTCGACCCGGGTGAGACCGCGCTGGTTCGCCCACCGGCCGTTGCCGTCCATGACGATCGCCACGTGCTCCGGGACGAACTGTGCGGGGATCGCCGGCGGCTGCTCCCCGGTCCAGTCGACGGGACGCAGCGGTTCGGACTCGGCGTACCGGCGTGGGCTCATGCAGGGGTTCCTTCGGCGTCGGCGGCGGTCGGGGTCGGCACCGCGGGGGTCGGGGTCGCGGCCACCGCTGCCGGGACGCCACCCGGTGTCGGTGCGACCGGAGCCGGGTGCTCGGTGCGGTCGACGTGCGGTAGCGACCTGAGCGATCGTTCCAGGTGCCACTGTGCGTAGGCCGCGACCACGCCGGAGGCCCGGGAACGGGTCCGTTCGTCGGCGGCATCGACGGTGGTCCAGTCCCCGGCGAGGAGCGAACCGAGCAGCGCGAGGGTCACCGGGTCGAGTCGCGGGGTGCCGGGAGGTGCGGCGCGGTCGGCGACGACCCCGCCGAGCTGCACGACGAACGCCGAGTGCGGGCCGGGCTCCCCCGTCACCGCGCAGTCGCCGAACGACGGCGCCCAACCGGCGATGCTCATCGCCCGGAGGAGGTAGGAGTCGAGCGTCGCCGTCGCGGCGTGCTCCCCGCGGGCCAGCGAACGGAGGGCGCCGACGAGCAGGAGGTACTGCTGGAGTCCGGCGTCCGCCTCGCTCAGGCGGTCGGCGGTCTCGACCATGGCGCTGGCGGCCGTGTAGGCGCCGTAGTCGGCGACGATCTGCGCGCCGTACGAACCGAGGGACTCGGCCTGGGTGACGATGTCGAGGGAGCGGCCCTCGTAGAACTGGGCATCGACGACCATGAACGGTTCGAGGCGACTGCCGAACTTCGAGGCGGTGCGGCGGACGCCCTTCGCCACGGCGCGGATCTTGCCGTGCTGCCGGCTGAGCATGGTGACGATGCGGTCTGCTTCCCCGAGCTTGTGGGTGCGCAGCACGACGCACTCGTCCCGGTACAGCGGCATGGTCCCAGTATCCCCCGCCCGTCCGACACGGCGCTGCCGAGGGTCGTGCGGGGCGTGCCGGATCGCTCGTGGTTGGCCGGATCGCTCGTGGTTGGCCGGACCGCTCGTGGTTGGCCGGATCGCTCGTGGTTGGCCGGAACTTTCGACCTCCTACGAGCGATTCGGCTTTCCACTGCAGGTGCGATGGGTTCGAACGCGCACGTGGCCCGCGCCCCGATCGACCGACTCGAGGCTGCGCTCGTGGGTGGCCGAACCGCTCATGGTTTGCCGAATCGCTCATGGGTGACCGGAACTTTCGACCTCCTACGAGCAATTCGGCTTTCCATTGCAGGGGTGATGGGCTCGAACGCGCCCGCACGCCCGCGCCCACACGCCCGCACCCGCGCGCACGCACACACCCGCGCACCCGACCCACAACGCCGGGAGGCGCGGTGCGGGACGGACCCGCACCGCGCCTCCCGGCGGTGATCGCGACGAGCGCTACGCGGTGACGAGCTCCGGCGAGGACGCACCCGACGCCGCACCCGCACGGACCGCCCGGTTCACCGCGGACACGATCGCCTTGAGCGACGCCGTCGCGATGTCGGCGTCGATCCCGACGCCCCACAGCCGCGTGCCGTCGACGTCGAGCTCGACGTACGAGGCCGCCTTCGCGTCACCCGAGGCGCTCATCGTGTGCTCCGAGTAGTCGTACAGCGTGACCTCGACGCCCTGGTCCTTCAGCACGCGCAGGAACGCGTCGATCGGGCCGGTGCCGACCGCCTCCGCGGTGACCGCACCGTCGTCGACGCGCATCGCCACCGACAGCGAGGTGGTGCCGTCGAAGTCCGAGGCGGTCGCCGTCTTGGTGATCTCGTAGCGGCCCCACTTGTCCGACTCGTCGTCAGCCGGCAGGTACTCGTCACGGAACAGGTCCCAGATGCGCTCCGACGAGAACTCGCCGCCCTCGGAGTCGGTGTGCTGCTGCACGACGCCGGAGAACTCGATCTGCAGCTTGCGGGGCAGGTCGAGCGCGTGGTCGGTCTTGAGCAGGTACGCCACGCCACCCTTGCCGGACTGCGAGTTCACCCGGATCACGGCCTCGTACGAGCGGCCGATGTCCTTCGGGTCGACGGGCAGGTACGGCACCGCCCAGGTGATCTCGTCGACGGTCTTGCCCGCAGCCTCGGCCTTCGCCTGCATGGCGTCGAAGCCCTTGTTGATGGCGTCCTGGTGCGAGCCGCTGAACGCGGTGTAGACGAGGTCGCCCGCCCACGGCTGCCGCTCCGGCACGGGCAGCTGGTTGCAGTACTCGACCGTGCGCTTCACCTGGTCGATGTCGCTGAAGTCGATCTCGGGGTCGATGCCCTGGGTGAACAGGTTCATGCCGAGCGCGACGAGGTCGACGTTGCCGGTGCGCTCCCCGTTGCCGAACAGGCAGCCCTCGATGCGGTCGGCCCCGGCCATGTACCCGAGCTCGGCGGCGGCGACGGCGGTGCCGCGGTCGTTGTGGGGGTGCAGCGACAGGATGACGTCCTCGCGGTGCGCCAGGTTGCGCGACATCCACTCGATGGAGTCGGCGTACACGTTCGGTGTCGCCATCTCGACGGTGGCGGGCAGGTTGATGATCACCTTGCGCTCGGGCGTCGGGCGGAACACCTCGAGCACGGCGTTGCAGATCTGGACGGCGACCTCGAGCTCGGTGCCCGTGTACGACTCGGGCGAGTACTCGTAGAACACCTGCGTGTCGTGCTGCAGGTTCGCCTCGGCCGCCTTGCACAGCTCGGCACCGTGCACCGCGATGTCGACGACGCCCTGCACGTCGGTGCGGAAGACGACTTCGCGCTGCACGATCGACGTCGAGTTGTACAGGTGGACGATGGCCTGCTTCGCACCGTCGATCGCCTCGTACGTGCGGTTGATCAGGTGTTCGCGCGCCTGCGTCAGGACCTGGATGGTGACGTCGTCGGGGATGGCGCCCTCGTCGATGAGGGACCGGACGAAGTCGAAGTCGGTCTGCGAGGCGCTGGGGAACCCGACCTCGATCTCCTTGTAGCCCATCCGGACGAGCAGGTCGAACATCGCCCGCTTGCGCTCGGAGTCCATCGGGTCGATGAGGGCCTGGTTGCCGTCGCGGAGATCGACCGCGCACCACCGGGGAGCCCGCTCGATGCGCTTCGTCGGCCAGGTGCGGTCCGGCAGGTCGACGCGGATCTGTTCGTGGAAGGGGACGTACTTGTGGATCGGCATCCCGGAGGGCCGCTGCGTGTTCTGCATCGATTCGTCGCTTTCGTCGTCAGGTGTGTGTCAGGCCACGACGGACTCCGCGACGAGGTGGGCCGTTGTGTCAGGCCTCGTCGCGGCAGCGAAGGAGGAGGAGTGCCGAGTACATCGGGACCACCGTAGCACTGGTGTACCAACCGTGTGCAAGCGGTCTGGAGGCACGCGGCGGCGCCGCCACCCGCCTCCCGACCGACAGGTGCTCGCTCGCACGGGCGGCGCTCTGCCTCGTCAGTCGACCGCGAGCGCCTCCGTCGGCGGCACGCGCATCGCGCGCCGCACCGGCGCGATCGTCGCGACGACCGCGAGCACCAGCGCCCCGACCACCACGATCCCGAGGGTCAGCGGCGGCAGCACGGGTGTGACGACGGTGCCGAGCGTGCCGAGCAGCGTCTGACCGCCGATCCACCCGTACACGGTGCCGAGCACCAGTCCGGTGACGACGGCCGCGACGACCATCTGCACCGCCTCGGTCACGATCATCCGACGGACCTGGGCACCGGTCAGCCCGAGGACCCGGAGCAGCCCGAGCTCCCGCCGGCGCTGCACGACGCTCAACGCGAGCGCGTTGACGACCCCGACGGCGGCGATCACGGCGGAGAAGCCGACGATGACGCTCACCACCGCGCCCAGCTGGACGAAGAAGTCCCGCTGCGCCGCCACCATCGCCGGCGTCGCGCCCGGCTGTCCGGACACGACCGTCTCGAGGGTGTGCTGCATGATGCCGAGCGCCACCGCGAACGTCACGAGCAGGGTCACGCCGATCACCAGCCCGATCGTGGCCCGCGACGAACGCCCGGGGGCTCGCATCGCGTTGCGGCCTGCGAGCAGGACGACGGGGTCCTTCGCACCGATCCGCCCGACCAGCTGGAGCACCGGCGGCATGACGACGGTCGCGCCCAGAGCGATGCCGGCGAAGGACACGAAGCCGCCGAGCGCGGCGGGCAGCACCGCCATCGGCGACAGTGCGCTCGCTGTGAGCCCGATCGCCATCAGGCCACCGCCGAGGACCACGAGCACGACCGACCAGACGACGCGCGCTCGACCGGAGCGGACGTCGTCGTGGCTCGGCTCGACGCTGGACGACAGCGCCTCGAGCGGCGTGACGGTGAGGACGCGGCGTGACCCGGCGGCGAACGCCCCCCAGGTGGCGAGGACCACTGCCGCGATCGGCAGCACGAGTTCCCACGGCACGAGCGTGTACGCCGTGTCCGGCAGGAACCCGTTCTCCCGCAGGACCAGCACGAAGACCGCGCTCAGACCGGTGCCGACGACCGCACCGAGCAGGCCGCCGACGACGCCGACGAGCAGGCCCGCGCGGGTGATCCGCGACCGCAGCGTCGCGCCCGTCGCCCCGACGAGCCGCTGCAGCGCGATCACCCGCGTCTGCCCGGCGATGAGGGTGGCGCAGGTGTTCGCCGTGACGATCGCGCCGACGTACAGGGCGATGCCGAGGAACAGCCACCCGACCACGGACAGGATCGCCCGGACGGCACCGATGTCGTCGAGACCGGTGGTGGCCAGCGCCTCGGACACGATGCCGGGCGCGATGACGAGCGCCGAGCCGAACGTGGTGCCGAGTGCGGCGACGAGGATCGTCGGACGGAACTCCCGCAGCGAGGTCAGGGCGCTCATGCCGCGGCCTCCATCCCGAGCATCGTGGTGGAGATGTCGGCGGCGTCCATCGCGGGACGGTCCCCCACGATGCGCCCGTCGGCGAGGAACAGGATGCGGTCCGCGTTGGCGGCGGCGACCGGGTCGTGCGTCACCATGACGACGCTCTGCCCCCAGTCGTCGACGGCGCCGCGGAGGATGCGGAGGACGTCTCGGCCGGTGCGGGAGTCGAGCGCACCGGTGGGTTCGTCCGCGACGACCACCGCCGGCCTGGACGCCAGGGCACGGGCGATCGCCACCCGCTGCTGCTGGCCCCCCGAGAGCTCGTGCGGACGGTGGGTGAGGCGGTCACCGAGCCCGAGCAGGTCGACGAGCCGGTCGATCCAGGCGTCTTCCTCGCGCGTCGTCCGGTGTCCGCCGAGGAGGAACGGCAGCCGGATGTTCTCCTGGACGTCGAGGGTCGGCACGAGGTTGAACGACTGGAACACGAACCCGAGCCGGCGACGCCGGAGCTCGGTGAGGTCGCGGTCCCCGAGCCCCGTGATGTCGACGCCGTCGATCCGCACCCGCCCGGCGGAGACCGCGTCGAGCCCGGCCGCCACGTGCATGAGCGTCGACTTGCCCGAACCGGAGGGCCCCATCACGGCCGTGAACTCCCCCGCCCCGATGTCGACGCTCACGTCGTCGAGGGCCGTCACGCGGCGCGCGGCGTCGCCGTGGTGCTTGGACACGTGGTCGAGGTGGATGATCGGTTCGTGGCTGCTGGTCATGCATCCACGATGGCGGCCGGGAGGCCCGTGGCGCGTCGGTCCGTCGGCTCCTGTGGATGGTCCGCTCGGCTTGTTCCCCTGTGGACGGATCATCCGCCCGGACGACGGGCTCGTCCTGCGGACGGCGCACGGCTCGTGCACGCGCGCGTGCCGCGCGCTCAGTCCTTCGTGACGAGCCCGTGCTCGTGCGCGAACACGACGAGACGCACCCGGTCCCGCAGCTCGAGCTTCGTCAGCACCCGGGAGATGTGGGTCTTCACGGTCGCCTCGCTGACGAACTCGTGCGCGGCGATCTCGCTGTTGCTGAGGCCCCGCGCCGCCAGGTCGAAGATCTCCCGCTCGCGCGGCGTCAGTTCGGCGAACGCCGGCGGCGCCGCCTCGCTCGCAGCGGAGGGGTCCTCGTACCGTCGCAGGAGCTCCCGGGTGGCGGAGGCGGCGAACACCGCGGTCCCCGCGGACACCGTCCGGACCGCCGCGAGCAGGAACTCGGGGTCGGCGTCCTTGAGCACGAAGCCGCTCGCGCCCGCTCGGATCGCCTTCGCGGCCGCCTCGTCGAAGTCGAACGTGGTGAGGACGAGCACCTTCGTGCCGTCCGTCCCGGCCTGCTCGACGATGTGGGACGTGGCCGTGATGCCGTCCATCACCGGCATCCGCACGTCCATGAGCACGACGTCCGGCCGTGCCCGACGGACGAGCTCGACGCCCTCGGCGCCGTCGCCTGCCTCGCCGACGAACTGCAGGTCGGGCTGGGAGTCGATGAGCATCCGGATGCCGGTGCGGAACAGGGCCTGGTCGTCGACGAGCGCCACCCGGATGCGCGCCTCGGGGTTCGGGGTCGTGGTCATCGTGCGGTGCGCTCCTGCTGGATCGAGGTGATGCGGTCGCGGGGCATCTGCCCGCTCGCGGGGACGGTCGGCATGCGGACGGCCACGACGAAGTCGTCCCCGCGGGGCCCGGCCGTCATGGTCCCGCCGATCATGGTGGCACGCTCCCGCATCCCGACCAGGCCGTGTCCCGTCCCCGGTCCGCGGCGCCCGTCGTCGTCGCGGCGGTTCTCGACCCGGACCGCGACGGTCTCGGGTCCGTACTCGAGGTCGACGCGGACGGGCGATCCGGTCTGGCCGTGCTTGTAGGCGTTCGTCAGGCTCTCCTGGACGATCCGGTAGACCGCGAGCTGCGTCGTCGTCGGCAGCCCGGTCGGGTCGCCCTCCCGCGCGACCCGCACGTCCAGGCCGAGTTCGCCCATCTCGGCGACGAGCCGGTCGACGTCGTCGATCGCGGGGGTCGGGGCCGCGCCCTGCTCGTGCCGGAGCGCGCCCAGGAGCTCACGGACGTCGCCCAGCGCCCGGCGCGCCGTCCCGGAGATCGTCGACAGCGCCTGGTCGGCGATCGCGGGATCGGCCTTCAGCGCGTACCGGGCCCCGTCCGCCTGTGCGATGACGACCGCCAGCGAGTGCGCCACGATGTCGTGCATGTCGCGCGCGATGCGGACCCGCTCCTGCTCGACCGCGACGGCCCGGTCGGCGCGCGCCGCGTCGCGCTCGGCGAGGAGCTGGGCCTCGCGGCTCATGCTGGCCAGGCGCCGCGTCCGGCGGACGAGTCCGGCGAGCCAGGGCAGCAGCAGGATCAGGAGCACCCCGGCGAACGAGCCGAGGACCAGTTGCGCGCTCTGCACGAGCGGACGGGTGAAGTCCGCGGCCTGCTGCTGCTGGACGTCCTGCAGTCCGATGTAGCCCGCGGCGAGCATCGCGCCGCCCAACGCCGAGAACAGGCCGGCGAGCCGGACCCGGCGGCTGCCGTAGGCGCTCGTCGTGTACATGACGCCTCCGATGAGGAGGTTCGCCGGGTCGGGCGAGTGCCAGGTCGCCATCTGCAGGACCGCGACCGCCCACGCGACGATGAGCGCGAGCGCCGGCGACAGCCGTCGGAGCGCGAGCGATGCGGTCAGCCCCAGCACGACGCCGACGCTGACCCAGTCGGGACCGCCCCCGGCCTGGAGCACGAGCAGGACCACGCCGAGCAGGACCGCGACGACGACGTCGAACACGATCTGCGAGCGCAGGACGGGACGGAACACCGTTCCACGGTACGGCGTCACGTCCAGCCCCTCGTCAGTCCGGAGGTTGATCCGCCGTATGCGCATGTTATATTTTACGTATGCATACCAGGCGACGGGACATCCAGGGGCTCCGAGCGATCGCGATCGGCGCCGTCGTCCTGGAGCACGCCTTCGGCCAGCCGCGCGGGGGGTTCCTCGGCGTCGACGTGTTCTTCGTGGTCTCCGGGTTCCTCATCACCGGGTCGCTCCTGCACGGCATCGACCGTTCTGGGCGCGTCGACCTGCTCGAGTTCTGGAAGCGACGCGCCCGCCGACTGGCACCGGCCTTCCTGACCGTCGCCGCGACCACCGCCGTCGTCTTCCTCGTGGCCTTCCCCTCCGCGGACCCGATCTCCATCGCTGCTCCCCTCGGTGCCGCGCTCGTCTCGATGTCGAACTGGTGGTTCATCCGGGAGGGAACGGACTACTTCGTGGCCAACGGACCGGAATCGCCCTTCCTGCACACCTGGTCGCTCTCCGTCGAGGAGCAGTTCTACGTCCTCTGGCCGCTCCTGATCGTCGGCACGCTGTGGCTGCTCCGCCCGCGGCGTGGTCGGTCGCGCGTGGACGGCCGGGTCCGGCTCGGACTGACCGTCGTCCTCGCTGTGGTCGCCGCGGCCTCGATCGTCGTCGCAGCGCTCCTCGGGACCGGGGACGCGGCCTACTTCTCGACGGCGACCCGCGCGTGGGAGCTGGCAGCCGGTGCACTCGTCGCCGTGGCGGCAGCCCGCACGACGCCACCGTCGTCCCAGGTCGGCCTGCCGATGACCGTGCTCGGTCTCCTCCTGATCGTCGGGAGCATCATCGTCGTCGACGCGGACGCCGGGGTCCCCTTCCCCGGAGCGCTCCCGGCCGTCGTGGGGACCGTCCTCGTGCTCGTCGGCGGACGCGCGCCGTCCGGTGGGACCGTCGTGCTCGAGAACCCCCTGTCCGACTGGCTCGGTGCCGTCAGCTACTCGCTCTACCTCTGGCACTTCCCCGTCCTCGTGTTCGTCGAGGCGGTCGTGCCCGGCGGCGTGTGGGTCGTCCTCCCCGTCTCGGCCCTGCTCGCCCACCTCAGCACCCGGTTCGTCGAACAGCCCTTCCTCGGTCGTGTTCCCCTCCGGTCCTGGTCCTGGTGGACGCGTCGCGCCTCACTCAGCGGCGGCGCGCTCGTCCTCTGCACCGCGCTGGCACTGGTGTCGTCGGCCGCCGTCCCGCAGGAACGGGTCGCGGCGACCGCCCCCGCTGTCGCGTCGTCCATCCCGGCCGTCCGGGACGCACAGCTCCACATCGTCACGGCACTCCGGGCGACCACCTGGCCCGCTGCCCTCGACGCCGAGCGACCGGGCCCCGTGCCAGCAGGAGCCCCACGCGAGTGCGGCCGCATCGGCACCGACCGCTCCGAGGCCTCGTGCACCTTCGGGGACCCGGCGGCCACGAAGACCGCGGTCCTGGTCGGCGACTCGATCGCCGGCGCCTGGTCCGAGGCGCTCGTGACGTGGCTGCACACCGAGCACCCGGACTGGCGGGTCGTCGTCCTCGCGCGCAACGGTTGCCCGTTCATCACCGCCGACGCGCAGCCCGGTGTGCCGTGCGCCGCGCTGCAGCAGCACGTGGTCGACCGGGTGGCCCAGCTCCGACCGGACGCCGTGATCGTCGGGACCCGCTTCGACGGCATCCCGCTCGAGCGCGCCGACGGGACGGGCCCGCTGACGGCTGCGGAGTTCGAGCGGTCGTCCGCCGCGATGATCGACCGGATCGTCCGTCTGACCCCGGTCGTCGTGCAGCTCGCCGCTCCTCCGGCCGGCGCCGACCCCACACGCTGCCACGTCCGCTTCGGGTCGCCGCAGGCCTGCGTCCGCGCGGTGTCCGCGGACTGGCGGGCGCGGATGGCCTCCACGGAACGCGTCGCCGCCGAGCACGGAGTCCGGCTCGTCGACACGAGTCCGATCGTGGCGGTCGGCGGCCGGACCCCGGCGACGAACCGCGGTGCGCTGCTCCGGATCGACGCCGTGCACCTGACCCCCGCCGCCTCCGCGGCATCGGGACCCGCACTCGGAGCGCTGATCGACGCCGAGGGCGGCCTGGCGGGCTAGACCCGGTCAGAAACCGAGCCGGCCGAGCTGCTTCGGGTCCCGCTGCCACTCCTTCGCGACCTTCACCCGGAGGTTCAGGTAGACGTGCCGGCCGCCGAGCAGCGACTCGATCTCGGACCGGGCGCGCGACCCGACGTCCTTGAGCCGCTCCCCGCCCCGCCCGATCACGATCGCCTTCTGGCTGTCGCGCTCGACGAACAGGTTGGCGAAGATGCGCAGGGGCCCGTCGGGGTCGTCGTCCTCATCGGGCTCGACCACGTCCTCGACGACGACGGCCAGCGAGTGCGGCAACTCGTCGCGGACGCCCTCGAGCGCGGCCTCGCGGATGAGCTCGGCGATGCGGTCCTCGTCGGTCTCCTCGGTCACGGTCGCGTCGTCGTAGAGCTGCGGGGACTCCGGCAGCAGCGCCGTGATCTCGTCGAGGAGCGGTTCGAGCTGCAGCCCCTTGGTGCCGGACGTCGGGATGATGACGTCCCACTCCCGCAGCTGCGAGACCGCGAGGAGCTGCTCCCCGACACGGTCCTTCGGCACCCGGTCGATCTTCGTGACGATGGCGATCTTCTTGGCGCGCGGGTACTGGTCGAGCGACTCGTTGATGAACCGGTCACCCGGACCGATCGGCTCGTTCGCGGGCACGCAGAACCCGATCACGTCGACGTCACCGAGCGTGGACTGCACGAGGTCGTTGAGTCGCTCGCCGAGCAGGGTTCGCGGGCGGTGCACGCCCGGGGTGTCGACGATGATGACCTGACCGTTCGGGCGGTGCACGACCCCGCGGATCGCCCGGCGGGTCGTCTGCGGCTTCGACGAGGTGATCGCGACCTTCTCGCCGACGAGCGCGTTCGTGAGGGTCGACTTGCCGACGTTCGGCCGGCCGACGAAGGAGACGAACCCGGCGCGGTAGGGCTGGTCCGGTGCGGACGGGGGCTGGTCCGGTGCGGACGGGGTGGTCGGGGTGTCGGTCATGCGGAGGTGGTCCCTGTCGTGGTGGCGGCGGAGTCGTCGAACGCCCGCTCGACGTCGGCGAGGGCGTCGGAGCGTTCGGCGAGCACGGTGATGAGGTGGCGGCGCTTGCCCTCGACCCGTTCGGCGACGAGGACGATGCCGTCCACCGTCACCCGGTCGCCGGGGTGGGCGAGGTGCCCGAGCTCCTTCGTGATGAGCCCACCGACGGTGTCGACGTCCTCGTCGTCGAGCTCGATGCCGAACAGGTCACCGAGTTCGTCGACGGGCAGTCGGGCGGAGACGCGCCACCGGCCGGGATCGACCTCGACCCGGTCGACGACGGCACGGTCGTACTCGTCCGAGATGTCGCCGACGAGCTCCTCGATGAGGTCCTCCATCGTGACGAGCCCGGCGACCCCGCCGTACTCGTCGACGACGAGCAGGAGGTGGTTCTTGGCGGCCTGCATGTGCCGCAGCGTGTCGTCGGCGGCCTTGGACTCCGGCACGAACTCGGCGGGCCGCAGCAGCCCCGTGACCGGTTCGGCTCCCGATCCGGACCGCTCGTACAGGGCACGGGCGACGTCGCGCAGGTACAGGACGCCCAGGACGTCGTCGCTGTCCTTCCCGGTGACCGGCATGCGCGAGACACCGCTGCTCAGGAACTGCTCCATCGCCGCGGCGAGCGTGTCGTCGGCGTCCGCGGTGCGCATGTCGGTGCGCGGGACCATCACCTCGCGCACCAGGGTGTCGCTGAACTCGAACACCGAGTGGATGAGTTCGCGGTCGTCGGCCTCGAGCACGTTGCTCTCCGCCGCCTCGTCGACGAGCGAGAGCAGCTGCTCCTCGCTCGCGACCGTGGAGGCGCTGCCACCCCGACCCGGCGTCACCCGGTCGCCGATCGCGACGAGCAGCCCGGCGAGGGGGCCGAGCACGATCCGGACGGCACGGACCAGCCCTCCGGTGACGGCGATGAGCCGCTCGGCGTGGGCACGGCCGACGCTCCGTGGGCTCGACCCGACCAGCACGAACGACACCGCGGTCATCACGGCGACGGAGACGACGAGCGCGACCCACCACGTGTCGAACACCGTGACGAGCGCGATCGTCACGAGCACGGCCGCCGCGGTCTCGGCGAGCACCCGGACGAAGTTGAGCGCGTTCACGTGGGCGCCGACGTCGTCGGCGATCGCCTCGATCGCACGCCGACGCTTGGCGCCCCGCGCGATCTCGTCCAGGTCGGCGCGGGAGAGCACCGACAGCGCGGCGTCGGACGCGGCGAGCACTCCGCCGCCGACGACGAGCACGAACGCCACCGCGAGCAGGACGGCGACGAGCAGCATCAGGTCACCGCCCTCGGCGCTGGGCGGCGAACGCGGAGAGGATCTCGCCCTGCAGACCGAACATCTCGGCCTTCTCCTCCGGCTCGGCGTGGTCGAACCCGAGCAGGTGCAGGATGCCGTGGCAGGTCAGCAGGAGCATCTCGTCGGTGGTCGAGTGTCCGGCGGTCCGCGCCTGCTCCTCGGCCACCTGCGGGCACAGCACGATGTCCCCGAGGAGCCCGGCCGGGGTCGGCTCGTCCTCGGTGCCCGGACGCAGCTCGTCCATCGGGAAGCTCAGCACGTCGGTCGGTCCGGGCTCGTCCATCCACCGGACGTGGAGCTGCTCCATCGCGCCCTCGTCGACGAGCACGATCGCGAGTTCCGCGTCGGCGTGCACGTGCAACGCATCGAGCGCGAACGACGCGAGCCGCTGGATCGCCGCCTCGTCGACCTCGACACCGGACTCGTTGTTGAGCTCGATGCTCACCGGGCGCCTCCTCTGGCGTCGTTCTGCGGGTACGGGGAGCGCTGACGGTCCTGCGGCGGACGGCCTCGGCGCTCGGCGCGGTTCGCCCCCGCCGGGTTGCCCTCGGGCGCCGAGCCACGACCGCCGGGACGGTACCCGGCCTGTTCGGCGAGCCGCTCCTCGTCGTACGCGGTGTAGGCGTCGACGATGCGCCCGACGAGGGTGTGCCGGACGACGTCCTCGCTGCCGAGCCGGGCGAAGTGGATGTCGTCGACCTTGTCGAGGATCCGGGTGACGAGCCGCAGACCGGACAGGTTGCCGGGCAGGTCGACCTGGGTGATGTCACCGGTCACGACCATCTTCGACCCGAAGCCGAGGCGGGTGAGGAACATCTTCATCTGCTCGGGCGTGGTGTTCTGCGCCTCGTCGAGGATCACGAAGGAGTCGTTGAGCGTCCGACCGCGCATGTAGGCCAGCGGCGCGACCTCGACCGTGCCCGCAGCCAGCAGCTTCGGCACGAGCTCGGGGTCCATCATCTCGTTCAGGGCGTCGTAGAGCGGCCGCAGGTACGGGTCGATCTTGTCGGTGAGCGTGCCGGGCAGGAACCCGAGCCGTTCGCCCGCCTCGACCGCGGGCCGGGTGAGGATGATGCGGCTCACCTCGCGCCGCTGCAGCGCCTGGACGGCCTTGGCCATCGCCAGGTAGGTCTTGCCGGTACCGGCCGGGCCGATGCCGAACGTGATGGTGTGCTCGTCGATGGCGTCGACGTACGCCCGCTGACCGTCGGTCTTCGGCCGCACCGACTTGCCGCGGCTCTGCACGATCGGCGTGCCGAACGTGTCGGACGGCTTGCGGTCGTCGTCGAGGATGCGCGCGGACGTCGGGATGTCGGCGGGGCCGATGTCCTGGCCGCGCCTGACCATGGCCACGAGCTCGTCGACGAGCGCCCGGGCCCGCGCGACGTCGCGCTCCGGTCCGGAGAGGGAGACCTCGTTGCCGCGCACCACGACGCGGACTCCGGGGTACTGGCGTTCGACGGTCTTGAGCAGTCGGTCCTGGGGGCCGAGCAGCTGCACCATGGCGATGCCGTCGACGGTGAGCTCGGAGACGGACTCGGGCTCGATGGGTGCGTTATCCGGCAAGGGTGCCTTCCTGCAGTTCACCTGCGAGTACGTGCGCGTGCACGTGGAACACGGTCTGACCGGCGGCTTCGCCGGTGTTGAAGACGAGACGGAACTGGCCGCCGGCACGCTCGTCGGCGATGCGCTGCGCGGTGGCGACCACGTGGGCGAGGAGGTCCGGGTCACCGGCGGCGAGCTCGGTGACGTCGCGGTACTGCTCGGTCTTGGGGACGACGAGCACGTGGACGGGGGCCTTCGGTGCGATGTCCTCGAACGCGATCACGCGGTCGTCCTCGGCGACGACGGTCGCCGGGATCTCGCGCGCGATGATCTTCGAGAAGACGCTGGGCGTGCTGGTGCTCATGTCGTCCATCGTAGAACGCGCCGCCGACGCCGGGCCTACCAGCGTCCGAGCCGCGTCTGGAGGACCGCCAGCGCCGCGGGTCCGGCCGTCGAGGTGCGCAGCACGGTGTCGCCGAGCCGGACCCGCACGGCGCCCGCCGACACCAGCCGGTCGAACTCGGCCCCGTCGATCCCGCCCTCGGGGCCGACGACGAGCACGATCTCCTCGACGTCGGCCGGCGGCTCCCAGGCGGACAGGCGGACGTCGCCGACCGGGTCGAGCACGAGGACCGTGCGGCCGGGCGTGCCCACGGCGGCCGCGAGCTCGGCGGTCGTGCACGGCGGGTCGACGTCGGGGACGCGGGCGCGGATCGCCTGCTTCGCGGCCTCGTGCGCGATCGCCGCCCAGCGCGCGCGGCCTTTCTCGACCTTCGCGCCCTCCCACCGCGACACGCTCCGCGCCGCCGACCACGGCACGATGCGGTCGACGCCGATCTCGGTGCCGGCCTGGACCGCCATCTCGTCGCGGCCGCCCTTGGCGAGGGCCTGGACGAGCGTGAGCGTGGGCGTCGGCTGCGGCGCGACGTCGACCCGGGCGACCTCGAGCAGGAGCGAGTCGCGCTCCGTGGCCACGACGGGACCGGTGACCGTCGTGCCGCGGCCGTCGCCGATGCGGAGGGTCTCCCCGACCCGGACCCGGGCCACGGACACGGCGTGCCGACCCTCCGCACCGTCGACCGTCACGCGGTCCCCGACGGCGACGCCGTCGAGCGCGTCCACGAGGTACAGCGAGGCCATCAGAAGTTGAAGAACCGGTCGCGCAGCTTGCCGAACATGCCCTGCTGGAACCGGGCGAGCTGCGGCTTGGTGGCCTTGTGCGACTTCGCCAGCTGCTCGACGAGCTGCCGTTCCTTGTGCGACAGCTTGGTCGGGGTGACGACCTGCACGCCGACCCGGAGGTCGCCGCGGCCGTTCCCGCGCAGCTTCGTGATGCCGCGGTCCTTGAGCACGAGGACGTCGGCGCTCTGCACACCCGGCCGGATCTCGAGCTCGACCGGTCCGTCGAGTCCGTCGATCGTGGCCGTCGTGCCGAGGATCGCGTCGGTCATGGCGACCTCGAGCGTGGCGAGCAGGTCGTCGCCGTCGCGGCTGAACACGTCGTGGTGCCGCACGCGGATCTCGAGGTACAGGTCGCCGGAGGGCCCGCCAGCCGGGCCGACCTCGCCCTGTCCCGGCATCTGCAGCCGCAGCCCGGAGTCGACGCCCGCGGGCACGTCGACCGGGATGGTCCGACGCGCGCGCACCCGACCCTGACCCTGGCAGGTCGGGCACGGGTTCGGGATGACGGTCCCGTAGCCGCGGCAGGTGCCGCACGGCGCGCTCGTCACGACGTTGCCGAGGAGGGACCGGACCTGGCGCTGGATGTGGCCGGTGCCCCCGCAGATGTCGCACGTGCGCGGGCTCGTCCCGGGCGCGCAGCAGGAGCCGTTGCACGTCTCGCAGAGCACGGCGGTGTCCACCTCGACGTCCTTGTGGGTGCCGAAGACGACCTCGTCCAGGTCGACGTCGATGCGGAGCAGGGCGTCCTGACCGCGCTCCGCACGACTGCGCGGCCCGGCGCCGCGACCCCCGCCGCCACCTCCGCCGAAGAACGCGTCGAAGATGTCGCTGAACCCGCCGGCGCCACCGCCGAACGGGCTGTCCGCCTGGGGGCCGGCGTCGTACCGACGGCGCTGGTCCGGGTCGCTCAGCACGTCGTACGCGTGCGTCACGTCCTTGAACCGCTCGGCGGCCTCCGGGCTCGGGTTCACGTCCGGGTGGAGCTCGCGCGCCAGGCGCCGGTAGGCCTTCTTGATGTCGGCATCGGAGGCGTCCGGCTGGACGCCGAGGACGTCGTAGTGGTCTGCCACGTATCCCTCAGTGTGTTTCGGTTCGGTCGGTCGGCCGCGGCGGTCGCCACGGTCCGGTCTGGAGGCACGGTGCCGGCCCGGCACCCGGGTCGCGCCGCGCGGGGCGCAGGTCGGTCAATGTTCGCCCAGCAGCTTGGACAGGTACCGAGCGACCGCCCGGACGGCGGCCATGTTGCTGCCGTAGTCCATCCGGGTCGGGCCGAGGACGCCGAGGCGTGCGACCTCGCCGCCCGCCAGGTAGCCGCCGGCCACGATGCTCGTCGCGTCGAGCCCGTACTCGGCGTTCTCGACGCCGATGCTCGCCGCGACGGCGACGTCGTCGACCTGCATCTCGCCGAACAACCGGAGCAGGGTCACCTGTTCCTCGATCGCCTCGAGCACGGGGAAGAGGCCGCCGGAGAAGTCCTGCTCGCTCTTGGCGAGGTTCGCCGCGCCGGCCATGAGCAGGCGGTCCTGCCGGTTCGACGCCACCTGCTCGATGAGCGTCGCGACGACGACCCCGGCGAGCGGCTGCACGTCGGGTCGGAGCTGCTGGGGCACCGCGCGGAGCGCCCCGGGCACGTCCTGGAGCAGGAGCCCGACGGTCGCCCCGTTCACCACGGACCGGAGCTCGCCGAGCGCGGACTCGTCGAGGGTGAGGTCGGACTCGACGACGCGCTGCTCGACCCGGGCGGTGTCCGTGATGAGGACGACCATGAGCCGGGTGTCGCCGAGCCGCACGAGCTCGACGTGCTGCACGCGGGCCCGGACCATCGAGGGGTACTGCACGAGCGCCACCTGGTTGGTGAGCTGGCTGAGCAGCCGCACGGTGCGCCCGAGCACGTCGTCGAGGTCCCCGGAGGCGCCGAGGAAGGTCTCGATCGCGTGGCGCTGGGCGCTCGACAGCGGTCGGGCCGCCGCGAGGTGGTCGACGAAGACCCGGTAGCCCTTGTCGGTCGGCACGCGCCCGGACGAGGTGTGCGGCGCCACGATGAGCTGCTCGTCCTCGAGCTGGGCCATGTCGTTGCGGATCGTCGCCGCGCTCACCCCGAAGGCGTGGCGGTCGACGATGGTCTTGGAACCGACGGGCTCGCGCGACGCGACGTAGTCCCGCACGATCGCCTTGAGGACTTCGAGGCTGCGTTCGCTGACCACCTGGTCCCCTTCCGTTCGCGTTGGCACTCTCATGTCTCGACTGCTGATCCTACGCCCGACCCCCGACGGACCGAGACTTCCGCGCACGCCTGCCGATACGCTTCCCGCATGAGCTACGGACAGCAGCCCGGCGGCCCCGGGTACCCGCCGCAGTACCAGCCCCCGCAGCCGATGAGCCCGGAGGACCAGCGGCTCTGGGCGACGCTGACCCACATCGGCGGGATCTTCTTCAACTTCATCGCTCCGCTGGTCGCCTACCTCGTCCTGCGCGACCGCGGCCAGTTCGTCCGCGAGCACACCCGGGTCGCGCTCAACTTCCACATCACGATGGCGATCGCCTACTTCGTCGGGACGCTGACCTCGTGGCTCGGGATCGGGCTGCTCATCCTCCTGGCGACGGGCGTGTTGTCCGTCGTGTTCGGGATCATGGCCGCCGTCGCTGCGAACCAGGGGCGCTTCTACAAGTACCCGCTCGCGATCGAGTTCATCAAGCAGTAGCGGGGCGCCCGCCAGCCGACGACTCAGTCGAGCAGCTCGCGGACGACCGCATCCGCGAGCAGCCGGCCCTGCCGGGTCAACTCGACCCGGCCCCGCACCGCGGCCGGACCGTCCACGAGACCACGTGCGATGAGCCCCGCGACCCGGCCACGGGCCTCCCGGCGGAGCTCCGAGGTGGCGAGTTCACCGCGCACGCGCGCCGCGAGGAGCACGCGCTCGACGTACCGGGTGTCGTCGTCGAGGGTCTCGCGACCCGCGGCCGGCGACTCCCCCGCCAGCACCCGGTTCGCGTACGCGGCCGGGTGCTTGACGTTCCACCAGCGGGTGCCGGCGACCGCGGAGTGCGCGCCCGGACCGACACCCCACCAGTCGTGGCCCTTCCAGTACGACAGGTTGTGCCGGCTGGCGTGCTCCGCCGTGCCGCCGTCCGGACCGGTCCGTGCCCAGTTCGACACCTCGTACCACGAGTACCCGGCGGCGCCGAGGACGTCGTCGGCCAGCTCGTACATGTCGGCGGCGAGGTCGTCGTCGGGCGCGGGCAGGTCGCCGCGCGCGACCATGCGTCCCATCGCGGTGCCCTCCTCGACGATGAGCGAGTACGCCGACACGTGGTCGGGCGCGCACGCGATCGCGGCGTCGAGCGAGCTGCGCCAGTCGTCGAGGGACTCACCCGGCGTCGAGTAGATGAGGTCGAGGGACACGTCGAGCCCCTGCTGCTTGGCGAGGTCCACCACGACGGGGACGCGCTCGGGGTCGTGCGTGCGGTCGAGTGTGGCCAGGACGTGCGGGACGGCGGACTGCATGCCGTAGCTCATCCGGGTGAAGCCGCCGCGCCGGAGGGTCGCGATCGCGTCGGCGTCGACCGAGTCCGGGTTCGCCTCGGTCGTGACCTCGGCCCCGGGGAGGATCCCCCACGTGTCGTCGATCGCACGGAGGATCATCACGAGGTCCTCCGCGGGCAGCATCGTCGGGGTCCCGCCGCCGAAGAACACGGTGGACACCGGGCGGCGCGGCACGCCCGAGCGGTCGAGCACCTCGGCGGCGAACCGGATCTCCTGCACCGCGTGGCCGGCGTAGTCGTCGCGGCGGACCCCGCGGAGCTCGGACGCCGTGTAGGTGTTGAAGTCGCAGTAGCCGCAGCGCACCCGGCAGAACGGCACGTGGACGTAGACGCCGAACGGGACCTCGCCCGCGCCGGGGCCCGGGACTACCAGGCCGTCCGACGGTGCGGGATCGGCGATCGGGAGAGCACTCGGCATGGACTCCATTGTCGGTCATGATGGAGGCATGGAGCACCACACCGTCCCCACCACGGTGCTGTGGGACATCGACGGCACCCTCGTGATGAACGCCTCGTCACCGGGGAACCTGTACCACCTCGCCCTGGAGCGCGCCGTCGGTCGCGACCTCGCGCTGCGGGTCGGACACCAGCACGGTCGGACCGACGCGGGGCTCATCGCCGAGCACGTCCGCGCGCACGACTTCGACGACGCGCTCATCCCCACCGTCTCGGCGCACCTCCGGGACCTCACCGACGAGCGCTCCCGTGCCGGCGACCACCGGCGTCCCGCCCCCGGCGCACGCGAGCTCGTCCAGCGCTTCGCGACCCTCGGGTGGCGCAACGGCCTGCTGACCGGCAACTCCGAGCACCGCGCGCGCGTGAAGCTCCGCGGCGCCGGCTTCGACCTCGAGGCGTTCGACTGGGTGCACTCGTTCTTCGGCGACGAGGAGGTCGACCGCGCGGGTGTCACCGGGCGGGCCGCGTCCGCGCTCGCGGGCGAACGGGCCGTGATCGTCGGCGACACCCCCCGGGACGGCGAGGCCGCGGACGCCGCCGGCATCCCGTTCCTCGCCGTCGCGACCGGCGTCTACGACGTCGAGGCGCTCCGGTCGACGAGTGCGGTCGCCGTGGCGCGGGACCTGGTGCAGGACGTGCAGCTCGTCGAGGAGGCGATCGCCGCACTGCCCGCGCTCCGGCCCACCCGGTGACGACGGTGCCCGCCCGGTGACGACGGTGCCCGCCCGGTGACGACGGTGCCCGCCCGGTGACGACGGTGCCCGCCCGGTGACGACGGCGGCCGCCGGGTGACGACTGCGCCCGCCCGGTGACGACGGCGCCCGGCCGACCGGGGTGGTCGACCGGGCGACACCGACGTCGCGACGGCGGGCTCAGCTCGAGACGGCCTGACGCTCACGCTCCGCGGACGTCTGAGCCGAGCCGGGGACCGGTCCGTCCGCCGCGGGGACCGCGCTGGCCGCCGCGGGGACCGCCCCGGACGACGCCGTCGGCACCGGTGCGACGTCGTGCCCCTGCACCGACGACTCGTCGAACGGCAGCTCGCCCCGCAGCACCCGACGCGCACGCTCGGCGTCGAACTGCCGGGTCCAGCGCCCGACGAGCACCGTCGCCACGGCGTTGCCCGTGAAGTTCGTCAGCGCCCGACCCTCGGACATGAAGCGGTCCACGCCGACGATCACCCCGACGCCGTTCACCAGGTCCGGCCGGTACGCCTGCAGCCCGCCAGCGAGGGTCGCCAGGCCTGCACCGCTCACGCCCGCGGCGCCCTTCGAGGCGATCACCATGAACACGAGGAGCCCGATCTGCTCCCCCACGCTCATCGGCTGGCCCATGCCGTTCGCGATGAACAGCGACGCCATCGTCAGGTAGATCGCGGTGCCGTCGAGGTTGAACGAGTACCCGGTCGGCACGGTGATGCCGACGACGGGCTTCGCGACCCCCAGGTGCTCCATCTTCGCGATGAGCCGCGGCAGCGCCGACTCCGACGACGAGGTCCCGACGATGAGCAGGTACTCCTTGCCGAGGTACCGCATGAGGCTCAGCACGTTGATCCGCGCGACCGCCCACAGCAGCGCGCCGAGCACGACCACGATGAAGAGCACGCACGTGACGTAGAACGCGACCATGAGCAGCCCGAGGCTCGCGATCGCTCCGGCACCGGTCGCCCCGACGACCGCGGCCATGGCACCGAACGCACCGACCGGAGCCACCCACAGCACCATGCCGAGGATCCGGAACACGACCTCCTGGAGCTTGCGGACCACCCGCATGACGGGCTCCCCCGACGGGCCCATGCGCTGCAGCACGAACCCGACGAGCAGGGCGACGAACAGCACCTGCAGCACGCTGCCCTCGGTGAACGCGGAGAACAGGCTCGTGGGGATGATGCCGAGCACGAAGTCGTGCGTGGAGGTGGCCTCGCCCGCCGCCTGGTACGTGGCGGAGCGCATGTCGAGGTGGTCGCCCGGGTGGACGACGTTGCCGACGACGAGCCCGATCGCGAGCGCGACGGTGGACATCACGAGGAAGTACCCGAGCGCGAGCCCGCCGATCTTGCCGACCGTGGCCGCCTTGGCGATCGAGCCGACACCGACCACGATCGTGCAGAAGATGATGGGCGCGATCATCATGTGGATGAGCGCCACGAACCCGTCGCCGAGCGGCTTGAGGGTCTGGGCGAACGCGGGGAACGCCAGGCCGACGAGGGCGCCGAGCACGACGGCCGCGATGACCGACAGGTAGAGCCAGGTGTGCGGTGCCGGTCGTCGGCGCGCCGAGCCCGGACGCCGGGGAGTGTCGGCGAGACCGGCTCGGTCGGAACGGTCGAGAGCCATCGGTGCCTCCTTCGGGGACGTCGTCGTCCGGTCGTCAGCATCCCGTCCGTGCCGCGGAGCGCGCGACTTGTGGTCGAATTGGTCGCACGACACCGACGTCCGGAGGAACCATGCAGGCGAGCCGCAGCAGCACGGCAGCGCGGGTGTTCCTCGTCGTCACCGCCGGCGTCGTCCTCGTGACGGCGCTGCTCGCCGTCCTGCTCGTCCTCGACGCGCGCCGCGCGGCGGAGTCCGGCGCGACCGACGTGACCCGGGCCGTCGCCACGGGGTTGGCGGCCGACCCACGGACCGTCGCGGCCCTGCAGGAGGACCGCAGCCGTGCCTCCCGGCTGCTGCAACCCGTCGCGACGCGGGCCGAACGGACCAGCGGCGCCGCGTTCGTGACGATCATGACGCCGGACGGCGTGCGGGTGACGCACCCCGACCCGGCCGAGGTGGGGCGTCACTACATCGGGACCGTCCCCGACACGCCACGCGTCCTGACGGAGCGCACCACCGGCACGCTCGGTCCGTCGGTGCGGACCATCGTGCCCGTCCGCGACGGCGACCGTCTCGTCGGCTGGGTCGCGACGGGCATCACCGTCGACCGGATCGGCGCGCAGGTCGGCGAGCGACTGCCGTTCGCGATCGCCGTGGCGCTCGCGGTGTTCCTGCTCGGCGTGGCGTCGGCGTTCCTGGCGCGCCGCACGACCCGCCGCGTGCTCGGCGACCTCCCGCCGGGCGCGGTGCGCGACGCGGTGGCGTCGGTCGAGTCGGTCCGCACCCTCGGCGAAGCCCTCCGGTCCCAGCAGCACGAGCACGCGAACCGCGTCCACACGGCGGTGACCCTCATCGAGCTCGACCGGAGTGACGAGGCGGTCACGCTCCTCACCGAGGGTGCCCGGGACGCCCAGCACCTCGTCGACCACGTGCGTGGCGGTGACCCGACGGTGGCGGCGCTGCTGCTCGGCAAGGCCTCGCAGGCGGGCGAACGCCACATCGGGTGGCAGGCCGAGATCGAACCGGACGTCCCGACGCCCGACGTCCGGCCCGTGGACCTCGTCGCCGTGGTCGGCAACCTCGTCGACAACGCGCTGGACGCCGCGGCGGACGGGTCCGCTCCGCGCTGGGTCCGGGTCGCGGTGCGCGGGCAGGGTGCGGACCGGTCGGGAGGCGCGGGCCGGGTCCTCGAGATCGGTCGCGATGCGGGTTCGGACCGGTCGGGAGGCGCGGGTGCGGACCGGTCGGGAGGCGCGGGTCGGGTCCTCGAGATCGAGGTCGCCGACAGCGGGGCCGGCATCGCCCCGGCGCACCGATCGCGCGTGTTCGAGCGCGGGTGGAGCACCAAGTCGGCCGCTGACGGCGGCGCCGTCGGGACCCCGCAGCACGCGGTGCCGACCGCCAGGCCGACGACCGCGGCCCCGGCGGTGACGGCGGCACCGTCGAGCCGGGGCATCGGGCTCGCGCTCGTGCGGTCCGTGGTCGACCAGGCCGGCGGCACCGTGACCGTGCACCACGACCCGACGCGGTTCGTGGTGCGGCTCCCCGCCGGGGACACCCCGTGATCGGGGTCATGCTCGTCGAGGACGACCCACTGACCCTCGAGCTGCACCGCACCCTCGTCGAACGGGTCGAGGGCTTCCGGGTGACCGCCGAGTGCACCTCGGCGCGCGAGGCCGTCACCGCGCTCCGCGACCCGGCCGTCATGGCCCGGGTCGACCTCGCCCTCGTCGACGTCACGCTGCCCGACGGATCGGGGCTCGACCTGGTCCGCGGGCTCCGAGCGACCGGAGCACGGGTCGACGTGTTCGCCGTGACCGCCGTCCACGACGCCGACACGGTCCGTCGGATGGCCGCACTCGGCGTCGCGCACTACCTCGTGAAGCCGTTCACCGCCGGTGACCTGCGCGCCCGCCTCGAGCAGTACCGTGCCTACCACCGGCAGGCGACGGACACCGGGAGCCTGCCGACCCAGCACGAGATCGACGCGCTGTTCGGGGCGCTCCGACCGGTCAGCCGGACCTCGACGCCCAAGGGGCTGTCGCAGGAGACCCTCGACCTGGTGGCCCGCACCCTCCGGGCGGCCGACGGGCTGTCGGCCGCGGAGACGGGGACGCGGCTCGGGCTGTCCCGCGTGGTCGCCCGCCGGTACCTCGAGCACCTCGTCGGCGTGGGCGCGGCCGAGCGGGCGGCGCGGTACGGCACGCCCGGGCGGCCCGTGTCGGAGTACCGCTGGCGGAGCTGAGGAGCCTCGGCTCGTCGCCCGTCGGTCGGCTCGTCGCCCGTCGGTCGGGTCAGTCGCCGCGGAGCGCCGCCAGGTACTTCTCGGCCATCACCTTCTGCTGCCGGCGGAGCAGCGGCTCGACGAAGCGCCACCGGCGGCTCGACGGCTGCGAGAACTGACGGAGCTGCAGCCACACCGAACCGTCCGTCGTGCGTTCCACGACGAAGGACTCCTCGCCGGAGAGCGGGTGCCCCTCGAGCGTGCCGTACGCGAAGCCCTTGCGGTCCGGTTCGTCGATGATCGACACCACCCGCACGGGCGCGTGCACGGTCTGCCCGAAGGCGTGCATCGTGAGGGTCGCGGTGGTGCCCGCGGTCAGCAGGGGCGTTCCGTCGGCCGCGAACTTCTCGACCTTGGGCGTCCCGATCGACGCCGGCGCGATCGGCACACCGTGCTCGTCGAAGGTCACCGGGTTGTACCGGACCTCGTCGTCGTCGGGCTGGTCGTCCACCTGCACCCGGATGCCGCTGCGCTCCTGGATCTGCCACGTCAGCGCCTGGGTCACGGCGGTCTCGAAGCGGGCGTCGCCGTGGCCGATGCGCGCACGGGACTCCGACGGGGTGAACCCCTCCGGCGGGTACGTCATGAGGTCCGGTGCCTGGGTCGCGCCCACGGCTCCGTACGTCAGGGCGGTCCGGTAGTAGCCGCGGGAACTCATGCGCTCCAGCCTACTTGCGGGCGCGATCCTCGGCGGACCGGCCTACTTCTTCTTCTCTTCCACGTCGCCGGAGAGTGCCGCGATGAAGGCCTCCTGCGGGACCTCGACCCGTCCGACCATCTTCATGCGCTTCTTGCCCTCCTTCTGCTTCTCGAGGAGCTTGCGCTTGCGGGTGATGTCACCGCCGTAGCACTTCGCGAGGACGTCCTTGCGCATCGCCCGGATGTTCTCGCGGGCGATGATGCGCGCGCCGATCGCGGCCTGGATCGGGACCTCGAACTGCTGGCGAGGGATGAGCTTGCGGAGCCGTTCGGCCATCATCGTGCCGTACGCGTACGCCTTGTCCCGGTGCACGATCGCGCTGAACGCGTCGACCTGGTCGCCCTGGAGCAGGATGTCGACCTTGACGAGGTCGGCCGCCTGGTCACCCGAGGGCTCGTAGTCGAGCGAGGCGTACCCCTGCGTCTTGCTCTTCAGCTGGTCGAAGAAGTCGAACACGATCTCGCCGAGCGGGATCTGGTACCGGAGCTCGACGCGGTCCTCGCCGAGGTACTCCATGCCGAGCAGCGAGCCGCGGCGCGACTGGCACAGCTCCATGATCGCGCCGACGTAGTCCTTCGGCGCGAGGATCGCGGCACGGACCATCGGCTCGCGGACCTCGACGATGCGGCCGGACGGGAACTCGGACGGGTTCGTGACCTCGACCGTGGCACCGTCCTCGGTCGTGACGTCGTAGATCACGCTCGGCGCGGTCGTGATGAGGTCGAGGCCGAACTCGCGCGAGAGCCGCTCGGTGATGATCTCGAGGTGCAGCAGACCGAGGAACCCGCAGCGGAAGCCGAAGCCGAGCGCCACGGAGGTCTCGGGCTCGTACACGAGGGCGGCGTCGGAGAGCTTGAGCTTGTCGAGCGCTTCGCGGAGGTCCGGGTAGTCGGAGCCGTCGATCGGGTACAGACCCGAGAAGACCATCGGTTTCGGGTCGGTGTAGCCCGGCAGCGCGTCGGTCGCGGGCTTCTGCGCGTTCGTGACCGTGTCGCCCACCTTGGACTGGCGGACGTCCTTCACACCGGTGATCAGGTAGCCGACCTCGCCGACGCTGAGGCCCTTCGTCGGCTTCGGCTCCGGCGACGACACACCGATCTCGAGGATCTCGTGCGTCGTCTTCGTCGACATCATCTGGACCTTCTCGCGCGGCTTGATGGTGCCGTCCACCATCCGCACGTAGGTCACGACGCCGCGGTAGCTGTCGTACACCGAGTCGAAGATCATCGCGCGGGGCTCGGCGTCCACGTTGCCGACCGGGGCCGGGACGGTGTTCACCACGCGGTCGAGGAGCTCCGGCACGCCGACGCCCGTCTTGCCGGAGACGCGGAGGACGTCGTCCGGCGAGCCGCCGATGAGCTGCGCGAGCTCGGCCGCGTACTTCTCGGGCTCGGCCGCGGGCAGGTCGATCTTGTTGAGGACCGGGATGATCTCGAGGTCGTTCTCGAGCGCCAGGTACAGGTTCGCGAGCGTCTGGGCCTCGATCCCCTGCGCGGCGTCGACGAGGAGGATCGCGCCCTCGCACGCGGCGAGCGACCGGGAGACCTCGTACGAGAAGTCGACGTGCCCCGGCGTGTCGATCATGTTGAGCGCGAACGTCCTGCCGTCGAGCTCCCACGGCATGCGGACGGCCTGCGACTTGATCGTGATGCCGCGCTCGCGCTCGATGTCCATGCGGTCGAGGTACTGCGCGCGCATCGCCCGCTCCTCGACGATGCCGGTGATCTGCAGCATGCGGTCGGCCAGCGTGGACTTGCCGTGGTCGATGTGCGCGATGATGCAGAAGTTGCGGATCGCCTCGGCCGGGGTCGCGGCGGGCTCGAGCGGCGCGGATGCTTGTGGGCTCACGGTTCCTCAGGGGTCGGGACGGTCGAACGATTGTCCCACGTCCTCGTCCGGGCAGCGCGCATCCGCGAGCCGACCTGTGGAGGACCGCGGCGCCCTGGCCGCTGTGCAGGACGGACAGGAGGCACGGGGCGGGCCCGCACCGCGCCTCGCCCCACCGGCACGGCCGACCCGCCGCTGGCGCGTCGGGTCGGAACCGGCGGCGTGGGCCCTGTCCGTCAGACGGTCGCCCTGACGGGCGCGGGCAGCGCGCCCAGGCCGCGCCGCAGGTCGTCCGCCGTCGCCGCCAGACAGACGCGGATCCAGCCCTCGCCCGTGCGGCCGAAGGCGCTGCCGGGGGCGACCGCCACGTGCTCGCGCTGCAGCAGCGCGAGCGCCCACTCGGCGACGTCCCCGTCGGTGGCGTGCGACACGTCGACCCAGAGGTAGAACGCGCCGCGCGGGTCGAGGTAGCGGATCCCCGAGGCGTCGAGCACCTCCTTCGCGACCTCGAGGTTGGTGCGGTAGTGCTCCCGGGCGTCCCGCACGGCCGAGTGGTCCCCCACGATCGCCGCGAGCGCCGCGTACTGGTCGGGCTCGGCCACGCAGCTGATCATCGCCTCCTGCGTGGTCCGCATCGTCGCGCCGAGGCCCCTCGGCGTCACGAGGTAGCCGACGCGGACGCCGGTCATGGCGTACGTCTTGCTCAACGAGAAGACCGAGAACACGCGGTCGTCGTCGTCGAGCGCGGCCATGCTCACGTGCCGGGTGCCGTAGGTGAAGTACTCGTAGACCTCGTCGCTGATCACCCAGAGGTCGTGCCGCTGCGCCATCGCCAGGAGGTCACGGAGGGTCTCCTCGCCGAACACCGAGCCGAGCGGGTTCGACGGCGAGTTCACGATGATCGCCCGGGTGCGGTCGGTGATGCTCGCCTCGAGCGCGGCGAGGTCCGGCTCGAAGCCGTGCTGCGGGCTGAGCTGGTACGGCACCGGGACCGCGCCGAGGATGTGGGCGTTCATCGTGAACGTCGTGTAGCCCGGGTCGGGCACGAGGACCTCGTCCCCCGGGCTGAGCACGAGCGTCATCGCCTGGAAGAGCGCCTGGGTCGCGCCGATCGTCATCCACACCTGCTCGAGGTCGACCTCGATGCGGTTCTCCCGCAGGAGCTTGTCGCGGATCGCCTGCCGGAGCGGCGCGATGCCGCCGTTCGGCGTGTAGTCGGTGCGGTCCTCGGTCCAGGCGCGACGGGCGGCCTCGCCGATGTGCGGCGCGACCGGGACGTCCGGTTCGCCGACGACGAGCATGGTGACGTCGGTGCCGTCCTCGCGGAGGAGGGCGGCCTGCTCGAAGACCCTGCGGATGCCGGAGGCGGGGACGGTCTCGATTCGGGGCGCGAGCGATGGCATGGTCGTCACCGTAGCGATGCCGTGTTGCGGTGCGGTTTCGGCCGGTTCCCAGGCCGTGTTGCGGTGCGGTCCCGGCCGGTTCCCAGGCCGTGTTGCGGTGCGGTCCCGGCCGGTTCCCAGGCCGTGTTGCTTTGGCCGCTGGCCCGGCTCCTGGTAGTGTTGGTGGCTGGCTTCCGCGTTCCCCGCCCACGGGTGGAACGCGATGCGACCAAGGGCCCCTCTACCCAGCGGTCGCGACCACCCGTAGAGACGAACAGGAGCACCACGCATGGCGAACATCAAGTCGCAGATCAAGCGCATCAAGACCAACCTCAAGGCCACTGAGCGGAACAAGGCGTACCGCTCGGAGCTCAAGACGTACATCCGCCACACCAACGAGGCGATCGCCTCGGGCGACAAGGACAAGGCCGTCGCGGCCCTGGCCCTCGCGTCGAAGAAGCTCGACAAGGCCGTGAGCAAGGGCGTCATCCACAAGAACCAGGCGGCGAACCGCAAGTCGGCGATCGCCAAGAAGGTCTCGGCTCTCTGAGTCGGACGCTTGCTCGAAGGCCCCGCACCGTCCGGTGCGGGGCCTTCGTCGTTCGTGCGGACCCGGCCCGGGCCCGGGCCCCGGCCCGGGCCCGGGGCGTCGAAACGCCCACGGTTCGACGACGCACCGGTCGATCGACGCGTGCTTCGTCGTCCGAGACGTGCGACAGCGGGTCAGCGCTCCTCGCCCCGCCGCGCGATCGTCCGGACCATCACCTCGAGCGCGTAGTGCGCGTCACGAGAACCGCCCTTCACCGCGGTGTCGGCCGCGGCGATGCTGAGGATCGCGTTCGCGAGCCCGGCTTCGCTCCATCCGGCGACGTCCCGCTGTGCACGCTGGACCTGCCACGGCGCCATGCCGAGGGCGGAGGCGGCCTGACCGCTGGGTCCGCGGAACGCGCTGACCTTCGCCATCGTCCGGATCTTGCTCGCGAACGCGGCGACGATCGGCACGGGTGCCTCGCCGGTCGCCAGGGCGTGGCGCAGCTCGACGATCGCCGGAGCGGACCGTCCGGCCAGGGCGATGTCGGCCACCTTGAAGGCGTTGGTCTCGACGCGGCCGCCGTAGTACTTGTCGACCACCTTGTCGGTGATCTCGTCCGCCGAGTCGGCGAGGAGCTGTCGGCAGGCTGCGGCCAGCTCGGCGAGGTCGTCGGCGAACGCAGCCACCAGGGTGCGGACCGCCGAGGGAGCGATCCTGCGGCGTGCGGCGCGGAACTCGGCGTTCACGAAGTCGACGCGGTCGGTGTCCCGCTTCAGTTCGTCGCACTGCACCTCGACGCCGCCGCCGACCCCGCTGCGGATGGTGTCGAGCAGCTTCTTCCCGCGCATGCCGCCCCCGTGGCGGAGCACGAGGGTGACGTCGTCCGCCGGAGCCTGGAGGTAGGCGATCGTCTCGGCGATGAACGCGTCCGTGCACTTCTCGACGTTCGTCACCCGCACGAGTCGCGGTTCACCGAACAATGACGGACTCGCCAGGGTCGCGAGCAGGCCCGGTGCGTACTGGTCGGCCTCGAGGTCGTGCACCTCGAGCGCCGGGTCCTCGCCGACGAGCAGGTCACGGAGGGCGCCGACTGCGCGCTCGGCCAGGAACTGCTCCGGGCCGGTGACGAGCACGACCGGTGCGGGCCGGATCCCCGACCACGGGACCTGGTCGATCTTCGCGGTGGCGCGCGCGGGCTTCTTGGCGGGCATGCGGTCCTTCCGGTGCTGCGACCGGCGGTGACGTGGTCGCGCTGTCGATCCTACGGCCGCCCACCGACGCGGCCGACGCGGCTGGTGGTCCCGTCGTCCGCGGCGCCTCGCGCGCCGCCTCGGGTGTCGCCGCACGCGCCGCCGACTCCGAGCGCTCGGTCCACACCCGTGGGCCGGCCGCTGTGCCCGTGACGACGATCGTGCCGTCGAGGTCGGTCCGGAACGCCGTGGTTCCGACGGCGCGGAGCGTGTCGAGCAGCGCCCGGGTCGGGTGGCCGTAGGAGTTGTCCGCTCCGACCCCGATCAGTCCGACACGAGCGCCGAGCGCACGGTAGAGGGCCGGGTCCTGGTCGGCCGACCCGTGGTGCGACACCTTGACCACGTCGACACGCTCGTCGGCACCGCCGTGCGTCCGCAGTCGTCGTTGCGCCGCCTCCCCGAGGTCGCCGAGCAGCACCGCGGAGACGCACCCCGTGCACCCGGGACCGGGCGTGGTGCGGAGCACGATGCTCGCGGCGTTGCCCGGCACCGCTCCCGGCCCCGGCCAGAGCACCTCGAAGCCCAGGTCGCCGATGCGGCCGCCCGCGCCGGCCGTGGGTGTCCGCACGTCGACGCCCGCGTCCCGCAGCGTCCGCACGGTGCGCTCGTCCGCTGGCCGCCCGGTCGGGCCGACCATCGCCTGCACGACGTCCTGGACGACCTCGCCGACGGCGCCGACGTGGTCACGGTCGAAGTGGGTGAGCACGAGGAGGTCGATCTGCCGCACCTCGAGCAGGACCAGGCAGGCCCGCAGCAGCACCGGGTCGTCGCCGGTGTCGACGAGGGCGGTCGCCCCCGCCGAGCGCAGCAGGACGGCGTCACCCTGGCCGACGTCGCACGCCGCCATCGTCCAGTCGTCGGGGACGCTCCCCCGCACGACGAGCTCCGGGACCGCCACGAGCCCGATGCCGACGACGAGGACCACCGCCGCGGCGAGCAGGGAGCAGAGTCGCAGGAGCCCGCGGACGAACACCGCGACGACCACCCCCGCGCACACCGTCGCCGCGAGGACCACACCGACGACTCCGGCGGGCCAGGGTGCGGACGCCGCCGGGAGCGCATCGACACCGTGCGCGACGCCGCCGATCGCGGTCGCCGGCACCCACGCCACCGCGGCGAGCACCGACGCCCCGTCCGGCCACACCGGCGCGAGCAGGCACGAGCCGAGCCCGACCACGGTGACGACCGGGGCGAGCGGCTCGGTGACGAGGTTCGCCGGCACCGCGTACGTCGGCACCGTCGGTGCCAACGGGATCGTCACGGGCCAGCACGCGAGCTGAGCAGCGACCGGGACGGCGACCGCTGCCGCGACCGGTGTCCAGAGGCGACGCGCCAGGAGGTCGACGAGCGGCGGGGCGACGACCACGATGCCGGTGGTCGCGAGGACGGACAGCGCGAACGCGAACGAGCGGGCGTACCAGGGGTCGGCGACGAGCATCCCGATGACCGCGAGGGCGATGAGCGGCACACCGCGCGCGGGGCGTCCCGCGAGGTGCACGACGAGCACGACGACTGCCATCACCGAGGCGCGGACGATCGACGGGTCCGGCCGGACCAACGCCACGAACGCGAGCAGCAGCGGCACCGCGACGACCACCCGGGCCACCCGCGGCAGCCCGCACGCGCGGCCGAGCAGGACCACCAGACCGATGACGACGGCGCAGTTCGCTCCGGACACCGCGGTCAGGTGGGTCAGCGCAGCCCGCTCCATCGCCGCTTCGGTGTCCGGGTCCAGGCCGTTGCGGTCACCGATCGCCAGTCCGCGGAGCAGGGTTCCGCCCGGCTCCGGCAGTCGGGACGTCACGGCTGCGAACGCCCGACGAGCGTGGTCGGTCACCGCTGCGAAGCCGGCGGGCGGCTCGACCGCCAACGGCCCGCGGACGAACAGCACCGCAGCGGACGGCGACCCGGCCGCGTCCGGTTCGAGCACCGCGCTCGCGCGCACGACCGCCCCGGCGGCGATCCGTCCGGGCACGGCACCGGCGTCCGGCACCAGGCGGACGGGAACGCGCAGGTCCCGGTCGGCACGGATCTCGGTCAGCCGACCCGTGACGCTCCGGTCACCCGGTCCGAGGTCGCGGTCGAGCGTCACGACGACGGACGCCGTCCGCCCGGCCGCCTCGACGACCGCCCCTGGCTGCCGGCGCTCCTGTCCGACGACCACCGCGACCCCGAGGAGCGCCACCAGCAACGACGCGATGACACAGACCGATGCGATCGCCGCCACCACTCCCGCGCGCGACGACCCCCACCGGAGCGTTCCCGCGTCGGACCGTGACCGGGTGAGCAGCAGCACACCGAGACCGGCGACGACGACAGCGGCAACGGTGACGGCGACCGCCGCCTCCGGTACGCCGACGAGCACCGCGACGACGACCCAGCCGATCGCGGCCGGCCCGGCGGTGCGCAGGTCGGCGAGCCGTGCCCCGAGGGTCGCCCGGGCCGCTCCGCCCGCTCCGTCAGACGCGGACACGGTCCCGGAGCTCCGCGAACTTCGCGTCACCGATGCCGCTGACCTCGAGCAGGTCCTCCACCGCGCGGAACGGCCCGTGCTCGTCCCGCCACGCGACGATCCGCTCCGCGAGCGCCGGTCCGATCCCGGGCAGGCTGTCGAGCGCGGTGGCGTCGGCGCTGTTGAGGTCGATCACGGCCGCCGACGCACCGGGGTCTCCCCCGGTCCCCGACGCCCCGCCCCCGGACGACCCCGTGCCGGACGCGCCGGCGGACGTCCCGGTGTCCGGACCGAGCACGGAGGGCGGCGCGGTCTCGCCGACACGGGGCACCCACACCCGCTCACCGTCGACGAGCACCCTCGCGAGGTTCAACCGACCCAGGTCGGCGTCGCGATCCGCTCCCCCGGCCCGCTCGATCGCCGCGTCGACCCGGCTGCCGACCGGCAACGACAGCACACCCGCGCGCCGGACCGCCCCGGTCACGTACACCACCACGGCCGCGGGACCCGAGGGCGTGGCGGACGTCGCAGCCGGCACCGACGCCGCCGCGCGGGACGGGCCACCGGAGGGGGCGTCCGCGGTCGGCGCTCCGGTGACGACCACCGTGCCCGGCCCGTCGGGCACGCCGGACCGGGCACCGAGGAGCACCACCACCAACGCCACGACCACGACGGCGGCCGCGATGACGACCGCCGTCCGTGGGGAGATGCTGAAGCGTGTCGACATGCCGGGAACCGTACGGAACCCGGCAGTCGAGCCGGGCCCGCCGACGACGATCCGTGGACAGACCCAGCACGACCGGCCCTGTGCAGGAACGGCCGCGGCGGCTCGGGACTACCCCTTGATCGCGATGTTCACGAGCTTCGGCGCCCGCACGATCACCTTCACGATCTCCCGGTCACCGATGTACCGCTGCACGTTCGCCGACGACCGCGCGAGCGACTCCAGCTCGTCGGACTCGATCGACTTCGACACCTCGAACGAGTCCCGCACCTTGCCGTTCACCTGCACGACCGCCGTCAGGGTGTCCTGCACGAGCAGCGTCGGGTCGGCCTTCCGCCAGCCGTACGTGGCGACGGTGGCCTCGTAGCCGAGCTTCTCCCACATCTCCTCGCCGGTGTACGGCGCGAAGACGCTGAGGCCGAGCGCGATGGTCTCGACGGCCTCGCGCACGGCGGGGTCGCCCGCGCCGGGCCCGCTGTCGATCGCCTTGCGGGTGACGTTCACCAGGTCCATGAGCCGCGCGATCACGACGTTGAACTTGAACGACTCCATCAGTCCCGGCGCGTCGGCGAGGAACCGGTGCGTCACCTGGCGGAGCGCGCGGTCGCCGTCGGCCCACACGGCGTCCTTCGACGACGTGACGTCGAGCGCGAGCCGGTAGGCCCGGGCCAGGAACCGCGCGGACGCCGACGGGGAGACGTCCTCCCAGTTGATGTCGTCCTCCGGCGGACCCGCGAAGCCCATCACCAGGCGGATGGCGTCGACACCGTTCGCGTCGAGCTCGTCGCCGAGGGAGACGCCGCCCTTCGACTTCGACATCTTCGACCCGCCGGACAGCACCATGCCCTGGTTCAGCAGCGCGCTGAACGGCTCGGTGAAGTCGAGGTAGCCGAGGTCGAACAGCACCTTCGTGACGAACCGGGCGTACAGCAGGTGCAGGATCGCGTGCTCGATCCCGCCGATGTACTGGTCGACGGGCGCCCACTTGCGCGCGATCGCCGGGTCGAACGCCTGGGTGTCGTCGTTCGCCGACAGGAAGCGCAGGAAGTACCACGACGAGTCGACGAAGGTGTCCATCGTGTCGGTGTCGCGCGTGGCCGGGGTGCCGTCGACGGGGTTCGGCACGTTCACCCAGTCGGTCGCACCGCCGAGCGGCGACGTGCCCTTCGGCTTGAGGTCGAGCCCCTCGGTGTCGGGCAGGACGATCGGCAGCTGGTCCTCGGGGACCGGGTGCTCCGAGCCGTCGGCACCGTGGATGATCGGGATCGGCGTGCCCCAGAAGCGCTGCCGCGAGATCAGCCAGTCCCGCAGGCGGTAGGTCTTCGCGGCACGACCGGTCCCACGCTCCTCGAGCAGCCCGATGGCAGCGGTGATCGCGTGCTGCTTCGACATGCCGTCGAGCGGCCCGGAGTTGATCATCCGCCCCTGACCCGTCAGCGCCTGCCCGGTGGACACCGGGTCGAGCGCGGGCAGGTCCTCGAGCGATGCACCCTCGGGGATCACCGGGATCGCACCCGTGACGGGCGCGTTGGTGTCGACCACGACCTTCACGGGCAGGTCGAACGCCCGCGCGAAGTCGAGGTCGCGCTGGTCGTGCGCGGGGACCGCCATGACGGCGCCGTGGCCGTAGTCGGCGAGCACGTAGTCGGCGGCCCAGATCGGCAGGCGCTCCCCCGTCAGCGGGTGGATCGCGGAGCGACCGAGCGGCACGCCGGTCTTCGGACGGTCGGCGTTCTGCCGGTCGATCTCGGAGGTCTTCTGCGTGGCGGTCAGGTACGCGTCGAAGTCGGCACGGACGTCAGCCGACACCGAGCCGTCGGCGACGAGCGACGCAGCCAGGTCCGAGTCCGGCGCCACGACCAGGAACGTCACCCCGTGGATGGTGTCCGGACGCGTGGTGAACACCGTGACGGGCTCGTCGCGCCCCTCGATCACGAAGTCGACGTCGGCGCCGACCGAGCGACCGATCCAGTTGCGCTGCTGCGCGATGACCTTCGCCGGCCACCGCCCCTCGAGCTGGTTGAGGTCGTCGAGCAGCCGGTCCGCGTACTCCGTGATCTTGAAGTACCACTGCGTCAGCTTCTTCTTGACGACGACGGCACCGGAGCGGTCGGACGTGCCGTCGGGCAGCACCTGCTCGTTCGCAAGCACGGTCTGGTCCACCGGGTCCCAGTTGACCCAGCTGTCCTTCCGGTACGCCAGGCCCTTCTCGTACATCTTGAGGAACAGCCACTGGTTCCACTTGTAGTACTCGGGGTCCGAGGTGTGGATCTCGGTCGTCCAGTCGAAGGACGGCGCGTACCGCTTGAACGAGGCCTTCTGCTGCTCGATGTTGGCGTACGTCCACTCCTTCGGGTCGACGCCGCGCTTGATGGCCGCGTTCTCCGCCGGCAGACCGAACGAGTCCCAGCCGATCGGGTGCAGCACGTTGAAGCCCTGCTGCCGCCAGTAGCGCGCCACGAAGTCGCCGAGTGCCCAGTTCTCGGCGTGCCCCATGTGCAGGTCGCCGGACGGGTACGGGAACATCTCGAGGATGTACTTCCGGGGCCGCGAGTCGTCGAGGTCGGTCGTGAAGAGGCCGAGCTCCTCCCAGCGCGGCTGCCACTTCTCCTGGAGACGACGGAAGTCGTAGGCGTTCGGGTCGTCGGCGTACTGCTCGGTGGTCACGATCCCCAAGGGTACAAGGCCTGGAGGCCCGGTCCGGCGCGCCCGTGCGGCCCGCGTCCGTCAGGCGGTCGCCAGGCGTCCGTCCCGCATCACGAGCGTCCGGTCGACGAGGTCGTCGGGCACCGGGACGTGCGACACCACCACGACGGTGCGCCCGTCCTGCCGTGCGGCGCCGACGAGGTCGCGCAGCAGCGTCTCGCCGAGGTCCGGGTCGATGTCGGCGGTCGGCTCGTCGAGCACCAGGACCGGGAACGCGTGCAGCAGCGCCCGGGCGAGCGCGAGCCGGTGCGCCTGCCCGCCGGACACCAGCGCGCCCCGCTCCCCCACGCCGGCGTCGAGTCCGCCGCGCGCTCCGACCCACGAGCCGAGTCCGACGCGGTCGAGCACGGCCAGCAGGTCGTCGTCGGTCGCGGTGTCGCGGGCGAAGAGCAGGTTCTGCCGCACCGACTGGTCGAACACGAACGGGTCCTGCTCGATGAGCCCGATCCGTGCCCGCACCGCGTCGGGGTGCATCGACCGGGCCTCGACCCCGTCGATCGTGTACGACCCGCGGTGGTCGACGAACCGGACGAGCGCGTCGACGAGGGTGGTCTTGCCGGAGCCGCTCGGTCCGCGCAGGACGACGACCTCGCCGGGGCGCAGGTCGAGCGACACCCGGTCCACGGCGTCCTCGGTCGCGCCGGGCCACCGGACGGAGCAGTCCCGCAGGGACACCGTCACCGGCCCGTCGACGACGAGCGCGGCGGGGTCGGCCGGCCTGTCGGGCTCGGGCACGATACCCGCCGGCACCGAGACCGGGACCACCCGTTCGACGCGCTCCGCCGCCGCACGGACCCGCCGGAGGGTCAGGACCGCGAGGGGGACGGCGCCGACGACCTCGAACAGGGCGAGCGGCACGAAGACCGCCAGGGCCCAGAGCGGCCCGTCGAGCGCCCCCGTCACGACGGCGGGTGCCCCGACCGCGAGGATGCCCACGACCGCGCCCCCGCCGAGCAGCCCGACGACGGCGCCGACGAGCGACTCCACGGCCCCGCGCCGCCGCACGGCAGCGGTCACCCGACGGTCGAGTACGGCGATCTGCGCGAGGCGCTCGTCGAGGGCGCCGTAGGCCGCGAAGACGTCGAGCGTCCGGACGGTGTCGAGCACCAGGTCGGCGACCCGGCCGCGCTCGGCGGCGGTCTCGGCGTCCGAGCGCGCGGCCACGGCGCGCGTCACGACCGTGCCGACCAGCGCGGCGACGAGGAGCGCCGCGAGCAGCACGAGCGCCGCGGGCACGGACACGATCGCCACCGCGACGACCGACAGCAGTGCGGTGACGCCCGCGGACACGAGCGGCCCGACGACCCGGATCGGCAGGTCCTGCAGCCGGTCCGTGTCGGTGACCAGCCGCGTGAGCAGGTCCCCGCGTCCGGTGGCACCGAGCCCGGCCGGCGCGACGGAGGACAGCCGCCGGTACATCTCCGTCCGGACCGTCGCGAGCTGCCGGAACGACGCGTCGTGCCCGGCGAGCCGGTCGACGTACCGTAGCGCCGCCCGCCCGAGCGCGAACGCCCGGACGCCCACCATCACGAGCGTCAGGTACAGGATCGGCGGGTGCTCCGCCGCCCGGGTGATCAGGTAGCCGCTGGCGGCGAGGAGCGCGACGGCGCAGACCGCACTCGCCGTCCCGGCCGCCACCGCCTTCGCCCAACCGGCCCCGCTCGGCATGGCGAGCCGCATGACGGGGGCGTGCCGCGCCTCCCGGCTCATGCGCGCACCCCGTCCCGGCCGGTGACGGCGACCGCACCCGACGCGGCGACGTCGACGCGGAGGTCGGCGGCCGCGACGACCGCGGGTCGGTGGCTGGCGACGACCACGACGTGCCCGGCGTCGGCGAGGCGACGGAGGGTCGCGACGACGTGGGCCTCGGCCTCGGCGTCGAGCGCGGAGGTCGGTTCGTCGAGCAGCACGAGCGGTGTGTGCGCGCGCCGCGCACGGTACAGGGCGCGCGCGAGTGCGACGCGTTGCGCCTGGCCGCCGGACAGGCCGCTGCCGCCGGACCCGACCGGGAGGCCCGGGTCGAGTCCCAGCCCCGCCTCGCCGAGGGCGGTGCGCACGTCCGCGAGGTCGGGGGTCGCGCTGAGCGCGACGTTCTCGGCGACGGTTCCGCGGACGAGTCGGGAACGCTGGTCCGCCCACGCCGTCCGTTCCGCGGCCGTGGTGCCGGACGGGCCGGGCACGGTCACCTCGCCGTCGTGCGGGACCGCGCCGCGGATCGCCGCGATCGTCGAGGACTTGCCGGACCCGCTCGGTCCCGCGAGGACCACCAGGGTGCCGGGGCCGGCTCGGAGGTCGACCGGTCCGATGACGGTGTCGGCACGTCGGACGGTGACGCCGCGGAGTTCGAGGGCGTCGGCGGCGGGCGTGGCGTGCACGGCCGGTGACCGGTCGGACGGACCGTCGTCGTCGAGCACGTCGAGGACCGCGGCGGAGGCCTCGACACCGTCCTGCGCGGCGTGGAAGTCGGCGCCGACCTGTCGGATCGGGGCGAACGCCTCCGGAGCGAGGACGAGCACGAACATGGCCGCGCCGAGGCCGAGCGAGCCGTCGACGAGCCGCACGCCGATCGAGACGGCGACGAGGGCGACGGACAAGCTCGCCGCGAGCTCGAGCGCGAAGCCGCTGACGAACGACAGCCGCAGGACGCCGAGGGTGCCGCGTCGGTACTCGTCGGTGATCGTGCCGATGCGGCCGACCTGCCGCCGTGCGCGCCCGAAGACCTTGAGCGTCGCGAGGCCCTCCACCGCCTCGGTGAACGCGCCGCCCAGCCGGGCCAGTGCGTCCGCCTGCCGGCGTTGCAGCGTCTGCGTCGCCAGTCCGATGAGCACCATGAACACCGGGATCACGGGCAGCGCGCAGAGGATGATGACGCCGCTCGTCAGGTCGCCGAGCGCGATCGCCACGAGGAGCGCCGGCGTCGCGACCGCGGTCAGCGCCAGCTGCGGCAGGTACCGGCCGAAGTAGGCGTCGAGCGCGTCGAGACCGGGACCGAGCGTGGTGGCGAACGCGGCGCTCGACCGTTCCACGAGCCACCCGGGGCCACGCTCCGCCGCCCGGGCAAGCACGGTGGCGCGGAGCTCGCTCTTGACGGTCGCCGCGGCCCGCGCCGCCAGGTCGTCGGTCGCCCAGGCGGCGACGGCGCGGAGCACGAACGCGCCGCCGAGGAGCGCGAGGGCCGGCCCCACGGCGGCGGGGACGGCACCGTCGCGGACACCGTCGACGCCGAGCGTCACCACGGCGGCGATCCCCCACGCGATCGCGATGGTCGCGAGCGTGCGGAGGACGCCGGTGCCGGTGGCGGCGACGATGAAGCCACGCGCGCTCCGGGACAGCCGGAGCAGGCGCGGGTCGAGCGGCTTCACGGTGGTCTCCTAGTGCGCGGCCTGGGCGATGTGGGCCCGCGAGACGCGCTTGCGGAACACCCAGTAGGTCCAGGCCTGGTAGGCGAGCACGAGCGGCACGAAGATCAGTGCGACCCAGCTCATCACCGTGAGCGTGTACTCCCCGCTCGCCGCGTTGTACACGGTGAGGCTGTTCGCCGGGTCGTTCGTGGCCGGCATCACGTCGGGGAAGATCGCGGTGAACATCGCGAGCACGACGGCTGCGATCGTGACCGCCATGAGCGCGAACGACCGGCCCTCGCGGCCCCACGCGGTGCAGAGCACGGCGAGGACGAGGCTGACCGCCGCCACCACCGAGAGCACGATGCTCGCCGGGGTCGCGCGGACGAACGCCATCGCCACCAGGAACGCCGCACCCACGACGATCGTCAGGACGCCGGCGCGGGTGGCGAGCCGCTTCGCCCGCTCCCGGATCTCGCCGTCGGTCTTCAGCGCGACGAACACGACGCCGTGGGTGAAGAACACGAGGAGGGTGGCGAGCCCGGTCAGCAGGGCGAACGGGTTGAGCAGGTCGAACACCGTGCCGGTGAAGTTGTGGCCTGCGTCCATCGGGATGCCCCGGACGACGTTGCCGAACGCGACGCCCCACAGGAACGCGGGCACCGCGCTGCCGACGATGATCATGAGGTCGAAGCGGCGCTTCCACTCGGCGTGCTTGTTCTGGTGGCGGTACTCGAACGAGACCCCGCGCGCGATGAGCGCGACCAGGATGAGCAGCAGCGCGAGGTAGAACCCCGAGAACATCGTGGCGTACCACTCGGGGAACGCCGCGAACAGGCAGGCACCGGCGACGATGACCCACGTCTCGTTGAGGTCCCACACCGGGCCGATCGTGTTGATGAGCACGCGGCGGTCGGTGTCGTCCTTGCCGAGGAACGGGAGCGCCATGCCGACGCCGAAGTCGAACCCGTCGAGGACGAAGTAGCCGACGAAGAAGAGTCCGACGATCGCGAACCAGAGAACGGGGAGGTCCATGGCTAGTACACCGTCACTTCGTGCTTGACCTCGCCGGTGGCCTCGTCGACCTCCGCGGGAGCGGCGGGTCCCTCCTGCGCGACCTTCTTGATGAGCCGGAACTCGACCACCGCGAGGGCGCCGTAGACGAGCGTGAAGACGACGAGCGAGATGAGGACCTCGAGCCCGGTCACGTTGGGCGAGACACCGTCGGCGGTCTTGAGCAGCCCGAACACGAGCCACGGCTGGCGGCCCATCTCGGTGAAGATCCAGCCCATGATCATCGCGGCCATCGGCAGCGGCATCGCCCACGTCGCCACGCGCCACACCCAGCGCTGCTGCGGGAAGCGGCCCTTGCGGGTGAGCCAGAGCCCGACGAGGGACACGAGCACCGCCCCGACGCCGAGGGCGATCATCCAGCGGAACGCCCAGTACGTGACCCAGATGATCGGCTTGTAGTCGCCTGCGCCGTACACCTGCGAGTACTGCGCCTGCAGGTCGTTGATGCCCTCGACCGTGCCGGTGAAGGTGTGCGTCGACAGGAACGACAGCAGGTACGGGATGCGGATCGAGAACAGTTCGTGCACCCCGTCCGGCGTGCCGAGCGTGAAGATCGAGAACGAGGCGTCCTTGCCGGTCGAGGTGTTGTAGAGCGCCTCGGCCGCGGCCATCTTCATCGGCTGCGTGTCGACCATGGTCAGGCCGAGCTGGTCGCCGGTGAGCACCGTCAGCGCACCGGACGCGAGCATCGTCCACATGCCGAACTTCAGCGCCGGCATCATCGTCTCGAGGTTCTGGTTGCGGGCCAGGTGCCACGCGGCGACCGCGATGATGACCGAGGCGGCGACCATGAACGCGCCGAACAGGGTGTGCGGGAACGCGGCGAGTGCGACCTTGTTCGTCAGCACGGCCCAGATGTCGGTGAGCTCGGCGCGGCCCTTGGCCTCGTCGATGGCGAACCCGACCGGGTGCTGCATGAACGCGTTGGCCGCGAGGATGAAGTAGGCCGACAGCATCGTGCCGATGCTCACGCACCAGATCGTGGCGAGGTGGACCTTCTTCGGCAGGCGGTCCCACCCGAAGATCCAGAGGCCGATGAACGCCGCCTCGAAGAAGAACGCGAGGATGCCCTCGAGCGCCAGCGGAGCGCCGAACACGTCACCGACGAACCGCGAGTAGTTCGACCAGTTCATGCCGAACTGGAACTCCTGCACGATGCCGGTCACGACGCCCATCGCGAAGTTGATGAGGAAGATACGACCGAAGAACCGGGTGAGCTGCAGGTAGTGCGCCCGGCCCGTCCGGACCCAGGCGGTCTGGAACACGGCCACGACGACCGCCATGCCGATGGTCAGCGGGACGAAGAGGAAGTGGTAGATCGTCGTCAGACCGAACTGCCACCGCGACAGGACCAGGGGATCGAGGATGTCGTTCATGCGGCGTTTCCGAGCCGGGTCGCCGCGCGCTGTTGGTGCACGTCAGTTGCTTCCTGTGGAAGGGGGAACTTCTGCTGTCACAACCGTTGGGACACCTCTACGCTACCGTCCGGCAACCCTGCTCGACAAGTTGTAGAAGGCCGCTCTGCACGAATGTGCAGGGGAAGTGCACGGCACGAACGTGCGGAACGGAGGTGCTCGGCGACCTCCCCCGGAAACGACGACAGGTGCCGGGCGGATGCCCGACACCTGTCGTTCAATGGCGCGTGCGCGCGATACGGTTCGTGCGCACGGTGCGCGTCCGTGCTTAGAGGAGCCCCTGCTCGGTCAGGAAGTCCTTCGCGATGGTGGACGCCTTCTCCTTGTCGTTGACGCTCTTGGCGTTGAGGTCGATGAGCGCCGACTCGGTCAGCACCTTGCTCACCTTGTCGATGTCGGCCGCTGCCTTGTCGTCGACCTTCTTCGACACGACCGGGATGACGTTCTGCGGCAGGATCAGGTTCTCCGGGTCCTTCAGCGAGACGAGGTCGTTCGCCTTGATGCTCGGGTCGGCGGTGTAGATGTCGGCCAGCTGGATCGTGCCGTCCTTGAGCGCCTTCACCGTGAGCGCGCCGCCGGAGTCCTCGATCGCCTTGAAGTCGACGTCCACGCCGTAGACCGACTTGAGGCCCTTCGGACCGTACGGCCGTGTCTGGAACTCGGAGTTCGCGCCGACCGTCAGGGTCTTGTCGACGTTCTTCAGGTCGGACAGGCTCGTGACGTCGTTCTCCTCGGAGAACTGCTTCGTCACGGTGTAGCTGTCCTGGTCGGTCGCCGGGGCCTCGTCGAGCACGCGGAGGCCGGACGGCAGCGCCTTCGCGAGCGCCGAGTCGATCTCCGACGACGTCTTCGCGTCCGAGTTCTTGTCGTAGTACTGCAGCAGGTTGCCGCTGTACTCCGGCATGACGTCGATCGCGCCCTTCTGCAGCTGCGGCAGGTAGATCTCCCGCTGGCCGATGTTGAAGTTGCGCTTCACCGTGAAGCCGTCCTTCTCGAGGACCTGCGCGTACAGCTCGGCGATGATCTCGTTCGAGTAGTACTGCTGCGACCCGATGACGATCGTCTTCGAGTCGCTGGAGGCGCTGGAGCCGCTGTCGAGCGGGTTGCTCGACGCGCAGCCGGTCAGGGCTGCCGCGACGCCCAGTGCCAGCGCTGCTGCGACGCCGGCACGGATCTTTGCTGTGATCACGATGGATTTCCTTCCGGGATGGGATTGCGGGACCGCTCGCGCGACCCCTGGCGACGCCGGGTGCTCCGGTCGGAGACGCCCTTGGGCACCACCGCCCGCTGCACCGCGGCGAACACGATCTCGAACGCGATCGCGAGGGCGATCACGAGGATGGACGCGCCGAGCATCTCGGCGTAGTCCTGGGTCTTCAAGCCGAGGAAGAAGTAGCCGCCGAGGCCCCCGGCGCCGACGTACGCGGCGAGCGTGGCGGTGGCGACGACCTGCAGGACCGCGGCACGGATGCCGCCGACCAGGAGCGGGAGCCCGAGTGGGATCTCGACCTTCCAGAGCACCTGCCAGCCGGTCATGCCCTGGGCCTTGGCCGCGTCGACGGTGACGGGCTCGACGGACTCGATGCCGGAGTAGGCGCCGGCGAGCACGGACGGGATCGCCAGGATCACGAGCGCGAGCAGCGGCGCCTGCAGGCCGATGCCGAGCAGGAGCCCGAAGAGCGAGAGGACGCCGAGGGTCGGCAGCGCCCGGACCCCGCCGGACAACGCGATCGAGAAGCCGCGCGCCTTGCCCGTGTGCCCGATGAGGTAGCCGACCGGCACCGCGATGATAGACGCGATGAGCACCGCGAGCAGCGTGATCCACACGTGCTCGACGATGCGTCCGGGGATCGCGTTGTACCCGGTGTAGTTCTGCGGGTCGAACACCCAGCCGAACGCCTGTCCGATGATCACGACGCCACCTCCGCGCGCTGCAGCACCCGGCGGGCGGACCGCCGGGACACCCGGGTCCGGCGGGTCCACGGCATCACGAGCCGACCGAGGAGCACCAGGAGCCCGTCGAGAGCGAACGCGAGGACGAGGACCATGACGATGCCGGAGATGATCTCCTCGTAGATGCCCCGTCCGAGGCCGTCGGTGAAGAGGGACCCGAGGCTCTGGATGCCGAGGACGGCGCCGACCGTCGTCAGCGAGATGGTCGACACGGCGACGACGCGCACGCCGGCGAGGAGCACGGGGCCCGCGAGCGGCAGCTCGACCCGGAAGAACCGTTGGACGCCCGAGTAGCCCATCGCGGTGGACGCCGACGTCGTGGCGGGGTCGACCGCGGTCAGGCCGTCCACGGTCGAGCGCACCATGAGGGCGAGCCCGTAGAGCGTCAGGCTGATGATGAGGTTGATCGGGTCCTGCAGACCGGTGCCGATGATGGCCGGCAGTGCCACGAACAACGCCAGCGACGGGATCGCGTAGAGCAGACCCGCGACCGTCACGATGCTGCTGCCGACGCCGGCCGCGATGCGCGACCCACCCGGGCGCTGCAGGCGGACGACCAGCCACCCGATCGGGATCGAGAGCAGGAACGCGACGATGATCGGCGGGATCGCGATCGCGAGGTGCGCGACCGTGGCGTCCCAGATCGTGTCCAGGTTCGCCAGCACCCACGTCACCGGGTGCCCCCACCCTGCGCCGGAGCACCCGAGGCGGTGTCACGCGCCCCGGCCTCAGAACCCTGTCCTGCTGCGTGCTGTCCTGCTGTGCCCTGCGGTGCCGAGCCCTGCGGGACCGCGGCCGCTGCGTCCACGACGGTGACCGGTCCGGTCAGCACGCCCGCAGCGCGTCCGTCACCGTCGACGACGATCGGGCCCGTCGGGGTCTGCTCGACCCGGAGCGCACGGCGCCCACGCCCGGCACCGATGAAGTTCGCGACGAAGTCGTCGGCCGGCTCGGCGAGGATCTCCGCCGGCGTGCCGAGCTGCGCGATCTCGCCGCCCTTCTTGAGGATGACGACCTGGTCGCCGAGCTTGAACGCCTCGTCGATGTCGTGCGTGACGAACACCACCGTCTTGCCGAGCTCGCGCTGCAGCCGGATGAGCTCGTCCTGCAGGTCGTTCCGGACGAGCGGGTCGACGGCGCCGAACGGCTCGTCCATCAGCAGGATGTTCGGGTCGACCGCGAGGCCGCGCGCCACCCCGACGCGCTGCTGCTGGCCGCCCGAGAGCTGCGACGGGTACCGGTTCGCCAGGGAGCGGTCGAGTCCGACGGTGTCCATGAGCTCGAGGGCGCGCTCGCGGGCCTTCGCCTTCGGCGCGCCGGTCAGGAGCGGCACGGTCGCGATGTTGTCGGCGACGCGACGGTGCGGCAGGAGCCCGGCGTTCTGCATGACGTACCCGATGCGCCGACGGAGCTGCACCGGATCGGTGGAGGCGACGTCCTCGCCGTCGATCGAGACGGTCCCGGACGTGGGGTCGACCATGCGGTTGATCATCCGGAGGAGCGTGGTCTTGCCGCACCCGCTGGACCCCACGAAGACCGTCGTGGTCCGTGAGGGGATGACGAGGTCGAATTCCTCGACCGCGGTGGTGCCGTCCGGGTACGTCTTGCGTACCGACCGGAACTCGATCATGGGTGCCCTTCTGTTCGGAGGTAGCCCGACTCCGCACGAGAGTACCCGCGAGGTCCGACACGGGTTCGGTCGTGACGGTGGATGACGCGTCCCGGACAACGCCGGCGCACCACGACCGGACGCACGACGACGCCCGCGCTCCCTGTTCGGAGCGCGGGCGTCATCGGTTCGGTGCTCGGCGTCAGGCCTCGGCGAGGACGGACTCCAGGTAGGTGTGGGTCATGTGCCGGTAGGCCTCGACGAGCGCGGTGTCGGGGGCGTCCCGGTCGGCGTGTGCCCGCGCGAGCACGGCGTGGCCGGACTCGGCGAGGACGGTCCACGCACGGTCGATCGCCTCGGACTCGGGCAGACCGAACCGCTCGCGCATGACCTGGCCGACCGCTCCCCCGAGGGCGCCCATGCGGTCCTCGTCGTCCCCCGTGCCGCCGTCCGCGGTGTCGCCGAACCCGATCGCCCGGAAGCCCGGCTCGGTGCGGTACATCTCGGCGGTCATGTCGATCAGCGCGTCGCAGCCGGCGCGCCAGTCGGTCGCGCCGCTGGCGTCGAGCGCCTCGACGAACCGCGAGGCGAGGCGCTGGGTGCACCGGATCGCCAGGGCCTCGACCACGGCGATGCGGTCCGGGAAGTACCGGTAGACGGTGCCGATGGACGCCCCCGCCCGCTCGGCGACCATGGCCGTCGTCAGGCGCTCGAACCCGATCTCGTCGATGACCGCCGCGGCGGCGTCGAGGAGACCGGCGAGGCGCGCCGAACTGCGGGCTTGGACCGGCTCGTTCCTGAGCAGTGATGATCCCCCCGGCAGTGCGTTCGATACCTCGGTGACGAGCACGTGTTCTCCTTCTCGCGTCATCGACGCGGTCTTCGCGCGTGGGGCGCGACGCGTTGTGGTGACCGATCAACTCTTGCATGCTTCGTCTGGAACATCGCTGCGACTCTCCCAACCTCCCTGACCGTTCTCGGGTGCCGGGCGCCGCATCGTGGAATGATGGTGCGATGCCCGACCCGACGCCGCACGAGCCGTCGCTGGCCGAGCCGATCCTGCACCGTGCCGCCCGGATCGAGGACGCCGTGCAGGAGTTCCGCGAACAGCGTGCCCGACGCCGCGGCCTGGTCCCGACGGTCATCCCCTACACCGGCTACGGCGCACCCGGATGGGTCCGCGTGCTGTGCCGCGTCCTGCTCACCAGGCGGGGGCTCGCCTCCGACGCGTCCTTCTACGGTGTCCGGGGCTGGAAGAGCTTCACGAGCGTCGCGGTCGACCACGCCACCGTCACCATCACGGCCGGCGGCTCGAGCCACGTGGTGCAGTCCGACCGCGGCGGTGTGGTCGACGCCATCGTGCCGATCGACCTCGAGCCGGGCTGGCAGACGATCAAGCTCTCCGCCGGCGGGACCCGCGACGCCGAGGCGGACGTCTTCGTCGTGCACCCGGACACCCGCTTCGGCCTGCTTTCCGACATCGACGACACCGTGATGGTGACGAGCTTGCCGCGCCCGATGCTCGCCGCCTGGAACTCGTTCGTGCTGACCGAACACGCGCGGCGTCCCGTCCCGGGCATGTCCGTCCTCTACGAGCGCGTCCTCGCCCAGCACGCCGGCGCGCCCACCGTCTACCTGTCGACCGGCGCCTGGAACGTCGCCCCGACGCTCCAGCGGTTCCTCACGCGCAACATGTACCCGACCGGCACGATGCTCCTCACCGACTGGGGTCCCACGCACGACCGGCTCTTCCGGAGCGGACAGCTGCACAAGCAGCAGAACCTCCGACGGCTGGCGCGGGACTTCCCGGACATCCGCTGGCTCCTCGTCGGCGACGACGGTCAGCACGACGAGTCGCTGTACGGCGACTTCGCCCGCGAGCACCCGGAGAACGTCGCCGGGGTCGCGATCCGGCAGCTGTCCACGAGCGAGGCCGTCCTCGCCGGTGGTCGGTCGCGTGCGCAGGAACGCTCGCGGGACTCGGCGGCGCCGTGGGTGTTCGCGCCCGACGGTGCCGGGCTGTGGAGCGAGCTCGAGCGGGTCGGGCTCGTCGAGGGCGGCTGAACCCTCGTTCAGCGCGGCACCAGGGTCCGGGGACCACCCGGCGCCGGGTGGTTCGATCGGGGCATGGACACCGCGCACATCGAGGACCACGCCCTCATCGGCGACACCGGCACAGCGGCACTCGTCACCCGTGACGGCACGATCGACTGGGCGTGCCTGCCCCGCTTCGACAGCCCGTCGACGTTCGCGTCGCTGCTGGGCACGCCGGACCACGGGCAGTGGACGCTCCGCCCGACCGACGCCGACGCGGCCTCGACCAGGCGGTACGTCGGCGACTCCCTCGTGCTCTCGACGGTCTGGACGACCGCGACCGGTGTCGTCGAGGTCACCGACGCCATGCCGATCGGGTCGCACAGCGCGACGATCATCCGGCGGGTCCGTGGGCTCCGCGGGCACGTCGAGGTCGAGCAGACGATGCGCATCCGTTTCGACTACGCCCGCGCCCTGCCGTGGGTGCGGCAGGTCGGTGGCGACGACGAGCCAGCCCTGGTGGCGACCGCCGGACCCGGCTCCGTGATCGTCCGCGGGCCGCGCTTCCGGTCCCGTGACCACGAGCACCGGGCGACCACGACGATCCGGGACGGCGACGTCCTCGACACCGTCCTCACCTGGTACCCGTCGCACCGCGAGCCGCCGGGGCCGATGGACGTCACCGAGGCCCTCCACCGCACCACCGCATGGTGGGAGGACTGGATGCGTCCGGTGCGGACCACCGGGCGGTACGTGGACGCGACGCGTCGCTCCCTCATGTTCCTGCGTGCCATGACCCACGGCGAGACCGGCGGCGTCGTGGCGGCCGCGACCACGAGCCTCCCGGAGGACCCGGGCGGCGAACGCAACTGGGACTACCGCTACGTCTGGTTGCGCGACGCGTCCCTCGCGCTCGCCTCGCTCATCGCACACGGCTACCGCGACGAAGCGATGCGCTGGCGGGGCTGGCTGCTCCGCGCGATCGCGGGCGACCCGGCCGACGTGCAGATCATGTACGGGATCGCCGGGGAACGCGAGCTGCCCGAGCGCACCCTCGAGGACTTCCCCGGGTACGCCGGTTCCACCCCGGTCCGGGTCGGCAACGGCGCGTACACGCAGTACCAGGGCGACGTGTTCGGCGAGGTCCTCGCGGCCCTGCACGACGCGCGCGAGCTCGGCGTCGAGGAGAACGCGGACTCGTGGGCCCTCCAGCGCGCCCTGCTCCGCTACGTCGAGGACCACTGGCAGGAGCCCGACAACGGGATCTGGGAGATGCGCGGTCCCCGTCGGCACTTCACGCACTCCCGCGCGATGATCTGGGCGGCGTTCGACCGCGGTGTCGCGGCGTGCGAAGAGTTCGGGCTCACCGGTCCCGTCGACCGCTGGCGGGACCTCCGCGACCAGGTGCGGGCCGAGATCGAGGAGCACGGCTGGAACGCCGAGCGTGGCAGCTACCGGCAGCACTACGACACCGACGAGGTCGACGCGAGCCTGCTCGTCCTGCCGCAGATCGGCTACGTCAAGGCCGACGACCCGAAGATGACCGGCACCGTCGCCGCCATCGAACATGACCTCCGCACGGGCGACGACGGCCTGCTGCTGCGCTACCGCACCACGTCCGGGTTCGACGGGCTCTCCGGCAGCGAACACCCGTTCCTCGCCTGCTCGTTCTGGCTGGTCGAGCAGTACGCCGCCTCCGGCCGGGTGGAGGACGCCGAACGCCTGATGGACGTGCTGGTCAGCTACTCGAACGACGTCGGGATGCTCTCGGAGGAGATCGACGTCGCGACCGGCCACCACATCGGCAACACCCCGCAGGTCCTCTCGCACCTGACGCTCGTCTCTGCCGCCGACGCGATCGCCAGAGCCCGTGGAGACGACGCCGCCGGGCACCGCACCCGGATGGCCGAGCACAGCGGCGGGACGCGGTCGCGGACGGGCGAGGGCAGCCGCGCGGGTTCGTCGTCCTGAGTGCGGCGCGGCCGTGGTGGTGGTGGTGGCCTAGGTAGCCGTTCCGCTCGTAGGTGGCCGATTCGCTCGTAGGAGGTCGTTCCGCTCGTAGGAGGTCGTTCCTTCCGGTCACCAACGAGCGAAACGGCTTCCCAGGACGAGCGCGATGGGCACAACCGCGCGTAGGCAGCCGATCCGCTCAAGGACGACCGTTGCGCTCAAGGACGGCGACTCCGCTCGTCGGAGGCCGGTTCGCTCGTAGCTGGCCGTTCCGCTCGTCGGAGGCCGGTTCGCTCGTAGCTGGCCGTTCCGCTCGTAGGAGGTCGTTCATTCCGGTCACCGACGAGCGAAACGCCATCCCAGGGCAGGCGCGATGGGTTCGAACGCCCGCCGCCACTCCGGACACGCCAGCGCACCAGCTCGGCGTACAGACGGACGGGAGGCGCGGTGCCAGCTGGCACCGCGCCTCCCGTCCGTCACGTCACGCGCGCGAGCGCGTCACTGCCTCGCGTCCGTCAGGACGACGACTTCCAGTCCGCGGGACCGCGCGATCCGGCGCGGTACTCCTCGAGCGGGACCGCGTTCGCCTTCCACGCGTCGACGACCGGCTCGACGATCTCCCAGCACCGCTCCGCGACGTCACCGCGGATCGAGAGCAGCGGGTCGTCGTGGAAGATGCCGTTGAGGACCTCGCCGTAGGGGGTGAGCTCGCCGTCCGAGAACGACGAGGACAGCGTGATCTGTCCCATCTCGAACGGGTTGCCGCCGCCGTTCGCCGACACCGACAGCTCGATCTCGTCCGGGTTGAGGACGATGCGGAGCGTGTCGGTCTTCGGACGACCGGTGAGCCCGGAGGGCAGGCGGGTGACCGGCTTGAAGGTGATGAGGACCTCCTTGCGGCTGGCGCCGAGCGCCTTGCCGGAGCGGAGCGTGAACGGGACGCCGGCCCAGCGGGCGGTGTCGACCTCGACCTCGATCTCTGCCAGGGTCTCGGTGCCGCGCGTCTTGTCGACGCCGTCCTCGTCCTGGTACGACGGCAGCTCCTTGCCGTCGATCGTGCCCTCGGTGTAGACGGCACGGCGAGACGCGATCTTCGGGTCGTCACCCTTGAGACGCGTCGAACGCAGGACGCGGGCGAGCGACGAACGGAACTCGACGGCGTCGATCGCCGCCGGGGCGTCCATCGTGACGAGACCGAGGATCTGCAGCAGGTGCGACTGGATCATGTCGACGAGCGCGCCGGCGTCGTCGTAGTACTGCGCCCGGTTCTCGAGCCCGAGGGTCTCGTCGTAGAAGATGTCGACCTTCTCGATGTTCTCCGCGTTCCAGATCGGCTCGAACAGCCGGTTGGCGAAGCGCAGGCCGATGATGTTGAGGACCGTGGTCCGCCCGAGGAAGTGGTCGGTGCGGTGCACGCGCTCCTCGGGGACGAGCTTCAGGACGGTCTCGTTGAGGGCCTCGGCGCTCGCGACGTCGGTGCCGAACGGCTTCTCGAACGCGAGGGTGGTGCCCTCGGGCAGCTCGACCTGCTGGAGCGCCTCGCAGATGTCGGACGCGATCTGCGGCGGCAGCGCGAAGTAGAGCACCGGCTCACCCTCGGCCGCGGCGAACAGCGCCTCGAGGTGCTTCGGGTCGGTGGGGTCGCCCTGGATGAACTGCGTCGACTCGAGGGTCGCGTCGACCTCGGAGCCCTTGACGTCCTGCGAGGCGAAGGACTTCGTCACGACGTCCTTCCACTGCTCCTCGCTGCGGGCGCTGCGACCCGTCCCGATCAGCTGGACGGGAACCGCTCGACCGCTCTGCAGGAACGTGCCGAGGCCCGGCAGCAGCAGGCGGGAGGCGAGGTCGCCCGTCGCGCCGAAGATGATGAGGGTGCGCTTGTCGGTCACCTGAGGTGACTCCTTTCGCTGTGGTGTGTGGTCCGCTTCGGGTCAAGCCGCGGGCGGTCCGGGTGATTCCCGGTTCGTGGAACCAGGACGCATTCGGGTGGTGACGCACTTCGGGCGGCACCGGAAGTGGTGCCGCCCGAAGTCTGTCAGGTGGGGGTCGCGACGGACTCAGTGTCCGAAGTTGCCGCGGTAGTACTCGTAGACCCAGCCCACGAGCGACACCGCGACGAGCGCGAGGCCGATCGGGACGATCCACAGCCCGGCTGCGACGCCGAGGAAGATCAGGCCCGTCGAACCGGCGAGGAAGATCGGCCACCACGACCACGGGCTGAAGTGCCCGAGTTCGGCGTCGCCGTCCTCGATGTTCGCGTCCGCCCGGTCCTCGGGCAGCACGCCGCCCTGCGACGACATGACCTTGCCGAGGTAGAACGCGATGAACGCGGACATGATCCCGGTGAGGCCGATCGCGACCGTGCCGACCCACTCCACCTTGCCGTCGCTGATGAGCGCCCAGATCGTGTAGGCGGCATCCGCGAGGACGAAGAAGACGAACAGGATCCAGAACAGGTTCTTGTTGGCGCGCATGGCGTTACTTCACCTCGCCCTTCGCGGCGTCGTAGGTTGCGGCGTCGGGGGCGTCCTTGGCCGGACCGACACCGACCGGGATGCCGGCCTCGGGGTGGTTCAGGTCGAACGCCGGGGACTCCGAACGGATCCGCGGGATCGACGTGAAGTTGTGCCGCGGCGGCGGGCAGCTGGTCGCCCACTCGAGCGAGCGGCCGTAGCCCCACGGGTCGTTCACGGCGACCTTCGGCGCGTTCCGGGCGGTGACGTAGATGTTGAAGATGAACGGCAGGAACGAGATCGCGAGGATCATCGAGCCGATCGTCGACAGCTGGTTCATCCAGGTGAAGCCGTCGTTCGGCAGGTAGGTCGCGTACCGACGCGGCATGCCGATGACGCCCAGCCAGTGCTGGATGAGGAACGTCGTGTGGAAGCCGATGAACAGCAGCCAGAAGTGGATCTTGCCGAGGCGCTCGTTGAGCATCTTGCCGGTCCACTTCGGCCACCAGAAGTAGAAGCCGGAGAACATCGCGAAGACGACGGTGCCGAACACCACGTAGTGGAAGTGCGCGACGACGAAGTACGAGTCGGACACGTGGAAGTCGAGCGGCGGCGACGCGAGGATCACACCGGTGAGACCACCGAACGTGAAGGTGATGAGGAAGCCGACCGCCCAGAGGAGCGGCGTCTCGAAGGTCACCGAGCCGCGCCACATCGTGCCGACCCAGTTGAAGATCTTCACGCCGGTCGGGACCGCGATGAGCATCGTCATGAGCGAGAACCACGGGAGCAGGACGCCACCGGTGACGTACATGTGGTGCGCCCACACGGTGACCGACAGGGCCGCGATCGAGATGGTCGCGTAGACGAGGGTCTTGTAGCCGAAGACGGGCTTGCGGCTGAACACCGGGAACACCTCGGTGACGATGCCGAAGAACGGCAGCGCGATGATGTACACCTCGGGGTGGCCGAAGAACCAGAAGAGGTGCTGCCAGAGCAGGGTACCGCCGTTGGCCGGGTTGAACACCTGGGCGTTGAACACACGGTCGAGGCCGAGGCCGAAGAGCGCGGCGGCGAGGACCGGGAAGGCCATCAGGACGAGCAGCGACGTCACGAGGGTGTTCCACGTGAAGATCGACATGCGGAACATCGTCATGCCCGGGGCGCGCATGGTGATGATCGTCGTGATGAAGTTCACGGCGCCGAGGATGGTCGAGAAGCCCGTCATGCCGAGGCCGAAGACCCACAACGTCCCACCGAGACCTGGTGTGAACGTCGTGTCACTGAGTGGCGCGTACGCGAACCAGCCGAACGAGGCCGCACCCTGCGGGGTGAGGAAGCCGCCGACGGCGATGAGCGCGCCGAAGACGTAGAGCCAGAAGGCGAAGCCGTTGAGTCGCGGGAACGCGACGTCCGGTGCACCGATCTGCAGCGGCATGACCGCGTTCGCGAAGCCCGAGAACAGCGGCGTCGCGAACAGCAGCAGCATGATCGTGCCGTGCATCGTGAAGAGCTGGTTGTACTGCTCCTTCGTCGCGACCACGTGCAGGCCGGGCTCGAAGAGCTGGGCACGGATGACGAGCGCCATCACACCCGCGAGCAGGAAGAAGATGAACGACGTGATCAGGTACATGTACCCGATCGTCTTGTGGTCGGTGGAGGTGATCCACCGGACGATGATGTTGCCCTTGCGGCCCACCTTCGACGCCTGGAAGTCCAGGGTCGTGGTGCCTGCCGCCGGCTGGCCGACGAGTGACGTGGTCATCTGACGGAGCCCCTACTCGTTTCCGGACGCCGTCACGGGCGCCTTGTTGTTCGGTTCGTTCGTGTTGGTGTTGTACTCGTCACCGAGGAGACCGACCTTGCCCTGCTCCGTGAGGGAGTCGAGGTAGGCCTGGTACTTCTCGGGCGTGACCACCTTCACCTGGAAGAGCATCAGGGAGTGGTACTCGCCGCAGAGCTCTGCGCACTTGCCCTGGTAGGTGCCGAGCTTCTCGGGGATGAAGTACTCGTCGTTCTGCTTGCCGGGGATCATGTCCTTCTTGTAGAGGAAGTCGATGATCCAGAACGAGTGGTTGACGTCGCGCGAGGAGAGCTCGATGTGCACCTTCTTGCCCTGGGGCAGGTACAGCGTCGGGAGCTGCGACTCGTCGATCGCGCCGTTCGCGTTCTCTTCCTCCTGGGCCTGGATGCCCTGGTAGTAGACGCTCTTCGACTTGTCCGACTCGTTGATGTAGTTGAAGTCCCACGCCCAGCGCTTGCCGTAGACGTGGATCGTCGCGTCCGCCTTGGCGAACGGCTGCTCGATCGCCGACTGGTCCTTCGCGGTGAAGGCGAAGAAGCCGAGGACGAGGATCAGCGGCACGATCGTGTAGAAGATCTCGATCGGCATGTTGTAGCGCATCTGCACCGGGAGGCCGGTCTGGCCCTTGCGGCGGCGGTAGACGATCGCCGTCCAGATGATCAGCGCCCAGACGATGACACCGACCGCGAGCAGGACGACCCAGCTCGTGGTCCACAGGCCGACGACGCGGCTCGTGTGGTTCGTGACGTCCTTCGTCTGCTCCGTGCCGGGGAGCCATCCGTTGAGCTGCTGCTGCGAGCAGCCAGCCAGTGCGATGACCAGACCGACGGCCACCGGGATGGCCGCCCAACGTATACGGCGATTCGAACGCACTATTACCTCTCGGAATGACGTGAACCCGGAGCACGCCACGACCCGAAGGCCGCTCATGGCTCGCTCCCAGATTGGGTGGAACACTCCTAGCTTACTCGCAGCCGGGGACAGCTCGCGCACTCCGGCACGCGCGTGGCCGGGTCCCGCTGGTCCGACGAGCGGTCTGACCACGACAAACGCGAGCGGGGAGCGACCTGTCCGGTCACTCCCCGCTCGCGTGTCGTCGGTGCAGCTCAGTGGAAGCTGTCGCCGCAGGCGCAACTGCCCTGCGCGTTCGGGTTGTCGATCGTGAAGCCCTGCTTCTGGATCGTGTCCTCGAAGTCGATGGTCGCGCCGTCGAGGTACGGCACGCTCATCTTGTCGACGACGACCTCGACACCGGGCACGAACTCGGCCGTGGTGTCGCCGTCGAGCAGCCGCTCGTCGAAGTACAGCTGGTAGATCAGTCCCGAGCAGCCACCCGGCTGCACGGCGAGACGCAGGCGGAGGTCGTCGCGGCCCTCCTGCTCGAGCAGGCTCGCCACCTTCGCCGCGGCCGCGTCGCTCAGCTGCACGCCGTGCGTCGCCGTGTCGGTCGCAGCAGCGCTCTGCGCTTCGGTGATGGTGTCGCTCATCGCGCGTCTCCCTCCGGGGCGGTGCGGTTCACCGCGCCTCGTGTCGATTGTAAGCACGCGCCACCGACGCGCGCAGCAGGTGCGGACTGCCTGTGGACGGACGGGAGGCCCGTGGCGGCGCCGCCACGGACCTCCAGTCCGTCGGGTGCGCGTCAGCGCGTCGCGAGACGCGCCAGCAGGATGGTCTCCGACGCGATCGCGCGGTGCAGCACGCCGAGGTGCTGCGACTCGTTCGGGCTGTGGGCGCGGGTGTCGGGGTCCTCGACGCCCGTGACCAGGATCTGTGCGTCCGGGAACTCGGCGGCGAGGTCGGACACGAACGGGATCGACCCGCCGATGCCCTGCTCGACGGCGTCGGCGCCCCAGCCCTCGCGCATGGCGGTGCGGGCCTCCTGCACGGCCCAGCCGGCGGTGTCGACGAGGAACCCGTCGCCGGCGTCGGGTTCGCTGAGCTCGAGGTGGGCGCCGAACGGCACGTGCGCGCGGAGGTGGCGTTCGACGGCGTCGCGGGCCTCCGTCGCGGACTGGCCGGGAGCGACGCGGACCGAGACGCGCGCGCTCACGGTCGGGATGAGCGTGTTCGACGCGTTCGCGACGCTCGGGACGTCCATGCCGGTGACGGTGATCGACGGCTGGAACCACATCCGGCTGAGGACCGGGCCGGTGCCGACCGGGCGGACGCCGGGCAGCAGGGCGGCGTCGGCGGCGAGCTCGTCGTCGCTCCGCTCGGGCACGGGTGCGTCGTACGCGGTCAGCCCCTCCACCGCGACCGACCCCTGGTCGTCGTGCAGCGAGGAGAGCAGCCGCACCATCGGGATCATCGCGTCGGGCGCCGCTCCCCCGAACATGCCGCTGTGGCTGGCGTGCTCGAGCGTGGTGAGGGTGAGCTTGAACGTGACGTTGCCGCGGAGCGACACCGTGATGGAGGGCACGTCGACCGACCAGTTGTCGCTGTCCGCCACGACGATCACGTCCGCCGCGAGGTGCTCCTTCTGCTCGCGGAGGAACGTGCGGAACGACCGGGAGCCGAACTCCTCCTCGCCCTCGACGAACAGCACGACGCCGAGGTCGAGGTCGTCGCCGAACTGCGCGTGCAGAGCCCGGAGCGAGGCGATGTGCGTCATCACGCCGGCCTTGTCGTCCGAGGCACCGCGCCCGTACAGCCGGTCACCGCGCAGGGTCGGCTCGAAGGGCGGGGTCTCCCACAGGGCGTCGTCGCCCTGCGGCTGGACGTCGTGGTGGGCGTAGAGCATCACGGTCGGCTTGCCGTTCCGCGCCGGGCGGACCGCGAGCACCGCGGGCTGACCGAGTTCGACGCCCGGTTCGCCGTCGACACCCTGGGGGGTGTCGGCGTCCTGGGGGGTGTCCCCATCGACGGCCGAGCGGACGATCCGCACCGCGTCGTCGGCGAACACGCCGGTGCTCCGGGCCAGGTCCGCGACCGCCTCGGCGCTCGCCCGGACGTGCGTCGGATCGAAGGCCGACCACGACACCGAGGGCAGCCGGACCAGCGCCGAGAGGTCGGCGACCGTCGCCGGCATCGCTCCCTGCACGTGTTCGCGGAGGGCGTCGAGAAGTGCGGGGTCGGTGGCGGGCGCGTGCTGGTCGGTGTCGGTCATGTCCCGTAATCTAGAGGACGATCCAGCACGCAGACCGCAGTCAGGAACGCACCGTGGCGAAGGCAGCCCCCAAGAGCAACACGACCGTCAACCCGACCGAGGACGAGCTCCTCGAGCAGGGCAAGGGGCGCCCGACGCCGTCCCGCCGCGAGCGTGAGGCCGCGAACCGCCGTCCACTGGTGGGCAACTCCCCCGCCGACAAGAAGGCCGCGCGGGCTCGGCTCAACAGCGAGCGCGAACGGGCCCGGGTCGGCATGGCGAACGGCGAGGAGCGCTACCTCCCCGCCAAGGACCGCGGCGAGCAGCGGAAGTTCGTGCGTGACTGGATCGACGCACGCTGGAACGTGGGCGAGGTCATGATGCCCGTGCTCGTGCTGTTCCTCATCGTCGGGTTCGCTGCGGCCCAGACCGTGCTGGCCTCGTACGCGCTGCTGCTCGTGTGGGCGTTCGTCGCCCTGTTCGTGCTCGACTGTGTCGTGCTGTGGCTCTCGCTCCGCAAGAAGCTCACCGCCAAGTTCGGCACGATGCAGCGCGGCACGTTCCTCTACATCCTGACGCGGGCGTGGCAGCTGCGGTTCCTCCGTCTGCCGAAGCCGCAGGTGCGCCGGGGGCAGTACCCCACCGTCTGACCGCGGGTCCTCCCGCTCGGAGCGCCGCTCGACCTCGGTCGGGCGGCGCTCGTGCGTGCGGGGTGGGTGTCGTGCGGTGTCGTCGCGCGGTCGGCGGAGGCGAGGGCGATGGTCGTGCGGTCGGCCCCGTTGGTCGCACGACATGCCGCTCACGTTCCCGTACGACGACACTTCCCGCGACCAACACGAACCACCGACGGCAGGTCGTGCGACCAGCCCGGCCCGGCCGAAGGTCGTTCTCCGGCGACGTGCCATGTCGTGCGGCCGCGCGGTCGGCCCCGTGGGTCGCACGACATGCCGCTCACGTTCCCGTACGACGACACTTCCCGCGACCAACACGAACCACCGACGGCAGGTCGTGCGACCAACGTGACCAGGACGACCCCACGACCATCGCCCGACCGTGTGACCAACGCGACCAGGACGACCCCACGACCATCGCCCGACCACGCGACCAGGACGACCCCACAACCATCGCCCGACCACGCGACCAAGGTGACCAGGACGACCCCACGACCATCGCCCGACCACGCGACCAGCGCAACTCACCGACGGCAGGTCCCCCCGACCGACGTGGCCCGCGCGGCCGGCCCGACCCGCGGCGCGGACGCGACCACGCGACGGACGGGAGGCGCGTTGCGGGCTGGCCACGTGCCTCCAGTCCGGAACGTGGTCACCGAGGTTCCACGACTCGCCGCGCGCACGTCGTCCAGGTTCCACGGACGGGCGTCCCGCCGCGCGAGGTTCCAGAATTTCGGAACCTCGGGCGCCGACGCCGACGCGGCCGACGGCAGCAGCACGCGCGTCAGCGCGCCGCGCGCCGCAGACGCCGCCGCCGCAGCTGGTTGATGCGCGCCGCCCAGCTCGGCCCCTCGTAGAGGAACGCCGTGTAGCCCTGCACGAGTGTCGCCCCCGCCTCGATGCGGTCCTGCACGTCCTGCTCCGTCGTGACGCCCCCGACCGCGATGACGCAGAAGTCGTCGGGCACGGCAGCACGGACGCGGCGCAGCACCTCGAGGGACCGGGTGCCGAGCGGTGCGCCGGAGAGCCCCCCGGCGCCCATGGCCTCGACCTCGGCAGCCGGGGTCCGGAGCCCGGAGCGGTCGATCGTGGTGTTGTTCGCGATGACCCCGGCGAGCCCGAGCTCCACCGCGAGTCCGGCGATCGCGTCGATCTGCTCGTCGGTCAGGTCCGGTGCGATCTTCACGAGCACCGGCGTCCGTCCGGCGGCGTCGCGTACGGCGGTGAGCAGCGGACGGAGCTGGTCGAGCTCCTGCAGGCCCCGCAGCCCGGGGGTGTTCGGTGAGCTGACGTTGACGGCGAGGTAGTCGGCGAAGGGCGCGAGGAGCCGGGTGGACTCCAGGTAGTCGTCGATGGCGTCGGCCACGTCGACGACACGGCTCTTGCCGATGTTGACGCCGATGACCGGGCGCCCGGGGTGGCGTCGTGCCCGTTCGAGTCGACGGGCCGCCGCGGGTGCGCCGTGGTTGTTGAATCCCATCCGGTTGATGAGCGCGCGGTCCGGGATGAGCCGGAAGAGCCGGGGCTTGTCGTTGCCCGGCTGCGGCTTCGCGGTGATCGTGCCGACCTCCACGTGCCCGAACCCGAGGACCCCGAGCCCGCGGATGCCCTTGGCGTCCTTGTCGAACCCGGCGGCGAGCCCGAACCGTGACGGGAAGTGGATCCCCATGGTCGTGACGCCGTCCGCCGCCGACGGGCGGGAGGACCGCTCGACGAGCCGCCCGATGAACGGCACGTGCGGGAGCACGCGGATCACGTCGAACGCGAGGTGGTGGGCCCGTTCCGGGTCCATGTTCGCGAACACGGACCGGAAGACGACCTCGTACCCGCCGCGGATGGCCCGCTCGATTCCGACGCTCACGCGTCCGCAGCCTCTGCGCGGGACGCGGCGTGGTGGTCGAGGCGCAGCTGTCCGATGGCGTCCTCGAAGTCCTCGAGCGAGTCGAACGCCTGGTAGACGCTCGCGAAGCGCAGGTAGGCGACCTCGTCGAGCTCCCGGAGCGGCGCGAGGATGGCGAGCCCGATGTCGTTCGCGTCGATCTGGCTCGACCCCGAGGACCGGACCGTCTCCTCGACGCGCTGCGCCAGGATCGCGAGGTCGCCGTCGGTCACCGGTCGTCCCTGGCAGGCCTTCCGCACGCCGGACACGATCTTGTCGCGGCTGAACGGCTCGGTGACCCCGTTGCGCTTCACGACGTTGAGCGACGCGGTCTCGGTGGTCGAGAAGCGCCGCCCGCAGTTCGGGCACTGGCGACGGCGGCGGATCGAGGTGCCGTCGTCACTGGTGCGGGAGTCGACGACGCGGGAGTCCGGGTGGCGGCAGAAGGGGCAGAACATGTCCCGCCCAGGCTACCGGTTCGTGCGTTCCGTGACGGCGGCCGCGTGGCCCGGGAGCTGCTCCTCGGTCGCGAGCGCGACGATGTGCGGAGCGACCTCGGCGAGCGCGTCGGGCGTGTACCGGATCACCTGCTGCGGGCGGAGGAACGTGGAGGCGGACAGCCCGGAGCCGAAGCGCGCCTGGCCGCCGGTCGGCAGCACGTGGTTGGACCCGGCGAGGTAGTCGCCGAGGCTGACGGGCGTGCTCGGCCCGACGAACACGGCACCGGCCGCGTCGATGTCGGCGAGGACGGCGTCGTCGTCGGCGGTCTGCACCTCGAGGTGCTCCGGCCCGTAGGCGTTGCTCACGGTGGCCGCGTCGGCGAGCGAGTCGACGAGGACGACGGCGGACTGCGGTCCGTCGAGTGCGGTTTGGAGGCGCGTGGCGGTCCCGAGGGCTCCCACGCGTTCCGGGATGGCCGCCTGCACGGCATCGGCGAACTGCTCGGACGTGGTCACGAGGACGCTGCCGGCCTGTTCGTCGTGCTCGGCCTGGCTGACGAGGTCGGCGGCGACGTACCCGGGGTCGGCGGTGTCGTCGGCGATCACGAGGATCTCGGTGGCGCCGGCCTCGGAGTCGATGCCGACGGTGCCGCGGACGATGCGCTTGGCGGCGGCGACGAAGTTGTTGCCGGGGCCGGTGATGAGGTCGACGGGCTCGAGGCCGATGGTGTCGACGCCGTACGCGAGCGCGCCGACGGCTCCGGCTCCGCCCATGGCGTAGACCTCGTCGATGCCGAGGAGTCCGGCGGCAGCGAGGATCGTCGGGTGGACGTGTCCGCCGTGGTGCCGCTGCGGGGGCGACACGAGGGCGATCGAGCGCACGCCGGCGACCTGGGCGGGCACGACGTTCATGACGACGCTGGACGGGTAGACGGCCTTGCCACCGGGGACGTAGAGGCCGACCCGGCGCATCGGCTGCCAGCGCTGGTGCACCTCGGCCCCGTCGGCGAGCGTGGTGACGGACCCGGTCGGCACCTGGGCGGCGCTGGCGGCACGGACGCGGCGGATCGCCTCGTCGAGGGCGGTGCGGAGTTCGGACGTGAGACCGGCGACGGCCGCGGCGATCTCGGCAGCGGGGACCCGGACGTGTTCGGGCGCTCCCCCGTCGAACCGTTCCGCCTGGTCGCGCAGCGCGGTCTCGCCGTGCTGCCGGACCGCCTCGACGAGCTCGCGTGCGGCGTCGACGGCGTGCGAGACGTCGCCGACGGCGCGGGGCATGAGGCGGAGGAGTTCGGCGCGGCCCGGCAGGCCGCCGCGGAGGTCGATTCGCTGCATCATCAGGTGCGCAAGCCTACCGAGCACGGCCGACGGTCCCCTGTCCGTGCGGGGTCCCCGCTAACGTGAGGGACGATGAACTTCGAGAAGGCCCGACGCCTCGTCGCCGACCTGGTCCGCGTGAACGAGCGGTACGCCCGCGACGGCCACTACCGCAACGACGTCCGGGAGCGTCTCGGCCGCACGGTGTCGCGCGTCGACGTCGGGGTCGCCCGGCGGGAGCGGGACCGGGTGCCGGCGGCAGCGCGTCCGTACGAGGGTCTGACCGAGACGAGCCTGGCGCTGGCCGGCATCCGGGTCGACGCGCACCGGGTCGATGCCCACCGCGAGCCCGAGGTGGTCCTCGTGGTCGACGAGCTGCGCGAGGGCGCCGCGTTCGCCGGGGTGCAGACGGCCCTGGCGGTGGCGCTGGAGCTCGGGGCGCGGATGCGTCGGCGGGTGCGCGTCGTGATGGTGCGGTGGACGACGCCGGGCAACTCCGCGGCGGCCGCCGAGCAGCTCGTGGCGGACCGGTTCCCCGAGTCCCGGGTGGACGGCCGTCCGGGCGTGCGGGTGGTGCGGCGCGAGGACGTCCTCGACACCGCGTTCGGTGCCGACGACGTGTGGATCGCGACGCACTGGAAGACGGCGCACCCGGTGGACGTCGCGGTGACGGCCGGGGTGGTGCCGCGCGACCGGGTGGTGTACCTGGTGCAGGACTACGAGCCCGGGTTCAGCCCGTGGTCGACGGAGTACGCGGTGGCGGCCTCGACCTACCGCGCCGGCTTCCGGATGCTCGTCAACTCGGAGCCCCTGCGCCGCTACCTGGCCGAGGTGCAGTCGCTCGACGTCCCCCGGGAGCGGACGTTCGCGCCGCACCTCGACGTGGAGCTGCTCGAACGCGTGGCGGCCGCACGGCAGCACGAGGACACCGTGCGGGTCCTCTTCTACGGTCGGCCGAGCAAGCACCGCAACCTGTTCCGGCTGGGGGTCGCGGCGCTGCGGGTCGCGGTGCAGGAGCTCGCCGGCGACGGCCTGCGGGTGGAGTTCCACTCGGCCGGCGAGCAGCACGGTGACGTCGAGCTCGACGGCGGCCGCGGCGACGTGAAGCTCGTGTCGCACGGCACGATGCCGTGGGACGACTACTTCGCGTTCATCGCCTCGACGAACGTGGTGCTGTCGCTCCAGCACAGCCCGCACCCGAGCCACCCGCCGTTCGACGGTGCGATCTCGGGGGCTCGGGTCGTGACGAACGAGTTCCGCGACACCCGGGCCGGCCTGCACCCGAACCTGACCGCGGTCGAGGCGGACGCCCGGTCGCTCGGGCTGGCCGTCGCCGACGCCGTGCGGCGCGCCGCGGCGGAGGGCCCGACGGGCTTCACCCCGCTGGCGGACGGTGCGCTCGGCGGCCCGCTCGACGCGGCTGTCGACGCACTCACCACCGAGCTCGAGGAGCGCTCCGCATGACCCGCACCACCCTCGTCGTCGTGCCGGTGTACGGCGACCTCGAATCGCTCCTGCGCTGCGTCGACGGACTGGTGGAGCACCTCGACACCGACCGGCACCGCGTCCTGCTCGTCAACGACTGCGGTCCCGACGCCGACACCATCGAGCGGGCGCTCCTCGACCGCACCGCCGGCATGCCGGGCTTCCGGTACGAGCGCAACGACCACAACCTCGGGTTCGTCGGCACCTGCAACCGCGCCGTCACCGAGTTGGACGCCGGCGCCGACGGCGAGGCCGTCCTGCTGCTGAACAGCGACGCCGTGCCGACCGCAGGCTTCCTCGACGCCATGCTCGCGGTGCTCGACGAGGACCGCACCGGCGTCGTCACCGCCCGCAGCGACAACGCCACGATCGCGAGCATCCCCCACCGCCTGACGAACCGCGGCGCCGCCCGCACCGAGGAACGCACTCGCGAGGTCTGGTCCGCGATCGCGCCGCTGCTGCCGGCGTCGCAGGTGCTCCCCGTCGCGATGGGCTTCTGCTTCCTCACGCGCCGCGAGCTCGTCACCGAGCACGGCCTGTTCGACGAGGCGTTCGCCCCCGGGTACGGCGAGGAGAACGACTACTGCCTCCGCATCGCCGCGCACGGCTGGCTCGCGAAGATCGCGAACCGCGCCCTCGTCCTGCACGCCGGCGGCAAGAGCTTCTCCGGCAACCGGAACGCCCTCCGCGCCGCCCACCAGCGGCTGCTCGAGTCGCGGTACCCGTTCCTGCCCGACGCCGTCGCCGCGTACCAGCGGCACGGCGTGACGGCGACCGAGCGGTTCGCCGACGCCCTCGTCCCGTCCGGCGCGACGCCGCGGTTCGCGGTGGACCTGCGCCACGTCGACGACGTGGCCGGGTGGGTCGCCGCGGTCGACGCGGCGTTCGGCCCCGGCTTCGCCCTGGAGGCACGGCTCCCGGCCGGCACGTCGGCCCCCGCCGGGTGGACGGTCACCCCGGACGCCGCGAACCCGGACGACCTCGTCACCGCGGCCCTGCTCGTGGACCCGTCGCCCGCCGAGGTCGTCGCTGCGGACCGCCGCGCCCTGCACCTCGTCGTCGCCCGCACGGACGCGCCCGCCGCGCCCTGGTCGTCCCGGGTCCACCGGACCGGCGCGGACGCGATCGCCGGACTGGTCGACGACGCGGCCGACGTCGTCACCGCCCGCCCGGACCTGACGGACGCCGCCGAACGGCTCCGCCAGCGACTCGCCGCCCCGCTCGCAGACCGCAGCGCCGCGCTCGAACGCCGACGGGCCGCGCTCCTGCCCCTCGACCTGACGGCGGCCGAGGTCGCCGCGGACAGCGCCGCCGACGAGGTGGTCCGGCTCCGCCGCGAGCTCGACGACCTGCGCGCGAGCCGCTCGTTCCGCACCGGCCAGGCCATCGCCAAGGTCGCCGCGCGCCTGCCGGGTCGTCGCTGATGGCCGGGCACTCGAACGGTCCGGACGGCCTCGGCCGGATCGCCCGCGGACTGGCCCGGCGTCTCCGCGGGCCGGAGAAGCCCCTCACCGTCACCGACCGGCTGGACCGCTGGGCGCGTCGGATCGGCGAGTTCGGCGTCACCGACCGGGCGTACTTCGCGGCGCAGGCGGGGCGCACGTTCGCCACGGATGACGAGGCGATCGCGTTCGCCGTCCACAACGCGGGCCAGCGCGGCTTCTCGCTGAGCCCGCTCGTCGAACCGGAGTGGATGCGGGAGCACCAGCCGGACGCGCGGATGTCCTGGTACGACGCGTTGCACCAGGAGGGTCCGGAGCTCTTCCAGACCGGACCGCTCTTCGACGCCGGGGTGTGGGCCGCCTCGCGGCCCGCCGGGTCCTGCCCGGCGACCACCCTCGACGCCCTGCGCGACTTCCTGCGGAACGCGACCGACCAGACCCCGCTCCCCGTGCCTCCCGGCCGACGCGGACCCGCACCGACGTGGGCCGCCGCACGCGACCAGGCCATGTCGGCGGCCCGCGCGTACGCCGCGGCGCAGCACCGCACCCGCCGCCGCTACCGGCGCAGCTGGGACGGGCCCACCGTCGACGAGGCGCTCGCCCGGTTCCGCCACGGAGCCGCGCGACGCGACGCGGAGCAGCCGCTCGTGTCCGTGGTGCTGCCGGTGCACCGCCGGCCCGACGTCGTCGGTGCCGCGATCGACTCGGTGCGCGCGCAGGACTACCCGCACTGGGAGCTGCTCGTCGTCGACGACGGCTCCGCGGACGGTGACCCCGACGACACCACGCTCGCCGTCGTGCGCGCGATCGCCGAGCAGGACCCGCGCATCCGGGTGCTCGAACGCCGCAACGGCGGTGCCGGGGCCGCCCGGAACACCGGGCTCGCAGCCGCGCGGGGCGAGCACGTCGCGTTCCTCGACGCGGACAACACCTGGCGGCCGGTGCACCTCGCCGCGGCCCTCGCGGCGATCCTCGAGACCGACGCCGTCGGCGCGCACACCGGGCTCCGGATGGTCGGCGCGAACAACGACGACGACGCCACCGACCCCGTGGAGACGTTCCGCGGCGAGGACGGCACCCTCGACGACCTGCTCGCCGGCAACTTCATCGACCTCAACGCCCTCGTGGTCCGGCGGGACGTCGCCGACACCGCCGGACCGTTCGACGAGACACTGCGGCGCTGGATCGACTGGGAGTGGCTGCTCCGGATCGGTCGCCGGTCCGGGATGCCCGTGCACGTGCCGGTCATCGGTGTCGACTACGACAACGTCCGCGACGCCCGCCGCGTGTCGTCGGCGCAGCCCGCGTCGTGGCAGGAGGTCGCCCTCGCACCCCACCGGATCGACTGGGACGAGCTCGCCGCCCGACCGCGCCGCACGGACCTGGTGTCGGTCGTCGTCCCCACCTTCCGCGACTGGACCATGACCCGCCGCGCCGTCGACGCCGTGCTCGGCGCGGCGGACCACGACGGCGACGACGTCGAGGTCGTGGTGGTCGACAACGGCTCGCCGCGTCCGGTGTCCGCGATCCTCGAGACGTGGTTCGGCGACGAACCCCGGGTCGTCGTGCAGCGCGAGGACCGCAACCGGAACTTCGCGCTCGGCAGCGACCTCGGTCTCGCCCGCTCCACCGGCGGCACCGTCGTGATGCTCAACAACGACACCGAGGTCCGGGCGGGATGGCTCCGCCCCCTCGTCGACGCGCTCGCGGACCCGACCGTCCTCGGTGTGCAGCCGCTGCTGCTCTACCCCGACGGCATCGTGCAGGCCGCCGGCACCGTGTTCGGCGGCGACAAGGTCCTGCCGTGGCACTTCCTCGGCGAGCACCCCCGGTACGACGCGACGGCTGCCCTGTCCGATCCGGCCTCCCGGCGCTTCTCGGCGATCACCGCGGCCGCCGCCGCCTTCCGCGCCGCCGACCTGGTCCGCTGGCACGGCTTCGACCCCGTGTTCGCCAACGGCCTGGAGGACGTCGACCTCTGCCTCCGCGCGCTCGCCGACTCCCCCGCGGGCGCGGCCTTCCTCGTCGAACCCGCGTCGGTCGTCGTCCACCACGAGAGCCGCACCCCCGGCCGCGACGACGCCCGCGTCGACAATCGCCGGCTCTTCGACGAGCGCTGGCGGGGTCGGTACCCCGCGGCGGACGCCGCGAGCCGCTACGAGGCGGCCGGGCTGCGGTACGCCGGGGTCGAGCCGGGCCTCCCGAAGGGCCACGCCGTCATGGTGCGGTCGTCGCGCCCCGTGGTCCTGCGCGCAGCGGGCGCGCGCCCGCTGCGCGTCGCGGTGAAGCACGACGGGTCGCGTCCGCAGGACGTGGCCGCGTTGGCCGACGGACTGGAGGCCCGTGGGCACCTGGTGCAGGTCGACGTCCCGTCCGCCTGGTACCGCGGTTCGAGCGGGCTCGACGACGTCACCGTCCTGGTCGCCGAGGGAGCAACGGCGTGGGTGCCGCAGCCGGGCGCGTGGAACGCCGCCTGGGGTGCCGTCGGAGCTGAGGATGACTTCGCGGTCGTGGTCGGGGCGGATCGGCCGGCAGCGGCCGTCCTGGACGCGATCACAGGCATCGGCTGACAACCCGACAAGTGGCTGATCCGGTGGATACGTTCACGGTATTCCGAGCCTGACGAAGCCGGTCGTTCACCTCGGTGGGCCAGCATGCTCGTATGTCACTCCTCTCCGACGCGATCCGGTCGACGTTCACCGTGCGGTGCGTCGTCTGCGGCGCCGTCATCAGCAAGCGCGCTGCGCTCGACCACGACGGGCTGGCGTTCTGCTCGGTCCTGCACGAGGCCGAGTACATCGTCGCCACGCTCGACTGAGCGCCGCTCCGGCGGTCGGCGCCGTCAGCGCGCCCCGTAGGATCGGGCGGTGCCCGATCGCTCCCTCGCCGTGTTCCCGGCCTACCGGGACAACCCCTACCTGAACTTCATGCTCCTCGCGCCCCGGGCACGGGGATGGACCGTCCTCGAGAGCCTCCGGCTGGAACAGCTGGAAGGGCACCTCGGACACCTCGGCACCGGTGACGTGTTCCACATGCACTGGACCGCACCGATCGTCCAACGCGCGGACGACGACCACGCCTCGGCACGAGCACGGCTCGACCGGTTCCGCACCGCCGTCGACGCCGCTCGGTCGCGCGGCGCCCGCCTGGTCTGGACCGTGCACAACGTGCTCCCCCACGACGCGCGGCACCTCGACCTCGAGCTCGAACTGAACCGGTACCTCGCCGCGACCGCCGACGCCGTGCACGTCATGAACGCCGACACCGTGGCGGCCGTCGCGGACCACTACACGCTCGACCCGGCCCGCGTCGTCCGCATCCCCCACCCGAGCTACCAGGGTGTGTACCCGGCATCGGTGTCCCGGGCCGAGGCGCGCGCCGCACTCGGGCTCGGTGACTCGGAGCGGGCTGTGCTCGCGTTCGGACAGATGCGCCCGTACAAGGGTCTCGACGTGCTGGTCGACGCCGTCCGTGCCCTCGCCCCGGGTGAGCGTCCGGTGCTGCTGCTCGCCGGCCGGACCTCCGCCGAGGACCGGGCAACCATCGACGCGCTGCTCGGCGACGATGTCCGTGCCGTCCGCGAGCACGAGCACGTCGAGGACGCGGACGTGCAGCGGTGGTTCCGTGCGGCCGACGTGGCGGTGTTCCCCTACCGGCGTGTGCTCAACTCCGGGGCGCTGCACCTGGCGGCGTCGTTCGGGGTGCCCGCCGTGCTGCCGGACGAGCCGCACCTGCGCGGCGAGTTCGGCGACGAGTCGTGGATCGGGTGGTTCGACCCGGCCGACGCGGTGTCGTCGCTGGCGGCGGTGCTGCGCGAGGGGGCGTGGTCGGCGGACGGAGCTGCCGAGTTCAGCCAGCGGCTCGCGCCGTTCGCGGTGTCGCGGCGGTACGCGGACGTGTTGGAGCGGGCGGCGCTGAGCGGTTCGGACGCCGCCGACAGCGCGGCGGACGGGCTCGCGCTCGCCTGACCGGTTGCCGCTACGGGAGCGGTCGTCGTCGCCCGCGGTTGGACCGTCACCGGCGCCCGCGGCTGGCGCGTCACCGCCGCCGACCGGCGACCTTCCGCAGCAGTCCGCCCAGGCCGCCGCGAGCCGGTGCCCGGCGGTCCACCAGGAACCGCCAGCCGTCCCTGCGGTCCGCGAGCGGCTGCATCGGGATGCCGTCGCCGACCGGGGGCAGTGGCATCCGGGCCGTCACCACGGGGAACCGTCCGGACACGCCGTCGAAGGAGACCGTCACGCCGTGGCGGCCGTGCGGCAGCTGGGCTGCACGCAGCTCCGCGCGCCAGCGCCCGTCCGCACCGATCGACACCGGGTACTCGGCATCCGCCGCCCCGGCGAGGTGCAGCACCGCGCCTGCTCCCACCGGGCCGAGGTCGGCCGCGCCGCTCACCGTCAGACCGTGCTCGTCGGAGTCGACACGGTCGACCACGAGCGGGACGACGTGTCGGAGCGACGACACCGTGCGCACCGCCGTCACATCGCCGGAGCCGATCGCGGCGGCCATCGCGTCGACGAGCGCCGCGCCCGAGTGGGGCAGCTGCAGGCCCTCGATCCCCGCCAGGCACCCTCGGAGCGTGTCGCCGTCGACCGCGTCCGCTCCGTTCACGAACGCCGGCACGAGCCCCTCGACCGCGAGCCGGCCCGCTCCGACCGCGTCCCGCCGGAGCACGGTCGACACGGCACTCGACCACGCTGCGAGCCCGTCGGCCACGTCCGCGCTGGTCGTGCCGACGACGAAGTCCCGCGCCGTCGACCACTCCCCGAGGAGGACCAACGACCACAGTGCGCGGCGTGGAGCGGCGACGGCGTCGATGCCGTCGAGCGGGACCGCTGCCAGCAGCCGGTCCGTCGCCGCCGCGACCCGTTGCGCCGCGGCCCCGTCCGGGCTCGTCGCGAGGAACCGGCGCAGGTGCGCCCATCCGTCCGCGTCCAGCACGATCTCGGCGTGCTGCAGGCGCAGCACGGGGTCGTCGCGCACGAGTTCGGCGCATGCCAGCTCCTGCTCGAGGTACCGGACCGTGACGTCGGCGTCCGCACGCAGCGAGAGCGACGACGAATCCCCGCGGTCCCGGTACAGGTAGACGCACTCCCGGACGACGTCGATCGCCCGCGCTTCGACGAAGGCTCGGGTCATCGGCTCGATGTCCTCGACACTCGCCACCTCCGGGAACCGCAGCCCAACGCGGTCCCAGAACGAGCGACGGAACATGCGGTTCCAGCACGGGCGGCCGGACAGCAGCTCGGGTACCTCGTCCGGGGCGACTCCGACGAGCGCCCTGTCGAAGGGGTACCAGCGCTTCGTCGGGCTCCACGTCTCGGTGGCGGAGAACTTGAGGTGGTCCCCGATGGCCATGTCGGAGCCGCTCGCCTCGAGGGAGTCGAGCATGGCGCGGTACGCCCCGTCGGGGACCAGGTCGTCGGAGTCGGCGAAGACGAGGTAGCGGCCTGTGGCACGGGCGACACCTTCGTTTCGAGCCTCGGCGGCGCCCGTCGCGCCGGAGAGGACGTGGCGAACCGAAGCGTGTTGCTCCGCGAAGGCTCGGATGAGCGCGCTCGTCTCGTCCGTCGAGCCGTTGTCGACGACGATGACCTCGAGGCCTTCTCCGAGTTGACGGGCCACGCTCGCGATGAGCTCCCCGAACCACGGCGCACTGTTCCGGGCCGCCACGACGACCGAGACGGCAGGGTGGCTCCCCGTCATCCGATGTCGGCCTGGTCGAGTGGTGTCTTCGACCGCAGTTTCGTCGCCAACCACGGCCCGAGCGACGTGCTGTAGGTGTTCGAGAGGTGCGAACCGTCGAAGTACACCGACACGCCACCGATCGCCGAGTAGCAACGCGAGTCATCGCAGAACCGATCTGCGTCGGCGATGTACCGGACCGTCGGTCCGAATCCGTCGGCCCGCATCTCGCGGAACACCGCGCTCGTCGAGGGAGGATAGGCCGAGGCGATCGGGTTGGAACACGACGCAGGGTCCTGCTTCGCGAGGCAGTCCGGTCCCCAGACCTTCGCTTCCAGCGTGCGGCCGGTCAGCGGGACGTGTTGCATGACCGTCACGTCGCGGCCGAGCTTCTGGCTCGACTTCACGACTCGTTCGTACCCGACGGCCTGATCGCCGCGGCCGTCGTCGAAGACGTAGTTCGCCCAGAGGTTCGCGAGCACCACCCGATCTGCTCGAGGGACCACGGTCTTCAAGACCCACGCGTTCCTCGACGCGCACCAGCCCTGCTGATCGTCGGGAAGCTTCTCACCCCAGGCGGTCGCATCCGGCGCCACCAGCGACGACGGGCACTTGTTCCGCGCCGCGACGATGACTCTCCAGTGGTTGATCTTGCCGGCGATGTCGAAAGCAGACGACCAAGCTCCAGCATGGGAGTCGCCCCACAGCAGGACGGTCTCGGTCCCGGCGGGGTCCCCCAGCTGACAGAGCTTCTCGGTGTTCTGAGTGATGTCATCGATGCAGTCGTCCTGCCAAGCGAGCGGTTTGTCCGCCAGCGACTCGGGCAGGTGTGCCCGATCGAGGCGGCCGAACGGGTTGCTGCAGTCCGGGTTGCCCACGGCTGCGGCCGCGTAACAACTGTCTCCGTTCGTGACCTTCGCGATGAGTGCCGCGTTCTCGTTCGCGGTCGCGGCTGCGCTCACCCCGACCGATCCGATCGAACCGACCGCGAGGACGACCGCAGCCGTTGCGCCGGCCAGGAAGCTGCGACGGCGACGCGCGGTCAGCCAGGTGATGTTCCGGAGCGGCTGCTCGACGAAGCGTTGCGACAGTCCGGCGAGGATCAACGTCGCGACGATGATCGCGGCCTTCGCTCGTGTGTCCAGCGCATGACCGAGCGCGACCGGCAACAACACGATCATCGGCCAGTGCCAGAGGTACGCAGAGTAGGACACGTCGCCCAGCCATCGAACCGGACCGAAACGCGAGGCGAAGGCCCACGACCATGTCTCGTCCTCCGGCGACCGCGCAGCGATGACGAGACCTGCTCCGAACGTCGGCAGGAGAGCTGCCGTTCCGGGGAAGGCGGTCGAGTCGGAGAACAGGAACGTCGCGAGAGCGATGCAGGCGACACCGACCCACGCGAGCAATGAGGGGACGCGGAACCGCCCAGGGAGGAGTGCGATTGCTCCGCCGACTGCGAACTGCCAGGCCCGCGAAGTCGTGTCGAAGAACGCCACATCGGGATCGATCGCGGTGTGGATGAGCGACCAGGCAAGGCTCAACGCGCCGAGGGCGATGATCGTGGTCACGACGACCGGACGAACGGGACGACGTCGCCACTGAGCCACGAGGGCCGCACCGATCAGCAGGAGCGGCCAGACGATGTAGAACTGCTCCTCGACCGAGAGCGACCAGAAGTGTTGCAGGGCGCTCGGTTGCGACGCTGTCTCCAGGTAGCTGACCGATTGCGACGCAAGGTACCAGTTCTGGGAGAACAGCGTCGACGCAAGTGCGCTCCACCCGGTCGGCGCCAGGCTGGTCGGGGGGAGCAGGAGCGCCGAGGCGACGAGGACGAACAGGATCACCAAGACTGCGGCGGGCGCCAAGCGGCGGATCCGCCGCGCGTAGAAGTCAACGAGCAAGCGAGGAGAGGGCTGGGCCCCCATCGCCTTGACGAGGTGGCCGGTGATGAGGAAGCCCGAGATGACGAAGAACACGTCGACCCCGACGAATCCGCCCGGTAGCCGGTTCGGCCACAAGTGGTACAGGACCACGAGTCCGATGGCAAGCGCCCGGAGCCCTTGGATGTCGGATCGAAGGTGCGGTTGCGGTCGGTTCGGCACCAGAGCACTGTAGTCGAACCGAGCGTCCGTCACTGAGCACGAACGAGTGACGCGTCCACGGGCGACTCGTCCCCCGTTCGGCGGCTACCGGTCGGAGCCGCCACCGTCTAGCGTCGAGACACGATCAGATCAGGGGGTCGACATGACACGTCACTGGGTCATCCGGAGCGCTGCCGTCAGCGCACTCTTCCTCGCGGCCGTCGGCTTGGCAACCCCGGCCCAAGCAGCGACGAAGCCCGCGCAGGTCACCGGGGTCGCGAAGGCGACCCAGGACTGGTCCGGGAAGAGCGTCAAGGTGACGTGGAAGTCCGTCGCGAACGCGACGAGCTACGTCGTCAAGTGGTCCACGCGGTCCGACCTCGCCAGTCCTGTCTACAAGGACTCGACCTCGGTCGGTGCCTGGATGACGAAGTTGCAGCCAGGCGGCCGCTACTACGTCACGGTCGCCGCGAAGAACGGGAGCACCGCCGGGCCGTGGGCCAAGCCGATCACCACGACGCTCCAACCCAACGCGGTCGGTGTGTTCGGGTCCATCACGGCGAAGCCCGCGACGAACGCGGTCACCGTGTCGATCCCGGAGGTCTCCGATGCCAGTGACTACCAGATCCGGTGGTCGGCCGGGCCGAACGAGAACCGGACGCCGGACCGGTGGACCCCGCACTACACGCCGTGGTCCTCCGCGTTCGACCCGGCGACGAGGACGTGGACGCTCCCCACCTCCGACTCCGACCTGACCGCGGTCGCCTACGGGAACCCGGTCTACGTCCGCGCCATGGCTCGGAACACCTACTACAACGCCACCTACGTCCGGAAGTCCGCGCAGGTGAGCGCGTGGCCGTCTCCCGTCCGTCCCGTCGAGTCGGACCTCGCTGTGCACTTCGCCAGCTACAACGTCCTCTGCTCCGGCTGCGAGACGAACGGAGCCCCGGGCTGGGCGACCCGGGCCCCGGCGATCGCGAGCACCATCAACGCCAAGGACCCGGACGTGCTCACGGTGCTCGAGGCGAGCGGCTACTCGAACGGAAGCGGATCCGCCCAGGCGTACGTCGATCTCGACCGACGACTTCCGAACCTGCAGTTGGTCGACAGCGCGCCGATGACCGTCAGCAAGTCCCACCAGGGCAACCGGATCTACTACAACCCCGCGAAGTACAGCGTGATCGACCACGGTGTCCTCGCCGGCATCAAGGACTACGAGGTCTACCCAGCCTCATCGGCGCCCGACACGAACACCCCGTGGGCTGAGCTCGAGTCGAAGGACGGCAGCGGCACCCGCTTCATCGTCGTCGCCGCCCACTACGGCATCCCGTCGAGTTCGTACAGTGAGCCGCGGAAGACGCTGCTCGGTGACGACTCCGCGCAGCTCCTCAGTGCACTCGACCGGGTGAACGAGCCGAACGCAGCGGGAAAGCGGCTCCCGGTCATCCTGGGCGGCGACCTGAACGACAACCGGTACCCCGAGGACGCCGTCGATGGTGCACAACCGACGCTCGTCCGGGGAGGCTTCTACGACTCGTCTGCGTCGATGCACCGGTACGGCACGGCGAAGCAGACGTACAACGGCTACCAGCCCGCGTCGAAGCAGGCGGACGACCCGAACAAGGACGGGCAGCGGATCGACTACATCCTCACCCAGGGCTTCGCGGGCAGCGACGAGTTCGTCAACAACTGGAATCCCGGCACCTCGGTGATCCCGTCCGACCACAACATGATCGAGGCACGCCTCCGGGTGCCCGACGTCGGCTGACGACCCTCAGCCGACGAGCGCGGACGCGGCGTCGCGCTCGGGTTCCTCGATCCGAGGAGCTCCGTCGAGCGCGAGCATCGCCCGGAAGACGCGCTCCGAATTGTGCTCGTCGCGCGTGACGAACGCGGAGCGGGTGCGCTCCAGGTACTCCGGTGCGGACACGTACCCGTTCGTCCCGATGTCCTCGAGCGCGCGTTCCACGCCCGGGACGTCGTCCGCCACGGGGCCGAAGCCGTCGCGCGCGTAGTCGAAGTACCCGCGCCGACCGACGTGCGTCCCGTCGAAGAAGGACGCGGCGTCGAACTGGAAGTACACGAGCGGCACGTCGAGGAACGCCGCTTCGAAGCCGAGGGACGAGTAGTCCGTGACCACGGCGGCCGCCCGGGCGAGGACGTCCTGCACGTTCTTGGTCGCGAAGTCCCAGACCTCCACCCACTCCGGGATGTCGAAGTCCTCCAGGTACGGCCGCATGTTCGGGTGGGGCATGAAGACCACCCGCTTGCCCGTGCGTGCGGCAACGTCGCGGATCCGCTCCGAGCCCACGAGTGCGTTGTACTGCTCCGCGTACTCGCTGGTCAGGAACGCCGGGTTCTTCAGACGCTCGTTGCTGCCGGCCACCTGGATCCCGGCGAGCTTCTTGCGCCACGTCGGCATGATGAGGAGCAGATCACGCTGCTCCTCCGGCACCGCACGACGCTTCCGCAGCAGCTCGTCGTGCCGGGGGAACCCGGTGAGGACGACCTCTCGGTCGGTGAAGGTGTACGGTCCGTCGCCGGCGATCGAGGCCTTCTCCTGTGGGGTCACCGTGACGAAGAGCTCGGCAGGCTTCGCGTTGACCCAGCGCGAGATGTCGTAGTTGGTGACCCCGTGCTGGAGCCACGTGAAGGTGAACCGCGGTTCGCCGTAGCGGCGCCGGTCCAGTGGACTCACGACGTACACGTCGATGTGGGAGGACGCGAGGTGGACGGCGTGCAGGAGGAGCTTCCGCCATTCCGCTGACTTGTAGGCGACGAGGCGGAACCCCTCGGCCCGGAGCCGCTCCCAGTCCTTCGAGCGCGCGTCGAGGACGAACCAGGCGTTGATCTCGGGGTGGTGCGCCCGGACCCAGCGGTACAGGTGCTCGGCGTTGTCGTTCGCATCCGTGTCACGGTCCATGAACACCCAGGCACCCTGGTACCGATCGCGGACTCGCTTCGTCCGGACCGAGACTCCGAGGGCCGCGTCCTGGAGCTTGCGCGTGTACACACCCCTGCGAGCCTTGTGGTAGACGGTCGCTGCCGCCCGTCGGACGTACTGCAGCGCCGGGGTGTCGACATCCGCCCACTTGTTCTCGAGGCGCTTTCGCTGACCGAGGATCTGCGGGTTCAGCTGGCGACGCGTGAGCGCCTCGTCCGGCTCGTACCGCTCGCCACGGGCGAAGGGGATCGTGCGGTCATCGAGGCGGAGGCGGGTGAGTCGCCCGCGCTCGATCCAGACGTGTCGCTGACGCAACACGGTCCTTCCGTAGAACACGAAGTCTTGCGACTTGGCGTGCACGGGCTGGACGACCCGGCCGTCGACGGTGATCTCCTCGCGTGGGAGGCCACCGGTGAACCAGTAGGTGAACTTGACGAGCTGTCGCTGTTCGTCGACGCGCTCGAGCTTCGCGTAGGCCGGCCGCTCGGCGCCGCCGCTGTAGCCGACGAGCAGCGCGCGACGCACTGCGTACTCGACCCACATGATGTCGAACGAGTGGATGGCGTCGTCGGAGATCTTGCCGCGGATCGCTGCCACCAACTCGTGGAACTCGTCGAACGTGTGCGCAGGAGCCAAGGCGGACGGAGAGTTGAGCGCACGCTCGTTCTTGAAGTACCAGAACAGGTCGTAGAGGACCGTGTTCTCCAGCCAGCGCGGAACTCCGCCGGATCGCTCGGCGGTCTCGAGCAGATCGAGCGCTCCGTACCGGAGGACGTCGGTGTACTTGCCGGGATGGTCGAAGTGACTCTCCATCAGGGAGGTTCCGTCACCGCGCATCCGGTAGTGGTACTTCGCGGATGCGAGCACACCCATGTCGTGCTTCCCGGTGGCCAGCAGGTAGCGACCGATGAAGTGCGCGTCCTCGAACACCGGACGGACCCGGCCGTCGAAGCGGATGCCGTGCTCACGGATCGACGCGGTGCGGAAGAACGCCGAGTTCACGGCCAGTTGGATCACCGGCTCCTGGTCGAGGTCGATGATCCTCGACCCCTTCGCGAACTTCATCCGCAGCGGGTGTGTGTTGAGCAGCTCGAGGCCCTCGTTGAGGCGCATCTGGTGGGTCGCGAGCAAGCCGACCCGGGGGGCGCCGTGGAGGCCGATGAACTTCACGACCTCCTCGAAGTACCGGTCGTCGAACACGTCGTCCGGGTCGGCGAACGTGACCCACTCGGCGTCGACGTGCTCGATCCCGGTGTTGCGGGCGGCCGCGACCCAGGCGTTCTCCTGCGAGACGACGACGACGTGGTCCTCCCGGCCCGTCGCCCACGTGCGGAGCACGTCGAGGCTCCCGTCGGTGGAGCCGTCGTCGACGAACACGAGTTGGATCTGATCGAGCGGATGGGTCTGTCGTTCGAGCGAGCCGAGCAGGTCCGGCAGGTATCGGGCCACGTTGTAGACGGCGAACACTGCCCCCACGAGGAAGCGGCTCGGCGACGGCGGTCTCGCGGGCGTCACATCAGACACGACGGGTCCCCTCTTGTTCCAGGTGTCGAGCTCGCGCTCAGACGGTCTCGTTGTACGCGGCCACGACGTCGTTCGTCTTGCCGATCATCTTCAGCTCACCCTCGTTGAGCCACGCCACCTCGTCGCACATGTCCTTGACCGTGTTCATGGAGTGGGAGACGAGGATGACCGTCCGGCCCTCCTCCTTCATCTCCTTGAACTTCGTCCGGCAGCGCTTCTGGAAGGTGGCGTCACCGACGGCGAGCACCTCGTCCACGACGAGGATGTCCGGCGTGACGGCGACGGCGACCGAGAAGCCGAGGCGCACGTACATGCCCGACGAGTAGTTCTTCACCGGCTGGTCGATGAAGTGGCCGACGCCCGAGAACGACACGATCTCGTCGAACTTCCGGGTGACCTCCTTGCGGCTCATCCCGAGGATCGAGCCGTTCAGGAAGACGTTCTCGCGCCCGGAGAGTTCGGGGTGGAACCCGGACCCCACCTCGAGCAGCGAGGCCTGCTTGCCGCGGGCGGTGATCGACCCCTCCTCCGGCCAGAGGATCTTGGCGAGGCACTTCAGGAGGGTGGACTTGCCGGACCCGTTCTTGCCGATGAGCCCGAACGTCGTGCCGTGCGGCACCTCGAACGAGACGTCCTTGAGCGCCCAGAAGTCCTCGTGCACGGACTTCTTCCCGCGCATCACCATGCTCTTCAGCGAGTCGTTCCGCTCGTGGTACATGCGGAAGCGCTTCGAGACGTGCTCGACGGACACAGCAGCATCGGTCACAGGAGTTCAGCCAACTTCTTCTCGTTGCGGGAGAACACGAGGTAGCCGAGTGCGAGCGAGATGCATCCCGCGAGTGCGCACGCGACCAGGTCGGTCCAGTTCGGCAGGCGGTTGTCGTACATGAGGTTCCGGAAGACCTCGGAGAACCGCTCGATGGGGTTGAGCTTGTAGACGTGGACGATCCACGGGTGCCCCGACTTGTTCGCGGCGTTCTCGACGAGCGACAGCGGGTAGATGATCGGCGACAGGTACATCCACATCTGCAGCCCGATGCCGACGAGGTGCTGCATGTCGCGGAAGTGCACGTTCACGATCGACAGCATCAGTCCGAGGCCGGCGGCGAACATCGCGAGGAACACCATCGTCAGTGCGATGACCGGGATGTACACCCAGAAGTTCGACCCGGCGATCGCGAGCGCGATGAGCAGGACGCCCATCTCGACGAGCCAGGTGAACCCGAACGAGCCGACAGCCGCGAGCGGCAGCGTCATGCGCGGGAAGTACACCTTCTTGATGAGGGAGCCGTTCGACACGATCGACGTCATGCCGGAGTTGATGACGTTCCTGGTGAAGATCCACGGCAGCAGGCCGCACATCAGCCAGAGCGGGTAGATGTTCAGCCCGCTCGGGTCGCCGACCTCGAGCCGTGCCCGGAAGATGAACGAGTAGACGATCGTGTAGATCAGCATCGTCGCGAGCGGGTTGATCAGGGACCACAGCTGCCCGAAGACGGTGCGCCGGTACTTCCCCTTGACCTCGCGAGCCGTCAGGTTCGCCAGGAGTTCCCGTGACGACAGGATCTCGTTCAGGTACGACATGCTTCGGGAAGGAACTCCTCCGGGGCGCGCAGGGACGCGCTCCTGATCGGATGGGTGACGAGTTATCTTCGCACACTGTGCGCGACCACAAGATTCCCGACACCCGAAACCATGAGGACGTGTCGTCATGACGAACGCTCGGTGAATGACTAGGCTGTGTCGGTGCTCATCAGCTTCGCCAACCACTCCACCGCACCGGTGAGTCTGGGTGGAGCCGAACGCAGTCTCCTGAGATTCGTCGAGGACTGGCAGGCGATCGACCCGTCGATGACGCCCCACTTCGTCACGAAGGCCCCGCGCGGCAAGTTCATCGAGGCCCTCGACGAACGCGGGTGGCACCACGATTCCTTCAGGTTCCGGGGCTGGGCCTTGCCGAGCACTCAGCCGGCGCCGTCCGCCGAACGCGCCGCCTTCGCCACGGTGGACTACGCCGCCGTGAACGCGATCATCCGTCTCTACGAGCGCGAGCGCCCGGACCTGGTGGTCACGAACACGCTCGTCGCACCCTGGGCGTCGTTCGCCGCCGCCGTGCTCGGCATCCCCCAGGCCTGGTTCGTCCGCGAGTACGGCGACCTCGACCACGGCCTGCAGTTCCAGACCGGCCGTGCCGGCGTGCTCGGCGACATCGGCCTGCTCGCGGGCGCGGTGGTCACCAACTCGGAGGCGGTCCGCGCCCACCTGGCACCGTACGTGCCGGACCACAAGCTCTCCATCGCCTACCCGGTCGTCGACACCACGCGCCTCCTGGCTGAACGCCACCACGCGCCGGCCGTGACGCCGTTCCCGCAGGCCGAGCCGGGCCTCCGCGTCACCGTCGTCGGACGCGTCGAGGCGTCGAAGGGCCAGCACCGCGTCATCGACGCGATCGGCGCGCTCCGCGAGCGCGGCGTCGCCGCGAGCGTCTGCTTCGTCGGCGGGTGGAAGGAGCCGGGCGAGGACCAGCGCCTCAGCGAGCGCGCCCGCGCGCTCGGTGCCGCCGACCGGGTCGTGTTCGCCGGCGAGCAGTCCTCACCCGCGCCGTTCATCGAGGCGGCCGACGTCTGCGTCACCCCCTCGACCATCGAGGCGTTCGGCCGCACGACGGCGGAGTACATGACGCTCGGCAAGCCCGTGGTCGCGAGCCGCTCCGGCGGCAGCGCCGAGCTCATCGAGCCCGGGCGCACCGGCGCCCTCTTCGACGCCGACGACGTGGCCGGTCTCGCGGACGCACTCGCCGCGTACGCGGCGGACCCCGCATCGGCCAGGAGGCACGGCGCGGCTGCTCCGGACCGGCTCGCCGCCGTCCTCGGTGCGGGTCGCGACAACGCGGCGGCGATCGAGCGTCTGATCGCGCTCGTGGGCACCGAGGGCTACCGGCTCCCCCAGGCGGCGCGGTACTGGTTCGAGTTGCCCGGGGCGTACGCGTCGCTCGGAGCGACGAGCGCCCGCGCCGCCGTCGGGCTGCTCGCGAACCGCGTCCGGACCCGCAGCGGATCCGTCGGACGCCTGCTCCGTCGCCCCGGGGTGGCGGTGCGGAAGCTGGTGGGCCGGTGAGCGCCACACGCCGTCCGGTCACGATCGTCGTCCCGATCTACGACGACCTGCCGGGCCTGGAACGCTGCATCGAGGCGCTCCTCGAGACGGTCGACTTCGACGTCGACCGGGTCCTGCTCGCCAACGACGTCGGTCCCCGGGTCGACCGGATCGAGGCCCGTGTCCTCGAGCTCGTCGGCGACCACCCCGGGTTCGAGTACGCGCGGAACGACCGGAACCTCGGCTTCGTCGGGAACTGCAACCGCGCCGTCCTCGAACTCGACCGCACCGGCAACGACGTCCTGCTGCTGAACAGCGACACCGTGCCGCTCCCGGGCTTCCTCGACGAGATGACGGCCGTGCTCGCGTCCGACGACTCCATCGGCGTCGTGTGCGCCCGGAGCGACAACGCGACGATCGCCTCGTTCCCGTACGCCCGCCGCAACCCGCGCGCCAACCTCGCACCTCGACGCAGCCGCGAGCTGCACGGCCGGACGAAGTACCTGCTCCCCCGGCACACCGTCTCCCCCGTCGCGATGGGCTTCTGCTTCCTCATCCGCCGCGAGATGGTCGACCGGTTCGGGCTCTTCGACGACGTGTTCTCCCCCGGCTACGGCGAGGAGAACGACTTCTGCCTGCGGATCAACCAGCACGGCTTCCAGTCGGTGCTCGCGAACCGGGCGCTCGTGCTGCACACCGGGTCGACGAGTTTCAGCGGCGACCGCGGGCCCTCGCTGCGTCTGGAGCACGAGCGGATCCTGCTCGAGCGGTACCCGTTCTACGCCGGTGCCGTCGCCCTGTTCCTCGCCCGCTACCGGGACGCCGTCGACGTCTTCGCCGACACCTTCCTGCCGGACGACGACGTCCTGCGCGTCGCCGTCCACCTCCCGGCCGACCTGACGAACCAGGTCGTCGAACGGACGCGGGCGGTCCTCGCCGCGGCTCCGGACGACATGGTCGTCACGCTCATCGTCGCGAAGAGCCAGCTCCGCACCGCACGGCAGGCGTTCCCCGGTGCGGCGATCGCCGTGGGCGGCCGTCCGCGGCAGGTCTTCGACATCGCCGTGGCGCTGGGAGCGCTCACCACGTTCGGGCAGCTCTCGGCCCTCAACGCGAACGCACCGCGTTGGGTGCTCGTCGACCCGGTGAGCCACGACGTCCGCTGGTCGCACGCCGTGTCGAACCACCGTGCGTCGGCGATCGACCGCATCCTGCGGCGCTTCGAGAACCGGAGCGTCGCATGGGACGGCGGGGCCACGCTCGTCGAGGTCGTCCGCGAGGAGGCCCGCACCGCGATCGACCCGGCCGCCCTCCGCGCCCGCTGGCACGCCGTGTCCGACATCGCCGAGGCCACCGGGCTCCTCGTGCACCGGGCGACGGTGTCGCTGCGGCGGCTGACGGCGCTCACGTTCGGGGCGCGGAACCCGCGGATCGCGCAGCGGCTGCGCGGCCTGACGCGGCGGGCCTGAGGCTCCTGCACGTCGGTCGGCGCCCGCCGTTGACCAGAAAGCGCTCTTCCGCCGAAGACTTCGGGCGACCGTGACCGACTCCCTACGCTGCTGACACGGCCACTTCCGGCCGCGGGATCAACGAGGAGTGGTGACGATGCGCGGCCAGCAGACCGCTACGGGACACGGGGTGCTCCCTGACGGCGTGGACCCGAACCCCCGCACGGTGTTCTACCAGTCCGTCCGCGTCGACGGTCCGGCGACGCAGCGTCAGCGCGCCGGCCGGGCTGCCCGGAGCGTGGCGCTCGGCAGTTCGCCGAACTCTGCCTCGTAGGCAGCGGCGAATCGTCCGAGGTGCGTGAAGCCCACCGCCCGGCCCGCTTCCGCGACGCTCTCGACCTCTGCTCCGGCCAAGAGGTTCTGCGCCATCTGCAGCCGGATCGAGCGGAGGTACGCGAGCGGTGTCGCCTCGTGCGTCCGACGGAACGCTGCCTGCAGGCCGCGCACACTCATCCCCGCAGCGTCGGCGATGTCGTCCACCGAGATGTCCTCGACAGCGTGCTCCAGGAGGAACGCCTCGGCACGAGCCAGCCGTGCACGCGCGGGTGACGCGTTCCGTGCGCCGACCGGCCAGTGCGGGATCGCCGTCAACAGACCGGCCGCAGCCATGACCGTGAGCTCCGCGTCACGTTCCGGCGTCACCGTGGCCGGCCCCTGCAACATCTCGGACGCGACGGTCCGGATCATCAACCACCACGCCGCGAGGGTCGCTCCCTCCGGGACGTGGTACGGCTTGAACTCGAGCGGTTGCGGTGCCCACCCTCCTCGCTCCGCGGCGACCGTCTGGACGACGTCGCGATCGATGCGCAGGGTGTCCAGGTGGAACGAGATCCACCGGAAGGGCTCCGCGTCCTGGTGGAACAGGATCGGACGGCCGATCGGTGCACGGTGCTTGCCGATCGTGCCACGTCCTGACTTCAACCAGGTGACCACGACGTGGCGACCGCTGCGGATGGTGCCGGCGATGGTGCCGTTCGACGAGGTCGACTCCAGGGACAGCCGATCGGAGGCGACGGTGGTCTCCTCGAACCGGAACCGCGCGCCGTCGTCCGCGACGTCCAGGGCGAGCACGTCGTGCGTCCGTGCGAGCGCCCGAGCCGCCACGTCGACGTCGTCTGTCTGCACCACGTTCCGGGTGCGATGAACCATGCCAGCATCCACGCAGCGATCTTGGCAGACGCGTGACGGATCACCGATCTCGGGTCCTGCGCGTACGTTCCGCGGATCAGCCGTGCTCGAGGGCCGACGGGTGGGTCGCGACGCGGCATGGCGGACCCGAGCCGCCGGCGGGTCGGGCGGCAGGCTCCGGCGGGTCGGGCGGCAGGCTCCTGCGGCTCGGGCGGCA
>NZ_NXIA01000016.1 GCF_002412165.1 Curtobacterium sp. 'Ferrero'
CGGCGACGGCCGGGCCGCTGGCCTCGGCCGGTCCACCCGTGACCGGCCCGCGCGAGGGTTCCGGACCCGCCGCACGCGGCACGGTCCGCCGCGGACGTCGCCCGGCCGCCAGGTCGTCGAGGGCGATGCGCGCCCGCGCCGCCTCGGCAGGGTCCGTCCCGGCACCCCACGCGACGGCCTCGAGCCGGGCTCGTTCCGTCGCCGCGTCGTCGTCGGCCATGGGCACTCCTGTGGTGATCGTCCTGATCGGACCCCATGTTCGCATGCACGCGCCGACGTGTCCGGCACGGACGCCGATCGGCTCGTCCGGACCCGCGAGGAGTAGTCGTGGAGCATGACCGATCCCCACGACGACCGCACGCACGGCCCGGACGAGGAGACCCTCGAACCGGTCAGCCACGACACCACCTCGGGTGAGGCCGACTACGTCGCCACGAGCCCGGGCGGCAGCGGCACGGAACGCCACGTCCCGACCGCCGACGAGGAGCAGGGCCGGGGCACGGAGTACGACCCCGTCGACCAGGGCCCGCAGCAGGAGGGCCAGGGCGGCTAGGACCGATCCGATCCACGCGAACTGCCCACCTGATCCGCGCGCCGCCCGGGACCACCGCGCGCGGGCGGGCAGGATCGGGGCATGACCGCTGGATCGCCGAGCACCCCCGCAACGGTCGCGCTCGACCGCGCGGGTGTGCCGTACACGCCGCACGTGTACGAACACCACGACAACGCCACCAACTTCGGTGAGGAGGCCGCCACCGCGCTCGGCCTCCGCGAGGAGCAGGTCTTCAAGACGCTCGTGGTGTCGGTGGACGGGCAGCTCGCGGTCGCGATCGTGCCGGTCGCGAACCGCCTCGACCTCAAGGCGATCGCGGCGGCGGTCGGCGGCAAGAAGGCGACGCTCGCCGACCCCGCCCTCGCCGAGAAGCGCACCGGCTACGTCGTCGGCGGCATCAGTCCGGTCGGCCAGAAGACGGCGCTCCGGACGGTGCTCGACGAGTCGGCGCTCGCCTACGACAGCATTTTCGTCTCCGGTGGTCGACGCGGCTTCGACATCGAGCTCGCGCCGGCCGACCTGGTGCGGGTGACGAACGCCGTCACCCGCCCGGTCGCGCGGACCTGAGTCGGGTCCGCGCAATTTCTTCCGCCGTCCGGGAATGGACGGCGGCTGCCTGCGTTGCATTGAGTCGAAGGCACTCAAGTCCAACCAGGAGGCACCCTTGCCAGAGACGTTCGGCCCCGACGGCAGCGACTCGTTCGACGAGTTCCTCGCCCGCCTGATCGCGGCCCAGCAGAGCGGTCAGCAGTGGGCGCGGCAGCAGCGGCCCACGCCGTTCGGACGCCCCGTCGACATCACGCGACTGCTCAGCCGTCGCACCCACCAGCTCCTCCAGCGCACCGCGGAGTACGCGAGCGAGCAGGGACAGCTCGAGATCGACGCGCTGCACCTGCTGCACGTCCTCGTCCGCACCGATCCGTTCACCGCGGTCGTCCGCCGTGCCGGCGCCGACCCGGAGCGTCTCGCCGACGAGATCGAGCAGCGGCTCCCCGTCCCCACGGACGAGGGCGCCCGCCCGGACGGTCGCCCGGCGCTGACCGGCACCGCCCAGCGCATCCTGCTCGAGGCGACCCAGGCCGCCAAGGGCTTCGGCAGCACGTACACCGACCCCGAGCACGTCTTCTTCGCGCTCGTCACGGACCAGGACACCGTCACCGGGCAGCTGCTCGCGAGCGCCGGCGTCACCCCGCAGGCGGTGCAGGAGTACGCCCAGGAGGCCGCCGCGGCCGCACGAGCAGGGAGCCCGATGCCCGGAACCACCACCGACACCACCGAGCAGAGCACCACGCCGACGCTCGACCAGTACGGCACGGACCTCACCGCCCGCGCCCGCGACGGCCGGATCGACCCCGTCATCGGCCGTGCCGACGAGATCGAGCAGGCCGTCGAGATCCTGCTCCGCCGCACCAAGAACAACCCCGTCCTCATCGGGGAGCCCGGTGTCGGCAAGACCGCCATCGTCGAGGGCCTCGCACAGCGCATCGTGGACGGCGACGTCCCCGCCCTGCTGCAGGGCAAGCGCGTCGTCGCGATCGACCTGCCGGGCATGCTCGCCGGGGCGAAGTACCGCGGCGACTTCGAGGAGCGCCTCACCAAGGCGATGGACGAGATCGCCGAGCACGCGGACGACCTCATCGTCTTCGTCGACGAGCTGCACACCCTCGTCGGCGCCGGTGGTGGCGGCGAGGGCGGGTCGATGGACGCGGGCAACATCCTCAAGCCGCGTCTGGCCCGGGGCGACCTGCACATGGTCGGCGCGACCACGCTGAACGAGTACCGCCGCATCGAGAAGGACGCGGCGCTCGAACGCCGCTTCCAGCCGGTCACGGTGGGGGAGCCGAGCGTCGAGGACGCCGTCGCGATCCTCACCGGGCTCGCGCCCCGCTACGAGGACCACCACGACGTGACGTACACGCCGGAGGCCCTCCGCGCCGCGGTCGAGCTGTCGCACCGCTACGTCACCGACCGGCACCTGCCGGACAAGGCCATCGACCTCGTCGACCAGGCCGGTGCCCGTCGTCGTCTCGCCCTGTCGGGCGACGTCGACGTCGCGGCCCTCCGCGCCCAGGTCACGGCCCTCACGGCGTCGAAGGACGCCGCCGTGGCGGAGGAGCACTACGAGGAGGCGTCGCGCCTGCGCGACGAGATCGACGGACTGGAGGCCCGGATCGCCGCCGCCTCGGAGGCGGACGCGACCCGCGCCTCCAGTCCGGAGCCGGGCGACCGCACGATCACGGAGGCCGACATCGCCAGCGTGGTGTCCCGCGCGACCGGGATCCCGGCCACCCGCCTGACCCAGGGTGACCGTTCGCGGCTCGCCGTCCTCGAGGACGAGCTCCACGAGCGCGTGGTCGGGCAGGACGACGCGGTCCAGGCGATCGCCCGCGCGGTGCGGCGCAGCCGGACCGGCATGGGCGACCCGCGTCGACCGGTCGGCAGCTTCCTGTTCCTCGGCCCGACCGGCGTCGGCAAGACCGAGCTCGCGAAGGCGCTCGCGTCCTCGCTGTTCGGTGACGAGTCTGCGATGCTCCGGTTCGACATGAGCGAGTTCGGTGAACGGCACACCGTGTCGCGGCTGGTCGGTGCCCCTCCCGGGTACGTCGGCTACGACGAGGCCGGGCAGCTCACCGAGCGTGTCCGCCGGAGCCCGTACTCAGTGATCCTGCTCGACGAGGTCGAGAAGGCCCACCCGGACGTGTTCAACCTGCTGCTGCAGGTGCTCGACGACGGGCGCCTGACCGACGGGCAGGGGCGCACGGTCGACTTCCGCAACACGGTCGTCATCATGACGTCGAACATCGGGTCCGAGTTCCTCGCGTCCCGGTCGGGTGCGCTCGGGTTCTCGGCGGTCGGCGCCGCGGACGGGTACGCGGAGGACGACCTGCGCGCACGGGTGATGGGCAAGCTCCGCGAGGCCATGCGGCCGGAGTTCATCAACCGCATCGACGAGATCGTCCTGTTCCGCAAGCTCGACCCGACGCAGATCGCGGCGATCGTGTCCCTGCTCCTGCAGGACACCGCGCTCCGGCTGCTCGGCCAGGGCATGACCCTCTCGGTGTCCGACGAGGCCGTCGCCTGGCTCGCCGAACACGGCTACGAGCCGGAGTACGGCGCGCGTCCGCTCCGGCGGCTCATCCAGCGCGAGGTCGACGACCGGATCGCCACCCTCGTGGTGTCGGACGCGGTCGTCACGGGCGACACCGTCCGTGTCGACGTGCGGGACGGCGCGCTCACCGTCGGAGCGGCACAGCCGGCCGCTGTCTGATCGGTCCCGGCGAACGGCCCGGTGTCCTTCGGGACGCCGGGCCGTTCGTCGTTCCTGCAGTGTTCACGACGGCAATCCGGACGGATTCCGGAAATCTTCGAGAAAAGGCTTGCGCGGACATTCCCGGTGTGGATAGTGTTCATGAGCACACAGTCAGCACGAGACCGAGAGGGGGCGAGACTCCATGATGATCACCACCATCACGACGCACCGCGGCACGCCGTTCACCGGCACGCAGTTCACCGGCACCACGCCGTTCCGTGCCGTCGCCGGACTCCTCGGCACCTCTGTCCGAGTCCGCTGACCGGAAGCGTCCGCTCCACGACACTCCTGCACTCCCGCACCGCAGCACCAGCCGTGCACTGATCGTCCGATCGGGCACCACGCCGGTCGGCCACCGCATCGCTGCTCGTGGTCGCTGCACGCGACGTCCCACGTCCTCCCGCCCGTGGCGGTGCGGACCGATCGTCGCGGTGGAATGCGCGAACAATGTCGACGGGAGCCGTGAGGCTCCGACCGTCGGCACACATTCCTGATCGCATTCTCGGGATGCCTCCGTGCATTCTTCCGTGCGGTCTTCCGTCAATTCTCCGGCCCGAATCCCGGGTCGATCAGTCGCGCCCGGGAACCGTCCGGGACGCCGTCCAGTAGGGGAACCACCACCATGTCCACGAAGACCTCCACCCGTCCTCCCGATACCCGTGCGGTGCGTCGCCGGGTGTCGCTGCCCGACCGCATTGCCCTCCGGGTCGGCCTCTGGCTGATCCTGTGGAGCCGCCGGACCACGCCCGTGCGCGTGTCCGTCGACTTCGCGACCCGGCAGCGGATCGAGCGTGAGCAGCGCGAGCGCGAGCTCCGGGTGCTGCTGCAGAGCGGCACCATGCACCTCTGGCGCTGAGCGGCGTGCTGCCCGTGCACCGCACAAGCGCCTCCGCACGACCGGAGTCACCTCGGACTGCGCGTCGCCGTGGTCCGGGGTGACCGCGGTCGTGCGTTGTCGGCTGGTCCCGGGTCCGGCTGACCGCCGCCGCTGCCGTACCGTTGTGCGGTGACCGAAACCGCTGCTGCCCTCGTCGACCGACTCACCGCGATCGTGCCGGACTTCCCGAAGCCGGGCATCCTGTTCCGCGACGTCACGCCCGTGTTCTCCGATCCGGTGGCGTTCGGCCGGGTCTGCGAGGCCCTCGCCGCCCCGTTCGCCGTGGGGGAGGGCTTCCAGGCCGTCGCCGGCATCGAGGCCCGCGGCTTCGCCCTGGCCGGTGGCATCGCCGCGCAGCACCAGGTCGGCGTCCTGACCGTCCGCAAGGCCGGCAAGCTCCCCGGCGAGGTGCTCAGCGAGCAGTACGCCCTCGAGTACGGCGAGGCCGAACTCGAACTCCGCCCGGGTCAGCTGCCCGAGGGCACGCGCGTCCTCGTCGTCGACGACGTCCTCGCGACCGGCGGCACCGCTGCAGCGACGATCACGCTGCTGGAGCGTGCCGGCTACCAGGCGATCGGGTTCGCCTCGTTGCTCGAACTCGACGGCCTCGCCGGACGCGAGCGCCTCGAGGCCCGCCTCCCCGTCACCACGCTCGGATCGGTCCCGGCCTGACGGAGCCGCGCCGCGCCTCCCGGCCGTTCCTGCACAGCACCGTTCCTGCACAGCCCACGCGCGACCGGACGCAGTCCACAGCGGAGCCGCCCCGCGGCGGCGGCGCACTAGTCTTGACCCACCCCTGAACGAACCGAGGAGCACCACGATCGTGACCGAAGCAGTCGCAGCGCACGCCGACGGCGCCGAGCCCGCAGACCTCCCCCAGGCACCCGAGCCCCGCACTGCGACGACGACCACGACCGGCACCGAGCTGTTCGACGGCGTCCGCGGCGTCGTCGCGATCCGGGTCGCCGGCGTGCTCAAGGACCTCGACGCGTCGGTCGACGCCGGTGCCCTGGTCGAGCCCGTCACGCTCGAGGAGCAGGACGGCCTCGACATCCTGCGGCACTCCGCCGCGCACGTGCTCGCGCAGGCCGTCCAGCAGATCAACCCCGACGCCAAGCTCGGCATCGGGCCGCCCGTCACCGATGGGTACTACTACGACTTCGACGTCGCCGAGCCCTTCACGCCGGAGGACCTCAAGGCCATCGAGAAGGGCATGGACCGGATCATCCGCCAGGCCCAGCGCTTCCGCCGCGTGGTCGTGACCGACGACCAGGCCCGCGAGCGCATGGCGGGGGAGCCCTACAAGCAGGAGCTCATCGGCCTCAAGGGCGCCGCGGAGTCCGGTGACTCGGGTGAGAGCGTCGAGGTCGGCGCCGGCGAGCTGACGGTCTACGAGAACGTCGACCCGAAGAGCGGCGAGGTCGTCTGGCAGGACCTCTGCCGTGGTCCGCACGTCCCGCACACCCGCTGGATCGGCAACGCGTCGAAGCTCATGCGCGTCGCCGCGGCGTACTGGCGCGGCTCGGAGAAGAACCCGCAGCTGCAGCGCGTCTACGGCACCGCCTGGCCCGACAAGGACCAGCTGAAGGCGTACCTCGTGCGGCTCGAAGAGGCGGCCAAGCGCGACCACCGCAAGCTCGGCGCCGAGCTCGACCTGTTCTCGTTCCCGGACGAGATCGGCTCCGGGCTGGCGATCTTCCACCCGAAGGGCGGCATCATCCGCCGCGAGATGGAGGACTACTCGCGCCGTCGGCACGAGCAGGAGGGCTACTCCTTCGTCTACACGCCGCACATCACCAAGGGCGACCTGTTCGAGCAGTCCGGGCACCTCGGCTGGTACAAGGACGGCATGTTCCCGGCCATGCACATGGACGAGGCCCGCGACGAGGACGGCAACATCACCCGTCAGGGCGCGGACTACTACCTCAAGCCGATGAACTGCCCGATGCACATCCTCGCGTACCGCTCGCAGGCCCGGTCCTACCGCGACCTGCCGCTGCGGATGTTCGAGTTCGGCACGGTGTACCGGAACGAGAAGTCCGGCGTCATCCACGGTCTGACCCGCGTCCGCGGCCTCACCCAGGACGACGCCCACATCTTCACCACGCAGGAGAAGATGAAGGAGGAGCTCACCACGACCCTCCAGTTCGTGCTGTCGCTGCTCCGCGACTACGGCCTCGACGACTTCTACCTCGAGCTCTCGACGAAGGACCCGGAGAAGTACGTCGGCGACGACGACGTGTGGGAGATCGCGACGAACACCCTGCGCGAGGTCGCCGAGGAGACCGGACTCGAGCTCGTGCCCGACCCGGCCGGTGCGGCGTTCTACGGCCCCAAGATCTCCGTGCAGGCCCGCGACGCGATCGGCCGCACCTGGCAGATGTCGACCGTGCAGCTCGACTTCAACCTCCCCGAGCGCTTCGAGCTCGAGTACACGGCGTCCGACGGGTCGCGGCAGCGCCCGGTCATGATCCACCGCGCCCTGTTCGGCTCGATCGAGCGGTTCTTCGGCGTGCTGACCGAGCACTACGCCGGTGCGTTCCCGGCGTGGCTGTCGCCCGTGCAGGTCGTCGGCATCCCGGTCGCGGCCGAGTACGGCGACTACCTCGACGAGGTCGTCGCGAAGCTCCGCTCGCACGGCGTCCGCGCCGAGGTCGACCACTCCGACGACCGCATGCAGAAGAAGATCCGCACGCACACCAAGGCGAAGGTGCCGTTCCAGCTCATCGCCGGTGGCGACGACCGGGAAGCGGGCGCGGTGTCGTTCCGCTTCCGCGACGGCCGACAGGACAACGGCGTGCCCGTGGACGAGGCGGTGGAGCGGATCCTCACCGCGATCCGCGACCGCGCGCAGGTCTGATGGCCACGGTCCAGCCGGGAGGCGCAGCCGAGGTCCCCGGGACCGGTCACGTCGCGGACGTGGTCGGCCCCGGAGCCGGCGGTCCGGCCGAGCAGACGGGTGCGGCATCGGGCACGACCGGTCCAGCGGGTCACGAGGACCCGCTGGTGATCCGCGACGCCGCGACCGGCGCGGCCGTCCCGGACGCCTTCCAGCGACTCTGGAACCCGCACCGCATGGCGTACATCGACGCCGGACGTGACGGGCGGGGCCGTGGGCACGAGGACGACTGCCCGTTCTGCGAGGCACCGCACAAGTCCGACGAGGACGCCCTCATCGTCGCCCGCGGGGAGCACGCCTACGTCCTGCTCAACCTGTTCCCGTACAACAACGGGCACCTCCTGGTCTGCCCGTACCGGCACGTGCCGCTCTACGACGAGGCGACCCCGGACGAACTCCGCGAGATGGGTGAGCTCACCCAGACCGCGATGCGCGTCCTGCGCGAGGTCTCGCACTGCGACGGCTTCAACATCGGCATGAACCAGGGCGAGGTCGCGGGTGCCGGGGTCGCCGCGCACCTGCACCAGCACATCGTCCCGCGATGGGTGTCCGACTCGAACTTCTTCCCGATCATCGCGCGGACGAAGTCGATGTCCCAGCTGCTCGGGGACACCCGCCGACTCGTCGCCGACGGGTGGCTCGCGGCGCACTAGACTGGGCGGCATCATGAGCGACAGCACCAGCACCCCGAGCACCCCCGGCACCTCGATCACCGGCTCCGACCGCGTCAAGCGGGGCCTCGCGGAGATGCTCAAGGGCGGCGTCATCATGGACGTCGTCGACGCCGAGCAGGCCCGCATCGCGGAAGAAGCCGGCGCCACCGCGGTGATGGCCCTCGAGCGCGTCCCCGCCGACATCCGAGCGCAGGGCGGCGTCGCCCGCATGTCCGACCCGTCGATGATCGAGGAGATCATCGCCGCCGTGTCGATCCCCGTCATGGCGAAGGCCCGCATCGGCCACTTCGTCGAGGCGCAGGTGCTGCAGGAGCTCGGCGTCGACTACATCGACGAGTCCGAGGTGCTCTCGCCCGCCGACTACGTCAACCACATCGACAAGTGGAACTTCACCACCCCCTTCGTGTGCGGTGCGACCAACCTGGGCGAGGCCCTCCGTCGCATCACCGAGGGCGCGGCGATGATCCGCTCCAAGGGCGAGGCCGGTACGGGCGACGTGTCCGAGGCCACCAAGCACATCCGCACGATCAACAAGGAGATCGCGGCCCTCCGGTACCTCAAGGAGGACGAGCTCTACGTCGCCGCGAAGGAGCTCCAGGCGCCCTTCGACGTCGTGAAGGAGGTCGCGCAGACCGGCAAGCTCCCCGTCGTGCTCTTCACCGCCGGTGGTGTCGCCACCCCGGCCGACGCCGCGATGATGATGCAGCTCGGCGCCGACGGTGTCTTCGTCGGCTCCGGCATCTTCAAGTCGGGCGACCCGGCCAAGCGCGCCGCCGCGATCGTCAAGGCGACGACCTTCCACGACGACCCGAAGGTCATCGCCGAGGTCTCCCGCGGACTCGGCGAGGCCATGGTCGGCATCAACGTCGCCGACGTCCCCGCGCCGCACCGCCTGGCCGAGCGTGGCTGGTAGTCCGACGGCACACCCGCGCATCGGCGTCCTCGCACTCCAGGGCGACTTCCGCGAGCACATCGCCTCGCTGACCGAACTCGGCGCCGATGTGGTGCCGCTCCGCCGACCGGAGGAGATCGCGTCGCTCGACGGCGTGGTCGTCCCCGGGGGTGAGTCGAGCGTCATGGACAAGCTCTCCCGGGCGTTCGGTGTCGCCGAGCCCCTGGCCCAGGCGATCCGCGGTGGCCTACCGACGTACGGCACCTGCGCGGGGATGATCATGCTGTCGGCGCGCATCGCGGCGGGCATCCCGGGCCAGCAGACGCTCGAGGTGCTCGACACGACCGTCCGGCGGAACGCGTTCGGCAGCCAGAACGACTCGTTCGAGATCGACATCCCGATGCCGGCGCTCGGCGGGGCCCCGGTCCACGCCGTGTTCATCCGGGCACCCGTGGTCGAGGAGCACGGCCCGGGGGTCGAGGTCCTCGGGGCCCTGCCAGACGGACAGGTCGTGGCGGTCCAGCAGGGCAACGTCATCGCGAGCGCGTTCCACCCGGAGGTCGCGGGGGAGGACCGGTTCCACCGGCGCTTCCTCGACCTCGTCCACAGCGCCTGACCGGCCGGCGCCCGACCCGCCGCGCTGGTTCCGCCGGCGGAACCAGGTTCCGGACACGACACCGCGAAGTTCCGCGGTGCTGTGTCCGGAACCTGGTTCCCCGCCGCCGCCGAGCACGGTCCACGCCGCCACGGCCGCGCGCTGTCCACAGGGCCAGCGCGGCGGACCCGCGCCGCGCCTCCCGGGTCGGTAGACTGACCAGGATTTTCCGCAAGACGCAAGGAGCACCGTGTCCGGGCATTCCAAGTGGGCAACGACCAAGCACAAGAAGGCCGTCATCGACCAGCGCCGTGCCAAGTCGTTCGCCAAGCTGATCAAGAACATCGAGGTCGCGGCGAAGATGGGCGGCGCCGACCTGTCGGGCAACCCGACCCTCGTCGACGCGGTGCAGAAGGCCAAGAAGACCTCGGTGCCGAACGACAACATCGACCGCGCCATCAAGCGCGGCGCCGGGCTGACCGGTGAGTCGATCGAGTACACGACCATCATGTACGAGGGCTACGGCCCGAACGGCGTCGCGATGCTCATCGAGTGCCTCACGGACAACAAGAACCGTGCCGCGGCCGAGGTCCGCACGGCCATGTCCCGCAACGGCGGCACCATGGCCGACCCGGGCAGCGTCGCCTACAACTTCTCGCGCAAGGGCGTCATCTCGGTGACGAAGACCGACGGCCTCGACGAGGACACCGTGATGGCGGCCGTGCTCGACGCCGGGGTCGAGGACGTCGTCGACCAGGGTGGCGGGTTCGAGGTCATCACCGAGGCCACCGACCTCGTCGCGGCCCGCACCGCGCTGCAGGACGCCGGGATCGACTACGACTCGGCCGACGCCGAGTTCGTCCCCGGTCTCAAGGTCCCCGTCGACGCCGACACCGCGCGCAAGGTGTTCAAGCTCATCGACGCCCTCGAGGACTCCGACGACGTGCAGAACGTCTACGCGAACTTCGACATCCCGGCGGACGTCCAGGCCGAGCTCGACGAGGACGAGGACTAGCCCGATGCTCCGGGTGCTCGGGGTCGACCCCGGGCTCACCCGGTGCGGCGTCGGCGTGGTCGAGGTCGCACCGAACCGGCGCGCCCGGCTCGTGCACGTGACGGTGGTGCGCACGCCGGCCGACATGGCCCTCGAGCAGCGGCTCCTCCGGATCGCCGACGGCATCGCGGCCGAGATCGACGAGCACCGCCCGCAGGCGGTCGCCGTCGAGCGGGTGTTCGCGCAGGCGAACGTCCGCACCGTGATGGGCACGGCGCAGGCCGCCGGGCTCGCGCTGCACGCGGCCGCGGCCCGCGGACTGCCGGTCGGGCTGCACACCCCGTCCGAGGTCAAGGCGGCCATCACCGGCTACGGCAACGCCGACAAACGGCAGGTCCAGACGATGGTGGCTGCCGTGCTCGGCCTCGCCGAGGCACCGAAGCCCGCCGACGCGGCGGACGCGCTCGCCCTGGCCGTCTGTCACGCCTGGAGGCTCGGATCGCCCGACCAGGTCGGCTCCGGCCCGTCGACCCTCACCCCGGCGCAGCGGGCCTGGCGCGAGGCGCAGCAGGGCACCGGAGCCGACTCACCCCTGGCCCGGGCCGCCGCGGCGGCGGCACGCGGCGGGTCGCGCGGCGTCACGCGTGGTGCCGGAGCAACGTCGGTGGGCGGCCCTAGGCTCGGAGCATGATCGCGAGCCTCCGGGGAACCTGCACCGACATCGCCGGGTCGAGCGTGGTGATCGAGGTCGGGGGCGTCGGGTACGCCGTCACCGTGACGCCCGCGCACGCCCTGACGATGCGGCACGGTGCAGAGGTCTTCGTCCGCACCGCGATGATCGTGCGCGAGGACGAGCACCTGCTGTTCGGCTTCGAGACCACCGATGCCCTGCGCGTCTTCGACCTGCTCCGCAGCGTCTCGGGCGTCGGTCCGAAGTCCGCCCTCGGCGTGCTCGCCCACATGGACCCGGGACAGATCGCCACCGCGGTCGCGAACGAGGACGACGCCGCCTTCCGCAAGGTCTCCGGCATCGGCCCGAAGACCGCGAAGCTCATCACCGTCGCCCTCGCGGGCAAGCTCGTCGCGTTCGAGCAGCCGGCACTGGCGGCCTCGCCGTCCGGTGTGCCCGCCCACCCCGCGTCGGAGGACGTCGTCACGGCACTGACCGGCCTCGGCTGGCGTGAGGACGCCGCCCGGTCGGCCGTCGACGCCGTCGTCGCCGAGGACCCGGCTGCAGCGACCTTCGGCACCCAGGCGCTGTTGCGCGCCGCGCTCGGGGCCCTCCGTCCCGCTGGTGCCGGCCGGTGAGCGGCATCACCGCTGCGGGCGCCGAATCGCAGGAGGAACTCGCGTTCGAGGGAGCGCTGCGTCCGCGCTCGCTCGACGAGTTCGTCGGGCAGCGCAAGGTCCGTGGGCAGCTCGACCTGCTGTTGAAGGCCGCGGCGATGCAGGAGCGGACGCCCGACCACATCCTGATGGCCGGCCCACCCGGTCTGGGCAAGACGACGCTCGCGATGATCGTCGCGCACGAGTCCGGGCGACCGCTGCGGATGTCGAGCGGACCGGCCATCCAGCACGCCGGTGACCTCGCCGCGGTGCTCTCGTCGCTCGTCCCCGGCGAGGTCCTGTTCATCGACGAGATCCACCGCATGGCGCGTTCCGCGGAGGAGATGCTCTACCTCGCGATGGAGGACTTCCGCATCGACGTGATGGTGGGCAAGGGGGCCGGCGCGACGAGCATCCCGCTCGACCTCGCGCCGTTCACGCTCGTCGGTGCCACGACCCGTGCGGGGCTGTTGCCGAACCCCCTCCGCGACCGCTTCGGCTTCACGGCCCACCTCGAGTTCTACGAGAAGGACGAGCTCGAGCAGGTCCTGATCCGAGCGGCGCACCTCCTCGAGCTCGACATCGACCGCTCGGCGCTCCGCGAGATCGCCGGGCGCTCCCGGGGCACGCCCCGCATCGCGAACCGCCTGCTGCGCCGTGTCCGCGACTTCACGCTCGTGCACCGTCCGGCCGACGGCATGGCCGCCGTGCAGGGCGCGCTGGAGCTGTACGACGTCGACGAGCTCGGACTCGACCGACTCGACCGCGCCGTCGTGCAGACCATGCTGACCAGGTTCGACGGCGGGCCGGTCGGCCTCAACACGCTGGCCGTGTCGGTCGGCGAGGAATCCGAGACCATCGAGTCCGTGGTCGAGCCGTTCCTCGTCCGACTCGGGCTCGTGACCCGGACCCCGCGCGGACGCACCGCCACGCCGCAGGCCTGGCGGCACTTCGGCATGACGCCGGGGCAGGGGATCGGCGCGCAGCCGGGCCTCTTCGACGACGAGGACTGACCACCGGTGCCGGGCGAGCCCGGATGCCCAGGCGGCACACGTGTTCCGGACCGGCGTGTGCCCTAGACTGCTACGGCCCGAAACCGAGCAACCAGAGAAGGCATCGCATCATGGGTCAAGAAGTCATCCTCATCGTCATCGTCGTGGCGTTCGCGGCCTTCATGTTCTACAACAGCCGCAAGCGCAAGAAGCAGCAGTCGGAGCTCGCGACCAAGATGGTCCCGGGCGCCCGGGTCATGCTGTCGTTCGGCCTCTACGGCACGCTCCTGTCGGTCGACGACGAGAAGGTCACCGCCGAGGTCGAGATCGCGCCCGGCACGGTCGTCACCGTCCACCGCCAGACGCTCTCGCGCGTCGTCGACGAGACCGCGAACGACGTCGACACGACCGTCACCACGGAGGACGAGCCGCGCCGCGTGACCGAGCTCAACGGTGAGCCCGTCGTCGAGGACCCGAGCGCCCCCGCGTACGGTGAGCGCACCGACGACCCGACCTCGCGCAAGCACGACAACTGATATTCTCGGCCGTCGGGTCGTGAGACCCGACTGCAACACCTCTGCCGTCGGCGCCTGTCGTCGGTCCTGACAGAAAGACGAGACGACCGGTGGCACGACCGACACCCGTCAAGAAGGCGCTTCGATCGCTCACCTGGTTGGTGATCCTGATGGCGGTGCTCGCGGGGCTGAACACCGCCGCGTCGATCCTGGCGAGCACGACGAAGAACGACTCGAAGGACTGGTTCGCCGGTGCCAGCTGGGTCCCGGAGCTCGCGCTCGACCTCCAGGGCGGCACGCAGCTGACCCTGGCGGCGCAGAACACACAGGGCGACTCCGTCACCAGCCAGCAGCTGAACCAGGCCGTCAACATCATCCGGCAGCGCATCAACGCGTCCGGTGTGTCCGAGGCGCAGATCAACACCCAGGGCGCGAACAACATCGTGGTGTCGATCCCGGGCAAGCCGGACCAGGCGACCATCGACCGCATCGAGGCGGCCGCGAAGCTGACGTTCCGCCCGGTCCTCTACACCGAGGCGGCGACGAACAGCGCCGTCGGCGGCTCGGACGGCTCGACCGCCTCGCCGACGCCGTACTCGCCGCCGGCGTCCCTCGCCGCCACGCCGAGCACGAAGCCGACGAACGCGAGTGACCTGGCGTACGTGACGCCGAGGCTGCAGGCGCTCTACACGAACTACGACTGCAAGGCGCCGGACGACGTCACCACGGCACCCGACGACCAGCCGCTCGTCACCTGTGACCAGGACGGTGCCGCGAAGTACATCCTCGGTCCGGTCGAGGTGTCCGGGTCGGACATCAGCAACGCCACGTCCGGGCTCGCCACCGACTCCCAGGGCACCTCGACGGGACAGTGGGCGGTCAACCTGAGCTTCAACGGCCAGGGCACGAAGGACTTCCGCACCGTCACGAACCGCCTCGTGTCGCTGCAGGCCCCGCAGAACCAGTTCGCGATCGTGCTCGACGGCACCGTCATCACGGCGCCGGCGACCAACTCCGCGATCACGAACGGCAAGGCGCAGATCACCGGGTCGTTCACCGCGGAGTCCGCGAAGACCCTCGCCGACCAGCTCAAGTACGGTGCGCTGCCGATCAACTTCCAGGTGCAGTCGAACGAGAACATCTCGGCGACGCTCGGCACGGCGCAGCTCGTCGGCGGTCTGGTCGCGGGCCTGATCGGCCTCATCCTGGTGATCATCTACTCGGTGATCCAGTACCGCGCGCTCGCGTTCGTCACGGTCCTGTCGCTGACGGTGGCGGCCGCGCTCACGTACCTGGTCATCGCGATCATGTCGTGGCGCATCGACTACCGGCTCTCGCTCGCCGGGGTCGCGGGTCTGATCGTGGCGATCGGCATCACCGCGGACTCGTTCATCGTCTACTTCGAGCGCATCCGCGACGAACTCCGGGACGGCCGCGGGCTCGAGGGCGCGGTGGAGGCCGGCTGGCGTCGCGCGCTCCGCACGATCCTGGCGTCCGACTCGATCAACTTCCTGGCCGCCGTCGTCCTGTACGTGCTCGCGGTCAGCGACGTGAAGGGCTTCGCGTTCACGCTGCTCCTCACGACCATCATCGACATCGTCGTCGTGGTGCTCTTCACGCACCCGATGATGCAGCTCATCGCCCGGAGTCGGTTCTTCGGCGAAGGGCACCGGTTCAGCGGGCTCGACCCGTCGGCCCTCGGCGCCGTGTACCGCGGGCGGGCGCAGTTCCGCGCGCCCGTCGTGGACGGCAAGCGACAGCAGCGCAGCGCGGGTGAGGCCCAGCGCCGCCAGACCATCGCCGAGCGCAAGGCCCGCGAGGCAGCGGGCGACAACGGCTCCACGCCGGACGGGAAGGACGACTGATGGCCAGTTTCAGCCAGTTCGGCAGCGACCTCTACACGGGCAAGCGCTCCTACGACATCGTCGGACGCCGTCGCACGTGGTACCTGATCGCGATCGTCGCGATCGTGGTGTCGCTCGTGGTGCCGTGGCTCCGTGGCGGGTACCAGCTCGGCATCGAGTTCACCGGCGGGTCCGAGTTCACGATCTCCGACGTCGCCACGACGAACCAGTCCATCGCGACGGACACGGTCGAGAAGATCGTGCCGGAGGGCATCCCGCGCGTCTCGCAGCTCGGCCAGCACGGCATCCGCGTGCAGACCGCGCAGCTGACCGACCGGCAGACGACCGAGGTACAGGACGCCCTGGCGAAGGCCTACGACGTCCCGGACAGCCAGGTCGCGTCGACGTACATCGGTGCGACGTGGGGCGCCGACGTCCTCGCGCAGGCGGTACGCGGCCTGGTGATCTTCCTCGCGCTGGCCGCGATCGTCATGGCGCTCTACTTCCGCACTTGGAAGATGTCCGTGTCGGCGATGGTCGCGCTGCTGCACGACCTGCTGATCACGGCCGGCGTGTACGGCATCGTCGGGCTGGAGGTCACGCCGGCCGCGGTCATCGGCTTCCTGACGATCCTCGGCTACTCGCTGTACGACACCGTCGTGGTGTTCGACAAGGTGCGGGAGAACACCAGCCAGGAGAGCCACCGGACCTTCAAGCAGTCGGTGAACCTCGCGGTCAACCAGACGCTCGTGCGCTCGATCAACACGTCGGTGGTCGCGTTGCTCCCGGTCGCGGCGATCCTCTTCATCGGGTCGTACGTCCTCGGCGCGGGGACCCTCCGCGACATCTCGCTCGCGCTCTTCATCGGCATCATCGTCGGCACGTACTCCACGATCTTCATCGCGTCCCCGATGTACGCGCACCTGCGGGAGAACGAGCCGAAGATCAAGCAGGCCGACGCGAAGAAGGAGCAGGCTGCGGCCAAGCGCCAGCAGCAGGTCGACGCGGCAGCGGGGGTCTGACGGGCATGGACATCCACGAGATCGACATCGCCGAGGCGCGGCGACGCGTGGACGCGGGCGCTCCGCTGTTCGACGTCCGCGAGCAGGGCGAGTGGGACGAGGTGCACGCACCGCAGGCGACGCTGGTGCCGATGTCCGAGCTGGTCGCCCGGTGGCAGGAGATCGACGGGGGTGACCAGCCGGCGATGGTGATCTGCCACTCCGGCGGACGGTCGGCACGGGTCGTCGCCGCGCTCGAGCAGTCCGGCGTCCCCGCGGTGAGCGTCGCCGGTGGCATGACCGCGTGGGAGCAGTCCGGCGCCGAGGTGGTCCGCGCTGGTGGTCCGGCGTCGGCCGGGTCCGCCGCCGAGAGCGAACCGCGTCACGAGCACTGACCGGACGCGCGTAGTCTTGTCGGATCGAGCACGGAGCGTCCCCGCTCCGCACCGGGCCACGGGAGGCGCATCATGACCGACACGCGCGAATCCACGCCGTCGGACGCTGCGAGCCGCCCGGTCTCGCCAGGACGACCGACCAGTCCGCTCGGCCCGAACACCACGGGCAACATCGGGTCGCTCCGCTCACTGCTGCCGCGGCTGTTCTCGCGCGCACAGCCGGCCGGGGCGGTCGACACGCTCATCCGGACGGTGCGCTCGCACCACCCGAAAGCCGACGTCACGCTCATCGAGCGGGCGTACTCCGTCGCCGAGCAGGCGCACGACGGCCAGAAGCGGAAGTCCGGCGAGCCGTACATCACGCACCCGGTCGCCGTCGCCCAGATCCTCGCCGACCTCGGCATCGGTCCGATCACCATCGCGGCAGCGCTCCTGCACGACACGGTCGAGGACACCGACTACCAGCTCGACCAGCTCCGCGCGGACTTCGGGGACGAGATCGCGATGCTCGTCGACGGCGTCACGAAGCTCGACAAGGTCAAGTACGGCGACAGCGCGCAGGCCGAGACGGTCCGCAAGATGGTCATCGCGATGTCAAAGGACATCCGGGTCCTCGTCATCAAGCTCGCCGACCGACTCCACAACGCGCGCACGTGGGGCTTCGTCGAGTCCGCCTCCGCGACCCGCAAGGCCAAGGAGACGCTCGAGATCTACGCGCCGCTCGCGCACCGGCTCGGCATCCAGATGATCAAGCTCGAGCTCGAGGACCTCTCGTTCGCGGTGCTCCACCCGAAGCTGTACGTCGAGATCGACAGCCTGGTGAAGGAGCGCCAGCCGAAGCGCGAGCAGTTCGTCCAGAACGTCATCGGGACGCTGAAGAAGGACCTCAAGGCCGCGAAGATCCGCGGCGACGTGATGGGCCGCCCGAAGCAGTACTACTCGATCTACCAGAAGATGATCGTGCGGGGGCGCGAGTTCGACGAGATCTACGACCTGGTCGGCATCCGTGTCCTCGTGCCGACGGTCCGCGACTGCTACGCGATGCTCGGCTCGGTGCACGCGCGGTGGACCCCGCTGCCCGGCCGGTTCAAGGACTACATCGCGACGCCGAAGTTCAACCTGTACCAGTCGCTGCACACCACGGTGCTGGGGCCGCAGGGTCGAGCCGTCGAGATCCAGATCCGCACGCACGAGATGCACCAGCGCGCGGAGTTCGGTGTCGCGGCGCACTGGAAGTACAAGCAGCGGGTGACCGGCCGCGACGTCGACACGTCGAGCCAGAGCGACCAGGACATGGCGTGGCTCGCGCACATCACGGACTGGCAGGCCGAGACGAGCGATCCGGGGGAGTTCCTCGACTCGCTCCGGTACGAGATCGGCGCCAAGGAGACCTACGTCTTCACCCCGCAGGGCAAGGTCATCGGCCTGCCGGCGGGCGCCACGCCGGTGGACTTCGCCTACGCCGTGCACACCGAGATCGGGCACCGCACGATGGGTGCGAAGGTGAACGGCCGGCTCGTCCCGCTCGAGAGCACACTGTCGAGCGGCGACGTCGTCGAGATCTTCACCTCCAAGAACCCCGACTCCGGTCCGAGCCAGGACTGGTTGACGTTCGTCCGCAGCCCCCGCGCGCGCAACAAGATCAAGCAGTGGTTCACGAAGGAGCGCCGCGAGGAGGCGATCGAGCAGGGTCGCGACGCGATCGCCCGGGCGATGCGCAAGCAGAACCTGCCGCTGCAGCGCATCCTCAGCCAGGACACCATCGCCGAGGTCGCTTCGTCGATGCGGTACGACGACGTGTCCGCGCTCTACGCGGCGATCGGCGAGGGCCACGTGTCCACCCAGTCGGTCATCGAGAAGGTCCTCGGCAGCGTCCAGACCGAGACCGAGACGGACGAACCCGAGCTCGCCTTCCCGCGTCAGGTCACGAGCCGGCAGCTCCGGAACAGCGACTCCGGCGTGCTCGTCCGCGGGGCGCCCGACATCCTCGTCAAGCTCGCCAAGTGCTGCACCCCGGTGCCCGGTGACCAGATCGTCGGGTTCATCACCCGTGGTCAGGGTGTGTCCGTGCACCAGGCGTCCTGCAGCAACGTGAAGTCGCTCATGAACGAGCCCGACCGGATGATCGAGGTCGAGTGGGCGCCGTCGTCGAAATCGGTCTTCCTCGTGCAGATCCAGATCGAGGCGCTCGACCGCTCCGGTCTGCTCAGCGACGTCACGCGGGTCCTGACCGACCACCACGTCAACATCCTGTCGGCCACCGTGTCGACCTCGTCCGACCGGCTGGCGTTGAGCCGGTTCGTCTTCGAGATGGGCGACACGACGCACCTCGACCGGGTGCTCAACGCGGTCCGGCGCATCGACGCCGTCTACGACGTGTACCGCGTCAGCGCCGGCTGATTCCGGCACGCCCAGCGCCGACGCCCGGCACGCCCAGCGCCGGCGCGCCGAGGAGCGCAGCGCGCCGGCGCCCGGGGAGTTCACCGCGCCGCGATCCGGGACAGCCGCCGGAGGGCCTGCCGCGCCATCGGGACGCCCTCGAGCGCCTGCAGCCGGGCCGTCACCCGGTCGACGTCGACCAGCCCGAGGTCGAGCAGACCGCGGACGGCCGCCTCGTCCTGCGGGTCGAACCGGCCGGCCGCGGGACCCGGTGTCCGGAGGAGGTCGAGGGCGGTCCGCTCCGGCCGGGTCACCGCGAGGTCGGCGAGCACGACGACGTCGGCGGGGTCGAGGACGACCTCACGCAGCCGGACCTCCGTCCCGACGCGGAGCCGGACGTGCTTCGGCACGACGCACTCGTGGGGGAGCGGCGGCCGCGAGACCCCGCCCCAGATCCAGGTCGCGGTCCGTGTGGCGGCGACGAGCCGTCGGTCCGGGAGCGCCCACGCGGTCGCAGCGGCCCGGAGCGCCGGGTCCTGCGGCTCCACGGTCGCTGCCCAGCACTCGCCGACCGCCACCAGCTCACCGGCCAGCACCGCGGCCCGCAGCTCGCTCTCCGGCCAGTCGTCGGTGGTCAGGAGACGAGGACGGCGCACTCGTCGATCCTGCCGGACCAGCCGACCGCGACGACGGCGCCTGTGGAGAGCGCCCCCGCTACGCACGGTGCGGGGCTGCGTCCCCACGTGCCTCCCGACAGGACGCGACGCGAGGAACCGACGCGACGCGACGAACGAACGGACGCGACGCGACGAACCGACGCGACGCGACGAACGAACGCGGCGCGATGGCCGCCGCAACCCGCGCCGTCAGCGCAGGACGTCGGCGCGGTGCACCAGCGCCGCAGCGCCGATGAGCGGACCGTCCTGCGACAGCCCGGTCGGGACGATCCGCACCTTCGTGACGAAGGGGAACTCGGTCCGCTCGGCCACCGCGGCCCGCGCGTACTCGAACAGGTCGGGCGTGACGTGCGAGAAGCCGCCGCCGATGGCCACGACCTCGAGGTCGACGAGGCTCGTCGCCGCCGCGATGGCCTGTCCGAGCGCCCGCCCGCTGCGCCGGACCGCGGCGACCGCGACCTCATCACCGGCAGCGTAGGCGGCCGCGAGCTCCTCGCCCGTGCTGCCGGCGAAGCCCTGGCGCTGTGCCCACGCGACCGTCTTCGGACCGCTGGCGACCGCCTCGAGGCACCCGGTGCCGCCGCACGCGCACGGGTCGTCGTACCCGCCGCACTCGACGTGGCCGATGTGGCCGGCGTTCCCGGTGGGGCCGCTGACCGTGCGGCCGTGCAGGATGAGCCCGCCGCCGACACCGGTCGAGACGATCATGCCCATCACGTGGTCGTACCCCTGCGCTGCGCCGACCCAGTGCTCGGCGAGGGTGATCGCGAGGCCGTCCATGCGGAGCGTCACCGGCGTGCCCGCCGGGACGTGCCGTGCGACGCGGTCGCGGAGCGGGTAGCCGCGCCACACCGGCATGTTGAGTGGTGAGACGAGCCCGTCGACCTCGTCGACGGGGCCCGCCGAACCGATCCCGACCCCGACCAGCCGAGCGTCGGAGGGCAGGGTGGCCAGGGTCGCCGTGACGACCTCGTCGACGGCCGCCTGCAGCTCGTCGGAGGTCCGGCCTGGCCCGGTCGGGCTGCGGTGCCGGGTCCCCGGCAGGACGACGCCCTGGTCGGTGACCAGGGCCGCCTCGACCTTCGTGCCGCCGAGGTCGACCGCCAGTGCGACGGCTGCGGGCTGGGTGGTGCTGTCGGTCATGTTCGCTCCGGTGCGACGGACGGGAGGCTCGGCGCACGTCCCGGACGCGTCGTCGCGTCCGGCGGGTGCTCGCCTCGGGCTGGGGTGGGGGTCAGTACGAGGAGGTGTCGTCGCCGAGGGACGATGCTGCGCCGGTCTCGGCGCGGTGGGCGACCTCGTCGAGGATGCGTGCCGAGGCGCTCGTGCCGATGCGGTCCGCGCCGGCCCGCACCATCTCGATGAGGGTGTCGAGCCCACGGACGCCGCCCGAGGCCTTCACCCCGGTGTCCGGACCGACCGTCTCGCGCATCAGCCGGATGTGCTCCGCCGAGGCACCGCCCCCGGCGAACCCGGTGGAGGTCTTGACGAAGGCGGCACCCGCACGCTGCGCCGCCCGTGAGGCCGCGACGATCTCGTCGTCGGTGAGGAACGCCGTCTCGAGGATGACCTTGACGACGGTGTCCCCGGCCGCCTCGACCACGGCGCGGACGTCCTGCTCGACGCGCTCCCAGTCGCCGGACCTGGCGGCACCGATGTTCTGGACCATGTCGAGCTCGAACGCTCCGTCGGCGAGGGCCTGCAGCGACTCCGCGACCTTGGCTGCGGTCGAGGTCGTGCCGTGCGGGAAGCCGATCACGGTGCCGACGCCGACCCCGGTGCCGGCCAGGCGCTCCACCGCGTGCGCGACGTCGCTCGGCCGGACGCACACGCTGAAGACGCGGTGCGCCGCGGCCTCGTCGAGCTGCGCGTCGACGTCAGCGCGGGTCAGCTCGGGCTTGAGGATCGCGTGGTCGATGAGCGCCCGGACCGCGTCGGCGTCGAGGTGGCCTGCGTCGGACTGCTCGGGGGTGGGGATGGCTGCGTTGTCCACCCCGCAAGCCTACCCGGAGGCGACCGGCGTACCGTGCCCCGCATGCACGTCCTCGTCACCGGTGCGACCGGGTACATCGGCGGCCGACTCGTCCCCAGACTCCTCGAGGCCGGACACACCGTCCGGGTGTTCGTCCGCACCCCGCGGAAGCTCCAGGACGTGCCATGGCACGACGACGTCGAGATCGCGTCCGGGGACCTGATGGACGCCCGCGCCGTGCGGAGCGCCGTCGAGGGCATCGACGCCGTCTACTACCTCGCGCACGCCATGGGTGCCGACGGGGACTTCGAACGGGCCGAGACCCAGGCGGCCGGCACCATGGGGCACGAGGCCCGCGTCGCCGGTGTCCGACGCTTCGTCTACCTCGGCGGCCTGCACCCCGACGGCGAGCTGTCGAAGCACCTCAGGAGCCGCAAGGAGGTCGGGGACGTCCTGCTGCGCTCGGGCGTGCCGACGATCGCGTACCAGGCCGGCGTGGTGATCGGGTCGGGCAGCACCTCGTTCGAGATGATCCGGCACGTCACCGACGTCCTGCCGTGGATGCCGGCGCCGAAGTGGGTGCGCAACCGCATCCAGCCGATCGCCATCCGCGACGTCCTGTACTACCTGGTGCAGGCGCTCGAGATCCCGGCCGACGTCAACCGCACCTTCGACATCGGCGGCCCGGACGTCCTCCGGTACGGGCAGATGCTCAACGGGTACGCGGTCGAGGCGAAGCTCCCGCAGCGGGCGATCGCGTCGCTCCCGGTGCTCACGCCCGGCCTCGCGGCGCACTGGTTCAACATCGTGACGCCGATCCCGCGGAAGCTCGCGCGGCCGATCATCGAGTCGCTGCAGTTCGAGTGCGTGCAGCGCGAGCACGACATCGACCGGTACGTGCCGCACCCCGAGGGCGGGCTCACGCCCTACCGCCGCGCGGTCCGGTTGGCGCTCACGCGGATGCGCACGGGCGAGGTCGAGACGAGCTGGCGCAGCGCGAGCCTGACCCCGACCCCGGCGGATCCGCTGCCGAGCGACCCCGAGTGGGCCGGCCACACCGTCTACGTCGACGACCGGAAGCGGCACACGGACGCCTCGGCCGCCGACGTGTGGCGCGTGCTCGAGTCGATCGGCGGCGAGAACGGCTGGTACTCCTTCCCGCTCGCCTGGGTCGCCCGGGGGTGGATGGACAAGGTCGCCGGGGGCGTCGGCCTCAGCCGGGGGCGTCGGGACCCACAGCGGCTCGAGCAGGGTGACGCGCTCGACTGGTGGCGCGTGGAACGGCTGGACCGCGGGCGCTACCTGCGGCTCCGCGCCGAGTTCAAGTCGCCGGGGCGCGCCTGGCTCGAGATGACCGTCACACCGTCGCCCGACGGGGGCAGCGACTACCACCAGCGGGCGATCTACTTCCCCCAGGGGCTCTCCGGACGGTTGTACTGGTACTCGATCCTGCCCTTCCACGGCGTGATCTTCCCGGGCATGGTCGAACGCATCACGGCGGCGGCGGAACGCGAGTCGCACAACACCGACTCGACCGCACGCAACCGGACGCACCACAATGGGGACGCGGAGACGTCGCACGAGGAGGCAGCATGACCGAGGACCGACCCACCGTCCTGTTCCTGGGGGACAGCATCACCGAGGCCGGGGACTGGCAGGACCGACTCCCCGCGGAGCGCACGGCCAACCACGGGGTGGGCGGAGACACCACCGACGGTGTGCTCGCACGGCTCGACGCCGTCGTCGCGGCCGAGCCCGAGGTGATCGTCCTGCTCATCGGCACGAACGACTTCGGCAACCACCGCGCCAGCGTCGAGCACGTCGTGCGGAACGTCGAGACGATCCTCGTGACGCTCCGCCGCGAACTGCCGGGTGTCCGGCTCCTGCTGGTCTCCGTCCTGCCCCGCCAGGCCGAGTACCGCGCGAAGATCGAGGAGGCGAACCGGCACCTGCGGCAGTTCGTCGCCACCTGCCACGCGCAGTACCTCGACGCCTGGCCGGCCCTTGCCGACGGCGACCGCCTCGCCGACCGGTTCACCGAGGACGGGCTGCACCTGAACGACGAGGGGTACCGCGCCTTCCTCGAGGAGCTCGAGCCCGCGCTCGAACGGGTCCGGGACCTGCCGCCGATGTCCCGTCCGTTCCGCGCGATCGACCTCGACGAGTCCCGGGCCTGATGGCCGCACGCAGGGGACGGCCAGCGATCGGCTCGTCGCAGCACGGCGTGCCCGCACGACCGGCACCGACCCCCGCGCGATCGGACACCCGTTCGTCCGGTGCGACCCCGTCCTTCACCCGGCCCGGGCTCGCTCCGTCCCTGCTGGCCGCGGTGGTCCTGCTGGCGTGCGTCGCGTTCCTCGACGCGCCCGCCTTCGTGTTCGTCCGCTGGGCCGTCACCGTGCTCGCCCTCATCGTGCTCGTGTTCACGGTCCGCGGTCGGGCGTGGTGGGCAACGGTCCTGATGGCCGCGATCGCGGTGTGCTGGAATCCGGTGGCGGTCGTCCCGATCGTCGGCGAGGTCTGGGCGACGATGCAGATCGTCGCGGCAGCGGTGTTCGTGGTGGTGGGCATCGTGCTCAAGGTGCCGCGCGGGACGGACGCCGGCTGAGCCTCCTGTCCGGATGGCTGACGGACGCGAGGCCGGCTGCGCGACGGCCGCCCACCGGACGGGGGTGCACCCGCCGTCCGCTCGGACGGTAGGATCGAGCGGTCGGGTGCAGGACCCGACGGAGCGTTCGGGTGCAGGACCCGGCGGCAACCCGAAGGGCGTGGATGAGCGACGAGACCGAGCCGGTGACCGAGAGTCCGCTGCTGACCCCTCGACCGTCGTCCGGCGGTCTCGACCGGCCCGACGTCGTCGTCCGCAAGGGACGGCTCACGCTGCTCAACGGGCACCTCACGCCCCAGCAGTCGATGATCGAGGACCTGCTGTTCCTGGACGACGCCCTGTCCGCGGCGGACGTCGACCACCTGCTCATCCGCGGCAACGACCGACGCCCGGTCATCGCCGTCGACGAGCGGGACCGGCAGCGCGCGGAGAGCGCCGTGATGGACGCGTCCGCGAACGAGCCCTTCTACGCGAAGCCGCCCAAGCGTCCTGCCGTCCTCGTGATCGACGACGGCTTCGGCTCACCCGACGAGCCCGTGCTCCGGCTGTTCCGCCCGCGCGTCGAACCGCTCGGTCGCCTCCGCTACGGTGCGGACACCAGCGTCCAGCTCGAGTTCTGGCGGGTCACCGACTCCGAGGTCCTCGCGCCGGTCGAGAACGCGCTCATGCGGCGCAGCCTGCCGATCGAGGAGTTCGTGCTCGTCGACATCGACCGGTACGGGCGGACGTGGCGCACCGTCGAGCACATGTTCGACGACCACGTCTCCGACATCCGCTTCCCGATCGACATCGTCTTCTCGTGGGTCGACGGCAACGCGGTCGAGTACCAGCGCGCTCGACAGGCCGCGCAGGCCGGCGTGGTGCTGGGGGAGGGCGACGACGCGCCGGCCCGCTTCCGGCAGATCGACGAACTGAAGTACGCGCTCCGGTCGGTGCACACCTTCGCGCCGTGGATCCGGCAGATCTACATCGCGACCGACTCACCGGCGCCGCACTGGCTCGCCGAGCACCCGAAGGTGCGGATCGTCCGCAGCGAGGAGTTCTTCACCGACCCCTCGGTGCTGCCGACGCACAACTCGCAGGCCGTCGAGTCACAGCTCCACCACATCCCGGGCATCAGCGAGCACTTCATCTACTCGAACGACGACATGTTCTTCGGTCGCCTGGTCGAGCCGTCGGTGTTCTTCAGCCCGGGCTCGGTCACGAAGTTCATCGTCGCGGACACCCGCATCGGGCTCGGTTCGAACCACCCGGCACGCAGCGGGTTCGAGAACTCCGCGCGGGTCAACCGGCGCCTGCTGCAGCAGCGGTTCGGAGCGGTGACCACGCGCCACCTCGAGCACGCGCCGACCCCGCTCCGCGCCTCGATCATGACCGAGATGGAGCACGAGTTCGCGGACGAGTTCCGCGCGACGGCTGCGTCCCGGTTCCGGGCGGCCGAGAACATCTCGGTGACGAACTCGCTCTACCACTACTACGCACTGCTCACCGGACGGGCGATCATCCAGGAGAACTCCTCGGTGAAGTACGTCGACACCACCATGCAGTCGGGGCTGACGGCGCTCGACGAACTGCTCAAGAAGCGGAACGTCGACTTCTTCTGCCTCAACGACGGCAGCTTCCCGGAGGTGTCCGACGAGGAGCGGACCGAGCGCGTCACGGACTTCCTGGAGCGCTACTTCCCGTTCCCCGCTCCCTGGGAGCGCTGAACGCTCCTGGGAGCGCCCGACACTCCTGGGGAGCTAGCCGCCCTGCTGGGGCGCTCGAGCCGCCCTGCTGCCGCCGGCGCCCCGTCCCTGACCGTCAGGGATGGACGGGGGAGAGCGGCACCGAGTCCAGCGTGAAGACCGCGATGCTCGACGTCACCGGCGCCGGCTCGACCGCAGGTGCGATCCGGACCCCGGCGGCCGCGAGCCGCGCCTCCGTCTCGACGGACGACACCGGCTCGCCCACCGTCGTGTAGTGCCCGATCGGGACGACGGAGTGTACGACGTTCCGGCCGTACACGTGCACGAGGTTGAACGACTGCGCGCCGTCCCGTCCCCGGGTGCCCGCGTGGTACTCGAGGAGGTCCTGCGTGTAGCACGTCGCGCTCGCGACGGAGACCGGGATGCCCGCGAACACGGCGCTCGTCGAGTAGTGCAGGTGCCCGGCGATGATGCCGATCACGTCGCTGCCCTCCACCACCTCGGCGAGGGCGGCCTGGTCCCGCAGCTCCACGAGGACGGCGAGGTCCTGCACGCTCGGGACCGGCGGGTGGTGCATCGCGAGGATCGTCCCGTGCGGAGCGGCCTCGGACAGCACCTCGGCGAGCCAGTCGAGCTGTTCGGGGGAGACCTCACCGTGGTGCGCGCCGGGCACGCTCGTGTCCAGCGTGATCACCCGGAGGCCGTTGACGTCGTAGACGAAGTCGACCGGCCGGTCCGTCGGCTGGAGGTCGAACAGGCCCTGCCGGAAGGCGCCACGCTCGTCGTGGTTGCCCATGGCCCAGATCAACTGCGCTCCGACGCGCTCGGCCGCGGGCTCGAGGATCGCCCGCACCTTCGCGTAGGCGCCCGGCTCACCCTTGTCGGCGACGTCGCCCGTGACGACGATCGCTTCCGGTCGGGCACCGGAGGCTTCGACGTCGGCGATGATCTCGCTGAGTCGGGCGGCGGAGTCGACGTCGCCGTAGAGGGCACCGTCGTCGCCGACGAGGTGCGTGTCGCTGAGGTGGAGGAGGAAGTGGTTCGGCCTGGGGTGTTCGGCCGTCCGGCTGTCCATCGGTGTCTCGTTCCGTTGGCGGATGCGTGGTGCAACACGCTGCCACAGAAATCTGAATCGGTGGTGAACCGCAGAGGGTGTTTCGGGTTGCCGCGAACGAACGAGCCCCCCGACCACGATGTGGACGAGGGGCTCGTTCGTTCTTGCCGAGGAACTCAGTGGTTGCCGGCTCCGACCGCGGCGGCGGGCTGGTCGCCACCAGTCAGCTCCGGACCGTGGTGCGCGGCGTGCGCTGCCTCGAGCTCGGACTTGGTGACCGGAGCGATGCGGTCCTCGAAGAAGAACCGCGACAGGTTCGCGCGGACCTTCTGCGCACCGCTGATCTTGCCCTGGGCGTTCGGACGCAGCATGAGCGGCTTGTACTCGTTGAACTGCAGCAGACGCCAGCGCTCGTACTCGTCGAGGGGCTGGTGCACCTCGATGTACTCGCCGTGGGGGAGTCGGACGATGCGGCCCGACTCGTACCCGTGCAGGACGATCTCGCGGTCCTTCTTCTGCAGGGCGAGGCAGACGCGCTTCGTGATCCAGAAGGCGACGAACGGGCCGAGGACCGTCATGGCCTGGATGACGTGGATCACCGCGTCGATCGACACCATGAAGTGCGTGGCGATGATGTCCGACGACGCTGCGGCCCAGAGGCTCGCGTAGAGCATGATGCCGGCGGCACCGATGCCCGTGCGGGTCGGAGCGTTGCGCGGACGGTCGGCGAGGTGGTGCTCACGCTTGTCACCCGTCACCCACGCCTCGACGAACGGGTAGACGAAGATCGCGAGGATCAGCCCGACGAGCACCGCGATCGGCACGAGGATGTTGAACGACACGGTGTAGCCGAACCACACGACCTCCCAGTGCGGCGGCACCAGTCGGAGCGCACCGTCGGCGAAGCCGATGTACCAGTCGGGCTGGGTACCCGCGGACACGGGGGACGGGTCGTACGGGCCGTAGTTCCAGATCGGGTTGATCGTGAACAGCGACGCGATCAGGGCGAGGATGCCGGCGACGATGAAGAAGAACCCACCGGCCTTCGCGGCGAACGCCGGGAGGATCGGCACGCCCACGACGTTGTCGTTCGTCTTGCCCGGGCCCGCGAACTGCGTGTGCTTGTTGATCACGACGAGCACGAGGTGCACGCCGAGCACCGCGACGAGGATCGCCGGCAGCAGCAGGATGTGCAGCGTGTAGAGGCGGCCGACGATGTCGGTACCCGGGAACTCGCCGCCGAACAGCAGGTACGCGATCCAGACGCCGATGACCGGGACACCCTCGATCATGCCGACGATGATGCGCAGACCGTTGCCGGAGAGCAGGTCGTCGGGGAGCGAGTAGCCGGTGAAGCCCTCGGCCATCGCCAGCACCCAGAGGATGAAGCCGAAGACCCAGTTGAGCTCACGCGGCTTGCGGAAGGCGCCGGTGAAGAACACGCGTGCCATGTGGAGCATGATCGCCGCGATGAACAGCAGGGCCGCCCAGTGGTGGATCTGCCGGACGAAGAGCCCGCCGCGGATGTCGAACGAGATGTTCAGCGTCGACTGCAGTGCGGTCGACATCTCGATGCCCTTGAGCGGCAGGTACGAGCCCTGGTAGACCACCTCGGCCATCGAGGCCTGGAAGAAGAAGGTCAGGAAGGTGCCGGAGAGCAGCACCACCACGAAGCTGTACAGCGCGACCTCGCCGAGCATGAAGCTCCAGTGGTCGGGGAAGATCTTGCGACCGACCTCCTTCACCAGGCCCGAGATGCTCGTGCGCTCGTCGATGTAGTTGGCGGCGAACCCGATGACTCGGGATCCGCGATCGGCTGCCGGCTTGTCGGCCGTCGCCGTTGCAGGGCGGGTTGTGGTGCTCATCAGCGGTCACGCTCCCAGAAGGACGGTCCGACCGGCTCGTGGAAGTCGCTCTGCGCCACGAGGTAGCCGTCGGCGTCGATCGCGATCGGAAGTTGGGGGAGAGGGCGTGCCGCCGGGCCGAAGATGACCTCGCAGTTGTTCGCGACGTCGAAGGTCGACTGGTGGCACGGGCACAGCAGGTGGTGCGTCTGCTGCTCGTAGAGGGCGACGGGGCACCCGACGTGGGTGCAGATCTTCGAGTAGGCGACGATCCCGTCGTAGCCCCAGTCCTCGTGTCCCTTGGCGGGGTTGAGGTCCTTGGGGTCGAGGCGCATGAGGAGGACGGCGGCCTTGGCCTTCTCCTCGAGCATGTCCTCCTTGTCAAGGAGACCGTCGGGGATGACGTGGAACACCGAGCCGATGGTCACGTCCGACGCCTTGATCGGCAGACCGGTCGGGTCCTTCGTCAGGCGCGTGCCCTTCGCCCACATCGTGTGGCGGAGGAGTTCGTTGGGGTCGGCCGCGGGCGCGAGGTCGCGCACCAGGACGATGCCCGGGAGCGGGAACGCCGCGAGGGCGCCGATCATCGAGTTGCGGATCAGCTTGCGGCGGCTGAACCCGGACTCCTTGTCCGCGAGCTGGAACGCCTCGACGGCCTTCGCACGCGTGGCGTCGGTCCCACGAGTGGGGTGGCGCATCTCGGTGATCTCGCGGTCGACGACGAGGGTCTTCGACCAGTAGACGGCACCGAGACCGAGCGCGAGCAACGCCAGGGCGATCGACAGACCGAGCCAGAGGTTCGCGAGGCGGACCGAGCCGAAGTCGTCCTCCTTGATGGGGAACGCGACGTAGGCGGCGATGGCCAGCACGCTGCCGACGATCGACAGGTAGAAGAACGTGGCGACCTGGCGCTCGGCCAGACGCTGCTTCTTCGGGTCGACGTCCGTGCGACGCGCACGGTGGGGCGGCTCGCCCGGGTTCTCGAACGGGTCCGCGGGGAGGACCGCGGTGCCGGCCGGCGCCGATGGGCCCTCCGTCGTGCCGTGCTTCTCGACAGCCGAGGACGAGTTCAGTGCCTCGTCGTCGTGCTCTGCCATGGTGTTCCCTTCAGTGTCGTTCGACACGGACGATCAGTTGGACTTCGCGGTCAGCCAGACGGTCATCGCGACGACCGCGCCGAGCCCGAAGATCCAGATGAACAGACCCTCGGCCACCGGTCCGATGGAGCCGAGCGCGAAGCCGCCGGGCGACTTGTTGTCCTGCACGTACTTGAGGTACGTGATGACGTCGGCCTTCTGCTGCGGGGTCAGGTTCAGGTCGTTGAACACCGGCATGTTCTGCGGGCCGGTGAGCATCGCCTCGTAGATGTGCTTGCCGGAGACCTTCTGCAGGTTCGGCGCGTACTTGCCCTCGGTGAGCGCACCGCCGGCCCCGGCGACGTTGTGGCACATCGCGCAGTTGATGCGGAAGAGCTCGGCACCCTCGGCCGCGTCACCCTTGCCGTCCGTGAGGTCGGAGGAGGGGACCGCGGGGCCGGGGGCGAGCGAGGCGACGTACTGCGCGAGCGCGTCGATCTGGTCGTTCGTGAACTGGACCGGCTTCTGCTCGGCCTGCGGGCCCGACGCGGCCATCGGCATGCGGCCGGTGCCCACCTGGAAGTCGACCGACGCGGCGCCGACGCCGATGAGGGACGGGCCCTCGTTCGTGCCCTGGGCGTTCAGCCCGTGGCAGGTGGCGCAGTTCGAGGCGAAGAGCTTCTCGCCCTCGTTGACCTTCGACTGGGTGGACGCGGCCGAGACCGAGCTCGAGCTGTCGTCCGCGTTCGCCGTGGAGCTGAACAGCGCGTACGCACCGCCGGTGGTCATCAGACCGACGACGATGAGCGACACGGTCGCCAGCGGTGACCGGCGGCCCTTCTTGGACTTGGTTCTGTTGAACATGCGGTGGGGGCTATCCAGTTCCTACTTGAGAAGGTAGATGACGGCGAAGAGGCCGATCCAGACGACGTCGACGAAGTGCCAGTAGTACGACACGACGATCGCGGTGGTCGCTTCCTTGTGACCGAAGTTCTTGGCCGCGAACCCGCGACCGAGCGTGAGCAGGAACGCGATCAGGCCACCCGTGACGTGGAGGCCGTGGAACCCGGTCGTCATGTAGAACGCCGAGCCGTACGCGCTCGAGGAGAGCGTGATGCCCTCGTGCCAGAGGTTGGCGTACTCGAAGATCTGCCCGCAGACGAAGATCGCACCCATGCAGTAGGTCACGAAGAACCACTCGGTCATGCCCCAGTGGCGCGGGTTCCAGCTCGTGCGGTGCACCTGGAAGCGCTCGGCCGCGAAGACGGCGAACTGGCAGGCGAAGCTGGACAGCACCAGGATGATCGTGTTCACGGACGCGAACGGCACCTCGAGCTTGGCGGTCTCGGTCGCCCAGAGTTCGGGGGAGGTGCTGCGGAGCGTGAAGTAGATCGCGAACAGGCCGGCGAAGAACATGACCTCGCTGCCCAGCCACACGATCGTCCCCACGGCCACGGCGTTCGGCCTGTTGAGGACCGGTGCGGTGGCTGATCTGGAGAGAGGGGTGCTAGTCACAGACTCCATTATGGCCGAAACCACGGACAGTGTTTTCCTGGTCGACTGGCGGGTCGCTCCAAGTCACTACGATCGACGCATGCACGACGCACTCACGTGGCCATCGGTGATCAGCGCCCTCATGGCGCGTCAGGACCTGTCGATCAGGCAGTCCACATGGGCCATGGAGCAGATCGTGCAGGGGCACGCGACCGCCGCTCAGATCGCCGCCTTCGCGGTCGCCCTGCGCGCGAAGGGCGAGACCGTCGACGAGGTCGTCGGGTTCCGCGACGCGATCCTCGACGCCGCGGTCCCGCTGGACGTCGACCCCATGGCCCTCGACATCGTCGGCACCGGGGGCGACGTCGTCGGCACCGTCAACGTGTCGACGATGGCCGCCGTCGTCATCGCGGCGGCGGGCGTACCGGTCGTCAAGCACGGCAACCGGGCCAGCTCGTCGAAGTCCGGTTCGAGCGACGTGCTCGCTGCGCTCGGGCTCGACCTGACGATGGACGCCGCGCGTGTCGCGGACACCTTCCGGCGTGTCGGTCTGACCTTCGCGTTCGCGAGCGCCTTCCACCCCGGTTTCGCGCACGCGGCCCCGGTGCGCCGTGAGATCGGTGTGCCGACCGTGTTCAACTTCCTCGGGCCGCTCGTCAACCCGGCGCGGTGCGAGGCGAACGCCGTGGGCGTGGCACAGCTCGAGCTCGTGCCGATCATCACGGGCGTGTTCCAGACCCGTGGCGCAACGGCGCTCGTGTTCCGCGGTGACGACGGCCTGGACGAGCTGACGACCACCGGGCACAGCCACATCTGGGAGGTCACCGGCGGGCGGGTCATCGAGCACGACATCGACCCGCGCGACCTCGGCATCGCCCGGGCCCGCACCGAGGACCTGCTCGGCGGCGACCCGGAGCACAACGCCGCGATCGTGCACCGCGTGCTCGCGGGGGAGCAGGGTCCGGTGCGCGACATCGTGCTGCTCAACGCGGCCGCGGGGCTCGTGTCGTTCCGGCTGGCCCAGGACCCGGCCCAGGCGGACCGTCCCATCCTGCAGCGCTTCCGCGAGCAGCTCGCTGTCGCGGCCGACGTGGTCGACTCCGGGGCGGCCGCCCGCAAGCTCGCGGACTGGGTCGGCGTCGCACCCGCCGCCTGAGGAGCCGCCGGAACCAGGTTCCGGACACGGAACCACGAACAAGCACGGTGTTGTGTCCGGAACCCGGTTCCGCGGTCAGGACGCGCGCCGTCGACGGCTCCCCGCGCTCAGCGCAACGACCTGGAGGCGCGGTGCCGGTCCGTCGGACCCGCACCGCGCCTCCAGGCGGTCACGTGGGCAGTCGCCTACTTGACGTCTTCGTCCACCCAGTCGAAGGTCTTCGTGACGGCCTTCTTCCAGAGGCGCAGGGTGCGCTCGCGCTCGGCGTCGTCGAGCTGCGGCTCCCAGCGCTTGTCCTCCTGCCAGTTCGCGCGGAGCTCGTCGAGGTTCGCCCAGAACCCGACGGCGAGGCCCGCCGCGTAGGCGGCGCCGAGCGCGGTGGTCTCCGCGACGACCGGTCGCACGACCGGCACGTTGAGGATGTCCGCCTGGAACTGCATGAGCGCGTCGTTCGCGGTCATGCCGCCGTCGACCTTGAGCTCCGTCAGGTCGACGCCGGAGTCGGCGTTGACGGCGTCGAGGACCTCGCGGGTCTGCAGCGCCGTCGCCTCGAGGGCGGCACGCGCGATGTGGCCCTTGTTGACGTAGCGGGTGAGGCCGACGATCGCACCGCGGGCATCGGGACGCCAGTACGGCGCGAAGAGGCCCGAGAACGCCGGCACGAAGTACACGCCGCCGTTGTCCTCGACGGTCTTGGCGAGGGCCTCGACCTCCGGGGCGCTGCCGATGAGCCCGAGGTTGTCGCGGAGCCACTGGATCAGCGACCCCGTGACGGCGATCGACCCCTCGAGCGCGTAGTGCGTCTCCTGGTCGCCGAGCTTGTAGCCGACGGTGGTGAGCAGGCCGTTCTCCGACCGGACGATCTCGGTGCCCGTGTTGAAGATGAGGAAGTTGCCCGTGCCGTAGGTGTTCTTCGACTCGCCCTGGTCGAACGCCGCCTGCCCGAACGTCGCGGCCTGCTGGTCGCCCAGGATGCCGGCGATCGGCACCTCGCGGAGGAGGCTCGACGACTCGACGTGCCCGTAGACCTCGGAGGAGCTGACGATCTCCGGGAGCATCGACTTCGGCACACCGAAGTCGGCGAGGATGTCGTCGCGCCACTGGAGCGTCTCGAGGTCCATGAACATCGTGCGCGAGGCGTTCGTGACGTCGGTCTTGTGGACGCCGCCGTCGGTGCCGCCGGTGAGGTTCCAGAGCACCCAGGTGTCGGTGGTGCCGAAGAGCAGGTCGCCCGCCTCGGCCTTCTCGCGCGCACCCTCGACGTTGTCCAGGATCCAGGCGATCTTCGTGCCGGCGAAGTAGGTCGCGAGCGGCAGGCCGACGATGGCCTTGTACCGGTCGGTGTCGCCGTCCGCCAGCTTGTCGACGATGTCCTGGGTGCGGGTGTCCTGCCAGACGATGGCGTTGTAGACGGCCTTGCCGGTGTTCTTGTCCCACACCACGGCGGTCTCACGCTGGTTGGTGATGCCGACCGCGGCGACGTCGTGCCGGGTGATGTCGGCGCGGGAGAGCGCCTGCCCGATGACCTCGCGGGTGTTGTCCCAGATCTCGGCGGGGTCGTGCTCGACCCACCCGGCGCGCGGGAAGATCTGCTCGTGCTCCTTCTGTCCGACGGACACGATCGAGCCGGAGTGGTCGAACACGATCGCTCGGGTCGAGGTGGTGCCCTGGTCGATGGCGACGATGTAGTCGGCCATTGGTGCTCCTTACGGGTGTTGGGTGTGCCGCGGCCGGCAGCGGTGCCGGCCGCGGCGGTGGTGGAGAGGAGGGGTACTAGGCGACGATCGGCAGGAGGAACGTCGACGCACCGGCGGCGAGGGCACCGCCGATGAGCGGCCCGACGACCGGGACCCACGAATAGGCCCAGTCACTCGAACCCTTGCCCTTGATCGGCAGGATGGCGTGCGCGATGCGGGGGCCGAGGTCACGGGCGGGGTTGATCGCGTAGCCGGTCGGACCACCGAGCGAGACGCCGATCGCGATGACCAGGAAGGCGACGGGGACGGCGCCGAGCTCGGCCGGGGTCTTGCCGTTGGTGAAGGCGAGGACGACGAACACCAGGACGAAGGTGCCGATGATCTCGGTCACGACGTTCCAGCCGTAGGAGCGGATCGCCGGGCCGGTCGAGAAGACGCCGAGCTTGGCGGCCGCGTCGGGCTCCTCGTCGAAGTGCTGCTTGTAGGCGAGCCAGACGATGATCGCGCCGATGATCGCGCCGATCAGCTGCGCGAGCCAGTAGAGGAACATCTCGCCGACGGTGATCTTGCCGAGCAGTGCGAGCGCCAGGCTGACCGCGGGGTTGAGCTGGCCGCCGGACTTGTACGACACGGTGACGCCGGCGAAGACGGCGAAGCCCCAGCCGATCGTGACCATGAGGAAGCCCGCGCCGAAGCCCTTGGACTTCGTGAGCGACACGGCGGCGACGACACCGCCACCGAGGATGATGAGCATCGCCGTGCCGACGAGCTCCGAGAGGAAATTGACGCCGATGCCGTCCATCGGTGACCTCCAGTGCGTGAGGGGTGGGGGTCCGGTGGTGCTGCGTCCGGCACTCCCCGTTGAGTGATTGGGCCCGAGCATAGTGACGCGGTTCCGCCCGGGGCGATGGATTCCCGAGCGATCCGTGCGAAAGTGCACGAACGTGCAGGACGCCTGCGAGTTCGCCCGTCCGGCGGGGGCCCTGCGCGACGATCGTGCTGCACGAACGTGCACGGCAGGGGAACGGGCGCCCGCTGTAGGGTGAACGCGTCACCGTCGACAGGGAGGTTCCCCCGTGAAGAAGCTCATCAACGACCCACAGTCCGTGGTCGACGAGACCGTCCGTGGGTTCGCCCGCGCACACGCCGGACACGTCGTGCTGGTCGAGGACCCGATCCACCTGCACCGCGCCGACGCACCGGTCTCCGGCAAGGTCGGCATCGTCAGCGGCGGCGGCAGCGGGCACGAGCCCCTGCACGCCGGGTTCGTCGGGTACGGCATGCTCGACGCCGCGGTCCCCGGGCCGGTCTTCACCAGTCCGACCCCGGACCCGATCGTCGCCGCGACGAAGGCGGTCGACGGGGGAGCGGGCGTGCTCCACATCGTGAAGAACTACACCGGCGACGTCCTCAACTTCGAGACCGCCGCCGAGCTCGCCGGCATGGACGACGTCCGGGTCGAGTCCGTCGTCGTCGACGACGACGTGGCCGTGCAGGACTCGCTCTACACCGCGGGCCGTCGCGGCGTCGCGGGGACGGTCGTGGTCGAGAAGTGCGCCGGTGCCGCCGCCGAACGCGGGGACGACCTCGACGCCGTCGCCGCGGTCGCCCGGCACGTCAACGAGGTCACCCGCTCGATGGGGCTCGCGCTCTCGTCCGGCACGGTCCCGCACGCGGGGGAGCCCTCGTTCACGCTCGCCGACGACGAGGTCGAGCTCGGCATCGGCATCCACGGCGAGCCCGGGCGCGAGCGCATCCCGATGGCACCTGCGGACGAGCTGGTGGACCGCGTGCTCGAACCGATCCTCACCGACCTGGCGGCACCGTCGGGATCGAAGCTCCTGCTGCTCGTGAACGGCATGGGCGGGACGCCGCTGTCCGAGCTGTACATCGTGTACCGACGCGCCGCCGAGGTCCTCTCCGACCGCGGGTACGAGGTCGCGCGTAGCCTCGTCGGTGACTACGTCACGTCCCTGGAGATGGCGGGGTTCTCGCTCACCGTCACGGTGCTCGACGACGAACTCACCACGCTCTGGGACGCCCCGGTGGAGACCCCCGCACTGCGCTGGGGTCGCTGACCCACCGACCACGATCCCGGTCCACGAGGACCGGCCGCAGAAGGGACACCGCATTGGCGCTCGACACCGCATGGGCCATCGACTGGGTGCGCCGCACCGCCGCGACGATCGACGAGCACCGGGCCGAGCTCGTCACCCTCGACCGTGAGATCGGCGACGGGGACCACGGCGAGAACCTCGACCGTGGGTTCCGCGCCGTCCTCGAGGCGGTCGAGGGCGGGACCTTCGACACCCCCGGTGCCGTCTTCAAGGTCGTCGCGACGAAGCTCATCTCGACCGTCGGCGGCGCGGCCGGTCCGCTCTACGGCACCGCCTACCTCAAGGCCGCCCAGGCGGCGGGCGACGCGGACGAGCTGGACGCCGAGACGCTCGTGGCGGTGCTGACCGCGGCGCGCGACGGCATCGTCTCGCGTGGCAAGGCCGAGGTCGGCGACAAGACCATGGTCGACGCCTGGAGCCCGGCGGTCGACGCCGCGGCCGCCGCGGCGGGATCGGGGGCGTCCCCGCGCGACATCCTCGTCGCCGCCGCGGACGCCGCCGCGACGGGCGCCGAGTCCACCGACGCGCTCGTCGCGCACAAGGGGCGGGCGAGCTACCTGGGGGAGCGGGCCGTCGGGCACCGCGATCCCGGGGCGCAGTCGAGCGTCTACGTGCTGCGCGCGGCGGTGGACGCAGCGTGAGCGTCGGCATCCTCGTCGTCTCGCACAGCGCCGACGTGGCGCGTGGCACCGTCGAACTCGCCCGGCAGATGGCGGGCGACGTGCAGTTGGTCGCGGCGGGCGGGACCGAGGACGGCGGGATCGGCACCTCGTTCGAAGCCGTGACGGCCGGCATCGAGTCGCTGTCGGACGCCGACGGCATCGTCGTGCTCTGCGACCTCGGATCGGCCTACCTGACGACCGACACGGCGCTCGACTTCCTCGACGACGACGTGCGCGAGCGCGTGCACGTCTCCCGCGCGCCACTCGTCGAGGGGGCGGTCGCCGCTGCCGTGGCAGCCCAGACGGGCGGCGACGTGGCGGCGGTCCTCGCCGCGGCGGCGACCGCGGGTGGTCCGGCGGACGACCAGCCGGGAGGCGCGGATCCGGTCGGACCGTCGGCTCCCGTCGACGACGCTGCCGCGGACGGCGCGGCGGTGTCCGGTGCTGCCGACCTCGTCAACGAGACGGGACTGCACGCGCGCCCGGCCGCGGAGTTCGTCAAGACCGCCGCACGGTTCGAGTCGCGGGTCCGGGTGAACGGCGTCGACGCGAAGAGCCTGCTCGCGATCATGGCGCTCGCCCTGCCGAAGGGCGCGACCGTGACGGTCGAGGCGTCCGGGCCCGACGCGCAGGAAGCGGTGGACACTCTCGTGGAGCTCGTCCGGTCCGGCTTCGGCGAGTGAGCGGTCGTCGCTGAGCGGTCGTCGCTGAGCGGTCGTCGCTGAGCGGTCGGGGCTGAGCGGTCGGCCGGGTGTGCCGGTCGTTCCGGTCGTCCGGGCGTGGCCGGTCGGACGCGGGAGGGTCGACCGGCTCAGGGCCGGGCGTGCGGTCGCCGCGTCCGACGTGCGAGGGCGACGACCGCGACGACGAGGGCGAGGAGCGCCGCTCCGCCCGCGACCCAGGGCAGTACGGTCGGGTCCTCCGCGGACCCGGCCTCGGCCAGGTCGTCGTCGGAGCCCGCCGCCGCCGAGGACGACGGCTCGGACGTCGCTGCTCCGCCGGCAGCGGGATCACCGGCAGTGGGGCTGGACGTGGGATCCGCGTCCGGGGTCTCGACCTCGACGGCGGAGGTGAAGCCGTACTCACCGGTGATCGGGTGTCCGTCGGGGGAGACGTACCGCCACAGCACGCGGTAGCGGCCCGGGCCGAGGTCGACCGCCCGGGACATCGACGCGCCGCTCACCTCGACGGAGCCGGACGACACGTCAGCGCCGGACTCGTCGAGCACCTCGATGCGCAGACCGGCGTCGAGCCCGGTCAGGGGTGGTTCGCTGAACGTCAGCGTCGCCCGCTCGACCGACTCGGTGACGGTGCTGTCCGCAGCGGGGTCGCTCGACACCAGCGCGGCATGGGCGGACGCCGGCGATGCTCCGGTCAGGGCTGCCGCGCCCCCCAGCAGGAGCGAGAGCAGCAGGGTCGGGGCCACCGTTCGTGAACGCACGCACAGGATCGTAGTGGACCGGGCGGTGCGACGGGCGACCACCGGACCGCAGCGCGCGTTGCCAGGCCGAACCGTGCCTCCCGGCCTTGACCCGTAGAAGGGCGGACAGCGCGTCCGTCTGTCAGGATGACGGGATGCGCGCAGTGCAGTACGGGGAGTTCGGGTCCGTTCCGTCGATCGTCGAGGTGCCCGACCCCGTCGCCCCGGCGGACGGGGTCGTCGTCCGGGTCGCCGCGACCGGGGTGTGCCGGAGCGACTGGCACGCCTGGAAGGGCCACGACGACTCGGTGCGGCTCCCGCACGTGCCCGGACACGAGTTCGCCGGCGTGGTCGAGTCGGTCGGGGCCGACGTGACCCGGTTCGCGGTCGGCGACCGGGTGACCGCGCCGTTCGTCTTCGCGTGCGGCACGTGCGCCGAGTGCCGCGCCGGGGCGACGCAGGTGTGCACGCGACAGGAGCAGCCGGGCTTCACACTCGCCGGGTCCTGGGCCGAGGCGCTCGTCGTCCCGCACGCCGACGTCAACCTCGTCGCGCTGCCGGACGCGGTCGGGTTCGCCGAAGCCGCCGGCCTCGGGTGCCGGTTCGGGACCGCCTACCACGCCGTCCACGCCCGAGGACGAGTCGCCGAGAGGGAGTGGGTCGCCGTCTTCGGCTGCGGGGGAGTCGGCCTGTCGACGGTCATCGTCGCGGTGGCGGCCGGGGCGCGCGTCCTGGCGGTCGACGTGTCGGCCGCTGCGCTCGCGCGCGCCGAGGCGCTCGGTGCCGTGCCCGTGACGATGGACGACGATGCGGTGTCCGCGATCCGGACGCTCACGGACGGCGGGGTGCACGTGTCGGTCGACGCCTTCGGCAGTCGCGCCACGTCGGTCGCGGCCGTGGCGTCGTTGCGGCCACGGGGTCGACACGTCCAGGTCGGCTTGCTGCTCGACGACGAGGCGACGCCGGCGATCCCGATGGGTCGGGTCATCGCGGACGAGCTGGAGTTGCTCGGCAGTCACGGCATCGCGGTCAGTGAGTACGCGGCGATGCTCGACGACATCGTCGCCGGGCGACTGCGACCCGCGGAGTCGATCGGCCGGACGATCGGGTTCGACGACCTGCCCGGCGCGCTCGTCGCGATGGACTCGCCGTCGACGTCGGCCGGGATGACGGTGGCGGTGTCCTGACGGAGCGGGGAGCGGTGTGTGGTCGCTCCGGGGACCGGGGCAGCGCGATCTCGAGTGCAGTCTGACCTCTGTCTGGTGCTCCCAGCCAACGTGAGTTGACATAATATGCATTATCGGCGCTTGTGACCAGCGTCGTGAGGGGTCGGCGGATCCGCGTCGAACCGCGACGGCATCCCGCAACGTTCCTCCGCCGACCGGCTGCCGGATCCCGCCCGCTCGTAGGCTCGCGGTGCACCACGGCGGGAACGGACGGAGACCAGCGTGTCAGGAACAGTGCGGTTCACCAGTACGGACGACCCCGCTGTGTGGGACGACCTCGTCGCACGACACCCCGGCGCGACCGGCTTCCACGACTGGGACTGGCTGACCGTGCAGGCCGACGTCTTCGGCTGGCGGTTCGACCCGCTGGTGGTCCTGCACGACGATGACCCCGTCGGCGTCTTCCCGTTGCTCTCCACGACGGGTCGCACGCGTCGTCCGGCGATGCCGCCGTTCCCGTACGTCGGTCCGCTCGTCCCCGCCGCGGTGCTCGGCGAGACCCTCCGTGCCTTCCGTCGCTGGCAGGTCCGGCACGGCGTGCTCGCCGCGCACGTCGACCTCGGGCCCGGGATCACGGACGTGTCGGCGTCCACGCTCGCAGCCGCCGGGGTCGAGGCGACCCCGGACCGGACCTACGTCGTCGACCTCGCGGACACGACACCGGAACTGCTGCTCGCCGGGATGAAGCGCGGTGCACGCCAGGCGGTGACCACCGCCAGCCGGAAGGGCGTCGTGGTCCGCCCTTCACTGCCCGGGGAGCTGACGACCCACCTGCCGATGGTCCTCGAGGAGTCGTACTCGAGCCGTGGCGTCCCGTCCCCGTACCCGGCCGACATCGGCGCTCGACTCGAGCGGTGGGCACAGGGCCGGGACGACGTCCGCTCATTCAGCGCCACCGTCGCCGACGAGGTCGCGGGCGTGATCGTCGCCCTCACCCGGCACCCGGTGGTCACCGGATGGGCCGGCGGGACGCTCCGCGCCTTCCGCACGAGCAACCCGAGCACGGCGCTCTTCCACGAGCTCCTGCGGTCCTCGCTCGAGCAGGGGCACACCGCCGTCGACCTGGTCGGCCACGTCGACGAGGGGATCAGTCGCTTCAAGACCTCGCTCGGCGCCACCGAACGCCCGTTCTGGAACCTCGTCGTGTCTCCCCTGCCGCCGCAGGTCCGGAGCGCCGCCCTCGCGGTTCGCGGCCGGCTCCGGACGCCCGTGTGACTGGGAGCGTCGGCGGCGCGACCGGGTTCGACGGCGGCGCGACCGGGTTCGACGGCGGCGCGACCGGGTTCGACGGCGGCGTGTGTCCCCCGATCGAGGACCGCTGGACGTCACTCCCCCGGCGTGTCGTCCCCCGTCGGGACGTCGTCGGCGTCGATCTCGAGGGCGGCGTCCTCGCGCCCCGACTCCTCGAGGTCCTCGCGGTCGGTGTCGGGCTGCTCGGGTGCCTCGGCGGCGGTGGTCTCTTCGGCAGGGTCAGGCTGGCTGTACGTCATGGATCGCACGCTACGCGCGGGTACCTGCGCGTGCCTCAGCGCGCCTGCGCGTGGGGGTGAGTGGTGCCCTCCCGGTCAAGCGCCGCCCACGTACTCGGCGAGGTGCTGACCGGTCAGCGTCGTTCGTGCGGCGATCAGCTCCGCGGGGGTCCCCTCGAAGACCACGCGTCCCCCGTCGTGACCGGCGCCGGGGCCGAGGTCGATGATCCAGTCGGCGTGGGCCATCACCGCCTGGTGGTGCTCGATCACGACGACGGTCCGCCCGCTGTCCACCATGCGGTCGAGCAGCCCGAGCAGCTGCTCCACGTCCGCCAGGTGCAGACCGGTCGTCGGTTCGTCGAGCACGATCACTCCCCCGGGCTCGCCCAGCCGTGTCGCGAGCTTGAGCCGCTGCCGCTCGCCGCCCGACAGGGTCGTCAGCGGCTGACCGATGGTGAGGTAGCCGAGCCCGACGTCGGCGAGCCGGAGGAGCACCGCGTGTGCAGCGGGGACCCGCGAGTCGTCCGCGCCGAAGAACCGCTCCGCTTGGGTCACGGAGAGCGCGAGGACCTCGCTGATGTCCTTGCCGCCGAGCCGGTACTGCAGGACGGACTGGTCGAAGCGTCTGCCGTCGCACTCGACGCAGGTCGCCGAGACGCCGGCCATCATGCCGAGGTCGGTGTAGACGACGCCGGCGCCGTTGCACGCCGGGCACGCACCCTCGGAGTTCGGGCTGAACAGGGCCGGCTTCACGCCGTTCGCCTTCGCGAAGGCCTTGCGGACCGGTTCGAGCAGGCCGGTGTACGTCGCCGGGTTGCTGCGCCGCGAACCCCGGATGGCGCTCTGGTCGATCGCCACGACGTCGTCTCGACCGGACAGCGACCCGTGGACGAGCGTGCTCTTGCCGGAACCGGCCACACCGGTGACGACGGTGAGGACCCCGGTCGGGACGTCCACGTCCACGTCCTGCAGGTTGTGCTGCGACGCGCCGCGGATCTCGAGCGCACCGGTGGGCCGGCGGACCTGCGGTTTCGGGACGACCCGGTCGTCGAGGTGCCGGCCGGTGACGGTGTCGCTCGCCCGGAGTTCGTCGACCGACCCCTCGAAGCAGATCGTCCCGCCGGCCGTCCCTGCGCCGGGACCGAGGTCGACCACGTGGTCGGCGATCGCGATCACCTCGGGCTTGTGCTCGACCACCAACACGGTGTTGCCCTTGTCGCGGAGGCGGAGCAGCAGGCCGTCCAACCGCTCGATGTCGTGGGGGTGCAGCCCGGTGCTCGGCTCGTCGAACACGTAGGTGACGTCGCTCAGCGACGAGCCCAGGTGCTTGACCATCTTGACCCGCTGCCCCTCGCCACCCGAGAGCGTCCCCGTCGGCCGGTCGAGCGAGAGGTACCCGAGCCCGATCTCGACGAACGAGTCGACCAGGGACCGGAGGCCGTCGAGGAGCGGCCCGACGGACGGGCGGTCGAGCCGGCGCAGCCACATGGAGAGGTCGCTGATCTGCATCGCGCAGACGTCGGCGATGCTCTTGCCGTCGATCTTGGACGAGCGCGCGACGTCGTTCAGCCTGGTGCCGCCGCACGACGGACAGGCCGTGAAGGTCATCGCGCGGTCGACGAACGCCCGGATGTGGGGCTGCATCGCCTCTCGGTCCTTCTGCAGGAACGACCGACGCACCCGGACCACGAGTCCTTCGTAGGTCATGTTGATGCCGGCGATCTTGCGCTTCGTCGGCTCGCGGTACAGGAAGTCGTGCCGTTCCTGCTCCGTGAAGTCGCGGATCGGGGTGTCCTTGTCGACGTAGCCGGACTCCGCGAACATCCGGACGTTCCACCCGTCGGTGCCGTACCCCGGGATGGTGATCGCGCCCTGCGCCAGGGACCGCGTCTCGTCGAACAGCTGCGTCAGGTCGATGTCGGTCACCGTGCCGCGGCCCTCGCACTCCGCACACATGCCGCCGAGCCGGTTGAACGAGACCCGCTGGGCGGACGCGTCCTTGCCCTTGTGCACGGTGATGGCCCCACCCGCGGTCACGGTCGCCAGGTTGAACGAGAAGGCGTTCGGCCCGCCGATGTGCGGCGAGCCGAGCCGACTGAAGAGCACGCGGAGCACAGCGTTGGCGTCGGTGACGGTCCCGACCGTCGAGCGCGGATCGGCTCCGATGCGCTCCTGGTCGACCACGATCGCGGTGGTCAGGCCGTCGAGGAGGTCGACGTCCGGTCGGCCCGTGCTCGGCATGAATCCCTGCACGAAGGCGCTGTACGTCTCGTTGATCATCCGCTGCGACTCGGCCGCGACGGTGCCGAACACGAGCGAGCTCTTGCCCGAGCCGGACACCCCCGTGAAGACGGTCAGGCGACGCTTCGGCAGGTCGACGTCCACGTCACGGAGGTTGTTCTCCCGCGCGCCGCGCACGCGGATGCGGTCGTGCTGGTCGGCGGCGCGCCCGGAACCGGTATCCATGTACATCACCGTACCGGTCTGCCCCGACACCGCGGAAGCAGGGTCTACGGGGCGAAGCGGCGCACGAGGTCCGGCAGCTCGGCAGGTTCGAACGGCTCGTCCGTCCGGTCGAGTTCGTCCGCCGTCCACCACCGGGAGTCGAGGATGTCGACGCGTTCGTCGTCCGTCCACCCGGCGTCCGAGAGCGCGAACCCCGGCGTCCGCACGACGTAGAACTCGGCGTGGCCACGGTCGTGGTCTGCTCGGTCCCACGTGACCTCGAAGTCCCACGTCCACACACTCGGCCCGGCGTCCTCGACCACGATCCCCGTCTCCTCACGGAGCTCGCGGACGGCCGCGGCGTGGTGGTCCTCCCCCGGGTCGACGCCGCCGCCGGGCGTGATCCACCGGTGCTCCCCGGTCGATGAGGGGGCCTTCGTGTCCATCAGGAACACCCGGCCCTCCGGGTCGAGCAGGAGGATGCGGGAGGAACGGCGCAGGCCGGGTCGAGCGGTCACGGCCGTACGCTACGCGGCCGGCGAGCCGTCGGGCGCGACACCGAAGCCGCTGACATCGCCCACGAGCTTGGTGTGGTCTGCCGGGATCGGCTCGACCGCGGCGAGGGCGATCTCGGCGGCGAACTCCGACACGCTGTAGAGCTTGCCGACCTCCTGCCGACGACCCTCGATCGCACCCGGGTTCAGGCGGTTGAGGAGCGTGGCCGTGATCGTGCCCTCGATCATGTCGCCGGAGACGACGACGAACTCGATCCCGGCGGCGTCCAGCTGCGGCACGAGCTCGCGGAGCGCGAGTTCGCCGGCGCGCTTGCTCTTCGCGACGGGGACGTACTCGTCCATCGTCTCCGCGGTCTCCACGAAGTGGGCCTGGTGGCTGGTGACGAAGACCACCCGCGACCCGGACGGCATGTGCGGCACGGCCGTGCGGAGCATGTCGACCTGCGCGTCGCGGTTGAGCCGGAGCGCGTAGTCCTCGCCGAGCCCGGACTCCATGCCGCCGGAAGCGTTGAGCACGAGCAGGTCGATCCCGCCCCACTCCTCGACGACGCGGTCCACCATGGCCTGCACGGAGTCGTGGTCGGTGAGGTCGGCACCGATCGCGAGCGCGGATCCTCCGGCGTCGACGATCTTCTGGGCGATCTGCTCGGCACGCTTGGCCTTGTTCCGGTAGTTGACGACGACCTTCGCGCCGGCCTCGGCCAGGTACCCGACCGTGTCGGCGCCGATGCCGCGGGACGATCCCGTCACGAGGGCACGCTTGTCGGCGAGGGTTCCGGGGGCGAGGGGGGTGCTCACAGTCGTGCTCCTGGTGGGTCGGATGTCTCGATGCCGCAACGAGCCTACCGTCCACCACCCGTTCGTCGGTCGTCGTTGATATGTTGAACGGAGTTGGACCGGCCGTCGCGACGCAGCGAGAGAGCCGCGCGCGACCGAGGGAGGGAGATCGCGTGAACGGAACGGACTGGGTCCAGACCATCGTCTGGATCGGCCTGGTGTTGATCCTGGGCGTGGTCGAGATCTTCACGCTCGACTTCATCTTCATCATGCTCGCCGCGGGAGCCGCGGGCGGGCTGGTGGCAGCCCTGCTCGGAGCACCGTGGTGGGCATCCGCACTCATCGCGGCGGCCGTGGCCCTCCTGCTGCTCTTCCTGGTCCGGCCCCGGGTCCTCCACGCCCTGAACCGTGGAGCCGACCCCCACCGCACCGGGGTGGAGGCCCTGGTCGGGTTGACCGGCACCGTCGCGGTGGCGTTCACCTCCTCCGGCCCCGGTCAGGTGCGGCTCGCCAACGGCGAGACCTGGAGCGCCCGCCTCGCGGGCACGTCCACCGAACGTCTGCCCGCCCTGGGCACCCCCGTCGTCGTCGAGTCCATCGAGGGTTCGACCGCCGTCGTCCGCATCGACCAGAAAGCCGTCTCATGACCACCCTCTCAACGGGGACGATCCTGCTCTTCCTGCTCATCCTCGTCGTCGTCATCTTCGTGATCGTCGTGCTCGCCCGAGCGATCCGGATCGTGCCGCAGGCGACCGCGGGCATCGTGGAACGGCTCGGCAAGTACCACAAGACGCTCAGCCCGGGGCTGAACCTGCTGGTCCCCTTCATCGACCGCCTGCGCCCGCTCATCGACATGCGCGAGCAGGTGGTCTCGTTCCCGCCGCAGCCCGTGATCACCGAGGACAACCTCGTCGTGTCGATCGACACGGTCGTCTACTTCCAGGTGACCGACGCCCGGGCGGCGACGTACGAGATCGCCAACTACCTCGGAGCGGTCGAGCAGCTCACCACGACCACCCTCCGCAACGTCGTCGGCGGTCTGAACCTCGAAGAGGCCCTGACCAGCCGCGACAACATCAACGGTCAGCTCCGCGTCGTCCTCGACGAGGCGACCGGCAAGTGGGGCATCCGCGTCGGCCGCGTCGAGCTGAAGGCGATCGAGCCGCCCGTGTCGATCCAGGACGCCATGGAGCAGCAGCTGCGTGCCGAGCGGAACCGACGCGCCGCGATCCTGCAGGCCGAGGGCACGAAGCAGTCGCAGATCCTCGAAGCCGAGGGGCAGCGGCAGGCAGCGATCCTCCAGGCGGAGGGTGATGCCAAGGCGCAGGTCCTCCGGGCCGAGGGCGAGGCCCAGGCTATCGCCACGGTCTTCGACGCCATCCACACCGGCGACCCGGACGAGAAGCTGCTGTCCTACCAGTACCTCCAGACCTTGCCGAAGCTCGCGGAGGGCACGGCCAACAAGCTGTGGATGATCCCGAGCGAGTTCACGAAGGCGCTGTCCGGCATCGCCGAGGGCTTCACCGCCCCGCGCGGCGGGGGCGCTCCGGCCGCCGGCGGCGACGCGGATGGCGACTTCCTGGCGCGGATCTCCAAGCTGGCGAACGAGAGCCTGGCGAACACGGCGGCGGCCGACGCAGCCACCGCGGCGGCGGCTCGTCCCGACGCCACGGCAGCGGACATCGTGCCGGACTCCGGCCTCGACGAGCGGCTCGCGGAGTCCGACAAGAGCGTCGACGCCCGTCTCGCCGCTGCCGACGAGGAGACGTCGAGCCAGCTCGGCGACACGAAGTAGGGGCGACACGAAGTAGGGGCGACACCGAGGCGACCGGTTCACGACGAGCTGCCGACACGGACAGACGCCCACACGAACAGACGCCCGCCCCCGATCCGATTGGGGGCGGGCGTCGTCGTCGTGCGGGCCGGCTCAGGCGCCGCGTCGAGCGCGCAGGTACTGCAACCGCTCCTGGAGCAGCTCCTCGAGTTCCTCACGCGAGCGACGTTCGAGCAGCATGTCCCAGTGGGTCCTGGGCGCCTTCACGTCCTCCTCGGCCACCTCGACGGGCACGCCGTCGTCGCCGAGCAGACGGCCCTCCCGGCCGGAGCGGGGATCGGACCACGTCGACGGGACCTCGGCATCTGCCGCGAAGATCACGTCGAACGTCTCACCCGAGCCGCTTTGGTAGACCGCACGCTTGCGGTCCGAGAGCTCGACGCCCTCCTCGCTCTGGAGACTCTGACTCCCGAGCCGCATCCCGCGGAGACTCCGATCAGCCATGTCTGTGCTCCTTCCGCTCGTCCTGCCCTCCCCAACACTGTCCCACCCGCACCCGTTCCCCCACCCGGTGCATTCACAGTGCGTTCCCAGTGGCCGACTGCGTGGCCCGGTCCGACCGTGCGCTCAGGAGCGTCGGCGGCGCCACGGGGCGCAGGCGAGCAGCACGAGCAGGCCGCCCAGGCACAGCACCAGGGAGAGGTCGCCGGAGAACCGGGTCGCCGGCGTCGTCGACGTGCCGAGCGGGACGTCCGTCACCATCGACGTGGCCGTGTACGCAGGCACCCGATCGATCGTCCGCCCGGACGGGTCGATCACCTGCGAAGCACCGACCGTCGAGATGTTGACGAGGGACCGACCCGTCTCGATCGCCCGCATCCGGGCGATCTCGAGCTGCTGGAGGTTCTCGTCGGTGCCGTCGAAGTCGGCGTTGTTCGTCTGCGCGAGGATGACCTGCGCTCCCCCGCGCGCCATGTCGGTCGTCAGCCCGTCGTCGACGATGTCGAAGCAGATGGCGATGCCGGCCTGGATCCCGCCGACCGGCAGGACGTTCGGCTTGGTGCCCGGGGTGTAGTCCCGCTGCAACAACCCGATCAACGACGGCGCGAGCTTCGAGAAGAACCACCGGTCGGGGACGTACTCGCCGAACGGCACGGGCCGCTTCTTGTCGTACGACGACTGCCACCCGTCGGTCGTCCACACGAAGGACGTGTTGTGCAGCACCCCCGACGACGTCTGCGTGATCGCTCCGGCGACGAGTGGCACGTGCATCGTGTCGACGACCGAGTCGAGGGCCGAGGCCACCACTGGTTGCTGCCGCGGGTCGTACTCGGCCGACGCCTCGGGCCAGACCACGAAGTCGACGCCCTTCGCGGCGAGGTCGGTCGCGGCCACCTGCGCGGCCAACACCTCGCCGGGTGCGGCACCGTCGAAGTACCCGGCCGGGCCGTTGCCCTGCACGGACTCCACGCGGACGGTCCCGCGCACCGCGGTCGGCCACGCCGGGACGGCGAGCACCGCGGCCACGAGCAGGCCGGCCGTCGCGACACGGAACGGGGCGCGCACGGACAGCCCGGGACCGGAGGGGACGACCACGACCAACGACACCACGACGGCGACGCAGTAGACGACCACGAACGTCAGCCCGAGGACCCCGACGTACGCGGCGAGGTGCGCGAACGGCCCCTGCGACTGCGACAGCCCGATGCGGCCCCACGCGAAGCCGCCGTACGGCCAGCTGCCGGAGAACCACTCCCGCCCCGTCCAGAGCGCGGCGACGACGGCCGGCAGCCCCCACACCCGCCCGGCCGTGGACGGGACGGCCCGGGCCACCCACCGGTAGGCGAGCGCGATCGCGACGCTGCCGAGCGCGAGGTAGGCCGCCTCGAAGAGCGCCAGCGCGAACCACGGCACCGGGCCGAGGTACCGTCCTGCCCACGAGATCGCCGGTACCCAGAACGCGACGCCGCCGAGGTAGCCGAGCCACGCCGCGCGGCGCGCACGTTGCCCCATCACCGCGACGAGGAGGCACGCGACCGCCGGGTAGGCGAGGAACCACCAGCCCGGTGACGGGAACGAGAGCGCGAGGAGCAGCCCGCCGATCACCGCCAGGGGGAACGCGACGCCGACCGGCACCGGCCCGAACGGGCCCGCGGGCAGAGTGGTCCCCGTCCCGGGCGCGCCGGCACCCCGCTGTCCGGCAACACGCCGTCCTGCACCGCGCCGACCCGCTCCACGCGCGCGGGAGCCGTGGACCTGCGGACGCGCAGCGGACTCGCGGACGGACACCGTGCCTCCCGTCAGACCGTCGCGTACGCGACGATGCCGCGCCGCACCGCATCCGTCGCGCGTCGCGCGGTCTGGGCGAGATCGTCGTCAGCGGCGTTCCGGATCTGGTCGAGGAGGTCGATGACCTGCTTCGACCAGCGGACGAAGTCGCCGGCGGGCATGTCGAGCGTCCGGAGGACGTCGTCGAGCGCGGAGCCGGAGGCCCAGCGGAACATGCCGACGGCCATCGCGGGCGTCGGCGGCTGCGACCCCGCGAGCCGGGCGTCCCGCTCGATGTCGTCCAGCCGCGACCAGATGGTGAGGGTCTCATCGAGCGCGGGGCGGAAGGCGCCGCGCGGGAGCGCGTGCTCCGTGCCGGGCGCGTCCTCGCGGCGGGGTTGGTAGACGATCGTGGCCGCCATCGCGGCGAGCTGCGCCGGGGTGAGTTCCGTCCAGACATCGGCCTCGAGACACTCGGCGACCAGCAGGTCCCGGTCGCCGTAGATGCGCTGCAGGCGACGCCCACCGGCGGCGACCGTGGCCTCGCCGTCGCCGGTCGCGACGAGGTAGCCGAGCTGGAGCAGCACGTCGGTGACCCGGTCGAAGGTCGTCGCCACCGCGCCGGTCCGGGACCGGATCTGGTGCACGAGCTTGTCGTTGGCGCGCTTGAGCTTGTACCAGCGCTCCGCCCAGCGGGCATGGGCCTCGCGGTCCGGGCAGGCGTGGCAGGGGTGGCGCTGGAGGCGGCGCCGGACGTCGGTGATCGCCGCCTGCCGTTCCGCACGGGCACCGTGGGAGGCCTCGCGTCCGCCGGGGACGTTCGTGCGCTCGAGGTCGGAGAGCTCGCGTCGGAGTGCCGCGTACTCGGTGAAGTCGCCGAGGTGACAGGTCATCGCCTGCTGGTAGCCCTCGAGCGACTCCTGCTGCGACCGCACCTTGCGGGCGAGGTCGACCACGGACCGGTCCGCCTGGAACTGCGCGAACGAGGTCTCGAGGACCTCACGTGTCCGGGCGCGGCCGAACTGGTCGATCAGGTTGACGGCCATGTTGTAGGTCGGCTTGAACGACGAGTTGAGCGGGTAGGTCCGCCGACTCGCGAGCGACGCGACCGCCTGCGGGTCGAGCCCGTCGCTCCACTGGATGACCGAGTGGCCCTCGACGTCGATCCCGCGGCGCCCGGCACGGCCGGTCAGCTGGGTGTACTCCCCCGGCGTGATCGGGACGCGGGCCTCGCCGTTGAACTTCTCGAGCTTCTCCAACACCACCGTGCGTGCCGGCATGTTGACCCCGAGGGCCAGGGTCTCGGTGGCGAAGACCACCTTGAGCAGCTTGCGCTGGAAGAGGTCCTCGACCACCTCCTTGAACGCCGGCAGCAGTCCGGCGTGATGTGCCGCCACCCCGCGCTCGAGTCCTTCCAGCCATTCCCAGTAGCCGAGCACGGCGAGGTCCTCGTCGAGGAGGGTGCGGCAGTGGTACTCCGCCGTCTCGCGGATCTCCCGCCGCTCCTGCGAGGTCGTCAGCGACAGCCCCGAGCGCAGCACGTTCCGGACACCCTGGTCGCACCCGGCTCGGCTGAACACGAAGAAGATCGCCGGCAGCAGCATCCGGTCGTCCAGCATGTGGGCGATCTGTTCGCGGTACAGCTTCTCGGTGCGCGGACCGCGGCGGTCGTGGTACCCGCCGCGACCCCGGCCACCACGGTGTCCGCCCCCGTGCCGTTCGCTGCGGGATGCGCCACCGACGAGCCGCAGGAGCTCCGGGTTGACCCGGTTCGTCGCGGCTGCGCCGCTCGAGTCGAACAGGTCGACCATCTTCGAGCCGACGAGGACGTGCTGCTCCAGCGGGACCGGGCGGTCCTCGGACACGATGACGTCGGTGTCGCCCCGGACGGTCTGCAGCCAGTCGCCGAACTCCTCCGCGTTGCTCACCGTCGCGCTCAACGAGACGAGCCGGACCTCGGTCGGCAGGTGGAGGATGACCTCCTCCCACACCGCGCCGCGGAACCGGTCGGCGAGGTAGTGCACCTCGTCGAGCACCACCCAGGCGAGGTCGTCGAGCAGGTCCGAGTCGGCGTAGATCATGTTGCGGAGGACCTCGGTCGTCATCACGACGACGCGGGCGCGCGGGTTGGCGTTCGTGTCACCCGTGAGCAGCCCGACCTCGGTCTCCCCGTACACCTGGACGAGCTCGGCGTACTTCTGGTTGCTCAACGCCTTCATCGGCGTCGTGTAGAACACCTTGGCCGTGGGCTGCCGCATCGCGAGCCAGATGGCGAACTCGGCGACGATCGTCTTGCCGGCACCCGTGGGCGCCGCGACGAGCACGCTGCGTCCCTGGTCGATGGCACCGCACGCAGCGAGCTGGAACGGGTCGAGGTCGAAGCGCAGGTCGGACCGGAACAGCTCCAGGTTGCGGGAGCGGCTCCGGACCCTGGCCGCCGCGTAGCGCTCGGCGGGGCTGAGGTCCGAGTTCGTCACAGTCCGTACTCTTCGTCCAGCTTCGCCTGCCGCTTCGCCATGCGTCGATCATGCACCCACGCGACTGCGCACGCGGCGATGTACAGCACCACCATCGGCACCGCGAGCAGGAACATCGAGATGACGTCGGCCGACGGGGTCACCATCGCGCAGAACACGAGGATGCAGAGGATCGCGACCCGCCACGACTTGATGATCGCCGATGCCGACAGCACCCCGACGAAGTTGAGCAGCACCAGGAACACCGGCAGCACGAACGCGATGCCGACCGCCACGATGAGCTTGATGACGAAGTTGTAGTAGGCCTTCGCGTCGACGATCGAGGTGTCCTGGCTCGACACGAAGCTGCCGAGGATCTGCACGACGTGCGGGAGGATGTACCACCCGAACCAGCACCCGGCGAAGAACAGCGGGATCGCGGTGCCGAGGAAGCCGAACACGTACTGCTTCTCGCGCCGCACGAGCGCCGGCACGATGAACGCCCAGATCTGGTACAGCCACACCGGGCTCGAGATGACGATGCCGATCGTGATCGCGATCTGCAGCCGGAGGTCGAAGGCCCCGGTGATCATCGGGAAGTTCAGTTCCGCCGTGTGCCCGCCGACCTCGGCCAACTGCTGGACGGGCTGACGGAGGGCGTCGAGGACGAACGGGGTCAGGAACCACCCGCCGACCGCGCAGACGACGACTGCGATCACCGCGCGGAACAGGCGGTTGCGCAGCTCGATCAGGTGCTGCCCGAGCGACATGCGGCCTTCGGCGTCCTTCTTCGGTCGCCCGGGCCGCTTCGCTCGCCCGCTTGCGGTCGTCGAAGCCATGCGCCGATCTTACGGGACGGGTCCGACAGCCAGGTGCGTCCGGTGGGGTCGGTGGAGCGGACGGACGGGAGGCGCGGTGCGGATCCGTCACGTGCCTCCCGTCCGGCGCGGCGCGGGCGGGCGGCGGCGGGGGGCGGCGGGCGCGTGGGTCGGGTCGGGTCGGGCGGCGTTCGAGCCCATCACACCCGGAGTAGGTTGCCGAATCGCTCGTAGGAGGTCGGAAAGAACGACCACCTACGAGCGATTCGGTCACCCACGAGCGAATCGGTCACCCACGAGCGATTCGGCAACGTACGAGCGGAACGGCACACGGCGCGCAAGCACACGGCACGCAGGCACACGGCGCGCAAGCCTACGGGCGACGCGGGGGCGGCGTCAGCCCTCGCCGAGTGCGGCGGCCGCGAAATCGCGGATCGCCTGCCGTGCCGCCGGCGGGTCGAGCACCACCGCGCGCCCGGGCAACCCCGCCACCAGCCGCACCACGCCGTCGAAGCCGTTCGACGCCGCGAGCCGGATCCGCACCCGGCCGTCCGCGTCCGGCGCGTCCGCGGTGTCGGCGAGGAAGTCCGCCACGAGGGGCAACGACGACGAGTCGAGCTCCACCGTGACGATGACGTCCTCCCCCGCCTGCTGGAACAGCGTGTCCGGGATCACCACGTCCGCCGCGGTCTTCGTCGCCGCACGGTCCTCGACCAGGACGCCCGACATCCGGTCGAGCCGGAACGTCCGGAGCGCCTGCCGGTCGAGGTCCCAGGCGCGGAGGTACCAGTCCGTGTCGATGGACTCCACGCGCAGCGGGTCGACGTGGCGGGTGCCGCCCTGCGTGCGCGGGCCGGCGTACTCGAACGAGAGCCCTCGGCCGTCGGCCATCGCCTGCCGGATCGTCGCGAGCGCGGCGTCGTGCAGGTCCTGCCCGACGGCGACGTTCGACGCCGCTCCCCCGGCACCGCGCGACAGCTTCGCCATGAGCGCCCGGATGGCGTCCCGGTCGGCGGCCTCGGGCAGCGCGGACAGGTACTGCAGCCCGGCGATCAGGGCGGAGGCCTCTCGGGCGGACAACCGGGGCGAGTCGTCGATCGCGACCAGGTTCGTCAGCACGATCATGTCGTTCTGGTCGAAGTCGTCCCACGCGATGTCGAACAGGTCGCCGTGCTGGTACTGCATCGTCTCACCGGGCACCCCTGACACCGCGATGAGCTCGACGGCACGCCGGATCCGGGCCTCGGGCACGCCGAAGTGGCGCGCGGCCTCGGCGACGGAGACGCGCTCCCGGTCGATGAGGTACGGCACCAGGGCGAGCAGGAACGCGAGCTTGTCCTGCGCCTGCAACGGCTGCTCAACCACGGGCGGCTCCTTCGTGGTCGGCGACGAGTGCCCGGAGTCGTGCGGTGACGCGGTCGCGGAGGTCGTCGGGTTCGAGCACCCGCACCTCGGGTCCGAACGCCGCGAGCTCCTCGGCGAGGATCTGGGGGTCGACGTGGTGCAGCACGAGCGTGCCGTCGGCCTCGGTCGCGGTGTCCCGACGGCGCGAGAGCCGCCGCTCGGCGTCCGACCCGGGCACGACCCGGATGCGAGCGGTCCGGCTCGCCCAGATGCGGTCGAGCTCGGCCAGGGCCCGCTCCCCAGCACCCGCCGGTGCCGGGTGCTGCCCGACCGCGTACTGGCTGACCGGGCCGACGATCCGCGACAGCAGGTAGTTCTTCTCGGAGCCGGTGGAGAACTCGTGGGCGGCGAGCATCCACCGCCCGCCGTGCTGCACGAGCGCGAGCGGGGCGAGCTCGCGACGGCGTGGCTCGTGCTGGCCCGGGGTGATGTAGTCGAACCGGACGGCTGCGGCGCGGTCGAGGGCGGAGCGCAGCGGCTCGAACGCGGCGTCACGGGCGCGCAGCCGGGGTGCGTAGGCGTCGACTCCGAGCACCGTCGCACCGTCGTCGTCCTCGGCGCCCGCGGAACGGACCTTGAGCAGTGCGCGACGGGAGTCGGCGGACAGGGCGCCCTCACGCCAGGCCATCGCGGCGAGCGAGAGCAGTGCCGACTCGTCCGGCGTGAACCGGACGTCGAGCGGCAGGTCGTACTCGCCCTTCGGGATCCGGTAGCGCAGGGTCTGGTTGTTGCCGGACGCCCCGGGCGTCTCGATCGTCTCGAGCGGGATGCCGAGTTCGCGGACGTCGTCCTTGTCGCGCTCGAACTGCCGCTCGAGCGAGGCGTTGTCGCCGCCCTGGACGTAGCGCTGGCGGTAGCCCTGCACGTTGGCGAGGATCTCGGACTTCGTCAGGCCGGACTCGGTCGACAGCAGTGCCAGCACGAGGCTGAAGAGCCGTTCCTCGGCGGGTACGCGGGGGGCACGGGTCGCTGGCACGGAGCCGATCCTACGGCAGCGCGGATGCACCGGAGTGCACCCGCGCGGCGGTCGGTGGACGGCGACGGATCAGCGCGGCATCACCCCGAGGATGTCCACGACGTAGACGTCGGTGGACCCCTGGTTGTGCACGACGGCGAGGACTTGGTCCCCGACGCGGTGGCCGAGGATCGCGTTCCGGACGCCGTCGATGATCTGCCCCTTGGCGAGCGGCACGGTCTGCGCGCCCGACCCGTCCGTCCAGCTGGACCCGGTCACGCTCGGGTCGGCGGCCCACGTGACGGCCGTGTACTTGATGACCGCGGTGTCCTTCGCGGTGAGCTTCGTCCCGTCGCCCTTCCGGAGCAGGTGCAGCTCGTCGGACTTCGGTGCGCTCCACGACGGGATGGTGATGCCGGGCGCACCCGACGGCGCCAGCACGACCGCGGGCATGCCGTCGCCGGCGAGCTGCGGGGTGCCGGTCGCGCGGGAGTCGAAGGCACGCTCGACGTCGATGACGGCCACCACGGCGTCCTCGGCCTTGCCGGAGGAGCTGCTCGATGAGCCGGTGTCCGTGCCCGACGAGCTCAGCGCGCTCTTCGGCAGTGCGACGGCGAGCCGGTCGCCGACGTGCGCGCACTCGAGCGCCTTGCCGAGCGCCCCGTAGTTCGACGCGCCCGCGGTGATCGGGGCGGTCTGGCCGGAGTAGCCGCTCGTCTGCGCGACCTTGCCGGTCGAGCCGTCGACGAGCGTGTACTCGATGAGGGCGGGCGTGCCGTCGCCGATCTCGCGGCCGCTGCCCTGGCGCAGCACCGACACCTGCGTGCCCGAGGTGGTGAGCCCGTCGGGCACGTTCACCTCCGGCTCCTTCCCGAACGCGCCCGAGGCCGTGACGGCCCGCGACGCGGCACCCGGCTGGGGGCAGCTCGAGGGGGCGGAACCGGCACCACTGGCCGCGCAGGCCGTCAGCGACGCCGCGAGTCCGATGGTGACCAGGAGTGCGGGGATGGTTCGATGCAGGACGGGCACGGTCGGTACTCTACCGGTCGTCTCCGTGCTCCCTGGACGCGGACGACGCCTCGGCCGCCGCCACCCTGCGAGCCTGCGCAGCCGCCTGGCGCGCGACCTTCCGCAGCTTCTTGTCGCTGGTGTTGCGCTCCCCGACCGCGCCGGGGGTCCAGGCCTCGACGTCCTCGTCCGAGAACTCCGCCTTGCCGGCCCGACGCTTGAGGTTCGGCAGCACGACGCCGTCCGCGAGTCGCCGCGCGGTCACCAGGAAGCCGGTGTGCCCGACCATCCGGTGGTCCGGACGGACGGCGAGCCCCTCGACGTGCCAGGTCCGCACGAGCGTCTCGCTCGGCATCGGGTCGGTGAAGCGGCCGGTGTCGCGGAGGGCCTCGGCGGTGCGCGAGAGCTGCGTGACCGTCGCCACGTAGCAGACGATGAGTCCGCCCGGGACGAGCGCGTCGGCCGCGGCGTCGACGCACTCCCACGGCGCGAGCATGTCGAGCACGACACGGTCGACGCTCTGCGGCTCGGTGGCCTCCGGCAGCGCCTCGACGAGGTCGCCGACGGTCACCGACCAGTTGTCCGGCACCGCGCCGAGGAACGTGCCGACGTTGCCGCGCGCGATCGCCGCGAACTCCTCGCGACGCTCGAACGACTGCAGGCGACCGGTCGGGCCGATCGCGCGGAGCAGGAACAGCGACAGCGCTCCGGAGCCGACGCCGGCCTCGACCACGCGTGCGCCCGGGAACACGTCGGCGAACGCCACGATCTGCGCCGCGTCCTTCGGGTACACGATCGCGGCGCCGCGCGGCATCGACATCACGTAGTCGTTGAGGAGGGGCCGGAGCGCGAGGTACTCGTCGCCCGTCGAGGCACGGATCACCGACCCGTCCGGCTGCCCGATCACGTCGTCGTGCCGGAGCACGCCGCGGTGCGTGTGGTACTCGCCACCGGTCTCGAGCGAGAGCGTCGTGAGCTTGCCCTTCGGACCGGTGAGCTGCACGCGGTCGCCGGACCGGAACGGTCCGCGCGGCGGCGTGTGCGGCGCGCCGCCTGCGGTGTGCGGCAGCGACGCTGTCGCGTCGTCCGGACGGGAGGCGCGGATCGCCGCCGCCTCGTCGCCGGCGTGGTCGAGGTCGCTCACCGGGCACCGCCCTCGGTCGCCGCAGCGTCCGCGGGCACGTGCGCCGTGCCTCCCGGATGGTCCGCGCGCGCGGCGAGCGCTGGGCTCGTCAACTCGACCAGTCGGTCGACGTCGACGCCGCCGAGCGTCGTGAGGTGCACGTCGCCGCCGGCGATGTCGGCGAGCGGGACGATGTGCTCGACCGCGACGGTCACGGCTCCGGACGCGACGGCGGACGCGACGCCGGTGGCGGAGTCCTCGATGGCGACGCAGGCGGTCGGCTCGACGCCGAGCTGGGCGGCGGCGGCGAGGTAGGCGTCGGGGAACGGCTTCGGCCGCTCGACGTCGTCACCGGCGACGACGACGTCGAACCCCCGGTCGCCGAGCGCCGCAGCGGTCACGAGCGCCATCGACCGGCGCGACATCGTCACGAGCGCGGTCGGGACGCCGCGGTCGTGCAGTTCCTCGACCAGTTCGCGGGCGCCCGGACGCCAGGGCAGCTCGTCGTGCCGCAGGCGGTCGGAGACGTACTCCGTCATCCAGAGGACGATCTCCTCGACCTCCATGTCCACCCCGCGGTCGCGGAGGATCTCGCCGGACCGCTCGAGCCCGGAGCCGACGAGCGACAGACCGTCCTCGTGCGTCCAGGTCGCACCGAAGCGGTCGGTCAGCTCGACCTGGGACTGCTGCCAGATCGGCTCGGTGTCGATGAGCGTGCCGTCCATGTCCCACAGCACGGCTGCGGGCAGGACTCGGTCGGGGTGCTGGGCGGTCACGGGCGACGAGTCTAGCCGTCCGCGGGTTCCGCCCGGCCGCTCGGGGGTTCCGCTGGCGGCGGACTGCCGCCCGGTCGAGGTGCCTGCGGGCCTACAGTGGATGCCTGGTCAACGTCCCACGCGCGCGGCCCGCTCCCGGACCGCGCCCCTTCCAGGAGGTCCGCCCCGTGCCACAGCACTCCCCCTTCAGCGACGGTCGTCTGCTCGTCGTCGCGTTCGAGGGCTGGAACGACGCCGGAGAGGCGGCGAGCGGACTCGCCCGTCGGATCGTCGACGCGCTCGAGCTCGAGGAGCTGCGCGAGATCGACGGCGAGCGGTACGTCGACTACCAGTTCAACCGGCCGAACGTCGGGGCGGACGACGACGGGGCCCGCGGGATCCAGTGGCCGCGGATCGTGCTCTACGGGCCCGGGGCCGACGGCCGTCCCGTCGTCGGTGCGACCGGCTCGCCGAGCGAACGCGACGTGTTCGTCCTCGTCGGTCCGGAGCCCTCGCGCACGTGGCGCGGCTTCTGCTCCGAGGTCATCGACCTCATGGACGTGTACTCCGTCGACGCGGTCGTGTTCGTCGGCGCCATGCTCGCGGACGTCCCGCACACACGGCCGATCTCCGTGTTCGTGTCGAGCGAGAACGCCGGGGTCCGCGCGGCCTTCGACGTCGACCGGTCGTCGTACGAGGGTCCGACGGGCATCCTCGGGGTGCTCGCCGACGCGGTCGACAAGGCCGGGCTCACCACGCTGTCGCTGTGGGCGTCGGTACCGCACTACGTGCACAACTCCCCCTCGCCGAAGGCCACGCTCTCGCTGCTCGACAAGATCGAGGAGCTCACCGACGTCACGGTGCCGCGCGGGTCCCTGCTCGACGACGCGACGGAGTGGGAGGAGGGCATCGACGCCCTCGCGGCCGACGACGAGGACATGGCCTCCTACATCGGGCAGCTCGAACAGGCCCGGGACACCGTCGACTCCCCCGAGGCCTCCGGTGACGCGATCGCGCAGGAGTTCGAGCAGTACCTCCGCCGTCGGGAGCGCAAGGACGGCAAGGACGGCGGCACCGCCGGTGGCGAGGGGTTCCGGCCGCCGCAGCAGTAGGGCTCCGCGGGCGAGGCCGGCGCGGCTTGCCCGGCCTGCCCGCCCTGCCGAGGTTCCACGATTTCGGCATCCCTGCGGCCCGGCACGCTGTCCGTGGAACCTCGCCGGACCGCGCGCGGCGTGTCGTGCCCCCCCGTCCCGGCCCGTGCGCCCGGTCGCACGAAGTGTCGCCCGACGTGCCGGCCGACCGGACGTGCGACCGGCGCGGCACGCGTAAGGCACGTCGCGCGACCAAGTCCCCCGTCGACCGGCCTGGAGGCACGACGCGCCCCCGCCACGCGCCTCCCGTCCGGCCCGTGCGCTTGGTCGCACGAAGTGTCGCCCGGCGCGGCGTCGGGCCGACCGATCGTGCGACCAGCGCGGCACGCGCACGGCACGTCGTGCGACCAACGCGACCCGTCGACCGGACTGGAGGCACGGCGCGACCCGCCACGCGCCTCCCGTCCGGCCCGCGCGCCTGGTCGCACCATGTGTCGCCTGACGCGGCGCCAGCCGACCGATCGTGTGACCAGCGCGGCACGCGCATGGCACGTCGTGCGACCGGACCGGAGGACGGCGCGCCCGCGTCAGCCCAGACGGATGCCGAGCAGCGCATCGATGACGTCCACGAGGTCCGGCGTGGCAGCCGTACCGCCCGCGATCGCCGTGTCCACCGCGGCGACCGCGCCCGGGGTGTCGAGGTCGTCCGCCACGCGTGCCCGGATCCGGGCGATCACGTCCGCCGCGTCGTCCGCGTGCGACGGGGTCCGTCCGGCGGCCCAGTCGTCCCAGGTCGCCAGGCGCCTCGCCGCCGACTCGAGTTCGCCCGCGAACCACTCCCAGTCGTCCGAGTACCGGTGGGAGAGGAGCGCGAGCCGGATCGCCCGTGGGTCGGCGCCCTCGTCGAGGAGCCCCCGCACGGTGACCAGGTTGCCGAGCGACTTCGAGATCTTCGAGCCCTGGTAGGCGATCATCCCGGTGTGCACGAACGCGCTCGCGAGCGGCTGGTGCGCGAGCGCGGCGGCGTGCCCGGCACTCATCTCATGGTGCGGGAAGACGAGGTCACTGCCACCGCCCTGGACGCTGATCGGCAGCCCGAGCTTGTCGCCCGCGATGACGCTGCACTCGATGTGCCAGCCCGGTCGGCCCGGTCCGAGCTCGGTGTCCCAGCTCGGCTCGCCGTCACGGGCAGCTCGCCAGAGGAGCGGGTCGAGCGGGTCCCGCTTGCCGGGCCGCTCCGGGTCGCCGCCGCGCTCGGCCGACAGCGCGAGCATCGTCTCGCGGTCGAGTCGGCTCTCGTCACCGAGCGCCCACGCCTCGGTCGGACGGTGCACGTCGAAGTAGACGTCGTCGCCCTCCGAGTCGTCCGTCGGCACGTCGTACGCGTAGCCGGTCTCCTGCAGGAACGCGACTGCCTCGGCGACGCGCTCGACCTCCTCCGTGACCGCCACGTATTCGTCCGGCGGCACGATCCGGAGCGCCTCCATGTCGCGGCGGAACAGGTCGATCTGCGACGCTGCGAGCTCCCGCCAATCGACGCCGTCGCGCGCGGCACGTTCGAGCAACGGGTCGTCGACGTCGGTCGTGTTCTGCGCGTAGTCGACGTCGAGCCCGGCGTCGCGCCACGCGCGGAGGAGCGTGTCGAACGCCAGGTAGGTCGCGGCGTGACCGAGGTGCGTGGCGTCGTACGGGGTGATGCCGCAGACGTACAGCGTCGCCCGCTCGTCGCCTCGGGTCGGGTCCACGGGCCTCCCGGCGGCCGTGTCGTGCACGACGGGGCGCGGACCGGTTCCGGGGACGGACGGGACGGACGGGGCCTCCCAGGCCCTCACGGCTGGATCACACCAAGCGACAGCAACACGAGGAGAACGATACCGAGTGCGATCCGGTAGACCACGAAGGGGAGGAAGCTGCGCTTGCTGATGTAGTTCATGAACGCGGCGATCACGACGAACCCGACCGCGAACGCCACGACCGTCGCCACCAGCGTGTCGACGAGCCCGAACGGCGCGCCGGTGTCGCCGAGGCTCGTCGCGGCCTCGTACAGACCGGACAGGAACACGGCGGGCACCGCGAGCAGGAACGCGAACCGTGCGGCGGCCGGGCGGGTGTAGCCGAGCGCGAGCCCCATCGAGACCGTCGCGCCGGACCGGGACACCCCGGGCACGAGCGCGAGCACCTGCGCGAGGCCGATCAGGATGCCGCCACCGAACGTCATGTGCTCGATGCGCCGGACCTTGCGGCCGACGACGTCGAGGACCCCCAGCACGATGCCGAAGACGATGAGGACGACCGCCACGATCCAGAGCGACCGGAACGTCGTCTCGATCGTGTCCTGCAGCAGGAGCCCGGCGACGCCGATCGGGATGGTGCCGAGGATGACGAGCCAACCGAGGCGGGCGTCCGGGTCGTTCCGCGGCACCGTCCGGCCGGACAGCGAACGCGACCACCGCGCGATGATCCGCGTGATGTCCTTCCAGAAGTAGATCAGCACGGCGGTCTCGGTGCCGAGCTGCGTGACGGCGGTGAACGCCGCCCCCGGGTCCTCGGCGTCGGGCAGGAAGAGCCCGACGATCCGCAGGTGCGCGCTCGACGAGACGGGGAGGAACTCGGTGAGCCCCTGGACGAAGCCGAGGAAGATCGCCTCGAGGATGTGCATGGCACCGGCCTTCCGGAGGGAGGTCTGTCAGGACACCGCCACGAGGGCGACCATCGAAGATATCAGTACGACGCGAAGAGGTCGCCGAGGACCCGCCGACCGAACGCGAGGGCGTCGAGCGGCACCCGCTCGTCGACCCCGTGGAACATCGCCGGGAAGTCCACGCCCGCCGGCAGCTGCAGCGGCACGAACCCGTAGCCGGCGATGCCGAGCGTCGAGAGCGCCTTGTTGTCGGTCCCGCCGGACAGCAGGTACGGCAGCACCGGGGCGCCGGGGTCGTGGCGCCCGAGGACGTCACGGACCGCGTCGACGAGGGGGCCGCCGAACTCCTGCTCGAGGCCCACGTCGCGGAAAGACGTCACGACCTCGACCTCGTCGCCCGCGAGCTCGCGGACCCGGGCGAGCACGGCGTCCTCGTCCCCCGGCAGGCAGCGGATGTCGATGAGCGCCTCGGCGGCGTCGGGGATCACGTTGTGCTTGTACCCGGCCGTCAGCACGGTCGGGTTCGTCGTCGTGTGCAACGCCGCGTGGATGAACCGTGATGCAGAACCGGTGGCGAGTGCGACCTCGTCCGGGCCGGTCACCGCCGGGTCGACCCCGAGGAACCGTGCGACCTCGGCCACCATCGCGTCGGTGGTCGCGGACAGGCGGACCGGCCATTCCTCACTGCCGATCCGTGCGACGGCCGCGGCCAGCTTCGTGACCGCGTTGTCGCGGATGACGTGTGATCCGTGCGCGGCGGTGCCGGTGGCGACGAGCTTGATCCACATCAGGGCCTTCTCGCCCGTCTGGAGCAGGTAGGCGCGCCGGTCCCCCAGCGTGATCGAGTAGCCCCCGACCTCGCTGATGGCCGTGTCCGCCCCCGCGAACACCTCCGGGTGCTCCTCGACGACGTGGTGGGAGCCGAGCACCCCGCCCGCTTCCTCGTCGGCGAAGTAGGCGATGACGAGGTCGCGCTCGGGTGCGCCCTGCGCGGCGATGACGTCCGCCAGCGACGTCAGCATCATCGCGTCCATGTTCTTCATGTCGACGGCACCGCGGCCCCACAGCATGCCGTCGCGGACCACGCCGCCGAACGGGTCCACCGACCAGTTCGCGGGGTCCGCCGGGACCACGTCGAGGTGGCCGTGCACCACCAGGGCCGGCTTGTCGCGGTCACGCCCCGGCACCCGGGCGACGACGCTCACCCGGTCCGGCTCGGACTCGAACAGCTGCGGTTCGAGTCCGAGGTCGCGGAGCTTCGCCTCGACGTAGTGCGCGGCCTCGGTCTCACCGCGGGACTTGCCCTCGCCCCAGTTGGTCGTGTCGATGCGGATGAGGTCACGAGCGATCGACGCGGTCTCCTCGAGCTCGAGGTCGGATGCCGTGCTCGCCTGGGGGTCGGTCATGCGGCCACGCTACCGGCCGGTGCCGACACCCCGCGTCCGCACTCGTCCCCGGAGGCGTCGCCAGCGGGGACGCGCCCGGGATGCACGACCGTGTTCATGGCCCGTTCAGACCCGTGCTAGTGTCTTCTCTCGGCAGGAACGCCGGGGAAACACCCGGAAGACCGGCCGGCAACTGGATCAACACCCTGTCCGGGTGGCGGAATTGGTAGACGCGCTAGCTTGAGGTGCTAGTGCCCGTATTAGGGCGTGGGGGTTCAAGTCCCCCCTCGGACACGCGAAGAAGATGCCCCCTGGCCTTGCGGCCAGGGGGCATTTCGCGTTCGTGCTCCTCGGCGAGGATCGCCATCGCGCCGCTCACGGCGACGGGTCCGCTCGGTGCGGTGAGCTCGCGGAACGCACGCGGTTCGACGCGGCACGCGTCGAACGACGCGCGGGAGGTCGAAGCGTGCGCGTTTCGTGGGGCCACGGCCACGGCCACGGACGGACGGGAGGCGCGGTGCCAGCCGGCACCGCGCCTCCCGTCCGTCACGTGGTCGCGTCAGCTCTTCGACGCCTCGACGAAGTTCTGCCGCGGGTCCGTCTCCTTGATCAGCGACGTCGCGTCGCGACCGGAGACCGCGCCGGTGACCCAGCCGATGATGATGCGGGCCTTGCGGTTGAGCGTCGGCATCGCGTAGACGTGGTACGCACGGTGTGCGAGCCAGGCGAGGAGGTTCGTCATCTTGACGCCCTTGATGTTCGCCGCGCCCTTCGCGACGCCGTACGAGGCGACGGTGCCGATCGACGGGTGGCGGTACTCCTCGAGCGGCTTCCCGGTGATGGTCGCGACGATGTTGTCCGCCGCCACCACGGCCTGCCGGACGGCGTTCTGCGCGTTCGGCGGGTAGTACGCCGGCTGCTTCTCGGCGGTCAGGTCGGGCACCTGGGCGACGTCACCGAGGCCCCAGACGCCCGGGACGACCTCGTGGGTGTCCTCGGCCTCGACCTGCAGCTTCGCGTTGGCGGCGAGGTGCCCCTTCGGGCCGCGCGGCAGGTCCGAGGCGTCGAGCAGCGGGTTCGGCTTCACGCCCGCGGTCCAGACGAGCAGGCCGGCGGCGAACTCGTCGCCGTCCGAGAGCTTGATGACCCCGCCCTCGGCGCTCGGCATCGTCGTCTTCAGCCGGACGTCGATCCCGCGGGCGCGCAGCGACTCGAGGGTCCACTTCGACAGCTCGGGACCGACCTCGGGGGCGACCCGGTCGAGGGCGTCGATGAGGACCCAGCGGGGGTGCTCGCCGGCCAGCGACGGGTACGTCCCGATCGCGGCCTGCGAGACGTCGAAGAGCTCGCCGATCGCTTCGACGCCGGTGTAGCCGCCGCCGACGAAGATGCTCGTCAGCAGGCGTCGACGCTCCTCCTCGTCGCGGGTCGCCGCGGCCTTCGCGATGTTGTCGAGCAGCTTGGCGCGGACGTAGGCCGCTTCCTCGACGCTCTTGAAGCCGACGCCGTACTCCTCGAGCCCGGGGGTCGGGAACGTGCGCGTGACCGAGCCGAGGGCCACGACGAGCTGGTCGTACCCGAGCGTGCGGTCGTCGCCGCCCGCCGTCGAGATCGACACGGTCTTGTCCTTCGACGAGATCCCGGTGACCTTGCCCTGGATGACGCGGGTGCGGCGGAGCGCCCGTCGCAGCTCGACGGTGACGTCCTTGGGTGCGATGTGTCCGCCCGCGACCTCCGGCAGGAACGGCAGGTACGTGTAGTAGGTGTTCTGGTCGACGAGCGTGATGCGCATCGGGACCGTGGCGGCGTGCTTCTGCAGCTGCTTGACGGTCGTGTAGCCGGCGGCGCCGCCACCGAGGACCAGGACGTGCGGGATCGAATCTGCCATGCGTCCGGTCTACCGGAACTTCCCCTGTGTCGTCATCAGGCCGCGCCGCTCGGGCCGGAGCGCGCAGAACGTCGGCGGTGCCGCACGAGGTCGGCCGAGCGCACCAGTCGCAGCGCGGTGACGAGCAGGACCCCGCCGAGCACGTTGAACACCAGCGTGTAGCCGAACCACCCCGCCCACTGCCCGTAGGACACGTCGGCGCCGGCCTGGATCGCCCCGAACACCAGGAGCGAGTCGAGGATCGAGTGGAAGAGCTGCAGTCCGGAGAGCAGGAACCCGCCGACGACGGCGGCGACGATCTTCGCCGGGTCGGAGTCGGTGCCCTGCTGCATGCGTGTGACCAGGGTGATCGTGCTCCCGCCGAGGACCGCCAGCACCGCGACCTGCAGCCCGAACGGCGCGTCGACGTAGTGCCGTGCGGCCTCCTCGAGCTCGTCGTGCCACTGCGGGAATGCCTGCACGACGAGCCACATGAACAGCCAGCCGCCGGCGAGGTTGCTCAGCAGCGTGCCGACCCAGAGCCGAGCGAGCTGCACGACGGTGCCCTCCCGGGCGACGAGCGCGACGATCGGCAGGAGGAAGTTCTCGGTGAAGAGCTCGCTGTGCGCGAGGTACAGGGCGATGAGGCCGATGCCGAACGCGAGACCGGCGAGCAGGTGGCTGTCGGTCTCGTGCAGGACGGCCAGGTACGCCATGACACCGAGCCCGATCTCGAGGCCGCCGGCGAGCCCGGTCGCCACCACCACGCGGGTTGTCCGCTGGAGCCGTTCGGCACCCTCCTCGACGACCGCTTCGAACGAGTCCTCGATCTCGTCCTCGACAGGGGCGTCGCTCTCGCCGAGCTCTCGGCGTCGTTCATCGCTCACGTCGGCGACGCTAGTCCGGGGCGCTGGGGCCGGTGTCGGCCGACCGCCCTGGTGCGCCGCGTTCCCTGGTGCGCCGCGTTCCCTGGTGCGCCGCGTTCGCTGGTGCGCCGCGTTCCCTGGTGCGCCGCGGGCCCGGGTCAGCCGCGTGCCCGCTGGAGCGCGTCGAGCGTCGGCTCCAATAGTCCGCGCCGCCGCTCCGGGGCGACGTCCTCGAGCCGACGGGCCAGCCGGACGGCGGCCTCGAGCACGATCGGGTGCTCGCTGCCGTACGTCAGCACCGACGCGAACACGGAGTCGACGAGCTCCACCACCGCCGGCCACCGCGGCACCACGCGGACGCCGCCGTCGTCGTCGCAGTAGGCCGTGACCGGCTCGCGGCCGCGCCAGAGCGGCACGAGCGCGGTGGCGGACAGGTCGAGCGCGCTCACGGCGGTGTACGGGTCGTTGGTGCCCGACGCGAGGCCGCGCACGGCGATCTCGACGAGCTGCTGCAACGCGAAGCCCACGTCCTGCAGCGGCGTGCGGGCGCTGCCGAGGGCGACGGACGAGCGCAGCAGACCCCGGAGGGCCCGCTCCGCCCGGTCCTGCGCCGTCCGGTCGCCCGCGGTGCCGTCGCGCTCCGTGCCGTCGTCGGCCGGGCGGTCGGGGCTGTCCGGCAGCGTGACCCGCCAGACCGGGTCCCCGACGATGACGTGGTCGCCGGGCATGGCGACCACGTCGATCCGCGCGTCGTGGTCGGCGGCCCATGAGACGAGCGCCGCCCAGTGCACCGACTGCACGTACCCGTCACCGGCGGTCCGCACGACGATCGCACACCCGTCGGCAGGCGGCCCGGTGACCGCTCCGGTACGGACACCCTCGTCGTCGCCGTCGCGGTACACGGCGTCGACGACTGCCTCGAGGTCGGTCTGCACCTGCTCCTGGAGCGAGGTGATCTGGGTGCTCGATGCGATGTGGTGGATGAAGAACACGAGCACGGCGACGTCGACGACCCCGAGCAGGACGGCGACGTGGATCGCGACGACCGGGACGAACGCGTCGCCGTCGTCGACCGCGGTGTGCACGGAGCGCAGCACCACCATCGCGTAGAGGAACGTCGACGTGAACGCGGCCAGGACGAACTGGTTGGCGCGGTCGGCCATGAAGTTCCGGACCAGCCGCGGGCCGTAGGTGGACGACGTCGTCGCGAGGACCGAGATCGTGATCGAGAACGACGTGCCCGCCACGGTCAGCATCGCGGTCCCGATCGTGGTGAGCACGGACCGGCCACCGCTCGCGCTGAGGGCGTCGAGGAACGTCAGTCGGGTACCCGCGTCGACGAGGGAGCGGTCGAGCAGCACCAGCAGTTCGGCGAGGACGATCGCGCCGATCCCGAGGACCGCCGGGAGGAACCAGAACGATTCGCGGATCCGGAGCAGGAGGGTGTGCATCACCCGAGTCTGTCGGAACGCGCTCGGACCGGTCTCGGGGATGCGGTGCGGCCCGATCCGGGGTGTCGTCCGGGTCAGTCCCGTGAGCGTCGGTCGCGCAGTCGCCACCACGCGGTCTCGGCGAGCTCGGGCCCCGTGTAGACGCCGTGCTGCGTCCGCCGCGACTCGGTCAACGAGAACCGGCGCAGCCGGTACCCGCCGCCGAAGCGGTCGATGATCGCCTCGGGCGACGACTCCGGGTCGCGCCGCACCAGCCAGGTGCGGTCGTCGACGGGCTCGATCACGCGGGGGTCACCGGCGCCCGCCGATCCGCGAGCGCAGCACGTCGATGCGCTTCTGGATCTGCTCGACGCTCGCCTGCGCGACGGCCGGGCCGCCACTGATCCGCCGGAGCTCGGCGTGGATCGCGCCGTGGGGCTCGTTCGAGTGGCGCGACCAGATCGACACGAGCCGGGCGAGCTCGGAGCGCTGTTCCTTGAGGGTCATGTACATCGGACGGGCCTCGTCGACCTTGGGCTTCGGCAGTCCGTCCTTGGCCTGGCGTCCCTTCGAGCGCTTCGCCTGCGACGCCTGACGAGCCCGGAGGAGGTCGCGCACCTGGTCGGGTTCGAGCAGCCCGGGGATGCCGATGAAGTCGAGTTCCTCGAGCGAGCCGACCTCGCCACCGGAGCCGAACTCGCCGCCGTCGTAGAGGACTCGGTCGAACGACGCCTGCGAGTCGAGCGCCTCGAACGGCTGGACCTCGAGGAGGCTCTCGGAGGCGCGGTCCTCACGATTCGCCTCGGCGACCATCGCGTCTTCCGGGTTGTAGAGGCCGTCGTCGGCGTCCTTCGGCCGGTCGAGCGCGTGGTCCCGCTCGAGTTCGAGCGACGCCGCCAACGCCATCAGGCTCGGCACGCTCGGCAGGAACACCGAGGCGGTCTCGCCCCGGCGCCGGGCCCGGACGAAGCGCCCGATGACCTGCGCGAAGAACAGCGGCGTGCTCGCACTGGTGGCGTAGACGCCGACGCAGAGCCGCGGGACGTCGACGCCCTCGGACACCATGCGGACCGCGACCATCCAGCGCGAGTCCCCCTCGGCGAACGCCCCGATCCGCTCCGAGGCCGCGGCCTCGTCCGACAGGACCACGGTCGGCCGCTCGCCGGTGAGCTGTTGGAGGATGCGTGCGTAGGCCCGTGCCGTCGTCGTGTCGGTCGCGATGACCAGTCCCCCGGCGTCGGGCACGCCGCGCCGCACCTCGGTCAGCCGCTTGTCGGCGGCGGAGAGCACGGCGGGCATCCACTCACCCTCGGGCGCCAGGGCGGTGCGCCACGCCTGGGCGGTGATGTCCTTGGTGACCTGCTCGCCGAGCGAGGCCGACATCTCGTCGCCCATGCGGGTCTTCCAGCGCATCTGCCCCGCGTAGGCCATGAACAGCACCGGGCGGACCACGCCGTCCTTGAGCGCCCGGCCGTAGCCGTAGTTGTAGTCGGAGATCGACGTCCGGATGCCCTGCTCGTCCGGTGCGTACTGCACGAACGGGATCGGCGCGGTGTCGGAACGGAACGGCGTTCCGGAGAGCGACAGGCGGCGGGTGGCCTTCGTGAAGGCCTCGCGGATGCCGTCGCCCCAGGTGAGCGCGTCGCCACCGTGGTGGACCTCGTCGAGGATGACGAGGGTCTTGCCGCCGGCCGTGATCCGCTGGTGGACCTCGGGGTTCATGCCGACCTGCGCGTAGGTGATGGCCACGCCCTGGTAGTGCCGACCGAACATGCCGTCGCCGTTCTTGAACATCGGGTCGATGCGGATCCCGACGCGGTCGGCGGAGTCGGCCCACTGCCGCTTGAGGTGCTCGGTCGGTGCGACGACGACGATGCGGTCGACCGTGCCGCGCGCGAGGAGCTCCGTGGCGAGCCGGAGCGCGAACGTCGTCTTGCCGGCACCCGGCGTCGCGGCGGCGAGGAAGTCGCGCGGCTCGGTCTCGAAGTACTTCGTGAGGGCCTCGACCTGCCAGGCGCGCAGCTTCGACGCGGTGCCCCACGCGGCGCGGTCCGGGAACGCCGGCGAGAGGTGCTCGGCCGCGGCGTTGCCGGCTGCTTCGGCCTGCGCCGCCGCCGCGTCGTGTGGCCGCACAGCGGACCCGTCCGACGCGTCGCTCCACAGCGTCGCGGCCTGGTCCTGGTTGTCGTACTCCGCTGCGCTCACTCCACCCGATTGTACCGTCACGCCGGGTCCTGCCGGGCGTGCGGGGCACGCTGCTCGGGCGCGTTCCGCACGAGCGACGCCGGTCGCAGCACGCCGGCACCGAAGCGCGCGGCCACGGCGTCGACCGTCGTCTCGGTCTCACGCCACGGCGCGTCGTCGTCCCACAGGGCGTTGCTCGCCGCCGCGGGTACGAGGTTCTCGCCGCGGACGCCGATCAGGCGGATCCGGTTGCCCGGACGGTGCAGCACGTCGTACAGCTCGACGGCTTCGCGGTGCAGCCGCTTGGCGACGTCGGTCGGCTCGGCCAGGGTCCGTGACCGGGTGAGCGTGGTGAAGTCGGTGTAGCGCACCTTGAGCGCGACCGTCCGCGCCTGCACGTCGGCACGGCGGAGCCGGACGGCCACCTTGTCCGCGAGGCGCAGGAGTTCGCGGGCGACGTCGTCACGCTCGGTGAGGTCGTGGCCGAACGTGACCTCGTGCCCGATCGACTTCTCCCCGACCCCCGTCTCGACGACCCGGGGGTCCCGGCCCCACGCGAGGTCGTGGAGTCGTTGCCCGCCGGCCGGCCCGAGCGCCGAGACGAGGGACGCCAGTGGGGTGGTGGCGAGGTCGCCGACGGTGCGGATGCCGCGCCGCTCGAGCGTCTCCTGCGTCTTGCCGCCGACGCCCCACAGCGCCGACACCGGCTGCGGGTGCAGGAACGCGACCGTGTCGTCGGCCGGCACGACGAGGAGCCCGTCCGGCTTGGCCCGGCTCGACGCCAGCTTCGCGACGAACTTCGTCGCCGCCGCGCCCACCGAGCAGTGCAGACCGGTCTCCGCGAACACCGCTCGGCGGATCGCCGCCCCGATCTGCCACGGGGTGCCGTAGAGCCGGAGGGCGCCGGCGACGTCGAGGAACGCCTCGTCGATGCCGAGGCGCTCGACCCGCGGGGTGAAGCGGTCGAACACGGCCATCACGGCAGCGGACTGCTCGCGGTACTTCTCGAAGTGCGGTTCGACGACGACGGCGTTCGGGCAGCGGCGCTTGGCGACCGCCATCGGCATCGCGGAGTTCACGCCGTACCTCCGGGCCTCGTACGTGGCGGCGGTCACCACCGAGCGGTCGGAGTCGTGCCCGACGATCACCGGCAGGCCGACCAGGTCGGGCCGGTCGAGCAGTTCGACGGAGGCGAAGAAGGCGTCCATGTCGACGTGCAGCACGGTGGCGGTCACGTCGTCGACGGGCGCGTCGGAGACGAGCCGGTTGCGTCCGTCCTGCTTGCTCACACGGCGATGATGCCACCGACCGCCGACATCGACGTCCCGCCCGCTGCCGGCACCGCGGGCGGGCGCTTCAGCCGACGGGTCCGAGCAGGCCCGCGGCGATCGTGCGCGCGGCCGAGTCCCGCGTCGACGGGTGGTACTGGCCGGCCCGGACGTCCCGGGCGAGGCGCGCGAGCTCGCTGCCGGCGCGGTACGCCGAGCCGCCGACGACCCGCAGGGCCTCGTCCACGACGCGCTGCGTCGCGTCGACCGTCCGGGCCTTCGTGCCGACGAGCAGCGGGAACCAGCGCGGCCCGTGGTCGACGAGGTCGTCGACGTCGCGGGCGAGCGTGTCGACCTGGAGCGCGACGGCGTCGACGGCGCCCTGCGCGTCCGCCAGGGCCCGACGGACGTCCGGGTCGCTCGACCGCGGCGTGCCGTCGAGCGCGGTCCGCTCCCGCACGGCCGCCACCGCGAGCTGCACGGCACGCTCGGCGATGCCCACGTACACGGCGGCGACGAGGAGTTCGAACGCCGCGAACACGCCGAAGGTCAGCGGGTCCTGGTTCGGCCCGACCGGCAGCGTGCGGACGATCCGTCCGGCGGGCACGTGCACGCCCTCGAGCAGGGTCGTGCGGCTCTGCGTGGCGCGCATGCCGAGCACGTCCCAGTCGTCCAGGTGCCGCACGCCGCCGTCCGACCGCAGGACGAAGCCGTGGACGAGGACGGGTTCCGGCCCGGAGGTGTCCTTCCCGAACACGCTGAGCACGTCCCACGCCGGGGCGAGCGAGGTGGAGACCTTCGTGCCCGTGAAGCGGTAGCCGCCGTCGCCGTCGGGCTCCGCCCGCGTCAGCGAGTCGAAGAGCACGGCGTCGTTGCCGGGTTCGCTCACCCCGAACGCGAGCAGGTGGTCGTCCGCCGCGTGGTCGGTGACTGCCTGGAGGAACGACTCGCCTCGCGCACGCACCGCGCGAGCCGCCTGCACCCAGACCTGGTGCATCCCCAGCCCGAGCGCCGTCGCCGGCGCCGCCTGGGCGAGGGTCCGCTGCACCGCCGCGGTCGCCCGCAGCCCGAGGTCGCTCCCGCCCTGCTCCGACGGGACCCCGAGCCGGAGGTAGCCGGCGGCGCGGAGTTCGTCGAGGTCCTCGACGCAGAACGCGTTCGCGGTGTCGTACCCCGGCGCCCGTGCGGCGATGCGCTGGAGGAGGTCCGCGGGGATCGGGTTGGCCGTGCTCATGCCACGAGACTAGGGTCCGAGACGTGTCAGAACGTCATCCGTGGTCCAGGTACGTCGCGATCGGTGACTCGTTCACCGAGGGCATCGGGGACCCGGACCCCACGGTGCCGGGCGGCAACCGCGGCTGGGCCGACCGCGTCGCTGAGGTCCTCGCACACCGCGCTGCGACGACCGGTGCCGGCGACGCCGACTTCGCCTACGCGAACCTGGCCGTCCGGGGGCGCCTGCTCCGGCAGATCATCGACGAGCAGGTCGAACCCGCGCTCGCGCTCGGACCGGACCTCGTCACGGTGTCCGCCGGCGGGAACGACATCATCCGCCCCGGCACCGACCCCGACGCGCTCGCCGAGGAGGTCGACGCCATGATCGCCCGGCTCCGGAGCGACGGCGCCACCGTCGTGATGTTCACGGGTCCCGACGTCGGCATGACCCCGGTGCTCGGCATGGTCCGCGGCAAGACGGCGATCTACAACGAGAACCTCCACGCCATCGCGTTGAAGCACGGCGCGGTCGTGGCCGACATGTGGGCGCTCCGGGTCCTCCGCGACCCGCGCATGTGGGCTCCGGACCGCCTGCACCACTCCCCGACCGGGCACGCCACCGTCGCGGCCGCGGTGCTGGACGCGCTCGGCGTCGAGCACGAACTGGCCCCGTGGACTCCGGAGCCGCTGGAGGCACGCCCGTGGCGGGAGGCCCGCGCCGAGGACCTCGGCTGGGCGAAGGAGTACCTCGTGCCGTGGGTGGTCCGGCGCATCCGGCACACGTCCTCCGGCGACGGGATCAGCCCGAAGCGGCCGACCCTGCAGGCGGTCGGCCGGCGCTCGGACACGCCCTGATCCGACCCGTGCGGCCGCCGGTCAGTCGGCGGGACGTCGGAGCGTGAGCGCGCCGTCGTGGAGCGGCTCGGTCACCCAGGCGAACGAGGTCGCACCGGTGTCGCGGGCGACCCGGACGTGGGCGGCGTGCGGCGTCTCGACGAACCGGACCTCCACGGCGACCGTGCGACCGCCGTCGACGAGCGCTCCGCTGCCGGCCAGTGGACCGTCGACGACCCACGCCCCCTCACCCACCGGGACGTCGAGGGTGCCGCCGTCCACCTCGACCGAGAGCCGCCACGCGTCGCCCTCGCGGCGCAGCGGACCCACCGCGGCGTCGTCGGGGAGCCGCTCCCCCGCCACCGGCGGCAGTCCCAGGGAGGTGATCCGTGCCTCCAGTGCGGTGTCGGCGGCCGCGTCCGCGTCCGCGCCGTCGACGGCGGGCAGGAGGTGCTGCCAGGCCGCGTCGAGCACGGCCTGCATGTCGAGGCTCTGCCCGGTCAGCGCGAGCACGACGTCCTGCTCCGGCAGGACGACGCAGAACTGTCCGTAGGCGCCGTCGCCGCGGAACCCGTGGCGGGCCATCCAGAACTGGAAGCCGTACCCCTGGCTCCAGTCCGGGTTCTCCTCGAGCGGGTTCTCCACCTGCACCCGGGTGGCGGCGTCGACCCAGTCCTCGTCGAGGATGCGCTGGCCGTCCCACACGCCGCGCTGGAGGTACAGCTGGCCGAGCTTCGCGACCGCGTCGACCGGCGCGTAGCAGCCGCTGAAGCCGAGCTCGTTGCCCTGCTCGTCGCGCTTCCAGGCGAGGTCGGTGACGCCGAGCGGGTCGAGGAGCCGCGGGCGCAGCCAGTCGACGAGCGACCCGCCGGACACCCGGCGGACGATCTCGGCGAGCGTGTAGGTGCACGGCTGGTTGTACGCGAAGACCGTGCCGGGCTCCTCGTCGGGCGGCAGCAACAGGAAGCCCCGGACGATGTTCTTCGGGTCGATGGCCCGGGCCCGCTCCAGGGTCTCCTCGCGGTGGCCGCTCGCCATCGCCAGCACGTGCCGGACCAAGATGCGACGGCTCCGCTCGTCGGTGACCTCGGCGTCGAGCTCAGGGAAGTACGACAGCACCGTGGCGTCGAGGTCGACGAGCCCCTCGCGGACGGCGATGCCGACCCCCGCCGCGGTGAAGCTCTTGCTCAGCGAGTACAGCAGGTGCACCGACTCCGCGCGGTACGGGTCCCACGTGCCCTCCGCCGCCACCTGGCCGTGCCGGAGGAGCACGAAGGAGTGCCCCTCGACGTCGGGCGTCGACTCGAGGGCGTCGAGGAACGCGGCGACCCCGCGTGCGTCGATGCCGAGGGCGGACGGGGTGCTGCGGGGGAACGTCGTCGTCACGGGGTCGACGCTACCGGCAGGACCGCCGTCGCGTCAGCAAGCCCGCGGTCCCGTCAGCGTGCCTGAGCAGCCGGCCCCGGTCACGTGCCGCGGAACGGGTTCGTCCACCGCCACCAGATGCCCGGGTCCGGGATGGTCCGGTCCAGCTCGAGCGGGACGGTCACCGGATCGTGGTGGGACACCGTGAAGCGGACCCGCCCGACGGACTCGCCGCGCTCCCCCACCGTCACCGAGTCGAGGTGCGCCTTCGCCGACACCGTCGTCCGCCCCCACACGAGCACGTCCTGCGCCTCGGCCGCCACCGCGTCGGCACGGGATCCCCACGGGGTGCGGTACGACCCGAACGTCTGCCCCTGGTGGGTGAGCGTCACGACCTGGAAGTTGTCCGCCACCGACCGCAGGAGCCGCTGCACGTCGTCGTCGAGCGCGTCGTGGTCGACCCCGCCGAGCATCGCGCCGACGACGGTCACCTGCCGACCGCCGCGCTCGTACGTGGCCGCGAACAGCAGGCACGCGCCGGCCTCGTCGAGGGTGCCCGTCTTGATGCCCTCCACCCCGTCGAGGCCGAGCAGCTTGTTCGAGTTCTCGATCTCGCCAGCGCCCGGCACCGTCACCTGCTTGGTGCCCACGATCTCCTTGACCACGGGGTTCGCCAACGCCAGCTGGCCGAGGTCGACCAGGTCGGTCGCGGTCGACCGGTTGTGCGGGTCGAGGCCGGTCGGTTCCTGGATGCTCGTGTCGTCCAGCCCGTGCTCGTCGAGCCAGGCGCCCGCCGCCTGCCGGTAGGCGTCCATCGACCCGAAGGCCCACAGCGCCAGCGCACCGGCGTAGTTGTTCGCCGACTTCATGAGCATGACCTGGAAGGTCTGGTACTCGGACAGGCGCAGACCGGCCGGCATCGGCGCGACCTCGCCGTTCTTCGCGAGGTACTGCCCGTACAGGGCCTGCATCTGCGGCGTGAACGTGATCGTCGGACCGTCGTCCCCCCGCTGCAGCGGCTTCCGGTCGAGCACCACGAGCGCCGTCACGACCTTCGAGATGCTCGCGATCGACCGCTCGTGCTCGTCCCCGCTCGTGCGGAGGCTCTCCGGGAACCCGGTCGCCTCCACCGCCGTCGCGCCGTACCCGGGGAACCGCAGGTCCGGCACGGTCGACGTCGGTGCCGCGTACGTCGTCGTCGAGGCGCTCGCCGGTGCGAACGGCACCACGGCCGCTGCGACCAGGTAGCCCGCCACGAGGACGAGCACGGCGACGACCGAGACCGTCACGGGCCGCCGGACGGCGGAGCGGGGGCGGCGGACGACTCGTGACACAGCAGGAGAGCCTAGCCGGGAGGCCCGACCCGGCCCCGGTGGGACGCACCAGCTGTGGAGAACGCGGGTCGCGCCTCCCGACCGGCCGAGCGGACCCGGTGCGGTACGCGATGCGGCGCACCGCCCCCTTCGGACCGCCCGCCGCGCACCGCTCCGGTCAGCGCGCGCGCTGCGCGTGCGCGACCGCCCACAGGCCGACGGCGCTCGCCGCGGCCACGTTGAGCGAGTCGACGCCGTGGTGCATGGGGATCCGGACCGTCGTGTCCGCAGCCGCCACCGCGGCCGGCGTGAGGCCCTGCCCCTCGGTCCCCATCACGAGTGCGACCTTCTCCGGGACGTCCGTCACGAAGGCGTCGAGGTCGACCGAACGGTCGGTCAACGCCATCGCCGCCAGGTGGAAGCCCTCGTCGCGGAGGGCGTCACCCGCCGCCGGCCACTCGCCGATCCGGGTCCACGGCACCTGCAGCACCGTCCCCATGCTGACACGGACGCTCCGTCGGTAGAGCGGGTCGGCGCAGCGCGGGCTCACGAGCACGGCGTCGGCGCCCAGACCTGCGACGCTCCGGAACACCGCACCGACGTTCGTGTGGTCGACGACGTCCTCGAGCACGACGACGAGCCGGGCGTCCCGGACGACGTCGGCCACGCTCGGCAGCGCCGGTCGGTGCATCGCCGCGATCGCGCCGCGGTGCATCCGGAAGCCGGTGAGCTCCTCGAGCAGCGCGTCCGGTCCGACGAACACGGGGCCGTCGTGGTCGGCGACGAGCGGCAGCACACCCTCCAGCCACTTCTCCTGCACGAGGACGCTGCGGGGCACGTGCCCGGCGCGGACCGCCCGTTCGATGACGGTGTTCGACTCGGCGATGTACAGGCCGCCCTCCGGCTCCGTCACCCGGCGGAGCGCCACGTCGGTGAGCCGTGCGAAGTCGTCGAGGCGGGGATCGTCGAGGGATTCGATGCGGACGACGTGCACGGGGCTCCGTTCCAGGGTGGGAAGTGCGCCAGGGGGTCGGCTGTTGAGGGTACCGTGAACACGATGCCCCCGATCGACGAGCCCCCCGCCGCGGACGACCTCGACCGCGCCGTCGAGGTGCTCGCCGGCAAGCGGATCGCGGTGCTCTCCGGCGCCGGGCTCAGCACCGACTCGGGCATCCCCGACTACCGGGGCGCAGGACGCGTGGTACGCAAGCCGATGACCTTCCAGGAGTTCCGCTCCGACCCGGCGAAGCGGCAGCGGTACTGGGCCGGGTCGCACCTCGGGTGGCGGACGTTCGCCGCCGCCCGGCCGAACGACGGCCACCGCGCCCTCGCCGAGCTCGAGCGTGCCGGCACGGTCACCGGGGTCATCACGCAGAACGTGGACGGACTGCACCTGCGGTCCGGCTCCCGCCGCGTCGTCGAGATCCACGGCTCGATGGACCGTGCCGTCTGCCTGACGTGCGGCCAGGTCTTCTCCCGCTCGGACCTCGCGGCCACGATCGACCGCGCGAACCCCTGGATCGACGAGCCCGGTTCGGTGCAGCTGCAACCGGACGGCGACGTCGAGATCACCGACGTGGAGCGCTTCGTCGTGCCCGACTGCTCCGTGTGCGGCGGGGACCTCAAACCCGACGTGGTGTTCTTCGGCGAGTTCGTCCCCGCCGAGAAGTTCCGCGAGTCCGTGGCGATCGTCGCCGACGCCGACGCCCTCCTCGTGGTCGGGTCGTCCCTCACCGTGAACTCCGGCGTCCGCCTCGTCGACCACGCCGTCCGCCGGCGGCACCCCGTGGTGATCGTGAACCGCGGCACCACCAGGAGCGACCGCCGGGCCGCGGTGAAGATCGACGCGGGCACGACCGAGACCCTCGTGCAGCTCGCGTCCCGGCTGACCGCCCCCGACGCCGCAGCCGCCGCGACCGTCCCCGCTGTCCCGGTCGGACCCGCCGTGCCGACCCGACCTGCGGCGTCCGAACGGTGACGACCCGCCTGTCCCTCGTCCGCCACGGCGAGACCGACTGGAACCGGCAGCGCCGCATCCAGGGGTCGACCGACGTCCCCCTGAACGACACCGGCCGCGCCCAGGCCGCCGGCGCCGCCGACCTGCTCGCCCGACGCCGGTTCGACGCGGTCGTCGCCTCGCCGCTGTCCCGCGCGTTCGAGACCGGCTCGATCATCGCCGACCGACTCGGACTGCGGGTGCCGGACACCTACGCGGGCCTCGTCGAGCGGTCCTACGGCGAGGCCGAGGGGCTCACCGACGCCGAGATCCGCGTCCGCTACCCGCACGACGACGTGCCCGGCCGAGAGTCCCGGGCGGCGCTCCTCGCGCGCGTCACCGAACAGCTCGCCGAGATCGCCGTCCGTTTCGACGGCGGCTCCGTCGTCGTCGCGACCCACGGCGCCGTGATCCGGAGCGTCGTCAACGCGGCTGCACCGGGCACCGCCGACCGGCACCGCACCCCGATCCGGAACGGGTCGATCCACTCGTTCCGGTGGGACCCCGAGCGCTTCCACGCCGAACTCGTCCGCTTCGACGACCCCGTCGACGACGCCTCGGACGGGCCGGGAGGCGCGGCGTTCGCGTACCAGAACCCCCTCGAACGGCGGAGCTGACCCGGCCGTGACCCCCGCGGACTAGGCTCGCGGTCACCCCCGGGGCGCACCCCGGTGGGTGGAAAGGGGACGACGTGAGCACCGAGGGGCCCGGGTGGTCGAACAGCCCGGACGACGACCTCGACCGAGCGTTCGGTCCCGAGACGTCGTCCGTCCCGACCCGGTCTGGTGCACAGCGCGTCCGCCGCGGTGCCCTGGTGCTCGTCGGCGTCGTGGTCGCGGCCGGCGTGCTCGTCGTCGCGTTGAGCACCATCATCGGCAGCGTCCAGAGCGGGGTCGGCGGGGTGTTCCCCCAACCCGACGCCGCGCAGGCCCGGTTCGCCGCGGCAGCCGGAGCGCTCGACGGGGTCCGGTCGGTCGATGCCGGCGACACGCAGAAGACGGGCTTCGCGAGCTACGACGTGACGTCCACCGTCACGGTCGACCCGGACCTGCCGGCCGAGCAGCAGGACGCCCTCGTCGCCGACCTCAGCCGCGCCGCCGAGCGGACCGCGGGCAACGGCGTCCACGTCTACGCCGTCGCGGACCTCGGCGAGGTCGAGGTCGGGGTCTCCGCCGACCGGGACGTCACCGCACGCCGGCTCGACGTCGCACGCCAGCTGCTCGCCATCGGCGGGGTCCGCGGGGTCGAGTGCGGCTGGGGGACGGCGGACCCGACGGACGACCCCGGCTCCCAGCAGATGACCGTCCGGACGATCGGGCGCGGACAGGCCCTCGCCGCGGTGATGGCGAAGGCCTCGCACGCGGCGGAGGAGGCGTTCCCGGGCAGCACCGTGACGGCGGCTCGGCCCGAGGACTGACGCGCGCGACCGGACGACCGACACCGCGCCGTCGCGGACGTCGGCACCGTCGGGGACGGCTCAGTCCCCGTCGCTCCCCGTCCTCCCGGCGCGGTCCTCCACCGCGCGCTCGACGGCACGGACGACCTGCTCGGCCGAGTCCGCCCAGCGGAACCGTGCCGCCCGCTCGACGGAGCGCTCAGCGGCCTCGTCCCAGCGCGCCTCGAGCCGTCGGACCGCGGCCGCGACCGCGGACGGGGACCCGGGATCGAAGTACTCCGCAGCGTCCCCGCCGATCTCGCGGAAGATCGGGATGTCACTGACGACGACCGGGGTCCCGACGCCCATGGCCTCGACGAGCGGGATGCCGAAGCCCTCGTCGTGCGAGGCGGTCGCGAGCGCGGTCGCGGAGCGCAGGACGTCGAGGTACTCCTCGTCACTCGCACCGTCGTGGAACACGATCGACCCGGGCGGCGCAAGGCGGGACAGGCGCGCGCGATCGGCGTCGGACACGCGCGACATGCAGTGCAGGCGCCACTCCGCCCCGAGCAACGGCACCGCGGCGGCGAGCGTCTCGACGTTCTTGTACGGCATGAACGACCCCATGTAGACGAGGTCGCGCCGGCGCGGTCCGTCCGCCGGCCGACGCGGGGCGGGGTCGGCCGCGTTGTACGCCACCGTGACCGGACGCTTCGTGAGCCGGTGCTGCCGGATCAGCCCGGCGGTGGTCTCGGACACGGTGACGACGCCGTCGGCACCGTTCAGCAGGAAGCGCTGCGGCGCCCAGGACAGGTGGAACGCACGCCACCCGAGACGGATGGGCCACGAGAACTCCCGTGGCGGGGTGCGGTTTCGGTAGTAGATGAGGTCGTGCAGCGTGAGGACGAGGGCGTAGTGCCGGCCGCGTGACCCCATGGTCTGCATCGGCGAGAACACCGCGTCGAGCCCGAGCCGGTCGACGTGGCGGGCGACGAACGGCTCCCCCGCGTCGGTCGGTGCCGGCAGCAGCGCGTGCGGCAGTCCGGCCGGCAGCGACTCGAGCTGGCGCTCGTCGTGCACGAGCAGCGTGTAGTCGTGCCGGTCCGGCAGGTGCTGCACGACGCCGGCGGTGAACCGCGAGATGCCGTCGTGTCGGCCGATCCGCACGTACCGGCAGTCGATACCGATCCGCAAGCGGCTCACGACGCGCGCTCCGCGCCGCGGTCGGACCGGGAGGCGCGACCTGCGTCCGCCCCGTCAGGCGCCGCCGCCGCGGCCCGCTTCGAGCGAGCCCACGCCCCGCGAGGGGCGCCGGGGCGCGCTCCGGGGGCATCGTCCATCCGCCGCAACACGGCAGAGGCCGCCGCCGCCGGGGTCTCGTAGTGGACGAGGTGCCCGACGTCCGGCACCACGACGAGCTCGGCGTCGGCGAGCCGCGCCGCCAGCGCCCGCTGCTCGGGGACCGCCGTGATGTCGTCGTGCTCGGCAGCGATCATCAGCACCGGCACGTTGATGCGGGCCGCGTACTCCGCGACGTCGTGGGTCACCGAGGTTCGGAACGCCTCGAGCACGCTCCTGCGGTCGGAGAACGCCGAGAAGTACCGGTCGTGCTGGTCGTGCACCCACCGCCGCAGCTCGCGGTCGTGCGACTTGAGCATCGCGATGCTCATGACCCGGACGATGACGGGGTCGCGCAGCAGCGCGAGCCCGAGGGGCTTCGGCAGGAGGGCCCCGGCGCGGTAGTAACCGATCGCCGCGCCGGTCGCGATCGCCCGCGGGCCCTGGAGCGCCGGGGCCGCGATCGGGTTGACGAGCACGAGCAGGCGGGTCCGCAGACCGGCGGCGACGGTCGCCGCGACGACGATGGAACCGAACGAGTGCCCCAGCACGACGGTGTCCGCACCGAGGCCGAGCGCCGCGTGGAACCCGGTCAGCCACCCGACGTAGGAGTCGATGTCGGAGGTCGGCAGCGGGTCGGACACGCCGAACCCGGGCAGGTCCGGCACGATCACGCGGACGCCCTGCAGGTGCGCTGCGATGGTCTCGAGCCCGTGGTGGTCGCCGCGGAACCCGTGCACGGCCAGGACGGTGCGCGTCGCGTCCTCGGGGCCGTACACCCAGTAGTGCGTCCGTCGGCCGTCGACCTGCACGGCACGGTGCACGACCGGGGTCGCTGCCATGAGGGACTGGTACGGGGAGAGCACGGGCGGACGCATCCGGGCCAGTCTAGGGAAGGCGACCGTCGCACAAGCCCCCTTGGCGACGTGGATGTGGAGAACTCGCAGACGCGAGCGACCTGTGGAGGTGATCCGTGCCTCCAGGCCGAACGGCCGAACGGCCGACAGGCCGGCCCGTCGGCGGTCTGCACCCTTCCTGCGGACAGCGCCAGCCTGGCGGCCTAGCGTGTCCAGGGTGACGTTCACGGCCCCGATCCAGCTCCCAGGCCTGACCCTGGACCCGCAGTGGTACAAGCGCTCCGTCTTCTACGAGTGCATGATCCGCTCTTTCGTCGACTCGAACGGCGACGGCATCGGCGACATCCAGGGCGTGATCGGCAAGCTGGACTACCTGCAGTGGCTCGGCATCGACGCGATCTGGCTGCCGCCGTTCTTCCAGTCGCCGCTGCGTGACGGCGGGTACGACATCGCCGACTACAAGGCGATCCTGCCCGAGTTCGGCACCCTCGAGGACTTCCGCGAACTGGTCACCAAGGCGCACGAACGCAACATGCGCATCGTCATCGACATGGTGATCAACCACACGTCGGACCAGCACGAGTGGTTCCAGCAGTCCCGAGAGGACCCGGACGGCCCCTACGGCGACTTCTACGTCTGGCGCGACACCGACGAGCACTACGAGAACATCCGCATCATCTTCGTCGACACCGAGGAGTCGAACTGGACGTTCGACCCGGTACGCAGACAGTTCTTCTTCCACCGGTTCTTCTCGCACCAGCCGGACCTCAACTTCGAGAACCCGGCCGTGGTGGAGGCCGTGTACGACGTCGTCCGCCACTGGCTCGACATGGGCGTCGACGGGCTCCGGCTCGACGCGATCCCCTACCTGTTCGAGTCCGAGGAGGGCAACGGCGAGGGCGAGCCGGAGACCCACGAGTTCATCAAGAAGCTGCGCGCGATGGTGGACGACGAGTACCCCGGTCGGGTGCTCCTCGCCGAGGCGAACCAGTGGCCACGCGAGACCGCCGCGTTCTTCGGCACCGACGAGGAGCCCGAGTGCCACATGGCGTTCGACTTCCCGGTCATGCCGCGCATCTTCTACTCGCTGCGCGCCCAGCACGCCTCCGAGCTCAAGGCGATCCTGTCCGAGACCCTCGACGTGCCCTCGTCGGCGGCGTGGGGCGTGTTCCTCCGCAACCACGACGAGCTGACGCTGGAGATGGTCAGCGAGGAGTACCGGCAGGCCATGTACGGCTGGTACGGCTACGACCCGCGGATGCGCTCCAACATCGGCATCCGGCGGCGTCTCGCGCCCCTGCTCGACAACTCCCGCGCCGAGCTCGAACTGATCCACGCGCTGCTGTTCTCGCTCCCGGGGTCGCCGTTCCTGTACTACGGCGACGAGATCGGGATGGGCGACAACATCTGGCTGCCCGACCGCGACTCGTCCCGCACCCCGATGCAGTGGACGCCCGACCGCAACGCCGGCTTCTCCACTGCCGACCCCGGCAAGCTGTACCTGCCCGTCGTGCAGTCCCTGGTCTACAACTACGCGCAGGTCAACGTCGAGGCGCAGCTGGCGCAGTCGCGGTCGCTGCTGCACTGGGTCCGCAACGTCATCCACGTCCGGAAGGCCCACCCCGTGTTCGGCATGGGCACCCTCGACGTGCAGGACACCTCGAACGACTCGGTGTTGGCGTTCGTGCGGTCCTGGGAGGGCTCCGGGCAGCAGTTCGGGCCGCACGCCGAGGACGTCCTCTGCGTCTTCTCGTTCGCGACCAACCCGACCTCGGTGACGGTGCACGCGCCCGAGTTCGCCGGTCGGCCCCTGTACGACCTGTTCGGCGGCGGGACCTTCCCGTCGTTCGACGACGAGGGGAACGTCACCCTGACCCTCGGCACGCAGTCGTTCTTCTGGCTGCACGTCGGCGCGGCCCCGGTCGCGCCGGTGGCGGCCGTGGCGGATCCGGGTCCGGCTCCCGCCGCGGGCTGAGGGCCGACGCGCCGGCCCGTCCCGTGGGATGAGGGCCGACGCGCCGACCCGTCCTGTGGGCCGGTCTGGTCGGGGCGGTCCGTCCGGTGGGCGGGTCTGGTCGGGTCCGCCCGTCCGGTCGCTCGGACGGGAGGCACGGCGCACGTCCCGCAGGCGGGTCGCGTCGTGCGTGTCGGTGCGTCCCGTTAGCCTGGCCGCGTGACGTACTCCGCGACCGAGACCGCACCGTCCTCCGCCCTCCCGGGGGTCGGCGGCACCGGCGACGAAACCGGCGGCGACACCGGCACCGGCAGCGCGCGCGTCGCCCCGGCAGCGGTGCAGGACCTCTCCGGCCGACCGTGGTGGCACGCCCTCGGCGTGTTCGACCTCGAGACGACCGGCGTCGACGTCGAGACCGCCCGGATCGTCACGGCGCACGTCGGCCTGATCGACATGACCGGTCGCTCCATCGTCGAGGGCGCCTGGGTCGCCGACCCCGGCATCGCCATCCCCGAGGGTGCGGCCGCGGTCCACGGCTACACGACCGAGCGCGCCCAGGCCGAGGGACGCCCGGCGGGCGAGGTCGTGGCCGAGGTCATCGCTGCGGTCGAGGCGGTGTTCGCCCGCGGGATCCCGCTCGTCATCTACAACGCACCGTACGACCTCACGGTCCTCGATCGGGAGGCCCGTCGGCACGGCCTGCCCTCCCCCGTCATCGGCAACGTGGTCGACCCGCTCGTGATCGACAAGGCGCTCGACACGTACCGGAAGGGCAAGCGGACGCTCGAGGCCGCGTCAGAGCTCTACGGCGTGACGCTGTCCGACGCGCACGATGCCGGGGCGGACGCCGTTGCTGCCGGGCGGGTGGCCCAGGCGATCGCCGCGAAGTACCCGGACCAACTCGGTGTCTCGGCCGAGGAGCTCCACCGGAAACAGGTCGGCTGGTGCGCCGAGCAAGCGGCGTCGTTCCAGGAGTACATGCGGGCGAAGCGCGACGCGGCGTTCACTGCCGACGGGCGTTGGCCGCACCGCAACGGTTCGTAGCACGCGCCCGTCCCGCGGCCGTCGCAGTAAAGCCACCACCTCGCAGCGACGCCGCCACCTCGCAGCGACGCCGCCGGAACCTGGTTCCGGACACCACACCACGCTTTTCCGCGGTGCTGTGCCCGGAACCTGGTTCCGGCGCTCGAGCTGGACGCAAGCAACCGCCCGCCGACGCCGAGCGCACTCACCCCTACCAACGCCGAACGGGCGGCCCTCCCGGAGGAGGACCGCCCGTCAGGACGCGCGCGAGCTGCCTTACTTGGCGAAGCCCTTGAAGCGCTGGTTGAACTTCTCGACGCGACCGGCCGAGTCGAGGATGCGCTGCTTGCCCGTGTAGAACGGGTGCGACGCGGACGAGATCTCGACGTCGATGACCGGGTAGGTCGCACCGTCGAGCTCGATGGTCTTGTCGCTGGTCGCGGTCGAGCGCGTCAGGAACGTCTCACCGGAGGCCAGGTCGCGGAAGACGATGGCGTTGTACTCGGGGTGGATGTCGGTCTTCATGGAGATTCCTCGGTTGAGATGGTCGGACTGCGCGGATGACCAGGAGACACCTGACCGTGGGCCAGGGATCCGGAGGACACCGCGCGGGAAGTCTGCGGCGTGCGCCAGCCGTCTACGTTACCAGATCGGCCGTGCGAGCCGCTACGACGCGCGGGCGGTCCAGCGGCCGTCGTCCTCGGTGACGCTCAGGTCGATGCCGAACGCCGTCGTGAGGGTCGCGTCGGTCAGCACCTCGCGGATCGGTCCGGCCGCCTGGACGCGTCCGTCCGCCAGGATCAGGGCGTGGGTGAAGCCGGCCGGGATCTCCTCGACGTGGTGGGTCACGATGACGATGGCCGGCGAGTCGGCGCTCTGCGCGTACCCGCCGAGGGTGCGCACGAGGCTCTCGCGGGCGCCGAGGTCGAGCGACGCGGCCGGCTCGTCGAGGAACAGGACCTCGGGGTCGGTCATGACGGCGCGGGCGATCTGGACCCGCTTCTGCTCGCCGTCGCTGAGCTCCCCGAACGTGCGCTCGGTGAAGGCGCCGAGGCCCCACTCGTCGAGGACGCGCTGGGCACGCCGGACGTCGAGCTCCTCGTACTCCTCGTTCCACCGACCGGTGATCGAGTAGGCCGCGGTGAGGACGACGTCGAGGACGGTCTCGGTGACCGGGATCCGACGGGCGAGCGCGGTGGACGCGAAGCCGATGCGGGGCCGGAGCTCGAACAGGTCGGCCCCACCGAGCTCGGTGCCGAGCACCTCGACCTGTCCGGTGGTCGGGAACGACTGCGCCCCGGCGACCTGCAGCAGCGTGGTCTTGCCGGCGCCGTTCGCTCCGAGCACGACCCAGCGCTCGTCGTCCTGCACCTCCCACGTCACGGAGTCGAGGATGGTGGCCCCGTTGCGGACCACGGAGACGTCTGACAAGCGCACGACCGAGGGCATGTCCCCAGCCTACGGGGTCGGACACCGGGCCCGTGGCGCGACACCGGGATCGGTCCACGCCACGCGCCCGGGTCGGCTCAGCGACCGGCGAGCACCCGGCCGCGCACGGCCGGGGTCCGCTCAGCGCCCGGCGAGCACCTGGTCGTACACGGCGCGGGTCCGCTGCGCGATGGCGTCCCACGTGAACTCGGTCTCCACCCGCAGCCGACCCGCGCGCCCCATGAGCTTGGCGAGGCCCTCGTCGGCGAGCACCTCGTCGAGCGTCGCGGCGAGGTCGGCGACGAAGCGGTCCGGGTCGGTCGGCGTGCCGGTGCCGTCCTGCGCCTGGTCGATCGGGACGACCCGTCCGGTGAGGCCGTCCGCAACGACCTCGGGGATCCCCCCGGTCCCCGTGCCGACGACGGGGATGCCACAGGCCATGGCCTCGAGGTTGACGATGCCGAGCGGCTCGTAGATCGACGGGCAGACGAACACCGTGCCGGAGGACAGGACGTTGACGACCTCCTGGTGGGAGAGCATCCGGTCGATCCAGACCACCCCGTCGCGCTCGGAACGGAGCGACTCGACGAGCCCGGTGACCTCGGCCATGATCTCCGGTGTGTCGGGCGCGCCGGCACAGAGGACGATCTGGACGTCCGACGGCAGCGACGCCACCGCGCGGAGGAGGTACGGCAGGCCCTTCTGGCGGGTGATCCGGCCGACGAACACGACGCTGCGGCGCGTCGGGTCGATGCCGAGCGCCCGGACGGCGTCCTCGTCGACGGTCGGCTTCCACTCGTCGATGTCGATGCCGTTGTAGACGACCTGCACCCGTGCCGGATCGATCGACGGGTACGACCGCAGGATGTCCGCACGCATCGCCTTCGACACCGCGATGACGCCGTCGGCCTGCTCGAACGCCTCGCGCTCCATCCAGCTCGACAGGCGGTAGCCGCCGCCGAGCTGCTCGGCCTTCCAGGGCCGGAGCGGCTCGAGGCTGTGCGCCGTGACGACGTGCGGGATGCCGTGGGTCAGCTGCGCGATGCGGCCGGCGGCGTTGGCGTACCAGGTGTGCGAGTGCACGAGGTCGGCGCCCTCGACGTCCGCGGCGATGCGGACGTCGGTGCCGAGGGCCTGCAGCGCGCCGTTCGCGCGGTCGAGGCCGTCCGGCGTCCGGTAGCTCCAGACGTCGGCCTCGTCGCGGAAGGCCCCGAAGGCCCGGACCCGGACCTCCGTGTCCGTCCCCGACCGCAGCGCTGCGGTGAGCTCAGCCACGTGGACGCCGGCGCCGCCGTACACCTCTGGTGGGTATTCCCTGGTCAACAGATCGACTCGCACCGGTTCAACGTAACCGTTCGCGGGTCCGGACGCATACTGTGAGCGGTATGGCACCAAAGAAGGTCTTCGGCATCGTCCTCGCCGGCGGAGAGGGCAAGCGGCTCATGCCCCTCACCGCGGACCGCGCGAAACCAGCAGTCCCGTTCGGCGGCAACTTCCGGCTCATCGACTTCGCACTGTCGAACCTCGTGAACTCCGGACTCCAGAAGATCGTCGTGCTCACCCAGTACAAGTCGCACAGCCTCGACCGTCACGTCGCGGCGACGTGGCGCATGGAGGGGCTCCTCGGCTCCTACGTCGCCTCCGTCCCCGCCCAGCAGCGGCTCGGCAAGCGGTGGTTCGCCGGTTCGGCGGACGCGATCCTGCAGTCGCTGAACCTGCTGCGGGACGAACGCCCCGACATCGTCGTCGTGGTCGGGGCAGACCACGTCTACCGGATGGACTTCCACCAGATGGTGGAGGCCCACATCGCTTCCGGCCGCAGTGCCACGGTGGCAGCGATCCGCCAGCCGATCGGCCTCGCCGACCAGTTCGGCGTCATCCAGGTCGCGGACGACGACCCCACCAAGATCGACGCCTTCCTCGAGAAGCCGAAGGACGCCGTGGGGCTCGCCGACTCCCCCGGCGAGGTGCTCGCCTCGATGGGCAACTACGTCTTCGACGCCGACGCCCTCGTCGACGCGGTCCTCCGCGACGGCCAGGTGGAGACGAGCAACCACGACATGGGCGGCGACATCGTGCCGGACTTCGTCGCGCGCGGCGACGCCGGCGTGTACGACCTGCAGCGCAACGACGTCCCGGGTTCGACGGACCGCGACAAGTACTACTGGCGGGACGTGGGGACGATCGACTCGTTCTTCGACGCGCACATGGACCTCATCGCCCCCGTCCCGGTCTTCAACCTGTACAACCAGGACTGGCCGATCTTCAACCAGCAGACGAACCTGCCGCCGGCGAAGTTCGTCCGGGACGCGAACGGCAACACCGGCACGACGGTCGACTCGATCGTCTCGCTCGGCTGCCTGCTCTCGGGCGCCCAGCTCGAGCGCAGCGTCATCGGGCCGTGGTGCAGCATCGACTCGGGTGCGAAGGTCCTCGACTCGATCGTGTTCGAGCGGGCCGAGATCGGTGCCGGGGCGATCGTCAACCGGGCGATCCTCGACAAGGACGTGGTCATCGGACCGGGTGCGCAGGTCGGCGTCGACCGCGCCGCCGACGAGGCCCGCGGCTTCACGGTCACCGAGTCCGGCATCACGGTCGTCGGCAAGGGCGTGCGCGTCGACGCGTAGCGTCGCCGTCGGCACCGACGCGTAGCGTCGCCGTCGGCACCGACGCGTAGGCGTCCTGCCGGGCGNACGTCAGCCGCGCCTCCGGCTGTCGGTACCGTTGGTCCGTGCCCCGCTTCCTCGTCGTCCTCGATGCCGATTCCACCCTGCTCGAAGACGAGGTGATCGAACTCCTCGCCGACGCCGCCGGGACCCGGCCACAGGTCGCCGCGATCACGGAGCGGGCCATGCGCGGCGAGATCGACTTCGCGGCGAGCCTCCGGGAGCGTGTCGCGACCCTGGCGGGCCTCCAGGACGACGTCTTCCGGTCCGCACGGCAGGCGGTCCGGGTGACCAGCGGGGCACGTGCGTTGGTCGACGGCGTGCACGCCGCAGGCGGCACGGTCGGCGTCGTCTCCGGCGGGTTCCACGAGGTCCTGGACCCGTTCGCAGCCGACCTCGGCCTCGACCACTGCCGCGCGAACCGGCTCGAGGTGACGGACGGCATCCTGACCGGGCGCGTGCTCGGCGACGTCGTCGACGCGGCGGCGAAGGCGACCGCGCTCCGGGAGTGGGCGTCGGCCGACGGCGTCGACCCGGCGCGGACGATCGCCGTCGGCGACGGGGCGAACGACCTGGAGATGATGCGGGCCGCGGCCCTGTCAGTGGCGTTCGACGCGAAGCCGCGGGTGCGGGAGGAGGCCGACGTCGCGGTCGTCGACCGTGACCTGTCGGTGGTCCTGGCGACGCTCGGCCTGCGCGGCTG
>NZ_NXIA01000017.1 GCF_002412165.1 Curtobacterium sp. 'Ferrero'
GCGGGGCCGTGCCCGGCGGGGCCGTGCCCGGCGGCACCGTGCCCGGCTGGGACCGGATCGGGTCCGCAGCGCTCGTCCGCACCGCGCAGGCGGTCGCGGCCGAGGCGCTCCGCGCACCGGCCCGGGAGGTCCGTGCCCGGGTCACCGACGACGGCCGCGGATCCCTGGCGGTCTGGGTCACCGCACCGCTCGTCCTCCCCGTGCTCGGCACCGGGGCCGGACGAGACGAGCCGGTGCTGCGCACCGCCCACCGGGCGCGGCAGGTGATCGCCGAGCGGGTGCGGGCCATCACCGGACGGCAGGTCGACCGGGTGGACGTCGTCCACGCGTCGTCCGTCACCGAGACCCACGGGCGGGTCCGGTGACCGACGCGACGCGCCCCACCCACCCCGACCGCGACCGGGTGTGCGCGAGGGTCCTCCGCCGGGAGACCCGTCCGTCGCGCTCGGGGACGGTCGTCCTCGCGATGCTCCTCACGCTCCTCGCGTCGGCCGCGATCGTGTCCGTCGCCGCCGTCGTGCTGCTCGGACAGATCGTCGCCGGTACCGACCCGCGATCCGTCGTCGATGCGGCCGTCCGTGCTCCGCGGGGGACCGACACCACCGTCGTCGTCACGGTCGGTGTGGTCGTCGCGGTCGTCGGGCTGGTGTTCCTCCTCCGCGGGCTGCTGCCCGGCCGGCGGCCCCGCCACACCGTGCCCTCGCACCGGCTGGCCGTCGTGCTCGACGACGAGGTCGTCGCCTCCGCGGCCGCCCGTGCGGCCCGGTCGGCGACCCGGCTCGGACCCGACGCAGCGGTCGGCACCGTCGGACGGCGGACCGTCGACGTCGTGCTGCGGCCCGCGGCCGGGGTCGACGCGCCCGTGGTCGCCGCCACCGAGGCGGTGCAGCGGGAGCTCGACGCCCTCGACCTCCGGCCGACGGTGACCGCGCGCGTGCGGGTGCAGCCGACGGGACGGATCGACGGGTGAACGCCACGAACCGGGTCGTCGGCCGTGTGGCGCTGGTGGTCGTCGGGCTGCTGCTGCTCGTCCTGGGCGCGGGTGCGGTCCTCGTGTCGACCCTGCCGACCGCGGCGGCGCTGTGGCACGGCCTCGCACGGCCGGGCCTCGACGCGCTCGGGACGGGTGCCGGTCGCGACGCCGGCGTGCTCGCGTGGACGGTGGTCCTCGGTGGGGCCGTGGTGGTCGGGGTGCTCGCCCTCGTCGTGCTCGCGACCATCGGGGGCGGGCGGACCGGGGTGGTGCTCGAGGACGGCGGCGACGGGGACCGCGGCGACGGTGTGGGTGTCGACGGTGCCGGTGTCGACGGTGTCGTCCGGATCGAGTCGGCCGCCGTGGAGCACGCGCTCTCGGCCGCCGTCGGTGCCCTGCCCGAGGTCGCGTCGCTCGTGGTGGACGTCCACCGTGTCCGGGGGCTGAGTGCGGTCCGGGTCCTGGTCCGCGCCCGTCGAGGAGCGTCCCCGCGGGTGATCACCGACCGGGTCGAGGTGATCGTCGCCGACCTCGACGCGGTGCTCGGCGAGGAACTGCCGGTCCTGCTCGAGGTGGTCCGTGGCGGGCTCGGGGCCGGCCGGGAGTCCCGCGTGCGCTGACCCCCTGTGCGGCGGGCTGGAGTCGTGGGAGAGTCGTGCCGTGACGTGGGACGGGGCCGCCGAGGCACAGCGGTACGGCGAGCAGGTGCTCGAGGGCGATCGGGTGCGCCTCCGGGCGTTGGTGGACGGCGACCTCCCGGACCTGGTGCGGTGGTGGCAGGACCCGGCGTGGGCCGTGCTGCAGCAGGTCCTCGTGCGACCGCGGCCGGCGGAGCCGATCGCAGCGATGTTCCGCGACTGGAGCACGAGCGAACGGAGCGGCGACGTGGGCTTCAGCGTCGTGGACCGCGCGTCGGGCACGCTCGTGGGCCACGTGACGCTCTTCGGTGCCCGGCTCCCGACCCGCGCGGGCCGGCTCGCGGTCATGATCGGCAGCGAGTTCGTCGGGAAGGGGTACGGGACGGACGCGGTGCGCGTGCTGACGGACTACGGGTTCCGCGAGATGGGGCTGAACCGCATCGAGCTCACGGTGCACGCCTTCAACGACCGGGCACGAGCCGTCTACGCCCGGGTCGGGTACCGCGTGGAGGGCGTCCGACGCGACGCGACCTTCCACGACGGGCACTTCCACGACGAGGTCCTCATGGCCGTGCTCGCCCGCGAGTGGCCGACGGCCCCGGGAACCCCGGCCGCCTAGAAGGAGACGCCCCGGGCCGCGAAGAACGGCACCGGGTCGATCGTCGCACCGCCCGAGTGGACCTCGATGTGGGAGTGGCACCCGGTGGAGTTGCCCGTCGACCCGACCAGGGCGATCAGCTGCCCGGCCGACACCTGCTGGCCCTTGCTGACGCGATAGCCGCCCGCGACGATGTGCCCGTACGCGGTCTGCACCCCGCCGGCGTGGGAGATCCGCACGTAGTTGCCGTACCCGCCGTACCAGCCGACGTAGTCCACGGTGCCGGCCGCCGCCGCGACGATGGCGGAGGAGCAGGGGCTGCCGAGGTCGACCCCGTCGTGCTTGATGACGGTGCCGTAGATCGGGTGGACACGGTTGCCGTACGGGCTCGTGATCCAGCCGCTCGCAGGTCGGACCCAGCCGGATCCGGACCCGGAGCCGGCCGCGCCGCCCGAGGAGCCGCTGCTCGGCGCACTCGACGAACCACCCGTGGAACCCGCGGCGGCTGCGGCAGCGGCGGCCGCTGCGGCACGGGCGGCCCGGGCTGCGGCCTCGCGTGCCGCCTTCTCCTCCGCCGCCTTGCGGATCGCCTCGCCCTTCGCGAACTCCTGCTCGGAACGCACCCGCCCGGAGGTGAGCGACGCGAGCTGCGCGTCGAGCCTGGCCTTGTTCGACTGCTGCTCGTCGTACGCGGCCTGTGCCCGGTCCGAGGCCGCCTGGGCTTCCTCCATGCGCGCCTGGGCGGCCTGCGCGAGCTCGTCGAGCTCCTCGGCGGCGCGGTCCGCCTGCGCCTGGAGCGACCTGGCGACGCGGGCATCGGCCGACGCCTGGGCCTCGACCCGCTCGGCCTGTTCGGACAGCTTGCTGAGCGCCCCGAGGCTGTAGAGGAGGTCCGACGCGTCCTGGTCACCGATCACGTTCGCCGTGACGTCCGAGCCCCCGGAACGAGCCATCTGCGCGGCGAGCTGCCCGGCCTGCGCGGCGCTCTGCTCCGCGGTCTCCGCGTGCTCTTCGGCGTCCTGGCGGAGCCGCTGCTCCTTGGCGGCGGCGTCCTGTGCGGCGGTCTGTGCCTCGTAGAACGCCGTGCCGAGCCGCTCGGCCTCGGCCTGTGCGTCGTGGACCCGGGTGGACAGTCCCGCGATGATGCCGCGGATCTCGGTGATCTGGTCCTGCTTCGCGGACTCCTTGCTGCGCGCGGCGAGGACGTCGTCCCACGACGGGTAGGCCGCGGCGCCGGCGGACGGCGCGTCGAGAACCACGGTGCCGACCAGCCCGGTCAGTGCCAGGACGGTGGCGGCCAGACGGAGGCGGACGGGGCGTCGGTGGTCGGAGGCGCGGGTCACGGTGACGAGCCTATACATCCTCACAGGCTCGGACGGGCCGCGGCTCGCCGCTGTGGACGGAGCCACGACGCGGAGGACGGCGCTCAGAAGCCCCGCTGCCGCCGGATCTCCGCCGCGCTGTCGACGACCAGTGTGCGGAGTCGCGCGGCGCCGGACGTGCCGGCGTAGTCGTACACGTCGAACCCGGTGCAGTGGACGATCGAGGCCGGTTCGCCGAGCGAGTCCTCCACCGCGGTGGTCCAGACGTCGCCGGACCCGATCACGACGAAGGTGGGACGGGCCCCGCGGTAGGCCCCGAGGTCGACCAGCCAGGGGTACGTGGCGAACGTGTCGCGGACCTGCAGCAGCTCGACGTTGGGCGCCGCGTAGGTGGCGAGCGGGCGCACGGTCCAGAACTGCCCGACCCCCGTGACGTCGCGACCGGCGGCCCAACGGTCGAGGCAGGCGGCGGGCTGGTACCGGGCGTCGGCGACGGCACGGACCGTCCCCGGGGCGGTGGCGATGCCCGCGACGAGGACCCCGGCCGCCCCGATCGCGAACGCCGTCCGGATGCCACGGAGGGGCCGGTGCACGCGGGTCCGGCGGACCGCGCTGCGGGTGAGTTCGGCGACCGCGACCAGGGCGAGCAGCGGTGCGGTCACGACGGGCTCGAGGTAGCGCGGGGTGTCCGACCCGGCGACGAGCACGCCCACGGACACGGCCACGACCGTCACGAGCGGCAGGGCGGCGGCGACGAGCACGGTGCGGGAGGTGCGCACACGCCAGGCCCACACCGTGCCGCCGACGGACAGCAGCACGCCGATGAACAGCAGCAGCAGCCCGGCGTCGCCGGCGGCGCTGCCGGCCCGGTCGTCCGTGAGCGCGGCGAAGAACGCGAGCGTGTCGGCCATCCGCTCCGGGTGGACGTAGGTGCTCGGGTCGAGGGACACGAACGGTCGGAGGGGGATGCGCAGGAGGTACCCGACCACGGACGCCGTCGTCAGGGTCGCCGCGATCTGCAGCGTCGGACGCCACGGCACCCGGCGTGCGACCGCGAGCAGCACGAGCGTCAGGATCGCGGGTCCCGCCGACCACGGCACGTACAGCGGGTTCGACATCGTGGTGAGGGCGGCGACGAGACCGAGCGTCACGAGCACCGCGACCGAGGCGCTCCCGGTCCGCACGGCACGCAGCACGAGGACGGCGGTCGCGAGGAGGGCGAGCACCGCGCCGTAGTAGTAGGTCGTGGTGAGCAGCAGCGACGCCAGCTCGAGCGACGTCGCGGTGACGGTCGACTCGGTCAGCACCAGGAGCGTCACGAACCCGAGCGCCGAGCACGACACCGCGATCCGGGCCGCGCGCCGGGCGGACGGCATGAGTTCGTTCGTCGCCGCGCGCAGGAGGGCGTACAGCGCGAGGAACACGAGGACGCCGTTCAGTGCGAGCGCCTGCTGCGGGGTCGCCGTCACGACCGAGCACAGGAGGTAGACCGGCAGTTCCGGGAAGAAGAACAGCGCCGGGGACATCGCCCACTCGAACGGCTGCCCGGCGTCGAGCGAGCGCCGCACCAGCGGCAGAAGCACCGAGTCGCCGTCGTACCAGAGGAGCGCGACCCGGGGCGTGGCGATGACGTGGCGCAGCGCGATGACGGACAGGGCCAGCGCGACCAGGGCGCCCACTGCCTCCCGGCCGACCGCGACCCACCTGCCCACGCGGGCCGCACGCCCGGCCGGCACGGCTGGCGGCGGTGCGGTGTGGGGCATGCTCCGGAGCGTACCGAGCGCTGCTCGGCGCGTGCTGCCGGGCGGACAGCAGGTGCACAGGAGCGCCGGAGCACCCCGACCGGCTACTCTGGTGCGCTGTGACTGACGTGCGCGCCCAGCTGATCGACCACATCGCGGCCGAAGCCGTGTTCCACGGCGACTTCACGCTGACCAGCGGGAAGCAGGCGTCGTACTACATCGACCTCCGCAAGGTCAGCCTCGACCACCGCGTCGCGCCGCTCATCGGGCAGGTGATGACGGACCTCATCGCTGAGGTGCCGGACGTCGCGGCGGTCGGCGGGCTGACCATGGGCGCGGACCCGATCGCCAGCGCCGTGCTGCACCAGGCGGCTGCCCGTGGGCTCACCTACGACGCGTTCGTCGTCCGCAAGGAGCCGAAGGACCACGGCCGCGGCCGGCAGGTCGAGGGGCCGGACGTGCGCGGCAAGCGCGTCGTCGTGCTCGAGGACACCTCCACCACCGGCGGCTCGCCGCTCAAGGCGGCCGAGGCGCTCGAACGCGAGGGCGCGATCATCGCGGCGGTCGCCGTCGTGGTCGACCGGGACACCGGCGCCAAGGAGCGGATCGAGGCGGCCGGCTACCCCTACTACGCCGCGATCGGGCTGGCCGACCTGGGGTTGTCCGCGTGACCGGGGAGCGTCCGGACGACGCGCAGCGCCCCGAGGACACCGACGGCCCCGCAGACGGGACCGACGGCCTGGAGGCACGGCGCGCGTCGGACGCGGACGCTCCGTTCCGCGGTCTCCGCAGTGCCGCGGACATCTTCGGCGCTCCCCGCTCGGCCGACGAGTGGCCGTCCCGACGGGAGCGTCGTGAGGCGTTCAAGGCCGCGCAGGAGACCGGTGCGCCGCTGCCCGAGCCGTTCGCGGCGCCGGTCGACGAGGACGCCGAGCCGTCGGCTGCCCCTGCCTCCGACGACGCTCCTGCGCAGCAGCCCGCCGATGACGCCACGCAGGCGATCTCGATGCCCGAGGAGCTCTCGGCGCCGTCGCAGCACGCCCACCCCAGCTCGATCCAGCTGCCGACCGCGCAGTCGACCCGTGACGCCCGGGCGGCCGAGGCCCGTGCGATCGACGAGGAGCGGCGTCGCACGGACCCGACCGGCACCGGACGGACGGACGTCGACTGGCTCGGTCGGGCCAACGGGACCGACACCGACGCGGTCACGGTCGGCGAGCCGGTGCCGCGACAGCCCCTCGGCGTCGAGGGCGCGCTGCCGCCCGCCGACGAACCGCCGAGCTTCACCGACCTGCTCCGGGTCGCTCCCGACGACGGTGCCGGGGTCCCCGGCCCGGGCCGTCCGTTCGACTGGGCCGTGCACGACGACGCGACGGGGGAGGTCCCGACGACCCTGACCTCGGACGCGTACGACACGACGGCGCTCGCGGGCGGGTCGTGGTCGCTCGCGGACGAGACCGACGACGACGTGGTGACCGGCGAGGTCCCGACGCCGTCCTCCGGGGTGCCGGCCGCCCAGGCGCTCGACCTGCCGCCCGCGCCCGCCGCGCTCCCCGTCGATGATGGCGCCCCTGCCGTCGGAGGAGCTCCGGACGCGGGTGCTGCTGCGGCTGCTACCGGTGCCGCGGCTGCCGGTGCCACTGGGGACGACGGACTCGCTGACCCGGCCCCGACCGCGGCGTGGTCGCTCGCCGACGAGGCCGAGGCGACCCCGACCGTCGCCTTCGAGCCCCCGCGCGCCGCATCCGGTACCCCGTGGTGGGCCGAACCCGACGACAGCGTCCCGCCGACCGCGGCACCGCCACTCGTCGAGCCCGCACCCACGGAGTACCCCGCCCACCTCCCGCCGTCGGTCGGGCAGGACTTCGACGCCGTCCTCGGCGGGTCTGCCGACCGGGAGCCCGAGCACGACGCGGACGACGGCCCCGGGGCCACCACGAGCCGCCCGGACCCGGAGGACATCGACCAGTCGGAGTGGTCCGGCCGCGAGACGAGCGACACGAGCGCGATCAAGGACCTCTTCGGCACCGCCGCGGTCGACCAGCTCGGCTCCTCGGGCTACGACCCGCACGACACCGGCACCGCGATGATGCCGGCGGTCGGTCGGGCGACCGAGCCCAGAGCTGCAGCGGGTGCCTCCGCTGCAGGTGGCTCCGCTGCCCGTGCCTCCGACGCGACCCCGGCGGACCGGGCCCCGGGGCAGCAGGGCGTCATCAACCAGCAGTTCGCCCGGCTGCAGAGCGAGGGCAAGCGCGGCAAGCAGCTCCTCTTCGGCGGGGCGGTGGTCCTCATCGTCGTCATGCTCGTCGCCGTGTTCCTGCTGGCGCGCTGGATCATGGGCAACACGGTCTCCGACCACCTCACCTCGCCGTCCGCGTCGTCGACCGCGGCCGCGCAGTCCGCCGCCCCGTCGGAGCAGGCCTCGTCGACGCCCGCGGCAGCGGCTCCGACGGCGGCGGCCGGGCTGCAGTTCGCCACCACGCAGGCGACACCGGGCGAGCACGCCTGGACGGACCTCGCCGGCGGCGAGTGCCTGTCGCCGTACACGAACGCGTGGGCCCAGACGTTCACCGTGGTCGACTGCCAGACGCCGCACCTCGCCCAGCTCACCGCCCGCATCCAGGTGCAGGCCGGGGCGTGGCCGGGGCCGGACGCCCTCGCTGCGCAGGCCTCCGAGCAGTGCCAGACGTCGGCGGCGCTGAACACGTCGGCCGCCGCTGCGTACGGCGACGTGCAGGTGCAGGGCTCGTACGCGCCCGACCAGGAGACATGGGACCGCGGCGACACGTACATCTCGTGCTTCGCGACGCGGTCGTCCGGCCAGACGATGACGGGGTCGCTCGCCCCGGCGCAGTAGGGCGGAGTCCCCGCAGCCGCAGCCGGGCGGACGTGCGACCCGGGGGCCGCCCGGTGTTCGATGAGGGGATGAGCATGCTGACCGACGCCCTCGCCGACCCCCGCTCCTCCGTCCGGCTCCGAGCCGTGATGGCCGCCGGGACGACCGCGGACCCAGCAGACCTCGACGTGCTGCTCGAACGGTGCGCCGTCGAGCCCGACCTGCAGGTCCGCGAGGCCCTCACCTGGTCCCTGGTGCGGCTGCCGGCCGACCTCGTGGTGCCGCGGCTCGTGTCCGAGCTGGCCCGACCGGAACCGCAGGCCCGCTCCCAGGCCGTGCACACCCTGTCGAAGATGCACGACCGGTCGGTGTACTCCGAGGTCGCGGACCGGCTCGGCGACACCGACCCCTCGGTCCGTCGGACGGCCTGGCGTGCCGCGGCGGTCCTCGCACCGGACGACGAGCGCCCTGCACTGGCACGACGGCTGGCGCGCGAGCTCGGCGACGGCGACCGTGACCGTCGGCTCGCCCTGAGCCGGGCCCTCGCGTCCCTCGGCGAGGACGCTGCGCGCCCGGCCCTCGCGGAGGCCGCGGCGCGACGTGGCGAGACGGTCCACGAGCACGTCGCAGACACCGAGCGCCTGCTCGACGACCCGGACGCCGCGTCCGCCCTCGCCGTCGAGCGAGCGCGTCGCGAGGTCGCGCTCGGTCGGAGCAAGCGCGCCTCCGGTTGACCGAGGCGCGCTCCTGGAGCGCGCTGCGACCGGTCGCACGTGACCAGGCGACGGACGGGAGGCCCGTGGCGGGCCCGCAACGGGCCTCCCGTCCGTCGGCGGTGCGGCCCGGCCGCTCGCGGCGGGTCGGAGAACACCCGGATTCGGGCCGCCGAACAGGCCGGATCGGCTTGCGTCAGGGACCGGACACCGGCCAAGGTGGGTATCGAAGGGGAGTAGCTCCCAGCGCGTGCATCGACACACTGGCCATCACGACGATCGGCCCGGTGCACCACCCGATCCGTGGCGACAGCCGCGCGGGCGAGCGAGACCTTCGGCCGTTCCGCCGTGGCCGAGGTCCTCCCGTGACGCTCCGCCGTGGCTCCGACCAGGAGACCCACCATGACCGACACCCTCTCGACACCCGTGCAGGCTGCTGCCGTCCCCGCACGCATGGGGCCCAGCGCCTGGGGGCGGATCGCGATCTGCGTCGTCCTCGCGCTGCCCGCCGTCGTGTTCCGGATCGGTGGCCTCGCGCCGAACCCGATCGTCGACCTGCTCGTGTTCGGCGGTGCCGTCGTCGCCGCCTCGTTCCTGCTCGCCTGGGCCGCCGAGGCAGCGCAGAAGGACATCTCGGGCGCGCTCGCGATCGCAATCCTGGCGCTCATCGCCGTCCTGCCCGAGTACGCAGTCGACCTGTACTACGCGTTCCGGTCCGGCTCCGACGCCTCCTACGAGCAGTTCGCCGCCGCGAACATGACCGGCTCGAACCGGCTGCTCCTCGGCTTCGGCTGGCCGCTCGTCGTGATCATCTCGCTGCTCGTCGCCCGACGCTTCGTGCGGGCGGGCTCGATGCCGCCGATCGCGACGAAGGTGCTCGAGCTCGAGCGGTCCGCGCGACTCGACGTCGGGTTCCTCGCGCTGCTGGCGGTGGTCGCGTTCCTCATCCCGCTGATGGGGTCGATCCCGCTGTGGTTCGGGTTCGCGCTGCTCGCCGCGTTCGTCGCCTACCTGTGGCGTGCCGCGAAGGCCGAGGACGGGGACGACGACGAGGAGCTCGTGGGCATGGCGGGCAACATCGCCTCGATGCCGCAGCGCGCACGTCGCTGGACGATCGCCGTCCTGTTCGTCGTCGCCGCCGGGGTGATCCTGGCCTCCGCCGAGCCGTTCGCCGACGCCTTGGTCGAGTCCGGCAGCGCGCTCGGCATCGACAGCTACTTCCTCGTGCAGTGGCTCGCGCCGCTCGCCACCGAGGCGCCGGAGTTCATCGTCGCCGCGCTGTTCGCCCTGCGGGGGATGGGCGGGGCCGCGATCGGGACGCTCATCGCGTCGAAGGTCAACCAGTGGTCGCTCCTCGTCGGCTCCCTGCCGATCGCGCACGTGCTCGGCGGCGGGACCACGGGCGGGCTGCCGCTCGACGCCCGGCAGGTCGAGGAGTTCATGCTCACCGCCTCGCAGACCGTGCTCGGCGTGGCGATCATCATCGCGCTGCGGTTCCACCGGTGGTCGGCGATCGCGTTGCTCGCCCTGTTCGCGGTGCAGTTCGTCGTCACGGACACGGGCGGGCGCTGGGTGTTGAGCATCGTGCACCTGGTCGTCGCCGCCGTGGTGTTCTGGATCCACCGGCGGGACGTCCTGCCCACGCTCGCGGCACCGTTCCTGCGGCAGCGGGCGGTCGAGCGCGGCTGACGCGGGGACTGTCACCTGCGTGCCCGGGCCGGTCGCCAGTGGGCGGGGCGCGCCGTGCGCAAGGCGTCGAGCGGGCGCAATGTGTGGGTCGGTGGCGCTGAGCGGGACGCTTTTCGCCCGTCGGGCGGCCTGACGGGGGCGCGCGCGGACAGGAGGAGCGGTGCGGGCCGGTGTCGTGCCTCCCGTCCGGCGGGTGCTGCGTCGCGTACGGACGGGGCGCGCCGTGCGCAAGGCGTCGAGCGGGCGCAATGTGTGGGTCGGTGGCGCTGAGCGGGACGCTTTTCGCCCGTTCGGCGGGCGGGCGGCAGGCGGACGGCAGGCGCGGGCGGGGTGCGCCATGGCCAGCGTCGAGCGGGCGCGATGTGCGGGTCGGCGGCGCTGAGCGGGACGGGTTCTGCCCGTTCGCCGGCTGCCGGTGCACGCGCGGACGGCGGGCGCGGTGCGGGTGGGGTGCGCCGTGCGTCATGTCGAGCGGGCGCGATGTGCGGGTCGGCGGCGCTGAGCGGGACGTATCTCGCCCGCTCGGCGCGCGGGTGTGCGCGCGGGTGTGCGCGCGGGCGGGAGGCGCGGTGCGGGCCGGGTAGGTGCCTCCCGTCCGGCAGGCGCGGGCGGTGCGCGCCGTGCGCGCGGTGTCGAGTGGGCGCTGTGTGTGGGTCGGTGGCGCTGAGCGGGACGGGATCCGCCCGTTCGGTGGGCTGCGGGTGTGCGCGCGCACGGGAGGCGCGGTGCGGCTGGGGACGCGCCCCCCGTCCGGCGGGTGCTGCGTCGCATCCCGACGGGACGTGTTCCGCCCGTTGGCCGGCCGGGCGGGCCGCGGCGGGTCCGGTCAGTCGTCGTCGGGGGCGAGCCAGATCGCGGACGCGGCGGCGGCGGGCAGGTCGACGAGCGACTCCGCGCCGTCCGGGCCGCGGCGTGCGACGGCGATCACCCCCGCGTAGTCCCGCACCTGCTCGACCCGCAGGTGCGTCCCGAGGGCGACACCGAGTTCGTCGAAGTACCGCAGCAGCGACGGGTCGTCGTCGGACACCCGGTCGACGATGCCGCACGACCCCGGCTCGACCGTGCCGAGGAGCGCGCCGGGGGAGTCCGGCAGCGAGCCGTCGGCGCGCGGGATCGGATCGCCGTGCGGGTCGTGCGTCGGATGGCCGAGGTCGGCGTCGACCCGGTCGAGGAAGGTCTCGGACACGGCGTGCTCGAGGGCCTCGGCCTCCGCGTGCACCTCGTCCCAGCCGTAGCCCAGCCGCTGCACGAGGAAGGTCTCGATGAGCCGGTGGCGACGGACCATCGCGACCGCGACCTGCTGCCCGAGCGGGGTCAGCACGACGCCGTAGTACGGGGTGTGCTCGATCAGGCCGTCGCGGTCGAGCTTCCGGAGGTTCCCCGAGACCGTCGACGCCGAGACCTTGAGCGCCGCGGCGATGTCCCGCGTGGCAAGTCCGGCTCCGCCCCGCTCGCCGGCCTTCCACACGAGCTTCACGTAGTCCTCGGCCATGGTGCTGAGGGAGGGAAGCCGCATGAGCCAATGGTACAAACGGGACGTGACGTCAGCAGCCCCGGTCCGCCGCCGACGGTGGCCGGTGCCGCCGTCGCTGCTCGTCGGCCTCGCGCCGCTCGTGGCCTTCGCCGCGGTCAGTGCCTGGCGCGCCCGTCCGAGCGACGACTACCCGACCCTCGGGCAGACGGTCGACAGCGTCGTGCGGTCCCTCGTGGTGCCGGAGGGCATCGCGTTCGCCGTGCTCGCCGTGGTCGTCACCGGGCTCGGCTGGTGGCGGATCGCGACGGTCGACCCGGCTCGCTCGCCGGTGCGGTGGGCGGCGATCGCTCCGCTCGGCGTGCTCGTGGTCTGCCTGCTGCGGCTGCCCCTCGTCGACTGGAGCGCGCTGCCCGTGCGGTACTTCCTGCTCCTCACCGTGGGCGTGCTGTTCGTCGGCGCGTTCGAGGAGCTCATGACCCGTGGTGTGCTGCTCGTCGGGCTCCGGCGCCGTCTGCCCGAGTTCGGTGCGTGGGCGGTGTCGTGCGTGCTGTTCGGTGCGCTGCACCTGCTCAACGCCCTCGCCGGCGCGGGCATCGGCCCGACCCTGCTGCAGGTGGGGTTCGCGGCGGCGTTCGGCTCCACCCTCTACGTCGCGCGACGGCTGACGGGCACCCTGCTCGCGCCGGTCCTCCTGCACGCGTTCTGGGACTTCGGGTCCATCGGCTTCTCGGCCACGGCGGAGCCCGGTGACCTGACCCGGCTGACGATCGTCGGGGTCGTCGGGCTGTTCTCGTTCGGGGTCCTCGCGTTCGGCGTCGCCGCGGGTGGGGTGCTCGCGTGGCGTGACGACCGGCCGCGCCGCCTGCGGCGCCGGTGGCGGACGGTACCGCCCATGGCAGCCATCGCGGTGCAGGGTGGCGAGCCGCGCCTCCCGACGGTCGTCTGACGCGACACCGCCCGGAACGCGGGCAGCACGCGCGACCACCGCGCGAGCAGCACGCGCGACCAGCGCGTGAGCAGCGCGAGCGGCAGCGCGCCTAGATCTCCACCTCGAAGGGCTCGGTGCGCACGAGCTCGTGCACGCCGGAGATGACCTCGCTCGGCCGGAACGGGTACTTCTCGATCTCCGCCTGGTCGCTGATGCCCGTCATCACGAGCACGGTGTGCAGCCCCGCCTCGATGCCCGCCTGCACGTCGGTGTCCATCCGGTCCCCGATCATGCCGGTGTTCTCCGAGTGCGCGCCGATCCGGTTCATCGCGGACCGGAACATCATCGGGTTCGGCTTGCCGACCACGTACGGCTGCTTGCCGGTGGCCTTCTCGATCATCGCGGCGATCGCTCCGGTCGCGGGGAGCACACCCTCGGCGGAGGGGCCGGTCGCGTCGGGGTTCGTGACGATGAAGCGGGCGCCGTCGCGGATGAGCCGGACGGCCTTGGTGATCGCCTCGAAGGAGTAGTTGCGGGTCTCACCGACGACGACGTAGTCCGGGGCGGTCTCCGTCATGATGAAGCCGGCCTCGTGCAGTGCGGTGGTCATGCCGGCCTCACCGATCACGAACGCCGACCCGCCCGGCATCTGGGACCGGCAGAAGTCGGCGGTCGCCAGGGCGCTGGTCCAGATGCGCTCCTCGGGGACCTCGAGCCCGGACCAGCGCAGGCGGGCGCTCAGGTCTCGCGGCGTGAAGATCGAGTTGTTCGTCAGGACGAGGAACTCGGTGCCCTCATCGAGCCACTGCTGGATGAGCTCCGGAGCACCCGGGAGCGCCTGGTTCTCGTGGACGAGCACGCCGTCCATGTCCGTCAGCCAGCACTCGACCTCACTGCGGTTCGCCATGGCCACACCCTAGTGCGGGGAGGTTGCCCGGACCTCGGCGGAGGGCCGGACACCGAACGTCGGTCGGGTTCCACGCTAGGGTTTCGGTACGCGTACCCGGAGAAGGAGTCCCACCGTGCTCGTCGACCCCGCCGCTGCCACGACCGACCCCGGAGCGCCGGCACCGCAGCGCCGCCGCGGGCGTCCGAAGGTGCTCTCGCGCGAGCAGGTCGTCGACGCCGCGACGCGGATCGCCAACGAGGAGGGCCTCGAGCGCCTGTCGTTCCGGAGCCTCGGCGCAGCGCTCGGCGTCGCCCCCATGACCGTGCACCGGACCATCGGCGGCCTCGACGACCTCCACGCCGAACTCGTCCGCCGCACCGTCGACGAGTTCGCCTCCACGTTCGTCTGGCCGTCCGACTGGCGAGAGGTCGTCCGGGTCTTCGCGTGCACCTTCCGTGACCTCATGACCACGCACCCGCTCGTGCTCGAGTCGCACAGCCAGCACGCGCCCCTGGCGTCGTCGGAGTCCGACGCGGTGGTGCGCCGGGTGGTGGACGCCCTCCGTGAGGCGGGGCTGCCCGACCGGGAGGCGATGTACGCGTTCTTCGTCGTCTACGACTACGTGGTCGGGCACGTCGGCGTGCTCGTCGGGCGCGGGACGTCCGAGGCCGGTCGTCCGGAACGGCACGCGCTCGTGGGGGAGGTCCTCGGCGAGCACTCCTACGACGACCGCTTCGCCCTCGGCATCGACGTGCTGCTCGCCGGCATCGAGGCGCGTGTCCGGCGCTCTACCCTGGGACCGTGACCGACGCACCGCCACCGCCGACCCACGAGGCGACGACCCACGGCGTCGGACCGCACCCGGAACCGTGGCCGGACGACCCGCGTCTCGACCCGGAGCTGCTCGCGAACGGTGACACCCGCAACGTCGTCGACCGCTACCGGTACTGGAGCATGGACGCGATCGTCGCCGACCTCGACACCCGGCGGCACGCGTTCGACGTCGCGATCGAGAACTGGCAGCACGACCTGAACATCGGCTCGATCGTCCGCAGCGCGAACGCGTTCCTCGCCGGCACGGTGCACATCATCGGTCGTCGGCGCTGGAACAAGCGCGGCGCGATGGTGACCGACCGGTACCAGCACGTGCGCCACCACCCCGACGTCACGGCGTTCCTGGAGGCCATGCGTGCCGAGGGGCGGCCGGTCGTCGCGATCGACAACACGGCGGGCGCGCAGCGCATCGAGACCGCGGCCGTGCCCGAGCGGTGCGTGTTCCTGTTCGGGCAGGAGGGGCCCGGGCTGACCGACGAGGCGGTCGCGGGCGCGGACGCGCACCTCGAGATCACCCAGTACGGCTCGACCAGGAGCATCAACGCCTCCGCCGCCGCGGCGATCGTCATGCACAGCTGGGTCGTGCAGCACGCGCGTCCGAGCTGACGCGGCCGGCGGCGGTGGGGCCGACCACCCGTCAGCCGGGAGGCGCGGGACGGTCCTGCCCCGCGCCTCCCGTCCGTCGGTCCTCGCCGCCCGCACCGGCGCGGGTGAGGACCACGACGGTCACGTCGTCCTCCGCGCGCTCCGCTGCGCGGAGCCGCACCGCCTCGAGGAACCGCGCCGGGTCACCGACCCGTCGGAGGGTGTGAGCGAGGTCGGTCAGGGCGTCGATGGTGCCGTCGCCGAGGTCGAGCGCGCCGTCGCTCGCGAGGATCAGCGCGTCCCCGGGGGCCAGCGTGAACCGCGTCACCGACCGGGGCGCACCCGACGGGTGCAGTCCGAGCGGCAGGTCGTGCGAGCGCAGGAGGTCGTGCCCTCCGTCGGCGTGCACGAGGACGACGAGCCCGTGGCCGGCGTCGACGGCCTCGACCGCACCGGACGCCACGTCGACGCGGGCGTGGAACAGGGTCGCGAAGGCGCTCGCGGCCGTGAGGTCCTCGGCGAGCGCGGGCTCGGCGACCGCCAGCGCATCGGCGGGGGCGAGGTGCCGGTGCTGGCGGAGTGCGGCCCGGATGCCGGCGGCGAGGATGGCGGCCGGTTGCTCCTTGCCCATCACGTCCGCGAGGGTCACGACGAGGTGATCGTCCGTTCGGGACCAGTCGTGCAGGTCCCCGCTGGTGTCGCCGTAGGGGACGGAGGTGCCGGCGACGCAGAACCCGTGGGTGTCGAGCGGCGCCGGGGTGAGCGCACCGACGACGTCGCGGAGCCGGTCGCGCTGCAGCCCCTGGCCGAGTGCCCGTTCCGCCCACCGGCCGAAGTCGATGAGGGCGGCTTCGTCCTCGAGCGAGAAGCTCCGCGGTTCGACGTCCATCAGGCAGAGCGTCCCGACCGGCAGGCCGCCGGGCATGACGAGCGGGACCCCTGCGTAGAAGCGGATGCCGCGCCGGGTCACGCCCGGGAGGTCCGCCGTCCTCGGGTCTGCGGTGGTGTCGGGGACGATCGTCGGTTCGGGGTGCCGGATCGTGAGTTGGCAGAAGGACCAGCCGAGGGGGCCGGAGACGATCTCGTCGGGGACGTTCGGCGTGAGGGTGTGCAGGGTGTCGTCGTCGAGGACGTTCACGTAGGCGAGCGGGACCGTGAAGACCTCCCGCGCGATCCGGACGATCCGTTCGAACCGCTCGGCGGGCGCGGCGTCCACGACGTCCAGCGCTGCCACGAGTGCGGCCCGTGCGGGACCGAGTCCTCCGTCGTCCATCGCCCGTCCTGCTCCCGATCCGCCCGGCCCGGGGTCGGTCGTCGACGGGGGGCCACCGCGTGGTGGGCGCGGCGGGGACCAAGCTACTCGGTGGGTGCTCCGGGCACGAGGTCGGTCGTGCCCGGCGGCCTACGTCGGCAGCCGGTCGATGCCGCGGTGGTCCGGCCGGAACCCGTGCTTCGTCCCCCAGAGGACGGCGTCGACCCGGTTCTCGGCACCGATCTTGCTGTAGAGCGCCCGGATGTGGGTCTTCACGGTGTTCGGGCTGAGGTGCGTGAGTTCGGCGATCTCGGCGTTGCGCTTGCCCTGGGTGATGAGCGCGAGGATCTCGGACTGGCGGTCGGACACGCCGTGGGTCCGACCGGGCCAGTCGACGCCCGGTCCGCTCGGGACACGGCGGCGCGGCGCCCCGAGCACGCGCTCTCCCGCGGCGACGCGGACGAGGGCGGTCGCGAGCTCCTCGCCGGACATGCTCTTCGGGAAGTACCCGGTCGCTCCGCGCCGGACCGCGGCCTCGATCAGGTCGCGGTCCATCTTCCAGGTGAACACCGCCACGGTGTGGATGCGGGCGTTCGCCGTCAGCCGTGAGACGTCGGCGTCGTCCGGTTCCGGCTGGGCGAAGGTGTCGTAGAGCGCGACGTCGACGTCGACGTCGACGCGGTGTCGGGCGTCGAGCTGCACGACCTCGATCTGGTCGGCGAACGGGGCGAGCATGTGCGCGAGGCCGCGCAGGACCAGTTCGTAGTCGTTCACGAGCGCGACCCGGATGCGTCGGGACATCTGACTCCTCTCAGGACCACCCCTGGGGGTGACACGACCGGTCGACGGCGCGGGTTCCGTCGGTGACGTCAACGCTACGGAGGGTCATGTACCCCGGTTCGCAGCGATGGCTGGGAACACCGACATTTGCATCAGTGCAAGTTCCTCACCTGGGGCGCGACCTGCGTCCCGGACCGTCACGAAAGGACCAGTCCATGCTCGACTCGCTCGCGCCGTGGAACGCCACGCTCACCCTGGCCGAACACTCGGTCATCGTCTACGCCCTGTCCGTCGCCGGACTCGCCCTGTTCGCCTTCTTCGTCAAGTCGTGGGTCTCGACGAACGAGGTGACGGGCCGCTACCGGAACGGCGTCTACGCGGGGATGTGCATCACCGGCATCGCCTTCCTGTCCTACGTGCTCCTCGTGCTCGAGTTCGCGCTCGGCTACGACCGCAAGGGCGACTCGTGGGTGCCGAACGCCAACGCGATCCTGTCGTGGGCGCCGCGGTACTTCGACTGGACCGTCACGGTGCCGCTGCTCGTCGTCGAGCTCCTCGCGGTCGCCACCCTCGCCGGTGCCGCTGCACGGCGACTCCGGGCGGTGGGGATCGCCGCCGCGTTCCTGATGATCAGCACCGGGTTCATCGGCGGCGTCGTCATCGACTCCGGCACGAACACGGGTGCCCTCTGGACCTGGGGCATCATCTCGGGCGTCTTCATGGTGATCCTGTACTTCCTCGTCATCTACGTCGTCGTCAAGGCCGGGCGTGACCTCCGCGGCACCGAGGCAGCGGCCACGCTCCGGAACGCCGGCATCCTGCTCATCGTCACCTGGATGGCGTACCCGGTGATCTTCGGCCTGCAGGGCTGGGGCCACGGCGGCGCGATCATCACGTGGATGCAGGTCGTGCTCTCCGCCGCCGACATCGTCGCGAAGGTCGGGTTCGGCGCCATGATCCACAAGGTCGCCAAGCTCCGCTCGGCCGAGGACGTCCGCGCCGGGCTGGACACCCTGCCCGAGTCGCTCTGGGTCTCGTCGGAGAAGCTCTCCGACGGCGTCCTGCCCGCGCCTCGATCGCTCGCCGGGTCCGCCGCCTCCGTCCCCGCCGGCGACGGCGAGCACCGTGCGCGTCACTGACCGGACCGACACCACCGCCCCGGATGTCACCGCGGACGTCGCGATCATCGGGGGCGGGTGCGCCGGACTCGCCACCGCCGTGCGGCTCGCCGCGACCCGCCCGGACCTGGACGTCGTGCTGCTCGAGGGGCGGTCCTCGGCCGACCCGCGGTCGTGGTGCTCCTGGGACGACGGGTCGGACCCCGTCCCCGAGGCGCGGTCGGCCAGCTGGGACCGCTGGGAGGTCCGGACCGACCGAGGGACCGCCATCGGCTCCGATCCGCACCACCCGTACGTGCTGGTGCGGGCCGCCGACCGGTGGGCAGCCGTCGAACGGCGGACCCGCGGCGCCGTCCGGCTGGTCCGCGGCGCCGTCGTGAGCCGGGTCGACCGCTCCGGCACGACGTCGACCGTGCACGCGGGTGCGGACACAGTTCGGTCCCGTTCGGTGCTCGACGCCACCGGCCCGCGGTGTCCGGAGCACGTCGCACCGGGACGGGTGCTCCTCCACCAGCGCTTCGTCGGGCAGTGGATCGAGACCGACCGCCCGGTCTTCGACACGAGCACGGTCACCCTGATGGACTTCGCCGACGGGGACGACGCCCGCCGCGCCCGGCACGTGCGGTTCGTCTACGTGCTCCCGGTCACGTCGACCCGGGCCCTCGTCGAGAGCACGCTCTTCACGGCGGACGCGGCCGACCCCTTCGACCACCGCGCGGCGATCCGCGCGTACGTCGGCGACCGCTGGCAGCTCGCCGACGACGCGTGGGAGGTGACCGAGGAGGAGGCCGGCTGCATCCCGATGACCGACGCCCCGGCCGGTGACCTCGTCGGACGCCTGGCCCGACCCGCCGACCGGCCCGGCGCCGGCGGTCGCGGCGGGCCCGGCGTCGCCCCGACCCTCGACGCCGTCGCGGGGACCACGCGACCGAGCAGCGGGTACGGGTTCGCACGGACCAACCGGCACAGCGAGACCGTCGCCCGGCACCTCGCCGACGGGACGCCGGTGCCGCCCCACCGCGACCGAGCACGGACCCGGTTCCTCGACGCCGTGTTCCTCCGTTTCCTCCGCGACCGGCCGGGCGACGCCCCCGAGGTGTTCCGACGCCTGGTGGCGATGCCCGGTCCGCTCGTCGTGCGGTTCCTGACCGAGCGGTCGACGCCCCTCGACGACCTCCGGATCGTGCTCGCGCTGCCGAAGCCGCCGTTCCTCGCCGCGCTCGCCGCGACCGTCCTCGAGCGTCGTCCGCGTCGGGACGCCCGACGGTGACCGCCGTGGTCGGCCGGTCCCCGGTCGCCGCCCCCGCCGCGGCTCCACCGGCCCTGCGGGCCCGGCTGACGGGCCGGGTGCTCACGCCGGTGACCGTGACGCTCGCCGTGGTGACCGTCGGCTGCGCGCTCGTGCTCGTGTCCGGCGGGCAGGTCCCGATGGTGCTGCAGCTCGTCCCCTTCGCGGTGAGTGTGCTCGTGTTCGGCCTGCCGCACGGTGCGCTCGACCACCTCGTGCCGGCTCGCCTGCGGTCGGGGACCGGGGTCGCGCGGTCGGTGACCGTCGTCGTCGTGCTCTACTTAGTGGTCGGCGCGGCGACGGCGCTGCTCTGGACGGTGTCGCCGCTCGCCGGGTTCGCCGTGTTCGTCGGCATCACCTGGTTCCACTGGGGACAGGGCGACCTGTTCGTCGACCGGCTCCTCGGCGACGGCGCCGACCGACCGCGGGGCGCGTGCCTGACCGTCGCCGTCCGTGGCGCGTTGCCGATGGTCCTGCCGTTCGTCGCGCAGCCGGGGGCGGCGACGGCCGTCGTGTCGGGGACCATCGCGTCGATCGCCGGCGGTGGCGGTGGCGGCGCCGGGCCCGTCGGCGTCCCGGTGCCGGTCCGCATCGTCGCCGGTGTGGTCGTGCTCGCGCTCGTCGTCCTCCACCTGGTCGCCGTCCGACGCGGTGGTGGTCCGGTCCGTCGGCAGGCGTCGGAGGACCTCGTGCTCGTCGCGTTCTTCGTCCTCGTGCCGCCGGTGCTCGCCGTCGGGCTCTACTTCACGCTCTGGCACGCCGTCCGGCACATCCTCCGGCTGGAGCTGACCGACCCGGACGCCGCTGCCGAACTCGAGCGCGGGCGTCTGCTCGCGCCCTTCCTCCGCTTCGCACGACAGGCGTGGCCGATCACCGCGATCGCCGTCGCCATGCTCGTCGCGCTCGCCGTCCTGGTCCGCCACGCAGACCTCGGGGTGTACCTTGCGCTGATCGCGGCCTTGACGACACCGCACACCGTCGTCGTGACCTGGATGGACCGGGTCCAACGGACCTGGCGACCGGCCGCGGACGCCGCGATCAGCCCGACGACGCGAGACGAGACGAGACGACCGTGACCGCTGCCAAGCCCTCCGCCCTGCGCACCGGCGCCGTCTACGCGACGAGGCTGCTCGTGATCGCCGCCGCCGTGGCGGTCGTCGGGTGGGTGGCGTTCTCGCTCGCCAACGTGGTGGTGCCGCTGCTCATCGGGGTCGTGGTCGCCGCCCTGCTCGTCCCGGCCAGCTCCTTCCTGCAGTCGCACGGGGTGCCCAAGTGGCTTGCGATCCCCGCGGTGCTGCTCGGCCTGGTGCTCGTCCTCGCCCTGCTGGTGTTCCTCGTCGTCTGGCGCGTCAGCGACCAGCTCCCGGAACTGGAACGCCGCACGGTCGACCTCGTCGGCAGCGTGCAGGACCTGCTCCGGCACCCGCCGTTCGGCCTGCCGTCGGTCGACCTCGACACCGTGTCGACCGACGTCGAGACGTACGTCGAGCAGCACGCCGACGAACTCCAGCGCGGCGTGGCCGTCGCCGGTGCCACCCTCGTCCACCTGGGCGAGGGGCTGTTCATCATCACGTTCGTCACGATCTTCGCCCTGACCGGTGGCCGCCGGATGTGGGAGTGGGTGGTGTCGCTGTTCCCCCGCGCGGCGCAGCACCGCCTCGGCGTCGCGGGTGAGGCCGGCTGGGCGACCCTGACGCACTTCATCCGCGTGCAGGTCGTGATCGCGGCGACGGACGGCATCGGCATCGCCCTCGGCGCGCTGATCCTGGGCGTGCCGCTCGCCGGTCCGATCGGCGTCATCGTCTTCGTGGGTGCGTTCGTCCCCGTGGTCGGCGCGTTCGTCGCCGGGGCGTTCGCGGTCCTGCTCGCGCTCCTGTTCAAGGGGTGGGTGGTCGCACTCGTGATGCTCGGTGTGGTGGTGCTGGTCCAGCAGCTCGAGGGGCAGGTGCTGCACCCCTTCCTCACCGGGTCGGTCGTCGCCGTGCACCCCCTCGGCGTGCTGCTGGCCGTGATCACCGGCACGACGGTCGGCGGGATCGCCGGCGGGTTCTTCGCGGTCCCGATCGCGGCGACGGCGAACTCGATGATCCGAGCGGCCCGTGAGGACGACCCGGACGTGCCGGTGACGCTGCCGATCCCGCAGTCGGCGGAACCGGCGCAGTGAGCCCGTCTCCGACCGCGGAAGGTTGTACGCGCACAACCGTCTCCTGGTTGGATGCACAGGTGAACGATCGACAGCACGACACGACCATCCGGCTCGGCCCGGACGAACTCCGGATCCGCGGGCTGTACGAGACGATCAGCATCGTCAACGACGTGATGGTGGCCCTGTGGTTCGTGGTCGGCAGCATCCTGTTCTTCTCGGAGGCGACCAGCACCGTCGGCACCTGGTTCTTCCTGGTCGGGAGCGTGCAGCTCCTGATCCGACCGGTCATCCGGCTCTCGCGACGCGTCCACCTCGGTCGCATCGCCCCCGACGGCCCGAACTCGTCCGCCCGCGACTTCTGAGCAGGAGCACCCGTGCACGCCTCCGACATCACGACCACCCTCCCCGTCGTCGACCGGTCCACCCCGGCGCTCGACGCGATCCGCCTGATCGCCGACCAGGACCTGGTCGGCCTGGTCGTCGCCGAGCAGGACGGCCACCCCTCGTCCGTCGTCTCGAGCGTCGACGTGGTGCGCTTCATGCTGCCCAACTACCTGCTCGACGACCTCTCCCTCACCAACACGGTCGGCGACGTGGGGCTCGAGGACCTCCGCCAGGCGCTCGAGGGCCGCACCATCGGCGACCTCGTCGACGACTCCGGCGTGACGGTCCGGTCGGTGCTCGTCGTGCCCGACGACGCCGGACCGGTCGAGATCGCCGCCCGCATGGTCGACGCCCGGACGCAGGTCGCGCTGGTGGAGGACCCGTCGAGCGACGAGCCGCTCTTCGTCACGCTGCCGGGTCTCCTGGACGCCGTCGTCGCGCGTTGGGACGCAGCCGAGCGGCGCGGGACGTCGGGCGCGCAGGCGACCGACGAGGACGGGGCGTCCGAGTGACGGTCCAGGTCGTCCTCGCGATCGCGGTCTTCGTCGTCGCGTACGTCTTCATCGCGACCGAGAAGCTCCCGCGCGTCCTCGTGGCGCTCGGCGGGGCCGCGCTCATGGTGCTCATCGGCGCCACCGACGACGCCGCCGTGTTCTTCTCGCAGGAGACCGGCATCGACTGGAACGTTGTCTTCCTGCTCCTCGGCATGATGATCATCGTCGGGATCCTCCGCCAGACCGGGCTCTTCGAGTACCTGGCCATCTGGGCCGCCAAGATCGCCAAGGGCCGGCCGTTCCGGATCATGGTGATGCTCATCGTGATCACCGCGGTGCTGTCGGCGTTCCTCGACAACGTGACGACGATCCTCCTGATCGCGCCGGTGTCCCTGCTCGTCGCCCAGCGGCTGGGGAAGTCGCCGGTGCCGTACCTGCTCGCCGAGGTGTTCGCGTCGAACATCGGCGGCACGGCCACGCTCATCGGCGACCCGCCGAACCTCATCATCGCGAGCCGCGGCGACCTCGGCTTCAACGACTTCATCGTCGAGCTCGCACCGATCATCGTGGTCCTCGTCGCCGTGCTCGTGGGCCTGTGCCGCATCCTGTTCCGGTCCACGTTCGCGTACGACGCGGACCGTGCCGAGCGGGTGATGGCCCTCGACGAGCGCGAGGCGATCCGCGACCCGAAGCTGCTCGTGAAGTCGCTCGTCGTGGTCGGGCTCGTGCTCGTCGGGTTCGTCACCTCGACGTTCACCGGGCTCGAGCCGGCCATCGTGGCGCTGCTCGGTGCCGGGCTGCTCGTGCTGCTGGCCCGGCTCGAGCCGAAGCGCGTGTTCGGCGACGTCGAGTGGGAGACGCTGCTGTTCTTCGCCGGCCTGTTCGTGATGGTCGGATCGCTCGTGAACATCGGCGTCATCGAGGCCATCGGCCAGGCGGCGAAGGGCGCCGTGGGCGACCACTACTTCGCCGCCAGCGGGATCCTGCTGTTCGGCTCCGCGGTGTTCTCCGGCATCGTCGACAACATCCCGTTCGTCGCGACCATGGCGCCGCTGACCGCCGACATCGTGCAGTCCGGCGGCGCCGCCGCCCACCCGCTCTGGTGGGCCCTGGCGCTCGGCGCCGACCTCGGCGGCAACCTGACCGCGGTCGGCGCGAGCGCGAACGTCGTCATGACGGGCATCGCCAAGCGGAACGGGCACGCGGTGTCGTTCTGGCAGTTCACCAAGTACGGCCTGGTCGTGACCGCGGTCACCGTCGGGCTCTGCTTCCCGTACATCTGGCTCCGCTACTTCCTGTGAGCGGACACACACTCCCGAGGCAGGCACCATGGATGACATGGCAACGACAGACCAACCCGCTCCCGTGACCGCGGACGGTGAACCGCTCGGCACGCCCGTCCGGACCACCCCGAAGCTCAAGACCTGGGTGTTCTGGCCGGCCGCCGTGATCGTGCTCGGCTTCGTCGCCTGGACGCTCATCGCGCCCTCGTCGGCCGAGTCGGCGTTCGACGCCCTGCAGGGTGCGATCGTGCGCAACTTCAGCTGGTACTACGTGCTCATCGCCGCGTTCTTCGTGGCGTTCTCGCTCTTCGTCGGGTTCAGCAAGTTCGGCGACATCAAGCTCGGCAGGGACGAGGACGACCCGGAGTTCTCGACCGGCTCCTGGTTCGCCCTGCTGTTCGCGGCCGGCATGGGCATCGGCCTGGTGTTCTACGGCGTCTCGGAGCCGCTCAGCCACTTCGTCTCCCCGCGGCCCGGCGTCACCGGGGACGAGCAGTCGCTCGCACAGCAGGCCATGACCCAGACGTTCCTGCACTGGGGTCTGCACGCGTGGGCGATCTACGTCGTCCTCGGGCTCGCACTGGCGTACGCGATCCACCGCCGGGGCCGTCCGGTGTCGATCCGCTGGGCGCTCGAACCGCTCCTCGGCGCCCGCGTGAAGACCGGGTGGGGCAACGTCATCGACGTCATAGCGCTCATCGGCACGCTGTTCGGCGTCGCGACCTCGCTCGGGCTCGGCGTCATCCAGATCAGCGCCGGCCTCGAGAGCGCGGGCATCGCCAAGGCCAGTACCGTGAGCGAGATCGCGATCATCGCCGTCATCACCGCGCTCACCATCGTCTCCCTCGTCACCGGCGTGACGAAGGGCATGAAGATCCTGTCGAACTTCAACCTCATCCTCGCCGCCGCGCTGCTCCTCTTCATCCTGATCGTCGGCCCGACGCAGTACCTGCTGCGCGACTTCGTGCAGTCGATCGGCGCCTACCTGCAGAACCTCGTCGGACTCTCGTTCAACGTCAGCGCACAGCAGGGTGCCGCGGGCGAGGCCTGGCAGGCCGCGTGGACGACGTTCTACTGGGGCTGGTGGATGTCGTGGGCGCCGTTCGTGGGGATCTTCATCGCCCGCATCTCGAAGGGCCGCACCGTCCGCCAGTTCGTCTTCGGCGTGCTGCTCGTCCCGACCGCGCTGACCATGCTCTGGTTCGCCGTGCTCGGCGGATCGGCGATCCACCGGCAGATGGACGGCCAGGGCGGACTCGTCGGCTCCGACGGGTCGGTGAACGTCGAGAGCTCGCTCTTCACGCTCCTCGGTGGCCTGCCCGCCGGTGTCGTGCTGACGTTCGGCGCGATCCTGCTCATCGGCGTGTTCTTCGTGACGTCGTCCGACTCGGGCTCGCTCGTGATGGCGATGATCGCTTCCGGCGGCGACATCGAGCCGAAGAACTGGCTGCGCGTGTTCTTCGCCGGTGTGTCCGCGCTGCTCGCCGTGGCCCTGCTGCTCACCGGGGGTCTGAACGCCCTGAAGACCGCGGCGATCACGACCGCGTTGCCGTTCAGCATCGTGCTGCTGCTGACCTGTTGGTCGACCGTGATCGCGTTCACCCGGGAACGTCGGGCGTACGACCGCGCCGAACGGGCCCTCCTGCTCGAGCGTGTGGGGGAGTACTACGGCCTCGAGGTCGACGCCCCCGCGGAGCGCGGCATCCACACCGGGCTCGGTCGGCCGTGGCACGTGATCAAGCAGCGTCTGCGCCCGGACCGCGACCGGGCGCAGTCGCGACCGGACGTCGCCCTCGAGCCGGACCCGCCCGTCCGGACCGGTGACGTCTCACCCGACCCGGCGCTCGACCCACGGCTCGACGTCGCGGTGGCGCAGACCGAGGACGGACGCCCGGACGACCGCTGACGCCATGGTGGGCGGGCGGCGCTCCGGCACCGTCCCGCCCGCCGCGCGCAGGACGTGCGCAGGGCCCGCGCAGGACGTGCGCAGGGCCCGCGCAGGACGGGCGCCGGACGCGCGCGGGACTCACGGGGCGCGCGCACGACGCGAGCAGCGCCTGGGTGCCGCCCGCCCGGGCCGCGGCCGAGCCGATGTCGGCGTCCGACCCGGCCCATGTCCTCAGCGCGGAGCGGTCGTGCGGCGTGCGACCAGTCGGGGTTCGACCAGGATCTCGCGCGCCGGCGCCCCCGGATCGGCGATGCGCGCCAACAGCCGCTCGCCGGCCCCGCGACCGATCTCCACGCTCCGGTCGTCGATGCTCGTCAGCCCCACGTAGCGGGTGGCGGCGACGGGGGTGTCGTCGTAGCCGATCACGGACACGTCCTCCGGCACCCGGAGCCCCCGCTCGGCGAGTGCGGACATCGCCCCGAGTGCCATGACGTCGTTCGCGGCGAACACGGCGGTGACGTCCGGGTGGGCGTCGAGGAGTGCTCCGAGCGCGCGCACACCGGTGTCCTCGGTCGGGTCGCCCGGCACCACCGAAGCGACCACGGTGGGCACGGCAGCGAGGCTGCCGGAACCGGCCGACCCGTCGACGCGACCGGCCGCGACGGCGGCGATCCGTGCCTCCAGGCCGGTGCGCCGCTCGACGGACGCGGCCGAGCCCGCCCCGACGAAGCCGATGCGCGTGTGGCCGAGTCCGAGCAGGTGGTCGGCGGCGATCGCGCCGCCGGTGCGGTCGTCGTTCGCGACCGTGTCCGCGCGGGGCACGGTCGCGCGTCCGCCCGCGACGACGAGCGGCATCGAGGCCGGGACCGCGACGTCGGCGTCGGGCTCGCCGGCGATGACGATGCCCTCCACCCGCATCGAGAGGAACCCCTCGACCGGCGATGCGTCGAGCCCGGTGTTCAGGAAGCGGTCTGCGACCACGAGCCGGTGCCCCTGCCCCTGCAGCGACTCGCGGAGGCCGGTGAGCAGGTCGACGAACCACTGGTTCCGGAAGTCGTCGAGCACGACGCCGACGGTGCGGGAGCGGGTGCCGGCGAGGGCGACGGCCGCGGTCGAGGGGCGGTAGTCGAGATCCTGGATGGCGGCGAGGACCGCGGCCCGGCGCTGCTCGCTGACGCGCGGCGACCGCTGGAGCACGAGCGACACGAGCGACTTCGACACACCGGCGCGAGCGGCCACGTCGTAGATGGTCGCCGGCTTGGCGCCGGCGCCCGGCGTCCGGTCGCCCATGATCGGCATCGACCTCCTGTGTCCCCGACGATCCTACCGGTGGCCGCCGACGGTGCCCGTCGGCCCGGTGGGTCGGACGGGAGGGCCGGCGGCTCGGACGGGACGGGGTGGCGGCTCGGACGGGAGGCCCGGCGCGGCTCCGCCAGCCGGCTCCGGTCGTGCGCTCAGTTCGTCCGGCGACCGAGCGGCAGGTCGGCCATCCCGCCGCCGAGGAACCGCATGTCCTCCTCCGGCAGGGCGTCGCGCTCGTCGGCGTCGAGCGCGTGGAGGGCGTCGTCGACCGGCCGGAAGTCGATCGCCTCGCCCGCGGTGAGGTCGGCGGGGGAGCCCGTGTTCCGGGACACCGCCCAGACCACGTGGTGGCCCGGCTGCGTCAGCGCGACCGTCGCCGCGACGAGGCGTGCGAGGTCGTCGGGCGAGGTCCACATGAGCAGCGCCCGTCGGGACGTCGGGCGTTCGCCGAACGCCCCGATGCGGGCGGAGACGACCGACATGTCGAACCGGTCGGCGAACAGGCTGCCGAGGAGCTCCATCGCGGCCTTCGTCACCCCGTAGTAGGTGTCGGGTCGGGGGACTCGGTCGCCCGGGACGCTCGACGGCGCGTCATGCTCCGGCACTCGGCCGACGGCGTGGATCGAGCTCGCCAGCAGCACACGGTGCACGTCGTTCGCCGCGGCAGCCTCGAGCACCTCCTTCGTGCCGGTCAGGTTCGTGGCGACCAGCGCGTCCCAGGTGTCCTCGGTCGGGATGCCCGCGAGGTGCACGACGGTGTCGACGTTCGGCAGGGCGGCCTCGAGGACGGTGCGGTCGTCGACGCGCCCCGCGACGTACCGCTCGCGGTCCCCGACCGGCGGGTCCGGGGTGCGGTCGTCGAGCAGGACGAGGTCGTGTCCGGCCGCCAGCAGCCGGGGTCGCAGTGCGGTCCCGATCCGTCCGGCAGCCCCGGTGATCAGCAGCGTCGCCATGCGCGTGACGGTACGCGGGGGTGGGTGTGCGGCGGCGCGGTGTGACGCGCGCGGGCGTGCGGCGGGGTGGGCGCGCGGGGGCGGGCGGGAGCCGTGCGGCGCCCGCTCCCGCTACCCGATCAGGCTCGGGCGCAGGTCCCGCAGCGTCCGGCTCCGGGTCTGCCGCGCGGTGACGAGGTACGACACGAGCAGGGCGCCGAGCAGCCAGCACAGCAGCACACCGGCGTCCGACCACGCCGTCGCCGCTGACCCGCCGTACATCGTCTGCCGGATCGCGTCGACGGAGTAGGTCATCGGCAGGGCGAAGTGCAGCGCGGCCAACGGCCCCGGCAGCGTCTGCCACGGGAAGGTTCCGCCGGCGGTGACGAGCTGGACGAGCATGAGCACCAGGCCGAGGAACTGTCCCACCGACCCGAGCAGCACGTTGAGCGCCATGATGATCGCCGCGAACGTCGCCGACGCGAGCACCATGACCCCGATGGTCGGGCCGGCCTGCACGACGTTCAGGTCGAGGGCGAACCGGACGATGAGGAACAGCGCCACCATCTGCACGACCCCGAGCAGCACGGGCGTGAGCCAGCCGCCGAGCACGACGCGGAGCGGCTTCCGGACCGCGGTGATCGCGCGCTTCGAGATCGGCTTGAGGATGAGGAACAGCGCGTACATGCCGATCCACGCCGCGAGCGAGATGAAGAACGGGGCGAGGCCGGCGCCGTAGTTGCCCGCCGACGCCACGTTGTCGTCCTCGACCTGCACGGGGTCCGAGATCACGGACGCCTGGTCCTCGCGCGAGGAGGCGGTGGACGCCGGGATCTTCGTGCGGCCCTGGTCGAGCTTGTCCGCCAGTTCCGTCGACCCGCTCTCGAGCTTCGTCAGACCGGACGCGAGGGACTTCGCACCGTCGTCGGCAGAGGCAGCACCGGTCGCGAGCTGGGACGCGCCGTTCGACAGGGTCGGGGCGGCCGCCGCGAGCTTGGACGTCCCCGCCGCGACCTGTGACGCTCCGTCGGACAGCGTGGACGCGCCGTCCGCAGCCGAGGCGATGCCCGACGACAGCTCCGGAGCCTTCGCCGCGAGCGTCGACGTCCCCGCCGCGAGTGCGTCCGACCCGTCGGACGCCTGCTGGATCCCCGAGGTCAGGGCCGGGGCCTTCGCCGCGAGGTCGGCTGCGCCGGCGGCGAGCTTCGCGGAGCCGGAAGCGATGCCCTGGACCCCGCTGGACACGGTCGAGGCGTTCGTCCCCAGCGTCGTCGTGCTCGTCTGCAGCGCGTCGAGCGAGGCGAGGAGTCGGGTCTTCTGTTCCGCGGTCAGGACGGTGGAGGTCGCCACGACCGGCTTCAGCGACGACACGAGCTGCGGGGACTGCTCGGCGAGCTGCTCGACACCCTCGAAGAACGGCGTCGACGCGTCGGCGAGTTCCCCGCTCTTCGACGCGAGCGTGCCCGCGCCCTCCGACAGGGCCGCCGTGCCGGACGGCAGGGCGGCACTCGCGTCCCGGAGCTGGTGCAGCCCGCTCTGCAGCTGCTGCGCGCCCGTGTTGAGCTGCTGCGTCTGCGACGGCAGCGCGGCCGTCTGCTGCTGGGCGTCCGACAGACCGGACGCCAGCTTCGACGCCCCCGCCGCGACCTGCTGTGCGCCGCTGTCGAGCTGCTGCGTCTGCGACGGCAGGTCCGCCGTGCCGGCGGCGAGCTCCGAAGCCCCCGACGAGAGCTGCCCCGTGCCGTCCGCGAGCCGGTCGGCCCCGTCCCTCGCGCTCGTCGCTCCGGACGCGAGCTGCCCCGCACCGTCGACGGCGTCGCCGAGGCTGTCGCGCACGTCGGCGAGCCCGACGAGCAACGTCTTCGCCGCCTGTTTGCCGACCCGCTCGGCCACGGCGGTCCGCATGGTCTTGCCGGCCTGTTCGGCGATGGTCGACGCGAGGTACGAGTTCGTGTCGGCGGTCGTCAGCGTGAGCTTCGCCCGCTCGGGGTCGTCGGTCTGCGCCGAGACGAGCGCTGCCGAGAAGTCGTGGGGGATCGTCACCACGAAGTCGTAGGTGCCGTTCCGGACGCCGGAGCGCGCGTCGGCTGCGGTGGTCTCGGTCCACCGGAAGTCGCCGCCGTCGATCGCCTCCTTCGCGACGTCCTTGCCGTAGTCGACCCGGTCGCCGTCGAGCGTCGCGCCGGCGTCCTGGTCGACGATCGCGGCGGGCACCTGGTCGAGGTTGGCGTACGGGTCGCGGTTGGCCCAGAGGTAGGCGCCGCCGTACAGGAGCGGGACGCACATCAGGGCGATGAACGCCAGACGGGCGAGGGGCGTGGCGGTGAGGCGCGCGAGTTCCGCGCGGACGAGCGAGGTGGTGGTCACGTCAGGACGCTTCCTGGAGGCGCGGGTCGTCTCCGTCGATCGCGGTTGCGGTGGAGGGGGCGGTCGCGTCGTCGGGGCCGTCGGTGGTGGTGGTCGTGGGCGCCTCGGCGGGCGCGGGGATGGTGTCGAGGAGGGTCGCGGCGGTCTGCGCGGCCGCCTTCGACGTGACGAGCAGGACGGTCACGCCGCGGACCGCGAGGTCACGCACCACGGCGAACCAGTCCTCGACCGCGCCGCCGTGCCGCTCCGGGGACGTGATCACGAGACCCGTGACGCCCTCGCGGAGCAGCGCGAGCTCGGCGAGCAGGCGGACCCGGACCTCGGTGGGGACCCGCTGCACGTGCGTGTCCGCGTAGTGGATGGTGCCGAGCGACTCGAGGACCGTGTCGACGTGGTCGCGGGAGGGGCGACGGCCGGCGTAGGCGAGCTCCTCGCGGACGATCCGTCGGACGGTCATCACCGGGAACGGCTCGGCGACGCCGGGGGTGTCCACCAGGGCGAACGCGCGGCGCACCGCTGCCGGGTCCTCGTGTCCGTCGACGTGCACGCGACCGCGGTCGGGACGCATCCGGCCGCCGGCGACGAGCGAGGCGAGCACGGGTGCCTGCTCGGTCTCGACGGCGACGACGCCCGGTCGGCCGGGGCCGGCGACCGCGGACACGGTCGGCAGTGCCGCACCCGGTTCGTCGCCGATGCCGACGTGGTCGAGCTCGAGGGTGGTCATGCGCGGTGCTCCTCGGGGACGCCGGCGCTCGCCGGGCTCGGTTCGGACAGCAGTGCGGTGCGCCAGTCGATCCCGGCGATGCCGAGCGCGGAGAGCACGACCATGCGGCGGCCGTCCTCGTCGCTCGTGCCGGAACGGACCGCCTCGTCGAGGACCACGATGCAGGCGCCCTCCACCAGCCGCCCGAGGGTGCCGGCGTCGACGTCGCCGCGCATGCTGCCGTCGGCGATCCCGAGCGCGCACGCCTCGCGCACCTGGGCACGGAGCGGCGCGAACACCGCGGCGACCGACTCGCTGAACGGGCTGCGGACCGCGACCCTGGCCATCGACCGGACGTGCGAGACCTCGCTCCAGAGCGCCACCGCGATCGCCGCGATGCGTGCGGCGGGCGGCAGGTCGGCCAGGTCGTGCGCGGCGGGCATCGTGGCCGCGACCCGGGCGGCACCGGCGGTGACGACCTCGCGCACCAGGTCGTCCCGCGACGGGAAGTGTCCGTAGACCGCACGGCGGGAGAGCCCGGCGGCGGCGGCGATGGTCTCGAGCCCGGCGTCCGGGTCCCGCTGGAGTTCCCGGCGCGCGGCGTCGAGCAGGGCTGCGCGGTTCTCGGTGGCGTCGCGGCGGAGCGCGCGCTGCGGGTGGTCGGTGGCGGTCACGCGCACCATCGTAATAACGTGCACACCACTGTGCAAGTTATGGTTCGCAATACCCGTGAACGGGGGTGTCCCCCGAAGAGCGGACTAGGCGACCTTGGAGATCGCACATAACTTCACAGGAATCCCATCACAACCACGGACGGAGCCAGGAGTGCGCCCTCAGAACCGTGCAACACCGCCGAACCCCTCGCGGGACGGCACCCCGAGACCGCACCGCCTCGCGCGCGTGCTCACCGCAGGCCTCGCCGCCGCGGCGATCGCGTGCGGCGGACTCGCCGTCGGCGGCGCAGCGAACGCGGCACCCGTCACCGGCACGTCGATCCCGGGGCTCAAGCTGGCGCAGCCCCTGCGTGACGCGAAGCCCACCACGACGGTGTCGGCGTTCGTGCGGACCACCGGCGCGGGCGCGCTCGAGGTCGACGCGAAGGCCAAGGGCGGCGACCTGGCCCGCTCGAAGGCCCCGTCCGCCCAGGCTCGGCAGCGGGTGCAGGCGATCCGGTCCACCACCGCGGCCGTCCGGGCAGCGGTCAAGCGCGCCGACTCCCGTTCCACGGAGCTGTACGCGACCGAGTACACCGTGCCCGGTGTCGCGGTCGTCGCCGACGTCGCCGCGCTGCAGGAGATCGCGAAGCGCTCGGACGTCGAGAGCATCATCCCGCTCACGCCGAAGAAGATCGCCGACCCGACCGTCAACGCCGACGCGTCGGCCGCGCCCTCCGGCGTGGACCCGAGCGCCGCGAAGGCCGGAGCCGACGGCGTCGCCCCGAAGAACGCCGCGAGCGACGTCTACACCCGAGCGCTCAACGCCTGGACGCAGACCGGCCACACCGGCAAGGGCGTCAACGTCGCGGTCCTCGACACCGGACTCGACTACACGCAGGCCGACTTCGGCGGTCCGGGCACCGCGGCCGCCTACCAGGCCGCGCTCGCGTCGACGGCCGCTCCAGCCGCGGGCTCGTACGACCCGCAGAAGTTCCTCGGCGGCTACGACTTCGCCGGTCCGACGTACAACGCGGACCCGTCGAGCGACGCCTACCAGCCGGTCCCCGCGCCGGACGACAACCCCATCGACGGCAAGGGCGGCGACCACGGCACGCACGTGTCCGGCACGGTCGCGGGCTACGGCCTGACCGCGGACAAGCAGACCTTCCGCGGCGACTACACCAAGCTCACGACGCAGCAGGTGCAGGACATGTGGGTCGGCCCGGGCACCGCGCCCCAGGCCGGACTCTACGCGCTCAAGGTGTTCGGCGACGGGGGCGGCTCGACCGACCTGACCGGTGCCGCGCTCGACTGGGTCGGCAAGGCGCTCACCGAGGGCAAGGACATCAACGTCCTGAACCTGTCGCTCGGCTCCGACTACGGTGCGTCGGACGACCCCGACAACGCCAAGATCGACGCGCTCACCGCCCGTGGCGTCCTGCCCGTCATCGCCTCCGGCAACGCCGACGACTTCACCGACATCGGTGGCTCGCCGGGCAACGCCGAGGGTGCGCTGACCGTGGCCGCGAGCGCCACCGGCCAGTCGCTGTACGACGGCGTCCAGGCGACCGCGCCGAGCTCGGTCGCGAAGACCTGGCGTGCGCAGTACTCGCAGGACTTCACGGGCACGCTGCCCGTCGAGGGCGACGTCGCCGTGCCGACCACGGACGTCGACGGCTGCACGCCGTTCACGGGTGCGGACGCCGCGGCGATCAAGGGCAAGGTCGCGTGGCTGAAGTGGACCGACGGCGCACTCGAGTGCGGCTCGAAGACCCGCTTCGACAACGTGCAGGCAGCCGGCGGTGTCGGCGTGCTGCTCGCCGGCACGCTCAACACCTTCAGCTCCGGCATCGCCGGCAACGCGACCATCCCGGGAGCCGAGCTGACCGAGGACAGCGTCACGGGCCTCCAGGCCGCCGCGAAGGCGGGGACCCTGCACGTGCGCTTCGCGGACGAACTCAAGGGCTTCCAGCTGGCCACCGACCCGGAGGCCGTGAACACGCTCGCGTCGTTCACCAGCCGGGGCGTGCACGGCTCGTTCGGTGACGTCGTCAAGCCGGACATCGCCGGCCCGGGCGTCAACGTCATCTCGGCCGCCAACGGCACCGGCGACGGACGCATGTCGATGAGCGGCACCTCGATGGCCACCCCGGACGTGGCGGGCATCGCGGCGCTCACCTTCGAGTCGCACCCGACCTGGTCGGCGCCCGACGTCAAGGCAGCGCTCATGAACACCGCGACGCACGACGTCAAGCAGGGTGGCACCACCGCGACCCTGCTCCGCCAGGGCACCGGCCGCGTCGACGCGCTCCAGGCGGTGAACGCCGACACCACGGTGCGCAGCGTCGAGAACGGGCAGCTCGTGACGGCCTCGTTCGGCGTCGTCGAGGTGTCCGGCAGGACCACCGAGAAGCGCTCGCTCCTGATCAAGAACACGGACTCCGTCGCGCACACCTACGACGTGGCCTACCAGCCGCAGGTGTCGCAGCCGGGCGTCACGCTCTCGCTCAGCACGAAGCGGCTCACCGTCGCGGCGAACCGGAGCGCCATCGTCGGCCTGACCTTCCAGGTCACCGACCCGACGAAGCTCCGCCGCGTGATCGACCCCACCCAGGAATCCGTCCAGCAGGGTTACCAGCGTGAGTTCGTCGCCGCCGCCAGCGGTGTCGTCACCTTCACGCCGACCGACAAGAGCCTGGACCCGCTCCGCGTCGGCGCCTACGTGGCTCCGAAGCCGGTCAGCTCCGTCAAGGGCAACAAGGTCGTCTCCACGAAGGGCCGCACGGCCGACCTCAAGCTGGTCGGACGCACGCTCGACCAGGGCGGGCTGACCACCGGCTACCACGCCGCGGTCGCGCCCTTCGTGCTCGGCGGCACCGACGGGGCCGAGCAGTTCCCCGCCGGTTCGGCGGAGCAGTCGCTGCGGGCCGCGGACCTCCGCGCCTGGGGCGTCAGCTACGACAAGGCTTCCGACACGCTCGCGTTCGGTGTGCAGACGAACGGTCCGGACGCCAACCCCGGTGCCGTGACCAACGTCGAGGTGTACATCGACGTGAACGGCGACGGCAAGGACGACTACGTGGTCTACGACGCGAAGTCCTCCGCGGTGGACGCCACGTTCGCGACCACGGTCAACCTGAACCCCGCGAAGGGCAAGGACCCCGTCGTCGACGCCTACCCGCTGAACGGCGGGGCGCCCGGTCAGGACGTCAACACGTTCGACAGCGCCGTCAAGGTGCTGCCGGTCACGGCGTCGGCCATCGGTGCGGCAGGCAAGACGATCAGCTACCGGGTCGTCACGGAGTCGGTGTACGCACCGGGGGCCGCCACCACGGGCTCCTCGGTCGTCGACCAGACCTCCACGGTGCGGTTCAACCTCGCCAAGCCGCAGCTGACCTTCGCGCAGGGCGGCCAGGGCGGCGTGCTGTTCGCCGACCAGGGCTCGCTCCAGGTCACCCGCGGCACCGGCGTGGCGAGCGCCCGCGCCCTGCTGCTCCACCTCGACAACGCGGTGGGCAGCCAGGCGCAGAGCGTCACGGCCGCGATCGCCCCGCCGCACCTGTCGCTGGTCAAGGGCAGCGGCGTCTCCATCAGCGGCAAGGCCAAGGTCGGGCAGAAGCTCAAGGCGAACCACGGCAAGTGGAACGGCACGGGCGTGACCTACCGCTACCAGTGGTACCGCGACGGCCGCGCGATCCCGAAGGCGACGGGCTCCTCGTACAAGCTCGGCACCTCGGACCGCGGCGGGCGCCTGACCGTGAAGGTCGTCGCGAGCGCCAAGGGCTACCAGGACGGTTCGGCGACCTCGAAGCCGACCGCGAAGGTCGCCCGCTAGCTCGACGGGTCGCCCGGAGTGCGCCGATGGGACAGGTAGTTAGACAAACTAGTTGTTTCGTGGAAAGGTGATCGCATGCGAACGCAGAGCGACATCCGGCAGCTCCGGGCGAACCCGATGGAGTGGCGTCGACGCGGTCTCACGCCGCCCGACGTGATCCAGGCCATGGTCGAGGAACGGCTCCGCGAGCCGGGCCACAGCCAGCCGGTCGGCGACCCGGTGTACGCGGACTTCTTCCGCAGCTGATGCTGCGAAGGCGGCCGCGATCGGGCGCGACCGAGCAACGAACGGGAGGCACGGTGCCAGCTGGCACCGTGCCTCCCGTCATGCTGTCGGTGGGCTCGCGAGGCCGAGCAGCCGCGGCTGCAGCCGCGGTTCGTCAGGCGTCCGGACGCTCGTCCGCCGCCTCGCGGGCGCGGTCGGTGTCGGGCATGACGTCGGACGGCGCGTGCTCGACGGAGCCGATGCCGCCGTCGGTCAGCTCCTCGGCCTGCTCGACGTCCTGCGCGCGGGTCGGGTCGTCCAGGGGGTCGCTCATGGTGGTTCCTCTCGTTGCGTGAGTCGTCCTCCACAGCGTGCTCCGCGCACGGCGTCATCCACACAGGAGCCGTCCGGACGGTGGCGTGCAGGTGGCCAGCCGATAGACTCGGGTGGACCACCGACCGGACGGGTCGCGTGCGGTCCTCCGCCAACGTGAGGAGAACCAGATGCCCGCAGCAGTGATCATCGGCGCCCAGTGGGGCGACGAGGGCAAGGGGAAGGCCACCGACCTCCTCGGGTCCCGCATCGACTACGTCGTCAAGTTCAACGGCGGCAACAACGCGGGCCACACGGTCGTCGTCGGCGGCGAGAAGTACGCGCTGCACCTGCTGCCGTCCGGCATCCTCACGCCCGGCGTCACGCCGATCATCGGCAACGGCGTGGTCGTCGACCTCGAGGTCCTGTTCCAGGAGCTCGACGCGCTCAAGGCACGCGGCGTCGACGTGTCGCGGCTGCTCGTGTCGGCGAACGCCCACGTCATCACGCACTACCACCGCACCATCGACAAGGTGACGGAGCGCTTCCTCGGCAAGCGCCAGATCGGCACGACCGGTCGCGGCATCGGCCCGACCTACGCCGACAAGATCAACCGCGTCGGCATCCGCATCCAGGACATCTTCGACGAGAACATCCTGCGGCAGAAGGTCGATGCGGCCCTCGACCAGAAGAACCACCTGCTCGTCAAGGTCTTCAACCGCCGCGCGATCGACGCGGACGAGGTCGTGGAGTCGCTGCTGTCCTTCGCCGACCGGCTCCGCCCGATGGTCGCCGACACCGCGCTCGAGATCCACCGGGCGCTCGAGCGGGGCGACACCGTCCTGTTCGAGGCGGGTCAGGCCACCATGCTCGACGTCGACCACGGGACCTACCCGTTCGTCACCTCGTCGTCCGCGACCGCCGGCGGCGCCGCGACCGGTTCCGGCATCGGCCCGGGCAAGCTCGAGCGCATCATCGGCATCGTCAAGGCGTACACCACTCGCGTCGGCGCCGGCCCGTTCCCGACCGAGCTGTTCGACGAGTCGGGGGAGTTCCTCCGCGCGAACGGCTTCGAGTTCGGCACGACGACCGGCCGCCCGCGTCGCTGTGGCTGGTACGACGCCCCGATCGCCCGGTACACGGCACGCATCAACGGGGTGACCGACTTCGTGCTCACCAAGCTCGACGTCCTGACCGGGCTCGAGACGATCCCGGTGTGCGTCGCCTACGAGGTCGACGGCGAGCGTGTGGACGAGGTCCCCGTGAACCAGTCGGACTTCCACCACGCCAAGCCCATCTACGAGGAGTTCCCCGGCTGGAACGAGGACATCACCGGCGCCCGGTCGTTCGAGGACCTGCCGCAGACCGCGCAGGACTACGTGCTCGCCGTGGAGCGGATGTCGGGCGCCCGGATCTCCGCGATCGGCGTCGGCCCCGGCCGTGACGCGATCGTCGTCCGGCACGACCTGCTCGGCGCGTCGGTCTGACCGTGCGGGTCCTGTTCGTCTGCAGCGGCAACATCTGCCGTTCGCCGCTCGGCGCGCAACTGCTCGTCGCCCGGCTCGGCCAGGACGCCCCCGCGTTCGTGGTCGAGTCGGCCGGCACCATCGCCGATGACGACGCGCCGATGGACGGCGCCGCTGCCGAGCAGTCGCTGCGGCTCGGCGGCGCCCCGTCGTCACACCGTTCGCGGTACCTGACGGCGCCGATCGTCGAGTCCGCAGACCTCGTGCTCACCGCGGAGCGTTCGCACCGTGCCGCGGTCGTGTCGCTGGCACCGCGGGCGACGAAGCGTGCGTTCACGATCAAGCAGTTCGCACGGGTGCTCGACGGGCTCGAGCCGGGCGACCTCGCCGGCGTCGACTCGGGTGCGGCTCTGGTCGAGCGGATCGCGCGGCTCCGGGGAGCGGTCGCGCCGCCCGCAGACCCGGCGGACGACGACGTCGACGACCCGTACCGGCGGTCGGAGGACACCCACCGCCGGGTGGCGGACGAGATCGACGCGGCGGTCGGGTCCATCGCCGACGCCCTGCGCGCGGTCCGCTGACCCGCGTCAGCGCCGGTGCGCGCCGTGCGCTGACCCGCGTCAGCGCGGCCAGGTCGCGACAACGGCCACCGCGTTGAACAGCACGTGGGCGACGACCGCGCCACCGATCCGGTCCGTCATCGCGACGAGCGTGCCGGTCAGGACGCCGAGCACGAAGGTCGTCAGGAACACCTGGAACCCGCCGACCGCGGTCGTCGCGGACCCGAGGAACAGGTGCGACAGCGCGAACAGGAACGCGGTCAGCAGGACGGCGAGCCAGCGGGTCCGTGGCGTCAGCTCGTCGGCCAGGAGCCGCTGGAACAGGCCGCGGAAGAACAGCTCCTCGAGCAGGGGGCTGACGAGCACGACGCCGATCGCCGACACCACGAGCAGTCCGACGTCCGGGGTGCCGAGCGACGGGACCGGTGCGAGCCCGGTGCTGCCCGTCAACGCCAGCGACAGGACGACGTCGAACACCCGCACGACGATCACGATGCCGAGCGCGAACACCAGGTCACCGAGCTCGACGCGGAACCGACCGAGGGTTCCCCGACCACTCCGGGCGAGCACCCACACGGCCCCGAGCACGAGCGGGACCCACACCGCAGCGTCGCCGAGCAGCACCTGTGCCACGGGTGACGGCACCGCACCCCGCAGCGTCAGCGCGCTCGCGATCCGCGTGAGCGCCACCGCCACCGCCAGCGCGATCAGCAGCGCGACGAGGTCCCGTTGCCGTGCCGTCGAGGGTTCACCGGCCGCCTGTTCGGGCTGCGTCGTCATGGGGCGAGCGTAGAGGACGCCCGGCGCGGATCCGGGCGCGGAACCGAGCGCCGCTCGAACCTGTGACATCATTTACATGTCGTGTGCTGGGAAACCCCCGGCTTGACCTGTGACGGGACCACAGGAACGGCGAGGATCGGGGAAGGCGGGCCGCGTGGAACTGCGCGACTACATCACTGTGCTCCGGAAGGGGTGGGTACTCATCCTGGTGCTGGCCCTGGTGGGCGTGGCAGCAGCGGCCGGGTTCTCCCTGCTGAAGAAGCCGGTGTACTCGGCATCCGCGCAGGTGTTCGTGTCGACGGAGACGTCGGGCAGCGCGAGTGACCTGGCGCAGGGCAACACGTTCACGCAGCAGCGCGTGCTGACCTACTCCAACCTGGTCTCGACGCCGATCGTGCTCCTGCCCGTGATCTCCTCGCTCCACCTCGACGTGAACGCGGACCAGCTCGCGAAGCAGGTGACGGCGACGGCGCCGACGAGCACCACCCTGATCTCGATCACGGTGCAGGACACCGACCCCGTCCGGGCGACCGAGATCGCGAACGCCACCTCGCAGAGCCTGACCAACGTCGTGCAGGACATCGAGGCGACCGACGCCAGCGGCAAGGCCACCGTCAAGCTCACCCGGGTCAAGCAGGCCGACGTGCCGAGCACGCCGGTCAGCCCCAACGTCCCCGTCAACGTCGCCCTGGGCCTGCTCGTCGGCCTCGCCCTCGGGGTCGGCATCGCCGTGCTGCGGGAGACCCTCGACAACCGTGTCCGCACCGAGCAGGACGTCGAGAAGATCAGCCCGAAGCCGGTCGTCGGCGGCATCGCGTTCGACAACAAGGCATCCGAGCGTCCGCTCATCGTGCAGGTCGACCCCCGCAGCCCCCGTGCCGAGTCGTTCCGCACGCTCCGCACCAACCTGCAGTTCCTCGAACTCGACGCCGGCGCCCGCACCTTCGTGATGACCTCGTCGATGCAGTCGGAGGGCAAGAGCACCACGGTCGCCAACCTCGCGATCGCCCTCGACAGCGCCGGGTTCCGCGTCATCCTGATCGACGCCGACCTCCGTCGTCCGCGCGTCGCCGAGTACATGGACGTCGACGGGGCAGCGGGCCTCACCGACGTGCTCATCGGCCGGGCCGCGCTCGAGGACGTCGCACAGCCCTGGGGCCGCGGCAACCTCGTGGTGCTCCCCGCCGGGCAGATCCCGCCGAACCCGTCCGAGCTGCTCGGCTCGAAGGCGATGGAAAACCTGATCGCCGCGCTCGAGCAGCAGTTCGACTACGTGCTCTTCGACGCACCGCCGCTGCTCCCGGTGACCGACGCCGCCATCCTCGCCAAGAAGGTCTCCGGCGCGATCGTCGCGGTCGCCGCCGGCAAGACCCACAAGGGCCAGCTCGCGGCCGCCGTGTCGTCGCTCGACAACGTCGCAGCGCCGATCGCCGGGTTCGTCATCACGATGATGCCGGTCCGCGGTCCCGGGGCCTACGGCTACGGGCGCTACGGCTACGGGTACGGCTACGGGCTGGACGAAGCCGAGACGACCCGTCGCGACACGGGAGCACCCAAGAAGGTGCGGGGCAAGCTCGGCACGGTGCGACGAGCAGATCGCTGAGGCCGGGGGAGACATGCGTGGTAGCCGGGGGACCCGAAGCGTCGGCAGCACCTTCAGACGGAACACCCTGATCGGGGTGGCCGCCGTGGTCGTGCTCCTCGTCGTGGTCGACGTGGTGCTCGTCGCGATGGCGATGGCGCGCACCGCGCCCGGCTCCTTCGGCACGCCGGGTCCGGTCCCGACCTTCGGCAGGACCGACACGGCGACGCCGTCCGCCACCCCCGACGCGAGCGCATCCGCCCAGGCCGCCGCGACCGCGTCGGCCAGGCGACTGCTGTCCGCAGTCGCCGGACGGGAGGCATGGCGCGCCTCCAGTGCGACCTGTTCCGACGCGCAGGTGGTGCTGGAACACACCGTCGACGGCGGAGCGACCTGGTCGCCCGTCGCCGTCGGCGACGACGTGCGTGCCCTGTGGGGCATGCGTGCGACGACCGCCGGTCTGTCGGTGCTGGAGGGTGTGGGCGAGGGCTGCACGCAGCAGGAGCGGACCTCCACCGACGGCGGGGCGACGTGGAAGGACGCGACGCCCGGCGCGTCGGGAGCAGCGATCACGCCCGCCGGCGTCCGCCTGGGTTCGACGGTCGTCGAGAACCCGTGCCCCGAGCCCGTCGACGCGTTCGCGGGCGACCGGACCTCCGTGGTGGTCTGCGACGGGCAGCTCGAGTGGCGCACCCGAGGCTCTGCCTGGGTCGACGTCCCGCTCGGCGGCGTCCGGGGCATCGCGGTCGACGGCGACACCTACACGCTGGCCCGGATCGGGACGTCGTCGTGCGACGGGGTGCAGATCGAGACGATGCCGGCCATGGACGTGTCCCCGGCGACCCGGACCACCCCGATCGGCTGCAACGACGTGACGACCGACGGGCCGATCGCCATCGACCGCGTCGGGGACACCGTGTGGATGTGGGCCGGTTCCGACGTTGCCGTGTCGGCGAACGGCGGTGCGACGTGGTGAGCCGGTGCTGGCCGTGACAGCCGAGAGCATCCGCGCTACCCCGTCGCAGGCGACCACGCGCGACTGGAGCACCCGGTACTCGCGCCGCGTGCTCGTCACGGACCTGCTCGCGCTGATCTGGGTCGTGTTCGGCGTGCAGATCGCGTGGCTCGGGTTCAGCTCGAACCTCGCGGCGAACAGCGCGGACCTGCGTCTCAGCTACTTCGCGATCTCGGTCGTCGTGATCATCGTCTGGATGATCGCCCTGGCGTTGTACGACACTCGAGGCGATCGCGTCATCGGCGTGGGCAGCACCGAGTACCGGCTGGTCGCCGACTCCAGCGTCCGGGTGTTCGGCTTGCTCGCCATCGCGGCGTTCCTGCTGCACGTGGACCTGGCCCGCGGGTACGTCCTCATCGCGTTCCCGGTCGGGATCCTCGTCCTGCTGCTGTCACGGTGGATGTGGCGGCAGTGGCTCGTCGCCGAGCGCAAGCACGGCGGGTACTCGGCGCGGGTCCTGCTCGTCGGTTCGACCGCGAGCGTGCTCCACATCGGCCGCGAACTCGCACGTGCTCCCGAGGCCGGTTACCGGGTCGTCGGCGCGACGGTGTCCAGCGGGACGCGCGGCGTGCTCGGCGGGTCGACCATCGAGAGCTTCGGCGGCATCGACGACGTCGCCGAGGCGCTTCGGCTGACCGGTGCCGACACCGTCGTCATCACCAGCTCCGACGACCTGCCCCCGGAGCGGGTCCGCCAGCTCAGCTGGTCGCTCGAGCCGGGTCGGCAGCACCTGGTCGTCGCTCCGAGCCTGACCGACATCGGCGGTCCGCGCATCCACACCCGCCCGGTGCAGGGGCTGCCGCTGATCCACGTCGAGACGCCGACGTACTCCGGCCGGAAGCTCTACACCAAGCGTGCGTTCGACCTGATCGGTTCGCTCGTGCTCATCGTCCTGCTCTCGCCCGTGCTGCTCGTCCTCACGCTCCTGGTGAAGGTCACATCGCCCGGCCCGGTGTTCTTCCTGCAGGAGCGCGTCGGCCTGAACGGCTCGACCTTCCACATGATCAAGTTCCGGTCGATGGTCGTCAACGCCGAGGCACGGCTGCAGGAGCTCAGCGCCCTCGACCGCGCCGAGGGCAACGCTGTCCTGTTCAAGATGAAGAACGACCCGCGGGTGACCCGGGTCGGTGCGTTCATGCGCCGCTACAGCTTGGACGAGGTCCCGCAGCTCTTCAACGTCCTGCTCGGCAACATGTCGCTCGTCGGCCCCCGCCCGCCCCTGTCTCGCGAGGTCGAGCGGTACGACTCCCACGTGCACCGGCGGTTCCTGGTGAAGCCGGGGATGACCGGGCTGTGGCAGGTGAGTGGTCGATCGGATCTGTCGTGGGAGGACTCGGTGCGGCTGGATCTGTACTACGTGGAAAACTGGTCATTGGTCGCGGACATGGTAATCCTGTGGCGGACACTACGAGCTATCAGTGCGGGGGGAGGTGCCTATTGAACCACGCACTCGGAGCGTGGGCGATCTCGCCAAAGAACGCTCATGCCAGCTCAACGAGCGTAACTCGCCACGAGGCCGCATTCTTCCTTGCAGTGGGTGCTTCAGCGGCCTTTCGGACGCTGCAGGTCGGTAGCGTGCATGTCTTCACGATTCTCGTCCTTCTCGCGTTTTTGATGCTTTGGAGCCGGCGTCGACTTTCTTCGAGTGCGACTCTGCTCGGCTTCGCCTTGCTATCCTGCATCGCGCTGGTCGATCTGTCCCTCCTCTGGCCCAATGATGCAGTGAACCCGCTCCTAGCAGTTCAATTTGCGCTCCTCGGGCTGTCAGCGCTCGTGCTTGCACTAGCTGCGGGTCCTATGCAGGTCAAATGGGTCTATCGCGGCGTTCTTTTCGGTGCTAGCGCTTCCTCTCTTGCCGCCGTCCTTCAGCAATTTCGAATTGTTAAAAGCGAGCTGTGGTTGGACAGCAGCGGGCTGGCACGCCCTACCGGGCTGGTTGGAGAGCCAGACTGGGCTGGGTTCTTCGCTGCCTGCGCCATCCTGCTGCTCATTCGCGGCGTCATGAGGAAAGGATCACTTTGGTGGCTGCTGCTTGCGGTCAACAGCGGCGCCGTAGTGTTCTGTTTGGCGCGCGCATCCTGGCTGGCGATGACGATCTCATTTTGTGTCCTCGTCATTGCGAAAATGACCAGGCGCCGGTCGGCTTACCCTCTAATTGTGGGGAGGCAGCTCGTACTCATGGGTAGCCTGGTGCTAGCGCTTGTTCTCGTTGTCGATGCGACATTCCGTGAAGTAGTGCAGAATCGCATTCTCAGTATATTCTCACCCGAGCACAGGGATCTCAACGCTGTCTATCGACAACAGCAACTGGACGGTCTGTGGACCCTTGTCCGTAGCGCCCCATGGCACGGGCTCGGCTTGTCTTCGAGCGCGAGGGTCAGTAGCACCGGAATCATCGGGGTTGACGGCAGCAACAGTGTCGCAACGAATTGGGTACTTGGCCTGCTCGCAGATGCCGGTGTGCTCGCCTGGCCCTTGTTCGTTGTGCTGGTCGTGATCGCACTTCGACGCGTGCAATCGGTGGGTGCTCAGCTATTTGTGATGGTTGCCGTGAATAGCTTGTTCTCTAACTTACTGTTTTCGCCCGTCATGTGGCTAGCAATCGCCTTCGCGCTTTCTAATGACGGGTCCGAAAGCGCCCCGGGCGCTCTTGTAAGCGGGTCAAGGTTCAAGATATCAGAAGAGCGGTATGTCGCAAAATAGCGTCAAATCTGCGATTCTGATTGCTAGCGTCGGCAACGCAGTGCCCGCGGCTCTCGGGTTCCTTAGCGCGCCGGTACTCGCACGCGCGTTCTCCACCTCGGACCGGGGGGAACTTGCGGCTGCGACATCGCTCTTACTACTGGCCACTAGTGCAATGTCGTTCGGAATCCCAGAATCGCTTACCTTCCACGTTGCCCGACGATTGGCTGGAGCGCATCTCGTGCTGAAGGCTAGCTTGCTAGTTATCTTCGTTGGGAGCGTGGTGTGGATCGCATTGGTGTGCGTCACGCCCGTCATCTACAAGAGCGAGCCCCAAATTCAGTCACTGGTCCGCATTGCTCTGGCTGCTCTCATACCGACCCTTTTAGTCGGGGCACTGCGAGGGATAGCGATCGGACAACAGCGCTGGTGGCTAGTAACTGTTGAGAAAGCCATAGGCGCCGCCTCGCGCCTGGGGGCCCTCGTCGTCCTTGTATTGTTAGGTGAACTCTCCCAATATGCGGCTGTGCTGATAGTTTCGCTCAGTGGTTTCTTCGGGGGGATAGTTTACGTTGGGCTCGCCTGGCGAGGAGGAGCCGGGCTTGAAATGAGAGCGGAGAGCACGAGCCTCAAGACTCTCATGTCCTACGGTAGCCGTGTGTGGGTCGGATCGCTGACGGGTATTCTCCTGAGCCGCCTAGATCAAGCGATAATGGCCCCGATTGCGGGAAGCGCAGCACTTGGGATTTACGTCGTCGCTGCGACCATCGTCGAACTTGCGCTGGTGCTGAATAGTGCGGTGAGCGCAGTCATGTTCTCAAAACAATCATCGACCATTGATGACGCGCAGCTGGGCTTTGCTGCTCGGGTATCAACGCTACTGACAGCGCTGGTGTCGCTCGCGATAGCGGTCGCGGCACCAGTGGCCGTTCCCCTTACTTTTGGCCCCGATTACTATGCCGCGATTCCGGTGCTGGGAGTTCTTCTGCTTGGTGTGGTGCTCGCCAACCCGGGGTCCGTGGCGGGTGCGGGTCTCAACGCGCGGGGCCGACCCGGTTTACGAAGCACAGCCCTTTTACTTGGTCTCGCCGTCAACGTACTGCTACTTTTTCCGCTCGGAGCAGCGTATGGTGCATTAGGGGCTGCCATAGCTACACTGGCTGGTACTTTTGTTGCGGGGTGGATGAATATCGTCTTCTTGCGTTTGTTCTTCGGAATCGAAAGTGTTCAGTTCATGGCGATCCGTTTGTCCGACTTGCGGAGGGTCGCGTCCGTGATCAGGCCGCGCAAGCAATGAAAACGAGGTTGTCAGTGGCTGAGAAGACCATTACGTACGTCGCGAGTACAGAATACGACGGCGGAGCCGAACGGCACATCAAGCGCCTTGCAGAAACTGTCCAACCCGACTGGACGGTTTCTCTGCTGGGCCACCTGGAGGCCTCTCGTGGTGCGCTACGTACGCTGGGGACATACGCGTTGGGTGGAAAGTGGGTGACGCGAAACCTTCCGCTGGCTTTCGTTCGCTTGCCTTTCGAAAGACGAAAAGCACTGAGGGCCGCGAAAGAATCGCCGTCGCTCATTTACCACATGCATTTCAAGCGAGAGCAGATTGGGTTCAGCCGTGCCTTCAGCAGATTGGGCTCAGTCATTTGGACAGAGCACGGTGTGTTTCCGGAACGGCTGTTCGGTCTGATTCTGCGACCGTTCTACCGACGAGCATCCCGCCATGTGGACACAATCGCATGCGTGTCGGAGAAGGTTCGAGATAGCTTGACAGTGGTCCTCGGTTCGGATAAGAAGCTCATCGTCATACCCAATGCCATCGATGTTGCGCGTTATAAAGAGGCGAGATTAGAAGAGCGCGACGCAGCAAGGATGAACTTCTCCTTCCCGTCGGAGCGTCGAGTCGCGCTAGTCATCGGCCGACTGGCAGCGGCGAAGCGTCCTGCGCTGGCGGTGGACGCTGCCTTAGCTGCAGGTTGCCTCGTGCTTGTCGCGGGATCCGGGCCCGAGGAAGCGCAGCTCCTAGCGAGGTACGAGCAGGTGAAGGAGGTCGTTATCGTCGGGGAGGTCGACGACACGCGACAGCTGTGGGCTGCGGCGGACGTCCACTTGTTTCTGTCCAATGGCGAGGGGGAGGGGCTGCCGACCGTGCTTCTCGAAGCGGCGGCGTCGTCTGTCCCCAGCGTCGCGGCAGTCGATGGTGGATTCGGGGAACTTGCGGTTTCGTTAGGTGGCATCGTTGCCGACCCCACTGTTCAGGCAATCGCGTCTGCAATTAAGGCGTCAGAGGTATTGACCATCGACCAGAATGTACTACGCGAGTATGATCTAGTTTCCTGGCGCCTCAGACACCTCCAGATGTACGAGAAGGCAGTGCGTGATGTTAAATATGAGTGAGTTGATGGGCCTCCTGCGGTCTGCACACTCGATGGCTCTTATGCAGCTACGAAATTATCTTGTCGGCTCGGCAGTGCTCGACCCATCGAGCGGCACGATTGTAAGTCTGACGTCTTATGGACCGCGCCTCGCTTACGTGCATCTAGCCATCGAGAGTATCGCGCGGGGAAGCTCGCGGCCTAGTCGACTGATACTTTGGTTGGAGGAGGATGCGAGTCGTCTTTCACTGTCTGCATCAATCAGACGGTTGCAGAGACGCGGACTCGAGGTCCGCTTTGTCCAAGACGTTGGATCTCACAAGAAATATTGGCCTCTAGTGGTGGACGACGAGTTTAGCGGTCAAGCGGTTGTGTTGGCTGACGACGATGTGGTCTATCCGACTTACTGGTTGACACGTCTGGAACGCGAGTACGCAAGGGGGCGGGCTGACGTCATTGCGCATCGGGCGGTTGAGATTGCGTTTGCTAGCTCGGGCAAGCCACTTCCGTATGCGATGTGGAAGCATGCGGGCGCTGCCGATGTCAGCGCGAGAGTCCTGCCCACGGGCGTCGGCGGAGTCCTCTATAGTCCGGCAGCGCTCGATGCCGTCCGTCGCGCCGGCGCGGGGTTCAAGGAAGTCGCGCCGCGTGCCGATGATTTGTGGTTGCATTTCTGTGTGGTGAGCGCCGGGTTCTGCCCCCTGCAAATCGAGGACACTTTGCGGCGAGACTTCGTTGATGTTCGTGGCACTGGTAGTCAAACGCTGACTATGGCTAATGTCGGTGGAGGCGGGAACGACGCGGTTTTTGCTGAACTTCTCATGTGGGGCTCGTACCGTGATGCGCTACGTCAGGGGTGTCACGCGGCCGATTAGCCAGATTGCCGTCGAGGTTCTTCGACTACTCCCAGGCATTCCACTCAAGCAAACGAGCGACTGCAGCGCGGGGGACGCGTCGCGTATACAACGTGCCCTGAGTTCACGTCGGCGCAAAGGCCGAGCGTGAGCCGAGGACCGTTGGTGTTGTAGCACGGTAGGGGAGCCCCGAGGGCGTCGTTGTAACACGCCTAATCGAGTACCAGCCGATAGGAGTGCTAGCGGGACAATCTACGGCAATGAGTTGTCTCGGCCCCGGCGAGCCCACGCAGATGGGGAGTAGTGCGTCGCAGGCATTTGCACGGTTCGGAGAATCAATTAAGAAAGCTCGTCGCTGAAGATCCCCGAGTCTGAACGGCAGGTCTGCTGTTGGACAGCTCACCAATTGGACCGCTCAGTCGGCTGGTTCATTGTTGACGTCTCCGTAGAGGTACTCGGCCGCAACTACTCTGCCATCGCGCAGAGGGAGGTCATCCGTCACACTCCCGGGGGACAAGCGTGCATCAAGGGCCAGGCATATGCTCTCGGCTAGCGATGCGGCGGAGGGCTCGTCGTGAGTCGCGAAGTGACCACACTTCCTCAGCCAAGGTGCGAGTCCAGTCTCGTTGGTCGTAACGACGGTCAGCCCGGCAACTAAGGCGTCGTGTATCGGCAGGCCGATCTGCTCCCGCCAGCGGCCGTAGCGAACCGATGGTGCGATCAGGATGCGCGAATCATTCAGCTCGTTCGCTATAGAACCTTGCGAGAGGAAACCAGCCCATCGCCTCGACGTTGACCGTAGACAGACGAAGCGCTCGACAACATCTCGCAGCTCGCCATCCCCGATAATGAGAAGCGACACATCAGGGCGGCGTTGCTCCACGAGGGGCCAAGCCTCGGTGAGAAGTTTGATCCCTTTACGTTCTTCTAGTTGGCCTACGAAGCAAGCCACGGGTCTGCGCTCGAGTCGATTCACCGCCCCCGGCTTTGCGGGTAGGTTGAGGATCACCGTACTGGCAATCCTCGGAACCAGAGGGAAGCTTCGATACGTGTCGCGCGCGGACGGACTCGCGAAGGCAAGGCGTTCGAAAGCGGCATATATGTAGATTCCGATGGTGTGCCGAAGCGCGACTGTGAGGAGTGGATTTGACATGCGCGGCCCGAAAAGTGCGCTTGAGTTATTATTCTCCAGGCAGTAGGTGCGGAATCGTCGCATTCGGCCGCGTAGTAGTCCTCCGATGAAAAAGCTACAAAAAGCTGCTACCTGAAGCGGGAGGAGGCGCATCCAGAGAGGCTCCCAAATCTCCACGAATGGTGCCTTAGTCGCGAGTAAAATGTACAATAGTTTTGTCGGGGTGATTCGCCGGATCGAGATGGCCTGGTCGTTGGTGAGATCGTATTTTCCCCACAGATAGTAAGTGTTCGCTTCCGGCCACTGCTCTAGCAGCTTTAGATGATAGGGCCGGAGCTCAGGAATCACCCGGAGTGGGATCGCTCTCATCCGTCGAGCCACTCGGCCCAAGAGGCGCATGCTCTTTCGTATACTACAAGCGAAGTGCCCGCCGATCTCGTTTCCCCCACAGCACTCTCGATGGCTCTTACCCAGCTCGAGACGTTCGAGGGGTCCGACACCAACGCGGGGTGTTTTGCGCCGTACATTGTCGAGAGCGAACTGTCCCGCGGGCCAACGACGGGAGTCGCGCGCTCGAGGGCTCTCAGGGCGATACCGGATTGGTAAAATCGGTGGTAAGGGAGCAGGATGGCGGAACTTGTATCAATTAGACCATCAAGTTCTGACTCCGAAACGAAAGTATCCGAGACAGTCCATCCCGTAACGGCGGGCCACCCGCGCCCAACGATTTCGAGTTTGTAGTTTCGAAGCTCAGGAGATCGGGACAGCTCCTCAAGGATGGAGATGTCACGGGTGCCTTTGAATTGCCCGAGTACTCGCACCGTAATGTGGCTCGGATTCTCCCGTCGGTGCACCGGCGGCAGCATCGGGTGGGGGAGCGTCTTAGCACGAGGCCTCGTGCGGGGCGCAAGATCCTCTTTTGCGGTGTCGGAATGCACGATGAATTGCCTAACGGGCATGCAACTGACCAGCCAACGCATGATGCGGCCGCTTCCGACGCTCCTCACCAAGGGCACAGGGTCGTGAACGACGATCCAGCAAGCTGCGCTGAAGTTTGCCAAGACGTCGAGGAAGCCGAGAGCGGGCCAGACAACGACGACGCGATCAGCTTCCTTTTTCGCGGCGTTGCGCATCTGCAGGTATTCAACTACCCATCGCACGCGCGACCCGTCCGGGCGTTGCGAAGGCTCGAGTATGGTCGAATGCTTGACTTGCGCCCCAGCTTTTTCCAGCACGTGCGTCAGCTCGGCGGAGTAATGCGACAGGGCGCGCCCCAAAGGATTGACGATAAGTACTCGTAACGCACGTTCCCCGTTAGTCATAGCGACGCTTCCTCAGGCTGAGCGCCCTGGTCGAATCGAACTTTCGCGCACCGTTCGCTCCTTGGTCCGCCAGGTTGCAAAGGCTGCGCTCGTAGGCCTCGCATACGCCATCCCAGGAGTAGTAATTTCCCGCTCGTTGCATAGCGGATGTTACGTAGGTTTCCCGCTCCGATGACTGCATCATGGTTTCGATGCCGTCGAGGACACTGTCAGAAGTTGCTTGAACGAACATGCCCCCATCGCCCAGGGTCTCGCGGTTATAGACCGTGTCGCGAGCTACAATTGGCGCGCCGCTTGCCATGGCCTGCACAAGCGCCGGGTTCGTTCCTCCGACGCTGTGGCCATGAAAGTAGGCCCCCGCATGCTGCCAGAGCGAGCGTAGCCGAACGTCATCGCTGACGTGTCCCAGCCAGGTGACGTTTGACTGCGCGTCAGCGAGCTTGCGGGCAGCAGCATCGAACTCCCCACCAAAGCCGTCGCTACCGACTATGACGACTGGCCACTTATCCGCAAGAGCAGGCACCGCCTCGAAAAACTGGATGACACTGTTCTCAGGTACGAAACGTGCAACGAGGAGGATATACCCGCGATGGTCCAGGCCGGATTCAGTTGGGAGTTCGCCATGCAGGTCACCGCCGTAGGGTATGAATGTCCCCCGGGTGTTGAAATCCTTTTGCCAACGATCTCCGATAGCTCGCGCGTCGAATACAAGTTCGTCAGCCCACCTCGCGGAAAGGATTGCGCCGGCTCGAAACACGGCCTTTGCGGCACGATTCCACTTTGCCCTATCCCACTCAATCCCATCGACGTTCATAAGAGTTGGAATGCCACGCGCGCGAAGCCCTGGCAGAAAGAACCCATTCGCAACGTTCATCACCAATGCTACGTCTGGCTTCGCTAGCATGGTCGAGATCGATGCCGTCGCGCCGAAGGATAGAGTGCTCAACGACTTCGAGTTGAGCCCAAAAGTGAACTTGCTATGTATTTCCGGCCTGGCTGAGTGATCGGCTTCAACAACAGATCCCTTCCGTCCGTAGACAGTTACATCCCAGCCGGCGTCCACGAGGTAGGGGGCGAGCCGGCGAATTGCCGTCTCGAAGCCGCCGTAGTAACTCGGGTATCCACGTGTGCCGATGATGGCCACAGATCGACTCACTGATCGCTCCACTCGTATATGACGGAAGTTTCATGCTACGGCCTAGACTGGAGTCCTCCTCACCATCACGAGCGTGAGCGGTCCCGACAACGATTCTGCTCTTGAGTCGCCGAAGAGATGAAATTTCGCCGACCTGCCCGCGTCCGGATCCGGTGGCGTGCGCCGAGGTTGGTTGCGGTCCTGCTGAACTAAACGATCCCACACGACCGCCTCAGAGAGAACCAGCAGATCCAGGTGAACGTCATGGACGCTGCTGTCGAGCACGGCGTCGAGCGCCTGGTCTTCCTCGGTTCGTCGTGCATCTACCCGAAGCTGGCCGAGCAGCCGATCTACGAGGACGCGCTGCTCACCGGACACCTCGAACCGACCAACGACGCCTACGCGATCGCCAAGATCGCTGGGATCCTCCAGGTGCAGGCAGTGCGACGGCAGCACGGGCTGCCGTGGATCTCCGCGATGCCGACCAACCTCTACGGTCCCGGCGACAACTTCTCGCCGACGGGCTCCCACGTGCTGCCGGCACTGATCCGCCGCTACGACGAAGCCGTGCGGGACGGTGTCGGCCGTGTCGAGAACTGGGGGACCGGATCGCCGCGGCGTGAGTTCCTGCACGTCGACGACATGGCGTCCGCGGTGTTCCACCTCATCGAGCACTACGACGGCCCCGGGCAGGTCAACGTCGGTACCGGTTCAGACGTGACGATCCGTGAGATCGCCGACACGATCGCGAAGGTCGTCGGGTTCGAGGGCGAGACGGTCTGGGACACGTCGAAGCCGGACGGCACGCCACAGAAGCTCCTCGACGTGTCGAAGCTCGCCGAGGCGGGCTGGACCGCGCAGATCGGGCTCGAAGAGGGTCTGCGGAGCACCATCGACTGGTTCCATGAGCACGCCGATTCGATCCGCCAGTGAACCCGAACGGACATGAGGGACCGTAAGGTTGTCAGCATGTCCGACCTGCCCGAGTCGCGACGCACTGCTGTACGCCGGGGGAACAGGGCCCGGACCGTGCTGTGGATCGTCCTGGCCATCGTCCTGCTGTTGATCCTCGCCGTCGCCTGGGTGGGCGTGCGGGGTGTGCTCGCGAAGGGGCACCTCGAACGGGCCGTGGCCGACGTCAGCACGCTTCGGACGCAGGTGACCGGTGGCGACAACGCCGGTGCGGTGAAGACGGCGGCGCACCTCGAGGACCAGGCCGGTGCAGCACGTTCCCTCACGGGTGACCCCGTGTGGGGCGCGGCCGAACACGTGCCGTTCTTCGGCACGAACCTGCGCGCGGTCCGGCAGGTCGCCGTCGTGGTCGACGACGTCGCTCGTGGTGCCGTGAAGCCCGTCGCGGGGGTCGTCGGGAAGCTCGGCACCGACTCGTTCGCACCGAAGGACGGCAAGGTCGACCTGGAGCCGCTCGTCCAGGCGCAGGCACCCGTCGCGCGTGCGGCCGCCACCATCGACCAGGCCGATCGTGACGCCGACGCGATCGACACCAGCGCCACGCTGTCGCCCGTCACCAAGGCGGTCAACCAGCTCCGGAACGCACTGACGTCGGTGAAGGGGCAGGTCGACACTGCCGACATGGTCGTGCAGCTCGCCCCCGGGATGCTCGGCCACGACGGCGACCGCAAGTACCTGCTGCTGTTCCAGAACAACGCGGAACTCCGAGCCGGAGGCGGCATCCCGGGCTCGGTCGCGCTCCTGAACGTGCACGACGGCGCCATCAGCCTCGCCGACCAGCGCGCCGGCTCGTCGTTCGGCCCGTACGAGCAGTCGGTCCTGCCGCTGGAGCAGGGCACCCGGAGCCTGTACGGCGACATCACCGGTCGGTACATGCAGGACGTCACGCTCACACCAAGGTTCGACGTCTCGAGCAAGCTCGCGCAGGCGATGTGGAAGAACGAGACCGGCACCCAGGTCGACGGCGTGGTCGCGATGGACCCGGTCACGCTCAGCTACGTGCTCAAGGCGACCGGGCCGGTGCAGCTGCCGACCGGCGACACGCTCACCTCGGACAACGCCGTGAAGCTGCTGCTGAGCGATGTGTACGCCAAGTACCCGGACCCGCAGGTGCAGGACGCGTTCTTCGCAGCAGCCGCGAGCGCCGTGTTCGAGAAGATCTCCACCGGCGGCTTCGACTCGAAGGAGTTCGTCAGCGCACTCGCCAAGGCAACGTCGGAAGACCGCACGCGCCTCTGGAGCGAGCACCCGTCTGAGCAGCGTCGGCTCGACGGCACCGCGGTGGCCGGCGCGCTGCCGACCGCGACCAAGGCCTCTCGGCAACTCGGCGTCTACCTCAACGACGGCACCGCTGCCAAGATGGACTACTACCTCGAGAAGACCGTCTCGGTCGGATCGTCCGTCTGCCGGAAGGACGGCCGCCCCACCTCGGTGGTCGAGGTGACGATCAAGAACACCGCACCGGCCGACGCCGCGACGAGCCTGCCCGAGTACGTCACCGGCGGTGGCGCGTTCGGCACGGACCCCGGACTCATCAAGACCCTCATCGCCGTCTACGCGCCGACGAACGGCATCTACCTCGGGTCGACACAGGACGGCAAGCAGGTCGGTGTGCAGACCGTCATGGACGGCGGACACCCGGTGGCGCAGCTGCAGACGCTCCTCGCCCCGGGCAAGAGCACGACGTTCCGCGTCGCGTTCCTCGGGAGCGCGCAGTACGCCAAGGCCGGCGTCGACGTGCTGTCGACACCGGGTGTGGAGTACAGCAAGCCGCAGCCGCTGCGGTTCGACTGTGCCGAACCACTCTCAGGCAACTGACGGTGTCGACTGCGTCGACGCGCCCGGACAGCGTTCTCGAACATCCGCAGAGCGCGATGTGACATGCCCCCACTTCGGGGGCGTGGTCGATCGTGCCAACGGGCGGCGTCCGGTCGATGACGCGGCTGCCGTGTCCGAAAATGCCCTTTGACCGGGGTTTTTTCTTCGCGGGGTAGAACCCCCGTCCTGCCCTGCGCCCCGTGCTGCTCGACCAGAGGTGATTCCGCCGTGTAACGGTTTGTGAAACTTTCGGTTCAGGTGGCAATCACCTGAAGATTCACGATACGTTGAGGGAACTTCGCCATAGCAAGTGCGTGCTCCAGACGTCTTGTAGGGGTGTACGGGCTCTGGTCTGCAGGGTCTGACGGATCAGATCACTAGGGGAATCACTTCATGAAGAAGCTCATCGCCGCTGCGCTCATCGCGGGCGCGGCCTTCGTCGCGGTCCCGACCGCCGCCAACGCCGCCGGCTACGCGCCGGAGACCGCGGGCACCGTCTCCGGCAACTACGTCGCCGGTGGCACCGCTGTCATCAACTTCAACGCCGACGTCTTCGCCCCGGGCGAGACCGTCAACGTGCAGGTCACCGGATCCGGTGCCGTCACGCTCGGCGCGCTGCCGACCACGACCGTCTCCAAGGCGTACACCGCCGGGGCCGACGGCTCGCTCGCGGTCCGCGTCACCTTCCCGGCCGGCGGCTCGGGTACCTACAACCTGACCGCGACCGGCGCCACCTCGGGCACCGTCGGCACCGCGTTCCTGACCATCGCGCCGTCCGGCACCGCCGGCACGACCACGGTCGCCGCCAACGGCAACAGCGGCACCGCGGGCGAGCTCGCCTTCACCGGTGGCACGATCAGCACCCTCGCCCTCTGGGCAGCCGGTGGCGCCATCGTCCTCGGTGGCGGCCTGATCGTCGTCCGCAAGTCGGTGCGTCGTCAGCGCGAGACCGTCTGAGCCTCGCTCCGCTGAACGAGACCCCCGGCACCTCGGTGCCGGGGGTCTCGTCGTGTCGCGGTGAGCGCTGACAGCTCAGTGGGCCAGCGCCGCGAACACCAGGAGCACCGTCAGGGCAGGACCGGCGGCCCAGATCCACCACGGGAAGAGCGTCGAACGCCGCACGCGACGGGGCTGCGGCCGCGGGTGCGGCGGAACGTGGGAACGGCGGCGAACGGGTGCCGCATCGAGCGTCGAGAGTCGGGTCACGGTGGAACGCTACGAAGCGGCCGCGCCGCGCACGAGACCCCGCCGGCGGTCGTGCGGGGATCCGCACGGGCATTTGCGGATTCCTCGTGTTCGGTTGCGGTCGCATCCCGACCACGGCGTCGATCCGTCCCCGGTCACCGGTGATCGCGCCGCAGGTGACCGCGGCCGAGGATGACCACGCCGACGACCACCCCGAGGACAGCACCCGCCGTGTTCGCGATGACGTCGTCGACCGATGCGGTCCGTGCCGGCAGGAAGAGGGCCTGCACCGTCTCGATGGCGCAGCTCGTCACGAAGCCGCCGAGCATGCCGACCCACCACCGCCGAGCGCCGAGGAACAGTGCGGCGAACATCCCGAACGGCGCGAAGAGCAGCACGTTCGCCGTGAACTCGACCGCGGAGTAGTCGAGCCACGTCGGCAGACCGAGTCGGTGCACCGTCGCGAGTGCCCGTGCCAGCCACGGATCGATCCCGCTGTCGACCGGAGTCCGCCAGGTCGCCACGAGCACGATGAGGGCGCCGTAGCCGACCGCGACCCACACGACGTTCCGCCGGGTGCGTGCCGACGGGGGAGCGGCGCGCGCCCGGACCTGCAGGAACGCGTCTCCCAACGCGCCGAGCGCGGCACCGACGAGACCCGCGAGCAGAACGTCCCGGAACCGACCCCAGGGCTCGGTCGCACGGACGGCCGAAGCCGCCGCGAACACCACGACGAGCGCCGTGGTCAGCAGGGCTCGCGTCAGCACGGCGTGCGGACTGGAGGCACGGCTCGCCACTGCGAGGACCAACGGCAGCAACGCGGTCACCGCCGTCACCACCATCGCCGCCGCGAAGCCCGGGTTGACGGCCAGCGTGCCGTGGCCCAGCGCGCGCAGCGCGCTGATCGCGGCTGCCGTGCCGGACCGCAGCATGTCCGCGGATCCGGGGAACAGGAAGAGGAGCAGCGCCGTCGCGAACGCGACCGTCAGCGCGATCGGCGCACCGGCCGTTCGCCTCCTCGTCGTCGTCACAGCCCGACCGTAGCTGCTCGTGCCTCCCGGCCGTCGATGCCAGCGATCCGGCGTCGCGACGCGATCATCCGCTGAGCGAGTACCCCGTCGGGGGACGTGTACCCCGAACGTGCGAGGTCGAGCCCCGGAAAACCAGGGATCGTCGATGATCTCCATGCGCGGAACCCGTGAATGCATGCGGCTGGCTGGCGGGTGGGACGGTCGGTCTCGTAGCGTTGCCGTGTCAGCAGATGTACCCCGGAACGTGAAGGAGCACGACATGAGCACCACCCTCCCGACCACCGCTCGAGCCGAGGTCACGCTCGACACCGACACCGTCGACACCATCGCGATCCTCGACGCCGACGCTGCCGTGCACGGCCGCGCGACGCGCGCCAAGCTCACCTGGACCCAGGAGGACGACGGCGAGTGGGTGGCGAACTACGGCGGCTACTTCGGCGGCGCCGTCGACAAGCGCGACGGACGCTACGTCGCCTCCGACACCTTCGGCCTCGTCGTCGGCGACTTCGCCTCGTTGGAAGAGGCGCAGGGCCGCCTCGCCGACCAGCTGCACGTGATGCTCCCGCCGGTCATCCGGCCGGTCGAGTGACGCCCGGCGCGAGCACGCCGAACCGAACCACCCGCCCAGCGGGCCCGAGCACGACCAGCACCGGAACCACGCGCACGATCAGCAGCACCGGAACCACCAGCACGACCAGCACCACGAGGAGCACCACGATGAGCACCACCGTCACCCACCGCCACGAGGCCGAGGTGACCACCGCAACCGCAGCGACGGCCGCGGTCACGACCACCGACGACGTCTCGCTCGACACCGCTGAGCTCGAGGCAATCGTCGGGCTCGAGGCGCAGGTCGGAACGACCGCCGTGCCGGCCGTTCCCCGCCTGACGTGGGCGATCGCCGACGACGGCCTCTGGGTCGCGAACTACGGCGGCTACTACGGCGGCACCGTCGACCGCCAGGGGGCGCACTTCTTCGTCGCCGACACCTTCGGGCAGTACGTGGGCGACTACCGCTCGCTCGACACGGCCAAGGCGAAGCTCGCCGAACGGCTCGACGTCGTCCTGCCGGAGGTCCTCCGCTCCGCCGGCTGACCCCACCCCGACCACCACGCCCCGTCCGGACGCCGAGTCCGACGGGGCGTTCGTGTGTCCGGGGTGCCCGTCGATGTCGCCGACGTCAGACCGGGTCGATCAGGTGCGGTCCGTCGTTCCGCACGCTGTTGACCGTCCGCGAGACCTCGTACTGCTCGAGCCCCGCGGCGACCGCGAGCGACTCGTGATCGAGCAGCGCGAGCAGGTCGTCCGTGCCGAGGCCGCCGTCGAGCCAGTCGTCGTACCCGTCGGGCGTGAGGAACGCCGGCATCCGGTCGTGCACCTCGCCCGGGGCCACGTGGGCGTCACGCGTGATGATCGCCAACGACAGGCGCCACTTGTCCGGGTCGTCCTCGGGCTTGGTCGGGTCCGGCCAGGCGCTCACCACGCCGGCCATCGCGAGCGCCCCGCCCGGTTCGTGCACGAAGTGCGGCTCCTTGCCGTCCTCACGCACCACCCACTCGTAGTAGCCGAGCGCGGGGACGATGCAGCGGTTCGTCGCGAACGCCCGCTTGAACATCCCGCTCGTCGCGACCGTCTCGATGCGGGCGTTGATCGGCTTCGGCCGCTGCTTCTGGAAGTCCTTCGCCCAGCTCGGCACGAACCCCCAGCTGATCTGCGGGAGCTCCCGGACGCCGTGCCGCTGCCGGACGGCGTACACCGGGTCGGTCGGCGCCACGTTCCAGCTCGGGGCGAGGCCGGGGCGGACCTCGCCGGTGTCCTCGTCGACGTGCTCGGTGCGCGCGGCCAGCTCACCGACGAGTTCGGGGAGCAGGTCGGCGGTGGTGTCGGAGACGACGAACCTTCCACACATGTGCCCAGTGTGCCCGTCACCACCGACGGACGCCCGCCGTCGCCCGTCAGTCGCGCCGCGTGGGAGCCGCGCCAGTGTCGAGCGGAGGCCGCACCGATGCCGATGCCGACCCCGACGCCGATGCCGAAGCCGATGCCGACGCCGTGGGCGTTGCCGTTGCCGTCGCGGCCGCCGCCACCGCCGACCGGCGCGCCCGTTCGCTCCGGCCGAGCTCGATGATGCGCTCGATCAGCATCGCGCCGTACAGGGCCGCCCATGCGATCGCGTACCCGGGGAAGCCGGTGACCACGACCATCGTCGTGACGAAGCACAGCAGTGCCCCCACCGCGGTCGCCCAGCGGACCAGTTGTCGCGTGTACCCGCGCTGCAGCAGCTCGACGTCGTTGCGGACCGCCTCGGCGTGCTCGGGGAGCACCTCGCGCGGCCGCCGCTGCAGGTACGGCCCCACGGACTTCCGCACCCACATCTGCGCGTCGGGACGGATCTGGCGGCCGTTGATCGTCGCCGCCGGTGCCGGTTCGCTCGCGGTCGGACAGCACGCGGCGGCAGCGAGGCCCGCGGCGACGGCGAGCAGCACGATCGCGACGGTCGAGCCGACGGCACCGGTGCCGGCCCACTCGGACATCGCCTGACGCCACACGGCCACCGCTCCGACCAGCAGGGCGACGCCGAGGGCGATCCACCGGGCACGGTGCACCCTGCGGGCATCACGCACCGTCGGCAGCCGCTCGCGGAACACCCGCCACCCCAGTCGGAACACGGGTCCTTCCTACCCGTCCTCGCCCGGCAGGGCCAGCTTGCTCCCACCCGGAGCCCCGGGCCGGCCGCGCTTCGGGGACGGCGGTGGCGTGTCCGGCAGCACCGAGGCCTCCTGCCGCAGCTGCTCGTGGCGACCGAGGGTCCGGACCGCGACGGCGTGCGACAGGCCTCCGACCACCGGCCAGAACGGCGCCCACAGGAACACGAGCCCGTGCCCGGAGGCGAACGAACCGGGATCGGTCACCGCGAGCACCACCGCCCCCAGCACCCCGAACAGCCACGAGCCCAGCAGGAACAGCCCCTGCAGCGACGACCGGACGAGCACGTCCCGGTTCGTCTCGACGGTCCGGAGCACGGCATCGCGGTGCTCCGGGACCACGGCGGGCGGCCGTCGTCCGGAGTAGCGCGCGATCTGCTCCTGGGTCCGCCAGTCCACGGTCGGCAGCGCGGGGATCGTCCACCCCTTCGGTCCGATCCGGCAGAACACCAGCGAGAAGCCGCCGATCGCCAGCCCGAAGCACACGGCGGCGACCGTGAAGCCCGTCGACCACGAGTCGGTCAGCGCGGCGACGACCAGGAGCCCGGCGACGGCGAGCGGCGTGACGACCGAACCGACCACCACGAGCCGGCGACGATCACGCGCGGACACCACCTCGGGCAGCCGCGCGCGGAACACCTGCAATCCGAGTCGCCACACGAGACCTGCCTACACGCCGACGCGCTACCGTCGACCGGTGATCTCCGACGACGCCCGCTGCCCGTGCCTGAGCGGCAACCCCTACGGCGAGTGCTGCGGACCGTTGCACGCCGGCGCGCCCGCCCCGACAGCGGAACGATTGATGCGCTCCCGCTTCAGCGCGTTCGCCCTCGGACTGCCGGAGTACCTGCTCAGCAGCTGGCACCCGAGCACCCGACCGGGCGAGCTGACGCTCGACCCCGACCAGCGGTGGACGCGGCTCGACATCGTCGACACCCGGTCTGGAGGCCCGTTCGACTCCCGCGGGACCGTCACGTTCCGCGCGTGGTGGCGTTCCGACACCGAGCGCGGGGTGCTCGAGGAGACCAGCGAGTTCGTCCGCGAGGGCGGCCGGTGGTCCTACGTCGACGGGGTCGTCGCGGGCGGCTGAACCGAGTGGCGGCGGATCGTGATCAGCGGGCGCCGATGACCGGTGCCAGACCGACCGCCTGCCGCATCGCGCGTCGGACCGCCGCCTCGTCGGGCAGCACCTCGGCGTCGTCGCCCGTGCAGAAGAACCGGATCTGGCCGATCGCCTGCTCGGTGAGCATGTCGAGCCCGTTGAGCACCCGGCCGCCCTCGTCCGACCACCGAGTCGACGCCCGGGTCGGCCAGGGTTCGTACGCCACGTCGAAGAGCACCGCGTCCGGGCCTGCCGGAGCGATCTCGAGGTCGTCGGCCGCGCCACCGGGGAGGGTCGACACGACGAAGGCGTGCCGGGTGCCCGGCAGCTCGGTCAGCGGGTGCACCTCGAGCGTCACGCCGAGCCGGAGCGCCTGCTCCACGAGCCGCCCCGCCTTCGCCGTGTCGCGCAGGAACACCCGGACGAGTCCGGCACCGAGCCGCACCGCCGCCACGAGGGCGCTCGCCGCGGTCGCCCCGCCGCCGAGGACCGTCGCCTCGCTGATCGGGGTGCCGAGTGCGGCGACGGGGCGGACGAGCCCCTCGACGTCGGTGTTCGCGCCGTGGCGTTCGACGGTGTCGCCGACCGTGCGGAACGCAAGCGTGTTGGCGACCCCGAGTTCGTCGACGAGCGGGGTCGTGCGGTCGAGGAGCGGCAGCACCTCGCGCTTCAGCGGCATCGTGAGGCTCAGCCCACGCCACTCCGGACCCAGCCCCGCGACGAACGCGGCGAGCCCGCCGGAGGTGACCTCGTGCCTCCCGTACGAGAACGGCAGGCCGAGGACGTCGTAGGCCGCTGCGTGCAGCGTGGGCGAGAGGGAGTGCGCGATGGGGGAGCCGAGCACCGCGAGGCGGACGCGACGCGGTTCGGTGAGGTGCACACTGTCAGCCTATCCAGCGTCCCGCGGCAGAAGTCTTAGGGTAGCCTTACCTTCGTGATCCGCTCTTCTTCCCGACTCCGCCGTGTGCTCGCCGCCGCGGGCGCCGTCGTCGCCGCCTCCCTCGTCCTCGCCGGCTGCGCGTCCGGTTCCGGCTCATCCTCCGACGGTGCCACGTCGTCGACGAAGGCCGACGGCCAGTTCCCGGTGTCCATCACCACGGCGCTCGGCACCACGACGATCGACTCGCAGCCGAAGCGCGTCGTCGCTCTCGGGTGGGGCGACGCCGAGACGGCGCTCGAGCTCGGCGTGCAGCCCGTCGGTGCCAGCGACTGGCTCGGCTTCGGTGGCGACGGGGTCGGCCCCTGGCTGAAGGGCGCCTACACGAAGTCGCCGAAGATCATCCAGACGCTCGAGCCGAGCTACGAGGACATCATCAAGCTCAAGCCGGACGTCATCCTCGACGTCAAGAGCTCCGGCGACAAGGACCGCTACGCCAAGCTCTCGGCCATCGCGCCGACCGTCGCCGTGCCGAAGGGCGCCGCGAACTACCTCACGACCACGAAGCAGCAGGTCGACATGATCGCGAAGGCGCTCGGCAAGGAGGCCGAGGGCAAGAAGCTCCTGTCCGGACTCGACGACGCGTACGCCGCCGCCCGGAAGGCACACCCGGAGTTCGCGGGCAAGACGGCCGTGGTCGGCTCGTACTCGTCCGAGGGCTTCGGCGCCTACGCCTCCTCCGACAGCCGCTCGCAGTTCATGGAGAACCTCGGCTTCACCATCCCGAAGGCGATCGACCAGCAGGCCGGCAAGCAGTTCTCGGTCAGCCTGTCCGACGAGAACCTCGACCTGCTCGACGCCGACCTGACGCTCGTGCTGCCGATCTTCGTCGACGCATCGAAGGTCACGTCGAACGCGCTGTTCCAGAAGGTGCCGTCGGTCGAGGCCGGGCACGACATCGTGTTCGACGACCCGGACGTCTCCAACGCGTTCTCACTCGGGACCACGGCGGCGATCGAGTGGGCGCTCGACAAGCTGCCGTCGCAGTTCGCGGCGAAGCTCGGCTGACGCTCGGGCGCTCGTGCGTGCGACGCCCCCGCCGGGTCCGGTGGGGGCGTCGGTGCGTCCGGGGTGGTGGGCCGTTTCGCTCGTGGTTGGCGGTTTCGCTCGTGGTGGGTCGTTTCGCTCGTGGTTGGCTGTTCCGCTCGTAGGAGGTCGTTCGTTCCGGTTGCCGACGAGCGTTCCAGCCTCCTACTGCACGCGTGATGGGTTGGTTCGCTCGTGGTCGACGTTCCCGACCCGAGCCTCGCCATGGCCGTGCGGGCCGTGGTGTGCGGGCGTGCGGGTGGTGGGTCGTTGCGCTCGTGGTTGGCTGTTCCGCTCGTAGGAGGTCGTTCGTTCCGGTTGCCGACGAGCGTTCCGGCTTCCTACTGCACGCGTGATGGGTCGGTTCGCTCGTGGTCGACGTTCCCGACCCGAGCCCCCCGCCTCAGGCGCCGAACGTGGACCCGAGCAGCGCGAACAGCAGCGAGATGAGCGGCAACGAACCCTGCACGAACGCCGCGTTGAGGTAGCGCCGACCCGTCCCGAGCAGCACCACGGCGGCCCCGAGCATCGACGCGGTCGCGAAGACGGTGATCGGCCACCCGACCTGCCCGTTCCCGGCCACGACGAGGACGACCCCGATGATCGCCCCGATCGCGAGGAACAGGTTGTAGAACCCCTGGTTGAACGCGAGCGCCCGGGTGGCGAGGGCATCGGCTTCGTTCGCGATGCCGAAGATCCGGCGGACCCGCGGGCTCGTCCACGCGATGGACTCGAGGAAGAAGATGTACCCGTGGACGAGACCCGCCACGACCGCGCACACACCCGAGATCACGAGCAGAGCCGACATGCGCCCATTCTCGCAGGTCCGGACGACGTAACCGACACGTGGTGTCCCGGGGCGGCCGTTAGGCTCGGGGCATGAGCGACCAGGACACCGCCGTGCCGTACGACCACGAGGCGGTCGCCGAACTGCAGAGCATCCGGCAGAGCATCGACAACATCGACGCCGCCGTCATCCACATGCTCGCCGAGCGCTTCAAGTACACGCAGCGGGTCGGGTACCTCAAGGCCGCCGCGGGCATGCCGGCAGCGGACACGGCGCGTGAGCAGGTGCAGGTCGCCCGACTGCGGTCCCTCGCGGCGGAGGCGCGGCTCGACCCCGCCTTCGCGGAGAAGTTCCTGAACTTCATCGTAGCCGAGGTCATCCACCACCACGAGCGCATCGCCGGCGGCGACGAGTGAGCGACGGACTGCCCGACCTCCCCGACCTGCTCGTCGGGAGCTACACCGCGACCGGGGGCGGCACCGCGACCGGCATCTCCCTCGTCCAGGGCGGGACGGCGACCACCGTGGCCGTGCTCGACGACCCGTCGTTCCTCGCCGTCTCCGGCGACCGGGTCTACGCCGTGTCCGAGACGGCCCCGGGCAGCGTCGCCGCCTTCCGCCGGACGGCCGCCGGCCTCGAACACCTGTGGGACGCCCCCGCCGGTGGTGACGCTCCCTGCCACGTCCGCGTCGACCCGTCGGGCACGCTCGTCGTCACGAACTACGTGTCCGGGACGGTCACCGCGATCTCCCTCGAACAGGCCGAGTCGTACGCTGCGTCGGTCCTCGCGAGCGACGGCGTGGTCGGGACGCACGGATCCGCCGACCGGATCGTCGTGCCGGACGCCGCCGTCGCGACCGAGGTGCTGCCCGATGTGATCGGGCCCGACGAGGACCGCCAGGAGGGCCCGCACGCCCACCAGTCCGTCGCCACGCCGGACGGCACGTTCCTCGTCGCCGACCTCGGCGGGGACGCGTTGCACGAGTTCCGGATCGAGCCGGGGCCGACGTTCGCCCGGGTGGGCGTGCACCACGTCGCGCCGGGCGCGGGGCCGCGACACATGGCCTGGTACGACGGCGACCTCATCGTCGCGGGGGAGCTCGACGGTCGTGTGCACCGGCTCCGGCGGGACGCGTCGGGTTCGTTCGCCGTCGTGGCGGTCGCGCCGACCTTCTCGGGCGAGGTCGGGGAGTCGCTCCTCAGCCACATCGAGGTCGACCATGCCGGACGCGTGTACGTCGCCGTCCGCGGTCGGGACCTCGTGGTCGTGCTCGACGCTGCCGACGGCGGGCTGTCGGTCATCGGGTCGGCCCCGTCCGGAGGCACCTGGCCACGGCACTTCGCCCGGGTGCCGGGCCACCTGCTCGTCGCGAACCAGATGTCGGACGCCGTGGCGGTGCTGCCGATCGGTGACGACGGCGTCCCGGGCGCGGCCGTCGCGCAGATCCCGGTGGGCACGCCCACCTGCGTCGTCCCGCTCTGAACGAGCGGCACGCGGTCCCCATTGCGGACGGGAGGCACGGCGCACGTCACCGGGGTCGGCCAGACTGGGTGCATGGACGCGTCGTACACCCTCGTCAGCGGCCCGCCGCCGCTCACCGACTACCTGCGGCTGCGCCGCGACGCCGGGCTGACGCCGAAGGACGCCGAGCAGGGGGCCGGGGCGATCGCCGGCAGCTGGACCGCGTGCCACGTCGTCGACGCGGCGGGAGCGGTCGTGGCCATGGGGCGGGCGATCGGTGACGGTGGCTGGTACTTCCACATCGCGGACATCGCCACCGACCCGGCGCACCAGCGGCACGGCATCGGGCGCGCCGTCGTGCAGTGGCTCGTCGACGACATCCGGTCGCGGGCCCCGGAGGGTGCGTACATCACCCTCGTGGGGGACCCGCCCGGTCAGCGCCTCTACCGGTCACTCGGGTTCGTCGACGTCGCCCCGAGCCTCGGCATGGCCCTGCCGATCACCTGACGGAGCGCCGTCGCCGGACCACGACGGTCAGCGCCCGATCATGTCGTCGACGGGTCGATCACGTTCTCGAAGGGCTGGCCCGCGGCGAACGCCTCGACCTGCCGGCGCATCAGCTCGATCGACCGCGGGACGCTGAGGTCGGTGTTCCCGCCGACGTGCGGCGTGAGCACCGTGTTCGGCGTCGTCCAGAGCGGGTGACCCGCCGGCAGCGGTTCGGGATCGGTGACGTCGAGCGCCGCCGACAGACGACCGGACGCCAGCTCGGCGACGAGGGCGTCGGTGTCGACGACCTTGCCACGGGCCACGTTCACCACGAGCGCGCCGTCCGGCAGCGTCGCGAGGAGGTCTGCGTCCACCAGCCGTTCGGTCTCGTGCGTCAGCGGCGTGATGAGCACGAGCACGTCGGTCGTCGGTGCCAGGGCAGGCAGCTCGTCGAAGCCGTGCACCTGCCGGCCGTCCTGCTCGCGAGCCGTCCGCGCGACGACCGTGACCTCGGTGCGGAACGCCTCGAACCGGGTCGCGATCGCGGACCCGATCGCGCCGTACCCGACGACCGTGACCCGACGGTCGGCGAGGGACCGCGTCGTCCGGGCATCCCAGACGCCGTTCGCCCGGTCGGCCTGGAACGCCCCGAGCTCCCGGAGGCTCGTCAACGCCAGGCCGACGGCGAGCTCGGCGGTCTCGTCGTCGTGGATGCCGCGCCCGTTCGCGAGCAGTGCGTGCCCAGGGACGTGCGGGACGGCGTGCTCGTAGCCGGCGCTCGGGAGCTGCAGGAGCTCGAGGTTCGGCAGGTCGTGGACGAACTGCCAGCGGTGCCGACCGCCGAAGTAGAACGGCAGGAGGGTGATCGCCACCTCGTCCGGTCGCTCGAACGGCTGCTCGACGTCCCACACGGCGAGCTCGACACCGTCCGGCACCGGGCCGAATCGGTCGACGAGCTCCTGGAACGGCAGGGTGACGACGGGCATCAGCAGACGCCCGTCGTCACCGCGGCGCGATCCGGCCCGCTCAGGAGTCGGCCCGCGGCGAGAACGACCCGTGGTCGTCGAGCGGACCGCGACCGACGTAGCCCTCGGTGACGTCCTCGGTGATCACCTCGCCGAAGACGGCCGGGAGCGTCGCCGCGTGCGTGCCGCGGAGCTCGTCGATCGTCGCCTCGAAGGCACCCTGCACCTCGAGCGAACCGCTCGTCGCGTCCGTCACGCCGATGCGGAGCACCGGGAAGCCCCGGCCCTCGCAGAGGCCCTGGAAGCGGACGTCGTCCTCGCGGCGGACGGTCACGATGACACGACCCGTGGACTCCGAGAACAGGGCCGTCGCCGTGTCGACGCCGTCGCGGGACTCGAGCTCGTCGAGGACGACCCGGGCGCCGATGCCGAAGCGCAGGACGGACTCGGCGAGCGACTGGCCGAGACCGCCGTCCGCGAGGTCGTGCGCGCTCGTCAGCAGCTGCTCGTTCGCGGCGGCGTGCAGCAGGTCGGCGAGCGCCTTCTCCTGCGCCAGGTCGACCGCCGGCGGACGCCCACCGAGGTGGCCGTGCACGGTGCCGGCCCAGGCGGACCCGTCGAGCTCGAGCGAGGTCGTGCCGAGCAGGTAGACGTTGTGACCGTCGTCCTGCCAGCCCGACGGGACGCGCAGCGCGACGTCGTCGATGATCCCGAGGACACCGACCACGGGGGTCGGGTGGATCGGGGTGGTGCCGGTCTGGTTGTAGAACGACACGTTGCCACCGGTGACCGGGATCCCGAGCTCCATGCAGCCGTCCGCGAGGCCCTCGACGGCCTGGGAGAACTGCCACATGACCTCGGGGTTCTCCGGCGACCCGAAGTTCAGGCAGTCGGTGACCGCAGCCGGGACCGCGCCCGTGACCGCGACGTTCCGGTAGGCCTCGGCCAGCGCCAGACGCGCACCCTGCTTCGGGTCGAGCTGGCAGTACCGGCCGTTGGCGTCGGTGGCGATCGTGACGCCGAGCCCGGTCTCCTCGTCGACGCGGATCATGCCGCCGTCGTCGGGGAAGGACAGCGCCGTGTTGCCGAGGACGTAGGTGTCGTACTGGTTCGTGACCCAGTTCTTCGACGCGAGGTTCGGCGATCCGAGCAGCTGGAGGAACTGCGCCTTGAGCGCCGGGCCGTCGGCGGGACGGTCGAGGGCGGCGGCGGTGTCCGACTGCAGCGCGTCGATCCACGTCGGGTACGCGACCGGACGGTCGTAGACGGGTCCGTCGACCGCGACGGTGCGCGGGTCGACGTTGACGATCTCCTGACCCTGCCAGTCGATGACGAGGCGGCCGGTTCCGGTGACCTCGCCGAGGACGCTCGTCTCGACCTCCCACTTGCGGACGACCGCGAGGAACTCGTCGAGCTTCTCGGGGCGGACGACCGCCATCATGCGCTCCTGGCTCTCCGACATGAGGATCTCCTCGGCGGTGAGCGTGGGGTCGCGCAGCAGGACGTCGTCGAGCGAGATGTGCATGCCGCCGTCACCGTTCGACGCGAGCTCCGAGGTCGCGCAGGAGATGCCCGCGGCCCCGAGGTCCTGGATGCCCTCGACGAGCTCCTTCTGGAAGAGCTCGAGGCAGCACTCGATGAGGACCTTCTCGGCGAACGGGTCGCCGACCTGCACGGCCGGACGCTTCGTCGGGCCGCCCTCGGTGAAGGTGTCCGACGCGAGGATCGAGGCGCCGCCGATGCCGTCGCCACCCGTGCGGGCACCGAAGAGCACGACCTTGTTGCCCGCGCCCGACGCGTTCGCGAGGTGGAGGTCCTCGTGCCGGAGGACACCGACCGCGAGCGCGTTGACGAGCGGGTTCCCCTGGTACACCGGGTCGAAGTAGGTCTCGCCGCCGATGTTCGGCAGACCGAGGCAGTTGCCGTAGAACGAGATGCCGCCGACGACGCCGTGCACGACGCGCTGCGTGTCCTCGTGGTCGATCGCGCCGAACCGGAGCTGGTCCATCACGGCGACCGGGCGGGCACCCATCGAGATGATGTCGCGGACGATGCCGCCGACGCCGGTCGCGGCGCCCTGGTACGGCTCGACGTAGGAAGGGTGGTTGTGCGACTCGACCTTGAAGGTCACCGCCCACCCGTTGCCGATGTCGACGACGCCGGCGTTCTCGCCCATGCCGACCATGAGGTTCTTCGTCATCTCCGGCGTGACCTTCCGGCCGAACTGCCGGAGGTAGTTCTTGCTCGACTTGTACGAGCAGTGCTCCGACCACATGACGGAGTACATCGCCAGCTCGCCCGAGGTGGGGCGGCGGCCGAGGATCTCCTTGATGCGGGCGTACTCGTCGGCCTTGAGCCCGAGCGCCTCGTACGGCTGCTCCTTGTCGGGCGTCGCGGCGGCGTCCTGGACGGTGTCGGGCTTCGGGCGAACGGAAGTCGTCACGGTGGTGTCGTTCCCTGTCACTGGAGTCGTGGGCACTGGAGTCGTGGTCCCCGTCACTTGACGAGCGTCGACTCGATCACGGAGGTGAAGAAGGTGAGGCCGTCCGTGCCGGAGGCCATCGCCGCGGGGGTGTCCGGGCCGAACCCGGGCTCCGTCGCGTGCTCGGGGTGCGGCATGAGGCCGACGACGTTGCCGCGCTCGTTCGAGACGCCCGCGATGTCGTCGATCGACCCGTTCGGGTTCACGCCGACGTAGCGGAACACGACCTGGCCGTTGTCCTCGATGCGCTTGATCTCGTCGGCGTCAGCGACGAAGCGGCCGTCGGCGTTCTTCAACGGGATGGTGATCTCCTGCTGCGGCTCGAAGCCGGACGTCCACGCCGTCGAGGTCGTCTCGACGCGGAGCTTCTGGTCGCGCCGGATGAACTGCTGGTGCGCATTGCGGGTGTGCGCGCCGGGCACGAGACGGGCCTCGGCGAGCATCTGGAAGCCGTTGCAGATGCCGAGCACGGGCATGCCCTTGCCGGCGGCGTCGATGACCTCGGCCATGATCGGGGCCTTCGCGGCGATCGCGCCGGCGCGCAGGTAGTCGCCGTAGGAGAACCCGCCGGGGAGGACGATCGCGTCGACGCCCTGCAGGTCGTGGTCGCCGTGCCAGAGGGCGACGGGGTCGGCACCGGCGAGACGGACGGCGCGCTGGGCGTCGCGGTCGTCGAGCGAGCCCGGGAACGTGATGACGCCGATCCGCATCGAGGTCACGCGCCCTCGACCGTGACGGACACGACGTCCTCGATGACGGCGTTCGAGAAGACGTCGGCCGCGATCTCGCGGACCTCGGCCAGCTTCGCGTCGTCGACCGGACCGTCGACGGTCACCTCGAAGCGCTTGCCGATGCGGACGTTGGTCAGGTCGGACTTGCCGAGGCGGGCGAGCGCGTTGCCCACCGCCTTGCCCTGCGGGTCGAGGATCTCGGCCTTGGGCATGACCTCGACGACGATCGTTGGCACGTGTTCACTCCAGCACTTCGGGGATGGGTGGGACGGGAACAGTCTAGGCGGCGGGCGCGCCGCGCCCGACCGCTTGTGCAGAACTCGTCCAAGGCGTATGTTCCAAGTCGAATAATCGCTTCGGAACACCGGGCTGGAGGCACGGATGGCGTCGCTCACACCCCTCGCGTTCTCCGCGCTCGGGCTCCTCGCCGAGGCGCCCATGCACCCGTACGAGATGTTCCAGACGATGCTCCACCGCCGCGAGGACCAGAACGTCAAGGTCCGGCCGAGCACGCTCTACCACCAGATCGGTCGGCTCGTGGAACTCGGGTACGCCGAGGCGCTCGGCACCGCGCGCGAGGGCAACCGGCCCGAGCGCACGACCTACGCCATCACCGACCACGGACGGACCGCGCTCGAGGAGGGCCTGCGCCGGATGGTCGCGGAGCCGGCCGACGAGTACCCCGAGTTCCCGCTCGCGCTCTCCCACGTCGACAACCTGACCGTGACCGACGCGGTGACCGCCCTGCGAGCGCGTGCCGACGCACTGCGCGCCCAACGCGCGGAGTACGACGAGGCCGCCACGGGCCTCCAGGCCAAGCGCCTGGCAGAACGCTTCTGGCTGGACGTGTCGTACGTCCGTGCCACGCTCACCGCACAGATCGAGTGGATCTCTGCGACCGCCGACCGCATCGAGCGCGGCGAGCTCCCCTGGGACGGCCCGGCCGTCCCCACCACAGCAGACGACGAGACGAAGGAACCCACGCGATGACCACCACCGGCGTGACGCCGACCACCACCGAGGGCACCGAGAGGAAGCCGTGGCCCGCCCTGTGGGCGCTGGTCGTCGGCTTCTTCATGATCCTCGTCGACTCGACCATCGTGTCGGTCGCCACCCCCACCATCGCCGCGAAGCTGAACGCCGACATCAACTCCGTCATCTGGGTGACGAGCGCCTACCTCCTCGCGTACGCCGTCCCGCTGCTCATCACCGGGCGGCTCGGCGACCGGTTCGGCCCGAAGGTGCTCTACCAGACCGGTCTCGTGGTGTTCACGCTGTCGAGCCTGTGGTGCGGGCTCGCCGGGTCGATCGAGGTGCTCATCCTCGCCCGCGTCGTGCAGGGGCTCGGTGCCGCGATGATGACCCCGCAGACGATGGCGGTCATCACTCGGATCTTCCCGCCGCAGAACCGCGGCGCCGCGATGGGGCTCTGGGGTGCCGTCGCCGGTGTCGCCTCGCTCGTGGGTCCGATCGTCGGCGGTCTGCTCGTCGACGGCTTCGGCTGGGAGTGGATCTTCTTCGTGAACGTCCCCGTCGGTGTCGTCGCCTTCGTGCTCGCGCAGCGCTTCGTCCCGTCGTTCGAGCGGCACGGCCACCGCTTCGACTACCTCGGCATCGTCCTGAGCGCGGTGGGCATGTTCCTGCTCGTGTTCGGCATCCAGGAGGGCGAGACCTACGACTGGGGCACCATCACCGGGCCGATCTCCGTCTGGTCGCTGATCATCGCCGGCATCGTCGTGCTCGCCGGGTTCGTCGTGTGGCAGGGCGTCCAGAAGGGCGAGCCGCTGCTGCCGCTCGGGCTCTTCAAGGACCGCAACTTCACGCTCGCGAACATCGCCATCACGTCGGTGGGCGTCGCGATCTCGTCGTTCGCGCTGCCGATCATGCTCTGGGCGCAGGACGTCCTCACCTTCAGCCCGACCCAGGCGGCGCTGCTGCTCGTCCCGCAGGCCGTGCTGTCCGCGGGGCTCGCGCCGCTCGTCGGCAAGAACCTCAACCGGTGGAGCCTCCGCTGGGTCGCCGCGTTCGGTCTCGCCTGCTTCTCCGGCGCGCTGTTCTGGTTCGGGTCCCTGCTCGCCGCGGGCGCGGCCTGGGGCTGGGTGCTCCTGCCGTCGACGCTGCTCGGGCTCGCGAACGCCTGCATGTGGGGCCCGCTGTCCGTCTCGGCGACGCGCAACCTCCCGCCGAAGCTCGCGGGTGCGGGTTCGGGCGTCTACAACACGACGCGCCAGATCGGTGCGGTCCTCGGTTCTGCGGGCATCGCCGCGCTGATCGAGGCTCGGATCACCGCAAACTTCCCGTCCGGTGCGGGTGGGTCCTCCGGTGGCGCCGAGCAGCAGGTCGGGAAGCTCCCGGGATTCCTGCAGCAGCCGTTCGCGACCGCCATGGGGCAGTCGCTCGTGCTGCCTGCCGTGGTGCTCGTCGTCGCGATCGTCGCCGCGCTGTTCCTCGCGAAGCCGAAGCAGACCGTCGCCTGGCAGCAGACCGGCTCCGTCGCGATCCAGGGTGCGGCGCAGGGGCAGGCGCAGGCGCAGGGGCAGGGGCAGGAGCCGGCTCCGGGCGAGCGGCACGGCGTGCACGCTGCCGCTCCCGCGCCGGAGACCCCGGAGGCCGAGCTCGCCGCGACCGACCACCACGGGCGGCACGCGGACGCGTAGGGCTCCGCAGCCGACCCAGTCGCTCCGGAACGACGCCCCGGCCGGCCCAGTCGTTCCGGAACGACGCCCCCGTCGCTCCGGAACGACGTCCCCGTTGTCGTCCGACAACGGGGGCGTCGTTCGTCGTCGTCGGTGACCGGGGTGAGCGCCGGCGCGGGCAGTCCGGCGCCGAGGGCCGGGTGCCGGGCGCGGGCGCGGGGCCCAGTCGCCGGTGCGACGAAACACCCGTCGATCGCCAGGCGTCCCGTCGACCACGACGCGCGGACCAGATGCGGGCGCATCGTGCGACGAGACACGCGTCGATCGACACGTGCATCGTCGAACCAGAGGACCGACCGGCACCGTCCGCCGGGGCGGATCAGCCGCGTCGCTCGAGGTGCGCCCGCGTGAGCGCCTCCATCTCCTCGTCGGTGAGCGCGTCGACGGTGCGGGCCTCGCGGCGGTCCGTCCGCTGCCACCGGATGAACAGCGAGATGAGGACGGGGATGTCCGCCACCTCGGCGATGAACCACAGCAGGTCGCCGGCCAGGTGCTGGTCCTGCAGCGGAGACGGGTACCAGGCCTTGCCGACGAGGGCGGTCGTCGCCCCGTCGAGCACGTGGTTCGTGATCCGCAGCACGATGCCCGGGATGGCGTCGAGCATCAGCTCCACGAACGCGAGCAGGAACTCGGCCGTCACGAACGTGGACGACCGCAGCACGCCGGGCTCCGACAGGGGAGCGAGCAACCCGAAGCCGAGCACGGGCACGAGCACGGTGATCGCGACCGCCCACACCGGTGACGTCCTGATGGTCGCCGAGAGCGGGGTGAGCAGGACGGCGAACAACCCGAGGGCGATCAACGGCGACACGATCGCGTTGCCGAGGAGGCGCACCGGACGCGACCGCAGGACGACGTCGGCGACCTGCGCGAGGCGATCCGGGCCTCCCGTCCGGAGCAGCGAGAGGGGCGCGCCGAGGGCCGCGAAGGTGGGGACGGCGAAGAAGAGGACGGCGAGCCGGAGCACGAACGCCCAGCGGAGCCGCTCGGCGTAGACGCCGACGATGCCGAACTGGGCGATGCCGAACAGCACCAGCGCGAGCACGAAGGCCGCCGTGCGCCACCAGGGCCAGCGCACCCCGCGGCGCACCGTGCCGACGAGCCACGAGCCGTAGGCGGCGATGCCGACGAGCAGCATGATCGCGGCGAGCGGGTCGGGGTGCCAGGTGCTCCAGAACTCGGGTGTCGACGGCGTGGGGTGCCTCCTGCGGGTCGTGCTGCCGGAGCCATCCTCCGTCGACGGGACGCCGCCCGGCGTGCCCCGGCGATGAGAACCGGTTCAGGTCCGAGCGGATCGGACACCCGCTGCCGGAGTGTCCGAGCGGATCGGACACCCGCTGCCGGGGTGTCCGACCCGCTCGGCCTGGACGGGTCGTGCCCGAGGAGGTCAGGCGCGGGCGCGGAGCCGGGCGACCACGCCGGCGAGCACGGCTCCGAGCACGGGGAACACCAGGAACGCCCACCACTGCGCGAGCCACTCCGGCCCGGCGAAGACCGCGGTGGCGAAGGAGCGCGCCGGGTTGAGCGACGCGTTCGACACGGGGATGAGGGTGAGGAGCAGGATCGTCAGGGTCGCGCCGATCACCACGGGCGGCGGGACGGGGCTGCCGCGGCGTCCGGTCACGCGGAGGATCACGGTGACGAACACCGCCGTGGCGACCGTCTCGGCGATCGCGACGCCGAGCAGGGTGGAGCCGGCCGGGCTGTGGTCGCCGTAGCCGTTCGAGGCGAACCCGCTGTCGAGCGTGGACCGCAGGAACCCGTCGGCGCCCTGCCCCGCGACGAGTAGCAGCACCCCGGCGCCGAGCGTGCCGCCGACGAACTGGGCGACCACGTAGGGCACGACGTCGGCCCACCGGAAGCGTCCGGCGACCGCCAGGCCGACGGTGACGGCGGGGTTGAAGTGGCCGCCGCTGACCGGTCCGAACGCGCTCGCGCCGATCATGACGGTCAGTCCCAGGGTGAGTGCGACACCGAGCAGGCCGATGCCGAGGGTGTTCTGTTCGTCGGGGAACACAGCGGTGGAGGTCGCGGCTCCGATCAGTGCGAAGACGAGCAGGAACGTGCCTGCCGTCTCGGCTGCGAGCCGGGTCCGGAGCGTGGGCGGGGCGACTGGTGTTGCGTCTGTCATGCCGCACCGTTCGGTTCGCCGCGGCCCGTGGACTGGTGCTAGGGTGGCCGAGTTGTCTTGATCGCTGCAAAAGAAAGGCTGAAGGTGGACGCCGACGTCGATCTCCTCCGGACTGCCGGGCTCCGGGTCACCGCCCCGCGGCTCGCCGTGCTCCGGGCGACGGAGTCGATGCCGCACGCGACGGCGGACGACATCGTGACCGCCCTCACCGCCGAGCTGCCGACCACGAGCCACCAGGCGGTGTACGGCGTCCTCGCGGCACTGACGGGTGTGGGCCTCGTGCGTCGCATCGAGCCAGCGGGCAGTCCCGCGCGGTACGAGCGGCGGACCGGGGACAACCACCACCACATCGTCTGCACGATGTGCGGCGCGATCGAGGACGTCGACTGCGCGGTCGGACACGCCCCGTGTCTGACACCGTCCGAGACGCACGGCTTCGCGGTGACGACCGCCGAGGTCACCTACTGGGGGATCTGCCAGCGGTGCGCGGCGGCCGAGCACGACGACGATCCGACGCACGACGACGCAACCGCGCCTGTGCCCGGAGCCGGCCACGCAGCCACGCCCTCCACCCCGGCCGCCCCCGCGGGCAGCGCGCCCGCCACCGACTGATCCGCAGTCGAACCCCTTCCCGGCTCCGAACCGGGATCCGAGAGCAACCCGAGCACCCCTGACCGAACCGATCCGTTCCACGCGAGGAGGAACCGTGTCCGACCAGAACACGACGACCGGCCAGCCGGCCGGCACCCCCACCACCACGACCAACAGCGGGGCCCCGGTCTCCAGCGACCAGCACTCCCTGGGTGTCGGCGCCGACGGCCCGCTCGCCCTGCACGACCACTACCTGGTCGAGAAGCTCGCCCAGTTCAACCGCGAGCGCGTCCCGGAGCGGGTCGTCCACGCCAAGGGCGGCGGTGCGTTCGGCACCTTCACGGTCACGCACGACGTGTCGCAGTACACCCGCGCGGCGTTCCTGCAGCCGGGCAAGCAGACCGAGACGCTCGCCCGCTTCTCGTCCGTCGCCGGCGAGCAGGGCTCCCCGGACACCTGGCGCGACCCCCGCGGCTTCGCGCTGAAGTTCTACACCGAGGAGGGCAACTACGACCTCGTCGGCAACAACACCCCCGTCTTCTTCATCCGCGACGGCATCAAGTTCCCGGACTTCATCCGCTCGCAGAAGCGCCTGCCGGGCTCGCACCTGCGCGACCACGACATGCAGTGGGACTTCTGGACGCTCTCGCCCGAGTCGGCCCACCAGGTGACCTGGCTCATGGGTGACCGCGGCCTCCCGGCGTCCTGGCGCGAGATGGACGGCTTCGGCTCGCACACCTACCAGTGGATCAACGCCGCCGGCGAGCGCTTCTGGGTGAAGTACCACTTCATCACCCAGCAGGGCCACCGCACGCTCACACAGGAGGACGCCGACCGCATCGCCGGTGAGGACGCCGACTTCCACATCCGCGACCTGTACGCGGCGATCGAGCGCGGCGACCACCCGAAGTGGACGCTCAAGGTGCAGGTCATGCCCTACGCTGACGCCGAGTCGTACCGCTTCAACCCGTTCGACCTGACGAAGGTGTGGCCGCACGCCGACTACCCGCTCATCGAGGTCGGCGAGCTCGAGCTGAACCGCAACCCGGAGAACTACTTCGCGCAGATCGAGCAGGCGACCTTCGCCCCGTCGAACTTCGTCCCCGGCATCGCGGCGAGCCCGGACAAGATGCTCCTCGCGCGCATCTTCAGCTACGCGGACGCCCACCGCTACCGCGTCGGCACGAACCACGCGCAGCTGCCGGTGAACGCCCCGAAGAACGAGGTCCACTCGTACTCGAAGGACGGCGCCATGCGCTTCGACTTCCAGAAGTCCGAGGTGCCGGTGTACGCCCCGAACTCGCTCGGCGGTGCGCACGCCGACCCGGCCGCGACCGACGAGACCCCCGGCTGGGAGTCGGACGGCGCGCTCCAGCGCTCCGCCGCCACGCTGCACCCCGAGGACGACGACTTCGGGCAGGCCGGAACGCTCTACCGCGAGGTCCTCGACGACGCGGCCCGCGAGCGCCTGGTCGGCAACATCGCCGGCCACGTGTCGAAGGTGACCCGCGACGACCTGCGCGAGCGCGTCTTCGCCTACTGGACGAACGTCGACGCAGACCTCGGCGCGCGCGTGCGCGCCGCGGTCTCGCCGAGCGCGCCGGGCTCCAACGAGGACCCGGAGAAGGTCGCGGTCGAGGCGTGAGTCCGGTCCACCCCTGACGGACGGGAGGCGCGGTGCCAGCTGGCACCGCGCCTCCCGTCCGTCTCGCCGGTCGCGCTCAGACCTGTTGGCCGTTGAGCATGATCGGCCCGGCCGGCCAGTCCTCGAGCCGCGCCGCGACGGGCAGCACCATCCAGCCGCCCTGCTCCGTCTCGGACAGCCCGGCGCCCTCGGCGGTGAAGGCCGAGAACGTCCCGACCGCCCCGTCGAGCTCGTGCCAGCCGACGCGGGCGTAGAACGGGACCCGGTCCTCGCCGGCGCCGAGGAACCCGAACGGCACCCGCAGCCCCTCGAGCACGGCCTGCGTGCGGGCCATGAGCTCCCGGCCGACGCCGGTGCCCTGGAGCCGTGGCGCGACGGCGACGATGCCGGTGTCGCCGACCAGGAGGTCCTGTCCGCCGACCGTCACGAACATGCGTCGGATGCCGACGTGCGCGAGGACCACGCCGTCCGCGTTCCGCCCGACGACGCGTCGCTCGGGCTGCATGCCCGCGTAGTCGCGTCCGCCCACGTACCAGTGCGACCAGTCCGGGAACGCCTGCCCCAGCATGGCCGCGATCGCCTCGTGGTCGGCGAGCGTCAGGGCGCTCTCCTCGACCACCTCCCACCGGATGTCGTCAGTCATGCGCCCATCCTGGCGGAGCGGACGGTCCGGTGGTTCAGCCGCGCCCGGGAGCGGTGACCTCGATGCGGTTGGCCCACGGGTCCTCGAACGCGACCGTCCGGCCGTCGTCTGCGGTCTGCACGCCGTGGTCGTGCATCCGCTCGGTGAGCGCGCCGAGGTCGTCGACCCCCGGCACCTCGATCCGCACCAGGCCGAGCCCGAGCGCGAGCTGGCGCCGACCCGCACCGCGGGAGTTCCACGTGTTCATCGCCATGTGGTGGTGGTAGCCTCCCGCGGACACGAACAGGGCCTCACCCCAGCCGGCGGTCGCGTCGAAGCCGAGCCGGTCGACGTAGAACTCCCGCGCGGTCCCGACGTCGCCCACCGACAGGTGCACGTGGCCGACCCGTCCGGGACGGCCCGCGGCGTGGTCGACGGCGTCCTGGGTGAGGTGTTCGCGGAGGAAGGCGTTCGGGTCGAGGAAGACGGTGGCCATGTCGACGGAGCCGTGCGTCCAGGACCACTCGGTGCGGTCCCGGTCCCAGTACAGCTCGACCCCGTTGCCCTCGGGGTCCTGGAAGTAGAAGGCGTTGCTGACGAGGTGGTCGGCACTACCGGTGAAGGACTCCGGCCAGCGGGTCGCGACGGACCACAGTGCGGCGGCGAGGTCGGCGCGGGTGTCGAACAGCACCGCGGTGTGGAAGAGCCCGGCCTCGTGCGCGCCGGCGTGCCGGAGCTCCGGTGCGTGCTCGAGCACGACGACCGGGACGGTCCCGCGGCCGAGCACCGTCCGGCTGCCGGAGCGGGACAACACCGAGAGCAGCACCCCGTCGGTGTAGAAGGCCGTCATGCGGTCGGGGTCGGCGACCCGGAGGGTGACCGCACCCATCCCGGTGTCGGCGGCGAGGCGGTCGTGCGGGCTCATGTGCCCAGTGTCCTCCCGTTTCGGTGACGCGTCAACAAAGCGCATGGTGGGCATCGCACTCGGCGTCCTGTCGGCGGAGGCACGACACTGCGGGCCAAGATGGGTGGATGCCCCGCCGCTCTGATCGATGCCCGTCCGCCAGCTCGCCGGTGGAGTGGCTCCGATGACCGCCGCGGCGGGGGACGAGACCCCCACGGGTGGCGGGGAGCGGCGCCGGGGCGGGTGGCGGTTCCTCCGCGACCTCGCGATCATCGTGGTGGTCGCGCTGCTCGCGTCGTTCCTGGTCAAGGCCTACCTCGTCCGGTCGTTCTACATCCCGTCCGAGTCGATGGAGGACACGCTCCTGGTCGGCGACCGCGTGCTCGTCAACGAGCTCGTCCCCGGGGTCGTCTCGCTGCAGCGCGGTGACGTCGTCGTCTTCACGGACCCGGGCGGCTGGTTGAGCGCCGGGCAGGGCGACGACCTCATCAAGCGGGTGATCGGGCTGCCGGGCGACCACGTGTCCTGCTGCGGAGCGGACGGGCGACTGCGGGTCAACGGCACGCCCGTCGACGAGCCGTACGTCGTGCTCGAGCCGGGGTCCGACCGGGTGTCGGGCACGGACTTCGACGTCACGGTGCCGAAGAACCACATCTG
>NZ_NXIA01000018.1:0-46099 GCF_002412165.1 Curtobacterium sp. 'Ferrero'
ACGGGCGCGTCCGCCAGGGCAGCCGCTGCCGAGCGACACCCGCCGACGTCGTACGACAACGGCCCCGTCGTCCGGGGACCGCGGAACGCTCGGCCAGCAGGCGGACGCCCGGCTGCGACCACGACGGCGACCGCAGGCGGACGCCCGACAGCGGACGTCCCCTGGCAACAGAAGACGCCCCCGGCTCCGATGGAACCGGGGGCGTCATCCCTGCTGTCTCAAACAGTGTGCGCTCGAAGGGACTCGAACCCCCAACCTTCTGATCCGTAGTCAGAAAAAATGTGCCCCATCTGACTTGCGGACTGTCATATTTGACTACTATCGTGTCGTACGTGCTTCCAGCGGCCTGCACAAGCAGATTGCGAAGGATGCACGAACCGGATGCACCCATCCGGCAAGAAGAAGGCCGCGACCCTGCCAGGTCGCGGCCCTCAATCCCACCCGTGAAGTCAGCACGAGAGGAACACGATGCACGGTAGGCCCAGCCACCGACGTAGAAGAACCACGCACACCGGCGTCCTGAGCGACGGACGGTGGAGCGCGCACGACAGAAGAGGTGGCACGCCGGCACGCCCGGCGCCCTGACCCGGAAGGAGCCCCGTGGGCGACATCGCACGCGGCAAGGGCGAGGGCGCACTGTTCCGAGTCCCGAAGGACACGAAGCAGCCCGTGAAGTACTGGCAGGCCGTCGTCGAGCTCCCCCAGCGCGACGGTGAGCGCCGCCGGAAGTACGTCCGCGCCAAGGACAAGCCGACCGCGCTCAAGAAGCTCCGGGCCCTGCAGAAGGAGCTTGAGCGCGTCGGCGACCTGCCGACGGCGTCGATGACGCTCGAGGCGTGGCTGCGCACCTGGTTCGATCAGATCGCCGTCGAGCGCGTCCGCCCGAAGACCGCGGCCACCTACCAGTCGATCATCAAGCAGCACATCATCCCCGCGATCGGGGGCGTGCGGCTCGACAAGCTCGAGCCCGCCCACGTTCGCCGGCTGCGCGACGCGATCGTCGCGAAGGGCCGCGCGCCGTCGACGGCCCTGCAGGCGCACCGGATTCTCGCGACCGCGCTCCGTGACGCCGAGCGTGAGGGGCGCGTCACCCGGAACGTCACCACGCTCGTTGACGCCCCGAAGCGCGGCCGGGTCACCCTCGTGACGCTCGACGCGGCGGCCGGAGTGCGGATCCTCGAGCACGCGGCACGCGAGGACGTCCGCATGGGCTCCCGGTGGGCCGCCGCACTCCTCACCGGCGCGCGGCAAGGAGAACTCCTCGGCCTTGAGATCGACCGCGTCTCCGACGAGCTCGACCTGTCCTGGCAACTGCAGCGCCTCACCTGGTCCCACGGCTGCAACCCACGTGACGCTTCAGCGCCGCGGTGCGGCCGGATCCGCGGAACGGACTGCCCGGACCGGTTCCTCCGCGCGCCCGCCGACCACGAGCACCGGCACCTCACCGGCGGCCTCTGGCTGTCGCGGCCGAAGTCGAATGCTGGCTGGCGGGTGATCCCGCTCGTCGACCCGCTGCGGTCGATCATCGAGCGCCGCATCGCGACGGCCGCCACGGAGCCGAACCCGCACGGACTGGTGTGGACCGCAGAACGGAAGCGCGACCCGTACGTCGACGAGCCGCGGCCGCTCGACGGAGCGCCCATCGACCCGGCGAAGGACAACTACGCGTGGCACGCGCTCCTCGCCCACGTCGGGGTCCGCGACGCCCGGCTGCACGACGCCCGCCACACGACCGCTGACCTGCTCTACGAGGCGGGTGTCGCTGAGCCGGTCATCATGGAGATCCTCGGACAGTCGACGTTGTCGGTTACGCGCGGCTACCGGTCGCGCGGGAACCACGCGCTGCTACGCGACGCCCTGGTCAAGGTCTCCGCCCTGTTGACGGCGGACGTTCGCCCAGACGCGCCACAGCTTGCCGCTGACGCCTAGCTCGGCGGCGATCTTCGCGGAGTCCTGCGTCCACGCGCACACCCGGGCGACGTCGTCGTCGTCGATGAGGTGCAGCGCTGCGTAGCGGTCCGCCTGCGTCTCGTGCTTGGGTCGGTCATCGCGGTGCCCGAGGACGGCGTGGCCGATCTCGTGGGCGAGCGCTGAGCGGTCGTGCACGGCGCGCATCCCTGACCGGATGACGATGAGGTTGTGGTCGGGGTACCAGAAGCCGTTCGCGGTGCGGATCGGCCTGTGCACGACGTTGATCCCGAGCTGCGCTGCGTGCTCGTACGGGTCGTAGGTCCCCACGCCGCCCCTTCTGCCGGTGGTTAGTCGGTCTCGTCGGTGTCCGACTCGGGGTCGCGGGGGTTGGCCGCGTGCGCCTCGGTCGTGTTCTCGAGCTGTTCTGCAGACCAGGTCCGCAGGTCGACGACATTGTGGTCGGCAGCCACCGACATTCGCTCGGCATCGCGGAGCGCCTCGGCGTAGAGCTCGTCGGCGGGCACGCCGATCGCTTCGGCGACTCGCTGGAACGACTTCGAGGGGATGTCGACCTTGCCGTTCATGTACCGCTGGATGGTCGACAGGCTGATCCCGGACCGCTCAGCGATGACCTCGCGGTTGATGCCCTTCTTCGCGTACGCGCCCCGAAGGACGGCGGCGAGGGCCTGGTTGATGAAGTCCGAGGGCTGGGGCACGGGTCCAGCGTACCCGGCGAACTTGCCACATCTGACAAAAAACATGCCGAATCGGCTTGCACAATCCAGATGTGACGCGTAAATTGCCACATGTGACAAGAAGACTCCCCGCCACGGACCCGGCCCAGCGCATCGCTGCTGCCATCGTCGACCGTGGCACCGACACGGCCACCGTCGCGAACGCCGCCGGCCTGCCCGTCTCGGACCTCGAAGACCACCTGCGCACGGGTGATCTGACGATGGTCGAGATCGTGCGGGTCGGCGGCGTTCTGCGTCTCGGGCCGTCTGACCTCTACGGAGCCACCACATGACCCAGACCGCCACCGGCGACGCTCCCGTCGCCGCCCTGCCTCAGCTCTCGGACTACGTGAAGTTCGAGAAGCTCGCGTACGCCGTCCCGACGTTCGCGACCCTCGTCGAAGTGTCCGAGGACACCATCCGACGCAACATCGACGCCGGCGCGCTCACCGTGAGATACCCGACGACCGCCGGCCGGAAGCCGATCGTCTTCATCGAGGACGCCGTCGAGTGGCTGCGCCACCTCCCGACCGAGAAGCCGAGCGCAGCATGAGCGCCCTCGTCGCCCGCCGGCCGGTCCGAGGCACGATCAGCAGCCGTGCGCCCCGGGACCTCGACGTCGTCGACCCCCGCCCCGCCGGCACCACCGAGCAGGACGCGGAGACGGTCCGGACTCTCGTGCACGGCCGCTGCGATGACGCGGACGTCGTGCTCGCCGCTCTCGGCTTGGCGGTGGCGTCGTGAGGACCGCAGGCGCGCTCATGTACGCGGCCCTCGTCGCTGCCGCGTTCGCGTCCGGCTTCGACCGCACCCAGACGGTGTGGTTCGTCCTCGTCGTCGCGTTCGTGGCCCTGTTCATGGCGTCCCTGTTCCGGCTGATCGCCGTGCTCAACGCCCCGAAGGAGCAGCCGTGAGCACCGCAGCCCGCAAGGAGCGCAAGCGCATCCGGCGCCGATGGGGCTACGAGAGCGCCGAGGCAACCCAGTCCTACCCCATCGCTGGCCCGTACCAGCACCCTCGGCGCGAGGGCATCCCGTACGGACGAAGCAAGCCGTGGAGCATCGATCGCGACATCGCGCAGATGCACCATGACCTGGACGTGACTCGGGCGATCGTCGAGTTCGCGCCGGACTTGTGGCGTCGGGCGGTCAGCCGATGACCGGCACGCATGGCGTCCTCTGCGCATGCGACGTCTGCTGGACCTTCTCCGGCCTCCACGACGACGACGCGCTCGGCAAGGCCATCGCCCGCGCCGCCGAGGTCGACGACCCGACCGACTGCGACTGATCTGAGCAGGCCCCGCAGCCTCGGTCCCCTCCCTCACCAACGCGCTCCACACCGGCAGCGCGTCATCAACCAACCCCAGGAGAACACCATGACGACCATCCCGAACGTGCCCCTGCGAGTGCTCGAGCTGCGCGCCGAGAACTACAAACGGCTCACCGCGGTGCAGATCAGACCCGACGGCAACGTCGTCCTCGTCGGCGGCCGCAACGCGCAGGGCAAGACGTCCGTCCTCGACGCGATCTACGCCGTGCTCAAGGGCGGCGCCGCAGCCCGCGAAACGGTGCAGCCGATCCGCGACGGCCAGGACACCGCCACCGCCCGACTCGAGATCGGCGACGACGCCGGCAACGTCGTGCTCGTCGCCACCCGTCGGTGGACGAAAGACGACGCCGGCTCGCTCACCGTCGAGTCCGAGGACCACGCCCGGTTCTCGTCGCCGCAGAAGCTCCTCGACGGCCTGCTCGGCAGCATCAGCCTCGACCCGCTCGCGTTCACCCGGATGGACGCGAAGAAGCAGCTCGCGGCCCTGATCGCAGCGCTCGGGGACTCGCTCGGGTTCGACCCGCTGCAGCTCGACGCGGAGCGGAAGGGCGTGTACGACCGCCGCACCGAGGTCGGGCGGAAGGTCACCGAGCTCGAGGGGCGTCTCCGTGGCTACCCGGAGCCGGACCCGTCGCTGCCGTCGGAGGAGGTGTCCGCCGCGGACCTGGTGGCGCAGGTCGACCAGATGACCCGCCACAACCGCGACATCGACGCCGCCATCGAGCGGGCCCGGGTGGCTCGCGCGGACCAGCAGCGGGCCGAGGACGCCCTCGTCGCGGCGCAGAACGCTCTCGACGCTGCGGCTGCGCGTGCGACGGAGTCCGTCGCTGCTGCCCGAGCGCTCGGCGAACGGGCGAACCCGCAGCCGCTCCTCGACCAACTCGGCGAGATCGACGTGATCAACGAGCGTGTGCGGAAGCAGCGCGACCGCGCCGCCATCGTAGAGGAGCTCTCCGACCGGAAGCAGGAGCAGGCGCAGCACACGCTCCGGCTGCAGGAGATCGACCAGCAGAAGGCGGACGGCATCGCTGCCGCCGAGCTGCCGGTGCCGGGCCTCGGATTCGACGCCGACGGCGTGACCCTCAACGGCATCCCGTTCTCGCAGGCGTCGACGTCGGAGCAGGTGCGAGTGTCGACCGCTCTGGCGATGGCCGGCGACCCGACGATCCGGGTGATGCGCATCGACGGCGGCGAGTCGCTGGACTCCGCGTCGCTGCAGATCATCGAGGAGCTCGCCGCCGAGAAGTCGTTCCAGGTGTGGATCTCCCGCGTCGACGAGTCCCGTGCGGTCGGGTTCACGATCGAGGACGGCGAGGTCGCTGCGTGAGCGCCGCGGACGCCCGGCAGGCTCTCGCCGAGTCCGACGAGGCCATGCGGAACGGGCAGGAGTACGCGGCGGAGCGTGCTCTGCAGCGTGCGCAGGTGCTCGCCATGATCGCCGTCGCTGAGGAGCAGCGCACCGCGAACCTCATCGCTGTGTTCGACGAGGAGGGCCCGGAGGTCTTCCAGGAGCCCATGCCGACCGCGAGCCGGGATGTTCCGTACAGCTTGCTCGCCGCGGACCGTCAGGAGCGGATCCGCAGCCGGTACCTGGTGCTCGCCGCGGACGTCGCGGAACGGCTGGACCTCGCATGAGCGCGCTGATCATCCTCGCGGCCGTCGCCGGAGCGCTCGTGCTCACGGCCGCCGCGCAGTGGGTCATCGCCGAGACGACCGGCCCCCGCATGCAGGAATGGAGGAACCAGTGGTGACCTGGCAGGAACGCATCATCGTCGACGGTCACGACCGTGACCTGTGGCTCGGCGCCCGCCGTCAGGTGATCGGCGCGTCGGACGCGGCGAAGTTCGCGAAGGCGTCCAGCGTCGACAAGTACCTCGCGGCGAAGCTCGCCCCGTCGACGTTCACCGGCAACGCGTTCACGGAGCAGGGGCATCGGTGGGAGCCGATGATGCTCGCCTACGCGGGTATCCCTCAGAACGTGGCGCTGGTCCACTCCCCCGACGAGCCCGGGTTCGCGGCGACGCCGGACGGGCTGCGCGTGAACGCGGACGGCCGCCTCACGCTCGCCGAGTGCAAGGCGAAGCACGGGAAGGTCGTCGACGGCCCCAGCACGGCCGAGTGGCGGCAGCTCGCGTGGCAGTTCGAGGTGCTCCCCGAGGCCGACGAGATCGAGTTCCTCTGGTGCGAGCTCGTCAAGAACGACCGTGACGAGTGGGACCTCCGCGACGCCCACCACGGCATCCCCCATCGGATCGTCATCACCCGGGGCCACCCGAAGATCGTCGCCGCTCGCGCGCTGATCGTCCCCATCGCAACCGACGTCCTCGCGCGGCTCCGCGTCGCGCTGACCTACGAACGGAGAGCCGCATGACCACCACGGAGCTCACGAACCTCCCCGCGAACGGCGACGTCGCGTCCTGGTCCGACGCCGAGAAAGCGATCGCGGACGCCGCCGGCCTGGTGTTCACCCACACGTACGGCGACCGTCAGGGCCAGCGGGAACCCGCGCCGCGCGCCGTCGTCGAGAAGTTCCTCGCCCTGTCGCGGCAGTCCGGCCTCAACCCGCTGTCGAACCAGATCTGGTGCATCGGCCGCCTGTCGAAGGGCCGCGTCGAGTGGGCCGTGCAGACCGGCATCGACGGGTTCCGGCTCGTCGCCGACCGGTCGGAGAAGTACGGCGGGCAGGACGCCGCCGAGTGGATGACGGACCAGGGCGAATGGGTGGACGCGTTCATCCCGAAGCTGCACGGCGGGCATCCGCTCGCCGCGCGGGTCCGCGTCTGGCGGTCCGACTGGGACCGGCCCGCCGTCGGCGTCGCCGAGTGGGGCGCGTACGTGCAGACGAAGCGCGACGGCGCGCCGACGGAGATGTGGGCGAAGCAGGGCGCTGGACAGCTCGCGAAGTGCGCGGAGGCGCTCGCGCTCCGCAAGGCGTTCCCGATGGACCTGTCCGGGCTGTACACCTCGGACGAGATCGCCGCAGCCCCGCAGCAGCACGTCGAGGTCGCACCGCCGACCCGGGACTGGGTCGCGCTCATCGAGCAGGCGACGACGCACGACGAGGTCGAGGACCTGCTCGACGCGGCGGACGACGCCGGGGAGCGCACCGACCAGGTGCGCACGGCTGCTCTCGCACGTCACGGGATGCTCGGTGAGACGACCCCGGTCGTCGCGAACGAGCCGACCGTCGTCGAACCGGAGGTGCCGGCGGCGGACCCGGCGCCGACGTCGCCCGCCGAGCTGTCCGACGACGACTGGCTCGCCCAGGCCGAAGCCGACGCGCTCCGCCACGGAGCGACGTCGTGACCGACATCATCAACCAGGCGTCCGGCGAGCTCGTCACGTACGAGCCCGTCGGGCCCGCGGAGCTCGAGCTGATGATCCGGGTCCTCACCGACCGGCTCGAAGCGTCCGTCCCGGTGCTGCGTGCCATGTGGCACGACCGGTACGAGGCAGAGCGTGCGCTGATCGAGGGCCGCGCGAAGGCGATGCTCACCGCGAAGGGCGCGACCGTCACCGAGAAGCGCGCCGAGGCGGACCTCGCGTCCCTGCCGCTGCGGCTCGAGTTCGACCTCAAGAAGGAAGCGCTGCACGCCGGCGAGGAGCTGCAGAAGGCGCTCACCGCGAAGCTGTACGGCCTCCTGAACCTCAACAAGGCCGTCACCGCGACCTACCAGTCCTACGGCCACGGCCGCTGATCGAAAGACATCACCATGAAGAGAACTTCCGTCACCATCGAGGCCGGTGCCGCACGCTACCTCGCCGAGGGTTCCCTCGCCGCGATGAACCGGCTCGGCTGGTACCCAACCCTCAACACCGCACGGATCACCATCGGCAAGGACGGCGTGCAGGCCGTCGCGACCGACCGGTACCGAGTGCACGTCATCAACGCCGAGACCGAGAAGCGGTCCGGTGAGGGCGTGTTCCTCCTCCCGGAAGCCGCGCTCCGGTGGATCGTCAAGAACGCGGGCACGTTCAGCAGCCGCAGCAACCGAGCGGTGAAGCCGATCGCGGTCATGCAGTTCACCCCTGCAGACCCGGCGGTCCAGCACGACACCGGTTCGGTGCAGATCACGTTCAAGCGCGACGAGGCGCTCGACGAGTCCGTGACGTACACGGGACCGCTCTTTCGGGGCAACTTCCCGCCTGTGGAACGTCTCGTTGACGAGACCCGCGTCGCAGATGAGGTCGCGGCCCCACGGAACCTGAACCTCGACTACCTGGCGAGCATGCGCGTCCTCGCTCCGGCACGGAACGTGCCAGCACGGGTGCGCTTCACCGAGGCGAAGCACAACCACGCGAAGCAGGGCGCGATCCACGTCTCGTACGCCTCGAACGGGAAGGTCTACGCCGAGGCAATCCTGCAGCCGGTCCGCGAGGAGGATGCCGACTGATGTCCGAAGTGCTCCCCCCGCCCCTCGATGGCTTCACCACCCCGCCGGCTCCCGTCGCCGCGGGCCTCGACCTCTCCCTCACCGACACCGGCGTCGCCGTCGTGCACACCGACGGGTCGATCCGCACTGCGCGGGTCCGGTCGTCGGGGAAGAAGACCGACAGCCTCAAGGTCAAGGCCCGCCGGTTCGACGACCACGCCGCTGCGATCTGCGCGCAGGTCGCGCCGTGCACGGAGGTCGTCGTCGAATCCCCCGCCTACGGAATGCCGCAGGGCGCCGTTGACCTCGGCGGGCTCCGCTGGCTCGTCCTCACGATGCTCGTCGACCGTGGTCACCACGTGCACGAGATCAACCCGATGCACGTCAAGAAGTACGCGACCGGGGAGACCCGCGCGGACAAGGACGTCGTCCTCGCGGCGGTCGTGAAGCGGTACCCGCAGGCCGACGTGACGAACAACAACACCGCGGACGCCGTCGTGCTCGCGTCGATGCTCGCCCGCCACGTCGGCCACCCCGTCGAGGGTGACCTGTCGCAGTCGCGATGGGACGCGTTCGGGAAGGTCGCGTGGTCCGAATGAGCGGCCGCCCGATCACCACCTGCACCCGCATGGCGATCGCCGCCGCGGTCATCGCCGGCCGCCGGGACCAGCACATCGCCGACGAGCTCGGCGTCGCCCGCTCATCGGTGCAGCGGATCCGCGACGAGCGGGGACTTCCCGCGAACCACGGCCGCGGCCGACCCACCAGGAAGGAGACCCGCTCGTGAAGATCGGCTCGCTGTTCAGCGGCTACGGCGGTCTCGACCTCGGCGTGCAGCAGGTGCTCGGCGGGACGGTGGCGTGGCACGTCGAGTTCGACGCGGCCCCGTCGGCGATCCTCGCGCACCACTGGCCGAACGTGCCGAACTACGGCGACGTGACGGCGGTCGACTGGTCGTCGCCGGACGTCGAGCGGGTCGACGTACTCACGGGCGGCTTCCCGTGCCAGGACGTGTCCCTCGCCGGGCTCCGCCGCGGACTCCGCGACGGCACCCGATCCGGCCTCTGGTCGGAGTTCGCCCGGGCGATCGACGCGCTGCGGCCGTCGCTCGTCGTCATCGAGAACGTGAGAGGACTGCTCAGTGCGACGGCTGATCGGCAGATGGAATCAAGCCCGTGGGGTGTGGGAGACCGACACGATGGACCTGCTCTCCGAGCACTCGGAGCCGTTCTCGGCGACCTGGCCGAGCTCGGGTATGACGCGGAGTGGTGTGGCCTTCGAGCTGCCGACGCCGGTGCTCCCCACGGCCGGTACCGGGTCTTCGTCGTCGCGCTTCCTGCCGACGCCTCTCGCTTCGGACGACCGATCGTCGAGCCCGGCGGACGAGGCGCGCCACACCCCGCAGCTCCGGTCCGTGCTGTTGAAGACGCCGACGGCGCAGCTCGCGGTGAACGGTGGCTCGCAGCATCCGGAGAAGCGCCGCGAGGGTGGACACGGTCCGACGCTCGCGGACGAGGTGGAGCACCTGCTGCCGACGCCGAGCGCCGCGGTGGTGAACGACGGCGAGGACACGGGGTCCTGGCTGGCGCGCCGTGCGCGGGTGAAAGCGACCGGCGTGAACGGGAACGGGATGGGGATGCCGCTGACGATCGCAGCGCAGCTCCTCGCCAGTGGGGACCCTTCGGACCCGCCGTCGAGCGCTGGGAGCGCGTCACCGGACGAGTAGCGCCCGCGCCGACGAACCCCGACGGCCGAGGCGGCTCCCACCGCCTCGCGCCCGAGTTCGTCGAGTGGATGATGGGCCTCCCCGCCGGCCACGTCACCGGCGCACCGATCACCCGCGCCCAGCAGCTCAAGGCGCTCGGCAACGGCGTCGTCCCGCAGCAGGCCGCCCTCGCGGTGCGCACGCTGCTCGAGCGGACGGTGGCGGCGGCGTGATCGGCCCGAAGGTGGCGCAGCCCACTGCGTCCGAGGAGCTGCGCGCCTACGCGCTCGTGCTTGAGCGCGACGAGGAGCGGTGCCAGCGATGCTGGCGCGGTGCCGTCGTGCACCGCGATCACCGGCAGAACCGCTCGCAGGGCGGCCTCACGCTGGCGTCGAACCTGCACCTCCTCTGCCCCGAGTGCCACGAGTGGAAGACCGACAACGGGCCGGACGCGTGGCACGACGGCTGGGGCGTCCCCGGGTGGGCGCGGCCGGCGGAGTACCCGGCCCGTCGGTGGCTCCGCACCCAGGTGGGGACGCTGCGGCAGGCGTGGGTGCTGCTCGACGACGACGGCGGCTGGCGAGAGATCAGCGCCGACGAGGCGCGAAGACGGATGGAAGGAGGTGGCGGCTGATGCCGTGGTTCAAGGTCGACGACAACCTGGCGTTCCACCCGAAGGTGCTCGCAGCGGGCAACGCGGCGATGGGCCTCTGGGTCCGCGCCGGTTCGTGGGCCGCTCAGCAGCTCACTGACGGCGTCATCCCCGACTCGATTCTCCCGTCGCTCGGAACGCGGAAGCAGGCTGACGCGCTCGTCGCGGCGGGGCTGTGGACGCGCGCGGACGGCGCGTGGCGCTTCCACGAGTGGAACGCCGATGGTCGTCAGCCCACCCGCGCCCGGGTGGAGGCGGATCGTGCGGCAGCGACCGAGAGGCAGCGCAAACACAGGGAAGCACGGGGTTCGTCACAGCGTGACAAGGGCGTGACTGACGGCGTGAGTCACGGCTCGGTCACAGGGGGTGTCACACCTACCCCGACCCGACCCGACCCGACCCGACCTCCTTCTCCTGACGGAGAAGGGAAGACCGTGCCGCGCAAGCGCGGGACACGGCTCGAACGGTCGTGGCAGCCGTCAGCGGAGACGGTCGACCGGATGCGTGCCGAAGCACCTGGCATCGACCTTCGTCGCGAGCACGAGGTGTTCGTCGACTACTGGACGTCGAAGACGGGTCAGGCCGCGACGAAGGCCGACTGGGACGCGACGTGGCGCAACTGGATGCGCCGCAAGGCGGACGACGTCGCGAAGCGTGACCAGCCGCGGTCGACGGCGGCGCAGCGGAACCTCTCCGTCGTCGAACGGTTCGCGGCCCGTGAGCAGCAGGAGCAGTACCCGAGCGCCTTGGAGGGCATGTGAACCAGACCGAAGTCGCGAAGCTGCTCACGGTGGCGTCCGCGATCGACAACCGGACCGTCTCCGACGAGCAGGTCATCGCGTGGCACGCCGCGCTCCGGCATCTGCCGTTTGAGGTCGCGCAGGAGGCGCTCGTGCGCCACTTCCGGGACTCGACGGAGTACCTGCTGCCGGGGCACATCTCGAAGCAGGCGAAGGTGATCCGGGCGGAGCAGGAGCGGGAGGCGCGGATCCGTCGGCAGATCGAGCCGCCGCGGCCGATCACCCTCGACCGGCCGGCGCTCGAGGCTGAGACGGCGCAGTGGACGGCGTTCTACCGCCAGCACCCGGAGCAGCGAGCGCTCGACGCGGGGAGGGTGCCGTGACCGACGACGCGTGGGCGAACTTCATCGCGCAGCTCGACCCGGCCGCGGTCGAGGCGGAGCGGTACCGGGTGCTCGGTGACCTCGACGCGGAACGGCCGGGGTCGCGGCAGGACCACGAGGTCCGATTCGCCCACGACTACGTCCGCCGGGACTTCTGGGCGCGGATGTGCGGCGAGGTGGAGCGGCGCACGGTCCGCAGCCAGACGGACGACGCGGACCGGGAGATCCGGGCCCGCGGCTTCGACCAGCAGCCGGTGGACGACGACAGCGACATCGAGGCGGCCATCCGGTCGTACTCGCAGAGACAGGCGGCAGCAGCCGCACAGCACGGAAGGACAGCCGCATGAGCGGAGAGACCATCATCACGGTCGTCGGGAACCTGACGGCCGACCCGGAGCTGCGGTACACGCAGAACGGCCTCGCGGTCGCGAACTTCACCATCGCGAGCACCCCGCGGACCTTCGATCGTCAAGCGAACGAGTGGAAGGACGGCGACGCCCTGTTCCTCCGCGCGTCGGTCTGGCGTGAGTTCGCCGAGCACGTGTCCGGCTCGCTGACGAAGGGTTCCCGGGTCATCGCCCGCGGTGTGCTCCGGCAGCGGTCGTACACCGACCGTGAGGGGCAGCAGCGCACGAGCATCGAGCTCGAGGTCGACGAGATCGGCCCGTCGCTCCGGTACGCGACCGCGCAGGTCACCCGCTCACAGGGGCAGGGCGGCCGTGGCGGGCAGGGCGGCGCACCTACGGGCGGGCAGCAGGACCAGGGGTGGCCCACGCAGCAGCCGGGCCAGCAGGGCGGCCAGCAGCAGGGCCAGCAGGGCCAGCAGCCGGGCGGCGGCGCGCAGGGGCAGGACGTGTGGTCCCAGCCCGGCACCTACGACGACGAGACACCGTTCTGATGGGGACCGCGACCCACACCGTTGAGGTCACGACCGGCTACCTGTTCGGCGTCGGGACGTTCACCTGCCAGGGCGGCCCAGACGACGAGTGCCATCAGTACCCGAGCTGCCAGTGCGAGGAGTGGCCGTGCGAGCACCCGGTCGAGCGCCAGGCGTCGTGCTGGATGACGCCGTGGTGGAACGCGGGCGAGTACCTCAGCGACACCTACTTCGACGACGACGGGGACTTCGACCGTCTCGAGTGGCACTCGGGCGAGGTCCGCGGGACGTGGCAGGGCGACGGGTGCACGTGGCAGTACGTGACGCCGGAAGGAGCCTCCTCGTGACCATCACCCAGGGCAACGACACCGGCGGCTACGACTTCGGCGACCCGAAGTCCCCGACCTACCTCATCGCCGCCGAGCAGCGGGCCGCCCGCGCAAGACAGCTCCGCGAGGAGCACGACGACGGGCACACCCGGTGAGCGCCGAGTCCGCCTTCGACGAGCTGCTCGTGCCCGTCATCGCCGAAGCCCTGCCCGACCTGCTGCAGGCGTTCGCGGACTGGAATCACCCCGACGCCGAAGCGCTGATGAAGCGCGCCGACGCGGTCGTCACCGAAGCGCACCTCGCCGACCTCGACCCGTTGAACCTCAGCGGGATGGAGGATTCGGAGCGGTACGTCGAGGACTCGAAGCTCGCCGCCGCGGTGGCCGTGCAGACCCTGCACGCCGTCGCGATGCACCTCAACCAGACCAGGAGAGACCAGTGACCATCACCCCACCCGAGGTCGACGACGAGCTGACCGTCGCGTTGCTCGTCGAGCGTGCCCGCCGCCGCCTCGCCGAGGCCCCCGAGCTCGTCGAGTACGTCCGCATCCGCCGCATGCCCGGCGGCGCGGTCCGCGACGGCCAGCCCGGCGCCCCGTCCCGCACCCCGCCGGCTCCGCTGCACGTCGGCGCGCTCGACGACGCCGACCAGATCTACGTCGACCTCGTCGGCCACGTCCGCCGGTGGGCGCGGGACCTGTCGATCTCCACCCTCAAGGTCGCGCTCCGCTCCGGGCAGTGGACCACGGACGGGGTGCTGCTCGGCTTCCGGTCCACCACCACCCCGCCCGGCGCCGCAGCCCTCACCCGGGACCTCACCGACTGGCTGCTGCTGCACCTCGACCGCATCGCCACCCACCCGGGCGGCCCGGAGTTCCTCCACGACGTCGCGCACACCATCGAGACGGTGTACTCCCGATTCCCGCTCGAGGCCCGCCCGGACCGGCCCCACTGGAACCGGCAATGCGAGCAGTGCGGCGAGTTCGCCGTCACCGCGGACTGGTCACCGGACGCGGAGATCCGCGACGTCACCGTCTGGTGCGAGTCCTGCTCCCACGTCCTCGTGTCCACGGACTCCGCCGGCACGGTGCACGTCCGCGGTTCGGAGTCCCCCGACCAGCGTGCCGCCGGCCGGAAGCTCGCCCGCATCGTCCGGCAGATCGCTGTCGGCACGTCCGTCCCCCGCATCGAAGGAGCACCCGCATGACCGAGGACCTGGTCGTCTTCATCGTCCTGGCCGTCTGCGCGACGGCGATCGTCTGCACCTGGATCGCGAAGGGAGGCGACGATGCCTGAGCCGACCGAGCAGGTGCCCGTGTCGATCGCACCGCTGCCCGATGACGCCCGCATGGACGCGTACTACTACGGCTTCGAGCGCACCGGCGTCGGGTTCATCGACGCGATCCTGTCGGCGGTCGCCATCGCCGGGAAGGGCGCGCACCACACCGAGTCATGGGGAGACCCCTGGGAAGGGACGGAGTACTACTTCCGTGGCCGCCCCGGGCTTCCTGACGCGGACAACGCCGTGGACCTGATCCAGAAGGCCGCGCAACAGGCTGCCGACGCCGTGCTCGCCCTGCTCTCGCAGCCGACCTCGACCGCCGAGCATGACGAAGACTGCTTTGCCGGTGAGTGGAACGAGGCAGCAGGAGTGACTTGCGTGTGCACATGCGGCGTCGAGCCGCCTAGACCCGAGGACATGGCACCGGGGACGACGTTCGATAGCGCCGGCGACACCTTCACCGTCATGGACTCGTTCGGCGATCGCTGGCTGCAGAAGGACGACGGCGACGCCTGGGACATCGAGGACATCGACCCGTCCACGATCCGCGACGTGACCCCGCCGCCGACCACGTGACCGGACTCGACCCGCAGCGGCTCGTCACCCTCCGCGCCGCCGAGAAGCTCGTCGGCCGCTCCCGCCGCACCCTGCTCGCCTGGCAGGCCGACGGGATGCCGACCGAGCTCCTCGGCGGCGTCCGCCACGTCCGCGTCGCCGACCTCACCGACTGGCAGCGGAGACACGGGCGCCGCCACGGACGCACCCGCGACACGATCTGACCCCCGAACGAGGAGTGCCCCGAACTGCACCCCTCACCTGATATGCTTCGCATGCAGCACAACTCGGCCCAGACCTCACGGTCCGGGCCGTTCGTGTATCCGCATCCGAAGACCGGGGTTTGAATCCCCAGCCTGATGTCACCGGCTCGGCCGCGACGTGGGCGAAGCACAGCGGCACAGTGCAGCGGATGCGTCGAGCGCCTCGCGGCCGTCAAGTCCTGGCCGGGCCGTCTGCGGGGCGCTCCCACACTCTTCCCCGTGCCCGCCGACACGCACCGCTACCGCACACGCCACGACCGAACAACCGCAGCACAGCCCCGCTGCACTCGTGCCCGCCCTGAGCGGCAACGTCCGGCCGTCGCAAGCGAACCACCGCACACGGCGTCGAGCACGGGGAACACCCTCACGGGGTGGGCGTCAACGCGCGCCCGCCGTAGCCGCGAAGGCCGCCGCAACACGGCGCGATCTCCCGCCGAGACGACCTGCGCCCACCCCGGAACACCCCCACCACACGAGGATGCCCCAGCGCTGCGTGAACAGCCTGGGGCGTGACCGACTTTCGAGGAGTCGATGATGCAATCATGCTCGATCGATGGGTGCCGAGGCAAGATCAAGGCCCGAGGCTGGTGTAGCGCCCACTACCAGCGGTGGCGTGCGTGGGGCGACCCGCTCATGTCGAAGCAGCACAAGCCGGTCCCGCCATGTTCCATCGCGACCTGTGACGCACCAGCCCGGAACGCGTCAGCGGCGTACTGCAACCGGCACGACAAGCGCATCCGGAAGCACGGCAACGCCGACGTGGTCGCGTTCGCCCGAGCCGACGATGCAACGCCGCTGGCTGACCGCCTACGTCTGCACGCTGACATCGGCGGACCGGACGATTGCTGGGAGTGGCAGGGTGCCCGGAACGCCGACGGGTACGGGGTGACGAAGACCGAGCTCGGCAACCTCGCACACCGAGTCTCCTACCAGGTGTGGGTCGGACCGATCCCAGATGGCTACTTCGCCTGCCATACCTGCGACAACCCGCCGTGCATCAACCCACGGCACCTCTTCACAGGTTCCCCCGCCGACAACGTGCACGACATGATCCGCAAGGGCCGCAACCGACGGAGGGCAGCATGAGTGGGATATCGCTCGGCGCCGACTTCAACGCCGACCTCGTAGCCCTCGCAGGCTGGGACCCCACCGCCGTCGACCCGTCCACCCTCGGCATCGCGTTCGTGAACCAGGGCGGCCAGACCACGGTCACCGCGACCGCAACCAGCAACGTCGACACCGACGCTCTCAACGCCCTCATCCGCAAGCACATCCCCGCACCCGCCAGCGCACCGCAAGCGGACAGCAGCTAGCCACGCTAGCGTCCTGCCATGCGCTGCACCTCCAAGTTCCTCACCTACGCGTGCCAACACGCAGCCGAACACGAGGGCCCCCACCAATCCGAGAACAGCACCTCATCCGCACGCTGGAACAACGGTGCGGTCCGTCTACTCGCCCGCTCCCGGCGGAGACGTCAAGTCGTTCTCGAATTCGGTCAAGAAATCAACTACCCAATCTGGCTCTGAATCACCAGACGCATCCCCACCCACTCGTGGCAAACCACTCATACACGTGACGCTACGACGGCCGAACACCACCCTCACCACCATCCGCGCACCGAGGACACAGAAACCCACCCTTCGATGAGCGCCCAGGCGGCGCACGGAGACGAGAACCATGACCGACGACACGACCGCACCTGGTCCAGTCCAGGACCCTGCCGTGCGCGCGAGGGTCGCTGCTCTGCACGCTCAGGGGAAGGGGCGGAACGCGATCGCCGCGGAGCTCGGCCTCGGCAACTCGACGGTCACTCGCATCGCGAAGGCCCTCGGGTTGGACTTCTCCCGGGCGCAGACGGCGGTCGCGGTCGCTGCCCGGGTGCGGACGCTCAAGGAGCGTCGGGCGGAGATCGTGTCTCGGCTGTACACGCGTGCGGAGTCGAACCTCGACCGGCTCGAGGCGGACACGTTCCGGACGCTCGTGCGTGGTGAGGGTGGCGCGGAGCACGTCGACGAGCTCGACTTCGTCCCGCCGGAGCATGAGCGGGCGCTCGTCGCGACGATCGGTACCGCGTTGACGGCGGCCGCGAAGCTGGAACTGCAGGACGGTGACCAGAAGGCGGACGACGCGAAGTCGCTGCTGCGGAACCTCGGTGCCGCGTTGCAGGCCATCCCCGACGGGGACGAGTAGACGCCTCGGTCCGGGTGTGTTCGGGTCACGCCCGGGCCGAGAGCACGACGACGGAGGGACACGCGCCCCGCACGACGGGAGGACGCATGTCGCTCGACTCGTTCGTCCGTGCCCCGTTCTCCCGCAAGCAGCTCCTCTCGATCCGCGACTGCACCGCGTCGGTGAACATCTGGGATGGCAGCATCCGCGCCGGCAAGACGCTCGTGTCGCTCGTCGCGTGGATGATCTTCATCGCCGACGCGCCGCCGACCGGTGAGATCGTGATGATCGGCCGCACCCGCGAGTCGATCGCCCGCAACATCTTCGGCGTCCTGCAGGACCGCACCCTGTTCGGTGACCTCGCCGACCACGTCGTCTACACGCCCGGCGCACCGACCGGGGTGATCCTCGGCCGCCGCGTGCACGTCATCGGCGCGTCCGACGTCAAGGCGGAGAAGACGATCCGAGGCATGACCGTCGCTGGCGCGTACGTCGACGAGGTCACCGTGATCCCCGAGGAGTTCTTCACCCAGCTGCTCGGCCGCATGTCGGTGCGCGGTGCACGCCTGTTCGGCACCACGAACCCCGACAACCCGGCACACTGGCTGAAGCGGAAGTTCCTCGACCGGCTCGCGGACCTGCCCGACTGGCGGTACTTCCAGTTCCGGATGACCGACAACCCGTCGCTCACCCCCGAGTTCATCGCCGCGAAGCACCGCGAGTTCACCGGCCTGTGGTTCCGCCGGTTCATTCTCGGCGAGTGGGTCGCCGCTGAGGGCGCCGTCTACGACATGTGGGACCCGGACCGGCACGTCGTCCCCTTCGACGACCTCCCACCGATCCGCCGGTTCCTCGGCGTCGGCATCGACTACGGCACGAACCACGCCACTTCCGCGATGGCGCTCGGCCTCGGCTACGACCGCCGCCTGTACCTCCTCGACGAGCTCCGCATCGACGCCGCCCAGTCGCAGCACCGGTTCACGGACTCCGAGCAGGCACGCCTCGTGAAGCAGTGGCTCCCGAAGCCGCACATGCCCGACGAGCACGGCCTCCGCCCCGAGTGGCTGATCGCCGATCAGGCGGGTGCGTCGTTCCGTGAGGAGCTGTCCCGCGACCGGCCCGGCGAACCCGCCGTGCACACGCACGCCGCGGACAAGGACGTGAAGTACGGCATCAGCACGATGGCGTCGCTCCTCGGCGACGGGCACCTGCTCGTCTCCGACCGCTGCCAGGGGTTCATCGTCGAAGCGCCCGGCTACTCGTGGGACCCGAAGAAGGTTCAGGCGGGGCAGGACGAACCGATCAAGGTCGCTGACGACTCCCTCGACGCCGCCCGCTACATCGTGACCACGCTCGAGCATCAGTGGCGCGACGAACTCCGCTCATCCGTTCCCGCATTCTGAGGAGGCGACCATGCCGCTGCCCGCTGGTGGACCGAAGGTCGCGTGGCCGCCGCAGCGCCTCACCGTCGTCCTCGACAAGGTGCGGGAGTGGGACGCCTGGTGGACGGGCGACCTGGACCGGCTGCAGGCCGTGTACGCCGGCACCGTCGCCCCGCAGGGCCCGGCTGGTGCGTTCTACCGCTCCGACACGGGCCGCGCCGTCGTGAACGCTGGTCGCGCCATCAAGCGGTGGTTCGTCGGTGAGGCACCGTCGGCGACGGACCGGAACACGAAGGTGCCCGTCCCGATCGCGGCGGAGATGTGCCAGGCGTCGTCGGACCTGCTGTTCTCCGACCCGTTCACCGTCACCGTCACCGACAAGGGCATGCAGGCCCGCCTCGAGGAGATCCTCGACGACGACTTCCACACCACGATCGCGGAAGCTGCGGAGCTCGCGGCCGCGCACGGCGGCGTGTACCTCGTCACGTCGTGGGATGAGCAGGTCACGGACCGCGCGTTCCCCACGATCCGCCACTCCGACGAGGCGGACCCCGAGTTCCGGTTCGGACGGCTGCAGGCGGTCACGTTCTGGACGATCGTCCAGCAGGGCCACGGCGACACCGTGTGGCGGCACCTGGAACGTCACGAACTGCGTGGCGGCCGCGGCGTGATCCTCCACGGCCTGTACGAGGGCACGTCGGACACACTCGGCGTGCAGGTCAGCCTCAGCACGGTCGAAGCGACCGCGCCGCTGGCCGTCCACCAGGACCTCAACCTCGAGGGCACCATCGACACCGGCTCCCCCGGCCTCGCCGCCGTGTACGTGCCGAACCAGACCCCGAACCGGATGTGGCGCCGCGACCCGGTCGGCCGGAACCTCGGCCGGTCGGACCTCGACGGCACAGAACGCCTCATGGACGAGCTCGTCGAGACGATGTCGGACCTCGCCCGTGCCCGGCGTGCCGCTCGTGCCCGGGTGCTGCACTCGAAGGCGCTGGCGAAGAACCTCGGCCCCGGTCAGGGGTCGGTGATCGACACGGCGCAGGAGACGTACGTCGGCGTGGAGGCGGGCGTCCGCGACGTGAAGCTGTCGGACCTGGTCCAGACGGTGCAGCCGACGTTCGACCCGTCCGGCTACCTGACGACGGCGCGGGCGCTGCTCGAGCAGATCGTCGAGCTCGCCGGCTACTCGGCGCAGACGTTCGGCCTCGACACCGGCGGCTCCGGCACGTCGAAGCAGGGCGGCCAGCGCACCGCGACCGAGGTCGAGTCGCGGGAGCGGCGATCCCTGATGACCCGCGGCCGGAAGCTGCGGGAGTGGAAGCCGGCGCTGCACCGGTTCGTCACGAAGCTGCTCCTCGTCGACGCGTACGTGTTCGGCGGGTCCGGCTCGGTGACGGACCTCGCGATCGAGTTCTCCGACGGCGTGCAGGACACCCCGCTCACGCTCGCCCAGACGACGCAGGCGCTCTACCAGGGGCAGTCGGCGTCGATCGAGACGCGCGTCGCGTGGCTGCACCCCGACTGGCAGGACGAGCAGGTGCAGAAGGAGGCGGCGAAGATCCGCGAGGAGTTCGCCCTCACCGCCCTCACCGATCCCGCGCTGACCAGCTTCGACGCAACGCAGGGAGCAGACGGTGGCGGAACAGCAGCAGGAGCAGCGGCGACCGACCAGTGAGGCGGTCGCCGCGCTCGTCGCCGTGCACATCGCCGCGGAGTCGCACCTGCTCGACACGATCACCCTGATCCTGCGCCGGGCGGGGTCGCTCGCGTCGGCGCTGCCGCAGATCCGCCGCGTCGTCCGCCAGACGGTGCAGCACCTCAACCGGGTCGTCCCGCCGCTGATCGACGAGGTCATCGACGGGGAACTGCTCGACGGCGCGTCTGCCGCGGACCGGGACGTGCTCGAGGAGATCCATCAGCTCACCTCCGACGGTGATCACGCGATCGAGGGGCGCATCCGGGCGATGCTCGACCGGTCGCTGCCTCCGGGCGCGTCCAGGGGGACGCCCGGCGGCGGGCCACCGAAGCCGCCCGGCACGGACCTGGTGCGCGGAGACGCGCCGAAGCCGTTCGACTTCTCCGTCCCCCACTCGGTGCGGGCGGAGGCGGCGATCCGCGCGGACCTGGTGTCCGAGCTGACCGACGTGCGGCGCCGCATCACCCGACTCGACAACGACATCTACAAGATGCTCGCCCCGCAGTCGGCGCGGGTGCAGGTGCTCGACGTGGAGCTGACGCCGGCGCAGGCGCAGGCGATCGCGTGGCGGGACTTCACGTCGAACGGCATCACCGGGTTCGTCGACCGGTCCGGCCGTGAGTGGTCGCTGTCGGCGTACACGGAGATGGCGGTCCGCACGGCCGCGGCGCGCGCGTTCAACGCGTCGCACCTGGAACGGATGCTCGCGATCGGGATCCGCTACTTCACCGTCGCGGACACCGGCTCCCCGTGCCCGCTGTGCCTGCCGTGGCAGGGCGCTGTGCTGACGAACGGGCCCGTCGTCGCCCCGGAGCTGCCGGTCGACGCGACGATCGCGGAGGCGACCAGCCGGGGCCTGTTCCACCCGCAGTGCCGACACCACCTGGTCGGCGTGTTCCCCGGCATCACGACGCTGCCGCCCCGGCAGACGTGGACGCCAGCGCGCGACGCCCGCTACAAGGCGGTGCAGAAGCAGCGCCGCCTCGAGCTGGCGGTGCGGAAGGCGAAGCGGCAGATCGAGAACGCCCTCGACGGCGACATGGCCGCCGACGCGCAGGCGAAGGTACGGGCGGCGCAGAAACGGCTCCGCGACCACGTCAACAGCCGCGACGACCTCGCCCGCAACTCGCGCCGCGAGCAACCCCACCTCCGGGACGCGTACGCGCAGATCCCGCTCTTCACCAGCTAGGAGGCCGTCGTGATCCTCGGCATCGGCACGGCCGTCATCCACCAGGAGCGCGTCTGGACCGTCATCGCGGTCCGGCAGCACACCCGCGTGCTCCGCTCCCTCGACGGCCGCACCGTCGCCTACGAGGCCGTCGACCGGCTCACGGAGGCACCGTGACCGACAACCGGTGGCCGCTCGGCCCCATCACCGACCTACCCAAGCCCGGCCCGGCGCCGGACTCCACCCCCGAGGAACCCAGGAGGCTCCCGTGACCTGCACCGTCCCCACCGCACTCCCCGTCGTCGCTGACCGTGACGGCCTCGCCGTCATCGGCCGCACCCGCCACGCCCTCATGGGCCTCCGCTACAGCGGCGGCGAGGGCGGCGCAGGCGCCGGCGCAGGAGCCTCCGACGCCGGCGCCGCCGACCAGCAGGCCGCCGCGGGCACGCAGAGCGGCACCGAGGCCGGCGCGCAGAGCACGACCGCCGACACGACCGCCGGATCGGGCGGTGAGCCGCAGGACGTTGCGTCGCTGCCCGGATGGGCGCAGAAGATCATCACCGACACCCGCGCCGAGGCCGCGAAGTACCGCACCGGCCAGCAGTCCGCCGCGCAGACCGCGCAGCAGGAGCTCGCCGACAAGGTCGCCGTCGCCCTCGGCCTCAAGACCGACGACGCGCAGGACCCCGCGAAGCTCACCGCCGCCGTCACCGCCGCGCAGGACGCCGCGAAGGCCACCGAACGCCGCCTCGCCGTGTTCACCGCCGCCGCCGACACCGCGCAGGCGAACGCGCTCCTCAACCGACTCGACTTCACCAACTCCATCGCCGGGCTGGACCCGTCCGATGGTCCCGCGTTCCAGGCAGCCGTCAAGGCCGCCGTCGACGCGGACCCCTCGCTCAAGACGACCCGGGCGGTCGGCGCGAGCACGGCCGCACCCGAGGCAGGAAGCCCCGAGGGCGGCCCGATCACCGAAGCGCAGCTCGCGCAGATGACCCCCGAGCAGATCGACAAGGCGTACCGCGAGGGCCGCCTCAAGCACCTGCTCGGCTAACCAGAAGGGCACCACCCGTGGCATTCCTCCACTTCCGCCCGACGATCTGGAGCCCGCTCCTGCTCGTCGCGCTCCGCAAGTCGCTGATCTACAGCGCCTTCATCAACCGCGACTACGAGGGCGAGATCGCCGAGGCCGGCGACTCCGTCCGCATCACCTCCGTCGGCCGCCCGAAGATCGGCACCTACGTGCCGTACGAGACGAAGATCGAGCCCGAGCAGCTCAAGGACTCGTCCCGCACCCTCATCGTCGACCAGTCGAAGTTCTTCGCGTTCGAGGTCGACGACGTCGACAAGCGGCAGGCCAAGGGCGACGTCATGCCGCAGCTCATGGACGAGGCCGCCTACGCGTTCGCGGACGACGTCGACCAGTACCTCGCGTCGTTCTACACGTCGATCCAGGAGGCGAACCAGCTCACCCCGCTGACCATCGCCATGTCGAAGCCGACGGACTTCTACGACAAGGTGCTGGTGCCGCTCAAGGTCCGCCTCGACAAGGCGAACGTGTCCACCCAGGGCCGATCCGTCGCGATCACCCCGGAGCAGCACGGCCTCCTCCTGCTCGACCCGCGGTTCATCAAGGTGAACGAGTCGGGCACGACCGACGGGCTCCGCAACGGCATGGTCGGCCGCGCCGCCGGCTTCGACATCCTCCTGTCGAACAACGCGCCCGTGCTGAACGCGTCGACCGGGCAGTCGGTCGTGATCGCCGGCAACAACCGTGCGATCACGTTCGCCGAGCAGATCAACAAGGTCGAGGCGTACCGCCCGCAGGACTCGTTCTCCGACGCGGTCAAGGGCCTGCTCCTCTACGGCGGCAAGAACGTCCGACCGGACAGCCTCGCCTCCGCCTCCGTCACCATCGACCCGCTCAACTGAGCGAGAAGGGAGCAGCCTCATGGCACGCACCAGCATCACCGCCACCGACCTCGTCTCGAACGGGTCCGTGACCGACCCGACCGGCACCGCGACCGGCACCGGCGACGGGAACGGCGTCGTCGTCGACGGGCAGCCGTTCCTCGAGCGCCTGCACCTGCGGGTCGAGAACAGCGGCGGCGCCGCGGCGACCGTGTCCGTCAAGGCCGGGTCCGGTGTCGCCGCGATCTCGGCCGGGCAGGGCGACCTCACCGTGTCCGTCGCGGCCGGGGCGACCGCGTGGGTCGGCCCGTTCGAGTCGGCCCGGTTCCAGGCCGACGACGGCTCCCTCGCCGTCGACGCGTCCGCCGCGGTCACCGTCACGGCGTTCCAGGGGTCGCGCGTCTGATGACGGACACGATCCACATCCTCGGGGAGGGCGGCGGAGTGTTCGAGCTCTCGCTGCCCCTCCACGAGACGATCGCCGACAAGCTCAAGAAGGGCATCGTCCGCCGCGTCAACGCGGACGGGTCGCCGTTCGACGAGCACGCGCGACCGACCGGCGTCGAGCCGGCCGACACGCGTCCCACGGTCCGGGCGTCGAAGGACGACTGGGTGGCCTGGTCGGTCGCCGAGTCGGAGCGCCGCGGCACGCCGATCACCATCGATGACGCGCAGGCCCTCACGAAGGACCAGCTCATCGAGGCGTACGGCACCGCGCAGGAGCCGACCGACCCGGAGCACGGCAAGCACGAAGCGGACGAGACCGACGAGCAGCGCGCTGAGCGCGAGGCCGCCGAGAAGGCCGCAGCCGAACAGCAGAACCAGCAGTGACCTCGAGGAGGCGGGCATGACGAACTACATCCCTGACGGGACCGTGATCCCCGACATGCTCGCCTCCGCTGAGGCGTTCGCCGCGTTCTGCACCGCCCGCGGCGTGCCCGTCCCCTCGAACGGGGACGCGCTGCTGCACGCGGTCACCCCGCTCGTCCTCGACGCAGCATCGGACGCCTGGTACGACGTCGACCCGGCCACGGGTCTGGCCGTGTCCCCGATGATCGCCGACGCTCTCACCGACGCGACCTGCCTGCAGGCGCTCGCGTGGGCGAAGCTCAACATCGACCCCGACACCGGCGGCGTCATCACCGCGGGCATCCGCACCGGGAAGGGCATCGGCTCCGCCCGCGTGTCCTACGCGGACACCGCTGACGCTGCCGCAGCACGCGCCGCCGCGGTCACCGGCCTCGTGCCGGCCGCCGTGACCCGGCTCCGCCAGGTGAACCTCATCACCGGCACCGCGTGGAGCATCGGGTGAGCGCCGACGACCTCGACGAGTTCTGGGTGCACACCATCACCGTCGAAACGTTCCTCGGTGAGGGCGGCAACGGGCCCGCCTACGCCGACCCGGTCGACGTGCCCTGCTTCATCGACGGCGGTGTGAAGGTCACCCGCACCGCGACCGGTGAGCAGCTCGTCGTCAACGCTCCCGTGTACGCGCCGCTCAAGCACGCTGCGACACTCGCCGCGGAGTCCCGCGTCACCGTGCGGGGCCGCACCGCACGCATCCTCGCCGCGACCGTCTACGACTCCGGCGACCTCGACCTGCCCGACCACGTGCAGGTCACCCTCACCTGACCGGAGGCGCACGTGCCGATCGAGTGGGAGGACACCTTCGACTGGGACGGTCTGCAGGCGCGGAAGAACGCTGCGATCACCCCGGCCGTCGCCGCTGGCATGGAAGTCGTCCGGCAGGTCACCACCCCGAAGGTGCCCGTGGAGACGTCGCACCTGGTCGGCTCGCCGAGCGTCACCGCCATCGGCGCGGAAGCGATCATCCGGTTCCCCGGCCCGTACGCCCGCTACCAGGAGTTCGGCGTCTACTACCGCCACGGCCGCGTCGGCGCCCCGCTGACGCACACGCACGGGCAGTCGTTCTTCCTCACCACCGGCATCGTCGAAGCCCGCGACCCCGCCCTGCGCGCCTGCGCCCGAGTGTTCGAGGAGCGCCTGTGACCCCCGACTCCCCCGTCAGCCAGCTCATCACCGCGATCGCCGAGCTGCTCGACGCTGCCGGCGTCGGCGTGTGGTCCACGACCGGCACGTACAGTCCCGACGACGTCGTCATCTTCCGCGGCACCGAACGGCCTGTCGACAACGCGCAGATCATCCTCAACTGGGTCGACACCGACCAGCATCCGGAGATCACGCAGGGCACCGGCATCCTGCAGGTCGCGATGAAGGGCACCGCCAGCAACCCGGGGTCCGTCGACGACATCGGCTACGCCGTGTTCGCCGCCCTACACGGCCTCACCGACCAGCCCGCCGGGTCGGCCGTCATCGTCCAGTGCCTCCGCCGCAACAGCGTGCCGATGGGCCAGGACGACAAGCTCCGGAAGGAGCGCGCGGACCAGTTCGACGTCGACGTCGAGTGGTCGCCCACCAGCCACCGGCCGTAGGTCGGTTCGTCCCCAGACGCAGCCCTCCCCAGTGGGGGCACTTCCGCATGCCCGCACACCGCCTCAGGAGGCACACATGAGCACCGCGCTCGCCCGCAAGTTCGCCTGCGAAGTCACCGCAGACCTCACCCTCGCCGGGGGTTGGCTGCGCTTCAAGGGCGTGAACGACTTCAACCCGAACGTCAACCCGAACCTCGAGGACGCGTCCGACTACGACACCGACGGGTGGGCGTCGTCCGAGGTGACGATGCAGGACTGGAACGCTGACGTCAGCTTCTTCCGCCGGAAGAACAGCGGCGTCTACGACCCCGCGCAGGAGCTCGTCCGGTCCCGGATCGGCCAGTTCGACGACGCGGCCCGGGTCGGGTTCCGCTGGTTCGACAAGACCGGCGGCCCCGAGGCGAACCAGGGCGTCGCGCTCGTCACCTGGAAGCGGTCCAACACCGGGGTGAAGAACCTCGAGCAGGCGACCGTGACGTTCACCGGCACCGACGTGCCGCTGCAGATGGACATCACGAACCCGTACCAGGTGACCGCGTCCCCCGTCGTCGTCGGGGCGAGCCCGAGCGGGCAGGGCACCGGCGACGGTGTCGCGATCACCGGCTCCGGCTTCACCGGCGCCACCGCCGTGAAGTTCGGCTCGACCGCCGCCACGTCGTTCGACGTCATCAACGACCAGCTCATCGTCGCCGTGCTCCCGTCGGCGTCCGCCGGCTCCGCGCCGATCACGGTCACGACGCCGGTCGACACCAGCAGCGCGCTGGCCTACACGCGGAGCGCCTGATGACCCCGGGGCCGCCGTTTCTGGGGACGCGGCGGCCCCGGCCTACACCTCAGTCCCCACCTTCGAAGGAGTCCCCAGCTCATGACCTTCCGCGACTACTACGAACTCGCCGACCCGCTCGTCCTCCCGATCCGCGGGAAGGGGTACGAGATCCCGCCCGCGACCGCGTCCGCCGTCGTCCGGTACCGCAAGTACCAGGGCCTGATCGAGCGGCTGCAGGCCGGCGAGGAGGGCGTCGTCATCACCGACGCCGACCGCATCACCGACGACGAGTACCAGCGCATGTTCCTCGGCTCCGCGCTCGACGAAATGCGCGCCGACGGCATCCACCCGGGCGTCATCGAGCACGCCGCGACGACCGCGATGGGCGACGCGATGGCGGGCCGCGAGGTCGCCGAGCGGATGTGGAACTCGATCGACCCAAAAGCATCGAAGCCGGAGCCGACGCCGGCCCCCGAGACGGACTCGACGCCATCGCCCAGTACGGACGAGGCGACTACGACGAGCTGACCGGCACCTACGAGTGGTACGAGGTGCCGCCCGACGTCGCAGGCGAGCGGACGACGGCGGACTGGGGCGAGATCATCGCCCGGTTCGACCTCCTCGCGTTCGACATGCAGCGGCACCTCGGCCTCCGGCTGACGACGGTCCTCCGCACGCACACGTGGCGGGAGTTCGCCGCGCTCGTGTCGGGGCTGCTCAGCATCGACGAGCACCTCGTCACGCCCGGACGCATCATCACCGTGCCCGGCACCCTCATCGGCTCCCACTTCCACACCCCCGACGACGAGGAGCAACGCGACGATGAGTGACACCGAAGTCGGCGGCATCAAGGGCTTCCTCCGCCTGGACGACACCGAGTGGGACCGGACGATCGCGAAGGCGAAGGCCGACGTCCGCGAGCTCAAGACGATGAACGCCGACGTGCGGGTGTCGGCGGACACGGACCGCGCTGAGGAGCGCATCGCGATGCTCGCCGCCGCGGTGCGTGCCCTCGACGCGGAGTCCGCGACCATCGACGTGAAGGTCGTCGAGCGGGCAGGTGGCGGCGGATCCGTCGCGACCCGGTCCGCGGCGGACGCGCAGGCGCAGCTCACGGACGCGCAGGAGAAGGCTGCCGTCGCGTCGATGAAGGCGGACCTCGCGCAGGCCCGGCTCAACGAGGCGGAGGAGAAGGGCAGCCGCACGGCGTCCGAGCTGATGGCGAAGCGGATCGCTCTCGCCGAGGCGACGAACCGTGAGTCGGCGGCCGTGGAGCGTGCGCAGCGGCTCACCCGGCAGCTCAACGAGGCTCGGGCGGCGGAGGCGGCTTCGGCTGCCGCGGCAGCCGCGGGCGAGGCGGAACTCGCCAGCGCGACCCGCTCGTCCGGCGACGCGGCGGAGAGCAGCGGCAAGTCGTTCCAGGTCGCGTCGACCCGCACCGGGCTGCTCACGACCGGCATCGTCAGCCTGATCTCCACGATCGGCCCGCTGACAGGTGCCGCGGCCGCCGTCGGTGGTGCGTTCCTCGGCATGGGCGCCGCCGGTGTCCTCGCCGTGTTCGGCATCAAGAAGGCGATGGACGACGGCACCGACGCGGGCGCCGCGTACCGGTCCGGGCTGCAGGCGCTCAAGGGCGACCTCGACAGCCTCGCCGCGACGTCCGCCGGCGCCATGCTCGAGCACTTCCAGCAGGCCGAGCGCACCATCTCCGGCGACATGCCCGCGCTCCGCGGTCAGATCGTCGGCTTCTCCGACGCGCTCGGTGACGCCGGCAACTCGATCCTCACCGGACTGGTGAAGGGCTTCCAGGTCGCGAACCCGCTCATGGAGCAGGGGCAGCGGCTCATCGTCCGCGTCGCGGACGGGTTCGAGCGGTGGGCGTCCGGTGATGGGCTCGCGACGTTCGCGAACGAAGCAGCCCACGACCTCCCGATCGTCGTCGACGGCCTCGGGAACCTCGCCCAGGGTGCGGTCGCGCTCCTCGGCGCCCTCCGCCCGGTCGGGCTGACGGTGATCCAGGTCGCGGGCGGCATCGGGCAGATCGCGCAGGTCGCGGCACAGGCCGGGCCCGTGCTCCCCGCTCTCGCGGCGGGCGCGGGTGCGGCGTGGCTCGGGTTCAAGGTGTGGGAGGGCGCGAAGTCTCTCGCGTCCGGCGTGCAGGCTGGCATCACGGTCATGTCCGCGTCGATGGATAGCCTGCTGGGCGCGTCGACCCGGTCCGCTGCGGCGACCGCCGGGCAGGCTGCCGCTCAGGGTGCGGTCGCGGCGACCGCTCCGGCCGCGGCCGCCGGTGAGGCTGCCGTCGCTGAGGGTGCCGTCGCGATGAACACGGCGATGGCGGCGAACCCGATCGGGCTCGTCGTCGGGCTCCTCGCCGGCCTCGCAGCCGTCACCCTCGTCGCGATGAACGCGACGCAGCAGAACACGCAGGCGACGACGGACTACACCTCCGCGCTGCAGCAGGACGGCGACGCGATCGGTGAGCACACCGCGAAGCTGGTCGCGCAGGAGCTGCAGTCGTCGAAGGCGATGTCGACCGCGAAGCAGTACGGCATCACCCTGACCGACATGACGAAGGCCGTCACCGGCAACCGGGACGCGCAGTCGCAGATCAACGACGTGCTCGACCAGCAGGAGCAGAAGCTCCGGAAGAGCGTGGAAGCGCAGTCGCAGGCCGGTGGAGCGTTCGCCGGCGCGACGGGTGCCGCGTCGAAGCAGCTCGACGCGCTGCGGGCTCTGCGGGCTGAGATCGACGGTCAGGCGAAGGCGGTGCAGAAGCAGAAGGCGCAGCAGGACGCCGCGAACGCCGCATCCGACAAGGCGACGAACTCGATCAAGTCGAACGCCGCCGCGTACGAGATGACGACCGGCGCCTACCAGAAGGCGACGGACGCGGCGAAGAAGCAGGCCGCGTCGTCCCGCGAGGCGACGCAGGCGATGCAGCTCGAGAACGACGCCGCGGGTCTGCTGTCGAACGCCCTGACGCTCCTCAACGGCGGGGCACTGTCGGTCGCGCAGGCCCAGACGGGTGTGGCGTCAGCGACGAACCAGGCCGCGAAGTCGTTCAAGGACAACGGCAAGTCGATGGACGGGAACTCGGCCGCGGCGGTCGCGAACCAGCAGGCGATCCAGGGTCAGGTGCAGGCCGCGCAGCAGATGGCCGAAGCGCAGTCGAAGGCCACCGGGTCCACGCAGGCCGGTGTCGAGGCGTACAAGCAGTCGAAGACGGCGCTCGAGGATGCTCTCCGCGCGCAAGGGAGCCTGACCCCGGCGGTGCAGGCCTACATCGACAAGCTCTACGACGTGTCGAACCTCACGGTCAAGCCCACGAAGCTCGAGATCGACAAGAAGCAGGCCGACTCGGGCATCGCCGACCTGAAGAAGTACATCGCGACGATCCCGGGCAGCCACACCACGAAGGCCGACACCCTCATCGACCAGGCGCAGCGGCACATCGATCAGCTCAAGGCGGACCTCAAGACGGTCCCGCCGGACCAGCAGACGAAGCTGCGAGCGGAGATCGCTCAGGCGCAGGCGAACCTCGACGCTGTGAAGCGGTCGATCGCCGGCATCCCGACGTCGAAGACCGTGACGATCACGACCCGCAACGTGCAGATCACGCAGGCGATCCAGCAGGGCGCAGCGCCCGGTGCGGCCAAGGCGGCGTTCCAGGCGCACGGCGGCACGGCCGGCGTCGACGGTATCCGTGCTCAGCGTTTCGCTGAGGGCGGCACGTCGGGAAGCCAGTCCGGGTCGGTGTGGGGTTCCGCGGGGTCGTCGTTCAGCGACAAGATCCCGACCTGGCTGTCGATCGGTGAGGAGGTGTCGTCTGCGCAGGCGATGGCGTACCCGGGCGCACGGTCCGTCGTGAAGGCGATCAACGCGAACCCGGCGAACACGCTCGAGCGGCTGACCGACTCGAAGGCGGCTGTGCCGGCGCCGGTGAACGTGTACGTGACCGGCGACGGGCTGCGTGACGTGATCCGGGTCGAGGTGGAGCAGCAGGGCAGGCGGCGCGCGGCGTCGGTCAAGGCAGGACGAAGGAGCGGCACGTGACCACGTTCAACGGCGGGGACGCATCGTCGACTCCTCCCCTGGTCCTCGACGGCGGCAACGCGTTCTCCTCGTTCACCGCGCCTGAAATCACGGTGCTCGACGACGACACGCTCGGCCCCCGCGTCGCCGTGTCGTTCTCGACGCTCGCCGGCGGGACGCAGACGATCGTCGTCCGCCGCACCGCGGCAGGTCGCACGATGCCCGTCCGGGGCGGCGTGAACCTGTTCGCGGTCGGCGGCGCCGCGGTCCTCGACCAGGAGGTGCCGTTCGGGGTGCCGGTCACGTACCAGGCTGAGCAGTTCAGCGCGGACGGAGTGTCCCTCGGAATGACGGACCCGGCGACCGTGATCGTCGACACGACGGACACGTGGGTGTCGCAGCCGTTGAACCCGTCGCTCGCGCTGCAGGTGCGGGTCCGGGTGATGTCGACCGAGACGCTGGCGTGGGAGTCACCGGGCGACACCGTGTGGACGCAGGGCGACGCTCTCGGCCGGACGATCAACGGGCAGCGGTCGGGCCTCAAGGGCGTGTCGCTGCTGCTGCGGCTGCTACACCCGGCGGACGCGGCGACGTTCGACGCGATGTTCGGCACGTACGACACCACGTTCCCCGCGGTGCTGTGCATCCGAACACCGCCGTCGGTGCCGCTGCCAGCGGTGCTGTTCTGGGGCTGCACGACACCGAAGCGGCTGACGTCGGGCGCGAACAAGCTGGTGCAGTACCAGCTCGACGGCTCCGAGGTCGCTCCGCCAGCGCCCGGCCTCGTCGTCCCGTCGCTCACCCGCGACGACATCGACGCGGCGTACCCGACCCGGGCGGCCCGCGCGGCCGCGTACACGTCGCGCCTGGCCCGCGACACCGACTACAAGCTCGCGGGACTCGCGGGCTGACGTACCGAGGAGGCCCCGTGCGCCCGTCATCTGCTCAGCTCCGGATGGCGATCAGCGGGGCTTCCTTCACGTTCCGGTGGGTCGCGGACGTGATCAAGGACGGCGAACGGGTCCTGCAGGATCTTCCCTGCACGGCGCCGTCGTTCACGGACGACGACAGCCAGCAGGTGCAGTCGACAGGGTCGTTGTCGTTCGTCTACCAGGACGACTTCGCCCGGTCGATCGCGCCGTCCGGCGTCGCCGACGTGCTCAGCCCGTTCGGCACGCAGGTGTGGGCGTACGTCCTCGTCGAGGACGGTCCCGCCCTGTCCGAGCGGGTGCTGATGGGGCAGTACCTCGTCGACAGCACGCCGTCGATCAACTCGACCCGCATGCTGTTCAACGGGGCCGCGGTCACCGTCGGCGAGACGATCGACGTGACCCTGTCGGACCTGTTCTACGGCGTGCAGGTGGACCGGTTCTACACGCCGGGGTCGCCGTCGTCGCTGACGTCGGCGTGGACTGAGGTGCAGCGGCTCACCGGCCTTCCGGTGACGCGCCCCTCCGACGTGCCGGACGCTCCGATCCCGAAGTCGGTGGCGTACCAGGAGGACCGGCTGCAAGCCGTGTACGACCTCGCGACGTACTCGGTCGACGCTGTCCCGTTCGTCACCCCGGACGGCACCGTGTCGATGCGGCCGAACACGTGGCCGGGCCCCGTCGACACGCTCAGCGACGGGGACGGCGGGAACCTGATCCGCGTCGACCGTGGCATGAGCCCCGATGATGTCTACAACGCGATCGCGGTCCGCGCCTACGACACCACCGACGGTTCCGCGGTCCTCGCGTCCGGGCAGATCACCGACGGCCCGCTACGCGCCGCGGAACCCGACGGCGCACTGTCGCCGTTCCGCCGGCGGCCGAAGTTCTACCAGTCGCAGTACATCACCAACCGGCTGCAGGCGAAGGCGTACGTCGACCGTTGGCTGCCGCGCGTCGCGCAGCTCACCGGAGTCGAACACGACCTCACCGAGACGTTCAACCCGCTGCGGCAGATCGGCGACGTCATCACCGTGCAGGAGCTCGGCGTCGCCCCGTACGTCGGCCGTGTGACCCGCATCCAACGCTCCGACGCGACGACGCAGCAGACGACCGTGAAGGTGGGGCCGCAGTGACGAACCAGGCGGGCATCCCCGACGTCGACGTGCTCCTCAAGGCCATCGACGGGAAGACGAAGCTCACACCCCTCGTCGGCACGTTCGTGGCGTCGTCCATGACGGACTGCACGGTCGACGTCGGCGGCGGCCGCATCCCCGCCCGGTTCGGGTCCGGGTACCTGCCGGAGGTCAACGAGCCGGTGAACGTGTGGACGTTCGACGACGGCACGGCGTTCGTGATGGGGCCGACGGTCACGAAGCCGGCGAAGGGCACCGTCAAGTCGGTCGCGTCGAGCCTGGTGACCTTGGCTACGGACTTCGGTGACGTGGTCGCCCCGTACATCGGCTCCACGCCCGCGGCCGGGCAGATCATGGCGCTGCGGTGGCACGGGGGGCCCGTCGCGATCGGTGTGCTCTCCACCACACCGGCGCCGCCTCCGGCTCCGGACGACCCGGCGCCGACGACGTCGCGCCACGTGACCGTGTTCACCGCCCGCGACGCCGGCTCCTGGAACCGGTACGGGTGGCAGCAGGCGCAGGTGTGGGCGTCGGACTCGTACTACGGCGCGTGGTTCTACGGGTCGAAGCTCGCGGACACGCTGCCGTCGAACGCGACGATCACCGGTGTCGAGATCTACCTGTCGATCGTGTCGACGTTCGGCAACCGGCCGAACTTCGCCCTGCACGGCTACCAGTCGAAGCCGTCCGGGCAGCCGTCGTACGGCGCGCAGACGACCCTCGCCCCGACCGCTGGGTGGGTGTCCCTCCCGACTTCGTGGGGTAACGCGCTCCGCAAGGGCGGCGGCTCGTTCGGCGTCGGCGTGAACCACGGCGGGAAGAACATCTTCCGCTCCCTCGCGCAGGACGGCATGTCCGGCGCGCTCCGCATCACCGCCACCTACTGACGGCCCACCGGCCGCGACCTCGAAGGAGCCTCATGGCACGCGATTCCACCGGCGAGAAGGGGCAACCGCAGTACGCCGGGTCGGGCGTCCCGCAGGACGCTGCGGACCTGACCGAGGTTGCCGCGTACGCCGCCCTCGTCGGCAACCGGAAGGTCGGCACGACCGCCGACCGCAACCAGGCGCTCGCGGACGGCGACGTGTGGGACGGCCTCGAGTGGTACGACACCACCGACGGCGGCCTCTACCTGCTGCAGTCCGGGTCATGGCTGCCGCTACTGACCCGCTGGACGAACTTCTCCCCGCAGTACAACGGCATGAGCGGCGGCACGACGATCTACTCGAAGGTGCGCCGTGTCCTCGACAACGCCGAGGTGCGGTTCTCCTGGCAGCTCGGCAACTTCCCGAGCATCGGCAACATCTCTCTGGTCCCGCCGATCCCGATCGCGTCGTGGCTCGACGACACCGACTACATCGGCACGGTCGAACTCATCAACGTCGGCTCGTCCGCCGACGATCGGTTCATCGGCCCGGTCATCAACTCGAACGGCAACGCGCTCGCGCGCATCCCGACGACCACGGGCACTGCGGCCGGGTCGGCGATCAACACGTCCGCCACGTCGTCGTCGTCGCCGTTCCAGTGGACCTCCGGCGACCGGATCCGGTTCACCCTCTCGTACCCGATCAACATCTGACCGAGCACGCACCCATCCAGGCCATCCCGCGGGGGTGGCCTTCGTCGTTGAAGGAGGCATGCATGCCGTCGATCGACGTCACCGCAGCACCCCAGAGGTTCCTCACCATGTCCGTCGACGGCTACTCGCCGGGACGGAACCGCCCCGGCAACTGCGCCAGGTGGACGTACTTCGCGATCGGCGGAGTCCCGAACACCACGCCGCTGCCCTCCGCGATCGCCGCGTGGGAGAACGCGCCGAAGCAGCACCGGCACCCGATCATCGATGGGAAGACGCGCATCCCCCGAGGCATGGTCATCGCGCTCGGCCCGACGAACGGGCCGCGGTGGGCCGGGGACAAGAACTGGATGTACGGCGACGTGTTCACCGCTGACGGGGACGGCGTCGGCTACGACAGCGGCGGCCCCGCCACGGACTCGCTCGCCGGACTCGGCGTCATCGGCCGCGTCACCATCCGGCAGCGCATCGCGCAGACCGGCGGCCGCCCCCTGCTCGGGTTCCTGTCGTCCTACGGCGGCTGGGACCTCACCAGCACACCCACACCCACCCCGGGCGCTCCCGCCCACACACCCGTCCAGGAGGACGACATGGCAGCACCAGCGGTCTACACGGATGGCCGGCGGTTCGTCGGAGGCGACGAGACGACCGGCCTGTTCACGTTCGGCTCGATGGCCGAGCTCAACACCTGGCAGAAGAACAACCCGGTGGTCCGGCAGGTGTCCGCCGGGACCCTCGACAAGCTCGTGCAGAAGGCGGTAGCGAAGTGACCCAGAACATCATCGACGGCATCCAGAAGGTCGTCCGGAAGGCCACCGACATCTCGTCGAAGGTGCAGGCGGTCGCCGTCGGCGGTGTCACCACCGTCGGCGTGAACCAGATCATCGAGACCGTCGCGCCCGGCTGGAACCCGCCCGCCTGGGCGCTGGGCCTGATCACGGTCGGCGTCGCGCTCGTGTTCGGCTACATCAAGAAGGAGACCATCAACGTCTCCACGACCCGCGCCGACGGCACCGTGATCCAGAACGCGTCCGTCGACATGGCGGACGTGCCCGAGATCGAGATGCCCGACTGGGTGAAGGCGCAGATCGACGCGCAGAACGCGGTCGGCGCCGACGAGGCCGAGCAGGCGGTCGGCCCGGACGCCGCCGCCGCGAGCGACGCTTCGGACGACGTTCCGAAGCACCTCGCGGCGAGCTGATGGTCGCCACTGATCCGAAGCTGAACCAGCGTCGGCTCTGGTGGGAACGTCTGCTGTGGATCACGGATCTCCTCGCTTACGCGGTGATCGGGGTGTCCGGGTTCCTCGCGCTCGGCAGGGTGTCGGACTACGTGTACGACACCCTGCTCGGGCAGACGTGGATCATCATGCTGTTCGCGTGGCTGATGCTCGGCGGCTGGGTGGCGCTGATCGGCCGGGCGACCCGCCTGTGGGCGCTCGAGTACGTCGGCAACGTCGCGGCCGGGTGGGGAACGGCCGTGTACGCCGTCGTCCTGTTCCCGGGCGCCCTGTCGGGCGTGGCGACGTTCGCCGCGTTCGGGATGACCGTCGCCACCACCTTGTACATGGCGCGCCGCTACGACGAGCTCGTGATCTTCACCTCCGAACCCGGCGACAGCGACGGCTCCTGGCTGAACCGCGTGCGGAAGCGGAGGACGAAGAACACGGTCCCACGGCAGCACTTCTAGGGGGAGGCCCACCTTGCACTGGACCGACCCTGTCGTCCTCATCGCAGCACTCGGTGGCGGTGTCGGCATCGGACATGTGATCCGTGCCCTCGCCACCGTCCTGCAGAAGCTCCGCGCCGGCGTGTCCCCTCGGGAGGGGAAGCGGCGCATCGACATCGTGCAGCAGCGCGACGAAGCCCTCGCCCGCCTCGACAAGGAGCGGATGCGCGCCTCGGCGGAGCAGGCGCGCGCGGACTGGGCGGATGCGAACCGTCAGGTCGCTGTCGAGAACGAGCAGCGAGCTCGTGAGCACGCGGCCGCGCTGCGTGTGCAGCTCATCGAACAAGCGGGCCTGACCCGTGAAGAACTCCCGGCGTGGCCGGAGATGGAGCGGACGATCCCGCGGGAGCAGTTCCTGCGGGTGCGCCGCGGACAGGAAGGAATCGGCTGATGCCGCTCATCGACACCGAGGAACCGTTCCAGTTCCGTTTCCGCGCGGACACGACCGCGAACTGGGAGCTCTACAACCCGGTCCTCGGTGTCGCCGAGCCCGGCGTGAACATCGAGACGGGCGACGTCACGTTCGGTGACGGGTCGAACCGGTGGTCCGACCGTCCGTACCATCCTCCCGTCGACCCGACCACTCACCTGTTCCCCCCGCAGGTGCTCGACGCGCTGCTCGCGAAGATCTCCGGCCTGTACCAGCGGGTCGTCGACTGGAAACCGCCCCGGGTCTCGGTGACCCACAAGGTCGCCGCGGCGGGCTACCCGTACGCCGTGACCCGTGTCCAGACCGATGGGCGGTTCATCCCTGGCCTGGTCGACAAGCGGTACGGCGGCGACTTCGACGAGACCAACCCGGACTCCACCGGGACCGCGTTCATCCCGCCCGGGGAACGTGTGGACGCCTTCGCGCGCCGCACCGGCTACCCGATCGCGACGAACGCGTCCGGGTGGAACGTCACGTCGAACTTCGGCGAGATGCGTGGCGCGCAGATCCGGAACGGGAAGATCTTCCACGACTTCGAGCGCACGGACCTCAGCGGCTCCCCGGCCGGCATCGAGGGCCTCGGTCTCCTGCCCGACGGACGCCTCAAGTGCTACTCGGCGCTGCGCGGCGACACGGCCGCGTCGATGGTCGCGGAAGGTGTCGTGCACTCGTGGTCGTACGGCCCGAACCTCGTCGTCGACGGGGTCGCGCAGGATCTCACGCAGAAGAACTGGCAGTACTTCCTCACCGAGATCTCCGCCCGGACGATCATCGGCCAGTCGGAAACGGGCGACATCATCCTGATCTCGACCGTCGGGAAGACGAACAGCGTCGGCCTGACCGGCAACGACATGGTCGCCCTGGCCGTCGCGGAGGGCTGCTACAACGCGTCCACGTTCGACGGGGGCGGTTCGGCGCAGATGTACGTGCAGGGTCTCTACCCGATCCCCTCATCGGACGGGGCGACGGGCTACGACGGGACGGTGGGCCGCAGGAAGGTCGGCGACTGCTTCCTCGTCAACGGTGTGCTCGCGACCGCGGCCGTCGACACGGGATGGATGCCGCTGCCGCTGCGGTCGGGGTTCGTCGCGTACAACCCCGACAACCCGCCGTCGATCCGGCAGCTCAACGGGCAGATCGAGATGCGGGGCAGCATCGCTCCGGCGCCGGTGAGCGGCTCCGCTGTCCCGTTCCCCACGACGGACTCGACGGTCGCGGACGTTCCGCCGCTGTTCCGGTTCCAGGGTGCTGCGAAGGGGTTCGAGCTCGCCGGCAACAACGACAACATCCGGAAGCTCGGCATCCCCTCCGACTTCTCGATGACCGTCATCGCGGGGGCCGCGACACCGCTCTACGTCACGCTCGACGAGGTGAAGTGGGGCGCGGACACCATCTTCTGACCCAGTCCTGCCGGCGTCGTCCGGTGAGCTCACGAACGAAACCGAGCCCATGAACACTCCCTTCTTCGCGAACATCCGCATCCGCCGCGACACCCGCGCGAACTTCGCCGCAGCCGCGTTCATCCCCGGCGTCGGGGAACCCGCCTACGAAACCGACTCCCGACTGCAACGCATCGGTGACGGGGTAACCCCGATGGGTGACCTCGACGCTGCCGCGTACGTCGACGGGGCCACGCATCAGTTCGGTGATGACGTGCGCGCACGGATCGCCGCGAACCTGACCGACCCGGCGACACCGGAAGGGGCGGCGCTGGCGGAGGTTGTCGCTGCGAGCGGTGGCGGCGGGGCTCTCGCTTACGACTCCACGACGGGCGTCTACTCGGTGCCGGCTGGGTCGTCCATCATCTACGACGCGTCGACCGGCGCGTACTCGTCGAACTGACCAGGAGGTCACCCCATGGCAATTCCGTCCTTCATGGCAGCCGACGCGACCACGGGACAGTTTCCCGACGTGGTGCGTGCTGCCATTGCAGAGAACCTCGTAGATCCGGCAGCACCGGAGGGCGCTGCGCTCGCGCAGCGGTACCTGAAGACGATCCATCCCAGTGGCGATCAGACGGGTGCTGAGGACCTTGCCGCGGTGCAAGCCGCTCTCACGCAGGATCATCGAGTTCGTCTCCTCGCGGGAAGCCACTACTACTTCAATGGCGCCATCACCCTGCCGAGCAACTCGCTGCTCGAGGCGTACGGTGCGGTTCTGCACGGGCTGGACGGGGGCAACATCATCCGGACCTCGTCTGCGCTGCCAACGCGGACAGTCACGGATGCCGTGTCCACGGCTGGGAGCACGACCCTGAAGAGTTCGACCGCCAACTTCACGGCGGCCGACATCGGATCCGCAGTAGGGGTCATCGGCGCAGGCGCGAAGCAGGCGTCGACGCAGGGGGCGACCTGGTACGCCACGATCACCGCTGTTACGGACACGCAGACTGCAACGCTGTCGATCGCTGCCGTCACGTCAATGACGGGCGCCACGGCCGATATCTTCAGCACACGAACGTCGAATGTAGTCGTTCAGGGCGGCTACTGGTCGATCGACAAGGAGCCAGCGCACGGACACGTCGCCTCCGCGACGTACCTCAACGCGCTCGGGTCCGCGTTCCGACGCATCGACGGCCTGGTCCTCCGCGACCAGACCTGGCACATGGTCGGCACGCGTGGGCAGGGCGGGAAGTTCGCCCTGAGCATCGCGGACGCAAACGGTGTCTTCGTCGACAACATCCGGTTCGACGGTACCGCCGGCGACGGCCTGCACTTCACCGGACCGGTGTCGAACATCACCGCGACGCACATCACTGGTGACAGTGGCGACGACATGACGGTCCTCAACGGCCAGGACTCGAACACGCCGTTCATCACGGACACCGAGGGTGGGTACTCGCAGATACTGATCCGCGACGTTCTTCCGCAGGGGTCGCTGTCCGCGTTCAAGCTGTACGAGATCGGTCAGGACAACCGCTTCGGTGGCGGCAACATCGCGGTCGAGAACGTGCGTGGCACGACGACGGCCGGCGGTGTGCAGATCGGGTACGTGGCGAACGGAGCGGTCGCTGCTCGAGTGCGCGACGTTCGTGTGTCGTCGGTACACCTCGTGACGGGGCAGAATCTGCCCGTGGTGAGCACGTTCGCGAACGGTGACATCGTGGTAGAGGACATCGCGTGGAACGGCTCGCAGGCGGCGGCGGCGGGGATTGTGAACATCATGCAGGCCCGGGGCCTCGTGTCGATCCGAGACGTTCGAATGCAGACCGCCCCAACCGGGTCTAACTACGGTGTCGTGTTCGCGGGCAACCTCAGCGGCAGCACCTACGGGTCTACGTTCACCGTCGATGGCGTCTACAACGGCAAGACAACCACGGCCGCTGCCGCGACTTTCACCGCTGTCGCGCTCATGACGGGCAACACGGGGTCAGGAGGTGTGCTTCAGTCGCTCCGAATCGCGAACGTCGTTTCGGATGGAACGGCCGGTTCGGTGTTCGCCGACCTCGTCGGCGCTGTAATCACGGCCCTTGTGATCCGCGCGTGCTCCTGGGCCGGGTCGAACGTGGTGGCGACCAAGAGCGGCACGAACGCCGTCAGCATGCAGCTCAGCGACATCACCTTTGCAGGAGCGAATCTCATCGCCGCCCTGTGCCCGGTCACCGCGTCGTTGTCGTCAATCGCTGCGACATCGTCGAGCGCCCTCGTGGCCGTGAGCGGGGCGAGCGGGTCTGCTCGGGTCGTGGGCCACGGCGTTTCTTACCTGGGAGCGTCCACGATCACCGTCTCCCGCGACGCATCTCAGGTCGTGTCCGTGAACGGGCTCGGATTGAAGCAGGACGTCGCCATCTTGTCCGCGGTCGACGGAGATGTCGCCTTCAACACCAATGCGGCGTTGGGGTGTGGGGTCGGGCCCGCTCTCTACAACACGACTGCGGCCAAGTGGAAGGGCTTGTACTCGGGCGCGACGAACTAAACCTCGAGGGACCGCGGGAGCCGGTCGTCGCCGCGGAGCCGCTTCTCGAGCGGCTTCTCTACGTACTCGCAGAGCACCGCGGCGACGGCCACCCCGATGACGAGTCCGATAGCTGATGTAGCCCACCACGGCATCGGAACAGTCCGATTCGTCACCGCGATCACGACGCGCAGCACCACGAGGTGCACCAAGTAGAAAGCGAACGACCACTCGCCGAGCTTCACGATGGGCTTCCACGCGAAGACGCTGCCTTTCCCCGCACGGTCGGCGTCTGCAGCGCTCGCGAGGAGGAGCACGAACGGGATGGCGGTCGCCGCGACGAGCAGCCAGTAACGGGGCATCCAGTTCGACGCGATCGACACGGCGAGGGCGAAGCTTGCAGTCGCTGCCACCGGCACGGGGAAGCGCACTCCGCTGCGGAGGATCATCGCGAGACTCATGCCGACGACGAACTCGAAGAACCGCGTGACGGGGAACAGGTAGATGACCCAGTACCGGATGCCGGCGGCCTCGGTCGGCTGCAGCGTGAGTGGGATTGCGAAGACGAAGAACAGGGCGGTCAGGAGCACGATCGTCACCCCACGGGAGCGCAGGCGGCGAAGGCCGAGGAACACGAGCGGGAACATCAGGTAGAAGAACATCTCGGCGGACAGTGACCAGCCCACGGAGTTGCCTGCGAAGTGTACGTCCTTCTGCGGGAACCAGCTCTGCAGTAAGACGGCGGACGGCAGCATGCTCGTCAGCCGCTGGTGGTCGGCGACGATGGCGTAGGCACCGCCTACGATCCAGGCGATCCAGTACAGAGGCAGGATGCGTGCCGCGCGACGTCGGTAGAACCGGCCTGGGCTGTCGGAGTCACGGCCGTTCCAGGCGAGAACGAAACCGGACAGCATGAAGAAGAACGAGACGCCGTCGTCCCCGGCGTTCGTGATGAAGCCGGCCCAACCCGGAGACTCCTGGTACGCGGTGGCGTGATGGAGGAACACTGCTAGCGCGGCGAACGCACGAAGACCGGTCAGCGAGTCGAGGCGCGGCATGCGCTTGAGAGATTCCCCCATGATGTTCGATGCTAAGCGACTCTCATGATGCGCCCCACCTCCTGTCACCGGGGGTGGGGCGTTTTCGTCGTTCAGCGGCCCTTGCGTGCGAGGCGGACCCGGTTGGGGCAGGTGTCGGCGGCGTGCTTTGTGCGGTGGTGGATGTTGCAGCCTGGGTGCTTCCAGACGGTGCCGGACCCGCCGACGCGGCCACTGAGCGAGAACGGCCCGGGAAGGGGGATGTGCCAGCGGAGACCCATGACCGTATTCTACATCCAAAGCCGACGATCGGTCAGGTGTCAGCGTCCCGACGGTGGGATCGTGCGGTGGGTGACCTTCGAGCGTTCGACCCAGAGGTGGTAGGTCCGGCCGAGGAACTGCAGCTGCGCGTACACGGCGAGCGGTGACGCCTTGAGCGCGAAGCCGACGACGCGCTGCACTCCCATGCCCTCGACGTCGATGCGGACCCACACGGGCGGCGCCGGGTCGAGGTCGCGGGCTTCCGGGTCGGGTGCCATCTCGACGATCGGTGGCCGCCGGGGGTCGGGGTGGTGCGGCGGCGACCACTGCGTATCGGTCATGGGGTGATGCTGGCGTGCACCGCCGACATCAGGCCTCGGTGGGCTCCTGCTCGGCGAGACACTTCGCGCAGATGCGGACGTCGTCGGGGTCGAGGCCGGCGGGCACCCAGATGTGCGCGCAGTCGGTCACGTGGCACTCCTCCCCCGAAACGAGAAACGCCCCGGGCCGAAGCTCGGGGCGTTCTCTGCACTCACGGTGGGATGCACCGTGGGATGCAACTGTCTCAACACAGTGTGCGCTCGAAGGGACTCGAACCCCCAACCTTCTGATCCGTAGTCAGATGCTCTATCCATTGAGCTACGAGCGCGTGGCCTCAGCGGCCGTGGAAGACTCTACAACAGGTGCGGGCCACGCGCCAATCGAGGGCCTCCGAGCCGACTGCCCGGCGTGTCGCGACGTCGGCGAACGCTCAGGCCTCCTCGTCGAAGACCTCACCGAGGAACACCTGCAGCGCCTGCCACGACCGCCGGTCCGCCCGCTCCTGGTACTGCGCACCCATCTCGGGGGCGTCGGTGCCGGGGACGGCGAACGCGTGCATCGCGCCCGAGTACGTCGTGACCTGCCAGTCGATCTCCGGCCGGGTGCGCATCTCCGCCTGCCACGAGGCGACGGTCTCGTCCGGCACCATCGGGTCCGCGCCGCCGGTGAGCACGAGGAGCTTCGCCCGGACGTGGTCGACGTCGGCGGGGTCGTGCACGATCAGGCCGCCGTGGAACGACACGGCCCCGACCAGGTCAGCGCCGGCCCGGGCGAGTTCGAGGGCGGTCGACCCGCCGAAGCAGTACCCCATGACGACGATGCGGGTGTGGTCGACGTCCGGGTCCTCGCGGAGCCGTTCGAAGCCGGCGAGCGCGCGCGCCCGCAGCAGCGGCAGGTCGCGGTAGAAGCCGCCGGCCACGTCCGAGGCCTCCTCGTGGGACGGTCGCACGTCGGCGCCGTAGATGTCGGCTCCGAGCGCGACGTACCCGAGGCGGGCGAGCATCGTCACCCGCGCGCGGACGTGGTCGTTCACGCCGAGCCAGTCGTGCACCACGAGCACGGCCGGACGGGGCCCGGACACGCTGTGGTCCTTCGCGAGCAGGCCCTCGAGCGCGGTCCCGTCGTGGTCGTAGCGCACGGCCTCGACCCGGACGTCGGACCCCGCCGGGGCAGGGACGGTCTGCAGGATGTCGTCGTAGATGGTCACGGGCCGACGCTACGCCCGCCGACCGTCCCCGGCCGGGTCAGTCGTCCAGGTTCCCCGCCGACCGTCCCCGGCCGGGTCAGTCGTCCAGGTTGTCCCAGCCGTCGGGACCAGCCGAGCCGGCGGCGTACTCGTCGAGCGGGGTGTCGCCGTTCCGCCAGGCGTCGAGGAAGGGTTCGACGACCTTCCACCCCTGCACCGCACTGTCCCCGCGGACGGAGAGCGTCGCGTCCCCCTCGAGCACGCCGGCGAGCACCTCGCCGTAGGCGCTGAGCCGTCCCGGGTTGAACGTCACGGCGAGCGCCGTGTGGTCGATCGTGTACGGGTCGCCGGGCCCGTTCACGTTGAGCTCGAGCTGCATCTCGTCGGGCGCGATCCAGATGCGCAGCCGGTCGGGGCGCTCGGCTCCGGTCAGCCCGTTCGGCACGTGCGGCGAGTCCTTGAAGGTGACGACGATCTCGCGGCGCTGCTCGGCGAGGGCCTTGCCGGACCGGAGGGTGACGGGGACGCCCGCCCACCGCCAGTTCGCGACCTCGAGGCGCAGCTGGGCGAGGGTCTCGGTGCCGAGCGACGGGTCGACGCCGTCCTCGTCGACGTACGACGGCAGGGGTCGGTCCCCCACCTTCCCCGCGGTGTAGCGGGCCCGCTTGCCGGCGGTGGCGACGTCGCCACCCCACGGCCGGACGGCGCGGAGCACCAGTTCCTTCTGGGTGCGGAGGTCGTCCGCGTCGATCGAGGCCGGGGCCTCCATCGCGACGACGGCGAGTACCTGGAGCAGGTGGCTCTGGATCATGTCGACGAGCGCGCCGGCCTTGTCGTAGTAGCGCGCCCGGCCCTCGAGTCCGAGGGTCTCGTCGTAGACGATGTCGATCCGCTCGACGTGCTGCGAGGAGAGCAGCGGCTCGATGATGCGGTTGGCGAACCGCAGGCCGAGGAGGTTGAGCACCGTCGACCGACCGAGGAAGTGGTCGACCCGGTGGATGCGCTCCTCGGGCAGGAAGCGGTGCAGGACGTCGTTGAGGTGTTCGGCGCTCGCGGCGTCGGTGCCGAACGGCTTCTCGAGCGCGAACCGGGTGCCCGCGGGCAGGTCGAGGTCGGCGAGCACCTCGCAGCTCTTCTCGGTGACGGCGGGCGGCAGGGCGAAGTAGACGGCGGGGTCGTGCCGGCAGTCGGCGAGGAGTGCCTGCAGGTCGTCCGCGCTGGTGACGTCGGACTTGCGGTAGCTGGACGCGTCGATGACGGAACGGAGGCGCTGGCTGAGGCGTTCGGAGCCGTCGTGGGCGCCCTCGTCCTCCTCGTTCTTGGAGGCCTGCGCGTTCTCGAACGCGTCGTGGACCAGGCGCTTCCAGTCGTCGTCGGACAGGTCCTCCGTGCCTGCGCCGACGAGCTGGACGTCCCAGTCCTCCTTGACCTCGAGGAGGGTGGCGAGACCCGGCAGGAGCAGGCGCTTGGAGAGGTCGCCGCTGGCACCGAGGATGAGCAGGGTGGTCTGGAGGCTCGACATGCCCCCGACGGTACCCACCGGCTCCTGCGCGTGGTCGCCCCGGGCGCGCGGCCGCGAGGTGGACCGGGCGCGCGGTGCGCCGTCACGGTGGGGGCACGCGCCGCACGGTCCCGCTACGGTGGGGGCAGTCCGGCGCGGAGGAGCGCGATGCGCGAGGGAGCAGCATGAGCAGTGGCACCGTGAACAGTGGCACCGGGAGCAGTGGCACCGTCACCGAGCACGACGGGCGTCGGCTGCGCGTCGCGGTGGTCGGCACCGGCATGATCGCCGCGGTCCACGTGCGCGCTGCGGCAGCCGCGGGTGCCGACGTCCTCGGCGTCCTCGGGCGGACGCCGGAGCGGTCGGCCCAGGTGGCGGCGCAGCTCGGACTGCCCCGCGGCTACGCCTCGCTCGACGAGGTGATCGCGGACGCCCCCGACGTCGTGCACGTCTGCACCCCGAACGGCCAGCACCACCCGCAGTCGCTGGCGGTGATCCGCGCGGGCATCAACGTGGTGTGCGAGAAGCCCCTGGCGCTCGACCCCGGGCAGGCCGACGAGCTCGCCGCCGCGGCCGAGCAGGCCGGGGTCGTCGCCACGGTCCCGTTCGTGTACCGCTACCACCCGGTCGTCCGCGAGGTCCGGGCGCGCGTGGCCGCCGGCGAGCTCGGACGCCTGCTCGCCGTGCACGGGCACTACCTGCAGGACTGGATGCTCGACGAGGACGCGTCGTCGTGGCGGGTCGACCCGTCCTCGAGCGGTGCGTCCCGGGCGTTCGCGGACATCGGCTCGCACTGGTGCGACCTCGTCGAGTTCGTCACCGGGCAACCGTTCGTCGAGGTCTCGGCGGCGACCGACATCGTCTACCCCACCCGTCCGGCGGCGTCCGGCCCGTCCTTCTCCGGCTCCCCCGACCCCGACCCGGTCGCCGACGCCTCCGAGCGTTCCGCGGTGACCACCGAGGACACCGCGGCCGCGACGTTCCGCACCGCTGCCGGTCGCATCGGCAACGTCGTCATCTCACAGGTCTCGGCGGGGCGGAAGAACCGGCTGTGGTTCGAGGTCGACGGCACCCTCGGATCGGCCGCGTTCGACCAGGAGCAGCCGGAGTCGGCGTGGTTCGGCAACGAGCGCGGGGCCACCATCGTCGTCCGTGACCCGTCCCAGGGCGATCCGGACCAGCGCCGGCTCGCCGTGGTGCCCGCCGGTCACCCGCAGGGGTACCTCGACGCGTTCACGGCGTTCGTCGCCGACACCTACGCCGCCGTCCGCGGCGGCTCGCCTGACGGCCTGCCGACCTTCGCGGACGGCGCACGGGCGGCGGCGGTCATCCAGTCGGTGCTCGACAGCGCGCGCGACCGCGCCTGGCGCCCGATCGGCTGAGCG
>NZ_NXIA01000018.1:46233-69933 GCF_002412165.1 Curtobacterium sp. 'Ferrero'
GTTCGGGTACCCCGGTGACGGCATCGGGGCGTTCGACGGTGCCCTCGGCAAGGCGGACGGCAGCGAACGCGCGCTCGAGTACGTCCGGCCGACGCACGAGGAGATCGCGGCGCTCATGGCGACCGCGCACGCGAAGTTCACGGGCGAGGTCGGGGTCTGCGTCGCGACGTCGAGCCCGGGCGCGTTCCACATGCTCAACGGCCTCTACGACGCGCAGATGGACAACCAGCCCGTCGTCGCGATCGTCGGGCAGCAGGGCCTCGCCTCGATCGGGACGTTCACGCAGCAGGAGTCGAACCTGGAGCGGGTCTTCGCGGACGTCGCCTGCTACGTCGAGACGGTCGCCTCGCCGGACGCCGCAGGGGTCGTCATCGACACCGCGTTCCGCACCGCCATCCTCCGGAAGCAGCCCGCCGTGGTGGTCCTCCCCCACGACGTGCAGGCGATGGCATGGGAGGAGCCCGCCGCCGAGCACTGGGTCTCCCGCTCGAGCGACGTGCCCGCGTCGACAAGGATCACCCCGTCGACCGAGGACGTCCGGAAGTTCGCGGAGATCCTCAACTCCGGCGAGAAGATCACGTTCCTCGTCGGGGCAGGCGCCCGCGGTGCCACGGACCAGGTGCTCGCCGTAGCCGAGAAGACCGGCGCCGGCATCATCACGGCGCTCCGCGGCAAGGACGTCGTGCCGTCGGACGTGCCGTACCACACGCAGCAGGTCGGGCTCCTCGGGTCGCGGCCGAGCCTCACCCAGATCAAGGAGTGCGACACGATCGTGCTCCTCGGCACGAACTACCCCTACGGCGAGTACCTGCCGGCGTCCGGCCAGGCCCGCGGCGTGCAGGTCGACATCAAGCCGGAGCAGCTCGGCCTGCGGTACCCGACCGAGCTGAACCTCTGGGGCGACGTCGGTGCCACGCTCGACGCCGTGCTGCCGCTCCTCGAGCAGACCGAGGACCGCTCGTGGCAGGAGCGCCTCGCCGACGAGATGCGCGAGTGGGAGGCGGAGATGGCCCGTCAGGCCGAGGTCTCCTACAGCGACGGCGTCAACCCCCGCCGGGTGATCGCGGCCGTCAACGAACGGCTGCCCGAGGGCGTCACGGTCACCTGCGACGCGGGCACCACGGCGGACTGGTACGGCCACCACATCCGGCTCCGTCGAGGCATGCACGGCGACATGTCCGGCCGGCTCGCGACGATGCTCGCCGCGATGCCGTACGCCGTGACCGCGAAGTTCGCGTTCCCGGACGCCCCGGCCGTCTGCACGATCGGCGACGGCGCGTTCCAGATGCTCGGCATGAACGAGCTCATCACCGTCAAGAAGTACCTGGCGAGCTGGCCGAACCAGCAGCTCGTCATCGTGATCATGCACAACGACGACCTCGGGCAGGTGTCGTGGGAGATGCGCACCGAGGACGGCAACCCGATGTGGCGCGGCTCGCAGGACGTCGAGACCATGGACTACGCGGGGTACGCGGAACTGCTCGGCTTCACCGGCATCGCCGTGCACGACGACGACGAGGTCGAGGCCGCCGTCGAGCGTGCCTTCGCGAACCCCGGCGTCACGGTCATCGACGCGTACGTCAGCCGCAACGTGCCGCCGCTCCCGCCGCACATCACGGCGGAGTACGCGGTGAACACCGCGAAGAGCCTGCTCAAGGGCGACCCCGAGGAGCTCTCCGTCGTCGCGGACTCGGCGAAGGCGATGGCCGCGGAGGCCGTGGAGCGGGTGAAGGGCGCGCTCGGCCGCGACTGATCGGGCGCGCGGGCCGGGAGCGTCCGCGCCACGGGTGTTGCCCGTGTGAACATCATGTGACGTGTTCGAGGGACACCTGGCGGGTCGCCTGTGCGTTCTCCTAGGTTCGTCGCCGATGAACGCTCACACCTCTCCGCGCCGACGAGGGCGCGCCGTCGGCGGGGCAGCCCTGGCCACCGCCGGCGTCCTCGTCGCCCTGTCCGTCCCCTCCACCGCGCTCGCTGCCGCCGACGACACGACGATCGACATCGTGGACGTCAACGACTTCCACGGACGCATCGAGTCCGAGGGCACCACCGCCACGAAGGCCGCGGGAGCCGCCAAGCTCGCGTCGGTCGTGCAGACCTACCGCGAGGCGAACCCGAACACGATCTTCACCAGCGCCGGCGACAACGTTGGCGCTTCGACGTTCACGTCGCTCATCCAGCAGGACGCACCGACGATCGACGCGCTCAACGCCATGGACCTCGACGTCAGCGCGATCGGCAACCACGAGCTCGACAAGGGCCAGGACGACTTCACCGACCGCATCGAGGAGCGTGCCGAGTGGCAGTACGTCTCGTCGAACATCGTCCGCGCGGGCACGACCGACCCGGCCTTCACCCCGTACGAGGTCGTCGAGCGCGGCGGCGTCCGCGTCGGCTTCATCGGCGCGACGACCGAGGCCCTCATCCCCGGGCTCGTCAGCCCCGGCGGCGTCGAGGGCCTCGCGATGGCCCCGATCGTGAGCCAGGTCAACCGGTACGCCGACCAGCTCACCGACGGCGACGAGACCAACGGTGAGGCCGACGTCCTCGTCCTGCTCGTGCACGAAGGCGCGGCGACCGGGGACCTCACGGACGCGACCGGCGACGGTGCCTTCGGCAGGATCACGTCCGGCGTCTCGTCGAAGGTCGCCGCCATCGTCTCCGCGCACACCCACGCCACCTACGACCACGAGATCCCGGGACCGGACGGCACACCCCGCCCGGTGATCCAGGCGGGCTCGTACGGCACGACCTTCGGCCACCTGCGCCTCACCGTCGACGCGGACCGGAAGCTCACGAGCATCTCCGCCGACGTCCAGCCCGTCAACACGTTCACGACCGTGCCCGCCGACCCGACCTCGACGAACGCCGTCGCGGACATCGTCGCGCAGGCGAAGGCGGTCGCCGACGTCAAGGGGGCGGAGGAGCTCGGCACGATCACCGGCGACCTCCGCCGCGCCGTGCAGTCCGACCGCACGACCGAGAACCGCGGCGGCGAGTCCGTGCTCGGCAACAACATCGCCGAGGTCCAGCGCGAGGCGACCGAGCGCAACGGCTCGCAGGTGGCGTTCATGAACCCGGGCGGGCTCCGCACCGACCTGCTCTACGCCTCCAGCGGAGCGGGCGACCCGGACGGCACGGTCACCTACAAGGAGGCGGCGCTCGTCCAGCCGTTCGCGAACACCCTGGTCACCGAGGACATGACCGGTGCGCAGATCAAGGCGGCGCTCGAGCAGCAGTGGCAGCCGGAGGGCCTCGAGCGTCCGTTCCTCAAGCTCGGCGTCTCGGACGGCTTCGCCTACACGTACGACCCGACGGCCGACCGCGGCGAGCACATCACCTCGATGTCGCTCGACGGCGAGCCGATCGCCCTCGACGACACCCTCACGGTCACGGTGAACTCGTTCCTGTCCACGGGCGGGGACAACTTCGCCGCGTTCACGACGGGCACGAACATCGCCGACTCGGGCCAGGTGGACCTGCAGGCACAGGTCGACTTCTTCACCCGCCACCAGCCGGTCACCCCGCCGACCGACCAGCGGGCCGTCGGCGTCACGGTGTCGCCGGAGCCCGTCGGCGGGTACCAGCCCGGTGACGAGGTCACGGTCGACCTGTCCTCGCTCGTGTTCTCCACCGACGACCCGGCGGACGCCGGCGAGGTGTCGATCAGCGCCGGCGGCGAGGAGCTCGCCCGGACCGCGATCGACCCGTCGATCGTCGACACGACCGACGAGCAGGGCCGCGCGACCCTGACCTTCACCGTCCCGGACACCACGGCGTCGTCCCCGGCCACCGCGGCTGCCCGTGCCCTCGGCACCACGACGCTCGCCGCCGCCGTCGCACCGGCCGCGACCACGACGGACGAGCCGCTCGTCGTGACGCTCCCCGACAGGCAGACGGTGACCCTCGCGGTCACGATCCCCGTCGCGGCCGCGGTCGACCCCGGCGCCGACCCGACCGACCCGACCGACCCGGGCACCACGCCGGGCACCGGCGGCGCGGGCACGGGCGGCACGGGCACCGGCACGGGCGGCACCGGCACCGGCACCGGGATCGACACCGACGGCGACGGAACCGTCGACGCCGCACCGACCGGCGCCACGGGCGCGCTCGCCTTCACCGGCGCCGAGCTCGTCGGTCCGGCGATCGCCGCCGGGCTGCTGCTCCTCGCCGGCACCGCCGCCCTGGTCCTCGTGCGCCGACGACGCGCCGCGAGCGGCCAGCGCGACTGAACCCACTGACGGACGGGAGGCACCCCACCTGCTGGTGGGGTGCCTCCCGTCCGTCCCGGTGTCCGTTCCGGTGTCCGTTCCGGGTCCGCACCTGTCCCTCCGCCGCGACGCGGCGTACCCTGGGCGGTGTCGCATCGCGACACGCCGCGCCGGGTCGCCTCTCATCCGTCGGCGGTGGTTCCGCTCGGCGAGACTCCGCGGCGCGGGTGCCCTCCGTCTCCAGGGAAACGGCGGAGGGCACCCACCACCCCGCTCGCAGGGCCCCGGTCAGCGGAAGAGCTGCTCCCCGATGTACGAGCCTTTCCGCGGCGCCGGCGGCACGGCGAACACGGCGGAGCCGATGTGCGACACGTACTCGTTCAGCCGATCGGACGCGCCGAGCTTCCGCTGCAGCCGGGTGAAGTGCTCCGGGTCGTTCACGTAGGCGGCGAAGAGCAGACCGGCGTCGAGCTGCCCGTACTGGTTCAGCCCGTCGGTGTAGTTGTAGCCGCGGCGGTGGATCTTCACCCCGCCGTTGTTCTCGTGCGCGGCGAGCGCCACGTGCGACCGCGCGTCGATCTTCGTCGCACCCCCGGCACCCTTGGCGTGGAAGTCGGGCGTGGTGTGCTCGGAACCGCCGGACAGCGGCGCGCCCTCGACCTTGGTCCGACCGAACACCCGCTGCTGGTCGCTGACGACGTCCGCGTCCCAGGTCTCGAGGTTCATCCGGATCTTCCGCACCACCTGGTACGTGCCGCCGGTCATCCACGCGGCGCCGTCGCCCGGCTCGTCCACCCACACGAACCGGGCGAACTCCTCGTCCGTCGTCACGTTGCGGGTGCCGTCCTTGAACCCCATCAGGTTGCGCGGCGTCGACTGCGAGGGACCGGCCGAGGCACGACCGAACCCGAGCACCGTCCACCGCACGGTCGCCGTGCCGCGGGCGATCCGGGCGAGGTCCCGGACCGCGTGGTACGCCACCTGCGGGTCGTCGGCACACGCCTGCAGCGAGAGGTCGCCGCCGGTGAGCTGCTCGTCCAGGTTGTCGCTCGGCAGCGTGGGGATCTGGGCCAGGTGCGCCGGACGCTTGTCGGCGAGACCGAAGCGCTCGTCGAACACGCCGGGGCCGAGCCCGACGGTGACCGTGAGCGAGGCGGGACCGAGGTCCAGGGCCTCCCCGGTGTCCGCCCCGACGCCCTCGCCGTGGGCGGGCTCGACGCTGCCGACGGTCCGGCCGGCCTGCAGCTGCGCGATCGCCGCCGACCAGCGGGCCAGGAGCACCTGCAGGTCGGTCGCGACGCTCGTGGACAGGTCGAACGTCATGTAGACGCAGTGCCGCTGCGGGGTCGTCCGGATGCCGCCCTGGGGCTGGCCGGCCGCGGTCGCGTAGAACGGCACCTGCTGGGTCAGGTCGATCGACTCGTCGGCGTTCGCCGCGGCGGCGAACGGGTCGACCCCGGTGGCGACGGTGGCTCCGGCGATGCCGACGGCAGCACCGACACCGGCCCCGGCGGCGGCGAGGCCGGCGCCGAACAGGCCGCGACGGGAGACGCCCCGGGTGCCCGCGGCAGCCCCGGCACGGCCGGGCTCGTCGTGCTCGGTCCGGGCGTGGCCGGGCTCGTCGTGCTCGGTCCGGGCGCGGCCGGGCCCGTCGTGCTCGGTCGTCACGCCGTGGCGACCTTCTCGGCGAGGCGCGACAGCGGGTCCTGCAGCGCCTGGACCTGCTGCGAGATCGCGTTGGCGTCGGCGTTCCGCAGCGTCTCGTCCCACGTCCGGAAGCCGCCGAGGCCGTTCGCGTCCCGGTACCGGTCCATCATCGCGTTCGTGGTGTCGAACTGCTTCGCGATCTGCTTGGTCAGGCTCGGGTCGACCTTCGCCAGGCCGGGCTTGAGGTACGCGAACGCCTGCCGCGCGCCCTCGACGTTGGCGGCGAGGTCGACGAGGTCGATGTGGCTGTACGCCTCCTCCTCGCCGGTGATCTTGTTCGACTGGACCTCCTCGAGCAGGCCGGCCGCGCCGTTCGCCAGGTCCTCGGGCTTGTAGTCGAGGGTCGGGACGAGCTTCGCGAGCAGTTCGACGTCCGCGGTCAGCGCCGCCGCGGTCCGCTTCGTCGACGCGGTGATCGCTCCGTCCTGGAACAGGTCCTTCTCGACGGCGTGGAAGCCGCTCCAGCCGACCGCCGGGTCGAGGTTCGACGCCCGCATGTCGATGAGGTAGTCGAGGTTGCCGGCGTTGTCGGTCGCCTTGTAGCCCTCCTTCACGAAGCCGTCGACGTCGCTCTCGATGTGCTCGTAGTACGGTCGCGCGTCCGCGTAGTCCCGCTTCGCGGCGTCGAGGTCGCCCGCGTCGACGTCCGACTGGAGCTTGCGCACCGCCGTCACCATGTCGTCCACCTGGCCGTCGACGTAGGTCGCGTACCCCTTCGTCCCGTCGCGCAGGAGCGACGCGGCGCTGCTGTCCGCCGTCGACGCGGCCTTGCCCGTGACGGTGAAGTCGGTCAGCTCACGCTCGGCACCCGGGCAGTACACCTGGTACTCCCCGCCGGTGAGCGTGGCGGTGAACCGGACGGCGCCGAGGCCGGGCGCGAGGTTCTCCTTCTCGCCGAGGATGCGCTGGTCCTGCAGGAGCTCGACCTCGGTGATGGCCGTCGACGACTCGTTCTCCACCGTGAACGTCACCGGTCCCGCCGGCACCTTCGTCGTCGAGACCGAGCAGGCGTCCGACCCGTCGTTCGTCAGGGTGATCGTCACGCGCGAGACCTTGTCCGAGCTGCTCGTCGCGCCGTCGCTCGGGGACGCCGAGGCGCAGCCGGTCAGGACGAGGGCAGTGGCGGCGCCCAGGGCTCCGAGGGTGAGGAGGGGACGGACGGTGGTGTCACCGAGCGGCATGTGCGGGGCTCCTTGTCGTGTCGTCGGCGGTGGGGGCGCTCGACGGGCGGGGGTCGGGGTCGGTGGGGACGAGGGGCGTGGGCTCCGCGTCGGTGGTGATCGTGCTCGCCCTCGTGCGTCGTCGGTCCCGCAGCGCCAGCAGCGCCTGGACGACGGCGCCGAGACCGAGGGCGATCGGCAGCCACGTGGACCACAGCCGCAGTTCGGCCGCGCGGCTCGCCGCCGCCGACGCGACGTCGGCAGCGCGCTGCGCCGTCGCGTCGGGGACCGACCACACGTCGCGGTCCAGCGTGGTCGTCCGGGCGGCCGGGAGGCCCCCACCGCTCAGTGTGAGGACGTCGCGTTCACGACTGCTCGCGTCGAGGACGCCGCCGTCGACCGTCCACAGGGTCGTGGTCCGCGTGGTGGACCACCGGGCGGTGAAGGGGCCGGGGTTGGTCGACGGGGAGATGCCGACCGGGACGCGACCGAACAGCGCGACGAGGTCGTCGAGGCTGAGCGTCGACGGCTGGTCGGACGCCGCGCCGCCCTCGGAGATCCGCCAGCGGTCGGCGCGGACGCCGGCACGGTCCACGACACGGTGGTCGCCGGCGGACAGGGTCGTCTCGGCCTGCGCGCCGTTGCCCCGGGTCCGGAGCACCCCGGTGGTGCCGTGCACGTCGGCCGTCAGCGACGTCTGGTCCCCGGTGAGCCGGACGGTGGCGGGCAGGTCCGCGCGTCCGCTCGGGACGCCGATCGCGAGGGCGACGGCGACGACCGCCAGGCCGGTCGCGATCCCGGCGCGGACCAGGGGCACGCGGGACGCTCCGGGCCGCCAGGCGCGCGGCCAGACCGCGATCGCGAGCACCGGCACGAGGTAGAGGGTCCAGCCGAGCACCTCGATGACGCGCGGGTCGGCGGGGATGCCGAGGACGCCGGTCACGAGCGCCCCCTGCACGGACCCGTTCGGGGCGAGCCAGCCCAGGTCGACGGTGCGCTGCTGGCCGATGACGATCCACCCGGCCTCGTGGGCGTGCCGGATCGCGGTCAGGACGAGTCCCGCCGCGACGAAGACCAGGAAGACGCCGGTGCCGGTGAAGAACTTCGCCAGGTCCAACCGGACGCCGCCGGTGTAGATGCCGTAGCCGATCGCCACCGCGGCCGCGATCCCGATGACCGCGCCGAGCGCCGCCGTGCCGGTGTCCGTCGAGGCCTGGAAGGTCGCGAGCAGGAACACCGCGGTCTCGAAGCCCTCCTTGAGGACGGCCAGGAACGCCATGCCCGCGAGCGCCCACGCGGTCCCGCGGCCGAGCGCGGCGGTGGCGTTCGCCTCGATCTCGGAACCGAGCGACCGGGCGTGCGTGCGCATCCAGACGATCATCCCCGTGACGAACACGACGGCGACGATGCCGATCACCGCCTCCATGCCCTCCTGCTGGGCCTGCGGCAGCGCCTGCTCGACGAGCTGGAGCCCGGCGCCGACCGCGATGCTCAGGAGCACCGCAACCCCGACGCCGAGCCACATGGGGGCGAGGGGGACGCGGTTGCGACGCAGGAACGCGGCGATGATGCCGACGATGAGCGTTGCTTCGAGGCCTTCGCGGAGGCCGATGACGAGTGTGGCGATCATGGCAAAGGTGAGTCTAACCTAACCCCGGCGTCGTCCGCCACTCCGGCCGCGTGGGGTTTGATGGTCTGCATGAACCTGCTGACCCCCGAGGGACTGGCGTCGGTGACGAACCTGCTCGACCTCGCCGGTGTCCTCGCGTCGGCGCTCCTCGGTGGCTCGATCGCCCGCTCGATGGACTTCGACCTGTTCGGGTTCCTGGTCGTCGGCTTCGTGTCCGGACTCGGCGGCGGCATCCTCCGCGACACACTCCTGCAGAACGGTCCCCCGGTCGCGCTCGTCGACCCGCTCTACGTGCCCGTCGCACTCGCCGGGGCGCTCGTCGCGTTCTTCGTCTCGTTCTCGGAGCGCACGTGGGACCGCCTGTTCACCGTGCTCGACGCCGCCGTGATCGGCATCTGGTCGGTCGTCGGCGTGCAGCGCACGTTCGACGCCGGGCTGGGCTGGCCCGCCGCGATCATCATGGGGACGATCACCGCGGTCGGCGGCGGGGCGATGCGCGACCTCCTGCTCCGCCGGGTGCCCGCGGTGTTCGGCGGCAACGCGCTGTACGCGACCGTCGCGGTCGCAGCGTCGGCAGCGATGGTCGTGGCGTCGTACGCCGGTGCCCCGTCCATCGGGATCATCGTGGCGATCGTGTCGTCGCTCGGCCTGCGGTGGGGGGCGGTCCGGCGCGGGTGGGGTCTGCCGAACGGCCGCGACTGGCAGCCGCAGTCGCGCCTCGGGTCGCTCCTGCGTCGTGGTCGGGAGCTCCGGGTGGTGCGCCCCGATGCGCTCCGACTCCTGCGGCGGCCCGGGCGTCGGTCCGGCCTGGGCAGTGTCCACGAGCAGCGCCCCGACGAGCCGGAAGGCCAGGACACGTAACGGACTTCCGATCCGACGCGGGCCGGGCGTACCATCGAGACCGCCGGGTATCGAACCCGGTGCGCGCACCTCGAGCACCGACGCGACCCGAACGCGGCGGTTCCCACCAGGTGCGCAGAGGGGGCTTCGCCGTTGCCGCGCGGGATCAGACGCGCGGCAGGCAGGTCTCCGTGTTCCTCGCCGCACGACCGCGGCCCGGGCACGCCAGAATGGTCCCGACCACCACCACCGCCTGACGACCGTCGACCCGACGACCGTCCGACGGCCTCGTCGAACCAGGATCAGATGAGCGACGACGCCACACCCACCGCGCGGACCCCCCGGGCAGAAGTGCGCCGCAGACTGCTCGTCGCGGGCGCGCAGGTCTTCGCCGAGCAGGGCGTGCACGAGGCCCGTCTCGACGAGGTCGCCGCCCGCGCCGGGTTCAGCAAGGGTGCTGTGTACTCGAACTTCTCGTCCAAGCAGGACCTCGTCGTCGAGGTCATGCAGCGTGCGACGAACGTCGTGCTCGGGTCGCTGCAGGAGCTCGTGCGTGCGGACATCGCGACGGTCCAGATCGCCGACGTGGTCCGACAGGCGTTCGGACGGCACGACCAGAGCACGCAGTTCGCCCTGCTCTCCGAGTTCCGGGCGTACGCGACCCGGCACCCGGAGTTCATGCCGGAGTTCGTGCGGCAACGGAAGGTGCTGCAGGACGGCGTCCGGGAACTCGTGCACCTGTGGTTCGGCGCGCACCCCGAGATCGACCCGGGGATGCCGCTCGACGACCTCGCGACCGCGCTCATCGCGACGAACGTCGGTCTCGTGTTCGACGCGCCCGCGCTCGCCGACACCGATCCCGGCGACGTCGTCGCTGCGCTCGTCGAGGCCGTCGTCCGCCCCTCCTGACCGCCACCGCGACCGGCCTGGCGGTCGGTCTCGCGCGGCTCCACCGGGGCTGTCGTCGGGCTCGCCCGGCTGGATCGACCGGCCCGGCGCGCCTCCGCCGGGCTACGCCGGACTGCGGCGGGAGCGGCGGCCCTCGTGCGACCACGCCGAGGACGGCATGAGGCTCGGCGGCAACAGCCGCGACCGCACCCGGCGCCCGACCGGGACCGACGCGTCGAGGGCGACCCGTGCCTCCCGGCCGACGTCGGCGAGCGACTCGGCACCCTCGGTCGACGATCCGTCCGCGGCGTACCGTTCACGGTCGACCGCGTCGACCACCCGGTCCAGCAGGGGCGTCACCGACGCCGGCACGGAGGCGCGCAGGCGCCCGAGCACGGCTCGCGCCGTGCGCGCCGCGGCCGCCGCGTCACCGGGTGGCGCGAGCCCTGGGGCGTAGCCGTGGTCGGCGACGTCGTCGAGCACCTCGCGCCACGCGTGCACCGCCGGTGCGCGCCCGGACCGGATCGCCGCCAGCCGCGACCGCCGCTTGGCGACACGCACGAGGCCCGGGGCGCAGAGGACCGCGACCGCGAGCAGCAGCCCGAGCACGATCCCCGTCCCGGCCCCCGGTCCGGCGCTGGGCGAGGACCCGGACGCCGTCCCGGGCGTCGGCGAGGCGGACGGCGTGTCCGACGGCTGGGACTCCGCCGGCGCCGACCGGCCGGGAGCGGGCAGCGGCGTGTCCGGGGTGGCGGGCGTGGCACTCGCGGTCGGCTCCGAGGAGGACTGCGCGGCCGCGTCGGAGTCCGGTGTGGGCTCGAACGCGACCCATCCCGCGCCCTGGATGTAGAGCTCGGGCCACGAGTGCAGCTGCCGGTTCGACACCGTGTACTCGCCGTCCTCCTGGCTGGTGCCGGCGCGGTAGCCGACCGCGATGCGGGACGGGATGCCGAGCGTGCGCGCCATCACCGCCATGGCCGACGAGAAGTGCACGCAGTACCCCTCGCGCACGCGCAGGAACGTGTCGATGACGTCCATGCTGTCGCCGTCGTAGCCCTGCTGCACCGGCGCGGTCTCGGAGTAGGTGAAGAGGTCGCTCCGGAACCAGCGTTCGAGGTCCCGCGCCTGCTCGTACTGGTTCGCGGCGCCGCTCGTGACCCGGGCCGCCGTGGTCGCGATGTCGCGCGGGAGGTCCTTCGGGAGTCCGAGGTCCGTCCGGAGCTGCGCGTCGGACGGCCGCGCGAACCCGCGTCCGTCCGTGCGGGACAGCACCCCGGTCTGGGCGATCGCGTCGAGGTACGCGTTCGCGAAGGTCGACGCGCCGTACACCTCGTAGGTGGCGCCGCGGGGCGTCGCCGGCCCGGTCGAGCGGAGGGTGTTCGACTGGCCCATCCACCGCCATTGCTGCAGGTCGAGGTTGGTCGACCGCGACTGCACGGACACGGCGCCCGACGGCACCGGCAGGTAGTTGCTGGACAGCCCGGTGATCCGGATCGTGACGTCACCGCGGGTGGACAGGCGCGGGTTCACGCCCACGGCCCACTGCTGCTGGTCGGCGGTGTCGGACTGGCTCGCGTCGGTCACGGTCGGCACCCAGTCCCCGGAGCCGAACTCGTCGAGGTCGGCGAGCTTGAGGTACTCCGGCTGCCCGTCGGACGAGCGGTACCGGAACACCTCGAGCTCGTTCGGTCGGCGGAGGTCCTGGCCGAGGTTCAGCAGGGTCCCCGGGCGACCGGGCTGGATCGGCGACTGGATGGCACCGGTCACACCCGAGAGCCAACTGGCGTTGAGGGGGATGATCGTCGGCAGGCCGATCGCCACGACGAGCCCGATCACGCCGACCACCGCGGCCGGCAGCGCGCGCTGCACCGGGCGGACGGAGAGCCAGAGCAGCGCGAGGAACGCGACGGCGGTCGTCACGAGGAGGACCGGGCCGGCCGGGGTGCCCGTGATGAGGCCGGGCACGATGAGGATCACGAGCGCGGGGACGGCCGCGAGCGCGGCTGTCGGAGCGACGGCGGCGAGGAAGAGCGACACCGCCGCAACCCAGCCGATCGCCACGATCACGATGAGCCGGATCGCATCGCTCTGCGGCAGGGGTGCGGGGTTCAGCTTGATCGCGGCGAGCGTCTCGCCGAGGGCGCCGTCCTTGTCGAGCCAGCCGAGCGGTTGCACGTCGTTCACGAGCGCGGCCGCGCACGAGCAGGCGATCACGGCGACGACGAGGGCCACGAACCGGACGCCGGGCGCACGCCGCCGGACGGCGAGCACGACCCCGACGAGCACCGCGGCGACGAGCACCCCACCGACCCACCACGCGATCCCCTGGACCAGCGGCCGGATCGCGAGCGCGGCGATGAGCACCGGGACCGGCGCGAGCACGGTGATCCAGGCGCTCGGGACGTCCCGGGCGTCGTCGGTCCGCTCGAGGATCTCGTGGACGTCCGTCCCGCGACGTCGCGCAGGTGCCTGCGTGCCGCTCATCGGACGCTCCCGGGGTTCGTGGCGCCGGCCACGGGCACGACGAGCGTGCGCCAGCCGCCGCGGTCGAGGATCCCGCGGACCGTGGGCTCGGGCGGGACGATCGTGGCCAGGATCCCCCGGCTCGAGCCGACCGTCGACGCGACGAGCTCGGCCGCCTGCTCGGCGGTGCAGTGCCCCGTCACGACCGCGGTCATCCCGTGCACGTCCCGCCCGCGGACGTCGGGGAGCACCTCGGTGACGTCCCGGGCGTCGGAACGGACCCGGACGTCGGCGAGGCCGACGAGCACGTCCGTGAGCCCGCCGGCGTCCCCGGTGTGCCGGGTGGCGCCGTCAGGGTCGTCGCTCACGAGGACCACGCGCGAGGTCCGGGCGGCCAGCGCGCGGGCGACGCTCGCCGCGACGACGACGGCGTGCTCGAACGCCGCGTCGCCGCCGAGGTCGGACAGCTCGGCGAGGTCGTCCCGGCCGAGCCGCTGGTACGACTCGCGGCGCACGTCGAGGGCGATGACGGCCTCCGGGGGCTGCGCCTGCGTGGTCTGCCGGACGTGCAGCTCGCCGCGCCGGGCGCTCTGCCCCCAGTGCACGCGGCGGATCGGGTCGCCCGGGCGGTACGGTCGAAGCTCGCTGTCGTCCGCCGAACCACCCTGCCCGACGCGTCCCTCGTCCGCGGAGACGGCTCCGGCGAGCGCGCCGGTGTCGATCGCGGCGAGCGGCGTGGTGGCCGGCACCACGACGACCTCCTCGGCGGGGACCACCGGCCGGTCGACACGGAGGAGCCCGAACGGGTCCTCGACGCGGATGGTGACGGGTCCGACGAGCCCGCGACCGCGGTGCATGGCGAGCGCTTCCACGTCGAGCACCGCCGGCGGCGTGCCGGGTCCGACGGTCGCGTACGTCTCGGCCTCGGTCACGCTCGCGAACAGGTCGTCGAGCTGCTCGCGGACGAGGAGCGTCGACCGTGGGCCGAAGCGCATGCCGGTGCCGGAGAGGGTCACGCGCTCGCGGTAGACCTCGCCCACCTGCACGACGGCGCGCGCCGCGCCGCGGGAGCCACGGAGCGGGGCGGCGACGACGAACGCCATCACGGCGCCGAGGACGACGAGCACGAGGAGCAGGAGGCCGGCCGAGACCGCGACGCTGGTGGTGCCGGCGAGTCCGCCGCCGACCAGGCCGATGCCGACCGCCAACACCGTCCACCCGCGGAGCGTGGGCCGGGGGAACGGGGTGCGTCGGGCGAGCGCGAGTCCGCGGCGACCGTACCGGGCGAGCACCGAACGGGCTGCACCCGCTCGGCGCGCGATCGGCGACGGTGCCCCGGACGACGACATCAGGAGCGGACGGGCGCGGCGGTGAACGGCACGGCGGTGTCGGACACGATGCGCACGACGATGTCGCGGGCGGTGTCGTCGCCGGAGCCGCCGAGGCCTCGCGCGACCGGGACGAGCCGGTGGGCCAGGACGATCGGTGCGAGCGCGGCGACGTCGTCCGGCGTGACGAACGGACGTCCGAGCAGTGCGGCGTGCGCTCGGGCGGCCTGCGCGAGGTGCAGGGTGGCGCGGGGGCTCGCCCCGAGCAGCAGGTCGGGATGGGAGCGGGTGGCGCGGACGATCGCGACGACGTACGCCTCGACGTCGGGTGCGACGTGCACGCCGCGGACGGCGGCGATCATCCCGCGCAACGTCGCGACGTCGACGATCGGACGGAGCGCCGAGAGGGGGTCGTGGCCGCCGCGGTTCGCGAGCATCTGCCGCTCGGCGTCGACGCTCGGGTAGCCCATGGTGATGCGGGCTGTGAAGCGGTCGCGCTGGGCTTCGGGCAGTGGGTAGGTGCCCTCCATGTCGATCGGGTTCTGCGTCGCGACGATCATGAACGGCGGTTCGAGCTGCCGGGTGACGCCGTCGACCGTCACCTGTGCCTCCGCCATCGCCTCGAGCAGCGCGGACTGCGTCTTCGGGCTGGTCCGGTTGATCTCGTCGCCGATGACGACGTTGGCGAAGACCGGCCCGGGCGAGAAGCGGAACGTGCCGGACGACTGGTCGAACACGTTCACGCCGGTGACGTCGGACGGCAGCATGTCGGACGTGAACTGGATGCGGTTCACCGAGCCACCGACGGACGCGCCGAGGGCCTTGGCGAGCACGGTCTTGCCGACTCCGGGGACGTCCTCGACGAGCAGGTGCCCCTCGGCGAGCATCACCGTGAGGGCGGTCCGGATCGCGTCCACCTTGCCGTCCACGACGGTCGAGACGGCCGCGACGATGTCGGCTCCGGCGTCGCGCACGAGTTCGAGCGGGACGGCTTGGGCGGTCGGTTCCGGCACGCAGGGCCTCCTCGGCTCGGGACGGGTGTCGTGCATGCTACAACGGCCCGGTGACAGTCTCCGGAGGATGTGTCACCGATGCGTGGTCCGGTTGCCCAGGGCCGTCCGGCTGATAGCGGTGTCGCCGAGTCGGGGTCAGACCGAGGCGCCCTCGAGGCGCTCCACGGCGGCCGCGAGCTCCTCGAGCTCCGGGACGTCCCTCGCCTCGGACAGCGCCTCCTCGAGCGCAGCGGCGTGCAGCGGGGTGGCCTCGTCGAGGAGCGCCTGTCCCGCGTGGGTCAGCTCGGTGTAGAGCCCGCGACGGTCGTCGTCGCAGAGCACCCGGGTGAGGAGCGCCCGCTCCTCGAGACGGTTGACGAGCCGTGTGGTGGCACTCGGGCTCAACGCCGCGGCCCGCGCGAGCTGCTGCATGCGCATGTGGAAGCCGTCCTGTCGGCGCAGTGCGTCGAGCACGGTGTACTCGACCACCGAGAGGTCGACGGCGCGCAGCGCCCGTTCGAGCCGTGTCTCGATGCGGCCGTGCAGGGCGGCGAGCGTGCGCCACCCGTGTGCACGCACCGCGACGGACGTGTCGTCGACGCTCATGGGACCCTCCGGACGTGTTGGTTGCTTGCGCGGGTATCACGCGTGTGCAACTATCGATACCCCGCGTGTGCAACAACCAGCGTACGCGGGACACCACTCCTGCACAACGGAAGGACCACCATGCCAGCGGGACTCATCGCCCTCGCCCTGGGCGGGTTCGGCATCGGACTCACCGAGTTCGTCATCACCGGACTACTACCCGAGGTCGCAGCGGACTACCACGTCACCGAGTCGACCGCGGGGTGGCTCGTCACCGGGTACGCCCTCGCGGTCGTCGTCGGAGCGCTCGGACTGACCGCCGCCACGACCCGACTCCCCCGCAAGCCCGTGCTCGTCGGCCTGCTCGTGCTGTTCGTCATCGGCAACGCACTGTCGGCGTTCGCCCCCGTCTACGGCGTGATGATGGCCGGACGCGTGATCGCCGCCCTGTGCCACGGCGCGTTCTTCGGCATCGGCGCCGTCGTGGCCGCCGACATGGTCAGCCGCGAGCGGCGCGCGTCGGCCGTGGCACTGATGTTCACCGGCCTCACGGCGGCGAACGTCCTCGGCGTCCCGTTCGGGACCTTCCTCGGCCAGGCGTTCGGCTGGCGTGCGACCTTCTGGACGATCGCCGCGATCGGGGTCGTCGCCCTCGTCGGTGTCCTCGTGCTCGTGCCGGCCGTCCGCGAGACCCGGGCACCGTCGCTCGTCCGCGAGCTCAGCGCCTTCCGGTCCGGTCAGGTGTGGCTCTCGCTCGGCATCACCGTGCTCGGCTACGGCGGGATGTTCGGCGCCTTCACCTACATCGCGTACACCCTCACCGCGGTCTCGGGGTTCCCCGCAGCAGCGGTGCCGTGGCTCCTGATCGCCTTCGGTGGCGGTCTGTTCGTCGGGAACGTCGTCGGCGGCAGGCTCGCAGCACGTTCCGTCGACGGCACGCTGCTCTGGGTGCTGTCCGGACTCACCGTGGTGCTCGCGCTCTTCGCCATCGTGGCGACGTCGCCGGTCCTCACCGTGATCGCGCTCGTGCTCATGGGCGCGTTCGGGTTCGCCACGGTCCCGCCGCTCCAGACCCGAGTGATGTCCCACGCGGAGCACGCGCCGACGCTGGCGAGCGGCGCGAACATCGCGGCGTTCAACCTCGGGAACGCCCTCGGCGCGTGGATCGGCGGTGCGACCATCGCCGCGGGGCTCGGGTACACCGCACCGATCTGGGCCGGGGCGGTCATCACGCTCGCCGCGGTGGCGCTCACGGCGGTGGCCGCCGGAGCCGCAGCACGCCGACGCCCCGCCCGCACCGCGACGGGTTCCATCGCCACCGCGTGACCCGGAGAACGGAACAGCCCCGGTTCGGTGAACCGGGGCTGTTGCCTCGTGCGGAGACGGAGGGATTTGAACCCTCGGTCCCCGGAAAGGGGACTCCACCTTAGCAGGGTGGTGCACTCGGCCTGACTATGCGACGTCTCCATGCGCTCTCGTGAGCGCTGCACCCACCATACAGGAGGACGGCGGTGCTCTTCACCTGTCCACGCCCGGCCTCGTGAGCCATCAGAGCGCGTCGGGTCCCCCGAAGTGGGGACACCCGGGGGTTGTCGAGTCGTACCCCGGTGCATACCATCGTCGGGACGCGGCGATCACGTTCCGGGGCTCGACCCCGTAGTCGCGACACAGCACCCGACGTCGTCCCCCGGCAGCACGGCCCGCGCGCCCGATCACGATGCGCCGGTCGGTGGGGCGACTCGACGGGGACGCGGTCCACCACCGCGTCCCCGTTCCGGTGCGTCCGTGCGGTCCCGGGTACCGCACGGACGGATGGTCAGCGCCCAGCCGGACCGGGCCGCGCACGCGGACGCCGGGTCAGGCGGACGCCGGGTCAGGCGGACGCCGCCACCCGGAAGCGCTCCGGCATCGCGATGAGCGCATCGACGAGCTCGATGAGCGCCGTGCCGCACTCCGAGACCGCGTCTGCTTCGGCAGCGCGACGGGCCCGGTGCAGGATCGCGATCCGCCTGCCACGGTCGAGTGCCGCGTCGATGCCGTTGGCCGCCGCGACGTCGTCCGTGAAGAAGACGTCGAGCACCGGGAGTTGCGCCTCCAACCAGTCGGCACACACCGCTGCCCCGGACCGGCGGAGCACCCAGACACCGAGCACACCGAGACACCCGGCCTCGGTCCGGCGGCCCACGAGCAAGGCCGGGTCGAACCGGTCGTTCGCGGCGCCGGCGCACGCGGGCGGTTCGTCGAGCATCGAGCGGGCGATGCGCAGCCGCTCCACCATGTGGTCGACGGACCAGTGCGCGATCACGACCCCGACGTAGCGCTGGACCACGACGAGCCGCAGTGCCTCGAGCGGGACGAGGGCTTCGCGGACCGGCGTCCGCGACACCTGGAGGTCGTCGGCGATGTCCTCGAGCCGGAGCCGCTCGCCGCGCCGGTAGGCACCGAGCAGGATGTTCTCGAGCAGGATCGCGAACACCGCGTCGCGCAGGAGACTGCGCGACGGCGAGTTGCTCGGGCTTCCGGATGCGGCGACGGTTCGGTCTGCGTTCCACGGGACCAGGCTCACCCACGATGGACTCCGCCGGGGGCGACCGGGCAGACGTGGTGGACGGCGAGGTCGCGGTGTGTGCTGTGGAGGAGATGCCTGCGGAGCGGTGCCATGTGTGGACTGTCCCACGGCGGCATCGGGGGCGCTAAACACTCCGAATGCAGAGTTTCACCGGCGCTCGGCTGGCTCCTCCTTGCCGGTGAGGACGGACAGCGGCTGGGTGATGTCCTCGAGCCCCTTCCGCGCGGAGTCCACGCCGAAGAGCAGCGCGATCACGCCGCCGACGATCATCACCGCCGACCCGAGCAGGTAGCCCCAGAAGAGCGGCTCGCGCGAGGTCCCGTCGCCGATGAGCAGGCCGTAGATCGTCGGGGCGATCGCGCCGAAGATCTGCGCGAGGGCGAAGAAGTACGAGATCGCCTGGGACCGCAGCTCGAGCGGGAAGATCTCCGACACCGTGAGGTAGGCGCTGGACGCGCCGGCCGACGCGAAGAAGAACGACACGCACCAGAACACGACCTGCACGGTCGCGCTGATCGCGTCGGCCCGGAACAGGAACGCCGACGTCGCCAGCACGAGGCCCGAGACCAGGTAGGTCAGGAAGATCATCTGCCGCCGACCCCAGGTGTCGAAGAACCGACCGAGGATGATCGGCCCGAGCAGGTTGCCGACGGCGAACGGGAAGAAGTAGATGGACGTCTGCGCGGTCTTCAGCCCGAAGAAGTTCGTCAGCACGAGCGCGTAGGTGAAGAAGATCGCGTTGTAGAGGAACGCCTGGGTGATCATCATCGACGCCCCGACGAGCGTGCGTTTCGGGTACTGCCGGAAGAGCACCTTCGCGATCGTGCCGAAGCCGACGTTGTCGAGGGGCGTGACCGTCATCGCCTTCGAGTCGTCGACGTCGGGCAGCCGCTCGCCGGTCGAACGCTCGACGGACTCCTCGATCGACGTGACGGTGGCCTCCGCCTCGTCCTCGCGGCCGTGCGTCATCAACCACCGCGGACTCTCCGGGATGTGCCGCCGGAGGAAGATGATCGCGATGCCGAGCACCGGGCCGAGGAAGAACCCGATGCGCCACCCGATGTTCTCCGCGAAGATCGACGTGTCGAGCAGGTAGATGTTCGCGAAGGCGCCGAGGGCCGCTCCGCCCCAGTACGTGCCGTTGATGGCGATGTCGACGTGCCCGCGGTACTTCGACGGGATGAGCTCGTCGATCGCGGAGTTGATCGCGGCGTACTCGCCGCCGATGCCGAGGCCGGCGACGAACCGGAACACCGCGAGGAACCAGAAGTCCTGCGCGAGCCCGGCGATGCCCGACCCGACCAGGTAGATCGCGAGCGTCAGGATGAAGAGCTTCCGGCGGCCGAGCTTGTCGGACAGCCGGCCGAACACGAGCGCACCGATGACCTGGCCGAACAGGTAGATCGTGCCGAGCGACGCGACCTCCTGCGTCGACAGACCGAGGTCCTTCTGGAACCCGGCGTTCGAGACGATCTGGATCTCGAGACCGTCCAGGATCCACGAGACCCCGAGGCCCACGACGACGCTCCAGTGGAACTTGGTCCACGGCAACCGGTCCATCCTGGCTGGTACGAGACTCTTCACGCTGCTCACGGATGGAGAACGTACGCCGGGAACACGCAGGTGGTTCGCAGGTGTCGGCGCGGAGCCGGATCCCCCTACTCGAACCCGGCTCCCACGCCGGTCCGCACCCATCCTGGCGGCCGAGGCCACCCCCGACAAGGCACCCTCCGGATCCCGCACTCGCCCGGACGGACGCCCGGGCACCCACCGGACCCGCACCGCGCCTCCCGACCGTACCCCGACCGCCAGCCGGTCGGTGTCGGCGGCGAGGCGTAGCGTCGACGACGTGACCCGACCAGACATCCGTACGGTCGGCGAGCTCCGCACCTCTGGTCACGTCCAGAAGACGGTCCGCGCCGAGATCCGCGACAACCTCCTCCAGGCCCTCCGCGAGGGCCGCGACCCGTGGCCCGGCCTGCACGGCTTCGAGACCACCGTGATCCCGCAGCTCGAACGCGCCCTCATCGCCGGGCACGACGTCGTCCTGCTCGGCGAGCGCGGCCAGGGCAAGACCCGGCTCCTCCGCACCCTGCAGGGCCTGCTCGACGAGTGGACGCCCGTGATCGCCGGCTCCGAGCTGGGCGAGCACCCCTTCGAACCGATCACGACCGCCAGCGTCCAGCGCGCGGCGGACCTCGGCGACGCGATGCCGATCGAGTGGCGCCACCGTGACGACCGCTACGTCGAGAAGCTCGCGACACCCGACACGAGCGTCGCGGACCTCATCGGCGACGTCGACCCGATGAAGGTCGCGGAAGGGCGGAGCCTCGGCGACCCCGAGACCATCCACTTCGGCCTGGTCCCCCGCGGCCACCGCGGCATCGTGGCGATCAACGAGCTGCCCGACCTCGCCGAGCGCATCCAGGTCGCCATGCTCAACGTGATGGAGGAGCGCGACGTGCAGATCCGCGGGTACGTCCTGCGGCTGCCGCTCGACGTGCTGGTGGTCGCCAGCGCGAACCCCGAGGACTACACGAACCGCGGTCGGATCATCACGCCGCTGAAGGACCGCTTCGGTGCCGAGATCCGGACGCACTACCCGATCGAGCTCGCGGACGAGATCGCCGTCATCAAGCAGGAGGCGGCGCTCACCGCCGACGTGCCGGACGCCCTGATCGAGATCCTGGCACGCTTCACCCGGGCGCTCCGGCAGTCCAGCGCCGTCGACCAGCGCAGCGGCGTCAGCGCCCGGTTCGCCATCGCCGGTGCCGAGACCGTCTCCGCCGCCGCGGTGCACCGGGCCGCTCGGCAGGGCGAGGACCACGCCGTCGCCCGGCCGATCGACCTGGAGACCGCGGTCGACGTCCTCGGCGGCAAGATCGAGTTCGAGAACGGCGAGGAGGACCGTGCCGACGAGGTGCTCGAGCACCTCCTGCGCACCGCCACCGCCGAGACCGTCCGGGAGCGCTTCCGCGGCATCGACTTCGGCGTCCTGGTCGAGGCCCTCGACGGCGGCACCATGGTCACCACCGGCGAGCAGGTGAGCGCCCGAGCCTTCCTCGAGGGACTGCCCTCGATCGGTGAGTCCGACGTGTACGACCAGGTCTGCGAACGCCTCGGGGCGAACGACGACGGCGAACGGGCCGGAGCGATCGAACTCGCGCTCGAGGGGCTGTTCCTCGCCCGGAAGATCAGCAAGGAGTCGGGAGGGGGCGAGGCCGTCTATGGCTAGCCGCCAGAACCGACGCCTCACCCGAGACGCCCGGTACGGCAAGTACGAGGGCGGCCCCGACCCGCTCGCGCCGCCCGTCGACCTGTCCGAGGCGCTCGACGCCATCGGCGAGGACGTCATGGGCGGCACCTCGCCCGAGCGCGCCCTGCGGGAGTTCCTCCGCCGGGGCGGTCGGACGCAGCGCGGTCTCGACGACCTGATGCGCCGGGTCGCCGAGCGTCGGCGCGAGCTGACGAGCCGGAACAACCTCGACGGCACGCTGCAGCAGGTCAAGCAGCTCCTCGACGAGGCCGTGCTCGCCGAACGCGGCGAGCTCGCCCGGAACGTCGACATCGACGACGGCGACCGGGCCCTCGCCCAGATGCAACTCGACAGCCTCCCGCCCTCCCCCGCTGCCGCCGTGCAGGAGCTCGGCGGCTACGACTGGACGAGTCCGACGGCCCGCCAGAAGTACGAGGAGATCAAGGACCTCCTCGGGCGCGAGGTCCTCGACCAGCGCTTCGCCGGCATGAAGCAGGCGCTCGAGAACGCGACCGACGCCGACCGCGCCGCCGTCTCCGAGATGATGCGGGACCTCAACGAGCTGCTCGAGTCGCACCGCGCGGGAACCGACACGCAGGAGCAGTTCGACGACTTCATGGCGAAGCACGGACAGTACTTCCCGTCGGACCCGAAGGACGTCGACGAGCTGCTCGACGACCTCGCTGCCCGTGCCGCGGCCGCGCAGCGCATGCGCAACTCGATGACCCAGGAGCAGCGGGACGAGCTCGACGCCCTGGCCCAGCAGGCGTTCGGCTCCCCCGACCTGATGGACCAGCTCGGGCAGCTCGACGGCAACCTGCGCGCGCTCCGCCCCGGTGAGGACTGGGGTGGTTCCGAGCGGATGGAGGGCGACCAGGGGCTCGGGCTCGGTGACGGCACCGGCGTCTTCCAGGACATCGCCGACCTCGACTCGCTCGCGGAACAGCTCGCGCAGACCGGCCCCGGCTCGGACCTCGACGACCTGGACCTCGACGCGCTCTCGCGGCAGCTCGGCGACGAGGCCGCGGTCGACGCCCGGACCCTGCAACAGCTCGAGAAGGCGCTGCGGAACTCGGGCGCGGTGCGTCGTGGGTCGGACGGCCGGCTCCGACTGACCCCGAAGGCGATGCGACAGCTCGGGAAGAGCCTCCTCAAGGACGTGGCCGAGCGGATGTCCGGCCGGCAGGGTGCGCGTGACCTCCGGCGGTCCGGTGCGTCGGGCGAGCCGTCCGGTGCGACCCGCCCGTGGGAGTACGGCGACACGGAGCCGTGGGACGTCACCCGGTCGATCACGAACGCCCTGGTCCGGACGGCAGGGGCCAGGACAGCGGCGGAGGGCCGCACCGGCCCGGGTGTGCGGCTCACCATCGACGACGTCGAGGTGCAAGAGACCGAGGCCCGCACGCAGGCCTGCGTGGCACTGCTCGTCGACACCTCGTTCTCGATGGCGATGGAGGACCGCTGGGTCCCGATGAAGCGCACCGCCCTCGCCCTGCACACGCTCGTGTCGACGCGGTTCCGCGGCGACGACCTGCAGATGATCGCGTTCGGCCGCGAGGCCGAGGTGATGGACATCGAGCAACTCGTCGGGCTCGATGCGATGTGGGACAAGGGCACCAACCTGCACCACGCGCTGCTGCTCGCGAACCGGCACTTCCGGAAGCACCCGACGGCCCAGCCGGTGCTCCTCATCGTCACCGACGGCGAACCCACGTCCCACCTGGAGCCGAACGGGCAGGTCTGGTTCAACTACCCGCCGGACCCGATCACGATCGCGCTGTCCGTCCGCGAGCTCGAGAACGCCGGTCGGCTCGGCGCGCAGACGACGTTCTTCCGGCTCGGCGACGACCGCGGGCTGGCTCGGTTCGTCGACGCGATGGCGAAGCGGGTGGACGGCACGGTGGTGGCGCCGGAGAACGACGACCTCGGGGTCGCCGTGGTCGGCTCCTACCTCGGTTCACGCCGCGGCGGCGGACCGTTCGGCGGTGGCGGCCTGTTCGGCGGCGGCGGGCTGTTCGGCGGGTACGGACGCGACGACTGGCAGTTCTGACGCCGGTCACGTGACGGACGG
>NZ_NXIA01000019.1 GCF_002412165.1 Curtobacterium sp. 'Ferrero'
GACGACGACGCCGCTGTCGTACGACACCGGCGCGGTCGTTCCGCGACGGTGCGACCCACGCAGCGCGGTCGTTCCGCGCCGCCGCGACCGGCTCGCCGCGCTGAGCGTGACCGGGCCGCCGCGGAGCATGCTGGGCGCATGAAGCAACGAGTCATCGGAGACGTGTCCGTCAGCGCGATCGGCCTCGGCGGCATGCCGATGTCGATCGAGGGCCGGCCGGACGAGCGTCAGTCCGTCGCCACCATCCACGCCGCGCTCGAGGCCGGGGTCACCCTCATCGACACCGCCGACGCGTACCACCTCGCCGGCCACGACGAGGTCGGGCACAACGAGTCGCTCATCGCGAAGGCCGTCCGGGAGTTCCACGGTGCGACGGACGACGTGCTCATCGCGACGAAGGGCGGACACCTGCGACCGGAGGCCGGGCCGTGGGCGCAGAACGGCCACCCCGAGTACCTGAAAGAGGCGGCGAAGGCCTCGGCCGCGCGGCTCGGGGTCGACGCGATCGGGCTGTACCAGTTCCACCGCCCGGACCCCGCCGTGCCGTACGCGGAGTCGGTGGGCGCGCTCGCGGAGCTGCTCGACGAGGGCGTCATCCGCATGGCGGGCATCTCGAACGCCGATCCGGACCAGATCCGCACCGCGAACGAGGTGCTCGGTGGCCGACTGGTCTCGGTGCAGAACCAGTACTCGCCGCGGTTCCGGTCGAGCGAGCCGGAACTCGAGCTGTGCGACGAGCTCGGCATCGCGTTCCTGCCGTGGAGCCCGCTCGGCGGCATCACGAACGCGGCCGACCTCGGGACCGCCTACGAGGACTTCGCCACCGTCGCCCGCGACCATGGTGTGAGCCCGCAGGTCGTCGCGCTGGCGTGGGAGCTGGCGAAGAGCGACGTCGTCGTCCCGATCCCGGGAGCGTCGCGCCCGCAGTCGATCCTCGACTCGGTGACCGCGGCGGCCGTCAAGCTCCGTCCGGAGGAGATCGACCGCCTCGACGCCGCCCAGTCGCGCTGACCGGCGCCGCGCTGACCGGCCGCCGGTGGGACCGACCGCGCATCGAGCGTGCGGCCGGTCCCTCCGACGACGATCACCGCGTCAGGACGTGCACTCGCTCTGGAACGCCTTGCCGGTGGACTGCACCTTGCTGCTCGCCGCGGTGAGCTTCGACACGTCGACCGACTGCGGGTCCTTCGCGTAGGCCTCGATCTGGGTGATGAGTCCCGAGTACGCGTTCTCGAAGTCGTCCGCCTTCGCCTTGAGGTCCGCGTCCGAGATGTCCGACACACCAGACTTGATCTTGTCGTCGAGGTCCTTGAGCTTCGACACCGCGGCGTCCGGGTCGGACTGCAGGTTCGCGACCGAGTCCTGCACGCCGGACGCGGCGCTCGAGACGCGCTCGGAGAACTTCGTGCACTGCTCGGCCTTCGACGATCCGGCCGAGCAACCGGCGAGCATCGTGACGGCGAGTGCGGCCGTGAGGACGGCGATGGTCTTCGTGGGCATGGTCGTGGGTCCCCCCTGGTGGTGCGATCATCGCCCCTCGGTGCGAGGAGCGCGGACGCCGCCGACGGTACACGGCGGACGACGGTCCGGGCGCGCGCGCTCGTGTGGTCCGCTGGGACCATGCGACGAGCGGGCGTAGCGTCGGGGACATGCGAGCGATCACCCACGACGACGGCACCATGACCGTGCAGGACCTGCCCGACCCCGAGCCCGGCGAGGGCGAGGTCCTCGTGCAGGTCGCCGCGGCGGGGGTGAACAACGCCGACCGGCAGCAGCTCGCGGGGAACTACCCGCCGCCACCCGGGGCCTCCGAGGTGCTCGGGCTCGAGGTGTCGGGGACGATCAGTCGGCTCGGCCCCGGGGTGACCGGGTGGTCGGTCGGCGACCGGGTCTGCGCACTGTTGTCCGGGGGCGGATACGCGTCCCTCGTCGCCGTCCCGGCCACGCAGCTCCTGCCCGTGCCGGACGCGCTCGACCTGGTGTCGGCGGCCGCCCTGCCCGAGGCCGCGTGCACGGTGTACTCGAACGTCGGCATGCTCGCCGGACTCCGACCCGGCCAGACGCTCCTCGTCCACGGCGGCACGGGCGGGATGGGGTCGCACGCCGTGCTCTGGGCGAAGGCACTCGGAGCGACGGTGGTCACGACCAGCGGCGGCCCGGCCAAGGTGCAGGCCTCGCGGGAGCTCGGTGCCGACCTCGCGGTCGACCACCGCTCCGAGGACTTCGTCGCCGCGGTGCACGCGTTCACCGACGGTCGCGGCGTCGACGTGGTGCTCGACGTCGTCGGGGCCGCCTACCTCGGTCGCAACCTCGAGGTGCTCGCCACGAACGGGCACATCGCCGTGATCTCGTCGTCGAGCGGACGGACGGGCGAGCTCGACCTCGGCGCGATGATGGGCAAGCGGGCGACGATCAGCGCGACCACGCTCCGGGCACGGCCCCGCGACGAGAAGGCCGCGATCGTCGCCGCCGTCCGACAGCACGTGTGGCCGTTCGTCGAGGACGGCCGGGTGCGGCCCGTGGTCGACTCCGTGCTGCCGCTGGACGAGGCGACCGAGGCGCACCGCCGGATGGCCGACGGCGAGCTCGTCGGGAAGGTCCTGCTCACGCCGTAGCGGCCGTGCGGTGCGGGCACGGTGACGACGGCCGTGCCCGCACCGTCACGTGTGGACGCGCGCGAGGAACTCGACGAGCGCGGGGTGCTGCGGGTGGTCGAGCACGTCGGCGGGCGCGCCCTGCTCGACGACCTCGCCCCGGTGCAAGAACACGATGCGGTCGGCGACGTTCCGGGCGAAGTGCATCTCGTGCGTGGTCATCAGGATCGTGGAGCCCTGCCGCTTGAGCTCGGTGACCAGGTCGAGCACCTCGCCGACGAGCATCGGGTCCAGCGCGCTCGTGACCTCGTCGAGCAGGAGCAGCTCGGGGTCTGTCGCGATCGCCCGGACGATCGCCACCCGCTGCTGCTGCCCGCCGGAGAGCCGGTCGGGGTACGCCCCGGCGAACTCCCCCAGGCCGACACGGTCGAGCAACCGCCGCGCGGTGGTCTCCGCCGTCGCCCGGTCGACGCCGTGCACCTGCCGCGAGGCGAGCGTGACGTTGTCGAGCACGGTCATGTGCGGGAAGAGGTTGAACTGCTGGAACACGACACCGATCCGCGCGCGGGTGGCGTCGACGTCGATCCGCGGGTCGGCGATGTCGGTGCCCTGCAGCAGGACCTCGCCGTCGTCGATGCCCTCGAGGAGGTTCACCGTCTTGAGCAGCGTCGACTTGCCGGAGCCGGACGCCCCGATGACGCAGATGACCTCGTGCCGGTGCACGGTCAGGTCGATGCCGCGCAGGACCTCGTGCTCACCGAAGGCCTTGCGCAGGCCGCGCAGTTCCAGGACGGGAGCCGATGTCGGCGGCTCGCGCCGTGCCTCCCGACCGTCGACAGCACGGGAGGCACGGGCCGCGCCCGCCTCGTCGTTCGCGTTCCACGCTGCTCCGCTCACACGGTGCCCCCGATCTGTTCGCGTCGCTGCTGCCGACGGGCGATCGCGTCGGTGACGCGGATCAGCGGCAGGCTGATCACCACGAAGAGCAGGCCGGCGACGAAGTACGGCGTGAAGTTGTAGCTCTCGGCCTGCGCGATCTGCGCCGACCGGACCGCGTCGACGGCGCCGAGGATCGACACGAGGCCGACGTCCTTCTGCATCGACACGAAGTCGTTCATGAGCGCCGGCGTCACCTTGCGGATCGCCTGCGGCAGGACGACGAGGCGGAGCGTCTTCGCGTGCGAGAGCCCGAGCGACCGGGCGGCGAGCCGCTGCGAGGGGTGCACGGCCTCCATGCCGGCGCGGAGCACCTCGGCGACATACGACGAGTAGGTGAGGACGATCGCGATGGTGCCCCAGAACTCCGCGGGCAGGCGCGGGAACACCCCGAGGCCCGGGATGCCGTAGCCGACGAGGTAGAGCACGATGATCAGGGGCAGTCCGCGGAACAGGTCGGTGTACCCGGTGGCGAGCATCCGCAGCGGGAAGAACACCGGGCTGCGCAGCCCCCGCACGACGGCGAGCAGGGTGCCGAACACGGCGACACCGATGCTCGCGAAGAACAGGATGCGGACGTTCAGCCAGCGCCCGGCGAGGATCGCGGGGAACGAGTCCACCGCCGTCTGCGGGTCGAAGAACGACTGCTGCACGGCCGCCCAGCCCGGGGTGTTCACGACGCCGAAGTACAGCAGCACCACGACGACGAGCGTGGACACCACGGACACGGCGACCGACCGGCGGCCGCGCTGGCGCCGGTAGAGCCGACGTTCCTGCTCGACCGCGCTCGGTGCCGGGACGACGACCGGGGTGCCGGCACCTGCGGGGATGGACACGAGCGCTACTTCAGGACCGGGGTGCCGGTCTCCGAGGAGAGCCACTTGGTCTGCAGCGCGTCGAGCGTTCCGTCGGCCTTGAGCGCGGCGAGCGCCTTGTCGACCTTGCTCGTGAGCGCCGACCCCTTCGGCAGCACGAAGCCGAACTGGTCGCCGGAGCCGTCGGCCGGGAACTGGGCCGAGACCGTGCCGTCGTCGAGCTGCGCGCCGGACATGTAGAACGCTGTCGGCAGGTCGGTGACGATGGCGTCGATCTGGCCGGACTTCAGGGCGAGCACCGCGTCGTCATTGGAGTTGAACACCTGCGGGGTGACGCCGAGGACGTCCTTGACGCTCTGGATCGACGTCGATCCGGCGGCGACCCCGATCGCGTCGCGCTTCAGGGCGCTGATCGTCGTGTCGCCCGCGGCCTTCGAGGACTTCGTCGTCACGACGGCCTGCGTGGTGGTGTAGTACGGCGTCGACATGTCGACGGCCTTCTTGCGCTTGGCGTCGATCGAGAACTGCTGGATGTTCATGTCCCAGTCCTTCGGGCCGGGGGCGATCGCGCTGTCGAAGGTGCTGCGCTTCCACACGACGTCGGACTTCGCGTAGCCCATCTCCTTCGCGACGGCGTACGCGACCGCGGCCTCGAACCCCTTGCCGGACTGCGGCTTGTCGTCCTCCACCCACGGGGAGTACGCCGGCTGTCCGGTCGCGATCGTGAGCTTGCCGTCCGTGACGGTGCCGGAGGCGCTGGTGCCGCTGCCCGAGGAGCACGCGGCGAGGGCGAGCACGGCGACGGCGGCCGTGGCGGTGGCGACGAGGGTGAGGCGGAGGGAACGAGTCACGGGCGGGCCTTCGTGCAGCGGGGTGGGGGCAAGCAGATCGTACGCGGAACTGGTACACCACCGCGACTCGGCGGGCCGGCTCCCGACCCGATCACATTCCTGCACATCGCATTCCGGTGTGACGAATACCGAACGGGAATCGCGCAACGAGAGTTCACGAAATGGTCACGATGCTTTTCGGTGTGCATTCTTCGGGCATCATGGGTGCCGCAGCACGTTGCCTCGGCGGCGGGTGGCGGACAACGGCGTCCGGTGCCCGCCGCCGGCAACTCTGTACCGGCCCGGGCCGCTGTGGACCGGTACCGGACCGGACCGGACCGGACCTGACCGACGGCCCGGCCGGCTCAGTCGGCGAGCGTGAAGTCGTCGAACGAGAACCCCGGCGACACCAGGCAGCTCAGCAGCACCTCACCGTCCTGCGGGAGCGTCCGCTGCCACACCCCGCCGCGGACGAACGCCTGCGCGTCGTTCACCCGGTGCCGACCGGCGTCCGGTCCGAGCGTGATCGTCGCGCCGGGCACCGGCTCGTCACCGTCGCCGCCGAGCTGCAGCTCGACCGTGTCCGGGCCGTGCCACATCCAGATCTCGTCGTTGACGACGCGGTGCCAGGCGGAGGCCTCCCCGGGCGGCAGCAGGAAGTGGATCAGGGTCGCCGCCGGCCGGTCACCGCGCGGCGTCGCGACCTCGGTGGGGGCGGTCCAGGTCCGGACGTACCAGCCGCCCTCGGGGTGCGGGTCCATGCCGAGCGCGGCGGCCCGCTGCGGCACGTCGAGCCACTCGACGACCTCGCCGGTGACGGAGCGCCGGGGGACCATCCCGGGTCGGGGTGCGGTCTCGGTCATGCGGTGTCCTCCTGGAGCGTCGGCGTGGTGGTGCGGGTGCCGTCGACGGCGCGGACGACGCCGCGGACGACGGTGGCGGCGGCGCGCCCGGCTCCGTCCTCGACGAGCTCGGCGAGCGCGTCCGGCACGGTCCGGGCATCGACGTCGAACACGGCGAGGTCGGCCCGCGCGCCGACGGCGAGGTGGCCGACGCGGTCGGGACCGACGGCGAGGCCCATGGCGTGCGCGCCGCCGAGGGTCGCGGCGGCGAGCAGGCGTTCGTGCAGGTCGTGCGCGCCGTAGCCCTGGGCCCGGGCGATGCGGTGCAGCGCGGTGACGTCGGCCATCAGGTCGAGCGAGGGCGACGACGACAGCGAGTCGGTGCCGATCGCGATCGGGCTGCCCTCGCGGAGGTAGTCAGCGACGGGCGGCGGGTCGAGCCCGATCACGGCGTTCGACCGGGGGCAGAGGGCGACGGCGGTGCCACGGGCCCGGAGCAGTGCCCGGTCGGCCGCGGTCGTGTAGACACCGTGCGCGACGTGGCAGTCGGGGCCGAGGACGCCGAGCCGGTCCACGAACGACGTCGCGCTCGCGCCGAACCCGAGGGCACGCATGGCCCGGAAGGACGGCACGTTCGCCAGGTGCCAGTCGCTGCCGTGGCCGATCCCGACGACGCCGTCGAGTCCGGGGACGGGCTCGAGGGCGGTGCGCTCCCCCTCGAAGGCGGCCTCGCCGAGGTGCAGGTGCAGTCGCAGTCCCCGCTGCCGGACGATGTCGGGCAGCTCGAGGAGCGGTGCGACGTCGAGCGAGTACGGCGCGTGCGGGGAGAGCCCGGCCCCGGGGGTCGTCGGGATGCGGGCGAGCTCGTCGAGCACCTGGTCGCGCCCGTGCGCCTGCCACGCGTCGTTCTCCCAGTCCATGACCTCCCAGTAGGCGATCCCACCGAGGCCGGCGACCTCCAGCGCCGACGCGGCCTCGAGGTCCGTGACGACGTCGGCGATGCTCGTCACCCCCGCGAGCAGGGACTGCTCGGCACCCAGGGCGGCCTCCGCTGCCCAGTCGTGCGGTCGGGCGTAGTCGACGTTGAACGCGGCCGCCCAGTCCTCGAACCCTCGGTACTGGCGCTGTCCGACACTGGCCATGCCGGTGTACTGCAGGTGGGTGTGCGCGTTGACGAGACCGGGCAGGAGCGCACCGCGCCAGCGGCGCTCGGTCCACGCCAATCCGGACGCGTCGAGCTGGTCGACGACCCAGGACCGGTCGCCCACGTGCAGGATCCGGCCGTCGCGGACGGCCACCGCACCGTCGGCGATCGGCGGCGCGGTCATCGGCACGACGACCCGCGCCGAGTGGACGACGACGCTCACGACGGGTCCCCGAACCGGTGCGTCCGGACGTCCGGCGCACGGTCCGCCGGGTGCTCGGCGGGACGGTCGGGAGGCGCGGTCCGCGTCCCGGACGCGGCGAGCGCCGCGCGGGCGGTCGCCTCGTCCACCGCGGGGTCGACGGGTACGACGGCGCGGTCGAGTTCGTCGCCGCGTTCGAGGAGCATCCGGACGGCTCCGAGCTGGACGGCGAAGGACAGGTCCATGATCTCGACGGGGTTGCCCTCCGCCGCGGTGGTGTTGATGCACCCGCCCCGGTCGAGCACGACGACGTGGTGACCGTCCGGGAACGTCCACCGTTCGACTGCGGGGGCTTCGCCGGCCGGGACCGCTCCGGCGGCCGTCGCGTCGTCGAGGGCGACCTCCTGCTCGACGCCGCCGGCGACCGCGACGACGGCCCCGGCCGCGGTGGCTCGGAGCACCCCGAGCGACACGGTGTCGCGCACCCCGGTCGCGCTCATCACGAGGTCGGCCTCGCGGACGGCGTCGACCAGCGGCGCGACCCGGTACCCGGCGACGACGGCCTGCAGGGCGCGCACGGGGTCGGTGTCGGCGACCACGACGTCGAAGCCGAACGCGCGGAGCACCTGGGCGACCCCCTCGCCGACCGGACCGAACCCGGCGACGACCGCGGTGCCTCCCGGCCGGACGCGGTGCGCACCCGGGACGAGTCCGTCGAGCAGGTCGAGTGCGGCCGCGACGGTCGACTGCCCGGTGCCGTACCGGTTGTCGAACAGGGTCTTCGTGCGGGCGTCGTTCACGGCCACGACCGGGATGCCGAGCGTCCCGCGCTCCGCCATGACGCGGAGCGGTCGGAGGCCGCTCGTGGTCTCCTCCGCGGCGCCGAGCATCGTCGGCAGCAGCTCCGGTCGTTCCTGGTGGGCGAGGCGGATGACGTGCGAGCCGTCGTCGAGCAGGATGTGCGGGCGGGTGTCGAGCATCGCGAGGGCGAGCCGGCGTTGCTCGTCGAGGTCGGCCCCGCTGTCCGCGTGCACCGGGAGACCGGCGTCACGGAGGACGGCCGCGACGGCGTCGTCGGTCTCGTCGGCGTGGGCGTACACGACGACCTCGGCTCCGGCGTCGCGGAGCAGCAGGCTGAGGACGGCGGTCTTCGGTTCGAGGACCATGCTCACGCCGATCCGCGTGCCGCGGAGGAGCCCGCCGTCGCGGAGCTCGGCGGCGACCGACCGCGAGACGGGCATCCACCGGCGGGCCCAGCGGATCCGGGCGGCGGCGGCCGGATCGGTCTCGGGGTCACGGCCGGTGGAGACGAGGACGACGTCGTCGGAGAGCGTCGGGACGCCGAGGACCCCGGGACGGACCGGGACGACCGGACCGAAGGCGTCCTCGTCGACCGCGGGCGCGTGTCGGCCCGCGTCCACCACGACGAGCGTCGCACCGTGCGGGCGGTCGGCCTCCCGCTCGACGGCGGCGGCGGACAGCTCCGGCTCCCCCAGGCACCAGAGCTGGTCGACGGGCTCGTCGTCCCGTGACGGTCGGGCGCCGAGGCCCGTGAGGACGGCGTGCAGCGCGTCGGCGTCGAGGTGGTCGCCGCCGACGATCCGGAAGCGACGACCGGCGACGAGCAGGTTCGTGGCGGCGGCGAAGCGCCGGACGGCGGCGACGGCCCACGCGGCCCGTGCGGGGTCGGGTCGCTGCGGCATGGGGACATCGTAGGGCGCGCGGGCGACGGGCCGGCGCCGGTCGGGAGGCGCCTGACCCCCGCTGCCGGTCGCGTGCGGTGGGTGCGCGTGCGGTGGCGGTGGCCGACCCCCGCCGGTCAGTGCGCGTGCGGTGGCGGCGTCCGGTCCCAGTCGACCGGGCCGTGCTCGGTCGCGCGCTGCCACGCGGGCATGGTGACGACGGGGCCGGGGCCGTACTCCCCGTCGGCGCCAGCCCCCGTCACCGGCGCGGAGGGACCGGCGGCGGCCAGCGCCCGGTCCTGCCGACGGTGCCGGACGAGCACGGTGACGAGCACCGCGACCCCGACCGCGGTGACGATCGCCAGGCCCACCACGTACAGCGTCGTGGACAGCGTGGCGACGTCGGCGGGGACGTACGGTCCGCGAGCGGCCGAGAACGGGGTGCCGGTGAGCACGAACGCCAGCAGCGTCGCGATCGACGAGTTGCTGTCCCACAGGCCGTGGAGGAGCGAGACGCCGATGTACGCCACGAGGAGCGACCACGACCACCGGAGCCGCACCCCGCCGCGCGCCGCCCCGAACAGCACGGCGCCGAGGATCGCCGTCCAGAGCACGTGGCCGACCGGGGACAGGATCGCCCGGACCACCTCGGTCTGCAGCAGCGACACCAGGTCGATCCCGCGGCTGGTGATCGCCGCGTTGAACGCGTACCCGGCCGACTCGAACGCGGCGAAGCCGGCGCCGACGGTCGCTCCGAGGAGCGCCCCCTGCCTCGCGGTCTTCGGTCGGACCCGCCACGCGACGACGACGAGCAGGACGCCCTTGACGAACTCCTCGACGAAGCCGACCGCGATGTACACGAGCGCGTCCTGCCGCAGGTTCGCCTCGAGCAGCGACGCCCCGAGCACGCCGAGGATGCCGCCGACGAAGAACGCCGTGACGAGCTGCATGGTGCTGACGGTCCCGGTGACGCGCTCGATCACGAACAGGACGACGGTGAAGGGCACGAGGAAGCTGCCGAGCAGGATGATCGTCGGCACGAGGTTCGTGTTCTGGGTGGCGACGGTGACCACGATCGTGACGACCCAGAGCAGGAAGCCGCCGAGCAGGGTCTTCCACCACCAGCCGTGGCGGTGGTGCGGGTGGACCGCATCGAGGGGGAGACTCATGCACCCGATCGTGCTCCGCCGCGTCTGATCGTGCTCCGCAGCTGGAGCGGGCCGTCGGGAATGCACGGCGGACGTCGAGCGTCGTACCCCGCATGACTGATGAGACGTTCGACAAGGTCACCATGTTCGGCGCGGACTGGTGCCGCGACTGCCGCCGCTCGAAGGCGCTGCTCGACACCCTCGGGGTGGACTACGAGTACGTCGACGTCGAGGCCGACCTGTCCGCGGCCGACCGGGCCGAGGCGATCAGCGGCCGGAAGAACATCCCGGTCGTGGTGCTGCCGAACGGCAAGCACTTCGTCGAGCCGTCCGATGCCGAACTGCGTGGCGAGCTCGAGGCATCCGGCATCGTCTGACGCCGGAAGCTGCCCGGACATCGGATGATTCGGGCATGATGAGCGGGTGAGCATCGATGCGCACCACCACCTCTGGGACCCGTCCGACCGGGACTACCCCTGGATGGACGACTCGGTCGCCCCGATCCGACGGCGGTTCGACGTCGACGACCTCCGCGCCGCACTCGAGGGCTCCGGCGTCGACCGGACCGTCGTCGTGCAGGCCGTCCACGACCCCGGCGAGACCGCGTGGCTCCTCCGACAGCCCGCGCCGGTCGCCGGGGTCGTCGGGTGGGTCGACCTGACCGCGCCGGACGTCGACGAGCGCCTCGCCGCGATCGTCGCCGAACACCCCGCCGCGCTCGTCGCCGAACACCCCGCCGCGCTCGTCGCCGACGACCCGGAGGTCGAGACGGTCGCTCCCCGCCTGGTGGGCATCCGCCACCAGGCACAGGACGAGCCCGACCCGGGGTGGCTCGCGCGTCCGGACGTGGTCCGCGGCGTCCGAGCCGTCGCCGACGCCGGCCTGGCGTTCGACCTGCTGGTGCGCGAGCGGGAGCACGGGGCGGCGCTGGCGCTCGTCGACGCCGTGCCCGAAGGCCGGTTCGTGCTCGACCACGCCGGCAAGCCCGCGATCGCGGACGACCACGGTCCCGGCGGATCCGCGGTCGCCGACGCCTGGCGAGCACGGATGCGGGCGTTCGCGGCGCGGCCGAACGTGGTCTGCAAGGTGTCGGGGCTCCTCACCGAGGCCGGCAACGACTGGCGGGACCGTCCGGTCGCCCGGTACCTCCGCGAGGTCGTCGGGACGTTCGGACCGGACCGCTCGATGTTCGGGTCGGACTGGCCCGTGTCGACCCTGGCGGCCGACCACGCCGAGGTCCTGCACACCACGACGGCCGCCCTGGCAGACCTGTCCCCGAGCGAACGGCACGACGTCTCCACCGGCACGGCGGAGCGGACGTACTTCCCGGGCGAGGTGACGCAGACATAGGATGTCTGTGGCGTCCGACACGGGTGCCACGCAACGAGAGCGAGGAACGATGCTGTTCGCACGACTCGGCCCGGCCGGCGACGAGATGCCGGTGGCCATCGACCCCGAGGGCACGGTGTACGACCTGCGGCCGCTGACCTCCGACATCACCGGGGCGTTCCTCGCCGCCGACCCCGGCCCGGTGGCGCTCGTCGAGCACGCCCGTGCCGCCGGCGACCTGCCGACCATCCCCGCCGACGACGCCGGGAAGATGCGGCGCGGGGCACCGGTCGCACGCCCGGGCAAGGTCGTGTGCATCGGCCTGAACTACCGCGACCACGCCGCCGAGACCGGTGCAGCGATCCCGACCGAGCCCGTCGTGTTCATGAAGGACCCGTCGACGGTGATCGGCCCCGACGACCAGGTCCTCGTCCCCCGAGGCTCGACCAAGACGGACTGGGAGGTCGAGCTCGCCCTCGTGATCGGCACCACCGCCCGCTACTGCGCCTCCGAGGCCGACGCCGCCGCGTGCATCGCGGGCTACACCATCGCTCACGACGTCTCCGAGCGGGAGTTCCAGCTCGAACGCGGCGGGCAGTGGGACAAGGGCAAGTCGTGCGAGACCTTCAACCCGCTCGGTCCCTGGCTCGTCACCGCGGACGCCGTCGACCCCGCCGACCTGCGCATGCACCTGTCGGTCAACGGCGAGACCCGGCAGGACGGCACCACCGCGGACATGGTCTTCCGACCGGCCGAGATCGTCCGCTACCTGTCGCAGTTCATGGTCCTGCACCCGGGCGACGTGGTGAACACCGGCACCCCGGCCGGGGTCGCACTCGGCACCGGCGCGCCGTACCTCGCGCCAGGCGACGTCGTCGAGCTGCGCATCGACGGGTTGGGCACCCAGCGCCAGACGGTCGGTGCGGCATGAGCGCCGCGGGCCACGACGGCGCCGGTACACACGAGGGGGTCAGGGCCGTGGTCACGGGCGGGGCGTCCGGCATCGGCGCCGCGATCGTGGCCGCCCTGCGCGAGCGCGGCGCGACGGTCGCCGTCCTGGACCTCCGTCCCGGCGACGACGGCCTGTCCTTCGCGTGCGACGTCGCCGACGACGACTCCGTCCGCACCGCCGTGCAGGCAGCAGTCGACGCCCTCGGCGGCCTCGACGTCGTGGTGAACAACGCGGGCATCGGGGCACAGGGGACCGTCGAGGACAACCCCGACGACGAGTGGCGCCGTGTGCACGAGGTCAACGTCCTCGGCACCGTCCGCGTCACGCGCGCCGCGCTGCCCCACCTCCGTGCTTCCGGCAACGCGAGCATCGTCAACACGTGCTCGATCGCGGCGACGGCCGGACTCCCCCAGCGGGCGCTCTACTCCGCCACGAAGGGCGCGATCGCCGCCCTCACCCGCGCCATGGCGGCGGACCACCTCCGCGAGGGCATCCGGGTCAACGCGGTCAACCCCGGCACCGCGGACACGCCCTGGGTCGGCCGGCTCCTCGCGTCCGCGCCCGACCCGGCCGCCGAGCGCGCCGCCCTCGAGGCCCGCCAGCCCCACGGGCGGCTCGTCGCGGCGGAGGAGGTCGCCGAGGCGGTCGCGTACCTGACGAGTCCGGCCGCCCGGTCGACGACGGGGGTCGACCTCGCGGTCGACGGCGGGATGCAGGCACTGCGCCTGCGTCCGGCGTGACGGCCGTCACCGGGTCGGACGGGAGGCACGACTATCGTCGTCCTGTCGGCGCGCGTCCGCGCGCGGGCGGGCTGTCCGCGCGGCAGCGCGGGTCGAGCAGGAGGTGGTGACGTGGCGTCGCTGACCGACGATGCGATCGCACGCATCCAGCAGATGATCGTGAGCGGCGAGCTCCGACCCGGGCAGCGCCTCCCGCCCGAGAAGGAGCTCAGCGAGTCGCTCGGCCTCTCGCGCAACAGCCTGCGCGAGGCCGTCAAGGCGCTCGAGCTCATCCGGGTGCTCGACGTCCGCCGCGGGGACGGCACCTACGTGACCTCGCTCGAGCCGGCGGTGCTGCTCGAGGCCGTGTCGTTCGTCGTCGACATGCACCACGACCGGTCCCTGGTCGACCTGCTCGAGGTGCGACGGATCCTGGAACCCGCGTCCGCCGTCCTCGCCACCGCCCGGGCGTCGGAACAGCAGATCGACGAGCTGGCGACGCTCATGGAGGCGGTCGACGACGCGACGGGTGTCGAGGACCTCGTGGCGCACGACCTTCACTTCCACTCCACCATCGCGACCATCGGCGGCAACCAGTACCTGTCCGGCCTGCTCGACGCTCTGTCCAGCAAGACCGTGCGGGTGCGGGTGTGGCGCGGCCTCACGCAGAACGGCTCGGTGCAGCGCACGCTCGACGAGCACGCCGCGATCGTCGATGCCATCCGCCGCCGCGACCCGCAGCTCGTGCAGTCCCTCGTGGTCGCGCACGTCGAGGGCGTGGAGCGGTGGCTGCGGCGCTCGCTCGAGTGAACCTGGGAGGCCGTCGAGCACGGGCGGAGCAGGATCGGGCGCTGATCGCTCCCGGTACCCGCCGGGTGCGTCGCCCCACACCAGGAGGAACACCGTGTTCGGTCTCATCGTCAGCCTGATCATCATCGGACTCATCGCCGGCGCGATCGCCCGGCTGCTCATCCCCGGCAAGCAGGACATCGGCATCATCATGACGATCGTCCTCGGCATCGTCGGCTCGTTCGTGGGCGGCTTCCTCGGCTACCTGATCTTCCAGCACGACCCGATGGACGGTTTCTTCCAGCCGGCGGGCATCATCGGCTCGATCATCGGCGCCGTCATCGTGCTCTTCATCTACACCCGCTTCGCCGGCCGCGGAGCGCGCACCCGCTGACGCCGGCACCCCGGCGTACGAGCGAAGTCACCCCGAACCGCGCATCCGCGTGGTCCGGGGTGACTTGCGTCGTCCGCGGGTGACCGGCGTCGAGGGACGCCCCCGGCAACGACCGTGCCCGCGTCAGTCGTCGAGCAACCCCGCCGCGCGCAGGTCCTCCCAGAGCGCCTCGGGCACGGTCGCGGCCGCCCGCGCGGCGTTCGACCGCACCTGCTCGGCCGACTGGGCACCGAGCGCGATCGCCCGGACCGCTGCGGCCCGTCGCGGGAACGCGAGCGCGGCCTCCGGCAGGGTGACGCCGTGCCGTTCGCACACGTCGGCGATCGCATCGGCGCGTTCGACGAGCGACGCCGGCGCCGGCGCGTAGTCGTAGGTCGCCGACGCGTCCGGCCGCTCCCGTCCGAGGAGCCCCGAATTGTAGACGCCGACCGCGACGACCGCGACGCCGAGCTCGGCGCACCGGGCGACCAGCGCCGCCGCCGGCTGCTCGAGCAGGGTGTACCGCCCGGCGAGCATGACGACGTCGCACAGGCCGGTCTCCACGGCCGCGGCCAGGGCGTCGACCGAGTTCGACCCGACGCCGACGGCGCGCACGACACCCTCGTCGCGGAGCTCGGCGAGGGTCGGCAACGCCTGGGTGAGCCCGTCGGTCAGCGAGTACACGTCGGGGTCGTGCAGGTAGGCGACATCGACGTGGTCCAGGCCGAGTCGGTCGAGCGACTCGTCGAGCGACCGGCGCACCCCCGACGGCGACGGATCCCACTGCCGGACCGTGTCGTCGGGTACGGCGAAGCCACCAGAGGCCAGGTCGTCGCCGCGCCCGCGGCCGGGGACGAGCAGGCGTCCGACCTTGGTCGAGACCAGGTACCCGGACCGCGGCCGACCGGCGAGCGCCGCGCCGAGCCGTCGCTCGGACAGGCCGAGGCCGTAGTGCGGGGCCGTGTCGAACCCGCGGACGCCGGCGTCCCACGCGGCGTCGACCGCTGCTCGGGCGTCGTCGTCCGTCACCGGCCGGAGCAGGTTGCCGATGCCGGCGCCACCGAACCAGAACGGTCCCCGGTCGAGGTCGAGGGTCACGGGGCGGCCCCGTCCAGCTGGGCCGCGAGCGACCAGACCCGTGGCAGCCCGTCGTCGCCACCGGAGTAGTCGTCGTCGGCCTCGAGCAGCGGGTTGATCGTCGCCTGCCACTCGGCGTTGACCGGGTCGTCGGCGAGGGACCGGCGCATCGCGCGGTAGTCCTCGACCTCGACGAGGTGCACGAGGTCCTGTCCGTCGCGCCAGATCGTCCAGTCGTGCACCCCGGCTGCGCGGAGCCGCTCGGCGAGCGCCGGCGGCACCGCGGCGTGCACGGCGTCGTAGGCGGCCTCGTTGCCGGCCCGCAGCCGGGTGCGCGAGAGGATGCGCTGCACTACGCCCCCTTCAGGAACAGTTCGACGACCGGGACGGCGACGTCCGGGCGGACCACCGGCAGGGTCAGGGTGAGGGTACCGGCGGGCTGTCCGCCGAGCCCGGTGTTCTGCGCGCGCGTCCCGGGCGGGATCTCGCGGAACCGGATCTCCGACGCGTCGTGGAGCAGTTGTGCGTAGGCCACCTTCCCGGCGAGGTCGGGCAGGTGCACGTGCTCGAACGGCCACGTGAACAGGTGCAGGTAGAGCCGGTCACCGCGCTGCGTGTAGACGGTCCCGGCCGGTGCACGGTACGACGACGGTCCGGCGCCGTACACGGAGCGGGCGTGTCGGTGCATCCACTCCCCCATGCCGGCGAGCGAGCGGCGAGCGACGGGGTCGAACTCGCCCCGCCCGGTGGGGCCGACGTTGAGCAGCATGTTCCCGTTGTTCGAGATGCCGTCGACGAGCATGCGGACGAGCAGGTCGACGCTCTTCACGGTGAGGTTGTCGCGGTCGTACCCCCACGAGCCGTTGAACGTCTGGCACGCCTCCCACGGCACCGGGACGCCGTCGACCTCCATCGGCTTGTCCGGCTGGTACTGCTCCGGCGTGACGATGTCACCCGGGATGTCGAGCCGGTCGTTGACGATGATGCCCGGCTGCAGCCGCTTCGTCAGCGCCATGAGCTCCTCGGACCCCCAGTCGTCGCGACCCTTGCCGCCCCAGCGGTCCTCGTGGTCGTTGTCGCGGTACGAGAAGTCGTAGAACAGGTAGTCGATCCGTCCGTACCCGGTGAGGAGTTCCTCGACCTGCCCGTGCAGGTACTCCCGGTAGCGGGCCATGTCGCGCCCCTCCTGCAGCCGGGCGATCTCCTCGGGGCTGTCGTCACGGCGCGGGTGCACCCCGTCGATCGTGAAGTCCGGGTGGTGCCAGTCGATGAGCGAGTGGTAGAAGCCGATCCGGATGCCCTCGGCCCGGAAGGCGTCGACGAACTCGCGGACGATGTCGCGTCCGAAGCGGGTGTTGGTCGACTTGTAGTCGGTGAGCGCCGAGTCCCACAGGGCGAACCCCTCGTGGTGCTTCGTGGTGAGGACGGCGTACTTCATGCCGGCCTCGCGGGCACGACGGGCCCAGTCGGCGGGATCGAACAGGTCCGGGTCGAAGTGGTCGAAGTACTTCTGGTAGTCCTCGTCGGTGATGCGCTCCCGGTTCTTCACCCACTCGTGCCGGGCGGGCAGGGCGTAGAGCCCCCAGTGGATGAACATGCCGAACCGGTCGTGCGTGAACCAGGCGGGCAGCCCGTTCGCGTCGGTGTCGGTCTGCGGCGCTGCAGGTGCGGTGATGGTCATGTGGGCGAGTTTCCTTCCGTGGGGACGAACGGGGTCCGGGCGGGGGCCGGACAGGAGGCGCGGTGCGCGTGGACGGGGTCGGCTACCGGCCGCCGAGACCGGATGTGACGATCCCCTTGACGAGGTGCTTCTGCAGCAGGACGAGGAGGATGACGGTCGGGAGCATCGAGATGACGGAGGCCGCCATCACGAGGTTCCACTCCGACCCCTGCTGCCCGAAGAACTGCTGCAGGCCGAGCGGGATGGTGCCGTGCGCGTTGACGTCGTTCACGACGACGAGGGGCCAGAGGAACGAGTTCCAGTACGAGATGAACGAGAACACCGCGAGGACGGCCATGGTCGGTCGGGCGAGCGGCATCATCACCGAGAAGAAGGTCCGGACCGGCCCGGCACCGTCGACGCGGGCGGCGTCGTCGAGCTCTTGCGGCACGGTGAGGAAGAACTGGCGGATGAGGAACGCGCCGAGCGCGGTGAACGCCCACGGCACGATGAGCGCCTGGAAGGTGTCCACCCAGCCGAGGCCCTGCATCATCACGTACATCGGGATGACGAGCACGTCCTGCGGGATCATCAGCGTGACCAGGAACAGCAGGAACACGGTGTTCCGGCCCCGCCAGCGCAGGCGGGAGAACGCGTACCCGGAGAGCACGGCGACGACGACGTTGATCGCGGTACCGGCAGCGGCCACGAAGATCCCGTTGAGGATGAACCGTGCGAACGGCAGGTACGTGAACGCCTGGACGTAGTTCTGCCACTCGATCGACCGCCCCCACAGGGTCGGCGGCGTCGTGAACACCTGGTCGGCGGGCTTGAGGCTCGTCGCCACCATGTAGACGAGCGGGGCGACGAACAGCAGCGCGACGAGGCAGAGCAGCGCGTAGCCGATCGCGTGCCGCACCCGGCCGGGCCGCGGTGCCGAGGCCGTCCGGGACACCGCGCGGGGGTTGACGGTGCGGTTGGAGGTCGTGAACCCGCCGGCGCGGGGTCGGGTCAGCTCACTCATAGTGCACCCAACGCTTCTGTCCGAGGAACTGGACGGCCGTGATCCCGAGGATGATGACGAAGAGCACCCACGCGCCGGCCGACGCGAGCCCGAGCTGCTGGTTCTGGAAGCCCGTGTTGTAGATGTACTGCACGAGGGTCTCCGTCGCCGTCCCGGGTCCGCCCTTGGTGAGGACGAACGGCTGGACGAACACCTGGAACGACGTGATCAGGGTCATCATCGTCGCGAAGAACACCGACGGCGAGATGAGCGGGAACTTGATCGCCCAGAACGTCTGCCACGCGTTCGCGCCGTCGAGCTGCGACGCCTCGATCTGGTTCTCCGGGACGGCGTCGAGGGCCGCGGAGAAGATGAGCATGTTGTACCCGAAGCCCTGCCAGACGCTCATCGCGACGATCGCCAGCATCGCCCAGTGCTCGTCGGCGAGGAAGTTCGGCGCCCCGACACCGACCGTGGAGCGGAGGCTCGCGTCGATCGCCCCGCCGGGCTGGTACAGCATCCGCCAGACCACGACGTTCGCGATGATCGGCGTGATCGTCGGGATGAAGAAGAGCACCCGGAAGACGTGCCGGCCGGCGATCCGCGGCGTCAGCCAGGCGGCGAGTCCGAGGGAGACGACCAGGTTGAGCGGGACGTACAGCACGACGAAGAGCGTCGTGTTGAGCGTGACCGTGCGGAACACCGGGTCGGAGAACAGCCGGGCGTAGTTCTCGATGCCGGCCCAGCTGCGCTCGCCGAGCATCGGCCAGTTCATGAAGCTGACCACGAGCGAAGCGAGGATCGGGAACGCCGTGAACGCGACGAGCCCGAGGGAGTGGGGTGCGGCGAACGCCGCGCCCCACCACGATCGTCGGCCGACGGCGCCCGGGGTGTCGTCACCCCGGCGGCGGGGTGTTGCCGCCCGGGTGGCGGTCGCCGTCGCGACGGCGGGTGCCGCGGGCGGGTCCTGGATGGTGGTCATGCGACGACCTCCTCGTCGTTCACGCGGTCCTGATCCGAGGGATGGGGCGGACGGGAGGCGGTGCTCGCGACGTGAGCACCGCCTCCAGTCCGGCGGTTGGTGCGCTGGCTACTGGGTTCCGAGCTGGCTCGCGATGGACGACATGGCCTCCTTGCCGGAGGTCTGGCCGTTCACCGCCTGCAGGGCGTACTGCGTGAAGAGCTGGGACAGCTGGTCGCTCTGCTTGTTCCCGAGGAGCGGCGACGACTTCGCCAGCGCCGCCTTGAGCGCGGTCTCGGCGCCGTCGATGCCGGCGCTGGAGTACCAGGCGCCCTGCGCCGCGGTGCGGGCGGGGAAGGCCCGGCCCTGCTCGGCGAGCGACGTCAGGACCTTCTCGCTGGTCATGGTCTCCACCGCCTTGAAGGCCTGCTCGGGGTACTTGCACTGCTTCGAGATGCCGAAGCCGGAACCCGCCGCGAACGTCGACGGACCCGAGGTGCCGGACGGGAGCGTCGTGACGCCGAGGTCGAACTTCACCTTGGCCTTCTGGCTGATGAGCGACCACGGCCCGTCGGTGTACATCGCGACCTTGCCGGAGGCGAAGTCGTTGCCGGGCTGGGACGTGTCGGACGACGCCTGGGTGGCGTAGCCGTCCTTGACCAGGCTGCCGAGCCAGTCGAGCCCCTTCGCGAAGTCGCCGTTCGTCGGGTCGAGCTCCCCCTTCGTCGTGACCACCCTGCCGCCGTTGTAGCCGTAGACCATCGACTCGAGGTTGAGGTCCCCGACCGTCGACCCGAACATGGTGTCGCCCTTGGCCTTGAGCGCGGCGCCGGTCTTCTCGAAGTCGTCGACCGTCCACCCGGGCTCCGGGTCGGACACCCCGGCCGCCTTGAGCATGTCCTTGTTGTAGAACATCATGATGGGCCCGGTGTCGTAGGGCAGACCGTAGAGCTTGCCGTCCACCTTCATGCCGTTCAACGCCGTGCTGTCGAAAGCGGAGAGGTCGAGGCCGGCCTTCTCGGCCAGGTCGTCGAGCGGCAGGAGCGAGGACGTGTAGTTCGCCGCACGCAGGGACTGCATGCTCACCACGCACTGCGCGCTCCCGCCGCTGAGCTGGGCGCTGAGCTTCGTGAAGTAGTTCTCGAACGGGGCGCCCTGGATCGTCAGGGTGATGCCGTCCTCGCTCTTGACCGTGTCGGCGACCTTCTGCCAGGCGGCCTGGTCCTCCTTGCCGGCGATCCACATGGACCAGGTGAGCGAGTCCTTCGATTGGCTGCCACCGGCGCTGCTGCCGGAGGAGCAGCCGGTGAGCACGAGGGCCGCGGCGGCCGCGGCCGCCATCCCCGCGATGAGTCGTCGTCGTTGCATCGGTGTCTCCACTCCGTCGTGGTGATCGGGATCGGGATCGGTCGGGTTCCTCAGGCGACGACCCGGGCGGTGTCGCGCACCGGGGAGCCCGGTGCCGTCGCCGCCCAGACCGGACCGTCGGGGTAGGTGTGGGTGTCGAGGGAGTCGGCGTGCATCTCGGTGCCGGCTCCCGGGGTGGTCGGCGGCCAGTAGCGGCCGTCGTGCACGTCGACCGGTGTCACGAAGTGCTCGTGCAGGTGGTCGACGAACTCGATGCAGCGAGTGTCGAGGTCACCGCTCAGGGCGACCGCGTCGAACATCGACAGGTGCTGGACGGCCTCGCACAGTCCCACTCCTCCGGCGTGCGGGCAGACCCGGACGCCGTGCTCGGCGGCGAGCAGCAGGATCGCGAGGTTCTCGTTGACACCGGCGACCCGGGTGGCGTCGATCTGCAGGACGCTCATGGCGTTCGCCTGGATCAGCTGCTTCGCCACCACCCGGTTCGCCATGTGCTCACCCGTCGCGACCGGGATCGGGGCGATCCGGCGGGCGATCTCGGCGTGCGCGAGCACGTCGTCGGGGCTGGTCGGCTCCTCGACCCAGGCGATGTCGAACGGGCGGAGCCGCTCCACCCAGGCCACGGCCTCGTCGACGTCCCAGCGCTGGTTCGCGTCAACGGCGATGCGGACGTCCGGGCCGACGGTGGCGCGCGCGAGAGCCGTGCGCCGAACGTCCTCGTCGACGTCCACGCCGACCTTCAGCTTGATCTGGGTGAACCCGTCGGCGACGGCCTCGCGGCACAGGCGCACGAGTTTGTCGTCGTCGTAGCCCAGCCAGCCGGGGGTCGTCGTGTACGCGGGGTACCCCTCGGCCTCGAGCCGTCGGCGTCGCTCGGCTCGGAGCGGCTCGGCGTCGCGGAGCAGCTGGAGGGCCCGTTCCGGCGTGATCGCGTCGGTGAGGTACCGGAAGTCGACGAGGTCGACGAGCTCCTCCGGGGTCATCTCGGCGAGGAGCGCCCAGAGCGGCTGTCCGGCGCGCTTGGCCTTGAGGTCCCACAGGGCGTTCACGACCGCGCCGATGGCCATGTGCATGACGCCCTTCTCCGGGCCGAGCCAGCGCAGCTGCGAGTCGTGCACGAGGCTCCGCCAGGTCGCGCCCATGTCGGCGAGGAGCGCCTCGGCGGAGTGTCCCACCACGTGGTCCCGGAGCGCCGCGATCGCCGCCTCCTGCACCTCGTTGCCGCGTCCGATCGTGAAGACGAAGGCGGCCCCGACGTGGGGCTCGAGTGCGTCGGTGGTGAGCTCCACGTACGCGGCGGAGTAGTCGGGTGCGGGGTTCATCGCGTCGGAGCCGTCGTGGTCCCGCGAGGTGGGGAAGCGGACGTCCCGGACGCGCAACCCGGTGATGCGGCTCATCGTGTCTCCTGCCCGTCCGGTCGTCGTCGACCGAACGAGCCCATCGAAACATCCGATGTCTCTTGCGTCAAGAGGCAATATGGTCCCGAAAGCGAACCATCAGGCATGGATTGGTCGGATGCATGCCCGAAGTCCGGAACGGACGGGAGGCGCGTGGCGGACCCGCCACGCGCCTCCCGTCCGACAGTCCCGGCCTCCGGCGTCTCAGACGGAACCGAGCCGGACCATCTCGCGGACCACCTGCCGCAGTCGCTCGGCCAGTTGCTGCCGGGAGTCCGTCGCGCTCCGGTGCACGGCCTCGATGACGGCGGCCATCACGAGGGTGACCGCGGTCCGTGCGTCGTCCGCCCCGGTGCGCTCGGACGCGACCGCGTGGACGGCGAGCCGGGTGTCGGCCATCCACTGGAGCATGGTCGGCACCAGCTCCGGCCGCGCGCGGACGAGGGCCTTCGCGCGGCGGTGGTCCTCGGGCAGGACGACCGTCCGCGCGACCAGGTCGCAGAGGTCCGCGACGATCGGTCCGTCCGCCGCGAGGAAGGCGGCTCGGGCGTCGTCCGGCACCGTCGGCGCCGGGAGCCCGAGCGCCGCGTGCCCCTTCGACGGGAAGTAGTTGAAGAACGTGCGCGACGACACCCCTGCACGCGCGCAGATCTCCTCGACGGTGGCGGCCAGGCCGTGCTCGGTGACGAGGTCGGCTGCCGCCTCGTGGATCGCCTGCCAGGTCCGCTGCTTCTTGCGTTCGCGCAGACCGGCCTCGGCCGGCGTGCTGGCCTCATGCGGCGTGCTGGCCTCGTGCGCTGCCTGCGCACCGGTCGCTGCTGCGCGGCCGGTCACCGCTGCGCGGCCGGTCACTGTTGCTGTGCTGCTCATGCGTTGCTCCGGGTCGTGGCGGGGCCTCCCACCGGGTTGGTGGGAGGCCCCGGTCGCCCTAGTCGCCCGAGCGACCACGCTGGACGGAGACGGATCCGGTGCTCGGCGCGGTGGGCGAGCCCATCGTGTCGGCGGCGGCGACGGCCTGCACCTCGAGGTCGTCGGCGGTGCCGGCGGAGTCGGCCTGCTCCTGCAGCGCCGAGCTCTTCCGCAGCGGCGGCGCCTTGAAGAACCAGCTCAGCACGAAGGCGAGCAGGATGACCCCGAAGCCGACCCAGTACACCGTCACGGCGGACGCGTTGAACCCGGTCATGAACGGCCGCGTCAGCGCAGCGTCGGCACCGTTGAGGTACGACGTGTCGCTCGTCTCCGAGCTGGCCCCGGACGTGCCGGAGTCGGCCTGCTTCGCGATCTGCTTCGACAGGGTGGGGGTGAGCTGGTCCACCCAGTACGAGCGCTGCGACGCGTCGGACCAGTCGACGGACACGGTGCCGTCCGTGCCGACCGTGGCGTGGGCCTTGTCCGCGACGGCGGCCAGGGCCTGCTGCTCGGCGGCCGGGGTGGCGGCGGCGACCTGCTGGTCGATCACCGTCTGCGCGGCGGCGGCGGGCACGGCTCCGGCGGCGACCTGCTGCTGCACGGCAGCGGTCACCTGCTCCGTGACCGCGGCGTCGGCGGCCTGCTTCGCCTGCGCGGCCGCGTCGTCCAGCTGCGACTGCACCTTCTGCTCGATGGGACGCACGATCGGGTTCCAGATCTGCTCCATGACCCCCTGGTTCGCCTTGGCCGAGGCGACCGTCGGGTTGAGCGCCGCGTCGAGCGCCCCGTTCAGGTTCGCCTTGTCCGCGGTCGCGTGCAGGATGTTCGTCGGCATGATCGAGAACAGCACGGAGAGCAGGACGGCCGTGCCGAGCGTCCCGCCGATCTGCCGGAAGAACGTCGCGGACGAGGTCGCGACCCCCATGTCCCGGGGCTGCACGGAGTTCTGCGACGCCAGGGTGATGCTCTGCATGAGCTGGCCGAGGCCGAGGCCGATCAGGAACATGCCGATCATGAGGAACCAGAGCGGCTTGTCGATGGTCATGAACGTCAGGACGACGTAGCCGAGGGACACGAGCGCCGTGCCGATCACCGGGAAGATCCGGTACCGGCCGGTGCGGGCGACGATCTGCCCCGAGGCGATCGAGGCGATCATGAGCCCGCCGATCATCGGCAGGGTCGCGAAGCCGGACTCGGTCGGGGTGAGCCCGGTGACGATCTGCAGGTACAGCGGGATGGTCAGCATGGCGCCGAACATCGCGAACCCGACGAGGAACCCGAGCAGGGTCGCCATCGAGAAGACGCCCGAGCGGAACAGCTTGAGCGGGATGATCGCGTCGTCCCGCATGAGCGACTCGACGACCAGGAACGCGACGAGCCCCAGCGCGCCGACGACGTAGCAGGCGATCGCGGCCGGCGAGCCCCAGCCCCACGTCCGGCCCTGCTCGGCCACGAGCAGCAGCGGCACGAGCGTCACGATGACCGAGGTCGCTCCCCACCAGTCGATGCGCGGCTTCGCCTTGGCGTCACCGAACTTCGGCAGGTGCAGGAACGCGATGACCATGACCAGCGCGCCGACACCGATCGGCACGTTTACCAGGAAGACCCAGCGCCACCCGGTGATCCAGAGGATCTGGTCCGCACCGGAGAACAAGCCGCCGATGAGCGGGCCGATGACACTCGAGATGCCGAACACCGCCAGGAAGTACCCCTGGTACTTGGCTCGCTCACGGGGCGCGAGGATGTCGCCCATGATCGCCAGCGGCAGCGACATGAGCGCGCCGGCACCGATGCCCTGGAACGCCCGGAAGGCGGCGAGCATGATCATCGACGTCGACAGCGTGGACAGCAGCGAGCCGAGGATGAACACCGCGATGCCGAAGATGTACAGCGGCCGACGGCCGAAGACGTCGGAGAGCTTGCCGTAGATCGGCGTGGTGATCGTCGAGGCGATGAGGTACGCGGTCGTGACCCAGGCCTGCTGGTCGAGCCCGTGCAGGTCGTCGCCGATCGTGCGGATCGCCGTCCCGACGATGGTCTGGTCGAGCGACGAGAGGAACATGCCGGCCATCAGGCCGTAGATGACGAGGAGGATCTGGCGGTGGGTCATGACCGGCTTCGCCGGCTGGGCGGCCGGGACTGCCGGGCGCCCCCGCTGCACCTCGACCGGTGCGGTGGCTGTGGACATGCGGATTCCTTACGGGGATGAGGGTCGGTTCCGTCGGTGGCGAGGGACGCCGAGTCGTCGGTGCCCACGGCTTCGATGAGCCGCGAGGAGGAGCGCCGACGCTGGCGGGTCAACCTTGCAGACGCTGCAACTTTACACCGCCAGCAGGTTTACGCGCAACGCAACGTTGCCGTCCCTGCAGGTTCCCTCAGCGTCCTCGGGTGAGCGTGGCGGTAGTCCGTGGTGTGCGGTATTCTGACATGTCAACCCGAGGAGGAACCGTGCCCGTACCCAAGACCGACAGCCCCGCCGCTCGCGCCCTCCTCCGGGACCAAGCCGCGGCGAAGCTCCGCGCCGCCATCCTCGACGGCACACTCGAGGCCGGCGAACGCCTGCACGACGACCAACTGATCGCCTGGCTCGGCGTCTCGCGGACCCCGATCCGCGAAGCGCTCGCGGCACTCACGACCGAGGGGCTCGTGGAGATGGTGCCGAACCGGTACACCCGCGTCGCGGTGCCCCGACCCGAGGAGGTGCTCGACGCCCTCCGCGCGCTCGGGGTCCTGATCGGCGGGGTCGTCCGGTTGACGGTCCCGGTCATGAGCGACGCCGCGGTCGAGACCACGCGCCGCCGGCTCGACGCCGAGGTCGAACGACTGCGGCACGGCGGTACGGCCCGGGTGGTGCTGACCGTCGACGGCGCCTACCACGCCTGGCTCGACCTCTGTCCGAACCCGACCCTCGCGCAGCCCGCCCGGCACGTGATCGACGGACTGGCCTACCGACTCCGGGTGGACAGCGTCGGGGAGCTCATCCCCGTCACGCACCTCCTCGAGCACTTCCCCCGCTTCCGCGACGCCGTGGTCCAGCGGGACCCGGTGGCCGCCGAACTCGTGATCGAGACCATCCACATGCTCGACACGGCGACGCCGGCCTCCGCCTGACGGGTCACGTCGGCTACGGTGCCGACATGGGGCGGATCAGCTGGGCCGAGGTACCAACGACGTTGCGCGCGCGGGTCGAACAGGTGCTCGGCGGCCCCGTCGTCGCGGCGGCGTCGCAGGCGTCTGGCTGGTCCCCGGGCAGCGCCGACCGGATCCGCACCGCGACCGGAGAGCGCGCGTTCGTCAAGGCCCTCTCGCGGGGGCGGAACGAGGACGGGTTCCGGATGCACCGCCGCGAGGCGCGGGTCATGGCCGCGATCCCCGTCGGCGTGCAGGCTCCGCGGCTCCTCGCGGCGTTCGACGAACAGCACGACGGCGACGACTGGGCCGCCCTCGTGCTCGACGACGTCGACGGCCGCCACCCGACCGCAGCGGACCTCCCGGCCGTGCTCGATGCACTCGACACCCTGCCCGTCGCCCCCGCCGACCTGAACGGGCTCCCCCGCGTGGCCGACGAGCTCCGCGACGAGTTCGCCGCCTGGGACCGGATGCTCGCGGACGGGCTCCCCGACGTGCTGCCGCCCGAGGTCGCCGCCGTCGCGACCCGGTTCGCCGAGACGGCGCGCGGGAGCGGTGACCGTGTGGACGGCGACCACCTCGTGCACGTCGACTGCCGGGCCGACAACCTGATCGTCGACGACGCCGGGACGGTCTGGATCGTCGACTGGCCCTGGGCTGCGATCGGCGCGCACTGGCTCGACCCACTCACCTACCTGCTCGACAGCCTCGTGCGCGGCGACGACGTGGACGTGGAACACCACCTGGCGACGCACCCGGTGTTCGCCGGACTCGACCCCGCGACGGCGGACGCCGTGCTCGCCGGCCTCGCGGGACTCTTCTTCGAGAAGGCCGCGCTGCCGTCGCCGCCGAACATGCCGACGATCCGGGCGTTCCAGCGGAGCGAGGGCGTCGCCGCGGCGGAGTGGCTGCTCCGCCGCTGGGCTGCCCGCGCCGACTGACCCCGGCCCTGCTCCGGAGGTCGTGGTCGGGTGCCCGTGCGCCGGCGGTCGTGGTCGGGCGCCCCTGCGCCACCGGTCGTGGTCGGGCGTTCGTGCCGGGACGGAGGGGGACAACCCCTCAGCCTGGTCGGCCGTCGGGGCGTACCGTCTCCCGCATGACCGATGAGCACGCAACTCCCCGTCCGGAAGACGACGCCGCGCGACTCGGCCTGGTGGTCGTCGGCGAGGCCGCAGCACTGCAGTCCGGTGACGACGCCGCCCTCGACGCGAGCGAGCAGAACATCCACGACACGGTCGACGACCTGGTCGACGAACCGCTGACGCCCCGGCAGGAGGAGGTCGTCGAACGGCTCGCCTCTGCCGGTGGCACGCTGACCGCCGGACTCAGCGGCGCCCTCGCAGCTTCGACGGACCGGAGCGTCGAGGACGTCCTCGGTGGTGCGGCGCGGAGCATCGTGTGGCAGCAGCGACTCACCCAGGAGCGGGAGGACGCCGGCGGGCAGCAGTCGGGAACCTCCGACGGCGACGAGCACCGCGAGTCCTGACCCGCCGCGGGGTCACTCCGCTTCGACCCGCTCCTGCTCGCGGGCGACCGCCCGAGCCGCAGCCTGGCCCGTCGTGGTGCTCTTGACGATGTCGCTCAGCGTGAACCCTGCCGTCGTGCCGAGCAGGGCGTCGACCTCGCTGAACTGACTGACGACGCTCTTCGACAGCGATCCCGCTCCGTCCGAGGACACCACGGTCAACTGGTCGATGTTGCTCATCGGGGCGGCGAGCTCCCGCGCGATGCTGGGCAACGTCTCGATGGCCTTCACCCGCAGCACCGCCTCAGAGTGCTGGGCGAGCGCATCCGCCTGGGCCTTCGTGGCGTCCGCCTCGGCCTGACCCTTGGCACGGATCGCATCGGCCGCGGCCTCGCCCTCGGCACGGGACGCGTCGGCAGCCAACTTGCGGGCATCGGCCTCGGCGTGGGCTTCGGCGGCGACCGCCTCCGCCGCGATGCGACGGGCCTCGGCCTGGGCACGGGCCGTCTCGACCTGGGCGGCCGCGGCGGCCTCCGCTTCGAGCCGGGTCTTGCGGGCGTTCGCCTCGGCCACGGCCGTGACCTCGGACTCGAGCTCGGCTCGGCGCAGTTCGGCACGCTTCTGTGCCGTCAGCTGCTCCTGCTCCACGACGCCCTGCGCCGCGCGGGCGTGGGCGAGCGGCCCCGCCGCCGCGGCCTCGGCCGAGGCACGGTCGGAGTCCAGCTGGAGGGCAGCACGGCGGATGGCCAGCGCGTTCTCGGCCTCGGCGATCGCCTGGTCGGCACGGGCTCGGGCCTCGCGCGCTTCGCGGTCGGCCTGCGCCTCAGCGTTCTCAGCCTCGAGCCGGACACGCGCGCGCTCGGCACGACCGAGGTCGCTGATGTACTCGTTGCGGTCCGAGATCCCCTTGATCTCGAACGAGTCGACGTCGAGGCCCTGGCTGTGCAGGGCGTCCTTCGCGACGTCGAGGACCGCCACGGTGAGCTGGTCGCGGTTCCGGATGATCGTCGACACGTCGGTCGCACCGATCGACGCGCGCAGCGAGCCCGACAGGACCTCGCGCGCGAAGTCGTCGATCTTCTTCTCCTGGCCGAGGAACCGCTGTGCGGCCGCCCGGATCGACGCGTCGGTCTCGCCCACCTTGACGAGCGCCACTGCCTCGACGTCGATCGTGACGCCGCGGGAGTCCTGCGCGTTCACGTTGATGTCGATCGCCCGCGAGCTGAGGGACAGCTTCGCGACCCGCTCGAAGAACGGCCGCACGAGCACGCCCGCACCCAGCACGACCTTGATGCCGGACTCGACGGTCTCGGTGCCGTCGGCGTTCTTGACCTTGCGCGACCGCTTGCCGGTGATGATGAGCGCCTCGTCCGCCCCGGCGTTGCGGTAGACGGCCTTGGCGTAGACGAGCACGACCACCGCGAGGACGATGATCCCCAGGATGACGAGCGGCACCGCGCCGAGTGCGAACAGGATCTCCATGACGTTCCCCCTCCGACCCCGGCGATCGACCGGGATTCCGTACCTGATGTTCCGTGTCCGAGCCTAGCGCTCGCCACCGACGGTGGCGCGTGCACCGCCGGGGGCGCTGGAGGACGGACGGGAGGCGCGGTGCCAGCCGGCACCGCGCCTCCCGTCCGTCAGGTGGTCGCGGCTAGCGCGCGTCGACGGTGGCGCGCCACCAGTCGTCGAAGGGGGTCGCCGGCACCGCGCGCTTGTGCGCGGTCGCCCGGTACCGGGACTCGATCGCCTCGGCGACCTCGTCCGGGACGTCGTGTCCCTGCAGGTAGGCGTCGATCTCGGCGTAGGTCAGGCCGAGGTTCGCCTCGTCGGTCTGGCCGGGGAGGTCGTCGAGCAGGTCGGCGGTCGGCGCCTTCTCGTAGAGCCGTGCCGGTGCGCCGAGGTGCCCGAGGACCTGGCGGCCCTGGCTCTTCGTCAAGCCGGTCAGCGGCGTGAGGTCCACACCGCCGTCCCCGTACTTGGTGAAGAAGCCGGTGACCGCCTCGGCCGCGTGGTCGGTCCCGACGACGAGCAGTCCGCGCTGCCCGGCGACGGCGTACTGGGCGACCATGCGCATCCGGGCCTTGACGTTGCCCTTGACGAAGTCGCTCAGCTCCACGCCGGACGCCAGCGTGTCCTGCACGACGCCGTCGACACCGTGCTCGATGTTCACGGTGATGCCGGGCTCGGCGCCGATGAACTGCAGGGCGAGCTGCGCATCGTCCTCGTCCGCCTGGACCCGGTACGGCATGCGCACGGTCGTGAAGGTGACGTCGTGGCCGTCGGCTCGGAGGGACTCGACGGCGAGCTGGGTGAGCTTGCCGGCGAGGGTGGAGTCCTGGCCGCCACTGATCGCGAGGAGGTACCCCTTCGCGCCGGTGGTCAGCAGGTAGTCGCGCAGGAACCCGACCCGGCGGTCGATCTCCTGCTGCGGGTCGATGGTGGGCTGGACGTCGAGGTCCGCCGCGATCTGGGCTTGGAGTTCACGCACGCTGCCAGTATCCCCCCGACGGCCGTCAGCGCGCTGGTGCCGGGTGGGAGGGGTGGATGGTGTTGTCGTGGTCCGCACCGATCGCGCAGGTGCAGACGACCCCGAGCGTCTCGCCGGGCGTCCGGGTGAGCCGGAACCGTTCGATGTGCGGCGGGCCGACGTGTCGGTCGAGCGGGTGGGTGTCGTGGTCGTGCACGGCGCTCCTCGTGGTGGTCTGGTCGAACGGGCCGGGGTGCCGGTGCGGTGGTGACCCGATCACCACCGCACCGACGCCGGGCGCGGGACGCGGTGGCCCGAACGCACCGCGTCCCGTGCGGGGCGGGCGCCGGTCCGCACGACCGGCGCCCGCCCGGGTCAGGCGCGACGGAGGCGTCGCGCCAGGAGGGTGCTGCCGCCCGCGGCGAGCAGGAGCCCCGCGAGGACGATCAGCGGCAGGAACTCGGCGCCGGTGTAGGCGAGGGAGCCACCGGCGGCGTTCACACCGGTCCCGGTGCCGACCGTGCCGGCGTCGCCGTTGCCGGCTCCGCCACCGGCGCCACCGCCGTTGCCGTCACCCGGGGTGCCGTCGCCCGGGGTGCCCGGGCCCGTGGTGAGCGGGTCGGTCGGGTCGACCGGGGCCGCGACGACCGCGAAGGTGACGGAGTCCGGTTCGCTGGTCAGCCCGCCGATCGTCTCGACCGCGACGGCTTCGTGGTCCCCGACGGCGACGTCCGGGAACGTGACGGTCCAGGTGCCGTCGTCGCCCGTGGTCGTCGTCTGCGCCCCGGCGTCGTCACCGTCGAGCGTGACGGTCACGTCCGAACCCGGTTCCGCCGTGCCGGACACCGGGGTGTCGGTGGTGTCGTCGGCCGCCGGGACGGTGGTGCTGCTGCCGTCCTCCGGGTCGGTGATCACGACGCCGGCGAAGGCGTCGGCCTGCACCGTGGCGGTGGCCAGGTCGACCGTGGCGAGGTCCGCCGCCGGCACGAGCTCGAGCCGGACCGCCCGGACCGTGGTGGCCCCGGTGGCGTCGCCGTCCGCGTCGCTGAACGACGGGTCGGTCTGCGAGTTGATCGTGATCGACACGAGCTGGTTGAGCGTGTCGAGCAGCGGGTCGAGCGCCGTGACGACGCCCTCCAGCGTGTCGACGAGCGCGGTGAGGGTGTCGGCGAGGAAGTCCTCCGGGACGGCGCCGCCGACGACGGTGGTCAGCGCGGGCAGGAGCGCCGTGTCGACGACGGTCTGGAGTCCGGCCGTGACGCCGAGCGTGTCGAGGGCCGCGAGTGCCCCGGTCCCGGTGATCGTGACGTCCGGGTCGGTCGTCGAGGTGCCGAGGAGCTGTCCGAGCGTCGTGTCGACGGTGATGTCGAGACCGGCGTCGGCGAGCACGACCGTGGCGTCCGTGCTGACGTCCACCGAGACCGTCGCGGCGTCGAGTGCGTCGGTCAGCGCGGTGGTCAGGAGCGCGGGCACCTGGTTCTCCAGGATGTCGGCGATCGACTCCTCGATCTGCGCGTTGATCGTGTCGCTCGCGAGCAGGCGCGTGTTCGGCGCGAGGTCGTTGAGCGTGTAGAGGTCGGCGAGGTCGATCGCGACGGTGCCGGTCGACAGGTCGATCGTCACCGCTCCGGAGGTCAGCGGAGCCGCGGTCACGGAGGACACCGCCTGCGCGAGGTCGACGTCCGCGGTGACGGTCGCCGTCGTGTCGCCGACGGCGATGCCCGGGACGACACCCAGCGCGTTCCCGAGCCCGTCGGCGACCGCGCCGGTCAGACCAGCGGTCACCTCGTCGGCACTGAGCGCGGCCTCGAGCGTGGTGCTCGACGCGTCGAGCGTCGCGTCGAGCTGGCCGACCAGGGCCGCCACGGCGGGGCTCACGACGGAGACGTCCGCGCTCGCCACCTGGTAGTCGGTCGAGACGTCGGAGCCGGTGAAGGTCCGCGTCGCCTCGGCGCGTGCCGAGAGGGCGCCGAGGTCGACCGAGGCGTCGCTGACGACACCGCCGAGGTCGAGCCCGTCGATCAGGGGCGTCAGGTCGATGCTCGCTCCGGGCCCGGGCGCTCCGACCTGGACGGCGCCGTCGCCGGTGATCGCCCCGGCGGAGGCCACGGCCCCCGTGGTCGACGACGCCGAGTACTGGCCGGCGACACCGACGTCGACCAGGCCGTTCGACCCGAGCAGCTGGACCCCGTTCGTGGCGGTGACGCCCAGGGTGTCGAGGACGGTCAGGTCGAGCGGGTTCGACCCGCCGTCGTCCGCGCCGGCCGGAGCGGTGGCGGCGTACGACCCGGCGAGCGCCGCGACGGCGTCGAGGTCGACGGTGCCGCTGCCCGCGAGCAGCCGGCCCTCGGCCTGGGTGACGTCGCCCGCGGCGGCGTTCGCGGGGAGTGCGGCCCCTCCGATGATGACCGCGGCGACGGTCGCCGTGGCGCCCGCGCGCAGCGCGAAGCGTGTTGCTGTGGATGGCATTGTGCCTCTTCCTCCGGCGGATCCCTCCGCCGCTGATCCCTCCCCGGATGGTTGGTCCGGGGATCCGACGAGACCGCTGGTGAGGCGGTCCCGGAGTCACGTGTGCGCGTCGAGCTGCGCGCGGACGGGCTATCCGGAGCGATCACCCCCGGCAGCGAGAGGCCGGGCACCGGCGCACGCACGAGGGCGCACGGTGTACGCGATCGTCGTGTCGCAGTGGTGCATCCTGATCCCCCTCGGGTCCGCACGACACCCCTGTCGTGCTGAGGACGAGCGGTTGGTGAGGCCGCTTCCTGAACAACCTACAAGGCGACCGCCGTGCACTGGCGATACCCCCCTTCGGGGGGCCGCGCAGAACCGGCGGAGGGGAGCGCGGTGTCCACAGGGCGGTCGGGAGGCGCGGGGCGGCGCCGCCACGCGCCTCCCGTCCGGAGCGCTGTCCCGTCAGCGCAACGGCGGCAGGGTGACCACCGAGACGCCGACCGCAGCGGCGACGTCGCGCACCCGCTGGTGGAGTTCGTCGCCGTGCAGGTGCTTCGGGAACCCGAACACGACCCGGTAGGCCGGGATGTCGTACCAGACCGGTGCCTGCTGCGCGCCGGCGAGCACGCGGATGGCGTCGACCCGGCCGGAGGCGAACCGTCCGACCGCCTTGGCGTCACCGCTCGCGACGGACACGACGACCTCGCGCGGGATGCCGAGGAGGAGCGTCGGGGTGGATCCGCCGCTGTACAGGCCGATGCCCTGCCCGTCCGCGACGAGGGTCCCGTAGCCGCGTCGGGGGACGGCGGTGCGGGGCAGCCCGAGCGCGCCCGCGACCCAGTCGACCTGCGTGCCGAGGTCCTTTCCCAGTCGGACGGGCACCAGGAGCGCGCCGGGGTGCTGCGTCGCGAGCGCGGCCTCACGTCGGCGGCTGTGGGCGTGCTGGGCGAGGTTCACCGCCTCGACGATCGCGAAGCCGAGCGCGGCGAAGCCGATGAGGCTGAGCACGATGCCGCCGGTCGACATGCCCTCCTCGTGCTCGCGGTAGGCCAGGAGACCGAAGCGCAGGACGAGGTAGGCGGCGAGGACGATCAGGCCGATCGTGCCCCCGCGGCGACGGTTGTTCCCCATGGCGGCAGCCTAGGGCGTGGGTCGCCGGGGCCGCGGGATGCTGCACGGTCCCTCAGCGACGCGCGACCGGTGTCGGCGTCAGGACCGGACGCGGAGCCCGTCGAGCAGCAGCCGCACCATCGGGCTCGGCGATCCGTCGGTGGACGGTGCACGGTGGCTGAGGTCCCCGATCGCCTGCAGGAGCTCGATCTCGTCGACGCCGTCCCGGACGACCCCGGCCGCCGCCGCGTCGTCGAGGAGCCGCCGGAGCACGTGGCCGAGCCGGTCCGTGAAGTACGCCGGCAGCGGCGCGAACGCAGGGTCGCCCGAGTGCAGGGCGGCCGACAGCCCCTGCTTGGTCGAGACGAACCGGGTGAACCGCGTGACCCACCGGTCGAGTGCCTCGCCGGGCGGGAACGCGGCGGACAGTCGGTCGGCCTCCGCCGCGGTGTCGTCGATCTCCGACGTGAAGACCGCGGCGACGAGGTCGGCGCGCTGCGGGAAGTGGCGGTACAGGGTGGCCACGCCGACACCGGCCTCGGCGGCGACCTCGCGGACCGGGGCGTCGACCCCGGACCGCGCGAAGACGGTCCGCGCCGCGGTGAGGATCGCGTCGGTGTTCTGCTCGGCGTCGGCGCGGCGGCGGCGGGGTGCGGCGGCATTCGGCATGGAGAACCCCCTTGCGCAAACGGAACATTGTTCCGTATCGTCTCGGTCAGTAGCGGAACAACGTTCCGGAAACAAGCCTACAGGAGGCCCTCATGCAGTACCGCACCCTCGGCCGGACCGGCATCAAGGTCACGCCGTACGCCCTCGGCGCCATGATGCTCGGCTCGTTCGGCAACCCCGACCGGAAGGAAGGGATCCGGATCATCCACCGCGCGCTGGACGCCGGCATCAACTTCGTCGACACCGCCGACCGGTACGGCGACTCGGAGGAGGTCGTCGGGGAAGCGCTCGCGGGCCGGCGCGACCAGGTCGTCCTCGCGACGAAGTTCCACGGGCCGGTCGACGACGACGTGAACCACCGAGGAGCCTCGCGGCGGTGGATCGTCGAGGCGGTCGAGCGGTCGCTCCGGAACCTCCGCACGGACCACATCGACCTCTACCAGCTGCACCGGCCCGACCCCGACACGGACATCGACGAAACGCTCTCCGCACTCACCGACCTCGTCCGGCAGGGCAAGGTCCGCGCGATCGGCAGCTCGTCGATGCGCGGCTCGGAGATCGTCGAGGCGCAGTGGGTGTCCGACCGCCGGGGCTTCGAGCGGTTCCGGACCGAGCAGCCGAACTACTCGATCCTCGACCGGGAGATCGAACGGGAGATCCTCCCCGTCACGCAGCGGTACGGGATGGGGACCCTCGTCTACAGCCCGCTCGCCGGGGGAACCCTCACCGGGCGGTACCGCGCGGGAGCGGCGAACGACGAGTTCCGGGCCGGCACCGGCATGCGGCACTTCCGCGACGCACGCCGGCTCGCCGCGACCGAGCAGCTCATCGCCCTCGCGGACGAGACGGGGATCCGGCTGACGCACCTCGCGATGGCGTTCACGATCGCACACCCGGGGGTGACCTCGGCGATCGCGGGACCGCGGACGATGGAGCAGCTCGAGGACACGCTCGCCGGGGTCGACGTCCGTCTCGACGACGACGTGCTCGACCGGATCGACGCGATCGTGCCGCCGGGCGAGAGCGTCGGCGCGATGGACATGGTGTACCGCGGGCCGGAGGTCGGGGATCCTGCGATGCGCCGCCGACCCGTGGGTGAACGGGCGGCGGCCTGACGCTGACCCTGACACTGGTGCTGGTGGTGCCCCTGGAGGGACTCGAACCCCCAACCGTTTCCTTAGGACGGAACTGCTCTTCCATTGAGCTACAGAGGCTGGCGCCACCACTCTAGCGGCAGCGAGCACGAGGACGTTCCGACCCATCGCACGCGCAGTAGGAAGCCGGATCGCTCGTGGTCAGCCGGAAGTTCCGACCTCCTACGAGCGATTCCGCCAACCACGAGCGATCCGGCCGACCACGAGCGATCCGGTCACCGAGCGCGGGGCGGACGGGAGGCGCGGTGCCGGGCCGCACCGCGCCTCCCGTCCGCTGCTGCGCCAGCGGCACCGGCCGCTACGCGGCCACGAGGAACTCGTCCCAGTCCGCCTGCGGCCGCTCGATCCCCCGGACGACCCAGGCGGCACCGTGGGGCGCCTTCGGGCGGAAGCGGAGCCGCCAGCCCATCTCCTGCGGCGTCCGGTCGCCCTTCGTGTTGTTGCAGGCGAGGCAACAGGCGACGAGGTTCTCCCACGAGTCCTCACCGCCGCGGGAGCGGGGCTGCACGTGGTCGATCGTGGTGGCGTGCCGGTCGCAGTAGGCACAGCGGTTCCCGTCACGGCGGAGCACCCCGCGACGGGACACCGGCACGAGTCTCGAGTGCGGGATGCGCACGTACCGGGTCAGGATGATGACGGACGGACGGTCGTAGCTCGACGTCGACCCGGTGACCGGGTGGTCGAGGTCGGCGGCGACGATGGCGGCCTTCTGGTTCATGACCAGCACGAGGGCCCGTCGGAACGAGATCACCGCGAGGGGCTCGTAACCGGCGTTGAGGACGAGAGTGCGCATGGGTTCCCTTCCGACGTGCCTGGACGGCTTCCAGGCGGTGCGGGCGCATCGGTCCACGACGTCGCGCAGGTGACCACCGCTCGCGCGAACGTCCCCGGAACCACGAAGAGCACCACCCGGATGGGCAGTGCTCTCGTCATGACGGGGCGTGCTCGTGCACGCACGCGGTGGTCGTCCATATGTCGACGTGCGCGCGCCGACCCGTGGTGCGGGTCGTGCGGAACGCTGACATGTGGACTCCCTGCTCGCAGCCGAAGGGCCGGTGCAGCGCCAGGATACGTCGGAAACCGGCCCGACACGAGGGTGAACGGACCGGTTCCGGCGATGTTCACGGGATCGACGCCCGTGTGACGCCCTGAACGGGCGCCGAGCGGCTCAGATGCCGAAGCGGACGATGTGGTAGTCGCTCGTCCAGATCGGGCGGATCGAGACGGAGCCACCGGGCTTCGGGGCGTCCATGATCATGCCGTTGCCCATGTAGAAGCCGTCGTGCGCCTCGTTGTTGAAGATCACGACGTCGCCGGGCTGTGCCTGGGACAGCGGGATGGTGGTGCCGGCCTGGTCCTGCAGCGGCACCGAGTGCGCGAGGTTGATGCCGTACTGGGCGTACACGAACATCACGTAGCCCGAGCAGTCGAAGCCGGACGGGTCCGCGCCGCCGAAGACGTAGGGCGTGCCGATGTACTGCTTCGCGGTCGCGACGACGGCCGGGAGCGAGAACGGCGTGTTCGCGGCGGTCGAGCTCGCGACGTAGTCGGCAGCGGAGGGGCCCGAGTAGGACGCGTACTGCGATGCCGTCGCGGCGCGGGCGGCCTGGGTGGCGGCGGCCTGCTCGGCTTCCTTCGCGGCGGCCTCCTTCGCCGCCTGCGCTGCCGCCTTCTGCGCGGCCTGGGCGTCGAGCGTCGACTGGGCGGTCGCGCCGTAGCCGTCGCGGCTCGTGCCGGCGAGCGCCACGGCGTCGGAGACGGAGAAGTTCTGCTCCTGGGAGGCGCGGAGCTGGCGCTGGGCGTCGGCTGCGGCGGTGGCCGAGGGCTGGGTCGACGCGAAGGCCGCCGGGACCGCCATGGTGCCGAACATGCCGGCGGCGACGGTCAGCACCAGCGGAGCCAGGAGCCGACGCTTGCGGGCCGACGAGCTGGCCTTTGCACGCTCGGCACGCTCCGCCGCCTGGGCAGCGCGTCGGCCACCGGCGAGCGGCGCGGTCTTGACCGACTGCGGGGCAGCGGTGCGGAGGGAACGTCGGGTCGCGATCGCGTCGGTGGTGGTCGACTTCGCGGTGTTCGTCGGGTTCGCGGTCTGGTCGTCCGCGGCGGAACCGTTCAGCGTCAAGGGTGGGATCTCCGGCGCCTCGTCACCACCGCCCGGTCCCCCGCCAGGTGCAGGAGGTCGAGCCGTGGAACCCCATCCGTTCGTCATCGTTTCCGATCGAGGCAGGAGACGGGTTCGAGACGTCCTGCCACGGGTCCTCGGGTTCGGTGTCGGCCCGGGGACTCGTCGAGTGTACGTGTCCGTCGTTACCTTGTCGAGATGAAACGGCCCGTTCGTAACGAAACGGTAAAGGAGCGGGCCGGTCAGCCCGCGGCGCGCTCGATGTACACGTGCTGCGCGACCTCGGTCGGGAGTTCGATCCCGGCGTCCTCGCCGTCGACCCGGACGGCCACGTAGGCGCCGGCGCGCTGCACCCGCGCGAGCCGACCCGGCATCACGCCGGCGGTCCGCAGCTGGTGGAGGAGCTCGGGCTCGAACTGCACCGGTTCCCCGAGGCGGCGGATCGTGCCGCTCGCCACGGCGTCGGTGCCCTCGGTGGCGGCGACGATGTTCTCCACGCCGTCGAGGAACCCCGCCGCCGTCGGCCCGCCGATCTCGGCCAGGCCGGGGATCGGGTTGCCGTACGGCGACTCCGTCGGGTTGCCGAGCATCTCGAGCAGTCGGACCTCGACCTGCTCGCTCATCACGTGCTCCCAGCGGCAGGCTTCGTCGTGGACGAACGCCCAGTCGAGTCCGATGACGTCGGAGAGCAGGCGCTCGGCGAGTCGGTGCTTGCGCATGACGTGGGTCGCCCGGGAGCGCCCCTCCGTCGTGAGCTCGAGGTGGCGGTCGCCGGACACGACGACGAGGCCGTCGCGCTCCATCCGGGCGATGGTCTGCGAGACCGTGGGGCCGGAGTGGCCGAGGCGCTCCGAGATGCGGGCGCGCAGCGGGACGATCCCCTCTTCCTCGAGGTCGAGGATCGTGCGGAGGTACATCTCCGTGGTGTCGACGAGATCGGTCACGGTCCGCCTCTCCTGTCCGGTGCCAGCGCGCCCACCCTACTTGTTCGCGGTGACAGGGAACGACCGACACTTGCACGACGCAAGGGACGGGCGTGGGATACCACCCCGGTAGGATCGGGCCATGGCAGACATCGTCATCCCCGCCGACCTCCTCCCCACCGACGGCCGCTTCGGGTGCGGCCCGTCCAAGATCCGTGGCGCGCAGCTCGAGTCCCTCGTGACGCGCGGGGCGACGATCCTCGGCACGTCCCACCGCCAGAAGCCCGTCAAGGACCTCGTCGGCAGCGTCCGGCAGGGCATCGCCGACCTCTTCCAGGTGCCGGACGGCTACGAGGTCGTCCTCGGCAACGGCGGTTCGACCGCGTTCTGGGACGCCGCCGCGTTCGGGCTCGTCGAGCGACGGGCGGAGAACCTGTCCTTCGGCGAGTTCGGCTCGAAGTTCGCGAAGGCCACCGCGGCGCCCTGGCTCGAGGCCCCGCACGTCGTCGAGGCGCCCGGGGGCTCGCTCGCCGCACTCGAGCCGGTCGAGGGGGTCGACGTCTACGCGTACCCGCACAACGAGACCTCGACCGGCGTCATGGCCCCGGTCGTCCGTGCCGCCGGTGACGCCGGCGCGCTGACGGTGGTCGACGCCACCAGTGCCGCCGGCGGTGCGGCGTTCGACGTCGCCGCGACCGACGTCTACTACTTCGCCCCGCAGAAGAACTTCGCCTCGGACGGCGGGCTCTGGCTCGCGCTGTTCTCCCCCGCCGCGATCGAGCGCGTCGAGCGCATCGCGGCGTCCGACCGGTACGTGCCGGAGTTCCTGTCCCTCAAGAACGCGGTCGACAACTCGCGGCTCGACCAGACGCTGAACACCCCGGCGCTCGCGACGCTCCTGCTCCTCGACGACCAGGTCCGCTGGATCAACGAGTCGGGCGGCATCGCCTGGGCGGACGCGCGGACGAAGCAGTCCTCCGCCACGATCTACGACTGGGCGGAGTCGGTGGACTACGCGACCCCGTTCGTGACCGACCCCGCGCACCGGTCCCAGGTCGTCGCGACGATCGACCTCGACGACGCGATCGACGCCCGGGCCGTGGCCGCGACGCTCCGCGCGAACGGGATCGTCGACACCGAGCCGTACCGGAAGCTCGGCCGCAACCAGCTCCGCATCGCGACGTTCACCGCGATCGAGCCGAGCGACGTGGCGCAGCTGGTCCGGGCCGTCGACTTCGTGGTGGGCGAGCTGACGCGCTGACGCGCGTTCCGCGGACGGGAGGCGCGGTGCCAGCTGGCACCGCGCCTCCTGTGTGTCGGCGGTCGCGCTGTGCGTCCGCGGTCGCGCTGCGTGCGCGCCGTCGCGTCAGGACCGGTGGTGGTCCGGGTCCGTCTCGCCCGGGTCGAGCCGATCGACCTCGAGGTCGTCGTCCGGGTCGACGGGGCGCACCCGCGGTGTCCGACGCCGTCGGCGCGCCGGGGCCTCGGGCTCCGGCTCCTCGTCCGCGTCGTCGTCCGCGTCTTCGTCGTCGTCCGCGTCCTCGTCGTCCGCGTCGTCGAGTTCGTCGACGTCGACACCGTCGATGTCGTCGTCGTCCGAGGCGTTCAGGTCGTCCTCGTCCGCGTCGAACTCGTCATCGTCGTCGTCGGACTCGTCGTCGTCGGCCTCGTCGTCGTCCGGGTCGTCGTAGTCGGCGTCCTCGTCGTCGTCCGACTCGTCGTCGTCCTCGTCGTCATCGTCGTCGGACGCGTCGCCGTCCTCGCCCTCCTGCGCCGCGCGGTACTCCGCGAGCCGCTCGGACCACGGCACCCACTCGGGCGCGACGAGCGAGCCGTCGCCGGGCATGAGTTCGACCTCGAGCACCGTCGGGTCGTCGTCGCCGATCTTCGCCACCGACACCGTCCACCGCCACCCGGGGTAGCCGGGCATCCGGTTCGCGAACCGCAGGGACACGACGCCGTCGACCTCGTCCACCGCGTCGACGTAGCCGCCGACCGTGTCGTCCGGCGTGACCTCGAGCAGCGCGGCCCTGGCCAGCTGCTCGTACTCGTGCGCGGCCATCAGGCGTCCAGCTGGTCGGCGACGTGGCGGAGGATCGCGGCGATCCGCGTGCCGTTCTTCGGGTACCGGCCGTGCCGGAGGTCCCCGCTGATCCGGTCGAGCTCCTTCACGAGGTCCTCGACGATCACGGCCATGTCGTCCGCGGAGCGACGGGACATCTTCGCGAGCGACGGCTGCGGGTCGAGGAGCCGCACGGACAGCGCCTGCGAGCCCTTCTTCCCCTGGACGACGCCGTACTCGAGCCGGGAGCCGGCCTTGACGGTGGTCACGCCGTCGGGCAGCGAGGACGCGTGCAGGAAGACCTGGTCGCCGTCGTCTCCGGTGATGAACCCGAACCCCTTCTGGTCGTCGTAGAACTTGACCTTGCCGGTGGGCATGCGTGGACTCCTCGTGGTCGTGGAACGGCCGTGGTGCGTCGGATATCCTGGGTCGATGGCCAAGCCGACCCGTCCCACCGAGGACCCCCGCGAATCCGCGGAGCCCTCGGTGACGTTCAATCGTACCGAACGCGTCCTCGCGTCCATGGTCGGCGGCATCATCGTCCTCGGACTGCTGTGCTTCGTCGCCATGATCATCATGTGGCTGACCGCCCCCGGTGCCGCCGGGTCGATGCCCTGGCCGGTCGTCATGGCGATCCCGCTCTTCGGGTTCCCGATCGGCATGGTCCTGCTCTTCGTGCTCCTCGGCATCATCTGGACGCGCCGGGCCCGCGAGAACCGAGCGTCTCGCTGAGGACGGCGACCGGACGACGAGCGGCAGGACGATGACGACCACCGCCGACCTGGCCACCCGCCTGCGGGCGATGCCCGACGACGCGCTCGAACGGCTCGTCGTCGCCCGACGGCTGCCCGCCGCGGCGCTGGCGGAGAGCGGACCGCAGCACGTGGCCGACTTCTTCGACCTCGCCGAGGCGCTCCGCACGGACGACGCGGTGGACGCGGCCGTCGAGCACCTGCCCCGCGCCGCGCTCCTCGCACTGCGCGCCGCCACGGGTGACGTCGACGCAGCCGGAGCGGTCCCGCCGACCGCGGACACCCGCGCGGCGCTGGCCCCCGCGGTCGCGCTCGGCCTCGCCGACGAGGACGGCCACGTCGACGACGCGGTGGCGGCCCGGCTCGCCGCCCACCCCGACCTCGCCGACCTGACCGGGCAGCCGGGAGGCGCGCCACCGGCCCGCCCCGCCGCTCCCGTCGACGACGAGACGGCCGCCCAGACCGGCGCCGAACAGGCCTTCGAGACGATGACGGTCCTCGCCGAGCTGTTGCGCGCAGTGCAGGACGGCGACGTCCGGGAACTCGTCAAGGGCGGGATCGGGACGCCCCTGGCGCGGACGCTCGGGGAACGCGTCGGCGCCCCCGCCGAGGCGGTCCCGGACCGGCTGGCGCTCCTCCGCCGCACCGGGTTCGCCGCGCTCGAACAGGGCACCTGGAGCGTGACGGACGCCGGGTCGACCTGGCTGGCTGCGGACTGGCCGGACCGCTGGAGCACGCTCGTGGCGACGTGGTCGGCGGCGCTGGACCCCGCGGTGCACGAGGTCCTCGCGCTCGCCGGCACCGACTGGGGCGACCTGCTCACCCTCGGGCGGTGGGCGTACCCGGCGGGCGCCCGGTGGCTCGACGCGGAGCTGCTCGAGGTCGCGGGGACGGCCGCGGCCCTCGGGATCGTGGTGGACGGCCGGGTCACGACGACCGGGAACGCGCTGCTGGCCGGAGCCGTGGACGACGGGGACGCTGACGCCGGCTCACGCGACGCCGGCTCACTCGACGCCCGCTCCCTGGCCGCCCGGGACCTGCCGGACACCGTGCCGGGCGTCTACCTGCAGCACGACCTGACGATCATCGCCCCGGGTCCGCTCTCGCCGGCCGACGACGAGGCGCTCCGTTCCGTCGCCACGCTCGAGGCGCCGGGGCTCGCCGCACGCTACCGGGTCTCCGAGGACTCGCTCGGACGGGCGTTCCGGGACGGTCTCGACCGCGACGCCGTCACCGCGCTCTTCGACCGGCTCTCGGTCACCGGGGTGCCGCAGCCGCTGTCGTACCTCGTCGACCAGGTCGCCGAGCGCGTGGGGTCGATCGTGGTCGACCTCGCCCCGGCCGGCACCGGCTCCGTCGTCCGCGGCACCGCCGACCAGCTCGACCTGATCGGCGTCGACGCCGAGCTCCGGCAGCTCGGGTGGGAGCGGCCCGAGCTGACCGTCCTCGCGACGCGCTACCCGGTCCAGGTCGTGCACTCGGCCCTGCGCGAGGCGCGCTACCCGGCCGTCCTGACGGCCGCAGCCCAGGCGACGGTGGCGGCCGTGCCTCCCGTCCGACGCGCGACCGCGGGTCGCGACCCGCGTGCGGCGGCGCGCGCGCTCGTGGAGCGGCTCCGGCTGACGACCGAACGCGCCGAGGGCGAGCCCGAGCAGGAGTGGCTCGGGCGGCAGATCGACCTCGCCGTCCGCGGACGCACGCCGATCCGTCTGACGGTGCGGATGCCGGACGGGTCGGAACGGCCGTTCTCGATCGTCCCGACGTCGGTCGCCGCCGGACGGGTGCGGGGCAAGGACACCACGGTCGACGTCGAACGCACGCTGCCACTCTCCCTCGTCGTGGCTGTGGAGAGCGAGGCGTGATCCACAGCCCGGGCGGAGCGCAGGGTGAGCGCCTAGGCTGATCCGTCATGAACGGACCGCTGATCGTGCAGAGCGACCGCACGGTGCTGCTCGAGGTGGCACACCCGGACGCGGAGGACGCGCGCCACGAGCTCTCGGTGTTCGCCGAGCTGGAACGGGCTCCGGAGCACGTGCACACGTACCGGATCACGCGGCTCGGACTCTGGAACGCACGGGCGGCCGGGCACGACGCCGAGTCGATGATCTACACGCTCGAGCGCTTCGCGAAGTTCCCGGTACCGCAGAGCGTGACCGTCGACATCCGGGACACCGTGTCACGGTACGGGCGCCTGGTCATCCGGCGCGAGGAGCGTCCCGACGCTCCGGCGATCGCGAACTCCCCGGGCGAGGAACTCGAGCGCCAGCCCGTCCTGCTGCTCACCGCGACCGACCCGTCGATCCTCGCGGAGGTCACGCGGTCGAAGCGCATCAAGCCCCTCCTCGGCGACCAGCGTTCCCCCGAGGAGTTCGAGCTGCAGCCGTGGGCGCGCGGCCAGGTCAAGCAGGAGCTCGTCAAGCTCGGATGGCCGGCGGAGGACCTGGCGGGCTACACGCCGGGTCAGCCGCACCCGATCGACCTCGAGACCGCCGACTGGAGCCTCCGGCCGTACCAGGAGCAGGCCGTCGACACGTTCTTCGCGCAGGGGTCGGGCGTCGTCGTGCTCCCCTGTGGCGCCGGCAAGACGCTCGTGGGCGCGGGGGCGATGGCGACGGTGAAGGCCACCACGCTCATCCTCGTGACGAACACGGTGTCGGCGCGGCAGTGGCGGTCCGAGTTGCTGCGTCGGACGACCTTGAGCGAGGACGACATCGGCGAGTACTCCGGTGCGGTCAAGGAGATCCGACCGGTGACCATCGCCACCTACCAGATCCTCACCGCGCGGCGGAAGGGCGAGTACACGCATCTGTCGCTCCTCGACGCGCTCGACTGGGGGCTCATCGTCTACGACGAGGTCCACCTGCTCCCCGCACCGGTCTTCAAGCTGACCGCCGACCTGCAGGCCCGACGCCGGCTCGGCCTCACCGCCACCCTGGTGCGCGAGGACGGCCGCGAGGGCGACGTGTTCTCGCTCATCGGGCCGAAGCGGTACGACGCCCCGTGGAAGGAGATCGAGGCCCAGGGCTACATCTCACCGGCGTCCTGCTACGAAGTGCGCATCGACCTGCCGCACGGCGACCGGCTCGAGTACGCGGCGTCCGGTGACGACGAGCGGTACCGACTCGCCGCGACGACGCCCGCGAAGACCCCGGTGGTGCGCGAACTCATCGAGAAGCACCGCGGCGAGCAGATCCTGGTCATCGGGCAGTACATCGACCAGCTCGACGCCCTGGCGGAGTCGCTGGACGCCGCCGAGATCACGGGCGCGACACCGGTCGACGAACGTGAACGGCTGTTCCAGGCGTTCCGCACCGGCGAGATCGACGTGCTCGTCGTGTCGAAGGTCGCCAACTTCTCGGTCGACCTGCCGGACGCGACCGTGGCGATCCAGGTGTCGGGGTCGTTCGGCTCCCGACAAGAGGAGGCGCAGCGCCTCGGCCGGCTCCTCCGCCCGAACAAGGACGGTCTGCCGGCGTCTTTCTACACGCTCGTCACGCGGGACACGGTGGACCAGGACTTCGCGCAGAACCGGCAGCGGTTCCTGGCAGAGCAGGGGTACTCGTACACGATCCTCGATGCCGACCAGGTGGCCGCGGCCGCGTAGCGGCCCCATCCCAGCCGACGGACCACCGGTTCGGAGGCGCGGTGCCAGCCCGCACCGCGCCTCCAGGCCGCCCCGTGCTCACGCTCGCATCGCTCACAGCAAAGCCACAAGGAACGGTCAGAAGATGGGCGCATGAGCGATGGCCCCAAGATCCTGATCGTCGATGACGAGCCGAACATCCGCGACCTGCTGACGACCTCCCTGCGCTTCGCCGGTTTCGCCGTGCGCGCGGTGGGCAACGGCGCGCAGGCCATCTCCGCCGTGCTCGAGGAGGAGCCGGACCTCATCATCCTCGACGTCATGCTCCCGGACATGAACGGTTTCGGCGTCACCAAGCGCCTCCGCTCCTCGGGCTACACCTCGCCGATCCTCTTCCTCACCGCGAAGGACGACACCGAGGACAAGATCACCGGCCTGACCGTCGGCGGCGACGACTACGTCACGAAGCCGTTCTCTCTCGACGAGATCGTGGCCCGCATCAAGGCCATCCTCCGCCGCACGATGAACGACGAGGAAGACGCCATCATCCGCGCCGGCGAGCTCACGATGGACCAGGACACGCACGAGGTCACGATCGGCGACGCGCAGATCGAGCTCTCGCCGACCGAGTTCAAGCTGCTCCGCTACCTCATGCTCAACCCGAACCGGGTGCTGTCGAAGGCGCAGATCCTCGACCACGTGTGGGAGTACGACTTCAACGGCGACGCGGGCATCGTCGAGTCGTACATCTCGTACCTGCGCCGCAAGCTCGACCAGTACTCGGCCGAGCCGGTCATCCAGACCAAGCGCGGCTTCGGCTACATGCTCAAGGCGGCGAAGGCCTCGTAGCGCGCTCGTCGTCATGACGGGTTCTTCACGGCGGCCGTCCGGGTTCACCGGGCGCCCGCTGTCTATGGTTGGGACAACATGCACACGCGGATGAGTCGCTGGTGGGACGGGATCTCACTGCGCACCAAGATCACGGGGATCACCGTGCTGTTGGTGGCGCTCGGCCTGCTCGTGGCCGGGCTCGGCACCATGACCGTGCTGTCGACGTACCTGATGTCTCAGCTGGACGACAACGTCAAGCAGACGACCGAGCAGCTCGAGGGCCAGAACATCAGCGACGGCGAGCAGTACTGCAAGGTGTCGGTGGTGTTGTCGCAGACCGTGTACGTCGCGGCGTTCGACGACAGCGGCGACCAGATCTGCCAGACGAAGGCGTCGAGCCGTCCGGCGATCAGCGCCTCGCAGCTCGCGCAGGCGTCGCAGAGTTCCCAGCGGATCACCCTCTACGACGCCCAGCACGACCACGAGTGGCGCGCGCAGGTGATCCCGGCATCGCTGCAGAACCGCTCCGACGGCGTCACCGAGACCGGCTACGTGCTCGTCGCGGTGTCGAGTGCCAACACCGACCAGACGATCTTCCGGTTCACCGTCATCTTCCTGTTCTTCGGCATCTCGGTGATCCTGCTCGGGGCGATGCTCACCCGGCTGCTCGTGACCGCCACCTTCGACCCCCTGCGCGACGTCGAGGACACCGCCGCCCGGTTCGCCGCCGGTGACTTCAACCAGCGGCTCGAGGCGGACACCCCGAACACCGAGGTCGGCCGGCTCAACCGCTCCCTGAACTCCATGCTCGAGCGCATCGACTCCGCGTTCGAGGACCGGCAGCGCACCATCGACCAGATGCGCCGGTTCGTCGGCGACGCCTCGCACGAGCTCCGCACGCCCCTCGTGTCGCTCCGCGGGTACGCCGAGCTCTACCGCATGGGCGCTCTCCGCAAGGAGGAGGACGTCGCGCAGGCGATGGAGCGCATCGAGAAGGAGGCCCAGCGGATGGGGCTCCTCGTGCAGGACCTCCTCCAACTCGCCCGGATCGACGAGTCGAAGCCACTCGAGCTCGGGCCGGTCGACCTCGTCGCGATCGCCCGCGACTCCGCACTTGACACGATGGCGTCGAACCCCGACCGCGAGATCCAGGTGCTCGTCGAGGACTCGGTCACGGGCGAGAGCATCCCGCAGGCGGTCCGGCCCCCGGCGTTCGGCGACACCGGCGAGGTCCCGTCGTCACCGGCATCGGCAGCCGCGAACACGACCGGCCCGATCGCGTTCTCCCGGCAGACGATCGCTCGACTGCGGGCACGCCGGAACCGGGCGATGAGCCTCGACGCCGCCCCCACCGACGAGACGACCCCCCTGCCGACCGTCGTGCTGCCGAAGCGTCCGCCGATCGTCCTGGCCGAGGAGAACAAGATCCGCCAGGTCGTCACGAACCTCATGGGCAACGCTATGCGCTTCACGCCGTCGGACGACCCCATCGAGATCGGGATCGGCGTCGACGAGGACCGAGGGATGGCGAACATCGACGTCATCGACCACGGCGAGGGCATCCCCCCGCAGCTGCGCGACAAGATCTTCCAGCGGTTCTGGCGGGCCGACACCTCGCGTGCGCGGGACACAGGCGGCTCCGGGCTCGGGCTCGCGATCGTGTCCGGCATCGTGCAGGCGCACCACGGCTCGGTCGAGGTGTTCGACACCGAGGGCGGCGGCGCGACCTTCCGGGTGTGGCTGCCCCTGCTCCCCCGCGACTACACGCCCCCGGCGTCCGAGGCGTCCCCCGCCGCCTGACGCGCCCGGCGTCCGGCTGCGCCGCGCCCCGGCGTACGGCGCCCCGGCCGTTGCGGTTGGTCGCACAACATGCCGCTCAACTCCGCGCGAGGCGACACTGGGTGCGACCGCGGCGGACTACGCACGGCATGTCGTGCGACCAGCGCGAGCCACGATCACGCCGCCGTTCGTCTCCGACGGGCGAACGCCTGCCGGAGTCGCTCGAAGAGCACCGCCGGCCGTGATGCATCGGCGCGGGTGGCGTGGATGACGAGCCAGTCGTTGACCGCGAGACCGTTGTCCCGTCGTTGATCGTGCTCGAACGTGTCGCGCTCCCGGTGGTGGGCTCCGTCGTACTCGAGGGCGATCCGGTACTCCGGCCAGGCCATGTCGACGCGCGCGAGGAACAGCCCGTCCTTGTCGAAGACCTCCACCTGCAGCTGTGGCTCGGGAAAGCCGGCGTCGACGACCGCGAGCCGGAGCCACGTCTCCATCGGCGAGTCCGCTCCGACCCGCACGAGGTCGAGCACGGCTCTGGCGACCGCGTTCGCGTGACTCCCCGGGACGATCGCTGCCGCGAGTTCATCGACCGTCGACGGTCCCCCGACCCGGACGAGGTGGTCTGCGACCGCTACCGATTCGCGGAGGGTGAGGAGCCGAACGCTCTCGCGCCACGCCTGCGCGGGCTCGCTGACTCGGACACCACCCCGGACGGTCACGTGGGCACCGTGGCGACGACGGTGCCCGACGACTCCGCGCCGGCGCATCACCGGCCCGCTCCCCGCAGTCGTCACGTGCACGGCCCCGTCGACCACTCGAGAGGGGAGCGGAGCGCCCCAGATGACGAGCGCCGACGTGTGGCTGACGTACTGATCCGAGCGGAGGACGAGCGCGACTGCGCGGACGAGCGGCATCGCGGAGTCGGTCGTGCGCACGCCGCGCGTCGGTCGGACGAGGTCGGCCCGACGAAGCCTGTTCGGCCCGACGCCGGCCTCCAGGGCGTCACGGACGAGGAACACCTCAGGATCGAGTTCCGCGGGCAGCGGGCGGGGCTTGGTCATCCCGAGAGTCTCGGGCCGGGGCGTGCCCGGCGACCTGCTCCGGACGCAACCTGTGGAGAACGAGCCGAGCCGCGCCTCCCGTGCGGAACGCAGCGGTCGCACGACATGCCACCTGCGCGACGGCGTGGTCGCACGAACGGTCGCCCGCCGGCGCTAGAGCCGACACGTTCTGCGACCAGCGCCCCCAAGACAGCACGCGCACACGCACGCGCGCACGCCGCCGCGCGCGCCCGACGCCCCCGCACACGCGGAAGGGCCCCCGCACGCGCAGTGTGCGAGGGCCCTTCCGACCACCGGGACTAGAAGTCCATGCCACCCGTGGGGTCGCCGGCCGGCATGGCCGGGGCCTTCTCGGGCTTGTCGGCGACGACGGCCTCGGTCGTGAGGAACAGACCGGCGATCGACGCCGCGTTCTGCAGCGCCGAGCGCGTGACCTTGGCCGGGTCGATGATGCCCGCGGCGACGAGGTCGACGTACTCACCGGTCGCGGCGTTGAGGCCGTGACCCGACTCGAGCTCGCGGACCTTGGCGGCGACGACGCCCGGCTCGAGACCGGCGTTCAGCGCGATCTGCTTGAGCGGCGCGTCGATGGCCACGCGGACGATGTTCGCACCGGTCGCCTCGTCACCCTCGAGGGTGAGCGAGTCGAGCGCGACGGACGCCTGGATGAGGGCGACACCACCACCGGCGACGATGCCCTCCTCGACGGCGGCCTTCGCGTTGCGGACGGCGTCCTCGATGCGGTGCTTGCGCTCCTTGAGCTCCACCTCGGTCGCGGCACCGGCCTTGATGACCGCCACGCCACCGGCGAGCTTCGCGAGGCGCTCCTGGAGCTTCTCGCGGTCGTAGTCGGAGTCGGTCGCCTCGATCTCGGAGCGGATCTGACGGACGCGGCCCGCGATCTGCTCCTCGTCGCCGGCACCCTCGACGATGGTCGTCTCGTCCTTGGTGATGATGACCTTGCGGGCCTTGCCGAGCAGGTCGAGCGTCGCGTTCTCGAGCTTGAGGCCGACCTCTTCCGAGATGACCTGGCCGCCGGTGAGGATCGCGATGTCCTGCAGCATGGCCTTGCGGCGGTCGCCGAAGCCCGGGGCCTTGACGGCGACGGACTTGAAGATGCCGCGGATCTTGTTCACGACGAGGGTCGCGAGCGCTTCGCCGTCGACGTCCTCGGCGATGATGAGGAGCTGCTTGCCCGCCTGGATCACCTTGTCGACGACCGGCAGCAGGTCCTTGATGTTCGAGATCTTCGAGTTGACGATGAGGATGTACGGGTCCTCGAAGACGGCCTCCTGGCGCTCCGGGTCCGTCACGAAGTACTGCGACAGGTAGCCCTTGTCGAAGCGCATGCCCTCGGTGAGCTCGAGCTCGGTGCCGAAGGTGTTCGACTCCTCGACGGTGACGACGCCTTCCTTGCCGACCTTGTCGATCGCCTCGGCGATGAGCTCACCGATGGTGGTGTCGGCGGCCGAGATCGACGCGGTGGCGGCGATCTGGTCCTTGGTCTCGATGTCCTTCGCGTTGGCGAGGAGCTGGTCGGAGACGGCGGCGACGGCCTTCTCGATGCCGCGCTTGAGCGACACGGGGTCGGCACCGGCGGCGACGTTGCGGAGGCCCTCGCGGACGAGCGCCTGGGCGAGGACGGTCGCGGTGGTGGTGCCGTCACCGGCGACGTCGTCGGTCTTCTTGGCGACCTCCTTGACGAGCTCGGCGCCGATCTTCTCGTACGGGTCGTCGAGCTCGATCTCCTTGGCGATGGAGACACCGTCGTTCGTGATCGTGGGGGCGCCCCACTTCTTCTCGAGGACGACGTTGCGGCCGCGCGGGCCGAGCGTCACCTTCACGGCGTCGGCCAGGGTGTTCAGGCCGCGCTCGAGGCCGCGACGGGCCTCCTCGTCGAAAGCAATGATCTTAGCCATGTGAGTTTCTCGTCCCTCCCGGACGTCGTCATGGGGGTCGTGCTGGCACTCCGCGTGCGTGAGTGCCAACGCCGATTCTGGCACTCGACGGGTGTGAGTGCAACACAGCCGGGAGGCACCTGGCGACTTCCCGGGTCATGTCCGGTCCGCCGGTCGGTCGGTGGACCCGCGAGCGCACCGCGCGCTGCGCACGGGCGACGCCCCGCACACGACGGACGCGCCGTCCCTGTGGGGACGGCGCGTCGTGGATCGTCGTGGGTGTCAGGCGGGCCGCACTGCCTCCGCCTGCGGGCCCTTCGCGCCGGTGCCGACGTCGAACGTGACCGCCTGCCCCTCCTCGAGGACCTTGTAGCCCGACATGTCGATGGCCGAGTAGTGCACGAAGACGTCCTGGCCACCTCCGTCGACGGTGATGAAGCCGAAGCCCTTCTCGGCGTTGAACCACTTGACCGTTCCGTTGGCCATGATTGTTGCTCCCTGGTGGTGCTGCTGCGATCGGCGGCGCCGACGGTGCGGCACCTCGGAGCGACTCTTGCGCACCCGCAGCGATTCGACAAGGGGTGTGACGTTCTTTCACGACGATGCCGTGAGAACGCAACGCGCCGGAAACACCACCGTCACGAGGACGGCACGGAACGGGTCGCTCAGCCGGTGTAGTCGGCTCCGAGCACCACCGTCACGTCGGCGTTCGGGAACGCCGCCGACTGCTGCACCGCGGTCGTGCCGAGGGACTTCGCGATGCCCTGGGCGACGGCCGCCGAGGCCGCCTGCCGGTAGTACACGATCGTCTGCGTCGACCCGGTCGTGCCCGCGTCGCCGGTCGACGTGATCTTCCACCCGGCACCGGTCAGCGCCGTGGTCGCACGCCCGGCGAGGCCCGTCGTGGTCGTCCCGTTCAGCACGACGACGCTCGTGGTGCCCTGCTGCGCGGGGGTCGCAGCCGCCGCTGCCCCCGAGCCTGCCCCGGTGCTGCTCGACGGCGAGGCGGACGGCGACGTGGTCGCCTTCGGCGTGCTCGTCGCCGACGGTGTCGTGGCGGTCCCGCTGTCCGGCGTGGACACGCTGCCGCTGAGGAGCGCGAGCACGAGCACCCCGATACCGACGAGCACGCCGGTCGCGAGCGCGGCCCAGGCGAACACGATCCAGCCGCGGCCGCGACGCTGCGGTCCGCGGTGCGCGCCGACCCGCGGCCCCTCGGTGACGTCGTCGAACCGGTCTCGGGGGTAGTGCTCGGTCATCGGTCCTCTTCACGTGGGTCGGGAGCTGCCCCGGGCTGCACGAACCGCCGTGCCGCGCGGGCCGCGGTCCGTGCGCGCCGCAGCCGCTGCAGCCGGGTCACCAGCTGCGGGTCGTGTGCCAGCGCCGCCGGGGAGTCGATCACCCGGTCGAGCACCTGGTAGTACCGCGCCGGGGACATCTCGAACTCGACCCGGATCTCGGCCTCCTTGGAGCGGTCGTGCCGTGCCCGGTCGTGCTCGAACGCGAGCACGCGCAGGTCGAGCTCACTGAGCGCGTCTGCGGGGGTGGTGGTCACTACCGGGTTCCGATCGGGGACGGGGAACGGGTCTCGCACATCGTAGGGGCGGTGTGCTGCCGGACCCTGGCACGGGGCTGGACTGTCGCGAACACCGGTCACAGGTTCGGGTCGCGGAGCCACCGCACCCGCGTGCCGAACGGGTCGGTCACCGCCACGGCGACGCCGTCGAGCGAGACGGTCGCGAACGCGCCGGGGTCGTCGACGTCCACCGTGTCCGGGAGCGTCGACCGGACGCCCGCGAGGATCCCGGTCCGCTCCAGGGCGATCCAGTGCACGTCCCGCTCCCGGAGCCGGTCGACCACGCGCTGGCGGTCGGGGCCGGGCACGTACACGAGCGTCCCGGTCGTCAGGACGACCGGGAGGCAGTCGTCCAGCAGGTGGTCGAGTGCGCGGTCCAGGTCGCCCGGCAGGGCTCCGCGCAGCCGGACGCGAGGCACGGCGAGCGCCGCCGACGCCGCTTCTCGCATCAGGGCGGTGCGGTCCGTCGCCTCGGGGGGAACCGCCTCGACCAGGCGGTCGAACGCGCCCGGCACGGCCAGGTCGATCGGGTTCGGGTCGAGCGTCACCCGTGCGCCGACGACGATCGGCCGCGCTGCCGGTGCCGGGACGGGCCCCGTGGCAGTGGCGGTGAGGTGCAGTGCGGGCTCGCCGGCCGCGGTGTGCATCCGCACGCGTTCGGTCCGCGCCCCCGGACGGACCCCGCGCCCCGTACCGACGGGGCGCGGAGTCCGTCGCGGGGCGCGCTCCGGCCCGTCGGACCCGATGACGTAGTCGAGCGTGACGCGGTCCGGGATCGCGCAGAGCCCCGCCGCGGCACCCGCGTCGACGAGCCCGAGCGGGCGCGACGTCCGCTCGGCGAGCGCCGCGAAGAGCGGGACGACCGGTGCGAGCCGACGCGGGTCGTTGGCCTGCACCGTGGCGGAGGCGAGCGCCGTGACGAACGCGGGCCGTGCCTCCCGTCCGAGTGCGCGGAGCGCGTCGGGGTCAGACGGGTCGGCGCCCAGCCGACGGGCGACCGCGAAGACCAGCTCCGGCTGGCGGCGCTGCTCGGGCACCTCGTCGAGGAGCGCGACGAGGGTGTCGTCGACGGACCGTGCCCACGCCGCGTAGGACGGCGAGACCGCCTCGATGCGGTCGGCGTAGGCGCGGTAGCGGTCGCGCGTCGTCACGCGCGGTGCATCCCGACGTGCCGGATGCCGGCCTCGACGTAGGGCTCGCCGAACCGGACGAAGCCGTGTCGCTCGTACAGCCCGGCGACGTACTCCTGTGCGTGCAGGACGAACGGCTCGTGCCCGTGCTCCGCGAGGACCGCGGCGACCAGGCGACCGGCGATGCCCTTCCCGCGGTGTCCGGGATCGGTCGCGACCCGGCCGATCACCCAAGACGGCGGTGCGGAACCGTCGGGGTGCGGCTCGTCCGGTGCCGGTCGGACCAGGCGCAGGTACCCGACCGCTGCGGTGTCGGTTCCGAACCACCAGTGCTCGGTGTCGGCGTGGCGGTCGCGGCCGTCGAAGTCCTCGGCCGTGACGCGTTGCTCGAGGGCGAAGACGCGGTTGCGGAGCACCACGATGCCGTACAGTTCGTCCGTCGTCAGGCGGTCCCAGCGGGCACAGCGCACGGAATGTTCGGACATCGGCGCGAGTTTACTGGAGGTGGCCGTCCACCAGCGGCCGGAAGCAGGAGGAAGCAATGGCATACAACGTCGACAAGTCCGACGCCCAGTGGCGCGAGGAGCTCTCCCCGGACCAGTACGCCGTCCTGCGTCAGGCCGGCACGGAGCGCCCGTGGACGGGTGAGCTGCTGGACGAGGAGCGCGCCGGCGTCTACACGTGTGCGGCGTGCGGTGCGGAGCTGTTCAAGAGCGGCACGAAGTTCGACTCCGGCTGCGGCTGGCCGTCGTTCTACGAGTCGGTCCGGCCCGAGGCCGTGCAGCTCATCGAGGACAACTCGCTCGGCATGCAGCGCACCGAGGTCCGCTGCGCGAACTGCGGCTCCCACCTGGGCCACGTGTTCCCGGACGGCTTCGGCACCCCGACGGGCGACCGCTACTGCATGAACTCGATCTCGCTGAACTTCCAGGCGAACGAGTGAGCCCGGACGCGTCCCGCTAGAGTGGGCGCGTCAGCCGGCATGGCGCAATTGGTAGCGCACCGTACTTGTAATACGGGGGTTGCGGGTTCGAGTCCCGCTGCCGGCCCTGCTGATCCGGGTCCTCGACCCGCGGCGAGCAAAGCGGAGGCCCGGGCGAGTGATCGCCCGGGCCTCCGGCGTACGTGGAACACGGATCAGGGGGTGTTCCTCATCGCTCGACACGGTAACCAGCCGGTCGTGGCACGAGGATGACACCTCACCGAAGTGGATGTAAACCGGTCCGTGCCGGATTCGCGGCTTCCCGCACGAACGCGCAGCGGACGGTCAGCGACCGCCCGTGATCTTCCGCTCCCGCTGCGCGACACCCGCGGTGCCGTAGGGGTAGTCGTCGATCCGCGGCGCGCTGACCTCGTTCAGGCGGTCGAGCTCTGCGGGGTCGAGCACCAGGTCCGCTGCACCGAGGTTGTCCTCGAGTTGCGAGACCGTCCGCGCGCCGAGGATGACGCTCGTGACCGCGGGGCGGGCGAGCAGCCACGCGAGCGCCACCTGCGACTTCGAGGCGCCGTGCGCGTCGGCGATGGCGGACACGGCGTCGAGGACGGCCCACGTGCGCTCGTCGGAGTTGCGGGCCTCCCAGGCCTCCATGCCGCGCTGCGGGTTCTCGCCGAGGCGGGTGGCCCCGGTCGGTGCCTCGTCGCGCTGGTACTTGCCGGAGAGCCAGCCACCGGCGAGGGGCGACCACGGCAGCAGTCCGATCCCGGCGTCGAGGCACGCGGGGACGACCTCGTGCTCGATGTCGCGGACGAGGAGGTTGTACTGCGGCTGCAGGGTCACGGGCGGTGCCCATCCGTGCGCCTTGGCTTCGTAGACCGCCTTCGTCACCTGGTAGCCGAGGTAGTTCGAGAAGCCGTACGACCCGATCTTGCCGGCCGAGACGGCGTCGTCGAGGAAGCGCAGGGTCTCCTCGATCGGCGTCAGCGCGTCCCACGCGTGCATCTGGTACAGGTCGATGGTCTCGACGCCGAGCCGCTCCAGCGAGGCGTCGAGGGCACGGGACAGGTGCCGGCGGGAGAGACCGAGGTCGTTCGGCCCGTCACCCTGCGGGAAGCGGCCCTTCGTGGCGAGGACGACCTGCTGGGCCTCGGTCGGGTGGGCCTTGAGCCAGCGGCCGATGATCCGCTCGGACTCGTTGCCGGAGTACACGTCCGCCGTGTCGACCAGGGTGCCGCCCGCGGCGACGAACGTGTCGATGATCTGGTGGGAGGTGGGTTCGTCGGCCTCACTGCCGAACGTCATGGTGCCGAGGGTCAGCGTCGACACCGATGTCCCGCTGTTGCCGAGGAGTCTGTAGTCCATGGCCGGGACGGTACGCCGGGGCTGCTCTCCCAGCGAGGACCTGCGAGTACCCCTCAGCGCACCCCGGACACGGTGCGCCGCGGACGCTCAGCCCCGCAGGAACGCGATCGCCGCCTGCCGGAAGTCCCGCGACGTCGGGGCGTTGAAGTGGTTCCGCCCCGGGATCTCGAAGAACGCGGCGTCCGGTGCCGCCGCCGCGAGCCGGACCGCGCTGTCCTTGATGCCGTCCTCGCTCCCCGCCGCCATGAGCAGCGGCTGCGCGGGTGCGTTCGCCGGCGTCGGCTCGATGCTGTCCCGCATGCCCTCGACCATCGCGACGAGCGCCCGCAGGTCGTTGCCCTCGACGTTCCCCGCCATGGTGAGGTACCCGTTCGTCACGCGGTCCTCGATCGGGGTCCCGTCGGCCAGGTACGCCTTCGCCTGGTCGACGGCGACCCGGCGCATCGGGTCGGCGTCCGGGATGCCGCCGAGGACGGCGCGCGAGACCCGGTCGGGCAGCTGCTCGGCGGTGTGCCACCCGACCCGCGCTCCGAGGGAGTAGCCGAGGTAGGCGACGTCGTCGAGCAGGTACGTGTCGATGACGGTCACGACGTCGGCGACGAGCGCCTGCATCGAGTAGGCCGACGGCTCGTGCGGCTTCGAGGACGCGCCGTGCCCGCGCTGGTCGATCGCGACGACGCGGTAGCCTGCCCGGACCAGGTCGCGGGTCCAGCCGGAGGCGTGCCAGTTGAGCAGGGCGCCGGATGCGAACCCGTGCACGGCGACGACGACAGGGGCGTCCGGGTCGCCGAAGTCGTAGGTGGCGATCTGGAGGCCGTCCGGGGACATCACGGCACGGGGACGGGGCGCTTCGGGGACGAGTGACATGTCGCCTCCAGGCTAGCGGGGCACTGTGGACGGCATGGACGGGTACGGGGCCGATCAGATCCGCGCGGCCGAGCGGCCGCACCTCGACGCGGGCGAACCGCTCATGCAGCGCGCGGCGGACGGCCTCGCGCGGATCGTCGCCGGGCTCCTCGACGACCCGGCGGTCCGGCCGGGTGACGGTCCGGGGTCGGTCCTGCTGCTGGTGGGCAGTGGCGACAACGGCGGTGACGCACTGTTCGCGGGTGCCCGCCTGGCATCGGACGGGAGGCACGTGACGGTGCTGCGCGTCGGCTCGCGTGTCCACGAGGCGGGCCTGGCAGCGGCGCTGGGCGCCGGGGCGCGCCTGCTGGACGGCCCGGACGACGCGGGCGGCACGCCGGCGACGGCCGCTGCGGGCCCTGCGGGCGCG
>NZ_NXIA01000020.1 GCF_002412165.1 Curtobacterium sp. 'Ferrero'
ACCGAGCCGACGACGGGGCACCGCGCCGACGGCGCGGTCGTGGACCACAGGCCGGGCGCGGACCACGCGCCGGGCGCGAGCGGCGGGCTCGAGGTGCGCGACCTCACCGTCCGCATCGCGGGGCGGACGGTGCTCGACCGTGTGACGTTCACCGTGCCTCCCGGCCGCCGCGTCGGCGTGATCGGCGCGTCCGGCTCCGGCAAGTCGATGACCGCGCTGGCCCTGATGGGCCTCGAGCCGTCGGGCGCCGCCGTGTCCGGCAGCATCCGCCTCGACGGCACCGAGCTCGTCGGCATGCCGGACCGCGACCGCGCACGCCACCGTGGTTCCGGCATCGGCATGGTGTTCCAGGAACCCGGCACCGCGCTCGACCCGCTCCGACGGGTCGGCGCGCAGATCGCCGAACCGCTCCGCCTGCACCACGGGCTCGACCGTCGTGCCGCGGCACGGCGCGCGGCCGAGCTCGCCGCCGAGGTCGGCCTGCCCGACCCGGCGTCGCTCCTCCGTCAGTACCCGCACCAGCTCTCGGGCGGCCAGCGGCAACGTGTGTGCATCGCGATGGCGCTCGCGGGCCGCCCCGCCTACCTGGTGGCCGACGAACCGACCACGGCGCTCGACGTCACCACCGAGGCCCGCATCCTCGACCTGTTCGAGGGACTCGACGCGGGGATGGTCTTCGTCACGCACGACCTCGCCGTCCTCGCCCGGATCACCGACACCGCCGTCGTCCTCGACGCCGGACGCGTCGTGGAGCAGGGCTCGGTGCGCGATCTGCTCGACTCCCCCGCGCACCCGGCCACCGCGGCGCTCGTGGCGGCCGCGCGGGCCACCGTCCGCCGCACGCCCGGAGGCACGGTGTGAACGAACTCCTCGAAGCGGTCGACCTGCGGCGGCACTACCGGCTCCCCCGGCGCGGCCCGTTCGAGCCCGGGCCGGTCCGGACCGCCGTCGACGGCATCGACCTGACGGTCACCGCCGGCAGCCGCCTGGGCATCGTCGGCGAGTCCGGATCCGGCAAGTCGACGCTGGTCCGCCTGCTCGCCGGACTGGAGGCGCCCACCACCGGGTCCGTGTCGGCCGCCGGCCGTCCGGTGCTCGCCTCGGCCTCCGCGCGCGCCATGCGCTGGTTCCGTCGCGAGACCGGGGTGGTGTTCCAGGACCCCTACGCCTCGCTGGACCCGCGGATGCGCGTCGGCGCGATCGTCGGGGAACCGCTGCGGGCCCTGCGCATCCCAGGGTCGCACGAGTCGCTCGTGCGGTCCGTGCTGGAACGGGTCGACCTGCCCGCCGATGCCGCCTCCCGGTACCCGCACGAGTTCTCGGGTGGGCAGCGGCAGCGGATCGCGATCGCCCGGGCCGTGGTGCACTCACCGCGGATCCTGTTCGGCGACGAGCCCATGAGCGCCCTCGACGTGGTGGTCAGGGCGCGAGTGATCGACCTGTTCCGCTCGCTCGCGGACGACCTCGGGCTCACGCTCGTGCTCGTGTCGCACGACATCGGGGTCGTGCAGCGGCTGTGCGACACCGTGGCGGTGATGTCGGCGGGGAGGATCGTCGAGCACGGGCCGATTTCGCTGCTGGATGCGCCGCAGCACCCGGTGACGCGGGAGCTCGTGTCGGCCGCGCCGACGCTGCCGTAGGGCGCCCGCGCCGACGCTGCCGTAGGGCGCCCCGCGCCGGGAAACAACCGCGCTTCGACGTCGCACCAGTCGAACGACGCGAGCTTGGTCGGATCATGCACGCGCAACAGTTGCGGGCGCAAGCAACGACATCGCACCCGTCGAACGACGCGAGCTTCGTCGGATGATGCACGCGCAACAGTTGCACACGCAACCAACGACAACGCCGCTGTCGTGCGACAGCTTGGGTTCAGTCGGTCGTTGCAACAGCGTGAGTGATCGGTGGGTGTGATGGGTCGTGGGCCGGCGTATTCGCACAACCCGTCCACGAGCCCCGGCCCCGAACGCTCAGGCGCCCCACGCCGGCGGGTGCCGCCGCTGCCACCGCAACCGACGCTCGAGCTGCGCACCGATCGCGAGCAGGACCCGCTCACCACCCGGGCGTCCGATCAGCTGAACGCCCATCGGCAACCCGCCGCCGTCGGGATGGTCGTCACCGGTGACACCCACCGGCAGCGTGATCGCCGGCAACCCCGACACGTTCGCCATCGAGGTCCACGGCGAGTAGGCGCACTGCCGTCGGAAGTCCTCCTCCGGATCGTCGCCGTACCAACCCAGCGGCCGGGGCGTCAGCGCGAGCGTCGGGGTCAGCACGGCGTCGAACCGGCCGAACGCAGCGATCACCGACGCCGAGAACGCGTCGAGTGCGGTCATCGCGTCGAGCACCTGCGTCCCCGTGAGCCGCTGTCCCCGTCCGACCAGCCACGACACGAGCGGGGTGAACTGCGCCGGGTCGATCCCCGGCACCGAGGGCAGCCGCGCCGCACTCGACTCCCACGCCACCCGGAAGGCGTCGGCGTAGGGAACCCGGGGCATCGTCAGGTCCTCGACCCCGTGCCCCACCTCCCCGAGCACCCGGACCGCGGTGTCGACCGCGGCCCGCGCGGCCGGATCGACCACGATCTCGACGGTGTCGTCCCACGGCGATCCGTCGAGCAGCCCGACGACGAACCGCCCCTCACCCCGGACGGCCGCCGCGGTGAACGGCCCCTCACCGACGTCCGGAGTGACGAGGGCGTACGGCTCCGGCTCGTCGAGACCGGTCGGTCGGACGAGCGCGTCGAGCAGCATGCCGGCGTCCGCGATGGTCCGGGTCAGGGGCCCGGCGACCGACAGGCCACCCACGCCGGACCGACCGGGCAGGGACGGCACGCGACCCCGGCTCGGCTTCAGCCCGACGAGCCCGGTGGCCGCAGCCGGGATCCGCACCGACCCGCCGCCGTCGGAACCGACCGCTGCCGGCAGCAGGCCCGCCGCGACGGCCACCGCGGCACCGCTCGAACTGCCGCCGGGCGCCCTGTCCGGATCGTACGGGTTGCGCGTCGTCCCGAACCGGGTCTCGGACGACGACGACATGCCGAACTCGGGCGTCGCCGTCTTGCCGAGGCTGATGCTCCCCGCCGCGTCGGCGGCGGCGACGAGTGCGTGGTCGGCGGCAGCGGCTCGTGCCGGCAGGCTGGTCGTCCCGTTCCGGGTCACGACGCCGGCTCGGTCGTACAGGTCCTTGTCCCCGGCCGGGAGGCCCCACAGCGGTCTCGACGTCGGCACGCGTTCGCCGAGGTGGTCGGCGCGGTCGTGGGCGGCATCCGCCGTGACGGTCACGAAGGCACCGAGACCGGGGTCGATCCGGTCGACACGCCCGAGGTAGTGGTCGACTGCCTCCCTGACGCTGACGTCGCCGCGACGGATCCAGTCCCAGAGCTCCTGGGCCGTCAGGTGGTGCAGTTCGAACACCGGGCCAGCCTAGGGGTCGGGCCCGACACCGGTAGGCTCCGGGTGTGAACCGGGGGAACACCGCACTCGCCGTCTCGGCCGCCGCCGCTCTCGTCCTCGCCGTGCTGGCCGGCGTCGTGCTGCGCCCGGGTCCGACCGTCACCGTCGGCGAGGCCGGCGGAGGGGACGCCCACCTCGGTCGGAGCTGCGTCGCGTACGGCGGTGACCCACTGACCACCCTCGTCACCCTGTCCGTGCACGAGACCGGGCAGACACACCTGCTCGGTGCCCGCGCGACCGGCGTGCACGGCGCGGACGGCTCGGTGCCGGTGCGGATCGTGCCCGGCGTCCGGCTCACGGAGGGGTACAGCGCCGACGAGGGGATCATCGACGGGCACCGAGCCGTCGCACCGGTCGACGTCGACCTGCCCCGCGGGGACTCGACCATCGTGCTGACGATCCACCGGCGCCCCGACGTCGCCGTCTCGACCGTGGACGCAGTCGAGCTCGCCTGGTCGGGGCCGCTCGGCACCGTACGGACGACGACCATCCCGACGCCCGTCGGCCTCGCGACGGAGCGGTCGCTCCACAGCGGTGCTTGCTCGGCCGACTGACCCTCGGCACCGCTTGCGACTCCCGCGGCACCCGACGCAACGCCGGCGGCCGTCCTCCGCCAGCTGACTTGTCCGACTGGCAGCCAACATGTCCGAGATGCGGATCATGGGCCCGTTGTTCGGCAGCACGGAGGCGCTCCCTCGACAAGGGCACAGCCCAGCCTTCGTGCGTCTCGAGGTGTCCGGAAGGCCTGCGTGCACTGAGATGGTTCGCGGACCACCTATGTGAGACAGGAATCGGTCTTGAGCGGGACCGTAGAAGTCCGAAGCCCCGCACGGACGCGGTGATCCTTTTGCGGACCGGCTATCGAGACGTCATCAGCGGCTCCTCCGGAGGAACAGGATGACCGCGGCGACGATCACGACCGCGACGATCGGAATCCAAATCCAGACGGGGAGGGAGCCTCCGCCCCCTGGGGGCAGCGCGACTGAGAGAGGGAGCATGGTCACACGCTAATCACGGCGCGCGTTCGGTGACCGATCGGCTATCGAGACCACGTTCAGCGCGTGCCCGTCGCAGTGAGCCGTTTCCGCCACAGGATCTTGCCGTCGTGGCTGATTGTTTTCGGGTGCATCCCGATTCGTCGGGCGACGCGGGCCGAGGCTTCGTGTTCCGGGTGGATGAGCGCGTTGAGCTCCTGTACGTGGATCGAGTGCAGCCACATCGCTACTTGTTGTGCGGCTTCGGTTGCGAAACCGTGTCCTTGAGCGCTCGGTGTGACGAGCCAGGCGCGGTCCGCGGTCATGCCCTCGGCTGCCCGGTGCAGAGTCACCTGCACGAACCCAATCGGTGGGCCGCCGTTACGAGGATGGGTGATCCAGTTCAGCCATCCTGCGGCGCCGTCTTCGGACTGGCCGCGGGCTTGGCGGGTGTAGCGCGCCCGGAGTTCTTCAGTGCTCGGCGGCTCGCCGCCGGTGAAGCGGTACAGCTCTCTCGGCGCGAGCACGTTCACCATCACGTCGGCATGCTCGATCGACAAGCGTTCGAGGACAAGTCGGTCTGACTTCAGACGGACAGCGCGCGGCCATGGCATGCCCGCAGCCTTGCAGACCATCAGTCCGTCGGCGCCCTCTCGGCCGGGTTCGCATTCGCGGGCTGAAGAGATTTTCCGGCTCCGCGCGTCAGTTCCCGCTCGACGGAGGTGTTCACGGTCACCGGAGTGTCTGCGACGTGGCGCGAGGTGGTTGGGAACCATGCGCGACCGGGCGTGACCAGGATCAGGAGGCCGTCGATGTCTCCGACGGCGGCGAAGTCGCCGGTGGGCTTGTTTCCGTAGGGCTGGATGCCCGCTGCTCGGAGCGTGGTCACGGCGGCGAGGACGTCAGGGACTGCAACTCCGATCTCGCTCACGCATTCGAGGTCAGCGGCGGTGAAGGACTCTACGTGTCTGCTTGGCAGGCCTCTTCGTTCGATCAGTTCCAGCACCTGACCATCAGGGCCGTCGAAGTACATCGAGCGTGAGTTCCACGATTCGGGTCCTTCGAACTCCGTTCGATCATCGATGGACAGAAGCGGCGTGCGCTGTTCGAGCCACTGGTGGGCTCTGGCGAATGTTCCGGTCGGGATGGTGAACGCGAGGTGGTGCGAGCCGTCGAAGTCCCTCTCAACGAAGCGCACCTCGCTTAGGCCGATCCTCACAGTCACACTCGGACCGTCCCGGGTGACGACGCACCCGAGTCGGTCGAAGAACGCGACAACAGCCGAGGTGGAGCGTGTGGGAAGCAGGGCTTCTTTGATCCGCATGAGGCCACCCCACACCCTCAACGGTGGTTGAGATCCAGGGCGCAGTTCCACCGCGGCTGCCGGAACAGATCCCGATGCGGCTGTGCAGGGTCCGAAGATGTGGGGTCGTCCGGTGACCGATCGCGATCCGCGCGGCACCTTTCGTCGCGGGTGTTCTTCGCTGTTTCTTGGAGGTATGGCCTTCCACTGGGAGAGTGACCCACCTCAGTGACCTGCGCGTCCTTCCGATCTTCACTTCGCCGGCACGGTGGAGGGTGCCCGTAAAACGGGCGATCGTGATGGTCGTGTTCCTCGCGGTCGTGGGGTTCGTTGTGCGGGCCTTCCCAGCGGATGCTTCGCTGTCTGCGACCCTAAACGTGCTGCACATCGGCGCTCTTGGAGCGCTCTGTACTGCGGTCTACACCGTGTTCGAGCCGGTGCCCGCGATCCTGCTGACGGTCGTCATCACCGGAATCGTGCTTGCCCGCACACGGCAGCTTCAGGTCGCGGCGGCGTTCGCAGGCGTGGTCGCGCTGACGTGGCTCCCGTCCGCCGCGCTGAAGATCATCGTCGGCCGGCCCCGCCCGCACGGCCTAACGCACCCGTTCGTGCCCGCGCAGGTGGATGCGTCATTCCCGAGTGGGCACGTCGTGTTCGTGACCGCGCTGCTGCTCGCGGCGCTGATGCTCATCGCGGACCGACGTCGCCGTCGCTTGGCCGCGCTGCTGGGAGCAGTGGGCGTCGTGGCGGTCGCGACGGCGCTGTGCATTGACGGGGTGCACTGGCCGGCTGATGTGGTCGCATCGGTGCTGTGGGCGCTAGCGGTGGCCCCGGCGGCACGGCTGCTGTGGGTCGACGTCGTCCTCCGCCGCGCTGCGGCGCGGTTGGAGCAGACTGGTCGGCACCGCTCCGGCGACAGCCGTCGATAGCGGTGAGAGGACATCCGGTGAAGCGACTCGGTCAGTCGGTCATGGCGGTGGCGAAGGGCGTTACCGACCACGATCCGGACCGTCGCGTGTATCGGCGGTCTGCGCTCCGGATCGGACTGCGGGTGGCGGTTGTGTCCGCGGCGCTCGTGTTCGCGGTGATCGTCCTGGTCGTGGTCTACGTGGTATGGCAGCTCACCCCTGCGCAGCAGCTCGAGCGGCATGGGCCGGAAGACGTCCACGTGTACTTGGACACGTTCGACCTGCTCATCGCGGTCCTCGTCGTCGGCACTGCGGCGGTCGTCCTCGCCGGCGCCGCGACATGGCTGATTGCCGGCCGTGCTGTCCGGCCACTTGCGGAGGCGTACCGGCTGCAGCGGACGTTCGTCGCCGATGCCAGCCACGAATTGCGGACCCCGTTGACGGTGCTGAGCGCACGCGCCCAGCAGTTGCAGGCGATGCTCCCCGCAGCAACGTCGGAGCGGGCCGTCGCGGACGCGCTCCGCGACGACATCCGGGCATTGGCGGAGGTGGTCGAGGACCTGCTCGCGACAGCCGCTGGCCGCTCCGACGAACGCGCCGAAGCTCCGTTGGATCGTGCCCTTGCCGACGCCGCTGAGGACATGACGGTCCTCGCTCGGGATCGGAACGTGCACCTCGTCGTGACGCCAGGGCAGGCGCTACTCCGGGTAACGCCGACACAGCTGCGACGCTGCCTGGTCGCGCTAATCGACAACGCCATTGGCCACAGCCCGACGGGCGGTGCCGTGTGGGTGGAAAACACGGTCGTCGGCGGGCGGGTGGTCATTCGTGTCCGAGACGAGGGCGCGGGCATCACCGGGATCGCGCCACGGCGGGTGTTCGATCGCTTCGCGCACGGCACCCCGAGCGGGTCTGGGCAACCGACCCGCACGAGCAACGGCATCGGTCTGGCACTCGTTCGGGACATCGCGGTGCGAGCCGGCGGGGACGTCGTTGTCGAACGCACCGGAAAGACTGGGACGGTGTTCGCGCTCACCCTGCCGCTCGTACGCGACGACGCGACGACGCGACGCGTGGGACGGGGGCTGGGAGCATGACAGGGCGAGGTCGAGTGCTGGTCGGCGAGGACGATCCCCGGCTCGGACCGATCATCCGCGATGTCCTCGCCGCTTCGTGGGACGTGGAACTCGTCGCGACGCGGGTGGATGCGCTCGAGGCGGCCATGCACCGGCTCTTCGACGTGCTCGTGGTCGACCGGCGGCTCCCAGATGGTGATGGTCTCGACGTCGTCCGTGAGCTCCGCCGGTTCCGGGTGACGACTCCTGCGCTGATGCTGACGGCCCTGGGCGAGGTCCACGACCGTGTCTTGGGCCTCGATGCCGGCGCGAACGACTACCTGGTGAAGCCGTTCGACTTCGACGAGCTCAACGCCCGCCTCCGTGTCCTGACGCGCGGCGACGACACTCTCGGCCGGGTTGTGGAGATCGGTGGATGGTCGTTCTACCCGGAGGACCACACCGTCCACTCGCCGTATAGCGGCCGCGTGGCGCTGACTGACCGTGAGTCGGAACTCCTCGCGATCCTCGCGGCGGAACCCGACCGGGTGTTCACCCGGGAGCAGCTGCTGTCCGCAGTGTTCGAGCGCGGTGAGCAGCTCGGCACGGTCGACACGTACGTGCACTACATCCGCCGGAAGACCGAACGGGACCTCGTCGCGACCGTTCGCGGCCGCGGGTACCGGCTCGGCACCCCCGCGTAGCCACCGTCGTCAGCGGTTGTAGCGGATGACCCAGGTCCGGGCGATCTTCCACTGCTGCGCCTCGTGCAGCCCTGCACGCTGGAGCGTTGCTGTGACGGTGGCCCGTACGTCGGGCTTCGTCGCGGTCACCAGCCATACCGTCGACGCTTCGCCGACCGCTGATCCGGCGTCGGAGAGTGGGCGGTGCGTTTCCCAGAGGGAGTCGCCGGCACCTGCCGGGCTGATCAGGAGTGGGTCGCGGAGCCCAGCGAACACGGCCGGGTAGGTTTCCTCGATGATCCGGGATGTCGCCTTCGGGTGCCGCTGCACCGGGCCGTAGAGGATCGCGTCGCGGGCATCGCTGGGCTCGGCGAGCCGTTGCCGTCCGATGAGGGCCGCGACCTCGCTCCACGCCGAGTCGTCCTTGGCCGTGACGGTCCGTTGCGCGACCCAGCTCGGTGCGGTCAGCCCGACCGCGAGGACCACGACGACGATTGCCGCCGGCCGGAACCACCGCTCCGGTAGCAGTGCGGTTGGGGCAGCCATCAGGAGGGCGGCGGCGGGGGTTGCGAACGCGACGTACCGCGGTGAGTACAGCGGATGCGTCACCATGGACGCGGCGATCAGCCCCAGTGTCGGCACCAGCACCCACGGTCCCGCGACGGCGACGAGCTGCCGCACGACGGTCGGCCGGACCGCGGCCGCGGCAGCGATCGCGACGAGCACCCACAGCAGGACCGCGAAGCCGGTGTTCTTGTAGGAGAACTGCGTGACGAGCACCTCGCTGACGGTGTGCCAGCTGATGTGGCGGATCCAGGAGATCTGCGCCGACTGCGCCGACGACAGCACGGCCAGGGGCGCCACGGCCAGGATCGCGGCCCCGGCGCTGACCGCCCACGCGAGCAGCGGTCCCCGCGAGGACCGTCGTTGCAGTCGCCGGATTGCGACGACGCTCACCCCGTGGCCGACGGTCATGAGCACCAGGTACAGGAACACCGCACCGCCGATGAACGACACCGCCGCGTAGGCGATCCACCATGGCCAGGCCCGCCGGCTCGACGTGTTTGTGCGTTCGAGCGCGGTGAGCAGCAGCAGCGTCGCGGCCGTCGCGAGCAGCGCGCCGATCGCGAAGGAGCGTCCTTCCGCACCCATCCATGTCACCCGGGGGAGCAGGGCGAACAAGACTCCGGCGACGACGCCGACCCGGATGCTGATGAGGCGGACGCCGAGGACGACCACCAGTGCTGCGGTGACGCCGACGGCGATCGCGGACGGCAGCCGCAATGTGAACGGTGAGTACCCGACGGCCGCGAACCAGAGGTGCATGAATGCGTAGTAGGTGGCGTGGACGATGTCGACGTGCTGAATCTCTCGACCGAGCGCCGCCCACGACCGGGTCGCGGACGTCACGGTTGCGGCTTCGTCGTACCAGACGCTCGGCACCCAGCTGCCGACGACCGCAATGAGGAACCCGAGGACCCCGACAGCGCCGGGCGCGATGAGCCGTGCCGGCCGCTGCCGGGATGCCCAGAATGGGTGAGCGGGCACTGCTCGAGGACTGGTGTGGACGTCAGTCAGCATCGAGAAGCCCCTCCCGGTCGGCTTCCACCGCAACCGCGATCAACGCGGCCGCTACGCTCAGCACACCGAGCACACCGACACCCGCCGCCGCGAGCCCGATCCAAAGCGCCATCTCCATCACCTCGTCACTCACTGTGCGAGTTGTGTCCCCAGAAACGGGTAAGACAACTACGCAGGCCATGTCTTAGTCGTTTCTGAGCCCCCCAGACCGACGCTGCTCCTATGACGCACGCACGGTGGACACGGGAACGGTGGTTCGACCTGGTCTTCCTGGTCGGCTTCGCGTTCAAAGCGATCGACGGATTCATCGAGCTCGTGGTCGGAATCCCGCTGCTGTTCCTCCGGCCCGCGCAGGTTAAGACAGCGGCCCGGCTGGTCACGGCCGGTGAGCTGCAGGAGGACCCCGACGACCTCCTCGCGCACCTGATCCGTCACGGCGTCGCGACCCTCAGCGCCGACGCGACACTGTTCGCGGCGGCGTACCTGATCGCGCACGGGCTGGTGAAGCTCGGCATCGTCGCTGCGATCTTCCGCGGCTCCCGCCGGCTCTACCCGTGGGCGATCGCCGCGCTCGGTGGCTTCGTCATCTGGCAGGGCTACGAGTTCGTCCTGCACCCCAGCGTCGGCTTGGCACTGCTGACACTGTTCGACCTCGTCATCGTGGCCCTGACGGTCCGCGAGTGGCGACACCACCGCTCGCTTGGTGACGCCGTCCGCAGCATGCTCGGCCGCACCCCCCGCACCCCTCGGCGGCACCCGCCGGCCGGAACCACCTGGAGAAACGCCCTGTGACACCGCTCGCCCTGCACCTGTTCAACGCCGCGTCGCTGCTGCACGCTTTCGGCCCGTGGGTGCTCGCCGGCATCGCGCTCCTGGTCGTCGTCGAATCCGGGGTGCTGTTCCCGTTCTTGCCGGGCGACTCCCTGCTGGTGACGGCCGCGATCCTCAGCGCCACCCTCGGCGTCACCGCTTGGCAGGTCGCCATCGTCGCCGTCGTCGCAGCGATTGTCGGTGACGTGATCGGGTACGTTCTCGGCGCCCGGGTCGGACGTCGACTCTTTCGCCCCGGCGCCCGCCTGCTCACACCGGCGCGACTCCAGGAGTCCGAGGCGTTCTTCACTCGATGGGGTGGGATCTCCCTCGTCCTTGGCCGGTTCGTGCCGGTCGTCCGCACCTACGTCCCCCTGGCCGCAGGAACCGCACGCATGCCCGTCGGCCGGTTCATGCTCTGGAACGTCGTCGGAGCCGTCGCCTGGGTCGGTCTGCTCGTCACGGCCGGTGTGCTGCTCGGTGGCATCCCCCTCATCGCGGAACACATCAACGCGGTCATGATCGTCGTGGTCGTCGTCTCCGTCCTGCCCCTGGTCATCGGCGCACTGCTTCGCCGCCGGCGCCGCACCGCTGAGGCACACGCGCAGGCGCAGGCGCAGCGGTGAGCAGCGTCGAGCGAGGATGGTGGGGGAGAAAGTTCACCCTCGAGCGGCACGCGGTCACCGCTGAGGAGCGGGCCGTGCTGCTGCGCGGTTCGGTGATCCTCGCGATCGTCGGTGCCCTGGTGTTCGCCTCCATGCTCGTCGGTGTCCTCACCCGCTCCGGGGTGCAGTACCTCGACCGGCCGGTCGAGACGTGGTTCAACAGCCTGCGGAAGCCGGACCGGACCGGCGTGATGGTGTTCCTCGCGATCGTCTTCGGCCCCGTCGGCATGCCGATCATCGTCCTCGTCGTCACCGTCGTCTGGTTCCTGCTCGCCCGCCATGCGTGGCGTCCGATCCTGCTCGCCAGCAGCATGGTGCTCGGGGTGGCGACGGCGCAGCTCACCGCGCCGCTCGTCCGGCACCCGCGGCCCCCAATCGGCCTCATGCTCCTCGGGCCCGACCACACCTTCTCGTTCCCGTCCGGCCACGTCCTCGGCGCCAGCGACTTCTTCCTCATCGGCGCGTTCCTCATCGCATCCCGGACGCATCGGCGATGGGTGACGGTGCTCCTCTTCTCGATAGCGGCGGTCATGATCGCGGTCCAGGTGTTCAGCCGCCTGTACCTCGGGTACCACTGGCTGACCGACGTGACCGCCTCCGTAGGGCTGTCGATGATGATCACCTCCGTCGCAATCGCAGTCGACACCCACGTCACCGCTCGGATCACCGGCTCCGCCGGACCGTCACAGAGCACATGCCGGTCTCGGTCGTCCATCAGACTGAGCCCGTGACGACTTCTCAGCCGCCCACACGACACCTCGCGCCCCTCTACCTCGCCGGCTTCACCACCGCGTTCGGCGCCCACGGCGTCGCCAGCGTCCTCGGCGCGGAGACCGACGAAATCGGCCTGAGCCTGCTCGGCCTCGGAGCGGTCCTCGCGCTCTACGACATCGCCGAGGTGATCCTGAAGCCACTGTTCGGAGCGCTCAGCGACCGCATCAGTGCGAAACCCGTCATCATCGGCGGACTCGTCGCGTTCGTCGCCGCGTCCCTGCTCGCGATCGTCGTCCCCACCGTCATCGTCCTCGCACTCGCCCGGCTCGGCCAGGGCGCCGCGGCCTCCGCGTTCAGCCCCGCCTCGTCAGCGGCGGTCGCGCGGATCGCCGGGAAGCAGCGCCTCGGCCGGTACTTCGGCCGCTACGGCGCATGGAAGAGCCTCGGCTACGTCCTCGGCCCCCTCCTCGGCATCGTCCTCGTCCAGGCGTTCGACATCCGCGCGCTGTACCTCGCGCTCGCGGTCCTCGCCGCGGTCGCCGCGATCTGGGTGACGGTCTCGATGCCGTCGCTGCCGGTACAGCCGCGACCTCGGTACACCGTCCTCGACCTCGTCCGTCAGACGACCGACCGCAGCTTCCTCATCCCGACCCTGGTGCTGGCGTCCACGACAGCCGTGCTCGGCGTGGCCGTCGGATTCCTGCCGCTGCTCGCCACGCGGCTCGAACTCCCCGCCGTGGTCGGCGCCGCGGCGATCGCGGTCCTCGCACTCGTCTCGACCGTGGTCCAGCCGCAGATCGGACGGCTCCGCGATGACGGACGGATCCACACACGCACCGGCAGCGCCGCAAGCCTCCTCGTCGCGGCGGCTGCGCTGGTCGTCCTCGCGGTCGCCCCAAACGCGGTCACGTTGTTCGTCGCCGCGATCGCGTTCGGGCTGATGATCGGCATCACCACCCCCCTCGCATTCGCACACCTCGCCGCGGCCACCCCGGAGGAGCGGATGGGCCGGACGATGGGCAACGCGGAACTTGGCCGGGAAGCAGGCGACGCCGGCGGGCCACTCCTCGTGGGCGTGATCGCCGCCGCCTGGACGCTCCCGGCCGCGCTCGGCGTGCTTGCCGCGTCAACCGCGGGGGCCGCCCTGATCAGCTGGATGGGGCTCCGCAGCCCGCGGCGGCGCGATCCTCAGTAGGTGCCGTCGCGGCGGTCCTGCTGCGTGATCTGCTCACCAGATGCCGGGTTGATACCGGACCGCGTCGTCGTCGTGGTGCGGTGCCCACCAAACGCGACGGCGAGGCTAATGATCAGCAGCACCACGCCAGCGATCATCAGGATGAAACCGATCAGGTTCAGGTTGGCGCCGGCGACTTGGTAGTCGACCGCGAACGCGATGATCGCGCCAATAACGATGAGCGCGATGCTCGAGCCGATACGCATGATGCGTGTCCTTCCTCGGAAACTCGACAGTATTGGTCCGCCTGTGGTCGAGGCGGTCGTATCCAGGTGACGCCGAAGCGTGAGGGGGGAGACGCTCCGGCGCCACCTGATCGACGCCCATCCCAGCACATCGCTGCGCGAGCGCCACCACCGTGCCTGGGACCCACCCAGGAATCGGTAAGAAAGCAACAACAGGCGCACATGGATGCTGCTCCACGGGCGTGCAACGCTGAAGCTCGGCGACGGGGGACTACCGCGGGGCCGGTCGCGGGTCTGGTGGGAAGGGCGAACCCACCGGGGCCACCCCGGGGCTTAGAGGGACGCGAGCATGTCCTGCATTTGGGTGATCTGCTCGGTCTGGCTCGACACGATCGACTTCGCCATCGCGACGGCGTCGGTGTTCTTGCCCTTGGTGACTTCGGTCTTGGCCATGTCGACGGCGCCCTTGTGGTGCTGGATCATCTCCTCGAGGTAGAGCTTCGCGGCGTCCTTCGCGGACGCCTGGTCAAGGTCGTCCATGTCGGAGTCGGACATCATCCCGGACATGGAGTGCCCCATCCCGGAGTGCTCCGACTCGGTTGGCTCATCCCAGCCCTTGAGCCAGGTGGTGAGCTGGTTGATTTCTGGGGACTGCTCGGCCTTGATTTGCTTCGCGAGGTCGGTGACGTCGGTGTCGACGCCGGAGCCCTTGGCGAGGAGCATGTCGCTCATCTCGACGGCCTGCTTGTGATGGGGCAGCATCATCTGCGCGAACATCACGTCCTGGTCGTTGTGCGCCGACGCGGCCGACGTCGACGAGGACGACGAACCCGTTTCCGAGCTGCTGTTGCCCGTGGAGCAGCTGGCGAGGGTGAGGCCGAGGGTCAGTGCGGCCGCGACCGCGAGGGCGCGCGTGGTGGTGGTGGTGTGCATGATCTTTCCGTTCCCGTGGATGCGTCAGGTGTTCCGGATAGGCGGACGCCTCCCGGATCTGGGCATGCGGAACTCGCACCTGCGGTGATGCGGGCTCCACCGGGGCGGATCAGATGCGGATGATCTGCAACGCCGTCAGTGACGGGGGTCTCGGTGGCGCGATCGTGCGTGGTAGCCGGTCAGCGAGGGCGAGCAGTCGCGAGAGCAGGTAGAGGATGCCGCCGGTCCGGACGCGCAGCAGCGCCCACGTGAACAGCGCGATCGTCAGCGCGCACGCCATCCCCATCAGGGAGCACATCAGCGCACACAGGCCGCTGTCACAGCCCGCATCGGTGAGGACAGTCATCACCGCGGCCACGGGAGCCGCGTGCTCGTCGTGGCCAGCGGCTGCGACGAGGCTGTGCTCAGCGGTGGCCGCGGGAGCAGCCATCGGGTGCTCGTGGCCGGCGGCGTGCCCGGCCATCGAGTGCATCAGGACTGTGAAGCCGACCAGCAGCAGCAACGCCAGCGTCGCCGTGGCCTGCAGCAGCAGCCGGCGGCGCGGGGAGGCGGTGGTGGTGAGCATCAGTCTTTCGAGCAGACGGGTCGGATGGGCGCTTCTATGGTGCGGTACCCCGATCGGCGGCGGCAACTCGGTGTCCGGATTCACACCGAACCCGCCGCGATCGGCCGATTCGGGAACACAGAGAAGGGTTCCGCGTTACAGCGCATGGTACCCCCCAGGGGTATACGTGAACTGTTGACGCCAGCCGCGTCAGATCGGAGCAGCATGGACACGCACGAGCACCACCAGATGAGCGGACACGAGCACGCCGACCACGGCGCCGGGCACGGAACGACGACGTGGTCGATGGCAGCACAAGCAACGCTGCACTGCCTCACCGGGTGCGCGATCGGCGAAGTCCTCGGCATGGTGATCGGCACCGCTGCTGGCTTCCACAACGCCGGCACCATCGTCCTGTCGATCGTCCTCGCGTTCATCTTCGGCTATGCACTCACCATGCGCGGCGTCATCAAGTCCGGCCTGACACTCGCAGCGGCGTTCAAGGTCGCTTTCGCAGCCGACACCGTCTCGATCGCGGTCATGGAGATCATCGACAACACGGTCGTGGTCGCGATCCCCGGCGCGATGGACGCGCAGCTCAACCAGTGGCTGTTCTGGGGATCCCTCGCACTCGCCCTCGCCCTCGCGTTCGTGGTCACCACCCCCGTAAACCGGTGGATGATCAGCCGCGGCTTCGGCCACGCCGTCGTCCACGACCACCACTGACTGGGTCTCGATAGACGATCGTCTACCGGGACCGGTCGCGTTGTGTCACCGGGGTTTCCTGTCGGTGCCGGCGAAGACGGACGGGTAGTCGTTCAGCCAGCTCCATCGTTGCGCGGGCCAGCTGATGACGAACGCGCGTGCGACGACGTCGCTCTCGGGCACGAACCCCTTTGAAGGCAGACCTTGGTGCACGCGCGAGTCGGCCGACGCGTAGCGGTTGTCACCCATCACCCACAGCTCACCAGCGGGGACCGTCACGTCGAACGGGATACCGGAGGCTGCCTGCCCGGCCGCTCTGCGAACGTACGGTTCAACGAGTGGGACCCCGTTGACTTCCATCTGACCGAGCGCGTGGCAGCACTGGACGTGATCGCCCGGTAGTCCGATGACCCGCTTAATGAGTTCGTCGTCTTTGTCGACGCCGAGTCCGACCGCGCTCAGCGACTCAGAGAACGCGCTTCGTGGCGAGGCGGTTCGCCCTTCGACCGCGCCGCCGGCGTCCAACCATCCACCGGGGTCGTGGAACACCACCACGTCGCCACGATGCAGGGACGCGCGTTCGTTCACAATCACGTGGTCGTTGATCTGCAGGGTGTTCATCATCGATCCCGACGGGATGTAGAACGAGCGAAGCAAGAACGTCTTGACCAGGAACGACACCAATAGCGCCGCGAGGAGGATGACGACCACATCGCGCAGAAACCGCAACCCACTCGAATTCCTGCGTCCGAATGCCGCTGTGCGCTCCCCCATGAGTCCGATCCTAACCGTTGTCCGATAGCCGATCGGCTAACGGACACTCTTAAGCTCGGAGCATGGGGATGAACAAGGATCAACGTCTGGCTGCGATCATCGGCGGGTTGGTGGCGGTCCTCGTGGGCGGCGGCGTAGCCGTTGCTGGGGCACTCAGTCTTCTTGGTTCCTGACTGAGCACTCCGCAGACGGATCGGCTACCGGCCGGTCAGCCGCTCTTGGCGCCCCTGGCAGCTATTGAGCGATTCACATCTGCTACCTCTGCTCGCTCCTCAGCCGAGAGTCCGGCGCGGCGGAGAATCTTGTCCAAGACGTCGCTCTTCAGAACGAGGTACTCTCCCGGATTCCCGGCGGACCTCGCCGCTTGCCGCTTCGCTGCCGCGTATTCGTCACGCAGCTCCGAATCAGCACGGAGGACTTCGCGAACGGCGAGATGGTTCCGTAGCGCGAGGGACCCGTCAGTCATGACGTAGGTGTTGCTCGGAGCGAACCTCTCAGGCGTGAAGAACGCGATACGTCCTGGCACGCCCAGGTCTCCGCGCGCCTCGAATCCGATGTGAGAGAGCGCGCGGGCGGCCTGCTCGGCGTCTGAGGCTTCAACAACCACGTCGACGTCGATGATGGGCTTGGCAGCGAGCCCGGGCACGGACGTGCTTCCGACATGCTCAATCGATCGGTACCCGGCGCCGGCCGTGCGCAGCGCTTCACCATAGGCAGTCCGCAGCTCGGTGAATCGTGCGGACCAAGATGCTTGATACTCAACGATCTCGATCACATCCCGTACCTAACCACGGCGAGCGTTCGGTGACCGATCGGCAGGCGGTCACTCCTTGCCGTTTCGCTTGCGGATGATCCCGAGGACGATGCCGTAGACCAGCACAGCCCCGAGGAGGGGCAGCGCGATCCACGTCCCTGATGCACCCGCAGCGAACATGGGCAGAGGCTACGCCGAGCAGTGCACCCTTCGTCCGATGGACGATAATCGACCGATACGACGAGTGGTCTCAGCCTCTTCTAACCCCGCGCACTACCGACAAAGTGAGCCAGGCGCGGGTTCTGGAACCCGTGCCACCCGTGGTACATCATCCCCTCCTGTCGCGCTCCTTGGTCCATGAGCTGAAAGACGGATCGAAGCTCATCATCGGATCTCGATGAGAACGCGGAACGAGCTCGATCATCATCGAGCACGGCAAGAAACGCTGGCTCCGCTCGGGCAGAACGGTAGAACGAGAAATTGGGGTAGGCACCTGGTCGGCTGTCCTCGGGGTCCGTAGTGGCGATACCGCGCAAAACGTCGAACTGCACCAGCAGCGTCACCGTGTCCGCTCGCCCCTTCTCGTCGAGGAGAGCGAACAGACGATCTGCGATGGGGGTGGCCTCCGCGATAATGCCGGACCGTGTCAGGTCCTCGTCCCGTCGAGCCTGTGCGGAGCGCGCCGCCATGACCTCGGCCTTGCGAAGCAGGCTCGTCCAATAGCCATCGTGCGTGTGAATCGGAGCTAGCCGCGCGAGGGCGTAGACCTGCTGCCAGCGCTTCTCGTTGACGAGAGCAGCACCCAAGGCCATGGCGCTTGTCATTACGAGGCGATGGCTCGTCACGAAGGTCGACGGATACTGCATGAACTCATCGTCGTTCGCGCTGTAGATCGTTCGGTAGCTCTCCATCACCTCGGCGAACGGGTCGGAGAGGCCGTAACGCGCCGTCAATACTGCGACTATGTTCAGCCGATCGAACTCGCGCTGGACCTCGATAGCTGCGGCTTCGTTGTCGACGTCGCCGTTCGCTCGTGCTCGCTCGACGATGCCCCGCGCCGTGTTCGTTATGCGACGCACGAGAGTGTCGAGGCCTACGGCATCCTGCCGTCGAATCAGTTCGGTGGCCGCAACAGTGAAGGAATCGACCGGGATGTCCGCCGCGAGGTCCACGTAGCCGGCCCGATCCAAGTTCGGAGACGCCTGCCGGATGGTCTCGAAGATGTCTTTTCGCCACTCCTCCTTGCGTACCGCCACGATGCGCTCCAGGATGCCCCTGGCCTCATGCTGATTCCACCGCACACTCGATGTGCCTCGCCGCACGAACACATCGCTTTCCCGCCATACGTCACCGCCCTCGTGACCGGCGTCCTTCACCATGATGCGGAGCCCGTCTTGGTGAGGCCCGATGCCGATCAGCAGATACGTCGAGTTTTCCCATGTGAGAAGGCTGGCGCTCAGGTCGAGGGGCTCACCGAGAACCTTGACGACCTTCGACCGGATCTTTTGCTCGTCGTAATCGCGTGGGTTGGCGGGCGAGAAGGTACCACTGGGCGAGCCGTCGTCGTTGGCACCCACGACCACATACCCACCGTCGGGCAGGGACTCCATGGCCGCGAAGTCTTTGCACAGCTCGACTAGGTCCCGCTTCTTGCTTGGGTTCCAAGTTGACTTGTATTCCAAGTCCGGCATCTCCGCGGAACGACGCAGCAGTGCCGACAACACGTCGACATCGACAGGCTTGACCATGGAGCGCAGGCTACCGTCCCGACTCTCCCCTCCCGCGATCGCGACTGCGAGTGTGTCCGGTGACCGATCGGCTATCGAACGGGCGAGCGGGAGGCGCTTCGCCGGGTAAGCGGCAGGAGAGCGACGGGCGCGACGGCGAGAGCGGCGCCGATCATTGCCACGGCCGTCATCGCCCAATCAGCCTCAGAGATTGTCACGTGTTGACCAGACGGGCTAGAGAGCGTGCAGTCGGTACCGAGCGGCCAGTACGACGGGGTGACGCTGACGCCGACCTCTTCACTGACTACAGCACCGACAGCAGCGGGGTTCGTCATGCAGTCAGCTCCATCATCGCCTCCGAGGAGGCGTCCCTGAGCCGCGATCACTGCACCACCGACGAGCATCAGGCCGACGACGACGGCGACCGCAGTCAAGAACCAGAAACGCGCCCAACCCCATCCGGTCGGTTGATCGTCGCGTGCACCCATGACGTCGAGTCAAGCCCATCAAGCCGAGGCACGCTGCTCGGAACACACTGATCCGCCGTGGTCTACCGGACGCCGGACAGAGGCCTCCTGCTGCTCGATCGGTCGAGCGTCAGGTCGCCGATCGGCCACTGAGACGGAACTGCGACGACCAGCCACCGCCGGTCACGGACCGAGCGTCGATGCCGGTCAGGTCGTGACGGATCTCTCCCAGATCCGCACCAAGACCCCGTCCGGTTCACGCCGTTCCCTGTTGGATGCGAATCCGGCGCGAACCGCCACCCGGGTCGAAGCCGAGTTCTCGGGTTCGATCGCGAGCTGCGGACTCAAGGACAGTTGCGATGCGCTTCGCGCAAGCGCACCAACGGCATCCGTCGCGAGGCCCCGTCCTCGGTGCTCGGAGAGCACGGCGTAGAACAAGTCGACCGAGTCGCCGCGCGGAGCCGCGCCGCACGTTCCCGCGCGCACACCATCACCTGTGGAGATGACCCACCGGAACGACCGTCCCTCCCGAGCGCGCGTCACGAACGAGCGGCATCGGTCGCGGGCTTGGGTCTTGGTCATGGACGCGGGGTAGAAGGTCCAGCGGGTGACCTCCGCGTCCCGACTCAGCGCGTACTCGATCGGCCAGTCGTCTTCCGAGATCGCAGCGAGCGAACCGCCCGTCAGCGGCAGGTCCAGTCGGTCAGGCCACACGTCCCCCATCACCTCACGGTACTTCGTGCAGTCCTTCCGCTCCTCACCACCTCACGACGCCCGGTCGCCTCGGGCGCCGGAGAAGGTGGCGGCCACGATCGCGGGCGACTCACTGACCGTCTCAGGGCCGAGCGATTCCGGCACATCAGCCGTCTTGCGCCGGCCCGGCGCGACGAGGAGCGCACCAGAGTCGCCCGTGAAGGGTTGGCCTGTTCCGGCCATGACCGGTGACTCGGGATCTGCCCGCAGCTCGATGCGGCGGAGCCGCGCTACAGGTGCTTGTACGCCCAGACGTAGACGTGGCCGTGGTACTCGCCGGAGTACACCTTCGTGAAGTCTCTCGTGCCACCGCGAACGGACGTCACACCGATCTCCGCCAGCGCTGGCGCCTCGGAAGGAGCAGCGGAGGTGTGAACGTCATCGACCAGTGCCAGCCAGGCGTTGACGTCTGCGCCGGCAGGCCCTTCCAGCAGCACTCGGATCTGCGGGGTACCGGTCACGGCTGCTACTGGCTCCGCTTCCGCGACGAGGACTGTCCGGACGTCGGGTACGGCTCACCCGAACTGCTTCTCGACGGCGCGACGCGGCACCGCTCGGCAGGACCACGGGGAATGTTCGTCACACGTTCCGTACTCGCCGGCCAGCGTCGGCGCTGCTGCTCCGCCGGGCCCGTTGGACATCGCCGACACACCCCAGAACACGCCGCCGGCCGCGACCCCTGCGAGGACGAGGATGACCGCAACGAACACCGCCAGTGCGCCGAGACGCCCTCTGACGGGAGACACATTGGCCCGCGGAGACATCACACCATCCTGTCGGTTGGGCGTCCTCGTGACGTCATCCGCGCGACGGGTCGCTCCACTCCTCATCGACGATCGCACCCAACGTCCCTCGCCTCGCTGTGCACATGCACACTGCGACGGGATGTGCACTCCCCAGAGCCGATCGTCCGCCGAGACTCAGCTCGTACCAGGACGAGCAGTCAGCTGATGGCACCCCACGACCTCCTGGCCGGGGCCTCAGCTCGCCCGCCGAGGACAGGCTGCTCGGCGGCCGACCGCGGCGCCGATCGGGACGGAGCCACGGCCCGTTGTCTACCGACGCCGGTAGCGGATGTGGGTCGTCAGCGGCGAGTGGAGCACCTCGACCGGCTCGAAGTCGAACGTCTCGGAACCGTCCGCGAAGATCCGCTCCCCGGACCCCAGCAGCACCGGTGCGATGTCGAGCGTCAGCTCGTCGACCACGCCCGCGGCGAGCGCCTGCCGGACGGTGGCGGCTCCCCCGGCGATGTCGACCCCGGCGTCACCGGCTGCCTCGACGGCGCGGGCGTAGGCGGCGTCGAACCCGTCAGTGACGAAGTGGAAGGTCGTCCCGCCGTCGAGCACGATCGGGTCGTGCTCCTGGTGCGAGAGGACGAAGACCGGCGCGTGGTAGGGCGGTTCGTCGCCCCACCAGCCGGTCCACTCGTCCGGTCGCCCGTGGCGAGGCGGCCCGAACATGTTCTGCGCCATGACGTACGCGCCGCGGGGTCGCATGAGCCAGCCGGCGGCGGTACGGTCCGCCGCACCGACATCGGCGCCGGGCAGGTGCCAGGTGTGCAGCTCCCCGCCTCGTCGGCCGAGGGGTTGGTCGAGGCGTTGGTCGGGTCCCGCGACGAAGCCGTCGAGGGAGATGGACATGTGGCAGGTGGTGTCGGTCACCGGCTCACGTCCCCGAGCACCTTCCGCCAGGCGGCCGTCAGCGTGGCGTACTCGTCGTCCGAGACGAGGTCGCGCACCCCGGTCGCGAGTACCGCGGACCGGACAGCCTCCTCGGCGCCGGCCCGGTCCCGGAGTCGTGCGTCCGAGTGCCGGACCGCGCGCCCGGCCTCCTGTGCGGCCTCGATCTCCTCGACGCGTCCTGCGGCACCGGCGGCCTCGAGGGCGTGCTGCCAGGCGGCCACGAGGTCGGCGTTCGTGACCATCCGACCGTCGGCGCCGCCCTGGATCGCGAGGGATGCACTCGGTTCCGGCAGCAGGATGGCCTCGTCCGCCTTCCAGACGACGTCGAGCGACTCGGCCTCGTCGGCGGTGATCCGCCCTGCTCGCTCGATCATCGCCTGCAGTCCGGGGTTGCTGGTGTGGTCCGACACGGTGTCCTCTCCGACCGACGCACCCGCGTGGTCTGCTCCATCCTCTCGGCCGTCCAGCTCCCCGCGCACAGCCGCCACCCAGAGCGGCAGCGCGGCGGCGGCGGCCGCCGCCCTCGGCTGCGTCCTCGACGCGGAAGTGACGGTGCGGAAGTGACGGTGCGGACGCACACCGGATCGGACGGGAGGCACGGGTCGGGCCCGCACCGCGCCTCCCGTCCGCAGTCCGTCAGTTGGTCCAGCGCTGCCGCGTCAGGCGCCGTCGAGGCGGCCTGCGCCGACGGGGAGCGGTCCGGCCCGGTACACGAGCGAGACGTCGTCCGCCGTCACGGTCCTGGTCGCCGCACCGAAGCGCCACACGCGGTTGTAGAGGTACACGCCGATGCGGGTGCCGCCCTCGTCCGGGACCGCCCACGTCCCGGTCCCCCACTGGGCCGGGTGTCCCACGCCGTCGATCGTCACGGTCGGGCGGGCGAACCAGGTGAACGGCGGTCGGGTGATCCGGAGTTCCACCCGGCGCCTGGTCGTGCCGGACGAGCGTGTCGTGTCCACCGTCGCAGGATACGGGGTCGCCGGTACGGGCCGCGTCAGAGCGTGTCACCCATGCGCGCCGCGATCGCTGCCCGGTCACCGGGAGCCAGTGGAGGATGTGGGTACCGGGTCGTGTCCTCACGGAACTCGAAGCCGTCGTCGGAGGTGCGCGGCACGACGTGGAGGTGGGCGTGCGGCACCCCCTGGTCGGCCGCGACGCCGTTCGACATGAGGAGGTTCGTCCCCTCGACCACCGGGCCGAGGACATCGCGGAGCGCGCGGTCGGCGCGTTGGGCGACGCGGGCCAGCTCGGTGACCTCGCCGTCGTCGAGCGCAGCGAAATCGGGTGCGTGCCGGGTCGGGAGCACGAGCACGTGACCGGGGTTGATCGGGTGCGCGTCGAGGACGGCGACGACGAGGTCGCCACGGAACACGACGTCGAACGAGTCCGCAGCGAGGTGCGCGCAGAAGTCGCAGTCGTCGCTGTCGGTCATGCCCCGCAGGCTACCGGTGGTGGACGTCTGCGACGGTCCGGACCCGGACGGCGCCAGACTCCCGGGCGGTGCTCGGTCCGTCGGTGGCGCCCCGGGATGGGACGATTGGCGCATGACCGCCACGCTCGTCGCCAAGGGACTCTCCGGCGGGTACGCCGCACGCACGCTCTTCGACTCCCTCGACCTGACGGTCGCACCCGGGGACGTCATCGGCGTCGTCGGGGTGAACGGCGCCGGGAAGTCGACCCTGCTGCGGCTGCTCGCCGGGGTCGACGAGCCGCTCGCCGGCAGCGTGTCTCTCGCACCGACCGACGCGTTCGTCGGCTTCCTGCCGCAGGAGCACGAACGCCTGCCCGGCGAGACGGTCGCCGCGTACATCGCCCGGCGGACGGGGTGTGCCGACGCGACCGCGACCATGGACGCCGCGGCCGCCGCGCTCGGAGCACCCGACGCAGGGGACGCCGCGGCGGACGCCTACTCGGCGGCGCTCGACCGGTGGCTCGCGGCGGGCGCGGCCGACCTCGACGACCGCATCCCGGTCGTGCTCGGCGAACTGGGCCTCGCCGTCGGCGCGGACGAGGACGGCGTGGGGCCGGAGTCGCTCATGACCGCGCTGTCCGGCGGTCAGGCCGCTCGCGTCGGCCTCGCCGCCCTGCTGCTGTCGCGGTTCGACATCGTGCTGCTCGACGAGCCCACGAACGACCTCGACCTGGACGGCCTCGACCGGCTCGAGGGGTTCGTCCGGGGGCTCCGCGGCGGTGTCGTGCTCGTCAGCCACGACCGCGAGTTCCTGGCGCGATCGGTGACCGCCGTCCTCGAGCTGGACCTCGCACAGTCCGCCAACCGCCTCTTCGGCGGGGGCTACGACTCGTACCTGGAGGAACGCGAGATCGCCCGCCGGCACCGACGCGACGCGTACGAGGAGTTCGCCGCCACCAAGGCGGACCTCGTCTCCCGCGCCCGCACACAGCGCGAGTGGTCGAGCCAGGGCGTGCGGAACGCGATGCGGAAGAACCCGGACAACGACAAGATCCGCCGTCGCGCGGCGTCCGAGTCGAGTGAGAAGCAGGCGCAGAAGGTCCGCCAGATGGAGTCCCGGATCGCCCGGCTGGAGGAGGTCGAGGAGCCCCGCAAGGAGTGGCAGCTCGAGTTCACGATCGGCAGCGCGCCGCGGTCCTCGGCGGTCGTCGCGACGCTGTCCGACGCGACCTTCGTGCAGGGCGACTTCACGCTCGGACCGGTCTCGCTGCAGGTCGACGGCGGTGACCGGATCGGCATCACCGGTCCGAACGGGGCCGGCAAGTCGACGCTGCTCCGCGCGCTCCTCGGCAAGCAGGCTCCGACGACCGGCGGGGCGTCCCTCGGGTCCAGCGTCGCTGTCGGCGAGATCGACCAGGCACGGGCGGCCTTCACGGGCGATGCGCCGCTGGCTGCCGCGTTCGAGGCGGTGGTCCCCGAGTACACCACGGCGGACGTCCGGACCCTGCTCGCGAAGTTCGGGTTGAAGGCGGACCACGTCGGACGTCCCGCGAGCGCGCTCTCACCCGGGGAGCGGACCCGTGCCGGCCTGGCGCTGCTGCAGGCCCGCGGGGTGAACGTCCTCGTGCTCGACGAGCCCACGAACCACCTCGACCTCGCCGCGATCGAGCAGTTGGAACAGGCGCTCGACTCCTACGACGGCACGCTCCTCCTCGTGACGCACGACCGACGCATGCTCGAGACCGTCCGCCTCGACCGTCACTGGCGGGTGGAGGGCGGCCGGGTCACCGAACGCTGATCCGCTCGGTGTCCTGCTCGCCTCCGGCCGAACACGCAGACCGGATGGCAACGGATGGCAACACCGGGAGCTTCCTTGCGAGCGGAGACCGCTCCCTCAAGGATGTTGACGTTGCCACGGCCGACGACGGCCGATCAGGGGGCAACGTCCGAAGCAGGAGGGAGCGGATCGATGGGGATTCGCAACGACACCGCCGGGACTCCCGGCACCAGCACGCGACGATGGCGGACACTCGTGGCGATCGGGATCGCCGCCGTGCTCGCGGCCACCGGGCTCGCGACCACCGGGGTGGCGGCCGCACCGGCTTCCGCCGCGACGACGTACAGCTCGTTCCGGCCGGGTGAGCAGTGGCTCGACGACACCGGCGAGCCGATCCAGGGCCACGGCGGCCAGGTCGTCACCGCGACCGACACGGACGGCAGGACCGTCTACTACTGGTACGGCGAGGACCGGGTGAACGGGTACAGCGACACCCGCGGCGTCCACGTGTACTCGTCGTACGACCTGTACAACTGGGAGGACGACGGCCTGGCGCTCCGGACGATGACGAGTCGCTCGGACTTCGACGATCCGTACTTCGCCGCGCTCTACGGAGGCTACGACCAGGCGCAGCGGGACGCCGTGTACCGGGACCTCGGCGTGACGGCTCCGAGCACGACCCGTCCGGGCGCGATCCTCGAACGGCCCAAGGTGATCCACAACGCGAAGACCGGCAAGTGGGTCATGTGGGTGCACGCCGACGGGCCGACGGACACCTCGGACGCGCAGTACGCGAAGGCGCAGGCCGGCGTGGCCGTGTCCGACTCACCGACCGGGCCGTTCCGCTACATTGACTCGTACCGGCTCGACCGGGTACCCGCGGACGATCCGTCGAACCACCAGCCGGACTCCCCCGGGATGGCGCGGGACATGAACCTCTTCGTGGACGACGACGGCACGGCCTACATCGTCTACGCGAGCGAGGAGAACCTCACGCTCTACATCTCGAAGCTCGACGCCGACTACACCAACCTGTCGGCGGACCCGTCGAAGGCCGTCGAGGGCGTCGACTTCCGGCGGCCGCAGCCCTGGATCGGCGGGCAGCGCGAGGCACCGGCGCTCACGAAGGTCGGGGGCACCTACTACCTCGTCACCTCGGGCGCGACGGGCTGGGCGCCGAACGCGGCCGCGTACGCCACGGCGACGGACATCCTCGGCACGTGGACGGCCCACGGCAACCCGGCGACCGGCACCGACTCCGGCACGACCTGCGACTCCCAGAGTACCTCGCTCCTGAACCTCGGCGACGGACGCGTGGTGTACATCGGTGACCGCTGGAACAACGCCGACGACCTGCGCACCGCCCCGAGTGTGTGGTTGCCGGTGCGGTTCGGCGAGGGCGGCTCGATGACGTTCTCGTGCGACACCGGCGAGTGGACCCTCGCAGACCTGCGGACGTACCAGCCGTGGACGGTGACGACCGCGGTGCCCGGCCAGGTCACGCTCGGCGACTCCGGAGCGCTCCCGAAGCGCGTGAGCGTCCGCGAGGGCGGCACCGCCCGCACGCACCGGGTCTCCTGGGCCGACGCACCGCTGCGCACCGCGGGTGAACAGACCGTCACCGGCACGCTCGACGACGGGCGCACGTTCACCCGGGACGTCACGGTGTTGCCGAAGCACCTGGCGTACTTCGTGGACGCCGGCGGACAGGGCACGGCGGACCACACCGCCGACCTGGCGTTCCTCCACCGCCGGGGCGACCGGCTCCTGAACAGCACCGCGGACCAGCGCTTCGGCGTCGACCCGCGGACCGGCACGCACTGGGGGTACTTCGGCACCACCGGCGGGGTCTCGGGGACGAGCGGCGGCAGCATCACGACCACCGTCCGGTGGCAGGCCGACGCCACCGACCTCGAGTACGCACTCGGCGGCCTCCGGCACGGTCGCTACCGGGTCGACGTCGGGTTCTGGGACCCGTGGACGAAGAGCGCCCCCGGACGCGCGGCGGCCGTGTCGCTCGACGGTCGGACGATCGCGACGGACCAGCCCATCGACGGCACCTACCGGACCCTGTCGGCGACGACACAGGTCGGGAAGGACGGCATCACCGACCTGCGCATCTCGCCGAGCACGAAGTACGGGATCCAGGTGAGCTGGATCATGGTGTCCAAGGCCTGACCAGGGCTGCCAGCCGTTCACGCACCGTGGGCGCGCCCCGACCACTGGGGGTCGGGACGCGCCCACCACGGGACGTGCCCACCACGGGACGCGCCTCCACCACGGGACGTGCCTCCACCACGGGACGCGCCCGCTCCCCGGCGCCCGACCACTCAGTGCACGGTGATCCCGAGTCGCCCCACGACGTCCGCGACCTGCTCGTCCGGGCTCCCCGCGGCCGCGACGGTCAGGTGCGCCTCGTCGTCCTGCGGCGGCTCGAGCGTCGCCAGCTGCGACGCCAGCAACGACGTCGGCATGAAGTGCCCGGCGCGACCGGCCATCCGCTCCGCGATCAGGGTGTCGTCACCCGTGACGTGCACGAACACGACACCCGGTGCCCGGAGCACGTCGCGGTAGGACCGTTTGAGCGCCGAACAGGTCACCACGCCGGGCGCGCCCGCATCGAGGTGCGACCGGATCCACTCCGCGACGACGTCGAGCCACGGCCACCGGTCCGCGTCCGTCAGCGCGGTGCCGGCCTCCATCTTGGCGACGTTGGCGGGCGGGTGCATCGCGTCGCCCTCCGCGAACTCCCACCCGAGCCGTTCGGCGACGCTCGCGGCCAGGGTCGACTTGCCGGAGCCGGAGACCCCCATCACGACCAGGACACGGGCGCCGCTCGTCCCGTCGCTCACCGGACGAACACCCCGGCGAGCAGGACGCCGAGCAGGCCGAACACGGAGATCAGGCACTCGAGCACCGTCCACGTCTTGAACGTCTGGCCCACGGTGGTGTTCAGGTACCCCTTCACCAGCCAGAACCCGGCGTCGTTCACGTGCGACAGGAACACCGAGCCGGCACCGATCGCGAGCACGAGCAGCGAGGTCATCGGCGACGACAGGTCGTGTGCGATGGGCGCCATGATGCCCGCGGCGGTCACGGTCGCGACGGTCGCCGAACCGGTGGCGACGCGGACGAGCGCCGACACCACCCACGCGACGAGCAGCACCGACACGCCGGACTCCTGCACGGCGTCCGCGATCACCCCGCCGATGCCGGTGTCGATGAGGACCTGCTTGAACCCGCCGCCGGCACCGACGATGAGCAGCACGCCGGCGACCGGCGGGAGCGCGCTCTCGAGGGACTTCGAGACCGCCGACCGGTCCATGCCGCCGCCGAGCGCGAAGAACACGATGGCGTAGAGCGCGGCGATGCCGATCGCGATCATCGGGGTGCCGAGGAAGTCGAGCACGCCGACCCACGTGCCGGAGGCGTCCGGTGCGGTGGCCTCGCGGACGGCCTGGGCGAGCATGAGGACGACCGGCAGGAGGATGCCCACCACCGCCACGGTGAAGGACGGGCTGCGCGGCTCGCTGATGACGCGGGTGAAGTCGCTCTTGCCGTTCGGCAGGGAGGCCGTGTCCTGCGTGGCGGGGCCGCGCCGCGCCTCCCGTCCGGCGGATGCCGGGTCGTCGGAACCGTGCGCCGACCCGCGCGAGCCGAAGATGTCGGGTGCCGGGATGTCGACCCACCGCGCCGCGAAGGACGCGAAGACCGGGCCGGACAGGATGATCACCGGGATGGCGAGCACGATGCCGAAGGCGAGGGTCGTGCCGAGGTTCGCGCCCACCGTCGCGATGGCGACCAGGGGCCCGGGGTGCGGCGGCACGAAGGCGTGCATGGTCGACAGGCCCACGAGCGCGGGCACGGCGATCTTCATGATCGGCACGGAACTGCGCTTCGCCACCAGCACGATGATCGGGATGAGCAGGACGAGACCGACCTCGAAGAACATCGGCAGGCCGATGAGCGCGCCGATCAGGGCCAGCGTCCAGGGCAAGGCCGCCGCGGACGACCGGCGGACGAGCGTGTCCACGACCCGGTCGGCCGCTCCGGAGTCGACGAGCATCTTGCCGAACATCGACCCCAGGCCGACGAGGATCCCGACGCTCGTCATGGTCGCGCCGAAGCCGTTGCCGAAGCTCGTGACCGCCTTGTCCGGCGCGAGTCCCGCGCCGATCCCGACCCCGAGCGCGCCGATCGTCAACGCGATGAACGGGTGCACCTTGAGCCAGGTGATGAGCCCGATGATGACGACGACGCCGATGAGCGCCGCGACGACGAGCTGCACGACGGGACCCGACGGGTCGACCGTCGAGGTCCCACCACCCCCTGCCGCGAGGACGGTCGAGTGGACCGGGAGAGCGTGAGGCATCTGGGCCCCTTCCTGGAACCGCAGCTGCGCGGCTCCGTCGCCTTCGTTCGTCGGTCTGGTGCCGCAGCACCGACCTGAATAATCTGATTAATCAGACTACATCACGTCGTGCCGCGTGCCGAGCACCCTGCGGCGCAGTCTGCCGCTTCGATGGACCTCGCGTCACGGCGACCGCGTGACCCGTACTGCATGGAGGAACGATGCCGACCCCGCGAGGACTGCACGCCCAGGTGCTCGAGACGCTCGGGCAGCGCATCGTCGACGGCGAGCTCGCCGCCGGCGCCGTCGTCCGGCCCGAGCACGTCGCGGACGAGTTCGGCGTGTCCCGCTCGGTGGTGCGCGAGGCCCTGCGGGTCCTGCAGTCGCTCGGGCTGGTCGAGCCCCGGCAGCGGGTCGGCACGCAAGTGCTCGGTGCCGCCTCGTGGGAGCTGCTCGCCCCGACCGTCATCCGGTGGCGCGGTGCCTCCCCCGCCTACTTCACCCAGCAGCGGGAGCTCCTCGAACTGCGGCTCGGCGTCGAGCCCGTCGCGGCGACGCTGGCCGCCGGCGCCGCGGATGCGTCCACCGTGCTCGACGCGGCGACCGACATGCTCGACGCCTGCGCGCGGGAGGACAGCCGCGCCTACCTGGAGGCCGACGTCCGCTTCCACCGCGGGCTCCTCACCGCGTCCGGGAACGCCGTGTTCGCGCACTTCGCCGGGACCGTCGAGGCGCTGCTGCGGACCCGGACGTCCGAAGCGCGCGACACCATCACCGAGTGGACGCGGGACGCCGCGGAACGGCACGCCGAGGTCGGGCGGCTGCTCGTCACCGGGGACGGCGCGGGCGCGGGCGCGGCAGCGCGCGAGCTGCTGCGGGTGACGCGGGAGGAGTTCGTCGCGGAGGCGCCGACCACCTGACGGACGGGAGGCACGGTGCGGGTCCGCCCCGTGCCTCCCGACAGGCGGTGTCGGCGTCGTGCCGGTCCGCCAGCTGCGCGCGGTGCGCGTCGGGCTGCGTCAGCGCGTGTCGCGGGCGCGGGCGAACAGGCGCGGTCCCCGCAGGCGGAGCCGCATCGTGACCGTGCCGAGCCAACGGTCGTACTTGAAGCCGACCTTGCCCATCCGGCCGACCTCCTCGAAGCCGAGTCGCTCGTGCAGGCGGATCGACGCCTCGGCCTGGCGGTCGGCGATGACCGCGATGACCTCGCGCACGCCGGCTGCCCGGCACTCGTCGAGGAGCGCCTCCATGAGCGCTCGTCCGAGTCCCTTCCCGCCGGCTGCCGCGCCGAGGTAGATCGAGTCCTCGACGACGTGGTTCGAGCGGTCGCGCGGGTTCCACGGGTCGACGAGGGCGTACCCGAGCACCTGACCGGACGGGTTCTCGGCGACCAGGAACGGCAACCCCCGGCGACGGACCTCGTCGTACCGTCGCTTCCACGCCGCGAAGGTGAACGCCGACGGGTCGAACGTGACCGAGGAGTTCCGGACGTAGTGCGTGTGGATCTCGCGGACGTCGGGCAGGTCGGTGGGTTCGGCCGCGCGGATCGTGTAGGCGAACGCGGCTTCCTGCGGGACGGGGGCGCGCAGGTGACGCGGGAGCACCCGTCGTCGCTGGTATTCCTCCTCGAGCACGGGTCGAGCCTACGGGTCGGAGCACCGACGATGCCGGTTCCGTGCGGCTCGGCGTGTGGGGGCGGCTGGGGCGCGGTGCGGATGGGGCGCGGTGCGGATGGGGCGCGGTGCGGATGGGGCGCGGTGCGGATGGGGCGCGAAAGCGACAGATGCCCGCCGGCGGCCCGCACGCATCTGTCGCTTCCGCGGCACACACGGCGGACGAGCGCGCGCGTCTGTCGCTTCCGCGGCACACACGGCGGACGAGCACGCGCGTCTGTCGCTTCCGCGGCACACACGGCGGACGGGCGCGCGCATCGGTCCGGCGCGCGCAGCGGTCAGGCGGGCAGGGACCAGTCGACCGGCTCGGCCCCCTGCGCCACGAGCAGCTCGTCGACCTGTGAGAACGGACGGCTGCCGAAGAAGCCGCGGCGGGCGCTCAGCGGGGAGGGGTGGGCGGATGCGACGACCGGCGTGTCCCCGAGCAGCGGCCGGACGGTCGCGGCCTGGGCGCCCCAGAGCACCGCGACGAGCGGACGGCCCCGGGCGACGAGGGCCCGGACGGCCTGGTCGGTGACGGCCTCCCACCCCTTGCCACGGTGGCTCCCGGCGTCACCGGCGCGCACCGTGAGCACCCGGTTGAGCAGCAGCACGCCGCGGGAGGACCAGGCGCGGAGGTCGCCGTGCGCCGGCGGTTCGACGCCGAGGTCGTCACGGAGCTCGGTGTAGATGTTCGCGAGGCTCCGCGGCACCGGCCGGACCCCGGGGTCGACCGCGAACGACAGGCCGATCGGGTGACCGGGCGTCGGGTACGGGTCCTGCCCGAGCACGAGGACCCGGACGTCGTCGAACGGGTCACGGAACGCACGGAGCACGTCGGCACCGGCGGGCAGGTACGGCCGCCCCGCCGCGACCTCGGCACGCAACCAGGCGCCCATCCGGTGGACGTCGTCCTCGACGGGGGCGAGCGCGCGGGCCCACCCGGGGTCGACGAGCTCGGCGAGGGGCCTCGGTTCCACGGGGCCTATGCGCCCATGGTGGCGACCGACACGGACTCCTCGCCGGCGATCACCCGCCAGACGCTGCCGGTGCCGCGGACCTCGAGCGCGCCCTCGCCCACGACGAGCGTGGTGTCCTCGTCGATCGCGAGCCCGGCGGTGACGAACTCGGCCTCGGCGCTCGCGATGAGCCGGGCGAGCGTGCCGGCCTGCACGGCGTGGACGTCGACGGTGAGGTCGACGAGCCCGAGCCCCTCGCGGAGCTCCACCTCGTCGAGCCCCTCGGACGCTTCCTCCGGGCACACTTCGACCCCGCCGATGCGCCAGCCGCCGACCAGGGCACGGTCCGCGGCGATCATCGCGCCGGCCGAGTAGCCGAGGTAGGGCAGGCCGTCGGACACCAGGAGCCGGACCTGGTCGACGATCGGGGCGATCGCCGTGAGGTAGTCCGGCGTGACACCGCCCGCGACCACGAGCGCGTCGATGTCGCTGAGCACGGCGGTGTCGAACACGGCGCCGGCTGCGACCTCGGTCACGACGACCTCGGCGGCGCGGGCTCCCCCGAGCGTCTCCGCGATGTCGGCCGTGCTGGCGGGCGAGCTCCCGTCGGCGCGGGCGACGGACAGCAGCCCGATGCGCGGCGTGGTGCGGCCGACGGCGGCGGCACGCGCGGTGGCCTCCGCGGTGAACGGGGCGGCGGCGTCCGCGGCGGCGAGGAGTCCGCCGCCGACCAGGTGGATGCTCACGACTCGGCCGTCACCGGGGCGAGCGCGCTCCACGGGAACGTGATCCAGCCGTCGACCCGACGCCAGACGTGGTCGGGCTCGAGGACGGTGCCGGGCTTCGAGTACAGGCAGGCGCTGCGGACGTCGGCGCCCGCGTTCGCGATGATGTCGACGACGAGCCGCAGGGTGCGGCCGGAGTCGGAGACGTCGTCGACCACGAGCACCTTCTTGCCGGCGAGGCTCGGGGCGTCCAGCGCCGGCGCGAGGATGACGGGCTCCTCGAGCCGCTGCTCGACGTCGGTGTAGAACTCGACGTTGATCGAGCCGCACTCCTTCGTGCCGAGCGCGTAGGCCACGGCACCGGCGATGATCAGCCCGCCCCGGGCGACCGCGACGACGACCTCGGGCTCGAAACCGGACGACAGCACGTCCTTGGCGAGCAGGCGGGCGGCGTCGCCGAACTCCAACCAGCCGAGCACCTCGGGCCCGCTCGTCACGGTCACGGTCGAGGGAGCCTGGGCCACGGGCTCGGGGTCGCTGCTGATCGGCATCCGACCACGGTACCGGCACGGACCCCGCGCCCGCGACCCGCGATCCGGTCCGGGCGCGTGCGCACCGGTCCGGGCGCGTGCGCACCGGCCCGGCGGACGACCCCGGACCGCCGGGCCGGTGACGAGCAGCGGCCGGACCGCCGCGTCCGCTCAGACCATCTTCTTCAGCTCAGGCCTTCGGCGTCAGCGGACCCCGCGCCAGCTTGTGCTGCGCCGACTGCGCGACCGGCCGGACCGTCACCAGGTCGAGGTTCACGTGCGCCGGGAGCTCGACGGCGTGCACGATCGCCTCCGCGACGTCCTCGGCGACGAGCGGCTCGGGCACGTTGTCGTACACCGCCGCCGCCTTCGCCTCGTCGCCCCGGAAGCGGGTGAGGGCGAACTCGTCGGTCTTCACCAGACCGGGTGCGATCTCGACCACCCGGATCGGTTCGCCGTTCAGCTCCAGCCGGAGGGCTCCCACGAGCGCGTGCTCGGCGAACTTGGCGGCGTTGTACCCGCCGCCGTTCTCGTACGCCACGTGCCCGGCCGTCGAGGTCACGGTCACGACGTCGGCGTGCCCGGCGGTGCGGGCCGTCGACCGGAGGACGGGCAGGAGCGCCGCCGTCACGCGCTTGGTGCCGATCACGTTCACCTCGAACATGGCGCGCCAGTCCTCGACGTCGGACTCCTGGACCGAGGCCGAACCGAGTGCGCCGCCGGCGTTGTTCACGAGCACGTCGACACCGCCGGACCCCCGGACGTGGTCGGCGAGCGCCGCGACCGCGTCGGCGTCGGTGACGTCCGTGACGAGGTAGGTCGCTCCGGTCTCCTCGGCGAGCGCGCGGAGCTTCTGCTCGCGCCGGGCGACGGCGAGGACGTCCCAGCCGCGGGAGCGCAGGAGCCGGACGGTCGCGGCTCCGATGCCCGAGCTGGCTCCGGTGACGACGGCGCGACGAGATGTCATGGGTGTTCCTCCGAACGGATGGGTGTGTCGGTCCACCGTAGCGATCACGACGCCCGCGCAGCCGGTAGCGTGTCGGGCCATGACGACCGCAGCCACGACGACGCGCCTGGAGCCCGGGCGGGTGTCGCAGCGCATCCCGATGTGGGACACGGCGCGGTTCCTCGCGGTGACGCTCGTGGTGATCGGTCACGCGATCCAACGGCAGACGTCGGCGAGCGAGCACGCCCTGGCGCTGTACACGTTCATCTACGCGTTCCACATGCCCGCGTTCGGCGTGATCAGCGGGTACTTCTCGTCGGCGGACACCCCGACGGCCCAGCGCATGCAGCGGACGATCCGCGACATCGTCGTGCCGTACGTCATCATGCAGACGATCTGGACCGTGGTGCAGGCGATCGTGGAGGGCGGCAAGGAGTTCAACCCGACGCAGCCGACGTGGACCCTGTGGTTCCTGCTCGCGCTCGGGATCTTCCGGCTGATCCTGCCGTACCTGGCGCAGCTGCGGTGGCCGCTGTTCTGGGCGGTCGTGTTCAGCATCGGGGTGGGCTACTTCGACAACGTGGACTCGACGCTGTCGCTGAGCCGGGCGATCAGCCTGCTGCCGTTCTTCCTGGTCGGTTGGCAGGTGAAGCAGTGGGGGCTCTTCGACCGCTGGTACGACGCGCCTCGACGGACGGTGGTGCGCGTGCGGGTGGCCGCGGCTGCTGTGTTCGCGGCGTGGGCGGTGTCGTGTGCGATCTGGATCCCGCAGTTCAAGGAGTTCGACCTGCACCACTGGTTCTTCTACGACGACTCCTACTCGGGACTCGGAGAGGACGCCTGGTGGGCGGGTGCCGTCCGGCTGGGCCTGATGGTGCTCGCGGCGGTGCTGACGACGTCGTTCCTGCTGCTCGTGCCCCGTCGGACGGTCTGGATCACGCGGTTCGGGGCGGCGACGATGTACGTCTACCTACTGCACACGTTCGTGCTGTACCCGATCCGGGAGAGCGGCATCCTGGCCGGTGAGCACTCGGCGTGGCCGTACGTGCTGCTGATGGTCGCGTTGGCATGCGCGGTGAGCCTGTTCCTGGCGCAGCCGTTCGTGCGGCGCGCGATGCGCTGGCTGCTCGAGCCGAAGGTCGACTGGCTGTTCCGGAAGGACACGGCGCGGTAGGCACAGCGCGGTGGGCACGGTGCGGTGGGCGCGCTGCGCCGTCCGGGAGGCACGGCTCGCCTCCGTGACGCGCGTTACGTCGTGTGGCGGTGGCGCTGGTGCACGACCGGCCACGTGCGTAGCGTGACGCGGAACGCAGCGCCGCCACGTGCCTCCCGGCCGACGGCGCGCACCCGACCACCGCGACCGACAGGAGCACCGATGAGCACGAACGAGGCCGCCGCCTGGCGGTTCGAGACCACGCAGGTCCACGCCGGCGCCCAGCCGGACCCGACCACGGGTGCGCGCGCGACGCCGATCTACAAGACGACGTCGTACGTGTTCGAGAACTCGGACCACGCCCGCGACCTGTTCGCGCTGGCGCAGCCGGGCAACATCTACTCGCGGATCATGAACCCGACGAACGACGTCGTCGAGCAGCGCATCGCCGCGCTCGAGGGCGGCTCGGGCGCGCTCCTGGTGTCGTCGGGGCAGGCCGCGGAGACCTACGCCGTGCTCAACATCGCGGGTGCGGGCGACCACATCGTGTCGTCCTCGTCGATCTACGGCGGCACGTACAACCTCTTCAAGTACACGCTCGCCAAGCTCGGCATCGAGACCACCTTCGTCGAGGACCAGGACGACCCCGAGGAGTGGCGTCGCGCGGTCCGCCCGAACACGAAGCTGTTCTTCGCGGAGACGATCGGCAACCCGAAGATCAACGTGCTCGACATCGAGACCGTCTCGGGCGTCGCACACGAGGCCGGTGTGCCGCTCATCGTCGACAACACGATCGCGACGCCGTACCTCATCCGCCCGTTCGAGCACGGCGCGGACATCGTCGTGCACTCGGCGACGAAGTTCCTCGGCGGGCACGGCACCGTGATCGGCGGCGTCATCGTCGACGGCGGCCGGTTCGTCTGGTCAGACCACGCCGAGAGGTTCCCGGAGTTCAACACGCCGGACCCGTCGTACCACGGGGCCGTGTTCGCGCAGGCCGTCGGCGACCAGCTCGCGTACATCATCAAGGCGCGGGTGCAGCTGCTCCGCGACCTCGGTGCCTCGAACTCCCCCGACACGGCGTTCGCGCTCCTGCAGGGCATCGAGACACTGTCGCTCCGGATCGAGCGGCACGTGCAGAACGCGCAGGAGATCGCCGAGTGGCTCGACCGCCACCCGGACGTCGCTTCCGTGTCGTACGCCGGGCTGCCGACCTCGCCCTGGTACGCGGCGGCGACGAAGTACGCGCCGAAGGGCGCCGGAGCCGTGCTGTCCTTCGAGCTCAAGGGCGGCGTGGACGCGGGCAAGGCGTTCGTCGACAACCTGCGGCTGTTCTCGCACCTGGCGAACATCGGCGACGTGCGCTCGCTCGTGATCCACCCGGCGTCGACCACGCACTCGCAGCTCACGCCCGAGCAGCAGCTGACGACCGGGGTCACGCCGGGGCTCGTCCGCCTGTCGGTGGGGATCGAGAACGTCGAGGACCTCCGGGCGGACCTCGAGGCCGGGCTCGCCGCGGCCCGTGCCGAGTCGGAGCGCCTGCGCGCGTAGCGCCCCGCGCCCCGCGCCCCGGCCCCGCCCGGGCCCCGCGCCCCGCGCCCCGCGCCCCGGCCAGGAAACGCGAGCGTTTCGACGTCCCACGTGTCGATCGACACGTGGGACGTCGATCGTTGCGCGCGCATCGAACGTCGCGTAGCGACCGCGACGAAGCACGCGTCGATCGACACGTGCTTCGTCGTGCTCGCCACATGCGTGCAGAGGCCGCGCCGCCCTGCGCGACCACGCGCCCTACGGCACGACGACCCGCCCGGGGCGACGTAACACGGCGGCGGTGACCCGGGCCTCCCGGCAGACTGGTCGGACGATGGACTGGCAGACGACCCCCGAGGACTCCGTGCCCTCGTCCCTCGTGCCCGGCACCGCCCTCGGCACGCTCGGCAAGCCCCCCGTGACGGGCGCCTGGCGCCCCGGCGACGACCCCGGCCACCGGCGCTTCGAGTCCCTCGGGGAGCAGTGGGTCCGCGGCGGGCGGATCCCGTCCGTCCGGGTGGCGTACGAGACGTGGGGCACGCTGTCGCCGACGCGGGACAACGCCGTCCTGGTGTTCCACGCCCTGACCGGCGACTCGCACGTGACGGGCGACGCCGGCCCCGGGCACCGGACGGCGGGCTGGTGGGGCGACGTCGTCGGACCAGGCCGGGCGATCGACACCGACCGGTACTTCGTCGTCGTCCCGAACATGCTCGGCAGCTGCCACGGCACGACGGGCCCGTCCTCGGTCGCACCGGACGGCGTCGAGTGGGGCTCCCGCTTCCCGTTCGTCACCGTCCGCGACCAGGTGGCCGTGCAGGCGCGACTCGCGGACCGCCTGGGCATCGAGCGGTTCGCGGCGGTGGTCGGCGGGTCGATGGGTGGCATGCACGCGCTCGAGTTCGCGATCAGCCACGCGGACCGGGTCGAGCGGCTCGCCGTGCTGGCGAGCACCGCGCAGACGACCGCCGACCAGATCGCGGCGAACTCCCTGCAGCGGGCGGCGATCCAGATGGACCCGGCCTTCGCGGGCGGCGACTACTACGACTCCGAGCCGGGCGAGGGGCCGCACCGGGGGCTCGCGCTGGCCCGGCGGATGGCGCTGATGACCTACCGGGCGCCCGACGAGCTGAACGGCCGGTTCGACCGGTCCTGGCAGAGCGACGTGTCCCCGCTGGGCGACGACGGCCGCTTCTCGGTGGAGAGCTACCTCGACTTCCACGGCAACAAGTTCACGCGCCGGTTCGACGCGTCCTCGTACCTGACGCTCACGCACGCGATGGACTCGCACGACGTCGGTGCCGGTCGCGGTGGCGTCCGGGAGGCGCTCGGGTCGATCACGGCTCGGACGCTCGTGGTGGGCATCTCCAGCGACCGCCTGTTCCCCGTGGAGGACCAGCACCGGATCGCGGCGGGCATCCCGCACACGCTCGACGGCGACCGAGCCGCGGTGATCCCGAGCGAGTTCGGCCACGACGGCTTCCTCATCGAGCACGACGCCGTCGGGGAGCACCTCCGTCGCCTCCTCGGGTGAGCCGCCGGCGCGTCGGTCCGGACGACGATCGTCGACACATCCGATCGGGCATGCCGCGCCGAACACCCCCCAACGGGTGCCGTGCGTGGAATGATGGCGGTTGCTCGGGTTGACCGACACTCGTCTTCACACTGCTGGACCGCACAGGACACCGATGGAACTGATCGCACAGGAACGCGACCGACTGCTCCGGTCGACCACCCGTGTCGTCGGCGTCGTCTGCGCACTGATCAGCGTCGTCGGCGTGCTGTGCGCCCTCGCCGTGCCGGTCGGTCCACTCGTCGGGGCGCTCGCCTGCATCGCGGTCATGATCGCCGGCCTCGTGCTCTTCGGGTCGAACGGCTCCGTCTGGTGGACCGCGCTCGTGCTCGCCGCCGGCCTCGGCGCACTCGCGCTGCTGCTCCTCAGCGTCGACGGCCCCACACGCCCCGTGATCGCCAGTGCGGCGATCCCCCTCGCCGCCGGTGCGCTGTCGTCGCCGTTGATGGCGCAGCGCGGGCAGCCGCTGGGGCTCGCGCTCACGGTGCTCGCCGGGCTCGTCAGCGTCGGCTCGATGGTGTGGGCGACCGGCTCGGTGCTGTCCGGCCCGGTCAGCGGCGTCGTGCTCGGCTGGGTCCTCATCGCGGTCATCGCGGCGTGGATCTCCCGCAGCATCCCCCGCGTCGCCCGCCGCATCTACAGCATCGGCACCGCACACCGCGCCGAACGGCAGGCCAGCGAGACCGAGGCCCAGCGCAGGCAGGGAGCGCGGCTCCTGCACGACACCGTGCTCGCCACGCTGACGCTCCTGGCGCACTCCGGGGTCGGCGTCTCCGAGCAGGCGATGCGCGAGCAGGCCGCCGAGGACGCCCGACTCCTCCGCCACCTCCGCCTCGGGGCCACCCCGCAGCCGCAGCAGTCCGGCGACTACTCGCTCACCCGCGAAGAAGAGTCGCCGCTCGGCCAGACCCTCGAGTCCGTGAAGCAGCGCTTCGGGCGGATGGGGCTCGAGGTCAGCTGGCACGGCACCGGGCAGGTCCTCCTGCCGTCGCACGTGCTCGACGCCTTCCTCCTCGCACTCGGGGAGTGCCTGGAGAACGTCCGCCGGCACGCCGGGGTCGGCGAGGCCCACGTCACGATCGTCCACGACGCCGAGACGGTGCGCGCGATGGTGACGGACTCCGGCGTCGGGTTCGAGATCACCGACGTCAGTGCCGAACGGCTCGGCTTCAAGGAGAGCGTCGTGAACCGGCTCCGCGAGGTCGGCGGCGACGCCAAGCTCTTCTCCGCGCCGGGTTCCGGCACCACCGTGGTCCTGGAGGCACCCCGATGACGAGCCGCTTCCCCGAGGACACCATCAGCCGCGGACTGCCCGGCGAGACCGTGCAGCCCGCTCCGCGGACCCGCCGGGAGGCACGGGAGCGGTACCGGGGCAGCGAGCGTCGGCAGGCGCGCGGCCTGCCGTCGACGTCCACCGGTGCCCGCTCGCTCCGGCAGGCGGCGAAGCCGGGCGCGTCGCTCGGCGCCGGGTACCTCGGGCTCGGCGGGGCCGTGCTCACCGCGATCGAGGCCGTCGCCGGCATCGTGTTCTTCCTCGTCCGCTGGCCCGAGTACACCGACCCGTGGCTGCCCGCCGCCGCGTGGGGGCTGTACCTCGTCGCCGCGATCGGCGTCGGCCTGAGCCTGCTCACGTACGGCGAACGCCTGACCGGCCCGGCCTTCGCGCTCATCGGGGTCGTGCTGGCGTGCGTGGTGACACTCGACTTCATCGGCATCTGGCCGGACCACGACATCGCCCACACCGCGACGGCGTCGGTCGCCGCCGGCTTCGCGCTCCTGCCCATCACGACCCTCCGGCCGGCCCGCGAGGTCGCCGTCGCCATCGGGGTGCTCGGCGCCGCGTTCATCGGGATGAGCGTCGCCTCGACGCCCGTCACCACCGACACGCTGCCGGCCATGGTGTCGCTGCTCGCCCTCGTGGTGGTCCCGCCGTCGGTGGCGCTGTTCGTCGTGCACCGGTTCCGACAGCTCGTGCAGCGCGAGCTCGACCGCGTCCTCGTGCAGAGCAACGTGCAGGCGCCGCAGTTCGCCGTCGGCATGCTCGCGTCGGACGAGCTCGCCCGGCTCGACCTCGCAGCCGAGAAGCTCCTCGACGCCGTCGCGAACGGCACGGACCCGCTGCCGCTGTCGGACGCCTCGGCCTCGGTCGCGGCGTCGCTCGCCACCGAGTTGCGGCTGCACCTGATCGAGGGTCGGCGCGAGACCTGGCTCTACCACGCCATCACGGAGTCGGACCACCTGGGCCGGGCGGTGAGCGTCGCCGACCCGTCGTCGCTCGCCGGGCACCTGTCCCCCGCGCAACGCGACGGACTGTTGCAGGCGGTGTGGCAGATGGCCGGTGACGGCCGCACGGCGCAACCCGGGCAGGCCGTCGTCTCCGTGACGCTCGGGCCCGTCGGGTCCGACGGGCACCCCGTCACCGACGAGACGATGGACGTGCCGATCGTGATCGAGTCCCGCGGGGTGACCCGCCGACGCCTCGGACCGGCGACCTGGAGCGCGCTGCAGCGCATCGGGCCGTTCACCGAGACCGTGCAGGACGGCGTGCTCCGCATCGTCGCCCACTGCGTCGTGGACCGACACCCGACGATGTAGCCCGCTCCCGTCGACCGACGAGGCTGCCCGACGGCAGCCCGACCGACCGCCGGACACCCTGACCAGCCTGCCCGAGCCGTGCGCCCCCTCCCCCTAGGATCGGGCCAGACCCCGAGAAAGGACGCCACCATGGCGACTCCAGAGGAACCGATCCGACTCGCACTCGTCGACGACCACAAGATGCTGCTCGGTGCGCTCACCGAGTGGATCCGCAACGCCGCGGACGACATCACCCTGGTCGCCGCCGTCACGACCTGGCCGGAGCTGCTCACGAGCCCCGCGTTCCCGGTCGACGTCGTGCTGCTGGACCTCGACCTCAAGGACTCGATCCCGGTCTCGTTGAAGATCTCGACGCTGAAGACCGCCGGCGTGAAGACCGTCGTCATGAGCACCTACTCGGAGCCGAACGTGGTGCGGGAGGCCCTGGCCGCCGGCGCCCTCGGCTACCTCGTGAAGAGCGAGGACGCCGACATGATCGTCGAGGCGATCCGCTCCGCCCAGCGTGGGGAGCAGTACGTGTCGGCCGAGCTCGACCTGGCGATCAATTCGGGTGACGTCGGCGGCGTGCCGAAGCTCAGCGCCCAGGAGCGCCGCGTGATGGCACTGTACGGCGGCGGCGAGCCGGTCAAGAGCGTCGCGTACCAGCTCGGCATCTCGGAGGAGACCGCGAAGAGCTACCTCAAGCGCATCCGGGAGAAGTACCGTGTCGCCGGATTCGACGTCGGCACGAAGGTGGCGCTCCGGAAGCGGGCGATCACCGACGGCATCATCGTCCAGGACGGCAGCCCGCTCGGCCTGTAGCGCGGCCAGCACGGCTCTCGCACAACCGAAGTCACCCCGAACCACGCACCGACGTGATGAGGGGTGACTCTCGTTGTCCGGACGCGATCGGCACCGCGGGCGGCGCGTCAGACGGTCGGGACCGGGGCGGTGATCGGTCCGGTCGACGGGTGCGACGAGCGGAGCGCCGCGCGGGCGGTCGACCGGCGTTCGACCCCGTAGCTGATCGCCGTCACCCCGACACCGAGCAGCGCGAGCACGATGCCGAGCCAACCCGGAGCCGTGAAGCCGAACCCGGCGGCGATCACCGCCCCGCCGAGCGCAGCGCCGAGCGAGTTGCCGATGTTGAACGCGGAGTGGTTCAGCGCCGCGGCGATCGTCCGCGCATCGCCGGCGACGTCCATCAGCCGGGACTGCACCGCCGGGGGGATCGCCGACGAGGTCGCACCGAGCAGGAACGCCCCCACGAACATCCCGACCGTCCACTGCGCCGCGAGGACCGTGACGAGCAGGGCTCCGACGAGGGCGAGGAGCCCGCCGTAGATCGTGCGCCGCACACTGTGGTCGGCGAGGTGGCCGCCGACGACCCCGCCGACGACCATGCCCAGCCCGACGACGACGAGGACCAGCGGCACGGCCGACTCCGGCAGACCGGTCACGTTCGTCACGAGCGGCGAGATGTACGAGTACACCGCGAAGAAGCCACCGAACCCGATCGCGCCGAGGCCCATCACGATCCAGAGCTGCGGCTCGCGGAAGGCCCGGAGCTCCCGGGCGATGGTGGCGTGCTCGTCCCGAGCCGAACGGGGCACGAACGCGGCGACCGCGAGGAAGGTCAGGGCGAACAGCCCCGCGACGACGCCGTACGCGATGCGCCAGCCGGCGACCTGTCCGACCCAGGTGATCGCGGGCACGCCGACGACGTTCGCCACGGAGATCCCGAGCAGCACCATCGCGATGCCCTTGCCGCGCTTGCCGGGTCCCATCATGTCGCCCGCCACGATCGAGGCGATGCCGAAGTAGGCCCCGTGCGGCAGGCCCGCGACGAACCGCGCGACGAGCACGAGCCCGAACGAGGGCAGGACGGCGCTCGCGACGGTGGCCAGGACGAACCCGACGAGCAGGACGAGGATCAGCCCCTTCCGCGGGAACTTCGCCGACACCGCCGCGATCGTCGGGGCGCCGACGACGACGCCGAGGGCGTACGCGCTCACGAGCCACCCCGCGTGGGCGATCCCCGCGTCCGGGTCCGCCGCGTACTGGCCGGGCAGCAGCGCCGCGGCGATGTTCGGCAGGAGCCCCATGGCGACGAACTCGGTCGATCCGATCGCGAACCCGCCGAGGGCGAGGGCGATGAGTGCGACGGCACGGCGCGTCGGCGTGAGGTGGGTCATGGAGCCTGTTCTCGGACGGGAGCGGACAGGGGCTGCGGAAGGACGCCGACGGTCCTCACACGAGCAGTGGACCGGCCGGCACGGACCAGCGGGACACGTGTCCGTGCGGGCCGTCCGGAACCCGACGCGAACGGCAGCCGGCGCGGGATCGGCCAGCCCGGATCGGGCGGCCCCGGTTCAGCGGCGAACGGGTGACGGCCCGGTCGGACCGGGCCGCTGCAAGCAGTGTAGAACGCTCCAACCCCGCCACGGAAGACGCCGTGCCGAATCGATTCGAGCGAGTGCGCCCCGGCTCAGGCCGACGTCACGCCGCGCGACGCTCCTGGGTCGATCCGGCGGCCTGCGTCGAGGAATACTCGGGCAGCTCGTCGCGGTGGACCCAGCCGGCCCCGCACTCGCTGCACGTCGCCCAGGCGTGGTCGCCGACGGTGTCCGAGTCGATGACGACCGAACGCAGGTCGCAGTCGGGGCACCAGCCGTCGTGCATCATGAGCAGCTCCTCGTCGTCGTGCGGACGCCCCTCGCGTCCGTCACCGACAGGACACACCCGACCACCGACATCCGCGGGAGGCGCGCGGCGTGTCGCGGGTCGCACGGCGTCTCAGGAGTCGAGCGCCGCCTCGAGCCGCTCGACCTTGCCGTCGAGCTCGCCCGTGTGCCCGGGGCGGATGTCCGCCTTGAGCACGAGCGACACCCGCGTGCCGAAGGGCGCGACGGCCTCGGTGGCCCGCTTCACGACGTCCATGACCTCGTCCCACTCCCCCTCGAGCTCGGTGAACATCGACGAGGTGCGGTTGGGCAGCCCGGACTCCCGGACGACCCGGACGGCGGCGGCGACGGCATCGTGCACGGAGCCGTCCTCGGCAGCGGAAGGTCCACCGGACGGAGCGACGGAGAAGGCGACGATCATGCGCCCATCCTGCCGCGCTCGAGCGAGGAGCGCGACGACCCGCCCGACGCGCCCGACCTCGAGGCCTGCCCCGCCCGCCCCAGCCGCACGAGCGCGACGAACCCCCACACCAGGAGCGCGACCTCGAGCACGTTCCGGACCGTCAGCACGACGAGGATCCACGGCTGCACCGTGAGTACCTGGTCGTAGTAGCCCGGGTACACGAGCTGCGTCAGGAACGCCATCGGCAGCGCGACCACCGCGACGGGCAGGAACCGGCGAGCGCTCCCCGGCCCGGCGACCAGCCCCCACACGATCGGCACCGCGAACCAGCCGACGTACTGCGGCGACCCGACCTTGTTCGTCGCGATGAGCGCGGCGACGAGGACGAGCGCGAGGAGCGGCGCGGCCTCGGCGCGGGCGGCTCCTCGGCGCACGGCGAGGAGCGCGAGCAGGACGGCGGCGACCACGGCGAGCGCCATGAGCGGCGTCGACACTGCGGCGGCCGCGTGCGTGCCGGCTCCGGAGACCTCGAAGGTCAGGATCTCGTGGTCGTAGTAGACGGCGGCCCCGGGGACGTGTGCCGCGGCCGCCCAGAGGAACGGTGTGGCGAGCGGCGCCTCGATCTGCAGCGCCCGGGTCCCCTGCTCGCCGACGAACGAGAACAGGTGCGCCGCGCCGCCGTAGAGGACGTCGACGAGCACGATGAGCGCGGTGGTCACGAGCGCGCCGCCGAGGACCGCACCCCGGTGGCCGCGGCGGAGCAGGACGAGGACGCCGACGAGTGCCGCTGGCCACACCTTCGTCCACGCGGCGGCGGTGAGGAGCACGGACGCGACGGCCGGGCGCGAGGCGACGAACGCGACCCCGGCCAACGCCAGTGCGGTCGCGACGGTGTCGATGCGGCCCAGCGCGATCGGTCCGAGGGCGAGGAGGAACAGCAGCCACCACCACACGGCGCGGAGCCGGACGGGCCCCACGGCGGTGTGGTGCCGCCAGAGCAGCGCGCAGGCCGCGGCGTCGAGCACCACCATGAGGAGCAGCCACCCGGTGGCGATGGAGGACACCCCGCCGAGCGCGGCGACGGCCATCGGCACGATCGCGAGGATCGGGTACACCCAGTCCTCGTCGATCCCGACCCAGAAGTGCGCCTGCTGACCGGTCTCGATCCACCGCCGGTAGGTGATCGTCACGTCGCCGATCGGTTGGTTGGGGACCGTGACGGCGAGCCACCAGAGGAGCGCGTGCACGCCGACGAAGGCCGTCACGAACAGGACGGGCTCGATCCAGGGTCTCCGCTGCACCGGACGAGCGTACCGAGCCGTGTCCCGCAGTCCGCTGTGCGGGTCGCCACGGCGACCGGGGCCGGACGGGAGGCGCGGGGCGGCGCCGCCCCGCGCCTCCCGTCCGGCCCGTGTCGGTCAGCCGGCGTCGCCGTCGACGACGAGGTCGCGGACCACGCCGGGCAGGCGCTCGACGAGCGCGGTGACGGGGAACGGGCCGCCGCCGGAGGCGCGGCGGGCGGCGAGGCCGTGCACGACGGCCGCGGTCGCGGCGAGGTGTGCCAGGTCGGACGGCGAGAGGGACGCTCCCGCAGCCTCGGCCGCCCCCTGGCGGGTCGCGACGAGCGCGCCGAGGACGCCGCCGAGCGCGTCCCCGGCGCCGGCGGTGGCGAGCCAGGGGGTGGCGGAGGAGGCGACGAGCCGCACGTCGCCGTCGGGCGTGACGACGTGGGTGTGCTCACCCTTGAGGAGCACGACGCTGCCGGTCTGCCGTGCGGCGCGGAGCGCGGCGGCGGCGGGGTCGGCCTCGACGGCGTCGCGGGGTTCGCCGAGGAGCTGTGCGGCCTCGCCGGCGTGCGGGGTGAGGACGGCGAGGGGCCCGAGTCCGACGAGCGGGATCGCTCCGGCGTCGACGACCACGGGGACGCCGTCGCCCGACCCCGGCCGACCGGACGCGTGCCGGAAGGCCTCGGCGGTGGCCTGGTCGAGCTCGTCGAGGGAGTCGGCGGCGATCCCGGAGCCGACGAGCCAGGTCTGCACCCGGCCGACGCCGGACACGACCTCGGGGCGACGGGAGAGCACGTGCTCGGTGGCGCGCGACGGACCGACGTAGCGGACCATGCCGACGCCGGTGTGCACGGCGGCGTCGGTGCCGAGGACCGCGGCTCCGGGGTACCGGTCCGAGCCGGTGGCGACGCCGAGGACACCCCGTCGGTACTTGGTGGACTCGCCGTGCGGGGCGGTCACCCAGGCTGCGGCGTCGGACGGGCGGAAGGGCACGGGGTCGCTCATCGTGCCCACAGTACGGTGGGGCGCATGAGCCTGTTCCTCCCCGGTCGTGTGGTGGTCTTCGACTACGGCGAGGTGATCAGCCGGACGCCGCACGCGTCCCGGGACGCCCTGGTCGCGGCGACCGGGGTGCCCGCGGCGGAGCTGTTCCCCGTGTACCAGGAGCTCCGGCACGACCTGGACCGCGGTGACCTGTCGGTGCTGGCGTACTGGCGTGCCATCGCCGAGCGGACCGGCCGGAGCTGGAGCGTCACGGACGTGCACCGGTTCTGGGCGATCGACTTCACCGGCTGGTTCGAGGTCGAGCCGGAGACGCTCGCGCTCGTCGAGGAGCTGCACGACGCCGGCACCCGCGTGGCACTGCTCTCGAACGCGGGCTTCGACTTCGGCGACCCGTACCGCCGGTCGCCGATGGGGTCGCTGTTCGAGACGGTCGTCGTGAGCGCGGAGGAGCACGTCCTGAAGCCCGATCCGTCCGTCTACCGCACCACCTGCGAGCGGTTGGGAATCACGCCCGCGCAGATGGTGTTCGTCGACAACAGGGCCGAGAACGCCGCCGGCGCGGATGCGATCGGAGCGGTCGGCCACCACTACACGTCGCCGTCCGGACTCCGCGCGTTCCTGCAGGAGCTGGCGGAGACGACGCCAGAAGGAGCCACCGCGTGACGCACGCCCTGTTCGAACCGATCACCGTCCGGGACCTCACCGTCCGCAACCGCATCTGGGTCTCCCCCATGTGCCAGTACTCGGTCGAGCGGCAGGACGGTGTCCCGACACCGTGGCACCTCGTGCACCTCGGGTCGTTCGCGAAGGGCGGTGCGGGCGCGGTCGTGGTCGAGGCCACCGGCGTCGTGCCGGAGGGGCGGATCAGCCCGCAGGACCTCGGGCTCTGGAACGACGAGCAGCGCGACGCGTTCCGGCCGATCGTCGACTTCGTGCACGCGCAGGGCGCGGCCGCGGGCGTGCAGCTCGCCCACGCCGGGCGCAAGGCCTCGACGTACCGCCCCTGGGAGACCGCTCGCGGGACCGTCCCCGCCGACGAGGGCGGCTGGGCGACCGTCGCCCCGTCGGCCGTCGCGTTCGACGGTTACGCGGAACCGCGGGCCCTCGCCGCCGAGGACATCCGCGTCGTCGCGCTCGCGTTCGCCGCGGCCGCCCGGCGTGCGGTCGAGGCGGGCTTCGACCTGGTCGAGGTGCACGCGGCGCACGGCTACCTGCTGCACCAGTTCCTGTCACCGCTGTCGAACCGCCGCGAGGACGAGTACGGCGGCTCGCTCGAGAACCGGGCGCGGGCGCTGCTCGAGGTGCTCGACGCGATCCGAGCCGAGGTCGGCGACGGCTTCCCCGTGGTCGTGCGGTTCTCCGCGACCGACTGGGTCGATGGCGGCCTCACCCTCGACGAGACCACGCAGGTCGCCCGGTGGGCGGCGGAGCACGGCGCCGACCTGGCGGACGTGTCCACCGGTGGGAACGTGGCCAGCGCGCCGATCCCGGTCGGCCCCGGCTACCAGGTGCCGTTCGCAGCCGCCGTCCGGCGCGACGCGGGCATCCCGACGATCGCCGTCGGGATGATCTCCGAGGCGTTCCAGGCGGAGCAGATCGTGGCGACCGGGCAGGCGGACGTCGTGATGGTCGGGCGGGAGTTCCTGCGGGACCCGTCGTTCGCGCTCCGGGCCGCGGCCGAGCTCGGCGTCGCCGTCGACTACGAGCCGCAGCAGTACCACCGGGCGCGGGTGACGGCCTAGGTGCCCACACCTGTACGTCCTCACGGTTTCCCGGACGCGCAGGCAGTACGATGTCGAGCACTGTGGACGATCCTCCGAACGCATCTTCGCCCTCGCACTCACCCGCCGCTCACACGGTGAGCAGCTCCTCCCCGCACGGCCCGGGGGGTGACGAATGAGTCCCGTCGACGTCGTCATGCTGGTCGGCGGCATCCTGCTGACCCTCGGCACCGGCGTGTTCGTCGCGTCCGAGTTCGCGCTGGTCAACCTCGACCGGGCCGACGTCGAGGCCCGCCGTGACCGCGGTGAGGCCGGACTCGGGCCGGTGATCGGCGCGCTGAAGGTCACGTCGACGCACCTGTCGAGCGCGCAGCTCGGCATCACCCTGACCACGCTGCTCACGGGGTACCTGCTCGAGCCGTCGATCGCGACCCTGCTCGAGGCGCCGTTCCTCGCGCTGGCGCTGCCCGAGGCGGTCGTCGAGACCGTCGGGTCGGTCGTGGCGCTCGTGATCGCGACGCTCCTGTCGATGATCCTCGGCGAGCTCGTGCCGAAGAACTTCGCGCTCGCGCTCCCGCTGCGGACCGCGAAGCTCGTCGTGCCGCTGCAGGTCGGGTTCACCACCGTGTTCAAGCCCGCCGTCGCGGTCCTGAACGGCACCGCCAACGCGGTCCTCCGGTCCATGGGGATCGAGCCGCAGGAGGAGCTGTCCGGCGCGCGGAGCGCCGAGGAGCTCACCTCGCTCCTGCGCCGCTCCGCGTCGGAGGGCTCGCTCGAGCAGGACACCGCGACGCTCCTGGAGCGCACGATCTCGTTCTCCGAGCTCGACGCGAGCGACGTGATGACGCCCCGCCCCCGCCTGTCGACCATCCGGGTGTCGGAGTCGGCCGAGGACGTGATCGCCCTCGCACGGCGCACCGGGTTCAGCCGCTTCCCCGTGATCGAGGAGGACGCGGACGACGTCGTCGGCATCGTGCACGTCAAGCAGGCGGTCGCGGTCCCGCGCGAGAAGCGTCCGGACGTGCCGGTCGGCGCGTTGATGACGGACGCCGAGCGCGTGCCCGAGACCATGCCCGGCGACACACTGCTCGCCGAGGTGCGTGGGCGCGGCTACCAGATGGTGATCGTGGTCGACGAGTACGGCGGGACCGCGGGCGTCGTCACGCTCGAGGACCTCGTCGAGGAGATCGTCGGCGAGGTGTCGGACGAGCACGACCGTGCGCGCATCGACGTCGTGCGCTCCCGCGGGTGGCTCACGTTCCCCGGTCTCCTCCGCCCCGACGAGCTCGAGGACCGCGCCGGGGTCACCGTGCCCGAGGACGGCCCGTACGAGACCGTCGGCGGGTTCCTCATGTCGACGCTCGGCCGGCTCCCCGTGGTCGGCGACGAGGTCCGCATCGACGGCGGCGTGTTCCGCGTCGAACGACTCGACGGGCGCCGCGTGGACCGCATCCGCTGGACACCGGACCCGGTGGTCGCCGAGACGCCGGCGACCGGCATCATCATCCCGTCGACCCGGTCCACCCCGACCGTCGACGACACGACCACGAAGGGCGGCACCCGATGACCGCGATGACCGTCGTCGCCGCCGGCGGGTCCGCCTCGTCGGCCGCCGACTGGTGGGGCATCTTCTGGCTCGTCGTGCTCCTGCTCGGCAACGCCTACTTCGTCGCCGCCGAGTTCGCGGTGATCTCCGCACGGCGCTCGCAGATCGAGCCGCGTGCCCAGGAGGGGTCGAAGGCCGCGCAGATGACCCTGTGGGCGATGGAGCACGCCACCCGCATGCTCGCGACCACGCAGCTCGGCATCACCGTGTGCTCGCTCCTCATCCTGAACGTGTCCGAGCCGGCGATCCACCACCTCCTCGAGGGGCCGCTCCACCTCACCGGCTGGAACGTCGAGGTCATCGGCACCGTCGCGTTCGTCATCACGCTGCTGCTCGTGTCGTTCCTGCACGTCGTGTTCGGCGAGATGGTGCCGAAGAACATCTCGTTCTCGATGCCGGACCGGGCGGCCCTGCTCCTCGTCCCGACGCTCTGGTACATCGGGCACGGCCTGCACTGGGTCATCGTCGGGCTCAACGAGGCCGCGAACGGTGTGCTGCGGCTGTTCCGGGTCGAACCGAAGGACGAGGCCGTCAGCGCGTTCACCGTCGAGGAGGTGCAGACGATCGTCGAGCAGTCCCGCCGCGAGGGCACCCTCGTGGACAACGGCGGCACGCTCCGGATGGCGTTCGAGTTCACGGAGAAGCACGTCAAGGACGTCGCGGTGCCGATGGCCGAGCTCGTCACCCTGCCCGAGGACGCCACCCCGGGCGACGTCGAACGGGCCGTGGCCCAGCGCGGGTTCTCCCGCTACGTGCTCGTCGCCGAGGACGGCTCCCCCACGGGCTACGTGCACGTGAAGGACGTCATCGACCTCCGGCCGGACGAGTACGACGACCCGGTGCCCCCGAAGCGCATCCGGCAGCTCATCTCCCTGTACACGGAGATGGACCTGGAGGACGCCCTCGCGACCATGCGCGGCGCCGGTCGGCACGTGGCGCGGGCCTTCGACGCCGAGGGCCGGACGACCGGCGTGCTCTTCCTCGAGGACATCCTCGAGGAACTCGTCGGCGAGGTCGAGGACGCGACCCGACGCCGCTAGCCGCACGCAGCAGACGGACGGGAGGCGCGGTGCCCGCTGGCACCGCGCCTCCCGTCCGACGGTGGTCGCGACCACCCCGCCGTCGTGACGGGCTGTCGCCGAACGTCGCGGACCACCCCGCCAGAGCGACAGGCTGCCGCCGAACGTCGCCGTCCACCCCGCGAAAGCGACAGATCCCCGCCGCGATCAGGCGGCACCCTGTCGCTCTCGCGACGGTGGACGGTCTGGAGGCGCGGTGCAGCCTGGCAGCGCGCCTTCCATCCGACGGTGGTCGCGACCATCTCGCCAAAGCGACAGGCTGCCGCCGAACGTCGCCGTCCACCCCGCGAAAGCGACAGATCCCCGCCGCGATCAGGCGGCACCCTGTCGCTCTCGCGACGCGCGCGTCGCCGCCCGGCGCCTGCGGCCCGCGCTACCAGCTGACGGGCAGGGGCTTGCCCTCCTCGTAGCCGGCCGCCGACTGGATGCCGACGAGGGCCCGCTCGTGGAACTCGGCCAGCGACGACGCCCCCGCGTACGTCGCCGAGCTGCGGATGCCCGTGGTGATCATGTCGAGCAGGTCCTCGACGCTCGGCCGCTCCGGGTCGAGGTAGATCGTGGAGGACGAGATGCCCTCGGCGAAGAGCGCCTTGCGTGCCCGCTCGTACGGGTCGAGCCGCTCGAACCGCTCCCGCACGGCCTTGGCGGAGGCCATGCCCCAGCTCTCCTTGTAGGCCTTGCCAGCGGCGTCGCGCCGGAGGACGCCCGGCGCCTCGAGCGTCCCCGCGAACCACGAGCCGATCATCACGGCAGAGGCCCCCGCTGCGAGGGCGAGCGCGACGTCGCGCGGGTACCGCACGCCGCCGTCGGCCCAGACGTGCGCACCGAGCGACTTCGCCGCCGCGGCGGTCTCGAGGACGGCCGAGAACTGCGGACGACCGACCGCGGTCATCATGCGGGTGGTGCACATCGCACCCGGACCGACACCGACCTTGATGATCGACGCGCCGGCGCCGACCAGGTGCGCCACGGCGTCGGCGGTGACGACGTTGCCGGCGACGAGCGGGATGCCGAGGTCGAGCGAGGCGACGGTGTCGAGGGCACGGAGCATGCCCTCCTGGTGGCCGTGCGCGGTGTCGAGCACGAGCACGTCGACGCCCGCGGCCACGAGCGCCTTCGCCTTCGCCGCGACGTCCCCGTTGATGCCGAGCGCCGCCGCGACCCGGAGCCGACCGTCGCGGTCGACGGCCGGCGTGTAGATGTCGGACCGGATCGCGCTCGTGGGGCTCGTCGTGCCGACGACGCGGCCGTGCCGGGTCACCGGTGCGAAGTCGACCTCCGCCGCCGTCAGCACGTCGTACACGTGCCGCGGGGTGCCGGCGTCCTCCGCGTCGATCGCGGTCGAGGCGCCGTGCAGCAGGTCGCCGAGGGTCGCGTCGGGGCCCGCGGTGCCGAGCCGGGTGGCCGGGACACACCCGAGGTACTCGCCCGCACCGTCGCGGACGACCACGCCGCGCCCGGCGACCGGGAGCAGCTGCTCGAGCGCCTCGGCGACGGTGGTGTCCGCGCCGAGGTCGTAGGCGGTGTCGAAGTCGACCGGCTGGTCCTTGACCCACCGGATCGCCGCGTCGAGGTCCTGCAGGTGCATGTCCTGCGGGAGGACACCGAGGCCGCCGCGCCGGGCGAGGGTGGCCGCGAGCCGGGGCCCGGTGACCGAGTTCATGTTCGCGCTGACGATCGGGATCGTCGCCCCGGAAC
>NZ_NXIA01000021.1 GCF_002412165.1 Curtobacterium sp. 'Ferrero'
CCACCCACCCGCCCACCGTCGTGCCCCCGCCTACCCGTGAGTAGGGTCGGACCCATGACCGAAGACCGTCCCGTCCGCCAACCGTCCGCCGTCGACCGCGTCGCCGAGGACTGGGTGACCACCCTCGTCGACCTCGACCCGACCGTCGCCACGTACATCGGCGTGCCCGGGCGCACGGGGGAGTACGGCGACACCTCACCGGCCGGGGCGTCGGCGATGGCGGAGGCGGCCGCGGCGGCGAAGCGGGCCCTCGACGCGGCCGAGGCCACCGACGACGTCGACCGCGTCACCAAGGCCGACCTCGGCGCCGAGCTCGACCTCGTCGTCGAGTCGTACGAGCGGAAGCTGCACCTCCGCGACCTCAACGTCATCGCGAGCCCGGCCCAGTCCGTCCGCGAGGTCCTCGACCTCATGCCCACCGCGACCGAGTCCGACTGGCAGGACGTCGCGAGCCGGCTCCGGGCGCTGCCCGACGCGCTCGAGGGCATCCGCGAGACCCTCCTCGAGGGCACCCGCGAGCAGGTCACGCCCGCGAAGCGCCAGGTCGCACTCGTCGCCGAGCAGGCCGCCCGCAACGGCGCCGACGGCGGCCTCTTCCACCAGCTCGCAGCGGGCGCCACGCTCGACGGCGACGCACCGGTGCCGGACGCCCTCCGCGCCGAGCTGCAGCGCGGAGCGGAGGTCGCGGCTGCCGCGTACCGGTCGTTCGGGCAGTTCCTCGAGCACGAGCTGCTCCCGCTCGCCACGCCTGTCGACGCCGTCGGCCGCGAGGACTACGAGCTGCACTCCCGGCACTTCCTCGGCGCCGTGGTCGACCTCGACGAGACGTACGCGTGGGGGATCGAGGAGCTGGCCAGGATGCGCGAGGAGCAAGAGCGCATCGCCGACCGCATCGAGTCGGGCGCGAGCGTCGCCCGCGCCATCGAGGTCCTCGACCAGGACCCGGCCAGGATCCTGCACGGCACCGACGCGCTGCAGCGCTGGATGCAGGAGACGAGCGACGAGTCGATCCGCGAGATGGACGGCCGGTACTTCGACATCCCGGACCCGATCAAGCGTCTCGAGTGCCGGATCGCGCCGACGCAGGAGGGCGGGATCTACTACACCGGCCCGTCCGACGACTTCTCGCGCGCCGGCCGGATGTGGTGGTCGGTGCCGGAGGGCGTGACCGAGTTCGGGACCTGGCGCGAGAAGACGACCGTCTACCACGAGGGCGTCCCCGGCCACCACCTCCAGATCAGCCAGGGCGTCTACAACCGCGGCGAGCTCAACACCTGGCGTCGCCAGCTCGCCGGGTCGTCCGGGCACGTCGAGGGCTGGGCGCTCTACGCCGAGCGCCTCATGGAGCAGCTCGGCTTCCTCGACGACGACGGCGACCGCCTCGGCATGCTCGACGGGCAGCGCATGCGAGCCGCCCGCGTGGTGCTCGACATCGGCGTGCACCTGCAGAAGACGAACCCGGACGGCGGCGCCTGGACGTGGGAGTACGCGCTCGACTTCATGGGACGGAACGTCAACATGGCGCCGGAGTTCGTCCGGTTCGAGGTCGCGCGCTACTTCGGCTGGCCGGGTCAGGCACCGTCCTACAAGGTCGGGCAGCGCGTGTGGGAGTCCATCCGCGACGAGGTCGCGGCGCGCGAGGGCGCCGCCTTCGACCTCAAGTCGTTCCACCACCGCGCGCTCGCGCTCGGCAGCATCGGACTCGACACCCTGCGGAGCGCCCTGCTCGGCTGACGCCGACGACGGCCTGGAGGCGCGGGGCGGGCCCGCACCGCGCCTCCCGTCCGTCCGTGGTCGCGCAGCGACACGCCCGGTTGTGACGCCTCGTCCGCTGCGGTTAGACTTGTGCGGCGCAATCCGCGTCACACAACCACACCGCTGCTCGGCTCGCCCTCGTCTGAGGTGCGGACCAGAGGGTCGCTCCCTCGCCGCGCAGCCCGACTCATGTCCGTTCGGAGCAATCTCTACATGACAACCACCACGACCAAGGCTCCCAAGCAGGTCGCCATCAACGACATCGGCTCGGCTGATGACTTCCTGGCCGAGGTCGAGAAGACCCTGAAGTTCTTCAACGACGGAGACCTCATCTCCGGCACCGTCGTGAAGATCGACCGCGACGAGGTCCTCCTCGACGTCGGTTACAAGACCGAGGGTGTCATCCCCTCGCGCGAGCTCTCGATCAAGCACGACGTCGACCCCAACGAGGTCGTCGAGGTCGGTGACGAGGTCGAGGCCCTCGTCCTCCAGAAGGAGGACAAGGAAGGCCGCCTGATCCTGTCGAAGAAGCGGGCGCAGTACGAGCGCGCCTGGGGCGACGTCGAGAAGATCAAGGAGTCCGACGGCGTCGTGACCGGCACGGTCATCGAGGTCGTCAAGGGCGGCCTGATCGTCGACATCGGCCTCCGCGGCTTCCTCCCGGCCTCGCTCATCGAGCTGCGCCGCGTCCGCGACCTCACGCCGTACCTCGGTCAGGAGCTCGAGGCGAAGATCCTCGAGCTCGACAAGAACCGCAACAACGTGGTCCTCTCGCGCCGCGCCCTGCTCGAGCAGACGCAGTCCGAGTCGCGCACCACGTTCCTCAACAACCTCCACAAGGGCCAGGTCCGCAAGGGCGTCGTCTCCTCGATCGTCAACTTCGGTGCGTTCGTGGACCTCGGCGGCGTCGACGGTCTCGTCCACGTCTCGGAGCTCAGCTGGAAGCACATCGAGCACGCCAGCGAGGTCGTCGAGGTCGGCCAGGAGGTCACCGTCGAGATCCTCGAGGTCGACCTGGACCGCGAGCGCGTCTCGCTGTCGCTCAAGGCGACGCAGGAGGACCCGTGGCAGGTCTTCGCCCGCACCCACGCGATCGGTCAGATCGCACCGGGCAAGGTCACGAAGCTCGTGCCGTTCGGTGCCTTCGTCCGCGTCGCCGACGGCATCGAGGGCCTCGTGCACATCTCGGAGCTGTCGAACAAGCACGTCGAGCTCGCCGAGCAGGTCGTGTCCGTCGGTGACGAGGTCTTCGTCAAGATCATCGACATCGACCTCGACCGTCGCCGCATCTCGCTCAGCCTCAAGCAGGCGAACGACGGCGTGGACCCGGAGGGCACCGAGTTCGACCCGGCGCTCTACGGCATGCCGACCGAGTACGACGAGCAGGGCAACTACAAGTACCCCGAGGGCTTCGACCCGGAGACCAACGAGTGGCGCGAGGGCTACGAGACCCAGCGCACCGAGTGGGAGGGGCAGTACGCCGCCGCCCAGTCGCGTTGGGAGGCCCACAAGGCGCAGGTCGCGAAGACCATCGCCGAGGAGGCGCAGGGTGGCTTCGACCTCCCGGCCAGCGCTTCGTCGTCCTCCTCGTTCTCGGGCGAGTCGAACGGTGCGGGCACCCTCGCCGACGACGCCTCGCTCGCAGCGCTCCGCGAGAAGCTCAGCTCGAACAACTGATCGAGCTGGTCGACAGCACCGGAAGCCCGGCACTCCCTCAGCGGGGGTGCCGGGCTTCCGGCCGTTCCGCAGGCGCTTCCGGTCGTCCTCGGGGCTGACCGACGTTAGCCTGGTTGCCGTGCGCATCATCGGTCTCACGGGTGGCATCGCCGCCGGCAAGTCGACGGTCTCCGCCCGCTGGGCCGAACACGGGGCGGTCGTCGTCGACGCCGACCGGCTGGCCCGCCAGGCGGTGGAGCCCGGGAGCCCCGGCCTCGCACGGGTCGCCGAGCGGTTCGGGCCGTCCGTGATCGCACCCGACGGATCGCTCGACCGCCCCGCGCTCGGCGCGGTCGTGTTCGCCGACCCCGAAGCCCGCAAGGACCTCGAACGCATCACCCACCCGGAGGTCTGGCGGCTGGCGCAGCAGGCGTTCGACGCGGCGGAGGCCGCCGACCCCGACGCCGTCGTCGTCTACGACGTCCCGCTGCTCGCCGAGGCCGCCGGGTCGCGTCCGATCCGGTTCGACGCCGTCGTGGTGGTCGACGCCCCGGCCGACCAGCGCGTGGAGCGTCTCGTCGAGCACCGGGGCATGGACCGCGCCGAGGCCGAACGTCGGGTCGCAGCGCAGGTCTCCGACGCCGAGCGCCTCGCACTGGCCGACCACGTCGTCGACGCCACCGGCACCGTCGCCGACACGGTCCGGTCGGCCGACGAGGTCTGGGCACGTCTCACCCGGTCCGCACGGTGAAGCACCGGGTCCTCCTGCTCGCCGCGTTCGTCCTGCTGGTCGCGATCGTCGCCGGGGCGTTCGTCGGGGCGAACGTCCTCGCCGGACAGCGCACGGCCGACCAGGGTCGGACGGCTGCCCAGGAGCGCGCCCGCGGCGACGAACACGGTCCGGACGGTGAGTTCCACCGCTTCCGGCTCGGCTCGGTCGCGGGGGAGCGCCTCGAGCCGAACCGCGACGACTTCGCGGCGCGCACGGCCGCGTCCGGCCCGCTCCTGCTCTTCCTGCCCGCGACCCGGGCGAAGCCGGCCGACTACCAGCGCTTCCTCGCGGCGGCGCTGCAGGACGGCTACCACGTGCTCGGGCTCGACTACTGGAACCTCGGCCGCACCCTGTCCGGCACCTGCGAGGCAGACCCGCACTGCTACGGCCAGGTGCAGCGCAACCGCTTCGACGGGACGCAGCCGTCCGCGGACAGCGACGTCACCCCGGCCGGGTCGATCGTGTCCCGGTTCCGCGATGCCATCGCCTACCTGGACGACCACGACCCGAACGGCGGCTGGGGACGGTTCGTCGAGCCACGACGGGACATCGCGTGGTCGGACATCGTCGTGGCCGGACACTCCCAGGGCGGGGGCGAGGCGGCGTACATCGCGCACATCCGCTCGGTACGCGGGGCGCTCATGTTCTCGTCGCCGGTCGAGTCGCTCGGTGCCGCCCACGCCGCGTGGATGGACCACCCCGGACGGACGCCCGTCGACCGCATGTACGCCATCGACGACGTCGCGGACGTGTTCGGGCCGCGCATCCGTGGTTCGTGGAAGGTGCTCGGGCTCGACGGGACGACGGGGCCGTTCCGGACGGCGACCGCACCGCCGCCGACGGGCACGGACCCGCACGCGATCCTCACCGACCTGGACTTCGGCGACCCGGGGCAGGCGCACTCGCGGATCGTGAAGGACTCGACGCCGCTGGACCGGGACGGGGCCCCGGAGATGCTGCCGCTCTGGCAGTGGATGCTGCACCGGTTCCCGACCACCGCGGAACCGGTGTCCGGCGTGCCGACCGCGGGCGCCACGACGGCGAGCGCGCCCACGGGCGACACCACGGCCGACGGCACCGCGACTCAGGGCACCGCGACTCAGGGCACAGCGACGCAGGGCACAGCGACGCAGGGCGCAGCGACGCAGGGCACCACGGCCACGTCTTCCGCACCTTCCCCGGGCGGGTCATAGCCGACCGCAATACGCTCGGGTCGTGCAGCAACCAGCAGAACTCCCGGGACTGCGCGCCGTGATCGCCGATCGTGGTGCGCACGGGTCCCGGCGTGCCTACCTCGAGGACGCCCGGTCCGAGCGCGTCCTCACCTACGGGACCCTCGACCGCGCGGTCTCGGCGTGGACCGCCGTGTTCGACACCATCGGCGTGCCCGCGTCCGGCGCCGTGCTCGTGGACCTGGGCGACCCGCTGTCGTTCGCCGTCGTGCACCTCGCCGCGGTCGCCTCCGGCCGTCGCGCCGTCCCGGTCGACACCGGTCAGCCGACGACCGAACCGGGACGGCTCGGAGCGCTGCTCGGCGGTGCCTCGCTCGTCGTCTCCGACCGCGACGAGGACGCCACCGTCCCCGGCGCGCCGTCCGCTCGGATCGACCCCGGGACGTTCCTGCCGACCGGGGTGCGCGACGGCGACGTCCCGTCGGACGTGCCCGAGACGCCCGGCGAGGGCTCCGTCGTCCTGTTCACCTCGGGCTCGACGGGCACGCCGAAGGGGGTCGAGCTGCCCGAATCGCAGCTGCTCTTCGTGGCGCGCGCGGTGGCGGACCACAACGGCCTGACAGCGGACGACCGCGGGTTCAACTCGTTGCCGCTCTTCCACGTGAACGCCGAGGTCGTGGGTCTGCTCGCCACCCTCGTCGCCGGGGCGACCCTGGTGCTCGACCGACGGTTCCGGCGGACGGGCTTCTGGGAGCTGCTCGCCGACCGGCGCGTGACCTGGCTCAACGCGGTCCCGGCGATCCTCGCGGTGCTCGCGAAGACCGGGCCGCTGGCGTTCCCGGACGGCCTGCGGTTCGTGCGGAGCGCATCGGCACCGCTGCCGGACCCGGTGCGGGCGGCGCTCGGCGACGTGCCGCTCGTGGTCAGCTGGGGCATGACCGAGGGCGCGTCCCAGATCACCGCGACACCGCTCGACGCCCCGGCACGACCCGGGAGCGTCGGTGTCCCGGTGGGGTGCGAGGTCCAGGCCCGCGACGACGACGGCCGTGTGCTCGGCCCCGACCACGTCGGCGCCCTGTGGGTGCGCGGCCCCGGGATCGTCGACCACTACCTCGGCGGTCGAGCAGCAGAACGGTTCGACGCCGACGGCTGGCTGAGCACCGGCGACGTGGGCTCGGTCGCCGCCGACGGGTGGGTGTCCCTCGCCGGTCGGTCCGACGACGTCATCAACCGGGGCGGCGAGAAGGTCTACCCGTCCGAGGTCGAGGACGTCCTGCTGGGTGACGCCCGCGTGCTCGAGGCGGTGGTCGTCGGCCGTCCGCACGACGTCCTCGGTGCCGTCCCCGTGGCGTACGTCATCGCCCAGCCCGAGGCCGACGTCGACCCGGTCGCGCTCGTCGCCGACCTCACCGCACGCGCCGAGTCGGGGCTGACCCGCTTCCGCCGCCCGGTCGAGATCACCGTGGTGCCGGACCTGCCGCGCGCGCCGACGGGGAAGATCCGGCGAGCCGAGGTCCGCTCGATGGCCAGCACGGTCGGTGAGGTCGAGACGTGACCGGCGCCACCACCGCCGCGGCTCCCACCGCGGTCGCCGGTTCGCCCACCCGCACGGCGGAGGGCAAGCCGCGGCACCTGTACGAGGTGGACGTCCTCCGCATCCTCACGTTCGCGTGCGTCATCGGCGTCCACACGACGAGCCACACGGTGGCCGACGACGACGTCCCGCTGAACGCCCTGCTGGGGCTGCTGCACTTCACGCGGCTCGTCTTCTTCTCGCTGACCGCGTTCGTCCTCGTCTACAGCTACGACCTCCGGCCCCGGCCGATGGCGCAGTTCTGGCCGAAGCGCTTCCTGCTCGTCGGCGTACCGTACCTGGCCTGGTCGTTCGTCTACGTGGCCGCGTCGTGGCTGCTCAGCTCGACCCGTCGCGGTGACGTGCCCGACCTGGTCCGCACGTACGCCGAGGGCATCGTCACCGGCGTCGCCTGGTACCACCTGTACTTCCTGCTCGTGACGATGCAGGTCTACCTGCTGCTGCCGGTGATCGTCTGGCTCGTCCGGCGCACGCGCGGGCACCACGTCGCTGTGCTGGCGGTCGCGATGCTCGTCCAGCTCGTCGTCTTCGCCGGGTACAAGTACTTCCCGGAGAGCGCGGCGTGGCTGAACGGCTACCAGAAGCAGTTCTTCTTCTCGTACGTGTTCTTCATCGTCTCGGGAGCGGTCGCCGCCGACCACGCCGACGCCTTCCTGCGCTTCATCCGGGTGCACCGGACCGGCGTGCTGTGGGGCTTCGCGGCGGTCGGCGTCGGGACGCTCGGCGTGTGGACCGTGCAGGTGCTCGCCGGACAGTCCCTCTACGCCGCCGGCACCCCGCTGCAGCCCGTCCAGGCCGTGTGGAGCACCGCCGTGTTCGTCGGGTTCCTCGCGATCGGGGCGCGGTGGGCGGACCGCCGCCGACCGGGGAGCCTCCTCGCGCGCGTCGTCGACTACGGCTCCGACCGTTCGTTCGGCATCTTCCTGAGCCACCCGTTCGTCATCTGGCTGCTCCTGTACGGCGACAGCTGGCTCGAGGGGCACGTCGCGAAGCCCTGGCTGACGCTCGTCACCTACGTCCTCGTCGTGGTCCTGTCGGTGCTCGTCACCGAGGCGTTCCGGTGGACGCCGCTGAGCGTGCCCCTCACGGGGCGCCCGTCGCTGGCGAAGCGGCGACGCGTGCGCTGACCACCGGGACGACGGACGGGAGGCTCCCCACCGGCTGGTGTCGTGCCTCCCGTCCGTCCCGTGGTCGCGTCCGCGACCGCGCGGACCGACCGGTCAGACGCCGGTGCGCTCCGCCGCGGGGGTGCCGACCTCGAGGCGACCGTCGGTCGAGGTGAGCCGCTGCGGCTTCATGATCCACGCGACCACCGCGGCGGCGCCGAGGAGCACGCACGACAGGGCGAACGGCAGCTGCCAGCCGGAGGCGTCGATGAGTACGCCGAACACGATCGGTGAGACGACGCCGGCGATGCCGAACCCGGTGTTCATGAACCCGGAGGCGGTCCCGGACCACTGCGGCGCCACGTCCATCGGGATCGCCCAGAGGTTCGCGTTGCAGAGCTCGAGGAAGAAGAACGACAGCGCGAGCGAGACCGTGGCGACGGCGAGGCCCTGTCCGAACACGAGCGGCAGGAGGCAGAGGAGCGACCCGCCGAGGCCGACCACGAGGACGAGGCGTCGTGCGTGCCGGGTGTCGCCGCCGCGGTGGATGATGCGGTCGCTCAGCATGCCGCCGACGGTGTCGCCCACGACCCCGGCGAGGAGGACGCCGGAGGTGAACCAGGCGAACGAGCTGATCTCGAGGTCGTACGTGCTGCTGAGGAAGGTCGGGATCCAGGTGAGGAACACCCAGAGCGTCCAGCCGTAGCCGAAGTCGACGAAGGTGACGGGCAGGATCTGCTTCGCCATCTGCCGCCACGGCACCGGTGGCCGGGTGGCGCGGGTCTCGACCGGGGGGAGCTCGGCGAGCTCGGCGCGGGTGATGCCCTTCGCCGACTCCGGACGGTCGCGGAAGAACGCGAACCAGACGATCCCCCAGACGATCGACAGCGCGGCGGTCGCGAAGAACGCCAGCCGCCAGCCGCTCAGGGCGATGAAGTAGGCCACGAGGAGCGGGGCGAGCGCGTTGCCGAGCCGCGCTGCCGAGTGAACGACGCCCTGCGCGAAGCCGTTGCGGTCACGGGGGATCCACCGGCTCATCGCCTGCGTGGCCGACGGGAAGGCGGCGGCCTCGGACAGCCCGAGGAGCAGTCGCGCGGCGAACAGGGTCCAGAACCCGACGGCCAGCCCCGTCCAGAGCGTCGCGACGCCCCACACGACGGTGATGACGAAGAGGGCCTTCCGCGGGCCGAACTTCTCGCTGATCGTGCCGCCGAACACCTGCAGCAGCGCGTACGGCAACGAGAACGCGGAGACGATGAGCCCCGCCGTCGCCTCGTTGAAGCCGAACTCCTCCGTGATGTGGGGGAGCGCCGTCGAGATGTTGGTGCGGTCGATGTACGAGATCGCGTACATGAAGCAGAGGAGCAGGAGCACCTTGCCGCGGATGCGTCCACGGAACGGGGTGCCCTTCGAGGGTGCGGCCGGGGTCGCCGTCGTCATGGTGCCTCTTCGGGGGAGTGGGGGGTGGGGAGTGGTCGGGAGCTGAACGGATCGGAGGCTACGGCGCGTCACTATCAGCTGGCTTCGAGCGCGCTTGCGGCGAACAGTACGCCGCCGGGGCCCCGGTGGCGCGGGGCCACGGGTTGCTGCGTCGTCCGTGGTCGCGGCAGTCGCGGCCGCTGCGCCGTCCGTGGTGGCGATGGTCGCGGCCGTTGCGTCGTCGGTGGTGGCGATGGTCGCGGCCGTTGCGTCGTCCGTGGTGGCGATGGTCGCGGCCGTTGCGTCGTCCGTGGTCGCGATGGTCGCGGCCGCTGCGTTGTCAGTGGTCGCGACTACCGTTGGGGGCATGGCAGTCGACATCGAGCCCACGCGGGCGGTGCGCCCGTTCGAGGTGATCAGCGAGTACTCCCCGAGCGGTGACCAGCCTGCGGCGATCGCGGAGCTGGCCGGACGCATCAACGCCGGCGAGACCGACGTGGTGCTGCTCGGCGCGACGGGTACCGGCAAGTCGGCGACGACGGCGTGGCTCATCGAGCAGGTGCAGCGGCCGACGCTCGTGCTCGCCCACAACAAGACCCTCGCCGCGCAGCTGGCGAACGAGTTCCGCGGGCTCCTGCCGAACAACGCGGTCGAGTACTTCGTCTCCTACTACGACTACTACCAGCCCGAGGCGTACGTCCCGCAGACGGACACCTTCATCGAGAAGGACTCGTCCGTCAACGCCGAGGTCGAGCGCCTCCGGCACTCCACGACGAACTCGCTGCTCAGCCGCCGCGACGTCGTGGTCGTCTCGACGGTCTCGTGCATCTACGGCCTCGGCACGCCGGAGCAGTACATGAACGCCTCGGTGGCGCTGCACGTCGGCCAGACGATCTCGCGCGACCAGCTCGTGCGCCGGTTCGTGGCGATGCAGTACCAGCGCAACGACGTCGACTTCGCCCGCGGCACGTTCCGGGTCCGCGGCGACACCATCGAGATCATCCCGATGTACGAAGAGCACGCGATCCGCATCGAGATGTTCGGCGACGAGGTCGAGGCGCTGTCCTCACTCCACCCGCTCACCGGCTCGGTGATCGAGGACCTGCCCGCCGTGTCGATCTTCCCGGCGTCGCACTACGTCGCCGACACCGACGTCATGCACCGCGCGATCGCCGACATCAAGGTCGAGCTCGCCGAGCGCCTGGCCGAGCTCGAGGGGCAGGGCAAGCTGCTCGAGGCCCAGCGGCTCCGGATGCGGACGACGTTCGACATCGAGATGATGGAGCAGATCGGCTTCTGCTCCGGCATCGAGAACTACTCCCGGCACATGGACGGCCGCCAGGCGGGCGAGGCGCCGCACTGCCTGCTCGACTACTTCCCCGACGACTTCCTCATCGTCATCGACGAGTCGCACGTCACGGTCCCGCAGATCGGTGCGATGTACGAGGGCGACGCCTCCCGCAAGCGCACCCTGGTCGAGCACGGCTTCCGGCTCCCGAGCGCCCTCGACAACCGCCCGCTGACGTGGGAGGAGTTCCTCGAGCGGGCGGGGCAGAAGGTCTACCTGTCCGCCACGCCGGGGCGCTACGAGCTCGGTGTCACGGACAGCGTGGTCGAGCAGATCATCCGCCCGACCGGCCTGGTCGACCCCGAGATCGTGGTGAAGCCGAGCGACGGCCAGATCGACGACCTACTCGAGGAGATCAAGCAGCGCGTCGAGAAGGACGAGCGCGTCCTCGTGACCACGCTGACCAAGCGCATGGCCGAGGAGCTCACGGACTTCCTCGGCAACGCCGGGGTCCGCGTGCGGTACCTCCACTCCGACGTCGACACGCTGAAGCGCGTGGAGCTCCTGACCGAGCTGCGGCAGGGCGTCTACGACGTGCTCGTCGGCATCAACCTCCTGCGTGAGGGGCTCGACCTGCCGGAGGTCTCGCTCGTGGCGATCCTCGACGCCGACAAGGAGGGCTTCCTCCGCTCCTCGACGTCGCTGATCCAGACGATCGGTCGCGCCGCCCGCAACGTCTCGGGTCAGGTCCTCATGTACGCCGACACCATGACGGACTCGATGCGGAACGCCATCGAGGAGACCGACCGTCGTCGCGAGAAGCAGGTCGCCTACAACCTGGAGCACGGCATCGACCCGCAGCCGCTGCGCAAGAAGATCGCCGACATCACCGAGGTGCTCGCCCGCGAGAACGACGACACCAAGGCCCTGCTCGAGGGTCGTGCGGGCGCGGACGGTCGGCGTGCGCCGACGCCGAACCTGCGGCGCGAGGGCATCGCGGGCGAGGGTGCGACCCAGCTCGAGGCGACGATCGCGGACCTCAACGACCAGATGCTGCAGGCCGCTGCGGAGCTGAAGTTCGAGTTGGCCGCGCGTCTCCGCGACGAGGTGCAGGACCTGAAGAAGGCCCTGCGGCAGATGGAGTCCGCCGGGCACGTGCGCTGACGCCAGGGGTCGTGTCCGGTCACGCCCGGGACCGCGTTCGCTCTCGACGCACTCGGGTGACGGCCCCGGACCGGCGAATGTCAGACCCGCTTCGTAGAATCGTCGGCGATGACCATCACCTCTGACCGCGGTACCGCGCCCCCTGGCCGGAACGCCTTCGGCGAGCCTGCCGACCTCCACATCCCGGGCGGCACGGCGCCGCACAGCTCCCCGACCCCGAGTGGCACGACGCCGAGCAGCACCACGCTCAGCGTCCGGGGCGCGCGCGTGCACAACCTCCGCGACGTCGACCTCGAGATCCCGCGGGACTCGCTCGTCGTCTTCACGGGGCTCTCCGGGTCCGGCAAGTCGTCCCTCGCGTTCGACACGATCTTCGCCGAGGGCCAGCGCCGCTACGTCGAGTCCCTGTCCGCGTACGCGCGGCAGTTCCTCGGCCAGGTGGACCGGCCGGACGTCGACTTCATCGAGGGGCTCTCGCCCGCGGTGTCGATCGACCAGAAGTCGACCAACCGCAACCCGCGGTCGACGGTCGGCACCATCACCGAGGTGTACGACTACATGCGGCTCCTCTGGGCGCGCATCGGCATCCCGCACTGCCCCGTGTGCGGCGAGGTGATCAGCAAGCAGACCGTGCAGCAGATCGCCGACCAGCTGATGGAGTTCGAGTCGGGCACGCGGTTCCAGGTCCTCGCCCCCGTCGTCTCGAAGAAGAAGGGCGAGTTCGTCGACCTCTTCCAGGAGCTCGCGGCCTCCGGCTACGCTCGGGCGATCGTCGACGGCGAGCGGGTCCAGCTGAGCGATCCGCCCAAGCTGAAGAAGCAGGTCAAGCACGACATCTCGGTCATCGTCGACCGGCTCGTCGCCAACGACGACATCCTCGGGCGGCTCACCGACTCGCTCGAGACGGCGCTCCGCCTGACGGGCGGCACGGTGGCGATCGACCTGGTCGACCACGAGGGGCCGGGGGCGGTCCGCACCTACTCCGAGAACCTCTCGTGCCCGAACAACCACCCGCTGGCGCTCACCGAGATCGAACCGCGGACGTTCTCGTTCAACGCGCCGTTCGGGGCCTGCCCGGAGTGCTCGGGCCTCGGCACGCGCATGTCGGTCGACCCCGACCTGGTGCTCGGCGATCCGGAGGCGTCGCTCGCCGACGGCGTCCTGCTCCCGTGGACCGGCACGAGCGGGCTGTACTCCTACTTCGAGAAGCTGCTCGCCGGGCTCGGGAAGGACCTCGGGTTCTCGCTGGACACCCCGTGGAACCAGCTCGACCCGAAGGTCCAGGCGGCGATCCTCACCGGCAAGGACTTCCAGGTGTCGGTCTCGTGGCGCAACCGGTTCGGCCGCGAGATGCGGTACACGAGCGGCTTCGAGGGCGTGATGCCCTACATCGAGCGCAAGTTCGCCGAGGCCGAGTCCGACTCGCAGCGTCAGCGGTTCCAGGGCTACCTGCGTGAGGTCCCCTGCCCGGTCTGCGACGGCACCCGGCTCAAGCCGGAGGTGCTCGCGGTCACGGTCGACGGCCGGAGCATCGCCGACGTCACGGAGATGTCGCTGGACGACGCCTACGGGTGCATGGAGGACCTGACCCTCACCGAGCGCGAGGCCCACATCGCTGCCGCGGTCCTGCGCGAGATCCGGGCGCGCCTGGAGTTCCTGCTCGAGGTCGGGCTGAACTACCTGACGCTCGCGCGTGGCGCGGGCGGGCTCTCCGGCGGCGAGGCGCAGCGCATCCGGCTCGCAACCCAGATCGGCTCCGGCCTCACCGGCGTGCTCTACGTCCTCGACGAGCCGAGCATCGGGCTGCACCAGCGCGACAACCGGCGGCTGATCGACACGCTCGTCAAGCTCAAGAACCTCGGCAACACGCTCATCGTCGTCGAGCACGACGAGGACACGATCCGCACCGCCGACTGGGTCGTCGACATCGGCCCCGGCGCCGGCGTCAACGGCGGGCACGTGGTGCACTCCGGCTCGTACGACGGCATCATCGCGAACCGGGAGTCGATCACCGGTGACTACCTCGCCGGTCGTCGCGCGATCGAGGTCCCGGCCGAGCGGCGGAAGGCGAACCCGAAGCGCGTCATCAGCGTGCAGGGCGCACGGGCGAACAACCTCAAGGAGATCGACGTCGACTTCCCGCTCGGCGTGTTCACGGCCGTGACGGGGGTGAGCGGTTCGGGCAAGTCCACGCTCGTCAACGACATCCTCTACAAGGTGCTCGCGAACCAGCTCAACGGGGCGCGGCACATCGCCGGCAAGCACACCCGCGTCAAGGGCCTCGACCAGCTCGACAAGGTCGTGCACGTCGACCAGGCTCCGATCGGCCGCACCCCGCGGTCGAACCCTGCGACCTACACGGGCGTGTTCGACCGGATCCGGCAGCTGTTCGCCGAGACGCCCGAGGCGAAGGCCCGCGGCTACCAGCCCGGTCGCTTCAGCTTCAACGTGAAGGGCGGGCGCTGCGAGAACTGCTCGGGCGACGGCACGATCAAGATCGAGATGAACTTCCTGCCCGACGTCTACGTCGCGTGCGAGGTCTGCGGCGGGGCGCGGTACAACCGCGAGACACTGCAGGTCCACTACAAGGGCAAGGACATCTCCGAGGTCCTCGACATGCCGATCAGCGAGGCGGCCGATTTCTTCGAGCCGATCTCGGCGATCCACCGGTACATGAAGACCCTCGTCGACGTCGGGCTCGGCTACGTCCGGCTCGGGCAGAGCGCCACCACGCTCTCCGGCGGCGAGGCGCAGCGCGTCAAGCTCGCGACCGAGCTGCAGCGCCGGTCCACCGGCCGCACCGTGTACGTGCTCGACGAGCCCACCACGGGTCTGCACTTCGAGGACGTCCGGAAGCTGCTCCTCGTGCTGCAGGGCCTGGTCGACAAGGGCAACACCGTCATCACGATCGAGCACAACCTCGACGTCATCAAGTCCGCTGACTGGCTCATCGACATGGGGCCGGAGGGCGGTGCCGGCGGCGGGACGGTCCTCGCAACGGGTACGCCCGAGCACGTGGCCGACGTGCCCGAGAGCCACACGGGAGTGTTCCTCCGCGAGATCTTCGACGCACAGGACGCCCGGGTCGGCAAGGAGCAGGCCGTCGGCGCGCGCACGGCGGGCGGCTCCGCGCGCTCCGGTGCGAAGGCCAGCGCGGGTGCGAAGAACGGAGCCGGGTCGAAGCAGAAGGCGGGTGCGCAGTAGGTGGCGGACACCGTTCCGTGGCGTCCGAAGGCCGGGGAGATCCCGACCGATCCCGGCGTCTACCGCTGGCGTGACGAGAACGGCCGGGTGCTCTACGTCGGCAAGGCGAAGAACCTCCGCGCCCGGCTGAGCAACTACTTCGCGCCCCTCCCGACGCTGCACGAACGGACCCGGCGCATGGTCCTCACGGCACGCAGTGTCGAGTGGACGACGGTCGGGTCGGAGATCGAGGCGCTGCAGCTCGAGTACACCTGGATCAAGGAGTTCGACCCGCCGTTCAACGTCAAGTTCCGCGACGACAAGTCCTACCCGTACATGGCGATCACGATGGCGGACGAGGCGCCGCGGGTGATGGTCACACGGAACCGGAAGATCAAGGGCGCGAAGTACTTCGGCCCGTACCCGAAGATCTGGGCGGTGCACGACACCATCGACCTGATGATCAAGGTGTTCCCGATCCGCACCTGCTCGGACTCGTCGTACAAGCGGGCGATGCAGACGGGCAAGCCGTGCTTCCCCGGGCAGATCGGCAAGTGCGGCGGGCCGTGCTCGCAGCGCGTGACGATCGAGGAGCACCGGGCGCTCGTCGAGGAGTTCGTGCGCTTCATGTCGAGCTACGACCGACGGGTGATCACGCAGCTCCGGCAGCGCATGGCGGCCTCGGCCGACGCGATGCAGTACGAGCAGGCCGCTCGCTTCCGGGACCAGGTCGAGGCGCTCGAAGCGGTGCTCGAGAAGAGCGCCGTGGTGCTGCGCGACAGCGTCGACCTCGACCTGTTCGGCATCGCCGAGGACGAGCTCGCCGCCGCCGTGCAGCTCTTCTCCGTCCGCGGTGGCCGCATCCGCGGTGTGCGTGGGTGGGTCGTCGACAAGGAGCTCGACATCGCCACGGGCGACCTCGTCGAGCAGATCGTCCAGGGCAACTACGCGAGCGGTGACGAGCCCCCGCGCGAGGTCGTCGTGCCGGAGCTCCCCGAGGACGCGGAGGCGCTGCAGCAGTGGCTGAGCGAGCGTCGCGGCGGGCGGGGCACGAAGCTCAGCACCGCGCAGCGCGGCGACCGGGCCGGCCTCGCGCGCACCGCGAAGCAGAACGCCGCGCAGGCGCTCATGCTCTACAAGACGAAGCGCTCCGCCGACTACACGACGCGGTCGGCCGCGCTCGCGGACATCCAGGAGGCCCTGGGCATGTCCGAGGCGCCGCTGCGCATGGAGTGCTACGACATCTCGCACCTGCAGGGCACGAACGTCGTCGCCTCGATGGTCGTCTTCGAGGACGGCCTGCCGCGCAAGGACCAGTACCGCCGGTACACGATCGCCGAGACGACCGACGACACCGACAGCATGCACCAGGTGCTCACGCGGCGTCTGGCCCGGCTCGACGAGGACGCGGCGGTGCCCGACGTCCCGGACGTCACGTCGGACGAGGTCGTCGAGGGGTCGAAGCCGACCAAGCGCTTCGCCTACCGACCGCAGCTGCTCATCGTGGACGGAGGGCAGCCGCAGGTGCAGGCGGCGAAGCGGGCCATGGACGAGGCGGGCGTGCACGACATCGCGCTCGTGGGCATCGCCAAGCGGCTCGAGGAGCTGTGGCTGCCGGACGACGACTTCCCGGTGATCCTGCCGCGCAACTCCGAGGCGCTCTTCCTGATCCAGCGCATCCGCGACGAGGCGCACCGGTTCGCGATCACCCACCAGCGCACACGACGCAAGCGGGACGTCCGATCGCAGCTGTCCGAGATCCCCGGCCTCGGACCGTCCCGGGTCGCGGCGCTGCTGAAGCACTTCGGGTCGGTCGCCCGCCTCCGCGCCGCCACCGCCGAGGAGATCGGTGTGGTGCCGGGGATCGGACCCGCGACCGCCGCGGCCGTCGTCGCCAAGCTCGCCCAGCAGCCGGCGAGCCCGGCGAGCCCAGCGAGCCCGACCAGCCCAGCGAGTCCGACCAGCGTGGCGGGCCCGACCAGCGCGGCGAGCCCGACCAGCGCGGCGGGCCCGGCCGACCCGGGGAGCCCGGCCGAGGCGATCCGGGTGCCGGACCCGCGGAACGACGGGCCGGAGCTGCCCTGAGCACGCGGCCCGCGCCTCCCGACCGTCCTGGCGATAGCCTGGACCCTGCCGGTACCGCACCGGGCCGCGCCGATCAGGACCGACCCGGCTCCCCACCGCTGGCACCGAACGTCACTCACGACGCACACGACACGCACGACACACGACACGATCCGGCGCGCCCGGGCCGCCACGACGGAGCCTCCTCCCAGATGACAGACAGCGCAGCAGACCCCGGAACCGAGTCGTCCGGCCACACACCCCAGCAGCACGACATCCTCATCGTCACGGGCTTGTCCGGCGCTGGGCGGTCCACGGTGGGCAAGGCCCTCGAGGACCTCGGGTGGTACGTCGTGGACAACCTCCCGACGCAGATGCTCGGTCCGCTCACCGAACTCGCCGAACGCGCCGGGGAGAAGATCCCGAAGATCGCCACCGTGGTCGACGTGCGTGGCGGACGGTTCTTCACCGATCCGGAGCAGGCGGTCGAGCAGGTGCGGTCCACGACGTCGGCGCGGGTCCGGGTGCTCTTCCTCGAGGCCACCGACGCCGTGCTCGTCCGGCGGTTCGAGCAGGTGCGCCGCCCGCACCCGCTCCAGGGCGACGGCACGCTCCTCGACGGCATCGGACGCGAGCGCGAGCGGCTGTCCGGCCTGCGCGAGGCGTCGGACACCGTCATCGACACCTCCGACCTGAACATCCACCAGCTGGCGAACACCGTCACCGAGCAGTTCGCCGACGACCACTTCGTGGGCGTGCAGGTCACCCTGATGAGCTTCGGGTTCAAGTACGGGCTGCCCGCCGACGCCGACATGGTGGCCGACGTGCGGTTCCTCCCGAACCCCTACTGGGTGCCGGAACTCCGGGCCCACACGGGCCTCGAGACCCCGGTCTCCGACTACGTGCTCTCCCAGCCCGGAGCACGGTCGTTCGTCGAGCGCTACGCCGACGTCCTCGAGCCGGTCTTCGAGGGGTACCAGCGCGAGAACAAAAGACACGCTACGATCGCCATCGGCTGTACCGGCGGGAAGCACCGTTCGGTCGCCATCGTCGCCGAGCTGGCGAGTCTCCTCCGCGGGATGCCCAGCGTCGCCGTGCGTGTGAAGAACCGAGATCTCGGCCGGGAGTGACCGTCCCTCCGGCCGCTCCCCACGCGAGCGCCGCCGGACCGTGGAGCCCCACCGAGAAAACGTTAGGAATGATGCTGTGCCGTTGACTGCCGAGGTCAAGGACGAACTGGCCAGGGTCGTCGTGAACCGCAACACGGTCCGCGCCGCCGAACTCGCGACTATCCTGCGGTTCGCGGGCGGCCTGCACGTCATCTCGGGCAGGATCGCCGTCGAGGTCGAGCTCGACACCCGCATCATCGTGCACCGGGTGCGCAAGGACCTCGCCGAGCTGTACGGCGTCCGTTCCGAGGCGAGCGTCGGCTCGTCCGCGTCCTCGCGCCGCGGCACCCGCTACCTGGTCCGCGTGCTCGAGGCGGGGGAGACCCTCGCACGCCAGACCGGGCTCATGGACGCGCGTCGTCGTCCGGTCCGGGGCCTGCCGAACCGTCTGACCACGGGGAACCGCGAGGACCTCGCGGCCATCTGGCGCGGGGCGTTCCTCGCCTCGGGCACCCTCACCGACCCGGGTCGTGCCGCAGCGCTCGAGGTCACCTGCCCGGGCAACGAGGCCGCCATGGCGCTCGTCGGTGCGGCCTCGCGCCTCGGCATCGCCGCGAAGGGTCGCGAGGTCCGCGGGGTGCACCGGGTCGTCATCCGCGACGGCGAGGCGATCGGCCAGATGCTCACCGTCATGGGTGCGGCTCGCACGACCGCGGACTGGGAGGAGATGCGGCAGCGTCGGGAGGTCCGAGCCACCGCCAACCGGCTCGTCAACTTCGACGACGCCAACCTCCGTCGGTCGGCGCAGGCCGCCGTGGCCGCCTGCGCCCGGGTCGAGCGCGCGCTCGAGATCCTCGGCGACGAGGTGCCCGACCACCTCAAGTACGCCGGCTCGCTGCGGCTGCAGCACCGGGACGCGTCGCTCGACGAGCTCGGCCAGCACGCCGAGCCGCCGATGACGAAGGACGCCATCGCGGGGCGCATCCGCCGCCTGCTCGCGATGGCCGACAAGAAGGCGTCGGACCTCGGCATCCCGGGCACCGAGGCGAGCGTGCCGGAGGAGCTCGAGGGGGCCTGATCGGTCACGTCCCCACGTCCTGACGGGAGGTGCGGTGTCAGCTGGCACTGCGCCTCCCGTCCGTCTGTGGTGACCGTCCGGACGGACCGTCATCCGGCACGGGCGCGCAGTGTCCGGCTGCTAGGGTCGTTACGGCGACGTTACGGGGCGTATCGTCCACCACACGTGGGCCCGAAGGGTCCGCGACTCCGAAAGCAGCGCCCCTCCGGGGCGCTCCACACCCACCAGGAGATCCATTGACCGTCAAGATCGGTATCAACGGCTTCGGCCGTATCGGCCGTAACTTCTTCCGGGCCGCCCTCGCCAAGGGCTCCGACCTCGAGATCGTGGCGGTGAACGACCTCACCGACAACGCGGCGCTCGCCAACCTGCTCAAGTACGACTCGATCACCGGCAAGCTCCCGGCGACGGTCGAGCTCGACGGCGACAACATCGTCGTCGACGGCAAGGCCATCAAGGTCCTGGCGGAGCGCGACCCCGCCAACCTCCCCTGGGGCGAGCTGGGCGTCGACATCGTCATCGAGTCGACCGGCTTCTTCACCAAGGCGGCGGACGCCAAGAAGCACATCGACGCGGGTGCCAAGAAGGTCATCATCTCCGCCCCGGCGACGGGTGACGACGTGACGATCGTGCTCGGCGTGAACGAGGACACCTACGACGCCGCCAACCACCACATCATCTCGAACGCGTCCTGCACCACGAACAGCCTCGCGCCGCTCGCCAAGGTGTTCAACGACAAGTTCGGCATCGAGCGCGGTCTCATGACGACGGTGCACGCGTACACCGCCGACCAGAACCTGCAGGACGGCCCGCACAAGGACCCGCGCCGTGCCCGCGCCGCCGCCCTGAACATCGTCCCGACCTCGACCGGTGCGGCGAAGGCGATCGGCCTGGTCCTCCCGGAGCTCGCCGGCAAGCTCGACGGCTTCGCGCTCCGCGTCCCGGTCCCCACCGGTTCGATCACCGACCTCACCCTCGAGACGAAGTCCGAGGTCACGGTCGACGAGATCAACGCCGCCTACAAGGAGGCCGCCGAGGGGCCGCTCAAGGGCATCCTGCTCTACAGCGAGGACCCGCTGGTGTCGACCGACATCCAGTCGGACCCGCACTCCTCGATCTACGACGCCGGCCTCACCAAGGTCATGGGCGGCCTCGTGAAGATCACGTCGTGGTACGACAACGAGTGGGGCTACTCGAACCGCCTGGTCGACCTCACCGAGTTCGTCGGCGAGCGCCTGTAACGCATGGCCCTCCGCACCCTCGAGGACCTCGGCGACCTCGCCGGCAAGCGCGTCGTCGTCCGCTGTGACCTGAACGTCCCGCTCAAGGACGGCACGATCACGGACGACGGCCGCGTCCGGGCCTCGCTCACGACCCTGAACACCCTCGTCAACGCCGGCGCACGCGTCATCGTGGTCTCGCACCTCGGTCGCCCGGACGGCGAGCCGAAGCCGGAGTACTCGCTCGCGCCGGTCGCGCAGCGGCTCTCGGAGCTGCTCGGGAAAGAGGTCACGTTCGTCGGCGAGACCGTCGGCGACGAGGCGACCGCGGCCGCCGAGGACCTCGAGGACGGTGACGTCCTGCTGCTCGAGAACCTCCGGTTCAACCCGGAGGAGACCTCGAAGGACGCCGCCGTGCGCACGGAGTTCGCCGAGCGGATCGCGGCGCTGGGCGACGCGTTCGTGTCGGACGGCTTCGGGGTCGTGCACCGCAAGCAGGCCTCGGTCTACGAGCTCGCGTCGGCGCTGCCGTCGGCGGCGGGCTCGCTGATCGAGACCGAGCTCTCGGTGCTCGAGCGACTCACGACGGACCCGGAGCGGCCGTACACCGTCGTCCTCGGCGGCTCGAAGGTCAGCGACAAGCTCGGCGTCATCGACCACCTCCTGCCGCAGGTCGACACGCTCTGCATCGGCGGCGGCATGCTCTTCACGTTCCTCGCGGCCCAGGGCCACGGGGTCGCGAAGTCGCTGCTCGAGCAGGACCAGCTCGACACCGTGCGCGGGTACCTCTCGCGGGCGCAGGAGCTCGGTGTGACGATCGACCTGCCGACCGACGTCGTGGTGGCCTCGGGCTTCGCGGCGGACGCCGACCACGAGACCGTCGCGGCCGACGCGATCGAGTCGTCGTCGTTCGGCGCCGACGGCATCGGGCTCGACATCGGCCCGGAGACGGCAGCGCGGTTCGCGTCCGCGGTGTCCGGTTCGAAGACGGTGTTCTGGAACGGCCCGATGGGCGTGTTCGAGTTCCCCGCGTTCGCAGCCGGCACGAAGACGGTCGCGCAGGCGCTCACCGAGGTCGACGGCCTCGGGGTCGTCGGCGGCGGTGACTCCGCGGCGGCCGTCCGGTCGCTCGGGTTCTCCGACGACCAGTTCGGACACATCTCGACCGGTGGCGGCGCGAGCCTCGAGTTCCTCGAGGGCAAGTCGCTCCCCGGTCTCGAAGCACTGGGGTGGACCCGATGACCCGCACACCGCTCATCGCCGGCAACTGGAAGATGAACCTGGACCACCTCCAGGCCATCGCCACCGTCCAGAAGCTCGCGTGGACGCTCAAGGACGCACGGCACGACCACGACGAGGTCGAGGTCGCGGTGTTCCCGCCGTTCACCGACCTGCGGAGCGTCCAGACGCTGATCTCGGCCGACAAGCTGTCGATCCGGTTCGGCGCCCAGGACCTGTCACCGCACGACTCCGGTGCCTACACCGGTGACGTCTCGGGTGCGTTCCTGGCAGCCCTCGACGCCCAGTACGTGATCGTCGGCCACTCCGAACGTCGGACCATGCACGGTGAGACGGACGAGGTCGTCGCCGCGAAGACCGCCGCCGCGATCCGGCACGGTCTCGTGCCGGTCGTCTGCGTCGGCGAGACCGGCGAGCAGCGTGAGGAGCGCGGCGCGGGTGTCGTCGCGGTCGAGCAGCTGCAGGTCGTCCTCGACGCCGTCAAGCCGGCGGAGATCGTCGTGGCGTACGAGCCCGTCTGGGCGATCGGTTCCGGCCAGGCCGCCACGGCCGAGCAGGCGCAGGAGGAGTGTGCGGCGATCCGTCGTGGCATCGCCGCCGCCTGGGGTGACGAGGCCGCAGCCGCGACCCGCATCCTGTACGGCGGTTCGGTGAAGTCGGGCAACATCGCCGGCTTCCTCCGCGAGCCCGACGTCGACGGTGCGCTCGTCGGCGGAGCGTCGCTCGACGTGCAGGAGTTCGCGGCGATCGCGCGCTTCCGGCAGCACGTCGGACTCTGACCCACCCGGACGAGCCGGCCGCCCCGTGCGGTCGGCTCGTCCCACGCCCGGCCGGTCGGGCCCGGGGGCGACACGTCCTCGGTATACTCGTACGGCTGACTGACACGAAAGGTACGTCGTGGCGATTCTCTCCGTCGTGCTGCAGGTCCTGCTCGCGATCACGAGCCTCCTGCTCACGCTCCTCATCCTGCTGCACAAGGGCCGCGGTGGCGGCCTGTCCGACATGTTCGGCGGCGGTGTGACGAGCAACCTCGGGGCGTCCGGCGTCGCCGAGCGAAACCTCAACCGCATCACGGTGATCCTCGGGCTGATCTGGATCATCTCGATCATCGTGCTCGGTCTCATCAACAAGTTCACGACGGGGAGCTGACACATGGCAACAGGAGGCAGCGCCATCCGTGGCTCGCGCGTGGGCGCGGGGCCGATGGGGGAGCAGGACCGCGGGGTCCAGGCCGAGCGGGTGGCGATCTCGTACTGGGACGCCCTCGGCAACGAGGTCGTGCGGTACTTCGCCGCCGGACTGCCCGACGACGAGATCCCGGAGACGGTCGACTCGCCGTCCACGGGGCTCCCGGCCGGCCGCGACAAGGACAACCCGCCGCAGGTCGCGAAGACCGAGCCGTACAAGACGCACCTCGCGTACGTCAAGGAGCGTCGTACCGAGGAAGAGGCAGCGCAGCTCCTCGAGGACGCGCTCCAGCAGCTCCGCGCGCGACGCGGCACCGCCTCGAAGTAGGCGACTCGCACGGCAGAAGGCCCCCGTACCGAACCGGTACGGGGGCCTTCGTGTGTCCGAGCGCGCGCTGTCCCAGTGGATGTGCACGTGCGCGCGCCAGGCCCGCGACGCTGAGGTTCCACGACTCGCCGCGGGGTCAACGCCGAGGTTCCACAGACCGGCTCGCGAAACGCCCGGATGCCGCAATTCTGGAACTTCGCCCGCGGGACCGCTCGGCGCGACGGCGCGACGGCGCGACGGCGCGAGCAGCGCGACCAGCGCGAGCAGCGCGAGCCCGCGCCACCACGAACAGACGGGAGGCGCGGTGCCAGCCGGCACCGCGCCTCCCGGCCGTCAGGTCTCGCGTCTAGTAGGTCGACGCGATGAGGTTCTCGGGGACGTCCCGCGCCGCGTCCTGGTCGACGAAGAACACGGTGCGCTTCCGTCCCTGCACGCCGCCCACGGGGACCTCGTCCACGGCGGCGCCGGCCAGGGCGAGGCCGAGCACCGATGCTTTCTCGGCGCCGGACAGGATCACCCAGACGCGCTGCGAGGCGTTGATGACCGGGAAGGTCAGCGTGAGGCGCTGCGGCGGCGGCTTGGGGGAGTCGTCGACCGACACGACGGCGCGGTCGGTGACGGCGAGCTGTGGGAACTCGGGGAACAGCGACGCGGTGTGACCGTCGGGGCCGACGCCGAGGAGCGTGATGTCGAAGCGCGGGGCGACGGCTCCCTCGGGGGCGGCGTCCTGGAGCTCGCGCTCGTACTGCAGCGCGGCGTCCTCGATCGAGAGGCCGGCGTCGGACGCGGCGATCCGGTGGATGTTCGACGCCGGGATGTCGACGTGGTCGAAGAAGTCCGTCTGCGTCCCGACGTCGTTGCGGTCGGCGTCCCCGGCCGGCACCCAGCGCTCGTCCACCCACCACACGTGCACCTTCGACCAGTCGACACTCTCGCGGGCCTGGGACTGCCCGATGGCCGCGAGGACCAGGGTCGACACCGAGCCACCGCTGATCGCGATGTCGGCGCGCACCTGCTCGTCGAGGACGTCGATGATCTTGGTGATGAAGCGTGCGGCGACCGACGCGCCGAGGGCCTGCTTGTCGGGGTGCACCAGCACCCGCCGTTCGTTGGTCACGTGACTCCCGTGTTCAGGTCGGCGGGCCGGAGCGGACCGCCTTCGGTCCGACCGGGACCCTCGGTGCTGCCGAGGGTCCCGGTCGTGCAGGGTGTTCAGCCGGCGATCGACTCGCGGAGCTGGGGTACCCCGTGCTCGACGACGTCTCCGAAGAGCACGTCGGGGTCGAGTCTACGGAGTTCCTCGGCGAGGCAATCGCGCAGGTTGCGGCGGGGGAGCGACAGGTCGTGCGTCGGCTGACCCGGCATCGACAGGGTCGCCACGTCGACGAGGGAGCGCTCGAGCTCGATCGTCCCGGACTCGCGCACGAGCTTGACGCCGTGGATGCCGCTCGAGCCCGTCGCACGGGGCGAGGTCACGACCGACACCGGGACCTCGAGCCGCAGCTGCAACCACGCCGCGAGCAGGATCGTCGACGGGCTGTCGAACGCCCCCGACACCTCGACCGCGGTGACCGGCTCGTACGGCGGCTGGTCGAGCGCCGCGGCGAGCTGGTTGCGCCACAGGGTCAGTCGCGTCCAGGCGAAGTCGGTGTCGCCGGGCACGTAGGACGCGCCGAGCGCCGCGATGGCCTCGTTCGGGTCCTTCTGCGCCGCGGCGTCCGTGATGCGCCGTTGGGCGATGCGGCCCAGTGCGGACTCGGACGGCTTCGACGGGGCGGCGTCGGGCCACCAGGCGACCACCGGGGCGTCCGGCAGGAGCAGTCCGGTGACCAGGCTCTCCTCGTCCGTCGCGGTCTCGCCGTAGGCACGGAGGACGATGACCTCGCTCGCGCCCGCGTCGCTTCCGACGCGGATCTGCGCGTCGAGGCGCCCGGGCGACTTCGTGTCGCCCTCGTTCTTCGAGACGATGATGACGCGCATCGGGTGCTCGCGCGAGGCTTCGTTCGCCGCGTTGATCGCCTCTTCCTCGTGCCCGAGGGCCGTGGAGATGATCAGCGTCAGGACGCGGCCGAGTGCGACCGCGCCGCCCTCCTCGCGGATGTGGACGAGCTTCTTCTGGATCTTCGAGACCGTGGTGTTCGGCAGGTCGATCTTCATGGACGCCTCCAGGTCCGGCCGTCGCGGGCGAGCAGGGCATCGGCGGACGCCGGGCCCCACGTGCCGGGACGGTACTGCTCGGGCTGGCCCTGCGTGGCCCAGAACTCCTCGATCGGGTCGAGGATCTTCCACGACAGTTCCACCTCTTGGTGACGCGGGAACAGGGGCGGGTCGCCGAGGAGCACGTCGAGGATGAGTCGTTCGTACGCCTCGGGCGAGGCCTCGGTGAACGCGTGGCCGTAGCCGAAGTCCATCGTCACGTCGCGCACCTGCGTGCCGACGCCGGGGACCTTCGAGCCGAAGCGGAGCGTGACGCCCTCGTCGGGCTGCACGCGGATGACGAGCGCGTTCTGCCCGAGCGGCGACTGCGGGATGCCGAAGACGTCCTCGGGGACACGCTTGAACACGATCGCGATCTCGGTGACGCGGCGGCCGAGACGCTTGCCGGCGCGCAGGTAGAACGGGACGCCCTGCCACCGACGGGTCGCGATGTCGAGCTTGATCGCGGCGTAGGTCTCGGTGCCCGACTGCGGGTCCATGCCCGCCTCCTCGAGGAAGCCGAGCACCTTCTCGCCGCCCTGCCACCCGCCGGCGTACTGGCCGCGGGCCGTCGCGGTGGACAGGTCCTCGGGCAGGCGGACCGCGGAGAGCACCTTCTCCTTCTCGGCGCGCAGGTCGGCGGCCTTGAACGAGACGGGCTCCTCCATCGCGGTGAGCGCGAGGAGCTGCAGCAGGTGGTTCTGGATGACGTCGCGGGCCGCGCCGATGCCGTCGTAGTACGCCGCACGTCCGGCGACGCCGATGTCCTCGGCCATCGTGATCTGCACGTGGTCGACGTAGTTCGAGTTCCAGATGGGTTCGTACATCTGGTTCGCGAACCGGAGCGTCAGGAGGTTCTGGACGGTCTCCTTGCCGAGGTAGTGGTCGATGCGGAACACGTCGTCCGGCGCGAACACGCTCTCGACGATCGCGTTCAGCTCGCGCGCGGTGCGGAGGTCCGAACCGAACGGCTTCTCCACCACGACGCGGCTCCACGAGCCGTCGCGCTTCTCGGTGAGACCGGAGACCTTGAGCTGCTCGGTCACGACCGGGAACATCTTCGGCGGGATCGACAGGTAGAAGGCGTGGTTGCCGAGCGTGCCGCGCTGGGCGTCGAGCTCGTCGACCGTGCGCTTGAGCTCCGTGAACGCCTCGGGGTCGTCGAACGAGCCCTGCACGAAGCGGATGCCCTGTTCGAGCTGCTTCCAGACGGCCTCGTCGAAGGGGGTGCGGGAGTGGTCCCGGACCGCGTCGTGCACGAGCTGGGAGAAGTCCTGGTCCTCCCAGTCGCGCCGGGCGAACCCGACGAGCGCGAAGCCCGGCGGCAGCAGGCCCCGGTTCGCGAGGTCGTAGACCGCGGGCATCAGCTTCTTGCGGGACAGGTCGCCCGTCACGCCGAAGATGATGAGGGTGCTGGGCCCCGCGATCCGGTTCAGACGTCGGTCGGTCGGCAGCCGGAGCGGATTGTGCTCCGGGGTGATCGCCACCGGTGACATGAGTCGGTGAACTCCTTACGAGTCAGAGGGAGACGGCGGCGCGCAACGCTGCGGTGGCAGCGGCGACGTCCGACGTCGTGAGGGTCAGGACCGGCCGGCCGTGCTGCGCGAGCACGCTCGCGTCGCCGGCGGCCTGGGCCTGGATGAGACGGCCGAACGTGAACGGGCGACCCGGGATCGCCAGGTCCTCCGCCTCGTCGGCCACGATCTGCAGGAAGACGCCGTTCGCCGGCCCGCCCTTGTGGTACTGCCCGGTCGAGTGCAGGAACCGCGGGCCGTACCCGAGCGTGACGGGTCGGCCGCTGCGCGCCGCGAGGGCGTCACGCAGCGACTCGAGGCCGCTGTCCGCGGTGCGGTCCACGTACGCCTGCACGGCCAGGTAGCCGGTGGCGTCGAGTTCGGACAGGAGGGCCGTCACGGCTTCCGCGATCGTCGTCCCGACCGACAGGCCCTCCGTCGCGCGGACGGCGGTGCCGTCCGCGGTGAACGCGGGCTCGGCGGGGGTGGGGCGGTCGTCGAGCAGCGCTCGGGCGGCGACCTTGGCGGCCTCCACGTCGGGCTGGTCGAACGGGTTGACGCCGATGAGCCGCCCGGCGACGGCGACGGCGTACTCCCACACGAGGAACTGGCCGCCGAGGGTGCCGTCGATCTCGACCTCGTCCGCGGCGACGTGTCGTTCGTCGTCGCGGGAGCCCACGATGCGGACGACCTGCAGATCGGGCAGGCCGGCGGCGACCTCGGGGGCGCCGGGGGTGAGGACGACGGGGAGCAGGCCCCTGCCGTCCTTGCCCGTGCTCTCCGCGAGGAGCTGCTCGACCCAGTCGCCGAAACCGACGATGTGGGTGCCGTCGGGAACGAGGCCGATCTTAGCCACCGTCGGGTCGATGGTCGTGAGGGCGGCCCCGAGCACGAGGCCGGGGTTCTCGTCGGTGTCCACTGCGAGGAGCACCGAGATGGCGTCCGCCTCGTCGAGGAGCTCAGCGATGTCGGCACCGGCGAGGCCGGACGGCACGAGGCCGAACGCGGTCAGTGCCGAGAACCGTCCGCCGACGGTCGGGTCCGCGGTGAACACGCGGTAGCCGGCGTCGTGTGCGAGCTGCTCGAGCGAGGAGCCCGGGTCGGTGACGACGACGATCCGTGACGCGGGGTCGATCCCCGCGTCACGGAACGCCTGTTCGTACACACGACGCTGCGAGTCCGTCTCCAGCGTGGAGCCGGACTTCGACGAGACCACGAGCACGGTGCGCTCGAGGTCGTGTCCCACCGCCGCCCGGACCTGTGCCGGGTCGGTCGAGTCGAGCACCGTCAGCGGGACGCCGTACGTCCGCGCGATCACCTCGGGCGCCAGCGACGAGCCGCCCATGCCGGCGAGGACGACGTGGTCGACCCCGTCGGCGGCGAACCGCTCGCGCAGCGCGGTGATCTCCGCGACGAGCGGACGGGAGACCGCGACGGCCTCCGTCCACCCGAGACGCCCCGACGCCTCCGCCTCGGCGGCAGGACCCCAGAGCTCGGGGTCCTGCGCCGTGATGCCCGACGCGACCAGGTCGGCGACGAGCTGCGGGACCACCTGTTCGATGGTCCGCGCAGCCGCGCCCCTGGCGGCGATGGAGACGGTCACGCTACTTCGCGCCCTCGAGGGCCGTCTTCACGGTGTCGACGAGCTCGCCCCAGGAGACGTTGAACTTGTCCACGCCCTCCTTCTCGAGCAGCGCCACGACCTCGTCGTAGCTGATGCCCTGCGCGGCGATCTGGTCGAGGACCTCCTGCGCGGCGTCGTACGAGCCGGCGATGGCGTCGCCGTGGATCTCGCCGTGGTCGAACGTCGCGTCGAGCGTCTTGCCGGGCATGGTGTTGACGGTGTTCGGCGCGGCGAGCTCGGTCACGTAGAGCGTGTCGGGCAGCGACGGGTCCTTGACACCGGTCGAGGCCCACAGCGGACGCTGCGTGTTCGCGCCGGCCTCGAGGAGACCCAGGGCGCGCTCGGTGGCGAACGCCTCGGTCCAGACCTGGTACGCGAGCTGCGCGTTGGCGATGCCGGCCTTCGACTTCAGGGCCTTGGCCTCGTCGGTGCCGACGGCGTCGAGGCGCTTGTCGATCTCGGTGTCGACGCGCGACACGAAGAACGAGGCGACCGAGTGGATCTTCGAGAGGTCGTGGCCGGCGGCCTTGGCCTTCTCGAGCCCGCCCAGGTAGGCGTCGATCACGGCGCGGTAGCGCTCGAGCGAGAAGATCAGGGTCACGTTGACCGAGATGCCGGCACCGATGACCTCGGTGATGGCCTCCAGACCCTCGACGGTCGCCGGGATCTTGATGAGGACGTTCTCGCGGCCGACCTTGTCGAACAGGAACTTCGCCTGCTCGATGGTCTTCTGGGTCTCGTGCGCGAGGCCCGGCTCGACCTCGATCGAGACGCGGCCGTCGAAGCCCTTGGTCTCGTCGTAGATCGGCTTGAACACGTCGGACGCGTTCGCGACGTCCTGGGTCGTGATCTCGAAGATCGCGTCCGTGACGTCGGTGCCCGCCGCGGCGAGCTCCTTGACCTGCGCGTCGTAGCGCTCGCCCTTGGCGAGGGCGGACGCGAAGATCGTCGGGTTCGTGGTGACGCCGACGACGTTCTTCTCGGCGATGAGCTGCTCGAGCTTGCCGGTCTCGAGGAGCTCGCGCGAGAGGTCGTCGAGCCAGATGCTGACGCCGACCTCGGAGAGGGCGGCGGTGGGGGTGGTCTCAGCCATGTGTGTGTCTTCTTCCTTCATCGGCCGTCTGGCCGTGGGCCGTGCGGTCGTGGTCTGGTGGGGGACCGGGAGGCGCGTGGCGGGGCCGAGCCGCGCCTCCCGGCAGAAGGGCCGGATCCGGGTGACCGGACCCGGCCCTGGTGGGTCAGGAAGCCGCGATCGATTCCTTCGCGGCGGCGACGACGTGCTCCGTCGTGAAGCCGAACTCCTGGAAGAGCGTCTGGTAGTCGGCCGAGGCACCGAAGTGCTCGATCGAGACGCTGCGGCCCTTGTCGCCGACGATGTCGCGCCAGCTCATCGCGATCCCGGCCTCGACGGAGACGCGGGCGGTGACGGCGCGCGGCAGGACCTGCTCGCGGTAGTTCTCCGACTGCTCGAAGAACCACTCGAGCGACGGCGCGCTCACGACGCGGGCGTTGATGCCCTCGCCCTTGAGCTGCTCGCGGGCGTCGAGGGCGATCTGCACCTCGGAACCCGTGCCGATCAGGATGACGTCCGGGGTGCCGTTCGGCGCCTCGGCCAGGACGTAGGCGCCCTTCGCGACGTTCTTCGCCGACGCGAGGGTCTCGCCGGAGGCCTCGCCCTCGCCGCGCTCGAAGACGGGGAGGTTCTGACGGCTCAGCGCGATGCCGGCCGGGCGGTCCTTGTGCTTGAGCATCTCGAGCCAGGCGTACGAGACCTCGTTGGCGTCGGCCGGACGGACGACGTCGAGACCCGGGATCGCACGGAGCGCGGTGAGCTGCTCGATCGGCTGGTGCGTCGGGCCGTCCTCACCGAGGGCGACGGAGTCGTGCGTCCACACGTAGATCGCCGGCGCCTTCATGAGCGCGGCGAGACGGACCGCCGGGCGCATGTAGTCGCTGAAGATGAGGAAGGTGCCGCCGAAGGGACGGGTGTTCCCGTGCAGGACGATGCCGGACAGGATCGAGCCCATCGCGTGCTCGCGGATGCCGAAGTGCAGCACGCGGCCGTACGGGTCGGTGCTCCACGTCTTGGTCGAGGCCTCGGCCGGACCGAAGGACTTGGCACCCTCGATCGTGGTGAGGTTCGACTCGGCGAGGTCGGCCGAACCGCCCCAGAACTCGGGCATGAGGGGCGCGATCGCGTTGATGACCTTGCCCGAGGCGGCGCGGGTCGAGACGGCCTTCTCGGTGGAGAACACCGGGAGCGCTTCCTCGAGGCCCTCGGGGAGCTCGCCGGCGTTGATGCGGTCGAGCATCGCCTTCTTCTCCGGGTTGGCCGAGGCCCACGCGTCGAAGGTCTTCTGCCACTCGGCGTGCTCCGCCTGGCCCTTGGCGACGGCGCCGCGGGTGTACTCGAGCACCTCGGGGTCGACGTGGAAGGTCTGCTCCGGGTCGAAGCCGAGGACCTCCTTGAGGCCCTTGAGCTCCTCGCCGCCGAGGGCGGAGCCGTGGATCTTGCCGGAGTTCTGCTTGGTGGGCGACGGCCAACCGATGATGGTCTTCAGGACGATGAGCGACGGCTTCGTCGTCTCGGCCTTGGCGGCCTCGACCGCGCGGTACAGCTCCTCGACGTCCTCGGAGTACTCGCCGGTCTTCTTCCAGTCGACGTGCTGCACGTGCCAGCCGAGCGCCTCGTAGCGGGCGGCGACGTCCTCGGAGAACGCGATGTCGGTGTCGTCCTCGATGGAGATCTGGTTCGAGTCGTAGAACACGACGAGACGGCCGAGCTGCTGCCGACCGGCGAGGCTCGCGGCCTCGTTGGTGACGCCCTCCTGCATGTCACCGTCGCCGGCGATCACGTAGGTGAAGTGGTCGAAGGGGGACTCGCCGTCAGCGGTCTCCGGGTCGAACAGGCCGCGCTCGAAGCGCTGCGCGTAGCCGAAGCCCACGGCGGACGCCAGGCCCTGGCCGAGCGGGCCGGTGGTGATCTCGACGCCGTCGGTGTGACCGTACTCCGGGTGACCCGGGGTCTTCGAACCCCACTTGCGGAGGTGCTGCAGGTCCTCGAGCTCGAGGCCGTAGCCGTGCAGGTAGAACTGCACGTACTGCAGGATCGAGGCGTGACCGGCGGACAGGATGAAGCGGTCACGACCGATCCAGGTGGAGTCGCTGGGGTCGCGACGCATCACCTTCTGGAAGAGCAGGTGGGCGACCGGCGCGAGGCTCATCGCGGTACCGGGGTGACCGTTGCCGGCGGCCTCGACCGAGTCGGCGGCGAGTACGCGGGCCGTGTCGACGGCCTTCTTGTCGATGGCGTCCCAGGTGAATTCAGCCACTTGGATGTTGACCCTTCTTGAATGCGACATGTGCGAGGGCTCGTGCCATCGCACGGACATGATCACCATCCCGGGACCGGCGCTCGGGTCGCCGTCGGGCGGCGGCCGACCGGCTCGTCGCGGCTCACGTCTTCGGGGCACGCTCTGCGGGAGGCCTCTCCAGCATAGTGACCATGCACTCAGAGAGCGTTCAGATGACGCGGGTCGCAGCCGGTGGTCGTCACGTGCGCCGATCGTGCGGTGCAGCGCTCCAACGGCCGGGCTGCCGATCACTCGGGCGTGTCGGGTCGGACACGGTATGCCGTGCAGGACCCGGCCGACGCAGGGTCGCCCGATCCGGATGGCGGGCGGGGCATCGTCGCGGCGCCTCGATGGCCTAAACTGACACCGGCCCGTGTGCATTCCGGGTCGACGCACGCCCGGACGACGACGGAGCCGTCCACCGAGTGTGCGAGCTGACGCGAACAGACTGAGGTTCCCTTGCCCACTGCCACCGTGACCCGGCCGGACACCGATCGACCCCGATCGACGCTCGCGCGCAAGGTCCGGGCGTACGTCTCGCTGACGAAGCCCCGGGTGATGGAGCTGCTCCTCGTCACGACGGCGCCGACGATGTTCCTCGCCGCGCGCGGGGTGCCGGACCTGTGGCTCGTGTTCTGGACGATGCTCGGCGGCGCCATGTCCGCCGGGTCGGCGTCGGCGTTCAACTGCTACATCGACCGCGACATCGACCGGCTCATGAAGCGGACGAGCAAGCGGCCGCTCGTGACGGGGGAGCTGTCCGACCGCGAGGCCCTCGTGTTCTCCTGGACGCTCGCCGTGCTCTCGACCGCGGTCCTCGGCCTCCTGGTCAACTGGCTCGCCGCCGCGCTCAGCGTCGTCGCGATCCTGATCTACGTCTGCGTCTACACGCTCTGGCTCAAGCGCCGCACCCCGCAGAACATCGTCTGGGGCGGCTCGGCGGGCTGCATGCCGGTGCTGATCGGCTGGGCGGGTGTCACGGGGTCGCTGTCGTGGGAGCCGGTCATCCTGTTCATGGTGATCTTCCTCTGGACCCCGCCGCACTACTGGCCGCTGTCGATGAAGTACCGGGACGACTACGACGCGGCCGAGGTCCCGATGCTCGCGGTGGTGCGCGGCCGCACGGTCGTCGGCTTGCAGGTCGTCCTCTACGCGTGGGCGACGCTGGTCTGCTCGCTGCTGCTCGTCCCGGTGGGGCACATGGGGCCGCTCTACACGGTCGTCGCACTGGCCGCGGGGATCTGGTTCGTCGTGGAGTCGCACCGGCTGTACTCGCGGGCGATCCAGCACGTCGAGCAGGTGCACCCGATGCGCGTCTTCCACAGCTCGATCACGTACCTGACGCTGCTCTTCATCGCGGTGGGCATCGACCCGCTGCTGCCGCAGGTCTTCAGCTTCTAGGGGCGTCGGCCCCGCTGCCTGTCCCGGCGAAACGCGCGCGTTTCGCCGGGACACTCGTCGTTCGACGCGTGTTCCGTCGACGTCGTGGTGCGTGTCGGACGGGAGGCGCGTGGCGGGCTGGCGCCGCGCCTCCCGTCCGGGCGGGGTGCGTCAGCGCACGGGGCGCGCGCGGTGCGACGAAGCGCGCGTCGTTCGACGCGCGTTCCGTCGACGTCGTGGTGCGTGTCGGACGGGAGGCGCGTGGCGGGCTGGCCCGCGTCTCCCGTCCGGGTCGGGTGCGTCAGCGCAGGAAGCGCGCGCGGTGCGACGAAGCGCGCGTCGTTCGACGCGCGCTTCGTCGGACGGCCGACGCCGCTCAGGCCGCGAGCGGCTCGCGGACCGCGTCGCGGCCCGCACTCTCCCGGGTCGAGAGGACGACCGCCGTGGTGGCCGCGACCAGCAGCCCGGCGAGGACCATGTGGGTGCCGACCAGGCCGACCGGCAGACCGGTGCGGGCCTGGGTGAGGCCCACCGCGATCTGCACGAACTCGACCACGAGCAGCGCCAGCGGCCAGCGGCTCGAGATGCGGAGGCGGACGGCGCCGACGACGAGGACGAGCGTGAGGGCGAAGAGCGCGTAGGCCGGGACGGCGTGCACGTGCTCCATGATCGCCGGGTCGAAACCGGTGCGGTGCAGGCGTCCGCCGTCGACGGCTTCGTCAGCGCCCGCGTGCGGGCCGCTGCCGGTCGTCAGGATGCCGACGAGGACCGTGACCGCGACGGCCGCGACGGTGCCCCGCACGACGTTCGTGTACCAGGCCGGGACGAGCCGGACGGCGGTGCGCGGACCGTTCAGCGCCCGGTAGACCAGCGCGGCGGTGACCGAGGTCAGTGCGGCCGAGACGACGAAGTGCAGGCCGACGACGAACGGGTTGAGGTTCGTCCAGACGCTGATGCCGCCGAGGAGCGCCTGACCGGGGATCGCGGCGCCCTGGGCGAACGCGAGCCAGAACAGCTCGGGGCGGGTGCGTCGCATGCGGACGACCGCGAGGAACGTGGCGATCGCGACCACCACGAGCACGAAGGTGAGCAGCCGGTTGCCGAACTCGATGATGCCGTGCACGCCCATCTCCGGCGTGGACACGAGCGAGTCCGCGGTGCACTTCGGCCAGGTCGGGCAACCGAGCCCGGAGGCCGTCAGCCGGACGAGTCCGCCGGTGCCGATCAGGACGACCTCGACGACGAACGACGCCCAGGCCAGCCAGATCACGCGACGGTCGACGGTTCGGGGGAGGGACCACCACGGGGTGCGGACGTCCGGTTCGACGGGGGATGCGACGCGGGTCACGAGGGCGGTGCCTTCCTGTTGTTCCGGGCGGTGAACCTGTAGGATTCGAGGGTTCAGCGGCAGTCAAGTCTAGGCAGGCGCCGGCTCGGAATGGGCCGTGATCGTCACGCCGGCACAGGACCGCGTGGAACCATAGACGTTGCGAGGCAGCAGCGCCCTGGCCGACCGTGTCGGTGGTCCGGGGTGGAATGGCGTCCAGCCGTGCCGGGTTGTTCCCGGAGACGCTGCCGCGAGAAGGAAACGAGGAGACCATGTCCGACGTGCTCATCGACCGTCCCGAGCTCGAAGGGCTCGGCCAATACGAGTTCGGCTGGTCCGACTCCGACTCGGCAGGAGCCTCCGCGCGTCGTGGTCTCTCGGAGGAAGTGGTCGCCGACATCTCGGCCCGCAAGTCCGAGCCGGAGTGGATGACGAAGAACCGGTTGAAGGCGCTCACGCTCTTCGACCGGAAGCCGATGCCCTCGTGGGGCGCGGACCTGTCGGAGATCGACTTCGACAACATCAAGTACTTCGTGAAGTCGACGGAGAAGCAGGCCCAGACCTGGGAAGAGCTCCCTGAGGACATCCGCAACACCTACGAGCGCCTGGGCATCCCGGAGGCCGAGCGCCAGCGCCTCGTCGCCGGTGTCGCCGCCCAGTACGAGTCCGAGGTCGTCTACCACCAGATCCGCGAGGACCTGGAGCAGCAGGGCGTCATCTTCATGGACACCGACACGGCGCTGCGCGAGCACCCGGAGTTCTTCGAGGAGTACTTCGGCACCGTGATCCCCGCCGGCGACAACAAGTTCGCCGCGCTGAACACGGCCGTCTGGTCGGGCGGCTCGTTCGTCTACGTCCCCAAGGGCGTCCACGTCGAGATCCCGCTGCAGGCCTACTTCCGGATCAACACCGAGAACATGGGCCAGTTCGAGCGGACGCTGATCATCGCCGACGAGGACTCCTACGTCCACTACATCGAGGGCTGCACGGCTCCGATCTACAAGTCGGACTCGCTGCACTCCGCGGTCGTCGAGATCATCGTCAAGAAGAACGCCCGCGTCCGCTACACGACCATCCAGAACTGGTCGAGCAACGTCTACAACCTCGTCACCAAGCGCGCCATCGCGCACGAGGGCGCCACGATGGAGTGGATCGACGGCAACATCGGGTCCAAGGTCACGATGAAGTACCCGTCGATCTACCTGGCCGGCGAGCACGCCAAGGGCGAGACCCTCTCGGTCGCGTTCGCGGGCCCGGGCCAGCACCAGGACGCCGGCGCGAAGATGATCCACATGGCGCCGTACACGACGTCGTCGATCGTCTCGAAGTCGATCGCGCGCGGCGGCGGGCGTGCGGGGTACCGCGGTGAGGTCCGGGTGGACCCGAACGCGCACCACGCCGCCAACACCGTGCGGTGTGACGCGCTGCTCGTCGACACGGTCAGCCGTTCCGACACGTACCCGGCGATCGACATCCGCGTCGACGACGTCCAGCTCGGCCACGAGGCCACGGTCTCGCGCGTCAGCGAGGAGCAGCTCTTCTACCTCATGTCCCGCGGCCTGCCCGAGGACGAGGCGATGGCGATGATCGTGCGCGGCTTCATCGAGCCGATCGCCCGCGAGCTCCCCATGGAGTACGCGCTCGAACTCAACAAGCTCATCGAGATGAGCATGGAAGGATCCGTCGGCTAGATGTCCAGCACCACCGAACAGCCCAGCACCGCCGCGACCGGCGGTACCGAGCAGCACGGCGCACGTGCGCACTCCGACGGCGGGTGGGACTCGGCCGACAAGAAGGTCCCCGTCCAGACCCGGTCGGAGCGCTTCCGCTCCGCCGACCTCGACGCGTTCCCGACCGTCACCGGCCGCGAGGTGAACTGGAAGTTCGCGCCGCTCGCGAAGCTCCGGCCGCTGCTCGACGGCGGTCTGGACGGCGCGCCGTACCCGTACCTGGCACGCCAGTCCGAGGGCGCCGACGTCGAGTGGGTCCGCAGCGACGACCAGCGCGTCGGTTCGGCCGGGCTCCCCGAGGACCGTGCGTCCGCGGCCGCCTGGGCGGCTCGCGACGCCGTCCTCGCGGTCACCGTGAAGCCGACCGAGCAGCACGAGTTCATCACGATCACGCGGTCGGACTTCGGTCCGCAGCCGCGCGCGGCCCACACCGTGATCACGGCCGAGGCGAACGCGCAGGGCATCGTCGTGATCGACAACCGCGGCTCGGCGCTCCTCAGCGAGAACGTCGAGATCGTCGTGCGCGACAACGCACGGCTCACCGTCGTCAGCCTGCAGGACTGGGACGACGACGCGGTGCACGTCTCGACGCACTTCGCCGAGGTCGGCCGCGACGCCTTCCTCAAGCACGTGGTCGTCTCGCTCGGCGGCGACGTCATCCGGGTGAACCCGTCGACGCACCTCGGTGCGCAGGGCGCCGACACCGAGATGTACGGCGTGTACTTCGCCGACGCCGGTCAGTACATCGAGCAGCAGGTCTACGTGAACCACGACGCGCCGAACACGCGCGGCCGGGTCAACTACAAGGGCGCGCTGCAGGGCGAGGGCGCGCACACGGTGTGGATCGGCGACGTGCTCATCAGCCGCCCGGCCGACGGCACCGACTCGTACGAGCAGAACCGCAACCTCGTCCTGACCGACGGCACGCGGGCGGACAGCATCCCGAACCTCGAGATCGAGACCGGCAACATCGAGGGTGCCGGCCACGCCAGCGCCACCGGTCGGTTCGACGACGAGCAGCTGTTCTACCTGCAGGCCCGCGGCATCCCCGAGGAAGAGGCCCGGCGGCTCGTCGTGCTCGGCTTCCTGGTCGAGGTCATCCAGAAGATCGGTGCGCCCGAGCTCGAGGAGCGCCTGATCGCGGCGGTCGAGGAAGAGCTGGCTGCCGGCCGCTCGGTCATCGCCGAGGCGGACCCCGAGACCGTCGAGGCGGACCCCGAGACCGCACAGGCAGACGCCTGATGGCCGAGAAGGTCTGCGCCGAGGCCGACATCGCGGTCGACAGCCCGATGCGGGTCGTCGTCGACGGCACCGCGGTGGCGATCGTGAAGGACTCCGCGGGCGTCGTGCACGCCATCGGGGACACCTGCACGCACGGCGACATCTCCCTGGCGGAGGGCTTCGTCGAGGGCGATTCGCTCGAGTGCTGGGCACACGGGTCGAAGTTCTCGCTCACGACCGGCAAGCCGCAGAACTTCCCCGCCTACGAACCGGTGCCGGTGTTCCGCGTCGAGGTCCGTGACGGCGACGTCTACGTCGACGTGCACGACATCGTCCCGGTCGACTGAGCGACCCCCACTCTCTTCCGCGGCTGACGCCGCACACCAGCTGCAACCGAAGGAACGCAATGTCCACTCTCGAAATCCGCGACCTCCAGGTCTCGATCGACACCGACCAGGGCACCAAGGAGATCCTCAAGGGGGTCGACCTCACCATCAACGAGGGCGAGATCCACGCGATCATGGGGCCGAACGGCTCCGGCAAGTCCACGCTCGCGTACACGATCGCCGGCCACCCGCGCTACAACGTCGACGGCGGCTCGATCACCCTCGACGGCGAGGACGTCCTCGCGATGAGCGTCGACGAGCGCGCCCGTGCCGGTATGTTCCTCGCGATGCAGTACCCCGTGGAGATCCCCGGTGTGACCGTGTCGAACTTCCTCCGCACCGCGAAGACCGCGATCGACGGCGAGGCGCCGGCACTCCGCGGCTGGGTGAAGGACCTCCGCCAGTCGATGTCGGACCTCAAGATGGACAGCTCCTTCGCCGAGCGCAACGTCAACGAGGGCTTCTCCGGCGGCGAGAAGAAGCGGCACGAGATCATGCAGCTCGAGCTCCTCAAGCCGAAGTTCGCGGTGCTCGACGAGACCGACTCCGGCCTCGACGTCGACGCGCTGAAGATCGTTTCCGAGGGCGTCAACCGTGCCAAGGCCGCGACGGGCCTCGGCGTGCTGCTCATCACGCACTACACGCGCATCCTCCGCTACATCAAGCCGGACTTCGTGCACGTCTTCGTGGCGGGCAAGGTCGCCGAGCAGGGCGGCCCCGAGCTGGCCGAGCGGCTCGAGAACGAGGGCTACGACCGCTACGTGCAGGCCGCAGCGGCGGGCAACTGATGATCACCGCACTCTCCCCGGAGAAGTTCGACGAGGTCGTCGAGGGCCTCAAGGAGGTCCAGGACCCCGAGCTCGGCGTCAACATCGTCGACCTCGGGCTGATCTACGACCTCGCGATGGACGACGAGGCGAACGCGCTCGTGATCAGCATGACGCTGACGAGTGCGGGCTGCCCGCTCACCGATGTCATCGAGGGCGACACGGCGAACGCCCTCGACGGCATCGTGGACGCGTTCCGGATCAACTGGGTCTGGATGCCGCCCTGGGGTCCAGAGCGGATCACGGACGACGGGCGCGAGATGATGCGTGCGCTCGGGTTCTCGATCTAGACGCCACCACGGTCGGACGGGAGGCGCGGTGCCAGCAGGTGCCGCGCCTCCCGTCCGTCGTGTGGGTGCGTTGCTTCCAAGCCGAGCATGTCAGCAGGTCCGGCCTGGTCGCACGAAGTGTCGCGCGGCGCGCCAAGGGGCGACCCGTTGGGCGACCGCGACGGCATCCGCGCGGCATGCCGTGCGACCGCGTGGGCGGCCACGCGGGCGTTGGTCCGGGCCCCGGAGCGCGGCTCCGGTGCATGGTCGTCCCTCCGCCCCGGAGTTCCACGACTCGCCGCGTGCCGTCCACCGAGGTTCCGCGCGGGAACGAGAAAACGGCCGAGGTTCCGGAATTTCGGAACCTCGGCCGTTAGGCGGAACCTCGGCCGCTACGCCGTGCGGTGGCGACTCAGCGCCGGCCGAGTGCCTTCCACGCCAGCGACAGCGCGCCCGCCGCGATGAGGGCCTTCGCCACCCCGCCGACGATGAACGGGTAGAAGCCCGCCGCGAGCACGGACTGCAGGTCGTTCGGTGCTCCGAGCTGGCCGAGGACGACCGCGAGCCACGGCAGACCGAACACGAACGGGATCGCGCTTGCGAGCAGCATGGCCCCGGCGGCGCGGACGAAGTGCTTGTCCCAGTCGCGCTCGGCGAGCCAGCCGACGACACCCGCGGCGACGACGAAGCCGATGACGTACCCGAAGCTCGGGGACGTGAGCGACGCGAGGCCGCCCGCGTGGTCCGCGAACACCGGCAGGCCGAGGAGACCGACCACGGCGTACAGCAGCAGCGACAGCGTGCCGCGGCGAGCACCGAGGGACGCACCGACGAGGACGACAGCGAGGGTCTGCCCGGTCATCGGCACCGGCCACATCGGGACCTCGACCTGCGCCATGCCCGCGGTGAAGAGCGCACCGCCGGCGATCAGTGCGGCGTCGGTGGCGAGGCCGCGCGTGCGCAGACGGTCGGCGAGGACTGCGCGGGGAGCGAACCCGGTGGCGTTCGTCATGGATTCTCCTAGAATGGACTGCTGGTCCCGTTCCGGAACCATCGGTCCCGTCAGCGTAGCGGTGCACCTCCCGCACACACCGTTGTGCACATCCACCAACTGATTGGACGTCCTCTGTGCTTGCCGTGCACGAACTCGAGATCCGCGTCGGAGCCCGTCTCCTCATGGAGAACGTCTCCTTCCGCGTCGAGAAGGGCGACAAGATCGGCCTGGTCGGCCGCAACGGTGCCGGCAAGACCACGATGACCAAGGCCCTCGCGGGGGAGACGCAGCCGACCGGCGGCAAGATCGAGCGCACCGGCGAGATCGGGTACCTGCCGCAGGACCCCCGCTCCGGCAACCCGGAGGACACCGCCCGAAAGCGCATCCTCGATGCCCGAGGGCTCGGTGAGCTCGTGGAGGGCATCCGCCTGGCGACCGAGGCGATGGCGAGCGACGACCCCGAGGTCGCCGAGAAGGCGATGCGCCGGTACACGCGGCTCGACGACCAGTTCAACGCCCTGGGTGGGTACGCGGCCGAGGCCGAGGCGGCCTCGATCGCCTCGAACCTCAAGCTGCCGGACCGCATCCTCGACCAGCCGCTCAAGACGCTCTCCGGTGGTCAGCGCCGCCGCATCGAGCTCGCCCGCATCCTGTTCTCGGACGCCGAGACGATGATCCTGGACGAGCCGACGAACCACCTCGACGCCGACTCGATCGTCTGGCTCCGTGAGCACCTCAAGACCTACCCGGGCGGCGTCATCGTGATCTCCCACGACGTCGAGCTCGTCGACGAGGTCGTCAACCGCGTGTTCTACCTCGACGCGAACCGGCAGTGCATCGACGTCTACAACATGGGGTGGAAGCTCTACCAGCGGCAGCGTGCCGCCGACGAGGAGCGGCGCCGCAAGGAGCGCGCGAACGCCGAGAAGAAGGCCGCGACCCTCAAGGACCAGGCCGCCCGGTTCGGTGCGAAGGCCACGAAGGCCGCCGCGGCGCACCAGATGGTGGCCCGCGCCGAGAAGCTGCTCGCCGGACTCGAGGACGAGCGTGCCGTCGACCGGGTCGCCAAGCTGCGCTTCCCGACCCCGGTCGCGTGCGGGCGCACCCCGCTCATGGCCGAGGGGTTGTCGAAGTCGTACGGGTCGCTCGAGATCTTCGCGGGACTCGACCTCGCCATCGACCGGGGCTCGCGGGTGGTCATCCTCGGGTTCAACGGTGCCGGGAAGACGACGCTGCTCCGCATCCTCGCGGGCGCCGACCAGCCGGACACGGGGGAGATCCTCCCCGGCCACGGGCTGCGCATCGGCTACTACGCGCAGGAGCACGAGAACATCGACGTGAACCGCACCGTGATCGAGAACATGGTCTCGGCGTCGCCGAACCTGACGGAGACCGAGGCTCGACGCGTCCTCGGCTCGTTCCTGTTCACCGGCGACGACGGCTACAAGAAGGCGGGTGTGCTGTCCGGTGGTGAGAAGACGCGTCTGTCGCTGGCGATGATCGTCGTGTCCGGTGCGAACGTGCTGCTGCTCGACGAACCGACCAACAACCTCGACCCGGCCTCGCGTGAGGAGATCCTCGGCGCCCTCGCCGGGTACGAGGGCGCGGTCGTGCTCGTCTCGCACGACGCGGGCGCGGTCGAGGCCCTCAACCCGGAGCGGGTCCTGCTGCTGCCGGACGGCACCGAGGACCACTGGAACAAGGACTACGCGGAGCTCGTCGAGCTCGCCTGAGTCGGTACGCGCGGTGCGCGCTGACGGACGGGAGGCCCGTGGCGACACCGCCACGGGCCTCCCGTCCGTCCGCTGGCCGCGTCAGCGGCGGATCCGCGGTCGCGCGCGTCAGGACCGCGCGTTGAGCAGCTCGTCCTCGATCTCGGCGTCCGACTTCGGGCGCGCGTCGCGACGGCGGCGCCGCTCCTCGGCGCGCTCCCGTTCCTCGGGGTCGTCCTGGTTGAGGTTCCGGTACTCCTGCACCATCAGGTACGCGAGGAACCCGAAGCCGCCGGCGGCGAACATGAACCACTGGATGAAGTAGCTGAGGTGGAGGCCGGTGTCGGCGGTCGGCCGGTCCCAGCCGAGCGGGCGGGCCTCGGTCGGGGCCGGGGACTCGGAGGCCAGCTGCCCGTAGGCGCCCGTCCAGATCGGCGTGTCGACCTTCTTCGCGACGTCCGCGAGCGTGACCGACTGGACCTGGTCGGTGTGCGCCGGGTCGGTCCGGCCGGGGATGCGCGGCTCGCTCTGCTGGAGGCGGGCGATGACCGTGACCTCGCCGCTCGGGGGAGCGGGAACGTGGTCGGGAGCGTCCTGCCGGTTGCCCGTGGGGACCCACCCACGGTCCACGATGAACGCACGTCCGTCGTCGGTGACGAGCGGGGTGAGCACCTCGAAGCCGGGTTGGCCGTTGTGCACCCGGTTGCGGACGAGGAGCTGGTCGCGGGTGTCGTAGCGGCCGGTGACGGTGACGCGGAGCCAGGTCTGTCCGTCGTTCCAGCTCGAGGCTCGCGGCAGTGCCTGGTCGAGCGGCACCGGGGTGTGGTCGTAGTTCTGCGCGACCTGTTCGTTCTCGCGCACGGCCTCGTTGCGGCGGTCCCACTGCCACATGCCGAACAGCGTGCACAGGACCGCGAAGGCGACGGCGATCGCGAAGTAGCCGACCCACCGACGGCTCCGGACGAACCGCCAGCCGACGAACGGCTCGTCGGGGTCGCGCTCGGTCGTGTCGGGACCGCGCTCGTCGGGACCGTGCCCGGTGCTGCCGGCCGGGACCGCCGCCGCGCGCTGCAGTTTCGCGGCGTACCGCCGGCCGTAGCGCGAGGCCGGGTCGAACCCGTCGCTCATCGGTCGGTGCCGGCGGCGCGCACCCCGACGTCGTTCTTCGGTCCGGCGTTCGGGTCACGGAGGTCGTCGAGACGGTCGACGTCCTCGTGCATGCCGGTGACCCGCACCGGGAACGCGCGCGAGCGGAGGTAGTCGGCGAGGAAGTCCCGGTGCTCGTCACACGCGGCCCAGATCTTCACCCGGTCGGTGGCGTGGATGCGCGGGTTCCGCCAGTTGACCCGCCACGCCGCGGTCTCCCCGCAGCCCGCCCGGGAGCACACGGGCGTCGAGCCGGGCTCGGTGAAGAGGTCGAACGTCGCTCCCATCAGCGCCTGCCACCTCGCGGGGGCCAGACGTTGGTGTGGTCACCGGACCGCTGCCACTCGTCCTGGTCGTGCTGTGCCTCGTGCCGCAGGCGGTCCTGCTCGTCGCGGTACGCCTGCGCCCGGGCGGCCTCCTGCTCCTCGCGGATGCGGACGTCGTCGGCGTCGTAGAGCGTGATGGCACCGGCGGGGGCGACGACGCGGCTCTCGGTGCGGTTGCCGGCGTTCGCGAGGATCACCGCGACCCAGGGGATCACACCGGCGAGGATGATCGGGATGACGACGAGCCAGGTGTGCCAGGCGGTCCAGACCAGGACCGCGGCGACGAAGCAGACCACGCGGACGGCCATCTGCCAGACGTAGCGGGAGAGTCGGTGCGCACGGTCTTGCTCCGGCGACTCGGGGAGGGCCGTGATGCTGTGCGAGGTCTTCATGCGGTTGTCCATCGTCTACCGGGTACAAGCCTAAGCCCGCGCCGCGCATTCCGGTTCAGCCGCGCTCGATCGGAGTGCGGGGATCGGCTCGGGTACGCTCGTCCGGGCGCGTCGGCCCCGACAGGGGCGCGGCGCGTCGGACTGTCACCACTCGATCGGAGCGACCATGACCACCCCCCGTACCGTCCTCGTCACCGGCGGCAACCGCGGCATCGGCCACGCCCTCGCCGCCCGTTTCGTCGCCGAGGGACACCGCGTGGCCGTGACCTCCCGCAGCGGCCAGGGTGGCCCCGAGGGTGCCCTCACGGTCCAGGCCGACATCACCGACACCGCCTCCGTCGACGCCGCCTTCACGCAGGTCGAAGCCGAGCTCGGTCCGGTCGAGGTGCTCGTCGCGAACGCCGGGATCACGAACGACCAGCTCCTCCTGCGCATGACCGAGGACGACTTCACGAGCGTGATCGACACGAACCTCACCGGCACGTTCCGGGTCGTCAAGCGCGCCACCAAGGGGATGATGAAGGCGAAGTTCGGCCGGATCGTGCTCATGTCGAGCGTCGTCGGGGCCTACGGCCAGGTCGGCCAGGTCAACTACGCCTCGTCCAAGGCCGCGCTCGTCGGCATGGCGCGCTCGATCACGCGCGAGCTGGGCTCCCGGAACATCACCGCCAACGTCGTGGCACCGGGCTTCATCCAGACCGACATGACGGCGTCGCTGCCCGACGAGCTCGTGGCCGAGTTCAAGAAGCAGATCCCGGCATCGCGGTACGGCACCGTCGACGACGTCGCCGACGCCACGCTCTTCCTGGCCGGTGATGGCGCCGGGTACATCTCGGGCGCGGTCATCCCGGTCGACGGCGGTCTGGGGATGGGGCACTAGCGAGCGCCGCCCCGTCGGCCGCCGTCGCCGTCGCGGCGGTCACCCGAGACTCGGCCAGTCGGACAGTTCCGGGGCGATCGGGCCGCGGAACTGTCCGCGGAGCCGAGTCTCGGCCCGCGGGGCCG
>NZ_NXIA01000022.1 GCF_002412165.1 Curtobacterium sp. 'Ferrero'
CGCCCGCCGTCGCCGCCGGAGCCACGACGCGTGGACCGATCCCGCCCGTGTACGGGTCGAACGTCACGAGCGCGTCCCCGACGACCACCGCGTCCCGGTCGGCGAAGTGCAGCGCCACGTGCCCGTCGGTGTGGCCCGGCGCCTCGATGATCCATGGCGACCCGGGGACCTCGGCGCGGGACTCGAGCGGCTTCGTGTCCCCGACGCCCGACACAGCGGCCGCGCCGGCGAGGAGCATCCGGCCGAGGGGGAGCAGCCCGCCCGGGTGCACGGCGACGAAGCCGAGCCGGTTCGTCTGCGGCCGGTACGAGTACGGGTGCGCGGCCAGCCGCCGGTCGCCCGGGTGCACGTACACGGGCGTGCCCCACTCGCGGTGCATCCGGGCCGCGGTGCCGACGTGGTCGAAGTGGCCGTGGGTGAGCAGCAGGGCCTCCACCGTCGCGGGCGTGTACCCGAGGTCCCGCACGGCGACCAGCAGGTGCGGCCACGCCGCCGGGAGGCCTGCGTCGACCACGAGCAGACGGTCGCCGGTCTCGACGAGGTAGGTGTTGGTGTGCGCGACCTCCAGACGGTGGATGCCGTCGGCGACGTCGCGGAACAGCTTCGCGGAAGCGGTGGGGAGGATCATGCCGGGCACCGTAGACGCCCCGAACTGTGGGCCGTCGCGGATCGGGCCTGGTAGGCACGGAGTATGCCCAACGACAGCCTCCCCGAGCTCGAACTCGCGACGACCCGCGCGCGCGAGGGCATCACGGACACGGTCGCCGAGATCAAGCGCCGCGCCGACGTGCCCGCGCGGACCCGCCTCGCGATCGCGAAGACGAAGCAGCGCTGGCACCGCGACCCCACCCCGCTCGTGGCGATGGGCATCACCGCGGCGGCGGGCGTCGCGGCGATCGTCCTCGGGACGCGGATCGGCCGCACCGACGCCGGGCACCTCGCGCAGCCGCCGGCCCGGACAGCGTTCACCGCCCTCCTCCCGTTCGGCGCGCGCGGCGGCGACGGCCCGGGCGCGGTCGAGCAGTCGCAGCCCGGACGCAAGGGCCGCAAGGCGCGGAAGAAGGCGGCCGAGGAGGCGCTCGAACACGACCCGATGCACCGCAACCGCGTCAAGCAGCGCGCCGGCATCGCGGCCGTGCAGCGACGCGCGACGAAGAACCGCAAGCAGGCCGCCGCCCGGGCGAAGGCAGCGGGGAAGGCGGCTGCCAAGGCCGCGGCGAAGGGCTGACGATGGCACGCGAACGGAACAAGCCGGCGGCGGACGACCCGCGGAAGCCGGACAGCCCGACCGACCTCACGAAGCCGTCGGTCGTCTACACGCTGAAGAAGACCCTCCGCGAGTTCTCCAGCGACCAGTGCACCGACCTGGCAGCGAGCCTGACCTACTACACCGTGCTGGCGCTCTTCCCCGGCATCTTGGCCGTGGTCTCGATCCTCGGCCTCGTGTCCGACCCGAAGCGGACCATCGAGACGGTGCTCGACGTCGTGACGAACATCGGCGGCGGCGACGTCGCGAAGCTCCTCCAGGGCCCGATCGAGGGTCTCGTGCGGTCACCCGCGGCACCGATCACGTTCGTCGTCGGTCTGCTCGGCGCCCTCTGGTCGGCCTCCGGCTACGTCGGCGCGTTCGGCCGTGCGATGAACCGCATCTACAACGTCCGGGAGGGCCGCCCGATCTGGAAGCTGCGCCCGACGATGCTCGGCGTGACGCTCTTCACCGTCGTCCTGCTCGTCCTCGGGCTCGTCGTCCTCGTGAGCGGCCCCCTCGCGAAGAGCATCGGCGACCTCATCGGCCTCGGCGACGCCGCCGCGACCGTCCTGCTCGTCGTGCAGTGGCCGATCCTGCTCGCCATCGCGATCATCGTCGTCGCGGTGCTGTACTACTGGGCGCCGAACGTCGAGCAGCCGAAGTTCCGCTGGGTGAGCGGCGGCTCGGTCGTCGCGATCCTCATCTGGGTCATCGCGAGCCTCGGCTTCGGGTTCTACGTCGGCAACTTCTCGAACTACAACGCCACGTACGGTTCGCTCGGCGGCGTGATCGTCTTCCTCCTCTGGATCTGGATCACGAACAACGCGCTGCTGTTCGGTGCGGAGTTCGACGCCGAGCTCGAACGCGGCCGCGAGCTGCAGGCCGGTATCCGCGCCGAGGAGGACATCCAGCTCCCGGAGCGTGACACCCGCCAGATCGAGAAGCAGGACGAGCAGCGCGCGAAGGACGTCCTCGAGGGCATCAAGATCCGGCAGGACGCGGAACGCCGCTGACCGGGCACCGTCCGTCCCGCCGCACCGCCCCGCGACGCCGAGGACATTCCCGGCGAGCACCGTTACCGTCACCGCGTGCCGACCTTCCTCGACGAGCTGCCGTTCTGGCCGCTCGTCACCGCGCTCCTCGTGATCGTGTTCTGCCGCGCGCAGGCCACGTACTGGGTCGCGCGCCTGGCGGTCACCGGCGCGTCGCGCTCGCCCCTCGGCCGGTGGGTCGACAGCGCCGCCGTCCGCCGCGGCTCCGCGCTCCTCGACCGCTGGGGACTGCCGGTCGTCGCCGTCAGCTTCCTCATGGTCGGACTCCAGACGGTGATGAACGCGGCCGCCGGCCTCGCACGCGTGCCGTGGTGGCGGTACACGGCCGCGATGCTCGTCGGCTGCGTGGCCTGGGCGTTCGTGTACGCCACCGTCGGGCTCGCCGTGTTCTGGGCGGTGCTCGCCGCGGTCGCCGGATCGCCGTGGGGACTCGTGGCGGTCCTCGTGCTCGTCGCCGGTGCCGCTGCGGCACTGTGGACGGTGCGTCGGCGACGGCGCGGAGCGCCGGTCTCCTCCCGCTGACGGACGGTCTGGAGGCACGGGGCACGTCCGTCGGTACGCATCCGTAGGCTGGTGCGCATGACCGACACCGCGCCTCCCGTCAGCCTGCCCACCGCGCTCGTGACGGGCGCGACCCGCGGGATCGGCCGGGCGATCGCGATCGACCTCGGCCGCACGCACCACGTGTTCGTCGGTGGCAGGAGCGCCGAGGCGGTCGAGGCCCTCGTCGCCGAGCTGCCGCACGCGTCGCCCTTCGTGGGCGACCTGGGCGCCGGCGACGCGCCCGCGCTGCCGGACCGGCTCGACGTCCTCGTGCACAACGCCGGGGTCGAGGAGGGCACCACCGTCGCCGACACCGAGCGCGCGGTGTGGGAGCGGGTCTTCGCCACCAACCTCTTCGCGGTCGCCGAGCTCACCCGACGGGCCCTCCCGGCGCTCCGCGCTGCCCGGGGCATCGTCGTGCCGATCAACAGCGGCTCCGGCTTCCACTCCGGCCCCGGCGGTGGGGTCTACGCGGCGTCGAAGTTCGCCCTCCGCGCCTTCGCCGACGCCCTGCGCGAGGAGGAGCGCGCGAACGGCGTCCGGGTGTCGAGCGTGCACCCGGGCCGGACGGACTCGGACATGCAGCGTGCCCTCACGGAGAAGCTCGGCGAGGAGTACGACACCGCGTACTACCTCGCCCCGGAGGACGTCGCCGCCGCGGTCCGCACCGTGGTCGACCTGCCGGAGCGCGGCACCGTGGAGTCGCTCGCGATCCGCCCGACGAAGCGGCGCTGAGCGGCACCGGGCTGCTCACGACAGCTCGATCCGGGTCGTGAGGTCGAGTCGGTCCAGGAACGTCTCGTCGTGGCTGACCACCACGAGCGCACCCCGGTAGGCCCGCAACGCATCCACGAGCTGGTCGACGCTCGTCAGGTCGAGGTCGTTCGTCGGTTCGTCGAGCACCAGCAGCTGCGGCGGTGGGTCGGCGAGCACGAGGGCCGCCAGCGCGACCCGGAACCGCTCTCCGCCCGACAGGTCCCCGGCGAGCCGGTCGACGGCGTCGCCGCGCACGAGGAACCGGGCCAGGCGGTTCTTGACCTCGGCGTCCGAGGCCGTCGGGGCGTGCCGGCGCACGTTGTCGAACACGGTCGCGGCGTCGTCGAGCGAGTCCTTCCGCTGCGGCAGGTAGCCGACCCGGTCCACGTGCCGTACGGCGCGGGTGTCCGGCAGCGGGTGCTCGCGGGAGCCCGGCACACCGACGAGCTGTTCGAGCAGGGTCGTCTTGCCGACCCCGTTGTCCCCGCTCACCGCGACCCGTTCCGGCCCCTGCACGATCGTGTCCCGGCCGCGGACGGTCACGGTGGCGATCATCCGCGACGCCGGCACCTCCGGATCGGGCAGGACCACCGTGATGGACTCGTCCACCCGGAGCCGGGCCTCGGCGTCGTGCTTCGCGGTCAGCGCGGCGGCTTCGTCCTCGGCGGAGGCGGTGCGGAGACGACCGGCGGTCTGCTCGCCGCGTTTCCGCATCTCGTTCGCGAAGATCTTCGGCATGCCCTCGGCGGCCTTCCTGCCCGATCGCGCTCGCCGGGCGATCTTGGTCTCGGCCTCGATGCGCTGCCGCTTCTCGGTGCGGTGCCGTTGCTCGGCGACCCGGACCTCGCGCAGAGCCGCGGCCTGCTGCGCGGCGAGGTGCTCCTCGAACGCGCTGAACGGGCCGCCGAACACCGTCACCGTGCCGTCGCGCAGTTCGACCGTCTCGTCCACGTGCTCGAGCAGCTCCCGGTCGTGACTGACCACGACGAGCGTCCCCGACCACCCGTCGATCATGTCGAGCAGGACGCCGCGCGCTCGCCGGTCGAGGTTGTTCGTCGGCTCGTCGAGGAACACGATCGGCGCGCGGCGCATCCGGATCCCGGCGACCGCGACGAGCACGGCCTGTCCGCCGGACAGCGTCGACACCGGTCGGTCGAGGTCGCTGCCATCGAGACCGAGCCCGATGCCGGACAGCGCGGCAGCGGCCCGCTCCTCGACGTCCCAGTCGTCGCCGATGACGTCGAAGTGCTCCGGCGAGGCGTCACCGCCGAGGACCGCACGGAGTGCCGCGACCGTCGGGCGGATGCCGAGCAGGTCGGAGACGGTGTCGTCGGGGTGCCCCGTCAGACGCTGCGGCAGCAGGTCGACGGGACCGGACGTCGTGATCCGACCCGAGGTGGGGTGGAGCTGCCCCGTGACCAGCCGGACGAGCGTGGACTTGCCGGCCCCGTTCCTCCCGACCAGACCGGTGCGGCCGCGGCCGAAGGCAGCGGTGAGGTGACTGAGCGCGACGCTGCCGTCGGGCCAGGTGTAGCTGAGGTCGTCCAGGACGACGGACGGACTGATGGGCATGCGGGTGCCTCCCCGGTTGTCGGTGCTGGGCGCACGACACCGGAGCCGCCACCGTGCGTCAGCACGAGGGGGCGGAGCGCCCGACGGCGGGCGCGATCACGGTGTCAGCGCGTGGGCTGAGCGGAACCGGTGATCGACAGCAATCCGTCTGCTTCCGTCGGGGGACCCCCGTGACCGTCACCCGTGTCGGCGGCCGGTCGTCCCGCACCGCGACCCCGTGGTGACGACGGGGTGAGCGCCCACGGTACGCCCGAGCGTGCGCGACACGCAAGGGCTCCGACGGCTCGGCGTGACAGGGTGGGGGGCATGCCGGAGAACCTGCTGCCGAACCCCACCACCCCCGAGACCCTGCTGCCCGAGGAGCCGGAGGTGACGTCGGCGCTCGCCGCGGACACCCCCGTCGCGAGCGTCGTCGTGTCGCACCCGGCGTCGAGCCTGGCGTGGGCGCTCCTCGCGGACGAGGCCTGGGACCGTGGCGCCACGCTCGAGTCGTACGCCTACGCCCGGGTCGGGTACCACCGCGGCCTCGACGCACTGCGGAAGGCGGGCTGGCGGGGCGCCGGGCCGGTCCCGTGGTCGCACGAGCCGAACCGGGGCGTGCTGCGGGCGCTGTTCGCCCTGCGTCGCGCGGCGGAGGCGATCGGCGAGGAGGGCGAGCCCGAGCGGCTGACGGCGTTCCTCGAGCAGAGCGACCCGGAGGCGCTGCGCGCCCTCGGGGCGTAGCGCGTTCCGGACAAGACGGAACCAGGTTCCGGACACAACACCACGGAAAAGCGCGGTGTCGTGTCCGGAACCTGGTTCCGACGCGCGCCGCGCTACCCCAGCACCACGCTCCACGACGCCGCGTGCGGCCACAGCTGGTGCTCCGGCAGCACGTCCAACCCGCACGCGCGGCTCCCCAGCCCGTGCTGCGCCGCGTCGAGGTACAGGTACGCGTGGTCCGGCTTGGGCAGCTCGTACGGGTGCCCGGCGCGCGTGACCTGCTGCGCGGTCCACGGCGTGAGGGTGAAGCCGGCGCGGTGTGCGCCGACGGTCGTCGCCGTGAGGTCACCCACGGCGAGCGACCGCAGCCCCGGCCGGTGCCCGGACTCCTGCGGCCGCGAGTACTCGACCGTCAGCGAACGCACCGGCGCGGTGAACCGCCCGACCCGAGCAGCGTGCGAGGAGTCCGGGTACGACTCCTCCGGGCCCGTGCCGAACCAGGTCGCCTGCTCGTCGAGGAACGACACCGGCAGGTCGAAGCGCACGCCGAGGCGCGGCCACGTGACGTCCCACGCGCCGAACGGCACGGCGTCCGTCTGCAGCTGCAGTCCGGCGTCCGTCAGGGTCCAGCGGTGCGTGACGTCGACGCCCCACCCGCTGTTCGCCGCCGCCACCCGGACCCGCTGCACGAGCCCGTGCTCCGTCCGGTCGACGGACACGAGCCGGTGCGTCAGACGATCGAGCCCGCGCTCGGTCCACCGCACTGCGGACGCCGGGGCATCCGGGTCCCCGACGCCGCCCGTGAGCACCGGGTCGACCGTCTCGTAGCCGCCTTGCGACGCCAACCGGTCGTTGTCGGTCGGGGCACGCCACAGCTCGAGGCGGGGGCCGGCGACCTCGTGTCCCTTGAAGCCGACCAGGTCGCCGCGCGCCGTGAAGGTCCCGTCACCGAGCCGGTCGCCGTCCCACCCCCGCCGGGAGGCCCGTGGTGCGTCCGCCGGTCGGCTCGCGACGAGCCGCTGGGTGCGTGCCACGACGTGGCCGGTGTCCGCCCACGCGGTCGGTCCGGCGAGCTCCGCGGTCACGTCGAACCACAGCTCGTCACCGGGTGCGGGGGTGCCGGCCGCAGCCTCGAGGACCTCGTCCGGCACCGGCACGGTCGCCGACGCGCGGGCCGCGATCACCCCCGGCGTCAGGCGTCCGGATGCCTCGACCACGCCGTTCCGCGAGAGCGTCCAGCAGAACCGCAAGCCCGCGGTCGAGGCCGAGTGGTACCGGTTCTCGACCAGGACCGTGGTGTCCGACGACGACATCCGAACCGGCGCCACGACGGCCGCGAACTCCGCCAGCCCCGGGGTCGGGATGTCGTCGGGCAGGACGAGCCCGTCCATAACGAAGTTGCCGTCGTGCACCACCTCGCCGAAGTCACCGCCGTACCCGTAGTAGGCCTGGCCGTCGGCCGTGTGGGTCAGCAGGCCGTGGTCGCGCCACTCCCACACGAACCCGCCGTGCAGCCGCGGGTACTTGTCGACGAGGGCCTCGTACTCGGCGATCTGCCCCGGACCGTTGCCCATCGCGTGCACGTACTCGCAGTGGATGAACGGCTTCGACCGCTGCCGCGCAGCTTCGGCAGGACCGCACTCGAGCAGGGGCGTGGGTGTGCCGCCGCCGATCGACTCGGTCTCCTGCAGCGTCGGGTACATGCGCGAGTACACGTCGGTGTACTCGCCCGTGTAGTCGCCCTCGTAGTGCACCGGACGCTCGTCGTCGCGGTCGTGCACCCACTGCGACATCGCCGCGAGGTTCCGGCCGGTGCCGGACTCGTTGCCGAGCGACCACATGATGATCGACGGGTGGTTCTTGTCCCGTTCGACGGTCCGCGCGATCCGGTCGAGGTAGGCGTCGCGCCAGGCCGGGTCGTCCGAGGGGTTGCCGACCCATCCGGTGAAGATGAACCCGTGCGTCTCGAGGTCGCACTCCAGGATCACCCAGAAGCCGAGCTCGTCCGCCAGGTCGAGCACGCGGGGGTGCGGCGGGTAGTGCGAGGTGCGGATCGCGTTGACGTTGTTCCGCTTCATGAGCGCCATGTCGGCGCGGGCGTGTTCCTCGTCGAAGACCCGTCCACGGACGGGGTGCGTCTCGTGCCGGTTCACGCCGTGGAACACCACGCGCTCGCCGTTGACCAGGAACCGGTCGCCCTCGATCCGCACCGAACGGAAGCCGATCCGGAGCGACACGGTCTCGCCGCCCGCACGGCCGCCGGCGGTGGTGCCGGTCGACAGCGTCGCGTCGTACAGGCGGGGCAGCTCGGCGCTCCACGGCTCGACGCCCTCGACGGTGATCGGCGCGACGTCGGACGCCGAGCCCCACGTCACGTCGACGCCGAGCGACGGCACCGAGAACCGCACCGGGAACGCTGCGTCGAGCGTCGGCATGGTGATCGTCCCCGTGCCGGTCGACGGGCGCCCGGACGCGGCGGTGCCTGCCGTCGCCGCGGACCCGAGTACGGGCTCCCATCCCGCGCGGACGAACACGTCGTCGATCGGAGCCGTCGGACGCGCGAGCAGCGTCACGTCGCGGAAGATGCCCGGCAGCCACCACTGGTCCTGGTCCTCCAGGTACGAGGCCGCCGACCACTGGTGCACGCGGACCAGCAGCTCGTTCGGCCCCGGACGCAGCAGCGAGGTCACGTCGAACTCCGTGACGAGCCGCGAGCCGGTGCTCCACCCCACGAGCGAACCGTTCAGCCACACCCGGAAGTGCGACTCCACGCCGTCGAAGCGCAGCACCACCCGGGCGGCCGCGTCGAAGGACGACGGCAGGGAGAAGACGCGCCGGTGGTCACCCGTGGGGTTCTCCTCCGGCGGGTGCGGCGGGTCGATCGGGAACGGGTACTGCAGGTTCGTGTAGCTCGGCGCCCCGTGGCCGTGCAGGACCCAGTGCGACAGCACCGGGAGCGTGCCCCACGTGTCGTCGGCCCCCGGGACGGGAACGTCGGCGACGGGGGACCACCGGAAGTCCCACTCGCCGTCCAACGACAGCGCGGGGGCGTCCGTGTGCAACCAGGCACGGGGTGCCAGGCGCGAGTCGGATCCGGGGGTGGTGGATGCCAGGTCGGCGAGTGCCGAGTCGGCGGATGGCTGTGCAGTGACGGTCAACCCTTGACCGATCCTTCCGTGAGGCCCCCGCGCCAGAAGCGCTGCAGGACGATGATCGCGATCACGAGCGGGATGACCGAGACGAGCACCCCACCCGTGGTGAGCTGGTAGAACTCTGGCAGACGATCGACCTGTGCCCGCCAGTTGTTCAGTCCCAGTGTGATCGGGTAGAGCTTCTGGTCTGCCAGCATGATCAGCGGCAGGAAGAAGTTGTTCCAGATCCCGACGACCTGGAACAGGAACACGGTGACGAGCGCGGGCGTCATCTGCCGCAGCACGATGGTGTGGAAGATGCGGAGTTCCCCGGCGCCGTCGATCCGTGCCTGCTCGAGGAGCGCGGTGTCGACCGACGCCGCCGCGTACACCCGGCAGAGGAACAGCCCGAACGGTGACACCAGGCTCGGGATGAGCACACTCCAGTACGTGTCGGTGAGCCCGAGCGTCGAGAACAGCAGGAACAGCGGCAGCGCCGTGGCCGTCCCGGGGACGAGCACGCCGCCGAGGATCGTCCCGAACACGAGCTGGCGGCCACGGAACTCGTACTTCGCCAGCGCGTACCCGCCGGCGGCGGCGAAGTAGGTCGCGAGGACGGCGCCGACGCCGGAGTACAGCACGCTGTTCGCGATCCAGCGGACGAAGATCCCGCCGTCGTACGAGAACACCTGCTGGATGTTGCTGAACAGGGCGAAGTCGCCGCCGAACCAGAACCCGTTCGTGGCGAACAGGGCGCCGGTCGTCTTGGTCGCCGCGATGACGACCCAGTACAGCGGCACGAGGAAGTAGACCGCGACGAGGACGAGGATGCCCGTCACGACGATCTGCGACCTCCCGGACCGGTCGAACTTCCGGCGCTGGTGCGCGGTGATCGACGTGGTGTCGACGGGGTGGTCGGCTTCGCGCATCGGGAGCGCGACCGCCGGGTCGTGCGCGAGGCGTGCGGCGGCGCCGCGCGGTGCTCGGGGTGCGGTGGCGCTCATCGGTCCGTTCCTTCCGTCGTCGCGACGCGACCCGCCTGGGCACCCGGTGCCCGGTCGGTGACCACCTGTCCGGCGGTGGCGCGCGTCTGGAGCGCACGCCGTGCCTCCAAGCCGTCGCGCTTCGCGCGCTTCCGCTGGTCGCGCTCGTTCTTCGGTGGCCGGTTCGTCAGCGCGAGGAACGCGAACGACAGGATGAACGCGGCCAGCGCGATGATGACCGCCTGTGCCGAGGCGACGCCGTACTCGTTGAAGGCGAACGCGTTCGTGTAGGCGGCGTAGTTCGGCGTGTACTCGGTGTCGATCGCGGGGGCGACCGTGGACAGGATCTGCGGCTCCGCGAAGAGCTGCAGCGTCCCGATGATCGAGAACACGGTCGTGAGCACGAGGGCGGGCGCGATGAGCGGGATCTGGATGCGCCACGCGACCTGGAAGGCGTTCGCACCGTCGACCCGGGCGGCCTCGTAGACCTCGCCGGGGATCGACTTCAGCTGCGCCACGATGATGAGCATGTTGTAGCCGGTGTAGGTCCACGTGACGATGTTCGCGATCGACCACAGGACGCTGTTCGCGCCGAGGAAGTCCGGTTGCAGCCCGATCGACTGCAGCAGCGCCACGATCGGGGAGAGCCCGGGCACGTAGAGGAACGACCACAGGATCGTCGCGATGACGCCGGGCACGCCGTACGGCATGAAGTACACGGCGCGGAAGAACGCGGGCCAGCGGGCGCTCGCCGACTCGAGCAGCAGCGCCAGGATCGTGCAGAGGACGATCATCACCGGCACCTGCACCACGCCGAAGAGCAGCATCCGGCCGATCGATGCGACGAAGCCCGAGTCCTGCAGGGCGGTCACGTAGTTGTCGAACCCGGCGAACCGGCCGACGACGCCGTCCTCGCCGAACAGGCCCTTGCGGTCGACGGTGGTGAAGCTCTGGAACAGGGCGCTGATGATCGGGATGATGAACGTCAGCAGGAACAGTGCGAGGAACGGGGCGAGGAGGATCCACGGTGCCCGCTTCTGCGCGCTCGTCGCCTTCGTGCTCGTGCGGAAGGTCGGCTGGCTCATCGTGCGGTCCTCACGCTCAGGCCCTTGTCGCGGAAGGACTGGACGATCTCCCGTTGGGCGAGTTCGACCGCGTCGGTGAGCTTCAGGCCACCGGTCAGCTTGCGACGGAACTGGTTCTGCAGGCTCGTGAACGCGGACTGCGTCACGGGGGACCACGACCAGTCGACGTTCTGCTCCTTCGAGGCGGGCACGAAGACCTCTTCGTTGTAGTCCTGCCCGGAGAACCACTCGCTGGGCTGCTGCCGCGCCGCCCCGATGTAGTCCTTCGCTGGCGACCAGCCGATGCCGCAGTACTTGATCATCGCGTCGATGCCCTCCTTCGACGTGGTCATCCACGTGATGAACTCGAGCGCCTCGGCCGGGTGCTTCGCGTTCGCGAGGACCGCCGCCGTCGAGCCGCCGATCGCGCTCGACCCGAAGCCCGTGTCGCCCCACGTCTGCATGGGGGCGACCTTCCACTTGCCCTTCCCGCCCTGCACCGACTGGATGAGCGCGTCCGCCCAGCTCGCGCTCGTGACGGCGGCGATCCGGCCGCTCGCGCACGCGGCGTACCAGCCGGGTGAGAACGCGCCGGCGCTCGTGTCGACGAGCCCGTCGTCGATGCAGCCGTCGAAGAACTCGGCGACCATCATCGTCTTGTCGTCGGTCATGTCGACGACCCACTCGTCGCCGTCGATCCGGAACCACTGCGCCCCGGCCTGCTGCGCGTACGCGGCGAACGGCGACGCGTCGGCAACAGGGAAGACCTCGAGGTAGTTCTGCTTGCCGGTCTTCCGGACCTGCTCGGCGAGGACCTTCCACTCGTCCCAGGTGGTCGGGGGTTCCCCGCCGGCCTGCTCGAGGATCGCCGTCTGGTAGTAGAAGCCCATCGGCCCGGTGTCCTGCGGGATCCCGTAGATGCCGTCCACGAACGACACCTGCGCCCAGGCGGCCTCGTCGTACTTCGACTGGAAGTCCTTCGCGCCGTACCGGGCGAGGTCGGTCAGCCCGTTCGCGAGCATGAACTCGGGGACCTGCCGCAGCTCGACCTGGCCGATGTCCGGGCCGCCGCCGGCCGCGAGCGCGGAGTACATCTTCTGGTAGCCGCCGCTGTTGCCGCCGGGGATCCAGTTCGCCGTGACCTGGATGCGCGGGTGCTTCGCGTTCCAGACGTCGCAGACCTTCTGCAGGTCCTTGAGCCACGCCCAGTAGGTCAGCTGGACGGTCTCCCCGTCCGACGCGGCGGGGATGAGCGCCGCCTTGTTCACGTTCGTCGAGCCCGGCACCGAGCAGCCGGCGAGGAGTCCCGCGGCCGCGGTCCCCAGGCCGAAGCCCAACAGCTGTCGTCTCGTGATCGGGGTCCGCGTGGGTTTCGACTGCATCGTCCGGCTCCGGTTCGTCATCGATCGGGGTCCCGCCCAGCCTGTCACAAAACCGAGCGTTGCTGTACTTTCGCGCAGGTCGCTGGACGTTCCCTCCGCACTGTGGACGCGTCCGGGTCGACAGGTGGATCGTGGGCGCACGCGGACGCCGAGGACCGTGACAGGGTCCGACGGAACCGGTGCCGCTGCCGGGGCGGACCCGCTCCGGCCCACCTGCGCGAAGGAGCTGCCATGACGTCGAGCAACGCGACGAGTGAACTGCACGAGATCCTGGGGGAGCGGCTGGAGGGCGGCGGCACGTGGGCCTGGGCCTACGCCGACGTGTCCGGCAACGTCGAGGACCCGAGGCGGCAGGCGGCGCTCCGACTGCGCGCCGTGGAGGAGTCGCTGCGCGAGCAGGGCGCCGGCGACGACGTGGTCGACCTCGTCGCGGCCGAGTTCGAGCAGGAGCCGGGCGTCCCCTCGCCGGTCGCCCGCTACGTGCTCGTCCACGACGGATCGGTGGTCCTCAGCGAGGTACTGCCCGGACACCTGCACGGACCGGAGTCGGTCGGCGTCGGCGCGGTCCCGGACCTCGTCCCGCTCGTGGCGCACCGCCCGGTGGACCTGCCGTTCCTCGTCGTGCACGCCGGCAAGGAGGGCGGGGCGTTCCGCACCTACCGCCTCGGCCACGCCCCGGTCGCACCCGCCGAGCAGCAGGTCCAGGGCCGCAACGACACGCTGCACTACGCCAAGGCCGGCACCGGCTGGAAGCAGCCGCACTGGCAGCAGCACACCGAGGAGATCTGGAAGCAGAACCAGTCCGAGCTCGCGAGCGCCCTCGACGCCACGGTCCGCGAGGTCCGCCCCGGCCTGGTCGTCGTCGCGGGCGACGTCACGGCGCGCGAGCTCCTCGTGAAGTCCCTTTCGAGCGAGACCCGCGGCCTGGTGTCGGTGTTCCCCGGGGACCCGCGCGCCGACACGGCCTCGAAGCAGGCGTTCGTGGAGCACGTCGAGGTGGCGCTCGCCCGCGTGGTCGCCACCCGTCGGCACGACCTCGAGGACCTGCTGCGCACCCACGTGGGCCGTGGCGACAACCAGGCCGTGACCGGGATCGGCTCGGTCGTCGAGGCACTGCAGCAGGCGCAGGGGTCCGTCGTCGCCCTCGACGCCGTCGCGATCGGCGACCGGACGCTCCTCGCCCTCGGCGCTGCGCCCTGGGTGGCGACCGCCCCGGAGCAGGCCGGCGGCGTCCCGGTGATCGGGCCGGTCCCCGCCGTGTGTGCACTCGTCCGGGCGGCGGTCCTCACGGACGCGGAGATCGTGCTCGTGAACGCCGCGTCGCTGCCCGGCGGCGCCGCGGCAGCGGCGCTCCTGCGCTGGCCGGTCGGACCGGCGGTCCCCGCCTGATCGGCGATCAATCGCCGGGCGGGAGGCCCGTGGCGACCCCGCCACGGGCCTCCCGTCCGTCCCGCCCCGCGCCCCCCGACCCGCGCCCCCCGCCCCGTGCCCCGTTCCCCGTCCTGCCTGGCCGAATCGCTCGTGGTCGACCGATCCGCTCGTCGGTGACGGAATCGCTCGTGGTGAGTCGTTCCTTCCGGCTGCCCACGAGCGATCCGGCAACCTATTGCAGGCGTGATGGGAAGGATCGCCGCTGCCCGGAGCCCCTCGACTCAGCCGAGCACGCGGTCCCGACGCGGCACCAACGGCAGCGCGACCAACGGCAGCAGCCCCACGATCGAGAACGACGCCGCGAACCCGAGCCCCGCCACCAGCGCCCCGACGCCCGGCCCCACGGCGCTCGCCGCCAGGAACTGCCCGGTGTTCTGCGCTCCGAGCGCCCGACCCGACCAGAACGGCCCCGCGGCCTCGGCCACCGACGTGTACGCGAGCCCGTTGTCGGCGACCGTCACACTCGTGGCGAGCACGAGGAACACCGCCGCCGCGGCCAGGTGCGTCACGTCGACCAGGGCCAGCACACCCATCACCACGGCGGCGCTCACCGCCACGGTGCGCAGCGGCCGGACCCGGGAGCCGGCGCGGTCGCTCCACGCCCCCACGACGATGCGTCCGATCGCACCGACGAACTGGGCGGCTCCGACGAGCAACCCGGCGGCACCCGTCGACCAGCCGAGTCCGACGAGCCACACCAGGCCGTAGGTCGACAGCGTGAACTGCGGCACCACGAGCAGCACCGAGACGGCGTGCACGCGCCACAGGAACCCGCTCGACCGGTACGGGTTGACCGTCGCCTCGGTGGGGGCCCCAGCGCGCGACGGCCGGGGCGGGTCGACGATGCCGACGGCACACAGCACGGCGAGCACCGCGCAGAGCACCACGGGCAGCACCAGGGCGGCCCGGATGCCCGACGCCTCCGCGAGCTGCGGCACGGTCACCGCGGCCAGGGTCACCCCGAGTGGCTGCGACATCTGCCGGATGCCCATCGCGAGCCCGCGGCGCTCCTTCGGGAACCAGCCGACCACGACGCGCCCGCTCGCCGCGTTGGTCGACGCGCTCGTCATGCCCGCGGCGAGGAACGCGAGTCCGAGCAGCACCGGGTCGCCCGCGGACAGCCACGCGCCGACCACGGCCAGGGTGGTGAGGACGAGTCCGCCCGCGATGACCACCCGCTCGCCGTACCGGTCGGTCACGGCGCCCCAGGCGATGAGGGTGAGCACCATCCCGAAGGTCGGCGCGGCAGCCAGGAGCCCGGCGACCGGCAGCGGTGTGCCGTGTCCGTGCAGGTACGGGATGAGCAGCGCCGGTGCGGACACGACGAGGGTGCCGGCGGCCTGGGCGCCGACCCCGAGCGCGAGCATCGTCCAGGCACGTCGGCCGACGGACGGGTGGGGTGCGGTCGTGGTGCTCACGGGGATCCGTCCTCGAGGGGTTGGTATACCAAAACGGTATACCATGCCTGCTAGGCTCTCGGACCGTGGCTGACACGACCGAGGTGGAGCAGGCAGGACCGGTCCCGCCGTCGCAGACCGCCCAGCTCTACGACAACCTGCGCGCGGCGATCCTCACGCTCGAGATCGCGCCCGGCGAGCGGATCTCGGAACGAGGCCTCGAAGCACGCTTCCATGCCTCGCGCACCCCTGTGCGCGCGGCACTGTCCCGTCTCGAGCGTGAGGGCCTCATCCTGCACGAGGGCCGCTCGTGGACCGTCACCCCGATCGACCTCGACGAGATCGCCGCGCTGGCGGAGCTCCGCGGCGTCCTCGAACCAGCCGCCGCCCGGCTCGCGGTGTCACGTGCTTCCGCCGCACAGCTCGACGAGGTCCGGGCGCACCTCGACGCCCTCCGTCCCGACGCCGACCAGCGGGCGAGCGTCCGCATGGGCTCGACGTTCCACCTCGACCTCGCGTCCCTCGGGGGCAACCCGTTCATCACGGACGCCGTCGCCGACGCCCTCACCCGACTCGAGCGCACGCGCTGGATCGAGGTCCGCACCCCCGCGGCCCGCGACGCCGCCTGGGCCGAGCACAGCGCGATCCTCGACGCTGTGCGGGCCGGCGACGCCGAGCAGGCTGCAGAGTTGCTCGCGGCGCACGTGGCGGGCACGAACGACCGGCTGCTCGCGTTCATCGCGCAGGAGCGTCGGCGCCTCCGCGGCGCGGGCATGGCGATCGTCGGGCCGACCGAGCGCTGAGGCCCGTCCAACCGCTGAAGCGCAGCGCTGAGCGGGCGGCAACGCCCGCGGACCCGCGATCAGACGGTGGGTTCCTCGCTGCCGTCGACCTCGCCGAAGATCCACGCGTCCTGGTTGTGCTGACTGTGGTCGAGCAGACCGCTCTTCACCTCGTCGAGTGCGATCGACTCGGTGATGACGTCTCGGCTCTGGCCGCGGGTGTTCTTCGACATCGTGATCTCCTGTGTGTGTGGGCAACGTGCAGTTCCCTGACTGCGGATGCGCTTCCTCACGGGACGTGCTGAGGTCGCTCAAGTGTGCGCGCAGTGTCCGGATCGCGCAAGACCCGCGTGCGGGAGACGGACCGGCCCGTCCCCGCGCGGTGCCTAGGATGGTCCGGCCGCGCGGCTCGCGACGGCAGGACGGTCGGACTGGAGGCACGGGGTGACGGACCAGCGCAGCGCACCGCCCACGGTCTACGACGTCGCATCCGCCGCGGGCGTCTCGATCGCGACCGTCTCACGCGTGCTCCGCACCCCCGACGCCGTGCGCGAGGGGACCCGCGACCGGGTCCAGGCCGCGATCCGAACGCTCGGGTACGTGCCGTCCGGCACCGCCCGGGCCCTGGCGGGTCGACGCACGGGCGTCGTCGGGCTCCTGCTGCCCGGGTTCGACGTCGTGCCCGACGAGCGGCCAGATCTCGTCACCGACGGCGGTGTCCGCATCGTCGACGACCGTCGTCACGTGACCCAGCCGTCCTCGTCGAACCTGTACTTCGACGAGGTGCTCCGCGGGGCCGAGGTCGAGGCCTGGCAGCGCGGGCTCGCCCTCATGGTGGCCGCCGGGCGGGGGTCCTCGCGCGACGTCATCGTGAACGACGTCGCCGGACGCGTGGACGGTCTCGCGGTGATGGCGCGGACGGTGCCGGACGAGCTGCTCGAGCACGTCGCCCGTCGGGTCCCGGTCGTGGTCCTCGCCGACGACGGACGGTCGCACGGCTTCGACTCGGTCAGCGTGGACAACGTCGCCGGGATGCGGACCCTGGCCGCGCACGTCATCGGGCGCCTCGGCATCCGCTCGCGCATCGCCTACCTCGCCGGCCCGGTCGACTCGCCCGACGACCTCGAGCGCGCCGACGGCTTCCGGCAGGCCCTCTCCGACCACGGCGTCCCCGCGTCGGACGTCACCACCGTGCACGGCGACTTCGGTCGGGTGCGGGCACGGGAGCTCGCGGCGGACCTCTTCACCGGGGCGGTGCCGCGGGCGGTCGTGTGCTCGAACGACCAGTCGGCACTCGGGGTCCTCGACGCGGCGGCGGCGCTCGGGATCCGCGTGCCGGAGGACGTCGTCGTGACGGGCTTCGACGGCATCGACGCCGGACGGTTCTCGACCCCCCGCCTGACGACGGTCCACCAGCCGATGGGGGAGCTCGGACGTGCTGCCGTGCGTGCCGTGGTCGACCGGCTGGCCGAGCCCGACGGGCCGCCGCGTGCGGTACGTCTGCCGGTGGAGGTGCTCCTCCGCGAGAGCTGCCCGCCGGCCCTGAGCGCCTGACGCTCGCACCCGTCTGAGCCCCGGGCGGTCGCATCGCGTCGCGCCCCCGACGACCGGGTCGCGCGGCCGTCGACGTCGCGCCCCGCCGACGTCGCGCCCCGCCGACGTCGCGTAGCCGTGACGTCCCGCCCCCGTCGACCTGGTCGCAGAACCGGTCGCCGTCGTCCCCTGCGGGCGACACCTGCGGCGACCAGGACGAGCGCAGACGGCACGTCGTGCGACCAACCCCCGCGTCGGGCGATCAACCCGCGGCGCGCGGCCAGCCTTCAACGGTCCGAGAGACGCTTGCGCGACGCGATGTAAGCGCATACATTGGTTCGCGTACCGATTCGACACGGAGGTCGACCGAGCAATGACGCTTCCCCCACAGCGCAGCGCGCGCAGGCGTGGCCGGCTCCTCGCCGCGCTCGCCGGCATCGCGGTCGTGGCACTCGCGGCCAGCGGCTGCAGCATCCAGGTCCGCTCCCAGCCGGACCCGAGCATCGGCAAGGACACGATGCTCATCAACGCCGACCACGGCAACCCGCTGTTCGACCGCAACTTCAACCCGTACATCGCCAACGCCCGCACCGCGAGCAAGTGGATGTACGAGCCGCTCATCGAGGTCAACCCGCTCGACGGCAAGGGCACCCCGTGGCTCGCCAACAGCTGGACGCAGCCCGACGCCCGCACGATCGACATGACCATCCGGAAGGGCGTCGAGTGGTCGAACGGCGACCCTTTCAGTGCGAAGGACGTCGTCTTCACGTTCGACCTGCTCAAGAAGTTCCCCGCGATGGACATCAAGGGGGCGTGGCAGCACATCGACCGCATCGAGCAGGACGGCGACCACGTCGTCTTCCACCTCAAGAGCGACGACGTGCCGAGCCTCAACATCATCGGCGCGACCTACATCCTCGGCGAGCAGCACTGGGGGAAGGTCAAGGACCCGACCACGTGGCGTGACCCGAACCCCGTCGGCACCGGCCCCTTCGTGCTCGGCAACTACAGCGACCAGCAGTACTCGATGGACAAGAACCCGCGGTACTGGCAGGCCGACAAGATCGCCATCAAGCACCTCATCCTGCCGGCCACGAACACGCAGCTCGACACGGTCACGCGCGGCTACGACTGGGCGTACTCGTTCATCTCGGACGTCAAGGGCACCTGGGGTGCTGCGTCGGGGACGAACACGTGGTGGTTCCCGGCCGGCGGCGTCATCGGTCTCGTGCCGAACCTCACGAAGGCCCCGTACAACGACGTCAACGTCCGCAAGGGCATCTCGTACGCGCTCGACCGCACGGACATCGCCGAGACCGCGACCGAGGGCAACCTGCCCGCGGCCGGTCAGACCGGCCTCATCCTGCCCAACCAGGAGCAGTACCTCGATCCGTCCATCCCGGACAAGGGGATGATCACGCAGGACACGAAGCGGTCCCTGCAGGAGTTCGCGAAGTCCGGCTACACCCAGCAGGGCGGCAAGCTCGTGAAGGACGGCAAGCAGCTGACCATCACGATCATGACCGCGAACGGCTACTCCGACTGGCTCCGTGCGGCCCAGCAGGTCCAGCGCGACCTCACCGCGATCGGCATCAAGGTGTCGCTCCAGGCGCCGCAACCCGCCGGGTACCAGGCCAACCTCAACAACGGCAAGTTCGACCTGGCCATGGGCGGCATGGGCAACGGCGACGTCTACCAGGCCTTCAACTCGCTGCTCTCGAGCGACTTCTACCAGCCCGTCGGCAAGTCGACGGTGAACAACTACGAGCGCTACAAGAACGCCGACACGCAGGCGCTGCTCGACGAGTACAAGGCGACGACGGACGAGTCCCGGCAGCGAACGATCCTGCACCAGCTGCAGAACATCGTCTACGACGACGTCCCGGTCATCGGCATGTACTACGGCGGTCTCTGGGGTCTGTTCAACACGAACAAGTTCGTCGGCTGGCCGAGCGCGGAGGACCCCTACATGGCACCGCAGAACTACGACTCGGCTCCGCTGCTGATCTTCTCGAAGCTCCGGCTTCGCGACAGCGCGGCGGGCAAGGAGATCCTGCGAGAGCAGCAGCAGGAGGAGGCAGGCAAGTGAAGTACATCCTCCAGAAACTCGTCCTGTTCGTCCTGACCCTCTGGGCCGCGGTCACGCTGAACTTCGTGCTCCCGCGCCTCATGCCCGGCAGCCCGACCGACGCAGCACTCGCGAAGCTCAGCCAGAACGGCCCCGTCACCGACGCCACGAAGAAGGCGATCGAGGCCCAGCTCGGCGTGCCGAGCGGCAACCTCTGGGACCAGTACGTCAGCTACCTGCACCAGGTCGTCACGCTCGACTTCGGCACGAGCTACACGTTCTACCCGCAGCCCGTCGGCGACCTCGTGGCCCAGGCCCTGCCGTACACGCTGGTGCTCGTCGGCCTCGTCACGATCATCGCGTTCGTGCTCGGCACCCTGATCGGTGTCGGCGCGGCGTGGAAGCGCGGCACCTGGCTCGACTCGCTCCCGACCCTGTCCGGCAGCTTCATGTCGACGTTCCCGTACTTCTGGACGGCGCTCCTGCTGCTGTTCTTCCTCGGCTACGTCCTGCACTGGTTCCCGACGACCGGGGCGTACTCGGCCACGACCACGCCGGGCTTCAGCGGGCAGTTCATCGGGGACGCCCTGCAGCACGCGATGCTCCCCGCGATCACGATCCTCGTGACGAGCCTCGGCGGCTGGATCATCGGCATGCGCAACGCGATGATCAACACCCTCGGCGACGACTACGTCACGTTCGCCGAGGCCAACGGGCTCCGCGGCCGCACGGTCGCCGTCCGGTACGCCGCGCGGAACGCGATCCTGCCGAACCTCACCGGCTTCGGCCTCGCGCTCGGCGGTGTCGTCGGCGGATCGGTGCTCGTGGAGCAGGTGTTCGGCTACCCGGGCATCGGCTACCTGCTGTTCAACGCCGTGATCGGGCAGGACTACCCGCTCATGCAGGCCCTCTTCCTGATGATCACCGTGTCGGTGCTCATCGCCAACTTCATCGTGGACGTCCTGTACGGCGTCCTGGACCCGAGGACGCGCCGATGACCACAACGTCGCGATGGGCGGCGTGCTCCGCCCACAACCACCACCCGAGGACGCGCCGATGACCACGACCAGAACACCTGACACCACGGTCGCAGTACGCACGCAGCAAGAACAACAAGCCCCGTCGAAGCTCAAAGCCGCCGCACGCCAGTTCGGCGTCGTCTGGAGCAACACCAAGGCCCGGATCGGCATCGTCATCCTGGGCGTGTTCGTCCTCGTGGCGATCGCCGCCCCGCTCCTCGCCCCCTACGGCGCCAGCCAGAACGGCTTCGCCCGCAGCGCCGACGCCACCTGGGCCCACTGGATGGGCACGACCGCCGCCGGCGAGGACGTCCTCTCCCAACTCATCCACGGCGCCCGGGTGTCCGTGCTCGTCGGTGCCGTCGCGGGCTTCCTCTCCACCCTCGTTGCCGTCGCGATCGGCCTGAGCTGGGGCTACATCCGCGGCTGGGTCGCCGAGGTCATCGGGTTCATCGTGAACCTCTTCCTCGTCATCCCCGGCCTCCCGCTCATGATCGTCATCGCCGCGTACCTGCAGAACGGCGGCATCGCGGTCATCATCGCCGTGATCGTCGTGACGGGCTGGGCCTGGGGTGCCCGCGTCCTCCGGAGCCAGACGCAGTCGCTCCGCAGTCGTGACTTCGTGACGGCCGCGCAGTTCTCCGGCGACGGCGGGACCCGCATCGTGTTCCGCGAGATCCTCCCGAACATGACGAGCCTCATCGTCGGCTCGTTCTTCGGGGCCGCGACGAGCGCGATCCTCGCCGAGGCCGGCCTCGAGTTCCTCGGGCTCGGCGACTCGTCGATCGTCAGCTGGGGCACGATCCTCTACTGGGCGCAGAACTCGAACGCCCTGCTCACCGGCCAGTGGATCCTGCTGTTCGCCCCCGGTCTCTGCATCGCCCTCCTGGCGATGAGCCTGACCCTCATCAACTTCGGCGTCGACGCCGTGTCCAACCCGCGGCTGCGCGAGGGCGCGCGCCGCAAGCGCAAGGAGGCAGCAGCATGAGCGGCCAGCCCACCACCGGACGGGAGGCGCGGGACGGCGCCGCCACGCGCCTCCCGTCCGATGCCACGAACGCCACGCAGGACGTCCTGCTGGACGTCCGCGACCTGTCGGTCGTCTACGAGTCGGCCGGCCAGGAGGCCGTCCAGGCCGTCGACCGCGTCTCGTTCCAGCTGCGGAAGGGGGAGTTCGTCGGCCTCGTGGGGGAGTCCGGCTCCGGCAAGTCCACCCTCGGCTACGCACTGACCCGTCTCCAGAAGCCCCCGGCCAGGACGAACGGCGGCAACATCTTCTTCGGCGGGGCGGACATCCGCGACCTCGACGACGAAGCGCTCCGCCAGCAGCGCCAGGGCGGCTTCGCGATGGTGCTGCAGTCGGGCATGAACGCCCTCAACCCGGTGCGGACGATCCGCAACCACTTCATCGACGTGTTCAAGGCCCACGGCCACGTGCCGCGCGATCGGTGGGACGCGCGGATGAAGGAGCTCGTCGAGAAGGTGAAGCTCCCCGCCGCCATGCTCGCCAGGTACCCCGGGGAGCTGTCCGGCGGCATGCGGCAGCGCGTGTCGATCGCCCTCGCGCTGTCGCTCGAACCGCGGCTCATGGTGTTCGACGAGCCGACCACGGCGCTCGACGTCCTCGTGCAGCACGCGGTGATGGACACGATCATCGAACTGCAGCAGTCCGAGGGCTTCACGGCGATCCTCATCAGCCACGACCTCGGCATCGTCCTCGAGGCCACCGAGCGCGTCCTCGTCATGCACGAGGGACGCATCGTCGAGGACGGCGGCTCGAAGGACATCCTGCGCGATCCGCAGGACGACTACACGAAGATGCTGCTGTCGCACTACGCCGACCCGCGCGCGGAGGTCGTGTCGCTGCCGGGGTTCCCGGACCGGTCGCTCCGCTCGTCCGAGGGCGCGACGCGTCAGGAGACGACGTCGTCGTTCAGCACCGTCGGCTCGCGGGAGCGCTCTGCCGCCCGCAACCCGGTCGTCGTCGACCACCTCGTCAAGACCTACCCGGCACCCCGCCGCGGGGAGCAGCCCGTCCAGGCCGTCCGTGACGTCTCGTTCACCCTCGAGCCCGGGCAGTCGCTCGCCCTCGTCGGCCAGTCCGGCTCGGGCAAGTCGACGATCGCGAAGATGCTCACCGGCGTCGAGAAGCCCACCACCGGCACGGTCCGGTTCGGCGACGTCGACGTGGCGAAGCTCGGCAGGCGTGGCCTGAAGGACCTGCGCTCCGAGGTGCAGATGGTGTTCCAGGACCCGTACGCGGCGCTCAACCCGCTGCACACCGTCGAGTACATCCTCTCCCGGCCGATCGCGAACTACACGGACCTCCGCGGCCGCGACGCCCGACGTCGGATGCTCGAACTCCTGGAGACCGTCGGGCTGACGCCCGTCGAGCAGTTCGCGCAGAAGCTCCCGCACCAGCTCTCCGGCGGGCAGCGGCAGCGCGTCGTCATCGCCCGGGCGCTCGCGAGCGACCCGCAGGTGATCATCGCCGACGAGCCCGTCTCGATGCTCGACGTCACGCTCCGCGCCGGGGTGCTCGCGCTCCTCGAGGACCTGCGCGAGCAGTGGGGCGTCTCGCTCCTCTACATCACGCACGACCTGCTGAGTGCACGCCTCATCACGGACGACATCATGGTGCTGCACGACGGCGCCGTGGTCGAACGGGGTCGCACGGCCGAGGTGCTGCAGGACCCGCAGGACCCGTACACGGTGGCACTGCTCGACGCGGTGCCGAACCCTCGAAGGGCACTGCTGGCATGACCACGCTCCACGAATTCCCGTCCGTCCCCGCCTTCGGACACCTCCCCACCCCGGACGGCGTCGACGTCGTCGGCGTCGACCTCCCCGTCGGCCGCCTCACCGCATACCGGGTCGTGCCCGCCGGGCCGTCGAAGGGCGTCGTCCTCGTCGTCCCCGGGTACACCGGGTCGAAGGAGGACTGGCGCACCTTCATGCCGCTCCTGCGCGAGGCCGGCTGGACCGCCGTGGCGATCAGCCGACGCGGCCAGGCCGACTCGGCACGCGCGTCCGGACCGGCGGGCTACACGCTGCAGGAAGAGGCCGCGGACGTCGTCCGGGTCGCACGGCTGCTCGACGACGGCGCGCCCGTGCACCTGATCGGCCACTCGCTCGGCGGCGTGATCGTCCGCGAGGCCGCCATCGCGTCGCCGGAGTCGTTCCGCGACGTCGTGCAGTTCTGCTCCGGCCCGTACGGCTGGCCCTACCGCAAGGTCGCCGAGCTCACGATCCTGCACGACACCGACGGGAACCTCCGCCAGCTGTTCGACGCGACGAACCCGCTCTGGGCCGGCCGTCCCGACGACGAACTCCCCGACGACGCCCGGCTCGTCCGCGACCGCTTCGCCGTGCACGACCCGGCCAGCATCGTTGCCGGCGGGCACATCCTCGAGGACCACACCGACTCGTCCGCCGCACTCCGCGCCACCGGCCTCCCGGTACTCGTGACGCACGGCGAGTGGGACAACGCCTGGCCGATCCCGTGGCAGCGGCAGATGGCGGAGGACACCGGCGCCGCCTACGAGGTCATCCCCGAGAGCTACCACGGCCCGCAGGTCGAGAACCCGGCGGCGACGCTCGCCGTCTTCGACACCTTCATGAGCACGCACTGAAAGGCGACATCATCACCACGCTGCAGTTCCCCGACGGCTTCCTCTGGGGTGCCGCCACCGCCGCCCACCAGATCGAGGGCAACAACGTCAACAGCAACTGGTGGGTGCACGAGCACGAGCCCGACACCACCATCCTCGAGCCCTCCGGCGACGCCGCGGACAGCTACCACCGCTACCGCGAGGACATCCGCATCGCCGCCGACCTCGGCCTGAACTCCTACCGGTTCAGCATCGAGTGGGCGCGCATCGAGCCGGAGCGCGGCTGGGTCTCCCGCGCCGAGATCGACCACTACCGCCGCATGGTCGACGCCTGCCACGAGGCCGGCATCGAACCGATCGTCACGCTGATGCACTTCACCGTCCCACGGTGGTTCGAGCGCGACGGCTTCTGGCGGGCACGGGACGCGGCCGACCTGTTCGCCCGTTACACGGAGGCCGCGCTGCCCATCGTGCAGGACGGCGTCCGCTACGTCTGCACCATCAACGAGCCGAACATCGCCGCGATGCTCGCCGGGGGAGAGGACGCGTCGAACCTCGTGGCGTACGGCCTGCCGAACCCGGACCTGCACGTGGCCGACCAGCTGCTCGCGTCGCACCGGCGCTCCCGCGAGGTGCTGTCGCAGGTCGACGGGCTGCAGTCCGGCTGGACGATCGCGACCCAGGCCTTCCGCGCGAACGGCGAGCCGGGCTCCGAGGAGATGCTCCGCGAGTACGGGTACCCGCGCGACGACTGGTACCTCGAGCAGGCTGCCGGGGACGACTTCCTCGGCGTCCAGGCGTACACCCGCACGTTCATCGGGCCGAACGGTCCGCTGCCCCTCGCGGACGACGTCGAGACGACCCTGACCGGCTGGGAGTTCTACCCCGAGGCCTCGGCGGACGGGCTCCGCAGCGCCTGGGAGCTGTCCGGCCACGTGCCGCTCATGATCACCGAGAACGGCATCGCCACCGCCGACGACACCCGCCGGGTCGCCTACACGCAGGGCGCCCTCGAGGGCATCCACCGCTGCATCGAGGACGGCATCGAGGTCCTCGGCTACCAGCACTGGTCGCTCCTCGACAACTACGAGTGGGCGTCGGGCTTCCGCCCGACCTTCGGCCTCGTCGCGTGGGACCCTGAGACCTTCGAGCGGACGCCGAAGGACTCGGCGCGCTGGTACGGGCGGGTCGCGCAGGCGAACGCGCTCACCGTCTGAGGCGCTCGCGTCCACCGGACGGGAGGCGCGGTGCCAGCTGGCACCGCGCCTCCAGTCCGTTCTGCTGATCAGTCGGCGGATTCGTCGGAGGTGGGGTCCTCCGCGGTGAAGTGGAGCCCCGCGGTCTGGTCGTCGAACGAGGCGAGCAGGACCTCCTCCGCCTTCCGCGAGCCGCGCTCGCGAGCGAGGTCGAGCGCACTGCGCCCCTCGGCGTCGGGACCGTCACGTCCGCACCCCGTTCGAGCAGGGCCTCCGTGGTGCCGCGCCGGTCGAACCAGGCCGCCGCGTGCAGCGGGGCGAAGCCCCAGCGCGGGTCGACCTCGTCGATCCCCACCGGATCGCTGCCGATGCCGTCGAGCGCGAGCGAGAGCCCGCCGACGTCCCCGTGCGCCGCGGCGCGCACCGCCGGGTTCGCCCACTCCACCCAGCCGTCCGGCACCGGGCCGTGCCAGCCGTGCTGCGGGCGCTGCTCGAGGCGGGCCCAGACGCCCTCACGGACCGAGGCCACCTCGATCGTGACGTCGCGGAAGTGGACCGCGAGCTCGCCGGTGGGGGAGAGCAGCAGCCGGAGCTCCCAGACGTCGGCGTCGACGTGCGCAAGCTCCCCGCGGGACACGTGCACGTCCCCGGCCAGCAGGTCGAGCGGCGTGGTGTCCTCGGGGTCGAGGACCGCCCGGGCGAAGCGCACCGTGACGCGCGCGTGGTTCCACCGCTTCCAGAGCCCGTCCGGGGTGTCGAGCACCTCGTCGGTGCGGACGACCACGGCGGCGTGGACCGTCCGACTGCCGTCGTCTGCAGGCAGGTCCGTCTCCCACTGCTCGACACGCGCCTCGTTCCAACGCACGCTCGCCAGGGCCGCCACCGCGGGCGGGGCGTCGGTCACCAGTCGGGCGAGGTGTTCGGCGTAGCCGTCGACGTCCTCCAGGGAGACGTACCCGACGGCGGGCCACCCGACTCGACTCCAGCGCACGGCTCGACCCTACGGCTTCGGGGAGCCCTTTGCATCGCACTTGATATTTCGCGTACTGATATGTAACCTGGGATCGCAGCCACCGGAGACAGGAGCAAGCGATGCCCACCAACCCGAACGCCTTCACCGCGCCGACCGCCGTCGTCGCCGCCTCCGCCGTCCTCGGCGACGGCGTCCGTGTCTGGTACGAGAGCCACGTCGAGTCCGACGCGCGGATCGGTGCCGACACCCTCGTCGGCCGCGGGGTGACCATCGGCGCCGGCGTGGTCATCGGTGCCCGCTGCAAGATCCAGAACGCCGCCCTCGTCTACGGGCCCGCGGTCGTCGGCTCGGGCGTCTTCATCGGCCCCGGCGCCGTCCTGACCAACGACAACGTCCCGCGCGCGGTCAACCCGGACGGCTCCGTCAAGGACGCCGTCGACTGGCACGCGACCCCGGTCGTCGTCGAGGACGGCGCCTCGATCGGTGCCGGCGCGATCTGCGTCGCACCGGTCCGCGTCGGTCGCTGGGCGATGGTCGCCGCCGGCGCCGTCGTGACCCGCGACGTCCCGGACCACGCCCTCGTCGCCGGGGTCCCCGCACGCCGGATCGGCTGGGTGGGACGGACCGGCGAGCGACTCGTCGCCACCCACGGCGACCTCCTGACCTGCCCGGCCACGGGCGACCACTTCCGGCTCTCCGCAGCCGGTGACTCGATCGAGGTGACCCGATGACCACCATCCACGCCACGCAGCCCGCACCCGCGCAGCAGCCCGGCGTCGCGCCCGCGGCCGACGAACTGATCCCCGCCGCCAAGCCGCTCATCGGCGAGGACGAGCGCCGCGCCGTCGACGTGGTCCTCGCGTCCGGCGGCCTGGCCCAGGGGCCCGAGGTGGCCGCCTTCGAGCGGGAGTTCGGCCAGGTGCTCGTCGACGACCGGCCGGTCGTCGCCGTGAACAGCGGCACCGCCGCCCTGCACCTCGCCCTCGTCGCGCTGGGTGTCGGCCCCGGCGACGAGGTCATCGTGCCCTCGTTCACGTTCGCCGCCACCGCCAACGCCGTCCGACTCGTCGGTGCGACGCCGGTCTTCGTCGACATCGACCCGGTCAGCTACTGCGTCGACCCCGCGGCGGTCCGCCGGGCGGTCACGCCGGCGACCAAGGCGCTCATGCCCGTGCACCTCTACGGACACCCCGCCGACATGACGGCGCTCTCGGCGATCGCCGCCGAGCACGGGCTGCTCGTGGTCGAGGACGCCGCGCAGGCGCACGGGGCCCGGTGGGCCGGCCAGCGCGTCGGCAGCACGTCCGACGCCTCGGCGTTCAGCCTCTACCCGACCAAGAACATGACCGCGGGCGAGGGCGGGATGGTCTCGACGACCTCCGACGACGTCGAGCGGACCCTCCGCCTGCTCCGCAACCAGGGCATGGAACAGCGCTACGCGAACGAGATCATCGGCTTCAACGCCCGGATGTCCGACATCCACGCCGCGATCGGTCGCGTCCAGCTCGGCAAGGTGCTGCGCTGGACCGCCCAGCGGCAGGCGAACGCGGCCTACCTCGCCCGGGAGCTCCGCGGCGTCGTGGTCCCCACCGTCCACCCCGACGCGGAGCACGTCTTCCACCAGTTCGTCGTCCGCGTCCCCGAGGACCGCGACGGCTTCGCCGAGGCCCTCCGTGCCGAGCACGGCGTCGGCTCCGGTGTCTACTACCCGACGCCCGTCCACCGGCTGCCGTCGTTCGGTCTCGACCTCGACCTGCCGGCGACCGAGCGGGCCGCCCGCGAAGTCCTCGCACTCCCCGTCTACCCGACGCTCACCCTCGCCCAGCTCGACCGCATCGTCGCCGGTGTCAACGCCCTCGCAGGAGCGGGCCGATGAGCCCCCGGACGCTCCGAGCCGGCGTCATCGGCCTCGGGATGATGGGGCGGCACCACGCCCGGGTCCTCCGATCGGTGGACGGCGTCGAGCTGGTCGGACTCGCCGACGCGCTCGGCGACCCGCACGGCATCGCGAACGGCACCCCGGTCGTCCGGTCGGTCGACGAGCTCATCGCGCTCGGCATCGACATCGCGGTCGTCGCGGTCCCCACCGCGCTCCACGAGGAGATCGGTCTCGTGCTCGCCGCAGCAGGCGTGCACGCGCTGATCGAGAAGCCCGTCGCGGTCGACGAACGCGCGGCCGCCCGCTTGGTGGAAGCCTTCGGGTCGGCCGGCCTGGTCGGCGCCGTGGGGCACATCGAGCGCTACAACCCCGCGCTGCGCGCACTCCGGACCCGCCTCGACGCGGGAGAGCTCGGCGACGTCTTCCAGATCGCCACCCGGCGGCAGGGCCCGTTCCCCGCCCGCATCGCCGACGTGGGTGTCGTGAAGGACCTCGCGACACACGACATCGACGCGACCGCGTGGATCGCCCGCTCGCCGTACGTGCACGTGGGAGCGCTCGCATGCACCAAGAGCGGTCGCCCGCACGAGGACCTCGTGACCGTCACGGGTCAGCTCGCGGACGGCACGGTCACCTCGCACCTCGTCAACTGGCTGACCCCGTTCAAGGAGCGGCTCATCATCGTGACCGGCGAGCGCGGTGCGTTCGTCGCGGACACGCTGCACGCCGACCTCACGTTCCACGAGAACGGCACGGTCGCGACGGCCTGGGACCAGGTGGCCGCGTTCCGTGGGGTCGCCGAGGGTGCGAGCACGCGCTTCGCGATCGAGAAGCGCGAGCCGCTCCTCGTCGAGCACGAGGCCTTCCGTGACGCCGTCCTCGGACGCGGTGACGACATCGTCACCCTCGCCGAGGGCGCACGGACCGTGGCGGTCGCCGAAGCGATCATCCGCTCGGCCCGCACCCGGACCGCGGTCGCCCTCGCAGCCTGAGCGCGGTCGTCGCGTCCGTCCGGACCACCCGAACACCACCACAACCCGTCCCGGCCTCGCCGGAGAGAGCAGCACACACCATGAACGTCGTCGTCGTCGGCCTCGGCAAGATCGGCCTCCCCCTCGCGGTGCAGTACGCCCGTTCGGGCGCCACCGTCACCGGACTCGACGTGGCCCCCGCCGTCGTCGAGTCGGTCAACGCCGCGATCGAACCGTTCCCCGGGGAGCACGGTCTCGCCGAGGGGCTGCGGGAGGTCGTCCCCGCGGGCCGGCTCCGCGCCACCACCGACCCCGCCGAGGCGATCCCGACCGCGGACGTCGTCGTGGTCGTCGTCCCGTTGTTCGTGGGCCAGGACGGCACCCCCGACTTCGGCTGGATGGACGCCGCCTCCCGATCGATCGGAGCGCACCTCCGCCCGGGCACCCTCGTCGCCTACGAGACCACCCTGCCGGTCGGCACCACGCGCACACGGTGGGCGCCGATGCTCGAGCAGGCCTCCGGCCTCGTCGAGGGGCGCGACTTCCACGTCGTCTTCTCGCCCGAGCGCGTCCTCACCGGGCGGGTGTTCGCGGACCTCCGCCGGTACCCGAAGCTGATCGGAGCACTGTCCGACGCAGGGTGCGACCGTGCGCGGGTCTTCTACGAGACCGTCCTCCAGTTCGACGCGCGGGACGACCTGCCACGACCGAACGGTGTGTGGGACCTCGGCACCGCCGAGGCAGCAGAGATGGCAAAGCTCGCCGAGACCACCTACCGCGACGTGAACATCGCGCTCGCCAACGAGTTCGCGGTCTTCGCCGGCCAGAACGGCATCGACGTCGCGAAGGTGATCGAGGCCTGCAACTCGCAGCCGTACAGCCACATCCACCAGCCGGGCATCGCCGTGGGAGGCCACTGCATCCCCGTCTACCCGCAGCTGTACCTCTGGAACGACCCGGACGCCACCGTGGTCCGAGCCGCGCGTCGGCGCAACGCCGCGATGCCGGACCACGCCGTCGACCTCCTCGAGCGCCTGCACGGGGACCTCGCCGGACAGCGTGTCGTGGTGCTCGGCGCCGCCTACCGCGGCGGTGTCAAGGAGACGGCGTTCTCGGGGGTGTTCGGCACCGTGGCCGCCCTGCAGGCCCGCGGCGCGTCCGTCACCGTGACGGATCCGATGTTCTTGGACAGCGAGCTCGAGCACCTCGGCTTCGCGGCGTACCAGCACGGCGACGCCGTGGACGCCGCCATCGTGCAAGCCGACCACGCTGAGTACCGCACGATGCGCGACACTGCGCTGCCCGGCGTCCGGACCGTGGTCGATGGTCGACGGGTGCTCGACACGTCCCGCTGGGACTGCATGGTGATCGCCATCGGTGCCCCCGCGGGTGACTGAAATACGAAGTACGGAGATATGTGGCGGGGGGCGCCCGCACTCGTAGCGTGCCGGCATGGACTCCAGGCCTCGCCCGTTCGACATCGTGCACGTGTCGAGCGCCCACCCGTGGACGGACAACCGCGTGCACCTCCGGTCGGCGGCGACGGCAGCGGCGACGGGGTACCGGACCGCTCTCGTCGCCGTCACGACGGACGGCGTGGTCGACCCCGACTGGGACCGACCCGATCCGACGACGGGCGTCTACGTCCGACGGCTCCGGCGTCGTCGGCGCGCTGCCCGGGTGGTGCTCTCGTCGGTCCAGGCGGTCCTGGCCGCCTGGTCGTCCCGAGCACGGATCGTGCACCTCCACGATCCAGAGCTGCTCTGGTCGGTGCTCTTCCTCCGCCTCGCAGGTCGCCGCGTCGTCTACGACGCGCACGAAGACCTCCCGGCCCAGGTCCTGGGCAAGGAGTACCTCGGCCGCGCCGGGCGACTCCTCGCAGTCCCCCTGGCACACGCGGCCGTCGCCCTGGCGCGCCGGGCGTCGTTCGTGGTCGCTGCGACGCCGACCATCGCGGAGCGCTTCGACCCTCGGACGACCCAGGTCGTCCGCAACCTTCCCCGCCTGCGACCCGAGGACGCCGCCGCCGCGCCGCCGTCCACCCGTCGGCGGCGCATCGCGTACCTCGGCGCCGTGAACCACGACCGTGGGCTGTCCGTGCTCACGGCGCTCGCGGACGCCCTCGACCAAGTGCCCGGTTGGTCACTCGTGGTCGCGGGTCCGATCGACCCGGCGGTCGACCGACGGGCCTTCGACGAGCACGTCGACGCCGGTCGCATCGAGTACAACGGCGTCGTGTCGCCGACTGCCGCCCGCGATGTGCTCCTCGATGCTCGCATCGGTGTCGTGCCGCTCCTGCCGACGAAGGCCTTCAGGACGTCGATCCCGACGAAGCTCCTCGAGTACCTCGCGGCAGGTCTCCCCGTCATCGCTTCCGACATCCCGGCCTGGCGAGCGCTCGTCGGAGCATTCGACTGCGTGACGTGGGTACCTCCTGGGGACGCGGACGCAGTACTCCGTGCGGTGCAGGCCTACGAGTCCGACCCGGCGCGGCTCGACGGGCACGGACGAGCCGCGGCAGCTGCTGCACGCGACCACCTGCACTGGGATCGCGAGGCCGGTCATCTGCTTCGTGTCTACCGGCGCGCAGGGCTCCCGGATCCGATCGGAGCAAAGCCATGACATGTGATATTCTGAATGGGGGTGTTCGAGATCACGGCACGCCTGACGAAGGGACACGAGATGCGGCGAGTCATGCGCTGGAAGGCCCCCGGCATCGCTGTGATCCTGATCGGTTCGCTGATCGGTCAGGGCTCGGTCATCGCGGTGTCGCCGATTCTGACCCGCTGGTACGCGCCGTCGGACTTCGGCGCCCTCGCCGTCATCACCGCCCTCTGCTCGATACTCGGTGCCTTCGCCGCGATGGGGACCGACCGTGCCGTGGTGGTCGCCCCGTCCAGCCGGGCGGTCCGGCACCTGGTCGTGTTCGGACTCGCCGTGTCGGCGGTGGTCGCCTCCTGGGTCGCGCTCGCCGCTTGGTCGCTCCGGAGTGTCCTTGCGCACAGCTTCGCTGCTCCGTCACTCGAAGTCGTGTGGTGGCTCTTCCCGGTCACGACCTTCGTCGTCAGTGCGTTCCGGATCGTCAGCGCGACGGTCGCCCGGAGGCAGCAGTACGGCGAGTTGGCGACCAGGAACGCCGTGCAGGGGCTCGCCCAGACCGCGTGGAACATCCTGGCGGCACCGCTCGGACCGGTCGGGTTGCTCGCAGGGCTGTCGATCGGTCGTTTCGCAGGGATCGTCGGTTCCTCGTTCCGCCCGCGGAGACTCCCCGACCGCAGTCCTTCGCCGTCGGCAGAGCACTTCACGGGGACGCTCCGCACGCATCGCCGGTTCCTGCTCGTGACACCGTGGTCCGCGCTCCTGAACGTCCTCGGCCAGCAGGCGCCGAGTGTGCTGATCGCGCTTGCGCTCGGCAGCACGTCGGCTGGGTACATCGCGCTGACCATGCGTGTGCTGGGGACACCGGTCGGCATGCTCGCAGACGCAGTCGCGCAGTGGTCGAGTGGGGTCTTCGGACGGGCGGTGCGCTCGGGGACACCGGTCGACCGGCTGTTCCGGCGGATCGTGCTGCGTCTCGCGGGCGCCGGCGCGGCCGGCACCCTGTTCGTCCTCGTCCTCGCGCCGACCGCGTTCTCGTGGGTCTTCGGGGACGAGTGGCAGGTGTCGGGAACGTTCGCGCAGATCCTCGTGCCGGCCTTCGCCGTGCAGGTGATCGCGTCGCCGGTGACACAGCTCCTGTCGTTGCTCGGCCGGCAGCTGACGCAGTTGTGTTGGGATGCAGCGCGTCTCGCCCTGACGTCCGGTGCGGTCCTCGTCACGAGCCTCGCGGGCGGATCAGCCGGTGCGACCGTCGCGGCGCTCTCGGTCGCGATGGTGGTCGCGTACTCGACTGTCCTGCTGCTCGTCGCCCGCGCAGCCCGGGGGCACCGAGTGGCGGTCGGGACGGCTCCGGCACCGACGCCGGGATCGCCGGTCGACGGCCTGGAGCCGCAGGAAGCCGCTTCCGGAACCCGCGGCCGAACGGTGACCGTGCGCTGACGTCGTCGCGGGCAGCTCGCTCCGGAGGTGCCCCGTGGTGACCCGTCGCGGAGCGATCCGGACGCTCGCCACCGTGACGGCCGCGTCGACGATCTCGGCGATCGTCCCGCGCGCCGTGGCCACGCCCCACGCCGTGGACGACAGTGGGGCTGCGTCCGTCCACGAGCTCATCGGCACCGCTCCGCCGTGGTCGTGCGTCACGATCACCCGGAACTGGAGCGTGGTCGATCCCGTGGTCCTCGCGGCGCCGATCACCCTGCGTTTCGCAGGTGGGTCCCTGTCGACCCCGTCGCACATCTCCCTCCTCCACGTGTTCTCGTCGGACGTCCGCATCGAACAGCCGGTCCTGCGGGGCGCCGACGGGTCCGTTTCGGGCCTCGGCCGAGGCATCCAGGCGACCGGGACGACTGCGGCCCCGCTCCGGAACGTCGTGGTCCACGGCGGCTCGATCAGCGGGCAGTCGCACGACGGGGTGCTGCTCGAACACGTGGAGCAGTTCGCGATCAGCGGTACGACGATCACCGACGTCGGCTACGCGGGCGTCCTCTTGGTCTCCTGCACCGACGGGCTCGTCAGCGGGAACCGCATCGACCAGGTGAACCAGCCAGCTCCCTACGTGAACTCGTACGGCATCGAAGCAGCTCGGTCGACGGCCGCGGGCACCGATCGGTTCCCGCGCAGTGCCCGGATCACGGTGAGTGACAACTGGGTCAGCCGGGTTCCGGCATGGGAGGGCATCGACACCCACGGCGGGGAACAGATCGCGATCCTCCGCAACCGGGTCGAGGACTGCCGCGTCGGCATCGCGCTCGTGCCGTCGAAGGACGAGGACGACGCCTCGAAGACGAAGTACGCGCCGCTCTCCTGCTCCGTGATCGGCAACACCGTCACCCGGTCATTCCGGGGCCCGGGGCCCGGGATCGTCGTCCGCGGTGCCGGAGAGACGATCGATTCCCCCGCCGAACGTGCGACCGGCGTCCTGTTGGGCAATGCGGTGTCGGGGTACGGCGACGCAGATCGGGACGCGCCGATCCTCGTCTACCTCACCCGCGACCTCGTCATCGCCGAGAACGACCTCGTGGGGTTCGGGCGGGCGATCTCGGCGTACCACTCCAACGCCGACCTGACCATCTTCCGCAACTCGGTGGTCGATGTGCAGCGACTCGGCACGGCGCGGACGGCAGGCATCCTCGTGGTCGCCACGGCGAACTCGGGCGCGGTGTTCGGCAACCAGGTGTCCGCGGGTGACGTCGGACTGCAATGCCGTTCGGCAACCAACTCATTCCTGAGCATCGGGAACTCGTGGGGCAGCCTCGTCACGGACCCGGTCGTGTCGGCCACGGACGCCGTGGTGCGGTTCCGCGACGGCTGACCGCTCCGACCGAACGTGGGAACGGTGGTGGTCGAGACCGGCGTGCCCGGCACCGCTTTCACGACGGAGGCCGGGGCGCCCGCCTTCCGTCGTGGTCAGCTGGTCGGCACAGCCGCATGGGCCGCAGCTCGTCGGGCCGCTCGGGGGGCTCGGGCTGCGGCCACTCGTGCAGAGGCGACCCGCGGGGCGGTCCCGGAGACTGGTGGCCGTGCGGCACCGGACCTGACGCGACGACCGCGAGCGCCGAGCTCTGCGGCACGGCGCGAGGGCAGCTGCCCAGCAAGCACGTCCCGCTGCTCGCCGCGTGTCCGGGTCGACGTGTCGCCGGTGCTCCGGCGCCTCCGCGCACCCGCGGCGCCGTCGACCGGCGCCCAACCGGTCCGCGGGCATATGAGCAGGATGACCGTGCCGATCACGAGGCCGTGCGAGAGCATCGCCGTGAAGATCGACGTGTTGGACAGTGCGATGCTCGGCATCACGAGCGCCATCGCGGCGACCCGCAGCGGCAGTCCCTTGATCGCGTGGTCGACGAACCGCAACCACACCCAGAGGACGAGTGCCGCCACGCCGATCCCGGCCCAACCGAAGTTCGCGAACCCGTCCGCGAACAAGTTGGCGTTGGCGTACCCGGTCGATCCTGGCACGAGGTAGTCCGCGATCCGCTTGGGCGGCGCAAGATCGTACGGGTAGTCGATCCACGTGCCGAGGAACGAGTAGGCGTACATCGCGACGGGGTTCTGGCTGAAGTAGTCGACGTACACCGACGAGAGCAGGCCCGGCGTGAGCATGAACCGCCGGGTGAAGACCGACGTCCAGGTGATCCCGCCTGATGCCTCGTCGGCGGCGGCGGAGGCCACCATGATGGCGAGCGGAGCGGCCAGGAACGGGATCGCGGACGCCCCGCCGGTGCGCCGGCGGAAGACCAGGGCCATCCCGAGCACGGCGATGAATGAGAACAGGACTGTCTTGAAGCCCGTGCTCGAGTAGAGCAGGAACTGCCCGACGAGCGCCAGCACGATCAGGGACGGACGGCGCCGGAAGATGCCCCGCGCGAGGATCAGCGGGTTCACGACGAACGCCTGACCCGTGAGCAGGTACCCGAGCGCGCCGCCCGTGCCGACGTCGGCGGTGTAGTCCGCGCGGACGTCGTAGATGTCGTCGAGTGCGAGGAACCGGACGTGCACGCCGACCGTCGCCGCCATGATCCCGTAGGTGGCCAGCGAGTAGACGGCACAGATGGTCCAGGTGAGCGTCCCTCGGCCCACGGAGAGCGCGCCGAAGCGGAGGACATCGGCGGTGGCGTCATCGCGCACTGGTGTCTGCTCGTCCCCACCGTCCCGAGGCACGCCGAACGAGACCAGTGCGAACGCTGTCCCGACGGCCGCCGACAGCATCAGGGCCGTGGGGTGGGAGAGGTACCCCGAGGACACACCCATCAGCATCGTCGGTGCGACGCACACCACGAAGAGGGTCCAGAGGACGACGTGCGACGGTTTGGTGATCCGGGCGGGGAGCGCCAGCGCCACAGCGGTCGTCAGCGCGATCGCGGTGGCGAGCACGAGGAACGGTGCAGCGACGTACGTGTACCCGAGGTAGGCGAACAGCGGAGCCACGAGGTGCTCGGAGATCCAGTTCATCGTCACGGCCAGGGCGGCGATGATCACTGCGACGACCAACACACGGCGGAGGGCCCGGAGCGAGGCGGCATCCGCGGGCCGGAGCGGGGTGGAGACGGGGGCGACGGTCACGGACTCAGCCCTCCTCGGACGCGCCGAGCAGTTCGTCGTACATCGCGACGAGCCGGTCGGCCTCACGTGCCCACGAGAAGCGTTCCGCCGCGCGCCGTGCCTCGGCGCCGTGTTCCGCGAGCAGTTCCGGGTCGTCGGCGTAGCGGCGGACCGCGGCGGCGATGGCTGCTGGGTCGTCGGCGGGCACGAACGTCACGCAGCTGACTCCTTCGAGCAGACGGCGCCAGAGCGGCACGTCGGTCGCGATGACCGCGAGGCCGGCGGCGAGGTACTCGAAGAGCTTGGTCGGGAAGATCTGGTCGGTCACCGGGGTCCGGCGGAACGGCACGACGCCGATCCGTGCGTCCAGCAGGAGGTCCCGCGCCTCCATCGGGCCGACCACGCCGTGGTGGCGGATCCGTCCGTGGGCCTCGGCGGCGCGGAGCGCGGTCGTGTCCGTCGCCGCGTCGATGGAACCGACCATCTCGATCCGCCAGTCCGACGGGAAGGCATCCTCGTCGGCTGCCGCGCTGATCACGTCGATCCCGCGGTCCTTGCTGAGGACCCCGACGTGCGCTACGACCGGAGCACGCTGCTCGAGCGGGCGCTGTTCGGTGTCCTCGGCTCGCTCGAGCGGGAAGTTGTGGATCGCGACCGTCCGCCCAGCGGGGAACCGACGCCCGGTCCACTCGGTCGCGGTGACCACGCGGTCGGCGGTGCCTGCGACGCGCAGCAGCAGGTGCGAGAGCGCGGCGAAGACCGCACGCTGCCGGTGCGACAGGTAGTCTTTGCCCCAGACCTGGTCGGGCAGGTCTTCGTGCGCATCGTAGACGACGGCGCGGCCCGCGAGGCGGAGCACCGGGATCGTCCAGATGAGCTCGGGGTCGTGGAGGTGCACGACCTTCGCGCCGGAGGCGAGCGCCAGGCGGAGCACCTGCACGGTCGACACGACCATGCGGCGCACCCGGCGGCGGCGCGGGATGCAGATGACTTCGACACCGGTGGTCGGCGCCTGCAGGTCGCTCTCCACAGCGATGAGCATCACGCGCCGTCCGCCGGAGACCCCTGCGGCGGCCTCACGCAGGTGGACGCGGTTGTCCACCCACGGGTGCGCGGAGGAGACGTGGACGATGTCGTACGGCATGGTTGGTGTTCCGTTCGGGTCGATGCGGTCGGTCAGCGGAGGCCGTCGGCTCACCGGCGGACGGCCGCGGCGAGTGCGGATGCGTAGGTGCGTGCGAGACGTCCGTAGTCGTGCTCACGGATGACGTGCGCGCGACCGCGTGCACCCATGGCGGCGCGCTCCTCGTCGGACATGGAGGCGAGGGTGAGCATCCCCTCGGCCAGCGCCGCGGCGTCGTCCGCCGGGACGTGCACGCCGCACTCAGCGGCCTCGACCGACTCGAGGGGGACGGGCGCGCCGACCAGCAGCGGGCGCTCCAGCAGCATGTACTCGTACTGCTTGTTCATCGAGACGCCGTGTCGGTACAGCGGGAGGTCGTGCATGTTGACCACGAGGCAGTCGGCCTGGCGGCCGATCGCTCGTGCCTCGCCCTGGGAGACCCGGCCGTCCCACGTGATCGAGGCAGCGGACGGGAGGCTCGACGCGCGTTCGCGGAGCGCCGTCACGTCAGCGCCGTCCCCCACCATGCGGAGCGCGAGGGGCCGGAGCCCCCGTGCCCTGGCGGTCGTCGCGGCCTGGTCGAACGCGTCGATGACGACCTCCAACGCGTTGGCAGGACCCATCGAGCCGATGTAGGCGATGGTGAACGGCGCGTCCGCCAGGGATGCGCCCGCGTCACGGGGTCGTTCCCCGGGCAGCTGGTCGACGGTGACGCCGTTGGGTACCCAGGTGAAGCCGCCGTGGTAGCCGCGGTCGGCGTAGTACCGGCCGACCCCGCCGAGGGGCGAGATGATGTGGTCCGCTCGTCGCACGATGTCCTGCTCGAGTCGGCGGAGCGCACGGATCACGGGGTGTCGCTCGGTCATGCCGGCAAGGCCGAGTGCGGACTCCGGCCACAGGTCGCGCGGTTCGAACACGAACGGGACGCCGTGGCGTCGTGCCAGGCGGGCGGCCGCCCAGGCGGCGAGGGGGTGGAACGAACCGCCGACGATGACGTCCGGACGGGGCAGTCCGGCCAGCGAGCGGGGGACGAGCAGGAGGAACGTGAAGACGACGATGTCCAGGACCCGACGAACAGCTCGGCTGAGCCCGGCACCCCGGTAGTCGACTCCGCGGAGCCACAGGAAGTCGTAGCCCTCGCCGGTCCAGCGGCGTCGGATTCGCAGCCCCCGCAGGTGCGACCGTCCGGTGGGGTGATCGGTTCCGGCAGCGATCACGATGCTCCGCCAGCCGAGTGCCGTGAGGTGCTCCGCGAGTGACTGGTGGCGTGTGGCGCGACCGTCCCGTTCGTGGTGGTGCGCGTAGTGGTTGATGATCCAGACCGTGCTCACGCTGCGACCTCCGCTTTCGTCATGTGATGTTCCCAGCGTAATACATCGCATACGAAAGGGCAAAGACGAGACCGCGCACCGGCGCCCCGGCTGCAGTGGTGGCCGGGGCGTCGGTGCCGTCGTGTTCAGGCGGTGGCCGCCGGGATCGTGAACAGCTCGCTCGTGACGGTCTGGCCGTTGAGGGTTTGGCGGACCTTGAACCGGAAGCCCGTCGCTCCGGTCGAGACGACGCGGGTGAACTGCCACCGGCCATCCGGGCCCACCCGGAACGTGCTCCCGATGCCCGGGTCGAGGACCGTGTCCGAGATGTTCAACACGGAGAACATCGCGCCCGGGGTGGCCGTGCCGGAGAACGTGTTCTCCCGGCCGGGGATCACCTGGGTCGTCTGCACCGTGACCGGTGTGAGCTGCCCGGAAGGGATCGAGAACAGCGGAGACGTCGTGGTCGTCCCGCGGGCATCAGTGGTCTCGAGCCGGAAGTCGAACTTGGTCGCTCCGGTCGACACCACACGCTGGAAGGTCCAGTTGCCCTGTGCGTCGATCGTGAAGGTGCCCGGGACGATCTGCGTCCCTGACACGTTCAGCACCCGGTACGACGAGCCGGCCGGCCCGGTCCCGACGAACGTGTTGGTCACGCCGGGGGTGACCGTCGTCGGCTGCGTGACGGTGACGGGGACCGCCCCCACGATGGTGAAGGGCCCGTCGGTGCGGGTGTCGCTGCCGAGGGTCTGGCGGACGCGGAACGAGTACTCGGTGGTGCTGGCGGCCGGGGTGGCCTGGAACGAGAACGATCCGTCGGCGGCGACCTGGACGCCGCTGGCGATGACGGCGTCGTCGGCGGCGAGGATGTCGATGGTGGCGCCGGCAGTGGCGGTGCCGGTGAAGGTGGTGCGCTGGCCGGGCGTGTACTCGTCGGTGGTGATCGTCGCGGCGGTCAGGGCGGACTGGCCGGGGTTGACGGTGACGGTGTCCGTGGTGGTGCGGGCGCCCTTGGAGAGCTGCTTGGCCTCGAGGACGTGCTCGCCGCGGGCGAGGTTCGCCGAGCCGGTCCAGGTGCCGTTCGCGGCGACCGTGGTCGAGAGGACCGGGGTGGTGCCGCCGTTGTTGATGACCTGCACCTGGGAGCCGGGCTCGCCGGCGCCGCTGATGGTGGTTGCGCCGGCCGGGACGGTGGCCTGGTCGGTCGGGGTGGTGATCGACACGCGGGTGCCGTAGTCGAGGTCGACCTGGATGTTGCCGGTGGCGGTGCCGTCGATGATCTGGTTGACGTGGACGGTGTAGAGGCTGCCGCGGATGTCGGGTGCGGGGAAGTTGATCGTCCAGTTGCCGTCGGCGTCGGAGGTGGTCGACGCGACGAGCTTGCCCCCGTTGTCCTTGACCTCGATCGGCGTGCTCGGCTCTGCGGTCCCGGAGTACACCGCCGTCCGAGCGGGGTCGGCGGGGAAGGAGCCCGACGCGGTGAACGGGTGATCGCGCGTCGGGGTGAGGAGGCTCGTCGGGAGGGAGGAGAACCGCGTGTTGTCCCGGTCGACGTCGAAACGCCCGCCGGTGTCACTGATGTTCGCGGACGGGCGACCGGTCAGGAAGCCGGGCGTCGAGAACGGGACCCACCTGAGGTTGCCGGATTCGATCCTCCAGACCGAACCCGTCGCGGTGGCCTGCGGCGCGACGTTGCAGACGCTGCCGGACCGGACGATCGTGGCGTGGGACGTGTCCACACCGAAGACCCCGAGGCACTTCGACAGATCCGAGGTGAGGTTGATCGTCAGCTTGTCGTCGTTCCCGTCCCACCGGTACACCGTCCAGAACGGTGCGTTCGCCCTGGCCAGTGCTGCCGAGCTGTAGGTCACCCGCCTGCCGGTGGCGTCCATCGCTCCCCACTCCGTGACGCCGAGGGACGGACTCCACTGGTTGATCAACTGGAACGTGGCACCCGGGACAGCGTTGACTCGTGCCTGCGGGGTCGCGGAGGCCTGTGTGGCACCCGCTGCCAGGCCGGCGACGGCCAGGGTGGCAGCCGCGAGGCCTGTGGCGGTCCGTTTGAGCTGGTGGGGAAGCAAGGTTCGGTCCTCTCGCGTTCTTCGCGGAAACCAGCAGCCGATCTCCGATGGGCGGGGCGTGCTGCATCTGCCCGGTTCCGCTGATGACTGGGCGGTTCTGCCCTGTCGGAAAGTACCAGATGTGATGTTCCGCACCGGTTTCGTTCGGTCCATACGCCGTTGCCAGATATCGCAGAGTCGGGTGCAGCCGTCAGCCCGTGCGCAGCGTCCGGACGTTGACCGACTCGCCCGCAATGGCTGAGGGCCTCGCGGTGTGCGCGAGGCCCTCGGTGGTGGTGGTCGTGGGTGTGTCAGTCGGCGGCAGTGATGGTGTTGTCCTTGCCC
>NZ_NXIA01000023.1 GCF_002412165.1 Curtobacterium sp. 'Ferrero'
CTCAGGCCGGCTGCGGCGATCAGGGCGAGCGTGGTGGCGGCGAGGGTGCGGGTGAGGGTCGTGTGCATGGTGGTGTCCTTCGGAAGGGTGCTGCAGGGGAACCCCGACGCAACGGCGCCCCCGGGTCGAGACCCGGGGGCGCCGTCGCTGCGTGTGGTGCGGGTCAGCGGGTGCTGGCCGCGATGGTGAACGGTGCCGAGACGCTCTGCTTGCCGTCCTTGGTGAGGACGATCTTGAAGGCGTACGAGGTGGCTCCGGTGCCGACCGTGCGGTCGAAGGCGAACCGGCCCTGCGCCGACACGGTGCCGCTGGCGAGCGGGGTGTCGCCGACGTTGCCCGGCGTGAAGACCTCGAACGTCGCACCCGGGGTGGCGGTGCCGGTGAAGGTGTTCACGCGGCCCGGGGTCACCGACGTGTTGTCGATGGTGACGTCCGCAGTGCGGGCCTGCAGGGTGACGGTGTCGCCGATCATCGTCTTGCCGTCGTGGGTCTGCTCGATGCGGAAGTCGAGCTTGGTGCCGGTCGCGCTGACGATCCGCTTGAACGAGTACTTGCCGTCCGCGGCGACCTGCAGGTCGGTGATGCCCGACAGTTCGTTGTTCGACGTGTTCAGGACACGCATCGCGGCGCCCGGGGTCACGGTGCCGGTGAAGGTGTTCCAGATGCCGGCGTTGACGTACTCGTTGTCGACGGTCGCGGCCTGGAAGGTGGCGGCGTCGATCGTGAAGAGGTCACTCGTGGTGGTCTGGCCGTTGAGGGTCTGGCGGATCTTGAACTTGAAGTTCGCGGCACCGGTCGAGACGACGCGCTTGAACTCCCAGTCGCCGTTCGCGTCGACGCGGAAGGTGCTCTCGATGCTCGGGTCGAGCACCGTGTCCGACATGTTCAGCACGGAGTAGGTCGCGCCGGGCTCGCCCTTGCCGGTGAACGTGTTCTGCTGGCCGGGGAAGACCTCGGTCGTGGACACCGTCACGGGGGTGAGCGAAGCGGCGTTCACCGTGTAGAGCGGCGTGGTGAAGGTCGCGCCGTCGGCCGTGGTGACCTCGAGCTTGAACTTGAAGTTCGCAGCGCCGAGCGAGACGACGCGGTCGAACGTCCAGTTGCCCTGCGCATCGATGTCGAACGTGCCCGGGACGATCTGGGTGCCGGACACGTTGAGCACGCGGTACGACGCGCCAGCAGGGCCCGTGCCCGTGAAGGTGTTGGTGACACCGGGGCGGACCGAACGGGTGGTGTTCGCCACGGGGTAACCCGCGTTCGCCCGGATGCTGAACAGCTGGGAGGTGCGGGTCTCCCCGTTCAGGGTCTGCTCGAGCTTGAAGTCGAGCTTGGTCGCGCCCGTCGACACCATGCGGCGGAAGGTCCAGTTGCCCTGCGCGTCGATGGTGAACGTGCCCGGGACGATCTGGGTGCCGGAGGCGTTGAGGACGCGGTACGTTGCACCCGGCGTCGCGGTGCCGGTGAAGACGTTCTCGACGCCCGGGGTGACCGTCGACGGGCGCGTCACCGTGACCGGCGCGAACGCGTCCACCGTGGCGTCGACCGTGAACGGGCCGTCGGTGCGCGTGGCGTCTCCCATGGTCTGGCGGACGCGGAACGAGTACTCGGTGCTGCCGGCGGCCGGGGTGGCCTGGAACGAGAACGACCCGTTCGCGGCGACCTGGACACCGCCGGCGATGACCGTGCCGTCGGCGGCGAGGACGTCGACCGTCGCCCCGGCCGTCGCCGTGCCGGAGAAAGTGGTGCGCTGCCCGGGGGTGTACTCGTCCGTCGTGATGGTCGCGGCGGTCAGAGCGGACTGCCCCGGGTTCACCGTGATCGTCGACGTCGTGGTGTTCGCACCCTTCGACAGCTGCTTCGCCTCCAGCACGTGCTCACCCGCGTTCAGGTTGGCCGCGCCGGACCAGGTGCCGTTGGTGCGGACCGTGGTCGAGATGATCGGGGTGCGGCCCTGATTGTCGAAGACCTGCACGGACGAACCGGCCTCGCCGGCGCCGGTGATGGCGGTCGCCCCGGCCGGGACGTCCTCCTGGTCCTCCGGACCGGTGATCGCGACGGCGGTGCCGTAGTCGAGCGAGACGTTCGCGGTGCCGGCGGCAGCGCCGTCGACCATCTGCGAGACGGTGAGGGCGAGCGCGCCGCCCTTGTTCGGGGCGGTGATCTCGACGGAGTAGTCACCGTTGGCGTCGGCCGTGGTCGAGGCGACGGTCGTCGTGCCGTTCTTCACGGTGATCGCGGCGCCCGGCTCGGCGGTGCCCGAGACGGTGGCCTTCTTGGTGGCGTCGGCGTCGAACGTGCCGGTCGCCGTCAGCGATTCGTAGAACGAACCCAGATCAGCGGGGATGCCGACGAATTCTCCCTTCGGGGCAGACCCGAGCAAGAACTGCTGCACGACGAGCCCGCCGTTGTCGACCAGTTCGTTTTCGGTGCGGGTCGCGCTGGTCAAGGCCCGGTTCCCGACCCAGCTGACGAGGTTCCCGTTGCTGTCCTGCTTCCACCACTGAAACGACTCCGAAGCGGCCGCCTGGGTCGTCCGACAGTCCGTCCACGGCGCATTGGCGGTGATGCGATACGGGTACAGTTGCCAGTGCTGGTCACTGAGGGGGTCAGTGGCGATGACACAGCCCCCCTCCGGGGTTCGCAACGCGAATCCGCCGTCGGGCAGCGGAACCGAAGTGATGTCAACCGCTGCAGCCTGTGCCGCCGCGAGCGTCCCGTAGTGCTTGACCGTGCCAGCGGTGATGGCACCACTGGCAGCCACGAGCGCTGAGTAGCTGTTGGGTCCTTGCTTCGCGATGAGCTGGAACGTCTTGCCGCCCCCGGAGAGCGCAGTCGTCGACGTCGCCGCAGAAGCCGACGCCGCACCGAAGGACAGGCCGGAAGCGATGGTCGCGACGGCCAGGGCGGACGCCCCGAGCCCCTTCGCGATGCGCTTGGTCTTGTTGGACATGGTTGTTGATCCCTTTCGAGGGGGTCGGGCCGCGTGCTCTCGCTCGGACGATCGGGCCGTCAGCGGCTCGCGGTGGGGTGGTCGCGGGAGACCCCGCTGCCGTACCAGAATATCAAACCGTGCGCTGAAATACAACATGCGCAATGGTGTCCGACCTGAGTCGGCTCATGGCAAGTTCGGAGGCTGTGGCCTTGACGTCCAGGACCATGTGAGTAAGGTTGAGTCCATCGGACGCAAGTCCATCGACTTACCCAGACAAGAGGAGTTTGCACATGGGACGAGCAGTAGGCATCGACCTCGGAACCACCAACTCGGTCGTCAGCGTGCTCGAGGGCGGCGAGCCCACGGTCATCGCCAACGCCGAGGGCATGCGCACCACGCCGTCGATCGTCGCCTTCACGAAGGACGGCGAGGTGCTCGTCGGCGAGACCGCCAAGCGCCAGGCCGTCACGAACGTCGACCGCACCATCGCCTCCGTCAAGCGCCACATCGGCACCGACTGGAAGGCCGACATCGACGGCAAGCAGTACACGCCGCAGGAGATCTCGGCCCGCACCCTGGGCAAGCTCAAGCGCGACGCCGAGCAGTACCTCGGCGAGGACGTGACCGACGCGGTCATCACCGTCCCCGCGTACTTCAACGACGCCGAGCGTCAGGCCACGAAGGACGCCGGTGAGATCGCAGGCCTCAACGTCCTCCGCATCATCAACGAGCCGACCGCCGCCGCTCTGGCCTACGGCCTCGACAAGGGCAAGGAAGACGAGCTCATCCTGGTCTTCGACCTCGGTGGCGGCACGTTCGACGTCTCCCTGCTCGAGGTGGGCAAGGACGACGACTTCTCGACGATCCAGGTCCGCGCGACCGCGGGCGACAACCGCCTCGGTGGCGACGACTGGGACCAGCGCATCGTCGACTGGCTCATCAAGAAGTTCAAGGACGAGCACGGCGTCGACCTCTCGAACGACAAGATCGCGAAGCAGCGTCTGAAGGAAGCGGCCGAGCAGGCGAAGAAGGAGCTGTCGAGCTCCATGAGCACGAACATCCAGCTCCCGTACCTGACGCTCACCGCGGACGGCCCGCTCAACCTCGACGAGACACTCTCCCGCGCGCAGTTCGAGCAGATGACCTCCGACCTGCTCGACCGCACGAAGAAGCCCTTCAACGACGTCATCAAGGAGGCGGGTGTCTCCGTCAACGACATCGCGCACGTGGTGCTCGTGGGTGGCTCGACCCGCATGCCGGCCGTCGCCGAGGTCGTCAAGAGCCTCACCGGCGGCAAGGAGCCGAACAAGGGCGTCAACCCGGACGAGGTCGTGGCGGTCGGTGCCGCCCTGCAGGCCGGTGTGCTGAAGGGCGAGCGCAAGGACGTCCTGCTCATCGACGTCACGCCGCTGTCGCTCGGCATCGAGACCAAGGGCGGCCTGATGACGAAGCTCATCGACCGCAACACTGCCATCCCGACCAAGCGGAGCGAGACCTTCACGACCGCCGACGACAACCAGCCGTCGGTCGCCATCCAGGTCTTCCAGGGCGAGCGTGAGTTCACCCGCGACAACAAGCCGCTCGGCACCTTCGAGCTGACCGGCATCGCACCGGCTCCCCGTGGCGTGCCGCAGGTCGAGGTCACGTTCGACATCGACGCGAACGGCATCGTGCACGTGTCCGCGAAGGACAAGGGCACCGGCAAGGAGCAGTCGATGGTCATCTCCGGCGGCTCGTCGCTGCCGAAGGAGGACATCGAGCGCATGGTCCGCGAGGCCGAGGAGCACGCGGCCGAGGACAAGGCCCGCCGTGAGGCGAACGAGCGTCGCAACCAGGCCGAGCAGCTCGTGTACTCGATCGAGAAGCTCATCAAGGAGAACGACGACAAGCTCCCCGCGGACGTCAAGTCCGAAGTGCAGGGCGACGTCGACTCCCTGAAGTCGGCGCTCGCGGGCGAGGACGACGAGGCCGTGAAGACCGCCTTCGACAAGCTCAACGAGTCGCAGGGCAAGCTCGGCCAGGCGATCTACAGCCAGCAGGATGCAGGGGCGGCTGCCGGTGGCGAGCAGCCCGCCGGCGACCAGGCGACGCAGGACGACGAGGACATCGTCGACGCCGAGGTCGTGGACGACGAGGACGAGAAGGACAAGAAGTAATCGATGGCTGACGACGAGAACGCCGACGACAACGTCGAGAACAACGACGAGCCCCAGGTCGAGGGCGACGCCACGAACGCCGAGCAGCCGGAGGACCTCATCGAGGCCGAAGGCCCCGACGTCGAGGTGCCGAGCGACCTGAGCCCGGAAGACCAAGCCCTGCTCGACGACGCCGCACGCGGCATGGAGGAGGACAAGCTCTCCCAGGCCGACCGTGACCTCGTCGCCGACATGCGGACGGACATGCTCCGTGCGCAGGCCGAGCTGGTCAACTTCCGGAAGCGCGTCGAGCGGGACCGTGAGGCGAACCGCGAGGTCGTCATCGCCGAGGTCGTGCGCGCCCTGCTGCCGGCCCTCGACGACCTCACCCGCGCCGAGGCGCACGGTGACCTCGCAGAGGGGCCGATGGCCGTCATCGCCCAGAAGATCCGTGGTGGGTTCGACAAGTTCAACCTGGTGCAGATCGGCGAGAAGGGCGAGCCCTTCGACCCGAACGTGCACGAGGCGCTTGTCCAGCTGCCGACGCCGGGTGCGACCGCGCAGACCGTGGCGGACGTCGTCGAGCCGGGCTACAAGCTCGGCGAGCGCGTCCTCCGTGCGGCCAAGGTCGCGGTCGCGGTCCCGGCCTGACCGCGGGAAGGAGGTAGGGATTCATGGCCAGTCAGGACTGGTTCGACAAGGACTTCTACAAGGTCCTCGGCGTCGACAAGACGGCGAGCGACGCTGAGCTGAAGAAGACCTACCGGAAGCTCGCGCGGCAGTACCACCCGGACTCCAACCCGGGTGACTCCGCCGCCGAGGCCCGCTTCAAGGAGATCAGCGAGGCGTACTCGGTGCTCTCCGACAAGGAGCAGCGCCAGGAGTACGACCAGGTCCGTGCCATGGGCTCGGGCGCCCGCTTCACCGCGGGCGGCCCGGGCGCCCAGGGCGGGTTCGAGGACGTCTTCGGCGGAATGTTCGGTGGCGGTGGCCAGCGCGTCCGCTTCGGCCAGGGCGGCGCCGGTGCGCGTGGCGGTGGCTTCGAGGACATCCTCGGCGGAATGTTCGGCGGTGGCGGCGGCTTCGGCCAGTCCAGCGGCGGTTACCGCGGGTTCGGCGGCCCCACGAAGGGTGCTGACGTCACGGCGTCGACGACGCTCGACTTCGCGACCGCGATCGCCGGTGACACCGTCAAGCTGTCGCAGGGCAACGGTCGCACGGTCAACGTCCGCATCCCGGCCGGGGTCGCGGACGGGCAGAAGATCCGCCTCCGCGGGCGCGGGCAGCCGTCGCCCGACGGCGGCGAGGCCGGTGACCTCGTCGTCACGGTCTCGGTCCGCAAGCACCCGGTCTTCGAGCGTGACGGGCTGCACCTCCGCGTGGACGTCCCCGTGACGTTCGCCGAGGCGGCGCTCGGCGCGACCATCCAGGTGCCGACGCTCGGCGGCGAGCCCGTGAAGCTGCGGGTCGCCCCTGGCACGCCGTCGGGTCGCGTCCTCCGTGTCAAGGGTCGTGGGGTCACGACCGCGAAGGGCACCGGTGACCTGCTCGCCACCGTGCAGGTCGCGGTCCCGTCGCACCTGTCGGACAAGCAGCGCGAGGCCGTCGAGGCCCTTGCCGCTGCCCTTCCCGACGAGGACCCCCGCGCGGATCTCCTCGCCAGGGCGCGCGGCTAGCGCACGCGCGTCACGCGCACAGCGCGTCACACCCGGCCTGGAGGCGCGGCGCGGCTCCGTCAGGAAGCCGCACCGGGCCTCCAGGCTGTTGGGCACCACGACACCAACGAGAGGGGCGGTCGATGACCGACATGGACGAGAACTCGCCCGTCTTCGCCATCGCGATGGCGGCTGAGCTCGCGGAGATGCACCCGCAGACGTTGCGCCAGTACGACCGGCTCGGTCTCGTCGTGCCCGGTCGCACCCGTGGCGGATCCCGGCGGTACTCCATGCGTGACATCGCCCAGCTGCGGGAGATCGCGCGGCTCGGTTCCGAGGGCGTCTCGCTCGAGGGCATCCGGCGTGTGCTCGAGCTCGAGAACGAGAACCGGGCGCTGCGCGAGCGGGTGTCGGAACTCGAGAGTGCGCTCGCGGACCAACTCATCAGCCGGCCAGGGGCGCGGGTCTTCGCCGCCTCGGCGACGGGCGGTGCGGTTCCCTTGCGAGCGGGAGTCCGTCCGCAACGGAACACGCAGATCGTGCTCTGGCGCCCACAGCGCTGAGCGTGACGACGAACGGGGCGCCGGGACGATGTCCCGGCGCCCCGTTCGGCGTCAGTGCTGCTCGTGCGGGAGCGTCAGCGCGTCGCGGCGGGCAGGTCGAAGAGCCGCGTCGTGTAGGTGGCGCCGTCGACCGTGACCCGGAGCTTGAACCCGAAGTTCAGGGAACCCGCCGACACGAGACGGTCGAACGACCACGAGCCGTCTTCGCCGATGGTGTGGGTTCCCGGGACGATCGGCGTGCCCGAAGCGTTCAGGACCTCGTACGTGGCGCCCGCGGGGCCGGTGCCGTCGAACGTGTTCACGAACCCGGGGATGACCGCGTCGGTGGTGACCACGACGGGCGCGAGACCTCGGTTGGCGTCGATGGAGAACAGCTCCGACGTCTCCGTCTGCCCGTCCTTCGTCTGCTCGATCTTGAACTGGAACGACGTCGCGCCGGCCGAGACCACGCGCTCGAACTCCCACGTGCCGTCCGCGGCGACCGTCAGGTTCCCGGGGACGATCTGCGTGCCGGACCCGTTCAGCACCCGGTACGTCGCGCCCGGCTCCGCCGTCCCACGGAACGTGTTCGCGAGCCCCGGGGTGACCGACTGCGGGCTGGTCAGGACGACCGGCGCGAGGCGGCCCGTCGAACCCGGGTTGATGGTGACCTCAGCGGTCGTCGTGTTCGCGCCGCGCGAGTGCTGGACGACCCGCAGGACGTGCTCCGCACGGTCGAGGTCGTCCGTCGTCAGGGTCCAGCGGCCGTTCGGCAGGACGCCGTCGACGCTGCTGCCGACGATGCGGTCGCCGCCGCCGGAGACGTCGTGGACCTCGACCGCCGAGCCGGGCTCGCCGGTGCCGGACATCGCCACGGGGCCACCGGTGTGCGGCGCGCCGTCGGTGGGGGAGTCGACGACCACCGCGGCGCCGTAGTCGACCGTCCGCGTGACCGCGTGCGCCGTGTCCGCGAGACCGGCGAGCGACTGCACGGCCGTGACCGGGTACGGCCCGCTCGCGTTCGGAGCGGGGATCGTGGTCGACCACCGTCCGGTCGTCGCGTTCGCCGTCACCGCAGCACCGAGCGCGGTGCCGGCTGCGTCACGGAGCTGGACGGATGCGCCGGGCTGTGCCGTCCCGGACGCCTGGACCGGGGTGTCCCGAACCGGGGAGAACGTCGCCGTGAACGTGAGCTGGTCCGCCACGAGGTTCGCGGTGAGGGTCGCCTGCCCGGTGCGCTCGGCGCCGACGTACTGCTCGAGCCGGATGGTGTTCGCGCCGAAGGCGAGGTTGCCCAGCGTGGCCGTCCACGTACCGTCGGCACCGATCGTCACCGGGTTCGCTCCGTTGACGAGCACCTGGGCGCCCGGGGTGCCCCGGCCGCTCAGCCGAGCGACCCGCCGGAGGGCGTCGACGCTGTCGACCCGGGCCCGGAACGCCGGCAGGAAGTCGGCGATGTTCGGGATGCGGTCGCCGATCTCCTTGACCTGGAGCCGCATCACCGGGTCGTTGTTGTAGAGGCCGAGGAATCCGCCGTTGCGCTCGGAGCGCAGACCTGTGCCGATCGGGTTGTTCGATCCCTGGTTGCTCGCGAGCGAGAACTGCTGGTCGACGTCACCGTCCACGCAGGTCTCGAGGGTGACGCGGGAGTTGATGCCGGCGGTCGCGGTCCCGGCGGTGAGGCAGAGACCCGGGGCGGAGACGGGACTGACCGTCGCGATCCCGCCCGGCGCCGGGAGGTACCAGTCGACCGCCCGGTCGAGCGCGCCGGCGAGCGTGGCGGCACGGTTCGCCGCGATGTCCTGGCCCGCAGCGCCCGGTGACGGGGCCGAGAACGCGGGAGCGCCCTGGAACGGGGAGGTCTCGGTGACGAGCGGGCCGACGATCTGGTCGCCGTCGGCGGTGATCGTCGCGGCGGACGCCGACGTCGCGCCGAACGACGTCGCGATCACGGCGGATGCGCAGACGACGGCCGCGATCCGGAGTCGACCCGTGTTCGGTGGCTGGGTTTCCATGGAGTTCCTCTCGATCGGTGAAGACGTCAGGAAACATATCAATGTGAAACGTGTGGTGTTCGCGATATCGCACATTGTTGCCACCGATTGCCGACGCGCATTCGTGCATATTCGAAATGTTCAATGGGTGACGGAATCTGGCTGTGTCGGCAGTGCAGTCGAACGGGGCCGCACGACTCCCGCACGGTGCAGTGGGTACGCTGGCGCGGTGCCTCCCGAGTTCGCCGACCTGTTCCGCCGCCGTGGCGACGACCTGCCGGACCTGATCACGATCGACGGCACCGACCGCTTCATCCTCGACGAGGCTCCCCACGTCCACGGCGACGCGCTCCGACAGCCCGGCGAGGTCGCCGTGGTGGACGACCGGAACGGCGTGGTCACGCTCGGGGTGATCGCGGTGCACGGCGCCAGCGACGTCCGGGTGGTGCAGGACTCCCTGGTCGCCGAACGGGCACTCGAGGCGAACGCGGGGGCGTTCGGACGGCGCGGGTTCCACCACCCCGACACCCTCGAACGGGCGTTCCGGGACGTCCGGCTCGTGCTGCTCCGACTGTCGAAGTCGAACGACCGGCTCGACGAGGTCGCACGCGCCGTCGCCCGGTGGGCCGCCCCCGACGTGGTCCTGCTCTGCGGCGGCGTCTCGAAGCACATGAACCTCGGGCAGAACGCGGTGCTCCGGCGGTACTTCGGCGAGGTGACGGCGTCGCGCGGTCGCGGGAAGTCGCGGCTGCTCGTCGCGCAGGACCCGCTGCGGGCCGCGGCCGCCCGGGCCGACGCCACGGATCCGTGGCCGCGGTCGGTGCACAACGACGAACTCGGCATGACCATCGTCGCGCACGGCGGGGTCTTCGCCGGCACGTCGCTCGACCTGGGCACGCGGGAGCTGCTCGCCGTGGTCGACCAGGCCGTCCCTGACGCGCGACGAGCCGTCGACCTCGGGTGCGGGAACGGCGTGATCGCGACCGCGCTCGCGATGCGGCGTCCGGCGCTGCGGGTGACCGCGACGGACCTGTCGCAGACCGCGGTGGCCTCCACCCGAGCGACCGCCGCGGCCAACGGGGTGGGCGACCGTGTCGAGGTGGTCCGGACGGACGCCGGCGACGAGCTGCCGGACGCGTGTGCGCGGCTCGTGGTGTGCAACCCGCCGTTCCACGCGGACACCACGGTGACCACGGACGCGGCCGAGGCGATGTTCCGGAACGCGGCCACGATCCTCCAGGCCGGTGGCGAGCTGTGGTGCGTCTGGAACTCGCACCTGCGCTACCGGCCGGTGCTGGAGCGTGCGGTCGGCACGACGCGGCAGGTCGCGCGGTCGTCACGGTTCACCGTGACCGCGTCGCGCCGGGCCTGACGCGCGCCGGGCGAGCAGGCCCGGGGCCGGCCGGAGCAGCGACCGGGACGGCGCGCACCACGACGGGGGCGGCCGCAGTGCGGCCGCCCCCGTCGTGGTCCTCGCTCAGGAGGGGATGTAGTCGAACGTGTCGGGGTCCGGACCGGTCCGGTGGCCCTTGTCCAGCGACGTGATCGCGGTCATGTCCTCGTCGGAGAGCTCGAAGTCGAAGATCGCGAAGTTCTCCTCGACGCGCGAGCGGGTGACCGACTTCGGGAAGACGATGTCGCCGCGCTGGATGTGCCAGCGCAGCACGACCTGGGCCGGCGTCTTGCCGGTGTTGCCGGCGATCCGCGTGATGGTCTCGTCGTCGAGGACGAGGCCCTGCGCGATGGGCGACCAGGCCTCGGTCGCGATGCCGTGCTCGCGGTCGTACGCGCGGAGCTCGTCCTGCACGAGGTACGGGTGCACCTCGATCTGGTTCACGGCCGGCGTGATGGTCGTCTCGGCGGCGAGGCGGTTGAGGTGGTGCGACTGGAAGTTCGACACACCGATCGAGCGCGCGGTGCCGCCGCGGTACAGCTCCTCCATCGCCTTCCAGGTCGGCACGAAGTCCGACACGGTGGGCAGCGGCCAGTGGATGAGGAAGAGGTCCGTGTAGCCGCCGAGCAGCTCGGCCGACTTCTTGCCGTTCTCGAGCGCTGCCTCGGGGTCGTGGAAGCCGTTGTTGAGCTTCGAGGTGACGAAGATCTCCTCGCGCGGGATGCCGGACTCGGCGATCGCCTCACCGACCTCCTTCTCGTTGCCGTACATCTCGGCGGTGTCGATGTGGCGGTACCCGACCTCGAGGGCCGCGAGGGTGGCGTCCTTCGTCTCCGAAGGGTCGATCTGGAAGACCCCGAAGCCGAGCTGCGGGATGGTCTTGCCGTCGTTCAGGGTGATGTTCGGAACGGTCATGGTGCGAGACAACCACACGGCGCCCAGCGGGCATTCCGGGAACGTCCAGCGGGCGTGTCACCCGGCGCGGACCGGTCAGTCGAGCGCGGAACGGATGTACGCGAGGAGCGCCGCGCCGTACGCGTCCTCGGCGTCGGGAGCGTCGAAGGCCTGGGGAGCACCGGCGATCGTCGCGGTGACGGTGAACCCCGCCACGAGCGACACGAACGCGCCGCCGAGCAGCGAGCGCAGCTGGTCCTCCCGCGGCAGCCACAGCGACTCCGCGGCGTCGACGGAGTCCAGCGCCCACTCGGTCGTGCCGTTGAAGCCGAGGACCGTGCCGCTCGGGTAGTCGTGCCGCTCGACCGTCATCTCGGACACCGTGTAGACGTCGTCGTCGACGCCCGGCTTGTCGATGACGAACCGGTCGCCGGTCGTGGGGTGCCAGCGCAGACCGGCGTCGCGCAGGGCCGCGGCGAGAGCAACTGTGATCACGGTCCACAGCCTGCCACGCCCCTGGCTGCAAGCTCGCCGTACTAGCATCTGCGAGCACCCCCACGCGCGATCGCCCACCGCGACCGCGCGCGCGACGTGACGACGCCCGGGCAGCCGGCGCCGTTCCTCCAGGCCGGCAGTGGCCACGGGACGGACCGCAGGCCGGCGTCCCGACCCGGGCGGCCCGATCCCGTCCGCCCAGAGAAGGACCCGCATGACCCTCGAACGCGAGGAACTCCGCGACGACTGGACCGTGACGCTCGCGGGCGGCACGGCAGCCCCCGACGGTGTCGCCGGACGGACGGTGCCGGCGACCGTGCCGGGCCAGGTGCACACCGACCTGGAGCGCGAGGGACTGCTCGCCGACCCGACGTCCGACCGGAACGAGGGCGCCGGACGCTGGGTCGGCCGGTCCGACTGGCTCTACCGGCGGTCCGTCGACGTCGACCCCCGGGGCCACGAGCGGGTCGACCTGGTGTGCGACGGACTCGACACCGTCGCCGAGGTCTCCCTCGGCGGGGTCGTGATCGGCACGACCAGGAACATGCACCGGCGGTACCGGTTCGACGCGCGCGACCAGAGCGGCCGCGACGACGGCGGCCAGGCGGGACCGAAGGACCTCGAGATCCTGTTCGAGTCGCCCTACCGCGAGGCGGGCCGGGTCGCAGCGCGCGCCGGCAGCATGCCGGGTCCCTACGACGAGCCGTTCCCCTACGTGCGCAAGATGGCGTCGAACTTCGGCTGGGACTGGGGCCTGACCGCGGTCACCAGCGGGCCCTGGCGTCCCGTGGCGATCGAGCGGTGGTCGACGGCACGGCTGCGCGAGGTCCGCCCGCTCGTCGACGTCGAGGCCGGTGAGGGCGTGCTCGACGCGCACGTCACGGTCGAGCGCTCCGGTCCCGCCGGCGACGGCGCGAGCACGGCCGACCTCGACCACGACGGCGAGGACGACGACCTCGTGCTCGTCGTGACGGTGAGCGGTGAGGACGCCGAGGGCGCCACGACCCGGCAGCGCTCCCGCGCGCAGCTGACCGCGAAGGACGACGAGACGGTCGTGACGGTCCGCGTGCCGGACGCACGACGGTGGTGGCCCCGCGGGTACGGCGAGCAGCCGCTCTACGACGTCGTCGTCGAACTGCAGACCGTCGAGGGCGAGGTCCTCGACCGCGACGTGTTCCGGACCGGGTTCCGCTCCGCACGGATCGACACCGCGGCCGACACGATCGGCAAGCCGTTCGGCGTGCACGTCAACGGCACCCTCGTCGACGTCCGCGGCGTGAACTGGATCCCCGACGACGTCATCGTGTCGCGGGTCGACCGCGGGCGGTACGCCGACCGGCTGCACGCCGCGGCGGCGCTCGGCGTGAACCTGGTGCGCGTCTGGGGCGGCGGGGTGTACGAGTCGCGCGACTTCTACGAGCTGTGCGACGAGCTCGGGCTCCTGGTGTGGCAGGACTTCGCGTTCGCCTGCTCGGCCTACCCGGAGACCGAGCCGATCCGCAGCGAGGTCGTCGCCGAGGCGCGGGACAACGTCGCCCGGCTGTCCCGCCACCCGTCCCTCGTGGTCTGGAACGGCAACAACGAGAACATCTGGTTGCACGACGCCGACGGCTGGGCCGAGGAGCTCGGCGACCGCGGCTGGGGTCTCGACTACTACCTCGACCTGCTGCCGACGATCGTCGACGCCGTCGACCCGTCCCGCTTCTACACGGTCGGGTCCCCGTGGTCGGGCGACGAGGCGCTGCCCGCGAACGACGTCGACCACGAGACGCACCACTCCTGGGAGGCGTGGAACCGGCTGCCCGACAGCGCGTACCGGGAGTCGGTGCCGCGGTTCGTCTCGGAGTTCGGCTGGCAGGCGCCGCCGGCGTGGCGGACCCTGCGCGACGCGGTGACGGACGACCCGCTGCACGTCGACTCGCCCGGCGTGGTCCACCACCAGAAGGCGGACGACGGCATGGGCAAGCTCGCCCGCGGCATCGAACCGCGCTTCGGTGCCGTCGCGCCGTCCGCCTTCGACGAGTGGCACTACCTGACGCAGCTGCAGCAGACGCGGGCGATCGCCACCGGTGTCGAGCACTGGCGGACGCACTGGCCGCGCAACACCGGCGTCGTGCTGTGGCAGCTGAACGACCTGTGGCCGGTCTGCTCGTGGTCGGCGATCGACTCGGCGGGGCGGCTGAAGCCGCTGGCCCACGAGGTACGTCGGCTGTACGACGACGTGCTGCTGACGATCCGGCCGGTCGCCTCGGCCGCGTCCCGCCGGGACGGTCGCCCGGGAGGCGCGGACCAGCCGCCGACGTCGGCTCGCGACGACGGGTCGGCCGGGTCCGGCGACACGGCGGACACGCTCTCGCTCGGGTCCGGCAGCACCGCGCTCGGGACCTCGCCGGGGGCCTTCGGGTCGTCGCCGATCGAGGTCGCGGTCCGGTCTACCCGTGCCGGCGGGGACAGCGTCGTCCGGGTCCGCCGGATCACGCTCGACGGCGCCGTGCTCGCCGAGGCGACGCTCCCCGTGCACCTGTCGGCCGGTGTCGCCGTCGTGGCCCTGCCCGAGGCGGTCGGCATCGTCGACGACCCGACGCGCGAGCTCGTCGTCGCCGACATGGGGGAACGTCGTGCGGTGTGGACACCGGCGCCGGACCGCGAGATGCGCTGGGCACCGGCTCGGTTCCACGCGCGCACCGAGGTCGACGGCGGACTGGTGCGGGTGGTGGTCGAGGCCGAGACCGTCGTCCGTGACCTGCTGCTGCAGCCGGACCGGGTCGCGCCGGAGGGGGCGGTCGACCGCGGCTTCGTCACGCTGCTGCCGGGCGAGCGGGCGGTGTTCCGGGTCCGGGGCGTGCCGGGCGAGGCGGTCGGGCGCCTGCTCGAGCAGCCCGTCCTGTGGTCGCTCGACGCAGTGCTCGGCTGACGCTGCCGCCGCGGTGGGCCCCGGTCGGCCGAGCCCGGCGGGCCGAGGCTGGGCGTCCGGTGTCGGTTCGGGCGCTCGCCTGGGATTCGGGACCGCCGCGGGTTACGATGAACGGACCACGAGCTTCCGCCCGGCGGGTCGACGACGACCGGCAGACGGCGACCAGTCCACCATCGAAGGAGTCATGATGTTCGCAGGCCTCACCGGCATCCATCTGCTGATCATCCTCGGGATCGTCATCCTGCTGTTCGGCGCGACCAAGCTGCCGGCGCTCGCCAAGGGGCTCGGTCAGTCGATCAACATCTTCAAGAAGGAGATGGGTCAGGACGACAAGCAGGGCGACCAGGGCGTGCAGAACAGCGCGGCGCAGGACAGCACCACGCAGAACACCGCGGCACCGGTCGTGAACCCGGGCCCCTCGGTGCAGCCGAACGCCGACTCCAAGCAGTAGTCGGCCCGGCCACGGACCAGGACACCCAGCCCCGTCCTGTCGGCAGCCCCCACGACCCTCGCGGTCGTGGGGGCTTCGTCATCCTTGCGGAGCGGGTACGCCGTCGGCGGTGCGGGGTTGGATGAACGCATGACGACGCCCGCTGCTCCGCTCCGCGACGACCGCCGGGTGGTGCTCGTCGTCGCGGTCCTGGCGTCGTTCGTCGTCGGGCTCGACGCGAGCGTCGTGAACGTCGCGCTGCCGGCGATCCGGGGCGAGCTCGGCGGCGGACTCGTCGTGCAGCAGTGGGTCGTCGACGCCTACCTCGTGACGCTCGGCTCGCTGATCCTGGTGGCCGGGTCGCTGTCGGACCTGTTCGGCCGCGTCCGGATCGTCACCTGGGGGCTCGTGGTGTTCGGGGTCGCGTCGATCGCCTGCGCCGTGGCGCCGACCGGTGCCGTGCTGATCATCGCGCGGGCCGTCCAGGGCGTGGGAGGCGCGCTCGTCACCCCGAGCGCGCTCGCACTCGTCATCGCCGCGTACCGGGGCGCCGCGCAGGCCCGGGCGATCGGCACGTGGACAGCGTGGTCGAGCGCCGCGATCATCGTCGGACCCGTGCTCGGCGGGGTGGTCGTCGACGGGGTCGGCTGGCGCTGGATCTTCGTGCTCACGGCCCTTCCCATCGCGGTGACGATCCCGCTCGTGCTGCGGATCAGCGGCGACGTGCGGCACGGTACCCGCCCGCGGGTCGACGTCGTGGGCGCGGTGCTCGCCGTCGCCGGCGTCGGCGGGGTCGTGCTCGGGCTGATCGAGCAGGAGCGCCTGGGGTGGACGTCGCCGCTCGTCGTGGCCGCCCTCGTCGTCGGCGGACTGGCACTCCTGGCGTTCGTCCCGTGGGAGCGGCGGGTCGCCCGGCCGCTCGTGGACCTGCGGCTGTTCCGAGCCCGCAACTTCGCCGTCGGCAACCTCGCGACCCTGTCGATCTACGGGGCGCTCGGGATGGTCGGGTTCGTGGTGACGCTCTTCCTGCAGGAGGTGTGGCGGTTCCCGGCGTCGGTGGCCGGGCTCGCGAGCCTGCCCCCGACGCTGCTGCTCCTGGCGCTCTCGACCACCGTCGGGTCGCTCGCGGGACGGTACGGCCCGCGCTGGTTCATGGCTGCCGGACCGGCGCTCGCCGCCGTCGGGGCGCTGGTGATGCTCGTCGCCGGCGAGGATCCCGCCGCCTACTGGTGGTCCGTCCTGCCGGGCCTGGTGCTCGTCGGCATCGGACTCGCGGTCATGGTGACGCCGTTGACGAGCGCGGTGCTCGGGTCCGTCCCGCAGGACGAGGCCGGGATCGGTTCGGCGGTGAACAACGCGATCGCCCGCATCGCCGGCCTCGTGGTCGTGGCGTCGGCGGGCGTCGTGCTCGGCGGGGCGGTGAGCACCGCGGGGTTCCACCGGGCGATGGTCGTGATGGCCTGCCTGCTCGTCGCCGGCGCACTCGTCAGCGCCGTCGGGATCCGCAACCCCGATCGGGAACACCCGAGCGCGCGCGGAAGTTGAGTGGAGTAGACTCAACTACACGACCACCGTGACGAAAGGACGGAACGCATGGCGAACCTCCAGGGCGCTCCCGACTCGCAAGAGCGTCAGAAGACCGCCCTCGAGCAGTACGGCGTCGACCTCACCGCGATCGCGCGGAGCGGCAAGCTCGACCCGGTGATCGGCCGGGACGCCGAGATCCGGCGCGTCTCCCAGGTGCTGACGCGCCGCACCAAGAACAACCCGGTGCTCATCGGCGAGCCCGGCGTCGGCAAGACCGCCGTCGTCGAGGGGCTCGCGCAGCGCATCGTCGCGGGCGACGTCGCCGACTCGCTCAAGGACAAGCGGCTCGTCTCGCTCGACATGTCGGCCCTGATCGCCGGCGCGAAGTACCGCGGCGAGTTCGAGGAGCGGCTGAAGGCCGTGCTCAAGGAGATCAACGACTCCGAGGGGCAGGTCATCACCTTCATCGACGAGCTGCACACGCTCATGGGCGCCGGTGGCGGCGAGGGCTCCGTCGCGGCGTCGAACATGCTCAAGCCGATGCTCGCCCGCGGTGAGCTGCGGCTCATCGGCGCGACGACGCTCGACGAGTACCGCGAGTACATCGAGAAGGACGCGGCGCTCGAGCGTCGCTTCCAGCAGGTGTACGTGGGGGAGCCGAGCGTCGAGGACACCGTCGCCATCCTGCGCGGGCTCAAGGAGCGGTACGAGGCACACCACAAGGTGACGATCAACGACTCCGCGCTCGTGGCGGCCGCGAGCTTGTCGAACCGGTACATCTCCGGCCGGCAGCTCCCCGACAAGGCCATCGACCTCATCGACGAAGCCGCGTCGCGGTTGCGGATGGAGATCGACTCCTCGCCCGTCGAGATCGACGAGCTCAAGCGCACCGTCGACCGGCTGCGCGTCGAGGAGTTCGCGCTCAAGCAGGAGAAGGACGACGCGTCCAAGGCGCGGCTCGAGACACTCCGCGCCGAGCTGGCGAGCCGCGAGGCGCTCCTCGGCGAGCTCGAGCAGCGGTGGCAGGCCGAGCGCGCGACCCTCAACCGGATCGGTGAGCTCAAGCAGCAGCTCGACGACCTCAACATGCGGTCCCAGCGCGCCCAGCGTGAGGCGGACTACGAGCTCGTGTCCCGCATCGAGTACAGCGAGAAGCCCCGCATCGAGGCCGAGCTCGCCGAGGCGGAGCGTGCCGAGCAGGCCGACCGCATGGTGAACGACAGCGTCACCGACGAGGACATCGCCGCCGTGATCGCGCAGTGGACCGGCATCCCGCTCGGGCGCCTGCTCCAGGGGGAGACCGAGAAGCTCCTGCACCTCGAGAGCGAGCTCGGTCGACGGATCATCGGCCAGCGCTCCGCCGTGAACACCGTGTCCGAGGCCGTACGGCGCACCCGTGCGGGCATCTCCGACCCGGACCGGCCGACGGGCTCGTTCCTGTTCCTCGGCCCGACCGGCGTCGGCAAGACCGAGCTCGCGAAGGCGCTCGCCGAGTTCCTGTTCGACGACGAGAAGGCCCTCGTCCGGATCGACATGAGCGAGTACGGGGAGAAGCACTCCGTCGCCCGGCTCATCGGCGCACCACCGGGCTACGTCGGGTACGAGGCCGGTGGGCAGCTCACCGAGTCCGTCCGGCGGCGGCCGTACTCCGTCGTGCTCCTCGACGAGGTCGAGAAGGCCCACCCCGAGGTGTTCGACGTGCTGCTGCAGGTGCTCGACGACGGGCGCCTGACCGACGGGCAGGGGCGCACGGTCGACTTCCGGAACACGATCCTCGTCCTGACGTCGAACCTCGGCTCGCAGTTCCTCACGGACACGTCGCTGAGCAGCACCCAGCGCGAGGAGGGGGTCCGGGAGCTCGTCGCACAGGCGTTCCGGCCGGAGTTCATCAACCGCCTCGACGACATCGTCGTGTTCCAGGCGCTCACGTCGGAGGACCTCGGGCAGATCGTGTCGCTCTACGTCGACCGGCTGGCGCGTCGGCTGTCCGACCGTCGCCTGGAGCTCGCGGTCACGCCGTCGGCCCGGACGTGGCTCGCCGAGCGCGGGTACGACCCGGTGTACGGCGCGCGTCCGCTCCGACGCCTGATGCAGCGCCAGATCGACGATCGGCTGGCGCGGGCGATCCTCGCCGGGGAGGTCCGCGACGGCGACACCGTGCGGGTGGACGTCGCCGACAGCGGCGACGGGCTGACGGTGGAGCCGTTCGAGGTCGTCGACGCGGAGATCGTCGAGGAGTAGCAGCACCGCGTCACGGGGGTGACCGCCTGGAGGCCCGCAGCGCGTTCCTGGAACGCGCTGCGGGCCTCCAGGCCTACATTCCGGAGCATGCCTGAGATCCGCGCCATCCGTCGCCTCACCGACGCCGTCGAGCTCGCGGGCGTGCTCGACAAGGCCGTCGACATCGACCGCTCGGTCGTCCGCGCCCTCGCCCGCCCGAGGGTGGTCCGGCAACTCCTGCACGGCGTGCCGTTCGGGCACCCGCTGCACCCGCTCATGGTGCAGGTGCCGCTCGGCGCCTGGATCTCGGCGGCGGTGCTCGACCTGGTCGGCGGGAAGGGCAACGCGAAGGCCGCGAAGACCCTCGTCGGCGTCGGCCTCGTGTCGTCCGGCGGCGCAACGGCGGCCGGGTACGTCGACTGGTCGGAGCTCGACCGCGAGCAGCTCCGCACCGGGTGGGTGCACCAGGCGGTGAACTGGGTCGGCATCACCCTGTACGGGCTGTCGTGGGCGCAGCGCCGCCGCGGGAACCACGGTACGGGGAAGCTGCTCGGATTCGCCGGCCTGGCGGTCGTGGGTGTGGGCGGGTACCTCGGCGGGCACCTCGCGTACCGGCAGCGTGCCGGGGTCGGGACGCCGGACGACGTGCCGTTCGACCGCTCGTGAGCGAGCGCTGATCATGCCTGGTCATGACCAGTTCGTCAAGACCGGGAGTGCATCTGTTCCACATCCGTGATCCCGCGGAAACATGCGGATCGAGGCCGTCCACAGGCGACGGATTCGTGGTTGACATCCCTGCGTGATGGGGCTTCACTAGCCATTACGCAACGTCCTTTCGTAAAGGTCGGACCAAGGGAGTCAACGTGACACGCACGCGTTTCGCCGCACTCGGTGCGCTCGCCCTCGCAGGCGCGCTCGCCCTCACCGGGTGCTCCGCCGGGAGCAACGCCGCTTCCGACGGTGGCACGAAGTCCATCGGCACACCCGACGGCACGGGCAAGACCATCACCGTGTGGATCATGAACGGCGACCTCAGCCCGAAGATCCTCAAGGTCGCACAGCAGCAGTTCACCAAGGCCACCGGGGCGAAGGTGAAGCTCCAACTGCAGCAGTGGGACGGCATCACGACCAAGCTCACGACGGCGCTCGCACAGCAGGACGCACCGGACGTGGTCGACCTCGGGAACACGCAGGTGCCGGTGTACGCGGCCACCGGCGGCCTGATGGACCTGTCGCCGTACAAGAAGGAGCTGCAGGACGGCCAGACCTGGCTCTCCGGGCTCGAGGGGCCGGCGACCGTGGACGGCAAGCTCTACGGAGCCCCGCTCTTCGCCGGCAACCGCGCGGTCATCTACAACAAGAAGACCTGGGCGGACGCGGGCGTCACCGACGTGCCGAAGTCGTACGACGAGCTCACCGCCGACCTCGACAAGGTGAAGGCGAAGAACCCGCAGGCCGACTTCTCCGCGTTCTACATGCCCGGGCAGTACTGGTACGGCGGGCTGCAGTGGGTGTGGGACGCGGGCGGGCAGATCGCCACCGAGCAGGGCGGCAAGTGGACCGGGGCGATCGACTCCGCCGACGCCGTCAAGGGCCTCACCGCGTGGAAGGACTTCCAGAACACCTACTCGGCGAAGTCCACGCAGGACATCAACACCGACAAGCCGGCCGAGTCCGACGTCTTCGCCCAGGGCAACACGTCCGCGATCCTCGGGTCGGCGTGGGAGATCGGCTCGATCACCACGGCCAAGCCCGAGCTCAAGGACCAGATCGGCACGTTCCCGATGCCGTCGTCGACCGAGGGGAAGACCCAGCCGGTGTTCCTCGGTGGCTCCGACCTCGGCATCCCGGCGAAGTCGGCGAACCAGGAGCTCGCGCTGTACTACCTGAAGATCCTGACCTCGAAGACGTTCCAGAAGGACCAGGTGTTCGGTGTCGACGGCTGGGAGCCGAACTCGACGCAGCTGCTCGACGCGGTGTCGGGCGACGTGGACGAGCTCCACAAGCCGTACTTCGAGGCCGCCTCGACGAGCCGCCCGACCCCGGCGACCCCGGGCTGGGCGACGATCGAGGGCGACTCGAGCTTCCAGACGATGTTCGCGGACATCGCCACCGGACGGAAGACCCCGCAGCAGGCCGCGGAGGGCTTCTCGGAGCACCTCACGTCCGCGCTCAACGCGCAGCAGTAGTCGATGACCTCCACTGCAGAGCGGGTGTCCGGTCCGGCTCCGGCCGGGCCGGACACCCGGCGTGGCGGCCCGCGCCGGGGCCGGTCAGCCGGGGCCGGTCCGTCGGGCAGCGGTTCGGCGGGCGGTCGCGGGGTCCGGCGTCGCTCGGTGACCGCCTCCCGTGCACCGCTCGTGCTCCTCGCGCCGGCGGCGGTCCTGCTCCTCGCGCTCGTCGTCTACCCGCTCGTCCGGCTGCTCGTCATCTCGTTCCAGGACTACGGCCTCCGGGCGATCTTCACCGGGCAGGCCGGGTTCGCCGGGCTGGCGAACTACACGAACGTCCTGACCGACGCGAGCTTCTGGCCGGTCATCCTCCGGACGGTGCTCGTCACCGGGGCGATGGTGCTCGGCACGATCGGCATCGGGATGGCCGTCTCGCAGCTGCTCACCCGGCTCGGCGTCGTGATGCGCACGGTCGTGAGCGTCGTGCTCGTGCTCGCGTGGGCGATGCCGAACGTCGCCTCGAGCCTCGTCTGGCAATGGCTGTTCCAGCCGTTCTACGGCGTGCTGAACTGGCTCATCACCCAGCTCGGGGTGTTCGGCGACCACACGCAGGACAACTGGGCCTCGACGCCCGGGCAGGCCCTCGCGATCGTGCTCTCCCTCGTCATCTGGCAGGCCGTGCCGTTCGTGGCGCTCACGCTCTACGCGGCGCAGTCGCAGATCGCGCCGGAGTACTACGAGGCCGGCGCGCTCGACGGGGCGTCCGCGTGGGCGATGTACCGGGCGATCACGCTGCCGGCCCTCGTGCCGACGCTCCTCCTCGTCACGATCCTCTCGGTGATCTGGGACTTCAACGTGTTCAACCAGATCTGGCTGCTCACGAAGGGCGGCCCGGAGGACACGACGCTCACGCTGGGCATCTGGACCTTCGTGAAGTCCTTCGTGTCGAACGCCTACGGCCAGGGTGCCGCGATCGCCGTCATCTCGACGGTGATCCTCGGCGCACTCACCAGCTACTACATCCGCCGACTCGTCCGCAGCGGGGAGGAAGACCTGTGACCACGACCACGAGCACCACACCCGGGCTGACCGGGGTGACCGCGTCCGAGGCGCAGCCCGACGTGGCGGACGGGACCCGCGCCTCCCGGGCGGTGCGCCGACGGCGGCGGAAGCCGCGCATCCTGGCGAACACGCTCGCGGTCGTGTTCTGCCTGGTCTGGGTGTTCCCGATCTACTGGATGGTGAACACCGCCTTCAAGCCCGCCGACGAGGTCACCACGCTGACGCCGATCTGGCTGCCGCTGCGGCCGACGCTCGAGAACTTCACCCGGGCGCTCACCCAGGCCGGCTTCCTCGTGTACCTGCGGAACTCGGCGATCGTCGTGCTCGCCGCGGTGCTGCTCTCGATCGTCGTCGGGTTCCTGGCCTCGGCGGCGCTGTCGCGGTTCCGGTTCCGCGGACGCCGGGGGATCCTCGTGGCGATCCTCTTCGTGCAGATGATCCCGTCCGGGGCGCTGCTCATCCCGCTGTTCCTGTCGTTCCAGACGCTCGGGCTGCTCAACAGCTACATCGGGCTGATCCTGGCCTACGTGGCGAGCGTGCTGCCGTTCTCCATCTGGGTCATGCGCGGGTTCTTCGTGGCGGTGCCCGCCGAGATCGAGGAGGCGGCGAAGGTCGACGGGGCCGGGACCGTCCGGATCCTGTGGAGCGTCCTGTTCCCGCTCGTGCTGCCGGGGGTCATCGCCACGAGCGTGTTCGCCTTCATCGCGGCGTGGAACGACTACCTGACGGCGTACGTCATGCTCAAGGACCAGGGGATGTACACGCTGCCGGTGTGGCTCGCCGGGTTCTCGACGAACAAGGGCACGGACTTCGGGGGACTCATGGCGGCGTCGGTGCTGTTCTCGATCCCGGTGGTGGTGTTCTTCCTGATCGTGCAGCGGCGTCTGGTGAGCGGCATGACCGCGGGGGCCGTCAAGGGGTAGCGGGAGTCGCGGTCGAGCGCCCCGTCCTGCACTGCGCAGGGCGGGGCGCTCGTCCGCGCTCGGGCCCCGTTGTGCCGCTGCCGACGGCGGTCCTGGGCACGACGGCGGCCCCGGCCCCGGCGTCCGTGGTCGATCGGATTCCACGACAACGGCCCGGCCCCGACGTTGGTCGATCGAGGTTCCACGACTTGCCGCGGCCCCGACGTCGAGGTTCCACGACTTGCCGCGGCCCCGACGTCGAGGTTCCACAGGACGCCTCGTGTGGCGACCAGATGGCGAAATTTTGTAACCGGGACGATCGGGACGCGGATCGGGGCGGGGCACGGGTGCGAAATGCGTCTGCGTCTGCGTTGGTTTGGCAACGAAACAGTTGCGAACGTGTGGCTTTGCGGCGTACTGTTCCTGAAACCAACGGGAACGAAGGAGTTCGGGCATGTACGCAACCGAGCGGCAGGATGCCATCGCCGCGTCGCTGCAGTCGGCAGGGCGGGTCTCCGTCGCCGAGCTCGCCGAGCACTTCGACGTCACCACCGAGACCGTCCGCCGCGACCTCGACGCCCTCGAGTCCGCCGGCCTCCTGCGCCGGGTCCACGGCGGCGCCGTCCCCGTCGGCCGGTCGAGCATCGTCGAACTGACCGTCGCCGAGCGCGAGGGTCAGCACGGGGCCGCCAAGACGGCCATCGCCCGGGCCGCGATGCGCCTCGTCCCGCCGACCTTCACCGGCTCCATCGCCGTCGACGCCGGCACGACCTGCGCCGCGGTCGCAGCCGAGCTGGCCCGGTGGGAGCCTGCCACCGCCGGCGCGACGATCACGGTGATCACGAACTCCGTCCCGATCGCGGCGACCCTCCAGCACAGCGCCCACGTCGAGCTGCACCTGCTCGGCGGTCGGGTGCGCGGGGTGACCAGCGCAGCCGTCGGCACGGCGACCGTCGAGCAGATCGGCGCTCTCCGACCCGACATCGCCTTCGTCGGGACGAACGGGCTCTCGGCCGGGTTCGGGCTCAGCACACCCGACGAGTACGAGGCCGCGGTCAAGGGCGCGTACGTCCTCGCCGCGCGCCGCAGCGTGGTCGTCGCCGACGCGGCCAAGCACGGGGTGGAGGCGCTCATGCGCTTCGCCCGACTCGACGAGATCGACACCCTCGTCACCGACCAGGAGCCGCCGGCCGACCTCGCCGGGGCGCTCGCCGACGCCGACGTGGAGGTGGTCGTCGCATGACCAACGCACACAGCACGCGCATCGTCACCGTCACCCCGAACCCCAGCCTCGACCGCACGATCGAGCTCGCCGGCGAGCTCCAGCGCGGTGCCGTCCAGCGCGCCACCCGCAGCACGGCCGAACCCGGCGGCAAGGGCGTCAACGTGTCCCGCGTCGTCGTCGCGAGCGGCGGCGACACCGTGGCCGTCCTGCCCGGTGACGACCTCGACCCGGTCCTGCTCGGGCTCGCGACGCGTGGCATCCCGACGGCCGCGATGCCGATCGGCGCCCCGCTCCGCTCGAACGTCACCGTCACCGAGCCGACCGGCACGACGACGAAGCTCAACGAACCCGGTCCCTCCCTCGCCGGGCGACTGGACGAGTTCGCGGCGCTCGTCGCGGACGCAGCCGGGCCCACCCCGACCGGCCCCGGAGCCCGCTGGGTGGTCCTCGCCGGCTCGCTGCCGCCGGGTCTGCCCGACGACGCGCTCGCCGTCCTGGTGCGCGCCGTCCGCGCCCGCCACGGCGACGACGTCCGGATCGCGGTCGACTCGTCCGGCGTCCCCTTCACCGCGCTGCTGCAGGCCGGGGAGCGGATCGACCTGGTGAAGCCGAACGCCGAGGAGCTCGCCGAGGTCGTCGGCGGCGACCCGGACGTCTACGAGCAGGACCTCGACGCGGCGGTCGTCGCGGCCGGACGGCTCCGTGCCCGCGGTGTCGACACCGTGCTCCTGACCCTCGGGAGCGCCGGCGCCGTCCTCGTCGGCGGCGAGGGCGCCTTCGCCGCCGCAGCACCGCGCATCGTCGCGCGCTCGACCGTCGGCGCGGGGGACTCCTCCCTCGCCGGGTACCTGCTCGCCGAGGTCGCGGGAGCGTCCCCGGCCGAGCGCCTCGCCCAGGCCGTCGCGACCGGGGCGGCAGCGGCCGCGCTCCCGGGCAGCGACGTCCCCGCGCTGGACCACACCGACCCCTCGGTGATCGAGGTCCGCACCCTCCAGACCGCCACCGCCGCGACGATGCCCGTCGGCGCACCGGAACCGGTCTGACCCCCACTCACCAAGAAACCAGCACGGCCAGCGCCCCCGGCGCCACTGCAAAGGAGCAACCCCATGTCCGCAGACACGACGCAGCGCCTCATCAGCGCTGACCTCGTCGGCCTCGACGAGGACCTCGGTGCCACGTCGAGCGACGTCATCCGCGTCCTCGCCGGCCGCGTCGCCGCCACCGGCCGCGCGGCCGACGGAGCCGCCCTCGCCGACGACGCCATCAAGCGCGAAGCGAGCGTCGGAACGGGGGTCCCCGGCGGCATCGCGATCCCGCACGCCCGGTCCGCCTCGGTGTCGAGCCCGACCCTGGCGTTCTCCCGTCTCGCCCGGAAGGTGCCGTTCGGCGCACCGGACGGCGACGCGGACATCGTCTTCATGATCGCCGTGCCCGAGGGCGCCGACAAGGACCACCTCACGGTCCTGTCGACCCTCGCACGGGCCCTCATCCGCGAGGACTTCACCGCGGCACTCCGTGCAGCGGCCACCCCGCAGGAGATCGTCGACCTCGTGCAGCGCGAGGTCGGCGGCGAGGTCGCCGAAGCCGGTGTCGGGAACGCGAGCAGCGCCTCCCGTCCGGCGGCAGCCGAACCCAGCGCGCCCGCCGCGGCCGGCACGGGCGCGCGCAAGGTCCTGGTGGGCGTCACCGCCTGCCCGACCGGCATCGCGCACACCTACATGGCTGCCGACGCCCTCGTCGCCGCCGCGCAGCGCGCGGGCGCCGAGATGCACATCGAGACGCAGGGCTCCTCGCAGGTCGACCCGCTCGACCCCGCGCTGATCGCACGCGCGGACGCCGTCGTCTTCGCGGTCGACGTCGACGTGCGCGACCGGGGACGCTTCGCGGGCAAGCCGCTCGTGTCCGGTCCGGTCAAGCGCGGCGTCGACGAGCCCGACAAGATGATCGCCGAGGCGCTCCGCGCAGCCGACGACCCGAACGCGGCGCGCGTGCAGGGCGGCGCGGCGACGGCGGCGGAGACCACGAAGCCCGACGAGCACTTCGGCCAGGCGCTCAAGCGGTGGCTGCTCACCGGTGTGAGCTACATGATCCCGTTCGTCGCGGGCGGCGGTCTGCTCATCGCGCTCGGCTTCCTGCTCTCCGGCTACGGCATCGCGCTCGCGCACGGTGACTCCGGCCAGAACAACGCCGTCTACACGCTGACGCACTACACCCTCCTCAACCTCCCGCCCGAGGGGCTGGCGTACTACCTCGGCGCAGCGGCGTTCCAGATCGGCGGTGTGTCGCTCGGGTTCCTCGTGGCCGCGCTCGCCGGGTACATCGCGTACGCCATCGCCGACCGTCCGGGCATCGCCCCCGGCTTCGTCGCCGGTTCGATCGCCGTCTTCATGAACGCCGGGTTCCTCGGCGGCCTCGTCGGTGGTCTCATCGCCGGTGGTGCCGCGTACTGGATCGGGCGCATCCCGACCTGGCGCTGGCTCCGTGGTCTCATGCCCGTCGTGATCATCCCGCTCTTCGCGTCGATCATCGCCTCCGGGCTCATGCTCCTGGTGCTCGGCGGCCCGATCGCCTGGGTCATGACGCAGCTGACCAACTGGCTCAACTCGCTCAACGGCGCCTCGGCGATCCTCCTCGGCGTGATCCTCGGCCTGATGATGGCGTTCGACCTCGGTGGCCCGGTCAACAAGGTGGCGTACTCGTTCGCGGTCGCCGGTCTCGGTGCCGGGACGGCCACCAACGTCGTGCCCTTCGAGATCATGGCCGCGGTCATGGCCGCCGGCATGGTGCCGCCGCTCGCACTCGCCCTCGCGTCGACCGTGCTCTACCGCAAGGGCTTCACCAAGCCGGAGCGTGAGAACGGCAAGGCCGCGTGGCTGCTCGGCGCCTCCTTCATCTCCGAGGGGGCGATCCCGTTCGCCGCGGCCGACCCGCTGCGGGTCATCCCGGCGTCGATGGTCGGTGCCGCGGTCACCGGTGCGATCTCGATGGCGGCCGGCGTCACCTCGCGCGCCCCGCACGGCGGCATCTTCGTCTTCTTCGCCATCGGCGACGTCGCGATGTTCATCGTCGCGATCCTGGTCGGGATGGTCGTGTCCGCCCTCGTCCTGGTCGGTCTGAAGAAGTGGGTGCGGAAGGCGGACGCTCCGGAGCCGACCGTCGTCAACGCCGACGAGCGGGTCGCGGTGGCCGCCTGATCAGCTGACGCGTTGCGTCACCACGTGACGGACGGGAGGCACGGTGCCAGCTGGCACCGTGCCTCCCGTCCGTCCTGCGGTCGCGTTGGTCGTCGCGTCGCGTCGCGTCGAGGCGCGGCGTCGGTCCTGCGGTCGACCGGCCTCGGATCAGGCCGCCATCGCGAGCTCGATCGGCGCCGTCCGCACGTCGGCCTCGACGTCGAGCTCGCTCGGCGCCAGCGGCGGCACCGTCGCGTGCGAGATCTTCGGGTGCACCGGGCGGCGCTCGGTCTCACCCGAGCCGATCAGTTCCTCGTGCAGCTTCTCGCCGGGGCGCAGGCCCGTGAACACGATGTCGGACGTTCCGCCGAGCACGTCGATCATGCGGGTGGCGACGTCGAGGATCCGCACGGGCTCGCCCATGTCGAGCACGAGGACCTCGCCCGGCTCGGCGATCGCGGCCGCCTGGATGACGAGGTGGCAGGCCTCCGGGATCGTCATGAAGTAGCGGGTGGCGTCAGGGTGCGTGACCGTGACCGGGCGGCCGGCGCGGATCAGCTCGGCGAACAGCGGGATCATCGAACCCCGACTGCCGAGCACGTTGCCGAAGCGGACCGAGACGTAGCGGCGGCCGGTCTCGGCGGCGGTCCACGCGGTGAGTCGCTCGGCGATGCGCTTCGTGAACCCGAGGACGCTCGTGGGGTTCGCGGCCTTGTCGGTCGAGATGTTCACCAGCACGGGCACGTCGGCCGCGACCGCCGCGGCCAGCACGTTGCGGGTGCCGAGGACGTTGGTCTTCCACGCCTCGTCCGGGTACTGCTCGAGCATCGGGAGGTGCTTGAGCGCGGCCGCGTGGAAGACGACGTCCGGGCGGCGCACCCGCATCACGCGCTCGATCGCGTCGGCGTCGCGGATGTCGGCGAGGACCACGTCGCTCGTGTCGAGCAGCCCGTGCCCCGAGACCGACACCTGGACCTGCTGCAGTGCGGTCTCGTCGCGGTCGAGCATGATCACCTCGCTGGGCTCCAGCGCCGCGAGCTGCCGGCAGAGCTCGCTGCCGATCGAACCTCCGGCGCCGGTCACGAGGACCCGCTTGCCACGGACGAGGCCGTCGACCTGGGAGAGGTCGGGTGTCGTCGGGCGGATGCCGATGAGGTCGTGGAGGTCGAGACCGTCGATGTCGGACGCGGTTCGGGGCGTGGGGTCGGACATGGCGCTCCTCAGGATGATCGTGGACGTCCCTCCATCCTACCGTCGTGAATGTGAAATAACAATATCGACGGCGTGGTGATCCCAGGGAGCTACTGCGCGATGTTGGCCGTCACCGCGTCGATGTAGGCGGCCCGCTCCTCGCGCGAGTGCGGACGCCCGGGGACGCCCGGCCGCTGCTCCCACGGGAACGGACCCGCCTCGTGCCGGTACTCGATGCCCATCGCCTCGAGCCGGGCGGTGTGCTCGGCGAGGCGCCCGCGGAACTCGGCGGCGTCGCGGGGGCGGGTCACGTCGGCCGACCACAGGGCCTCGGCGAGGGCCGCGACCCGCGGGAACAGCTGGTAGTCGAGCTTGCGGGCGGTGTCGACGTGCTCCGTCCACATGTTGCCCTGACCGCCGACGACGTGGGCACGCTCGTCGTCGGTGAGACCGGACGGGACCGGGTCGAACGCGAAGACGTCGTCGACCGACAGGACGATCGACACCGGGATGGGCTCGGTCGGCAGGTCGCTCTGCCGGTAGTCCAGGTAGACCTGGTCGTCGGGCGCCGAGATGACGTCGTGCCCGCGCTTGGCCGCCGTGCGGGCGCCGGTGAGGCCGCGCCACGACAGGACGGTCGCCGAGGACGACAGCGTGCCGCCCTCGAGGATCTCGTCCCACCCGAACGCGCGCCGCCCGTGTGACTCGACGTGCGCGGCGAGCCGGCCGATGATCCACGCCTGGAGCTGCTCCTCGTCCGCCAGGCCGAGCTCCCGGATGCGCTCCTGCGTGCGGGGGTCGTGCTGCCACTGCACCTTCGGGCACTCGTCGCCGCCGATGCCGATGTACGGGCTCGGGAAGAGCGCGACGACCTCGTCGAGGACGTCCTGGAAGAAGGCGATCGTCGACTCCTCTGCGTTCAGGACGTCCTCGGCGATGCCCCACTCGGTCCACACTTCGACCGGCTCGTCCGGGTGCACGCCCAGTTCCGGGTAGGCGGCCAGTGCTGCGCGCACGTGTCCGGGCGTCTCGATCTCGGGCACGACCGTCACGAACCGGTCGGCGGCGTACGCGACGATCTCGCGGATGTCGTCCTGCGTGTAGTACCCGCCGTGCGGGCGTCCGTCGAACGCTGCGGGCCGCAGCACGCCGTCGTCGTCCAGGACGTGCGCGCCGACCTGCGACTCACGACGCCACGAGCCGACCTCGGTGAGCCGTGGGTACTTCCGGATCTCGATGCGCCAGCCCTGATCCTCCGTCAGGTGGAAGTGCAGGCGGTTGATGCGGTGCGCGGCGAGCTGGTCGACGACGCGCATGACCTCGTGCTTCGTCCGGAAGTGACGGCAGACGTCGAGCATCACGCCGCGCCAGGCGAACGCCGGGGCGTCCTCGACCACGGTGGCCGCGACCGTCCACGGTCCCGTGCCGACGCGTCCGTGCCGGTACACGTCGGCGGGCAGGGACTGCAGCAGTGCCTGCACGCCGTAGAACACGCCGGCGGCAGACCCCCCGACGATCTCGATCCGCGCGGGGGAGACCGTGAGGCGGAAGGCCTCGCTGCGGTCGTCCGGTGCGGTCGAGGGGCCGGACGGCAGCCCCTCGGCAGCGGCGTCGCCGGCGACCCGGAGCGCGATGACGTCGTCCCCCTCGTGACGCTCCGTGTCGCGCACCGGCAGGCCCGTCGAGCCGCGCAGGGTCTGCTGCAGGTACAGTCGCACCGACTCCGTCTGCGCGTCGGCGGCGATGCGTGTCGACGGGGTGAGCTCGAAGGCGCCGGGACCCGCTTCGGAGCGGCGCGGGCGGGGGATCAGCATGTCGGGGTCCACCATTCCTCAATGGTCTTTCGTAATATGGAGGCTATGGCCGTGCAGGAGATCGTGTCAACGCCCGACGGGACCGCCACCCCCGGCGCCGTCCTCGGGACGAACCCCGGCGTGCTCCGGATGATCAACTCCCGGGCCATCCTCGACGAGCTCCTCCGTGACGACGCCTCACGCACCGTCACCGAGCTCGGCCGGGCCGTGGGGCTGTCCCGTCCGACGGTGGAGGCCGCGCTCGCCGACCTGGTCGACGAGGGCTGGGTGGTCGAGGCCGAGGCGATCGCGACACCGAACAAGGCCGGACGCCGCGCCAAGCGGTTCACCGTCGACGCCTCTGCGGGCGCCGTGCTCGGGGTCGACCTCGGACTGCACGGCATCGTCGGGCTGCGGGCCGACCTGCGCGGGGTCACGACCGCCCGGGTCGAGGAGCACTACGCCGACCTCACCTCGGCCGACCAGGCGTGGGCGAGCGTGCAGGACGTCGTGCGTCGGCTCACCGACGGCGTCGACACGGACCGGGTCCTCGCGGCGACGTTCGGCGTCCCCGCCGTCGTCGACCGGTCCGGCGCGATCGACTACACGGTGGCGGCGCCGCAGTGGGTCGAGTCGCGGGTCCCCGGTCGGATCCAGGACCTCTTCCCCGGCGCCGCGACCTTCTTCGACAACGACGCGAAGCTCGCCGCCACGGCCGAGGCGATGTGGGGGCGCTTCCGCGGGGTCGAGGACGCGCTCTACCTGGTCATGGGACGGCAGATCGGCGCGTCCTCCATCGTGGGCGGCGCGCTCGCGCGCGGTGCGCGGGGCGCAGCCGGTGAGGTCGGCGGCCTGGCGTCGACCGGCTGGCCCACCGCGCCGGCCCGACTGGAGGCACGGATCGCCTCGGGCACGGACGTCGAGTCCGTCTTCGTCGCGGCCGGGCAGGGCGACGCCGCAGCCGTCGACGTCGTCCGCGCGTTCGCGGCCGACGTCTCGCCCGGTGTCGTGCAGCTCGTCACGACGCTCGACCCGGAGGTGGTCGTCGTCGGGGGCGAGGTGCTGCCCGCGGCGGGCGTGTTCGCCGAGGCGCTCGCCGAGGTCGTCGTCCCGCAGCTCCGGCACCCCGTCGAGGTCACGCCGTCGACGGTCGGGCGGGACGCCGTGGCGCGGGGCGCCCTCGCGCGGTCGTTGCGCCACGTGCGGACCGCGCACATGGGTCTCGCCTGACGGTCGCACCCCGACCCGGCACGTCACGGCTGACGTCCAGGAGTCGTGCCGGAGCCTGACAGGCCGCTCAGGGAACATCGAGGCATGACGACTGCCCTCGCCGCCGCTCCCGACTCCGAGATGGGTGGGCTGTCCGGGCTCGTCCTCCGCCTGATCGACGCGCTCGGCGAATGGGGCGTGGCGCTCATGCTGTTCGTCGAGACGGTGTTCCCGCCGATCCCGTCCGAGGTGATCTTGCCGCTCGCGGGCTTCCTCGCCGGAGCCGGCCAGATGAACCTCGTGCTCGTGCTCGTGCTCTCGACGCTCGGCTCGTACCTCGGGGCCCTCGTGCTCTACTGGCTCGGTGCAGCCGTCGGCTTCGAGCGGACCGTCCGCCTGCTCGGCAAGCTTCCCCTCGTCGACGAGGACGACTTCCGCAAGGCAGCGGCCTGGTTCCACCGACACGGCCGGAGCGCGGTGTTCTTCGGCCGGTTCGTGCCGATCGTGCGGAGCCTCATCTCGCTGCCGGCCGGAGCGGACCGGATGCACCTCGGGACGTTCTCGCTGTTCACGATCATCGCGAGCGGGATCTGGAACGCGGGGCTCGTGCTCCTCGGTGCGGCGTTCGGCACGCAGTACGAGCGGGTCGAGCAGTACACGGAGTGGATCGACCGGGTCCTGTACGTCGCGATCGCCGCCGTCGCGGTGACCTTCGTCGTGCGCCGGGTGCGTCGGATCCGCGCCGAGCGGGCCCTCCGGGGAGCCCGCGGCCGCCGTCGCGCGACGGCGGCCGAGGACTGACGGTCAGGCCCCGAGAGCAGGCCTCAGAGCGGTCAGGCCTTCGACAGGGCCGACTCCTTGTGGGCGGCCTTGTTGCCCGACTTCTCGGACTCCACGATCCAGTACGGGTCGTCGTCGGTGGGCCTGAAGTCCTGCCCCTCGAACGTGAAGTCCTTCGTCTTCTTCTCGACCAGCTTGCCGGTCGTCTTCCCCTGCGAGGTGTTCCAGTGCACCTCGTCGCCCTTCGACAGCGCCATCGTGTCCTCCTTGCGCGTGAACGCTCATCCGTTGCAGGACTGCCTACACCCCCGCATCCCGCGTGGACACAGGGAAGCAGGGGGCATCACGATGTCGTAACGGGGCCGCGGACCCGCATGCGGACGCGTAGCCTAGGGCTCGAGTCACCCAGACGGCAACCGCCGTTCCTCCCGGCTCCCGACGGAACGACGTGCAATGACCCTGCTGGACAGCGCGAGAGCCGACACGGTCCTCGCCGGTCGGTACCGGCTCGTCCGCCTGATCGGCACCGGCGGCATGGGGTCCGTGTACGAGGCCCGTGACGAGCACACCTACCGCGCGGTCGCGGTCAAGCTGTTCGCCACGCCCGACTCGATGACCACGGCCGACCGGGTCCGCCAGGAGCGCGAGATCCGGTTGCTCAGCATGCTGTCGCACCCGGGGCTCGTCCCGCTGTACGACGCCGGCACGCACGAGTTCGAGGACGGTCCGCACCGGTTCATCGTGATGGAGCTGATCAAGGACACGACCCTGCTCCGCCGGCTCGCGAGCGGCCCGCTGCACAACTACGAGGTCGCCGACCTCGGGGCACAGCTCGCCGACGCCCTCGCGTACGTGCACTCGCGCGGGATCGTCCACCGCGACGTGAAGCCGGCCAACATCCTCATCAACGACGAGGGGTCGTCCGGGTTCACGCGCACCGTCAAGCTCACCGACTTCGGGGTGGCGCACTTCGTCGACGGGTCGCGTCTGACGAACGACGGGACGATCATCGGGACCGCCGCGTACCTCAGCCCCGAGCAGGTGGCGGGGGAACCCATCGGCTTCGCGACCGACGTCTACTCGCTCGGCCTCGTGCTGCTCGAGGCGCTCACCGGCAAGCAGGAGTACTCGGGAACGCTGATCGAGGCGGCACTCGCCCGGCTCCGGCGTGACCCCGAGGTGCCGGACGGTGTCGCGCGCGAGTGGCGGGACCTGCTCACCCGGATGACCGATCGCGATCCCGAGAAGCGTCCGACGGCGGTGGCCGTGGCGAACGCGCTGCGCGGCGGATCGACCCAGATCACGGGGCCGCTGCCGCTCGGACCGGACCGCAACCGCCACAAGCACGCGCACAAGCTCCACCGCGCGGCCCACCGCCACGCCAAGCGCGGCACGTTCGACCTCAAGCGGCGGTGGCGTCGGCGCAACGTCCTGCTCGGGTCGTTCGCCGCGTTCGGCCTGCTCGCCGCGTGCGCGGCGTCGTACCTGGCGGGCGTCGTCCTGCACTGATCGGGTCGGCACCGATCGGGTGCGACCCCGACGGTCGGCACTGGCAGGATGGACGGCATGACCGACCAGCGCTGGATCAAGATCTGCGGCCTCTCCACCCCCGAGACGGTCGACGCGGCCGTGGATGCCGGTGCCGACGCGGTCGGGTTCGTGTTCGCCGCGGGAAGCCCGCGGACGGTGACGGCCGACCTCGCGAAGGAGCTCGTCGAGCGCGTGCCCGAGGGCATCGACGCCGTGGGGGTCTTCCGCGACCAGCAGATCGACGAGGTGGTCGGCATCGCGTCGGCCGTCGGGCTCACGACCCTGCAGCTGCACGGGGGCGAGGCCGCGTCCGACTTCGCCCGGGCACGGGACGCCGGCTTCTTCACGATCCGCGCCGTCGCTGCCGACGACTACCTGCGCGAGACCGAGGCACAGCGGGCCGCGTTCGACCACGACCTCCTGCTGCTCGACGCCGCCGTGCCGGGCAGCGGCCGACTCGTCGAACCGTCGACCCTCGCCGGCAAGGTCGACGAGGCGTGGATCCTGGCGGGCGGGCTGACGCCGGCGAACGTGGTCACCGCGGTCGAGGCGCTCGACCCCGACGGTGTCGACGTGTCCAGCGGGGTGGAGTCCGAGCGGGGCGTGAAGGACGCAGCGAAGATCCGCGCGTTCGTCGAGGCGGTCCGCAGCATCCCCTGAGCCGCTGCTCCGCGCCTCCCGTCCGTCCCGCCGGAGCGACGGACGCGCCGCGACGCCCGCGCGTCAGCGCAGTGTCGGGATCAGCTCCGTGAGGAACGTGTTCGTGTCCTCCCAGCCCTCCACGGCGTGGCAGGGGACGCCGAGGGCCTTGACGGGGTAGTCGTTGCCCTCCGGGTCGAGCCGGTCCCCGACGAAGAGCATGTCGTCGAGCGCGATGCCCGTCAGCTCGGCGAGTCGACGCATGCCGTACGCCTTGTCGATGCCCTTGCGGGTGATGTCGATGCTCGTCGAGCCGCCGGAGCGGACCTCGAGGTCGGGGAGCTGCTCCTGCACCAGGCGGCGGAGGTGGTCCTTCTTCTCGCCCGTCGGGTCCCACTGCTTCTTGACGTCGACCGGAGCGGTCTGCCCGAGCGCCGAGAAGGTGATCTGGGAGCCGCGGTCCTCGAGGATGTCGCCCCAGGTCCGTGCCTCCCAGTAGCCGGCCTGCTTCGCCTGCTCCTCGACGGCGGCGAGCGCGCGGGACTTCTCGTCGGCCGTGAGGTCCTCGGCGTACTGCAGCGCCCACTCGCCCGCCTGCCAGCGGTAGTACCGCGTGCCGCAGGTCGGGAGGAGGTGGAGGTCGTCGAGCGTCAGGCCCTCGCGGTGCCGGAGGGGTGCGACGAGCTGCTGTTCGAACTGGTGGAAGTTGCCGCCGGAGATCACCGCGACGGGCACGACCTCGAGCAGGGACGCGAAGGTCTCGAGCATGGCGGGGTCGAGCGGCGACTTCGACGGGGCGAGGGTGTCGTCCAGGTCGAAGGCGACGAGGCGGGGCGTGGTCATGCTCCGATCCTGCCAGAGCGCGACCGGCCGCACCCGGGAGCGACGTCCGACGGCGACGTCCGCGGTGGTGCGGGCGCCGCCGTCGGACGGGCGGGTCACTCCTTGACGAGCACGACCTCGTCGAGCGGGAGACGCGTCCGGGGAGCGACCTCGCGCTCCGCGGCCTTCTCGTCGAGCTGCGACGGGTCCGCGACGGTGCCGACGGCGGTGACGGTGAACGGCAGGAAGCGCTCGGACAGCCCGAACGCGGCACGCAACCCCTCGACGTCGATGCCCGCCATCTGGTGCACGTGCAGCCCCTCGGCGTGTGCCTGGACGGTCAGGGCGGCGAGCGACTGGCCGAGGTCGTACTCGGCGTACCGGAGCTCCTCGCCGGCCTCGTTCACCGTCTCCACGATGCCGACGACCAGGGCGCTCGCGCGGAACGCCCACGCGGCGTTGAAGCCGAGCAGGTTGTCGTTGATCTTCCGGAACGTCTCGGTGCCGCGGCGGCCGGCGACGAAGCGGCGCGGCTGCAGGTTCATGGCGGACGGTGCCCAGCGGGCGGCCTCGAGGACGGCGTCGAAGGAGGCGTCCGAGAGGGTGGCGGTCTCGTCGTAGGAGCGTGGGCTCCAGCGCTCCTCGAGGAGCGGCACGAGGGGCTGGCTGGCGTCGGTCGAACGGGTGAGCGTCTGCGAGGTCATGCCGCGTGCAACGACGGTCGGGTCGTCCGCATTTCCCACCTGTACGAGGTCACACGGAACCGGGGTGCCAGGATGGGACCGATGGGTGGCGTCTTGACCGGGTTCGCGATCATCGGCGCGATCATCGCCGCCGGGTACGTCGTGGGACGCACGGGGCTGCTCGGACCACACGCGCAGTTCGTGATGAGCCGGCTCGCGTTCTTCGTGCTGATGCCGTGCCTGCTGTTCCACACGATCGCCACGGCCGACATCGCCGCCGTGGTGTCCCCGGTGCTCTGGGTGTCGCTCGTCAGCGCCCTGGTCGTCGCGCTCCTCGCCGCCGTGGTGTTCCGGGTGGTCCTGCGGCGACCGCTGGCGACCACGACGGTCGGAGCGCTGGCGTCGAGCTACGTGAACGCGAACAACATCGGCCTGCCGGTCGCGGTGTACGTGCTCGGTCAGGCCACCGCGGTCGTGCCGGTGATCCTGCTGCAGCTCGTCGTGCTCGCCCCGGTCGCGCTCACGGTGCTCGACACCGCCACCTCCGGGTCCGGCAGCTGGCCCCGACGGATCGCCGGGCCGTTCCGCAACCCGATCATCATCGCGTCGCTCGTCGGACTCCTCTGCTCGGCGCTGCACGTCGAGCTGCCGCAGCCCGTGCTCGAGCCGTTCTCGCTCGTCGGCGCCGCGGCAGTGCCGGTCGTGCTGCTGTCGTTCGGCCTCGGACTGCACGGGTCCGCTCCGCTGCGCGACCCCGCCATCCGGACCGACGTCGTGGTGGCGTCCGTGCTGAAGCTCCTGGTGATGCCCGCCGTGGCGTTCGTGGTGGCCCGGTCCGTGTTCGGCCTGGGCGCCGAGCACGTGTTCGTCCTGACCACGCTCGCGGCGCTGCCGTCGGCGCAGAACGTGTTCAACTACGCGCAGCGGTACGGGGCGGCGGTGCCGGTGGCGCGTGACGTCGTGCTCGTCTCGACCGTCGGGTCGGTGCCGGTCCTCGTCGCGATCGCCGCGCTGCTGCACCCCTAGGTGCGCGCTGCGCGGTGCCGGTGGCGACGGCGCGGCGGACGGGAGGCGCGGGGCGGGAGCGCGCCGTGCCTCCCGTCCGGTGGGTGGCCGGCGGGACGCCGCGCCGGTGCCGCCTGTCGGGGTGGTGCCGCGTCGGTGCGCCTGCGGGCGCGCCACCGCGCCCGCGTCAGAAGATCATCGGGCGGTCGTCGTCGAGCGAGGTGTCGAGGTCGAGGTCGACCGTCACGGGCACGTGGTCGCTCGGGGCGTCGCCCTTCCGCTCGTCGCGGTGGATCGCCGCATCGGTCACGACGTCCGCGAACGCCCGCGAGCCGAGCACGAAGTCGATGCGCATGCCCTCGTTGCGCGGGAACCGGAGCTGCTTGTAGTCCCAGTACGTGTAGCCGTCGGGCACGATCGGACGGACGACGTCCTGCAGGCCACGCTCCTCGAACGCGTGGAAGGCCGCACGCTCCGGCTCGCTGACGTGCGTCGCGCCGGCGAACACCGCCATGTCCCAGACGTCCTGGTCGAGCGGCGCCACGTTCCAGTCACCCATGAGGGCCAGCGGGAGCTCGGGGTCGTCCGTCAGCCACTCCGTGGTGCGGTCGGCCAGCTGTGCGAGCCAGTCGAGCTTGTACGTGTAGTGCGGGTCGCCGAGCTCGCGGCCGTTCGGCACGTACAGGCTCCAGAGCCGGACGCCGTCGACCGTGACGCCGATCGCCCGGGCCTCCACGGGGAGTTCCGGCCCCTCGTGGCCCTTGAGGAAGCCCGGCTGGCCGGGGAAGTCGCGCGTGACGTCCTCCATCGGCAGCCGACTGGCGAACGCGACCCCGTTCCACTGGTTCAGCCCGTGCGCCTCGACCTGGTAGCCGGCCGCCTCGAACGCCTCGGTCGGGAACTGCTCCGGCTTGCACTTGATCTCCTGCATGCCGAGGACGTCGACGTCCTCGCGCACCAGCCAGTCGACGATCCGCCCCACTCGGGTGCGGACGGAGTTCACGTTCCAGGTCGCCACGCGCATGGGTCCGAACCTACCGGTCCCTCCCGGTGGCATGGTGTTCGCTGGACCCACCACCAGGAGCACCGGATCAGAACGGAGTCACCCATGGCAGCCAGCACCGACCGCGTCGACGGCACCACCACCGGCAGCACGACGACGCAGGTGACCACCAAGGGCCGCACGATCATCGACGACGCCGTCGTGGCGAAGGTCGCCGGCATCGCCGCCCGTGACGTCCCCGGCGTGTACGCGCTCGGCGGCAACGCGGCGCGGGCGTTCGGCGCGATCCGCGACGCCATCGGCTCGAGCGCGCTCGGCCAGGGCGTGCGCGTCGAGGTCGGCGAGACCCAGGCGGCGGTCGACGTGACGATCGTCGTCGAGTACCCCACGCCGATGACGGCCGTCGCCGCCGCCGTCCGCGAGGCCGTCGCGGAGGCCGTGACCCGCCTCGTCGGCCTCGAGGTCACCGAGGTGAACGTCGCGATCAACGACGTCGAGATCCCCGGCTTCGGCACCGAGACCGAGGACGCCCCGGGTCGCGTCCGATGAACGCCACCGTCGTCGGCATGGCGACCGGCGCACTGCTCGCCGTCGTCGGCCTGACGCTCGGGGCGTGGGCGTTCGTCGTCGTCGCCGTCTGCATCGTCCTCGGTGCCGTCGTCGCCCGGATCCTCACCGGCACCCTCGACGTGCGGCGGCTGCTCGACGTCCTGCGCGGACGTCGGAGTTCGTCGTGACCGCCGCCGCTTCCGGCGACCAGGGCCGCGACGTCGGTCCGGCCGGTCCGCGGCCCGGCGGCACCGTGCCCGGCGGCACCGTGCCCGGCGGGGCCGTGCCCGGCGGGGCCG
>NZ_NXIA01000024.1 GCF_002412165.1 Curtobacterium sp. 'Ferrero'
CGGGCGCGCAGTGCCGCGCTTCCGCGGCTCCGTCGTCGCACGGCCGGGCGCCGCGGTGGACGTGGCCGGCCACGGACGGGAGGCACGGGGCGGGCGCGCACCGCGCCTCCCGTCCGGTGGTGGTCGCGGTCTCGACCACGGAAGCGACACCGGCGACGCCGCGGTCGCGGTCCGGGACGCGAGAGCGACAGATCGCACGGTTCCTGCCGCACGGATCTGTCGCTTCCGCGGGAGCGACGCGCACCGCGCGCCGCGCGCGTCGCGGCGTACCTACTCCGGGACGACCACGTCCTCGGGGAGGCCCGACTCGGCCGAGCGCTGGGCGGCCTCCATCACAGCGAGGCTGCGGAGGTTGTCGCGCCCGCTCGTCTCCGGCGCCGGACCGCCCGACACCGAGCGCGCGAAGGCCTGCAGCCCGCCCTGCCGGTCGGTGTGCGCCATCGTCGGCAGCTCCACGACCTCGGCCTCGTCGTCCTGCGTGCGACGGAGGGTCACGCGGTCGCCCTCGACGGCGTTCGGCTCACCGGAACGACTCGTGAACCAGAGCTCGCCGTCCGACCCCTGGATGCTCCACTCGCCCGCCCAGGCGGTCCGGGGAGCCCGCGAGAGCCAGCTGCCGCGGTAGCTGACGACGAGCCCGCCCTCGAGCTCGATGAGCATCGACGCGATCGCCTCGTCCTGGTACTTGCTGAACGCCGGCGACGACGCACGCGCGTACACCCGCACGGGCTCGCGGCCGGTGACCATCCGCATCAGGTCGAAATGGTGGATCGCCATGTCGTTGATCATCGCGTGCGGGAAGCGGTAGTGCGGGTGCTCCTCGAACGGCAGGTCGTTGTCCCACTGCCGGAAGTCGACGTCGATGGTCGCGACCTCCCCGACGGCGTCCGCCTCGAGCAGCTCGGTGACGACGCGCGGGGCGGGGTACCAGCGGTAGTTCTGGCTGACCTGGAGCACGAGTCCGAGCTCCTCGGCTCGGCGGACGGCGGTCGCCGCCTCCTCCGCGGTGTTGGCGAAGGGCTTCTCGACGAGGACGTGCTTGCCGGCGTCGAGGGCCTCGAGCGCGAGCGGCACGTGCGTGACGGCGGGGGCGGTGATGACGACCGCGTCGGCCTCCACCCCGGCGAGCGCCTCGGTCAGTGACGCGAACGCGGCCGAGGCCGGCAGGGCGAGGTCCTTCCGCACGGCCTCGAGCGTCGCGGGCACGGGGTCGACGATGCCGACCACCTCGACCTCCGACACCTCCGGGATGGCGGTGCGGGCCCAGTTGCCGCCCCACCCTCCGAGACCGACGTGGATGATCCGGACCGTCATGTGTGCACTCCTTCGTGGTCGACGCGCACGCCGGCCACGACGCACGCGGCGACCAGTCTGTCAGGCACCGGTGACGCGTGGAGCGGCGGGCGTGCTCGCGCGGCGGCGACGGGCACCGAGGTTCCATGACTCGCCGCGCGGTGGTCGCCGAGGTTCCGTGGACGGGCAGTTCACGCGCGGAGATGCCGGAATTCTGGAACCTCGGCGCCCGGCGCGGGAGGACGGGTCAGCGCACGAACGCGTACGCGATGAGCGCCATCGTCACGAGGAACCCGGCGAGGTAGTTGATCCAGAGGAACCGCTTCCACCCCGCGTTCGCCGACTCCGCCCCGGCGTCCGTCACGTTCCACCACGGCAGGACGTTGAGCGCGTAGGGCACGACGACGACCGCGGCGATCGGCCCCGGGAACGCCGAGAAGAGCAGCGCGGCACCGGCGACGACGTAGGCCACGAACGCCAGCCGGACGGTGGCACGCGCCCCGATCACGGTCGCCACGGACCCGATGCCGCCCGCGCGGTCGGCGAGCACGTCCTGCACCGCCCCGAACGCGTGCGAGGCGACGCCCCACAGGAAGAACGCGACGACCACGGCGCCGAGCTGCCCGGTCCAGTGCGGTCCGGCGAGCGCGAGCCCGTAGACGGCCGGCGACACGAAGTGCGTCGACGAGGTCAGGGAATCGAGGAACGGCTTCTCCTTGAACCGCAGCCCCGGGGCCGAGTAGGCGATGACCGCGAAGACGCTGATCGCGAGCACGAGCCACGACCACGGGCCGTTGCCGCTCAGCCCGCCGAGCACGACGAGCGCCACGAGGAACGGCACGTTCGTGACGACGACGGCCCAGAGCGTCGTGCGGTGCACGCTCTTGTCGAGCAGGGCGCCCTCGACACCGCCCTTCCGCGGGTTCCGCAGGTCGGACTCGTAGTCGAACACGTCGTTGATGCCGTACATGGCGAGGTTGTACGGCACGAGGAAGTAGACGACGCCGACGACGAACGTCACGACGCCGAGCGCCGAGCCGAACACGTCGGTGCCGAGCAGGTACGCGGCGCCGAACGGGTAGGCGGTGTTCACCCAGCTGATCGGCCGCGACGACGTGAAGAGGGCGCGCAGGGTCGACGGCCGGGAGGCGCGGGTCGCGGTCATGGGGTCGGCTCGCCTTCTGCGGTCGGTCGGTCGGCGCGCGGGGGCGCGGCGGTCGGTCGCGCCGGGCGCTCGAGCAGGACCCAGAGCGCCGGGAGCAGGATGATCGCCCCGATCGAGTACGCGAGGTCCTCGACCGGGATCGCTCCGATCTTCGCACCGCTGATGAGCGCGGGGTCGTAGGCGACCACGCGGAGCGTCACGATGACGTTGTCGAACACGACGGTCATGGCCAGCAGCACGAACCCGGCGACGACCGCGCTCATGACGGCGACCCGCCGACCGGTCCGCGGGTCCCGGCCGCCTGCCCGGGCTCGCCGCGCCGCCACGACACCGGCGACGACGGCCACGACGACGGCGAGCAGCAGGAACGGCGCCGCGAGGAGGGCGTAGGCCGCGTTCGTCGTCACGAGCGGCGCCGATCGACGGCACGGGCGACGAGGGGTCGGACGGCGCCGAACGCGTTCATCGTCGTCCAGCACAGCAGCAGGAGGAAGAAGAGCTCCTCGACGGGCACCTCGGGCGCCACGACGAGTCCGGTCAACACCCGCTGCGGTCCGATGAAGAAGATCCCGGCGGCGACCCCGGCGAGGTCCCACACGAGGAAGAACGCCAGACCGATCACCGTCACCAGCGCCGCGCGCCACGGGGACCGCCAGAAGAACAGGCGGAAGCGGGCGTCGAGCACCGCCATGCCGACGAGCGACACGACGAGCCCGGCGAGGTACAGCCCGGGCATCAGACGGCGGCGTCCCGCCGGAGCGGTGTCGGCAGCGGCTCCGTGCTGGTGTCCCCGTGCAGGCGCTTGAGCAGGACCTCGGCGCTGATGAGGCACATCGGCAGCCCGATCCCCGGCGTCGTCGAGGCGCCCGCGTAGTACAGCCCGTCGACCCGCTTCGAGACGTTCGGCTCGCGGAAGAACGCACTCTGCCGGAGCGTGTGCGCCGGGCCGAGCATGGAGCCGCTCCAGGCGTTGAGGTCGTCGGCGAAGTCCTGCGGTCCGATGGTCCGACGCACGCGGATGCGGTCGCGGAGGTCGGGCACGCCCGCCCGCTCGGCGATGACGTCGATGGCGCGGTCGGCGATGCGCTCGACCTCGGCGTCCCCGGCCCCGTCGACGCCGCCCCCGCCGATCGACAGGTCGGCGGGCAGCGGCACGAGGACGAACAGGTTGCTCGACCCCTCCGGCGCGACCGTCGGGTCGGTCTCGCTCGGGGCGCAGACGTAGATCGAGGCGGGGTCCGGGACGTGCCGGTCCTTCCCGAAGATCGCGCCGAAGTTCGCCTCCCAGTCCGCGGTGAACACCAGGGTGTGGTGCAGGAGCCCCGGCACCGGTCCGTCGACGCCCAGGTAGACGAGGACGGCAGACGGCCCCGGGTCGCGCTTCTGCCAGTGCTTCGCCGGGTACGTGCGGTGCTCGGGGTCGAGCAGCTCGAGCTCGGTGTGCCGGAGGTCGGCGGCGCTGACGACGAGGTCCGCCGGGACGACGTGCCGAGCGCCGTCGTGATCCAGGTGCTCGACGCCGGTGACGTGGCCGTCCTCGACGACGATGCGTTCGACGGGGGCGCCGGTGACGACCTGCACACCCTCGGCGCGCGCGAGTCGGTCGATCGCGCCGATGATCTCGTGGATGCCGCCCTTCGGGTACTGCACGCCGTCGGCGAGGTCGAGGTGGCTCATCAGGTGGTACATGCTCGGCGCGGCGTACGGGCTCGTGCCGAGGAACACCGCGGGGTAGCCGAGCACCTGCCAGAGCCGGCGGTCGGACACGGCCGTGCTCGCGTACTTCGCCAGCGGCTCGGTGAGCAGCCGCAGCAGCTTCGGGAGGCGTCGCAGCACGTCGGGCGCCGCGAGCTTCCGCAGGTCGGCGAACGTCGTGTACAGGAAGCGACGCACCGCCATCGCGTAGGTCTCCTCGGCGGAGGCGAGGTACTTCCGCATCCGCTCGCCCGCACCGGGCTCGATCGACTCGAAGAGCGCGATGTTCGCTTCCTTGTCGGCGCGCAGGTCGATCGGCTCCTCGTGCCCCTCGGAGTACACGCGGTACCCGGGGTCGAGGGTGACGAGGTCGAGCTGCTCCGACGCGGTGGTGCCGAGCAGCCGGAAGAAGTGGTCGAACACCTCGGGCATGAGGTACCACGAGGGCCCGGTGTCGAACCGGAAGCCGTCCCGCTCCCACGACCCGGCGCGACCGCCGAGCTGGTCGCGCTGCTCGAGCACCGTGACGGCGTAGCCGTCCCGCGCGAGCAGCGCGGCCGACGCGAGACCGCTGATCCCGCCGCCGATCACGACGGCGCGACGCACCGGGACCTTCCTGGGTGCAGTCGGACGGGAGGCGCGGGGCGGCGTCACCGTGTGCCTCCCGTCCGGTGGGTGGACGGGATGCGGGTGGACCGGACGCGCGCGGCCGGGCCGCGACCGGCGAGCACCTGCGCGGCCAGTCGCGCCTTCACCGGGTTCGGCACCCGCACGCGGGTGGTGATGAGCCGCGGTGCGGGCGTCGCCGCGATGCGGTCGTTGAGCTCCTGGAACAACGCGTGGGCGAGGCCGACGGCGTGCCGGGCGTCCTTCGGGAGCAGCGGGATGGTCATCGCAGCGCGGTCGAGGTCGGCCTGGACGTCGGCGACGAGTCGCACCTTCGTGTCCTCGTCGAACGTGCGGAGGTCGACGCCGGGGAAGTACGACCGGCCGAGCACCTCGAAGTCGGCGTGCAGGTCGCGGAGGAAGTTCACCTTCTGGAACGCGGCGCCGAGCGCCCGGGCACCGTCCACGAGCACGGCGTCGTCGAACGTCGGCCGGCCGGCCCGGTACACGAAAGCGCGCAGGCACATCAGCCCGACGACCTCGGCCGAGCCGTACACGTAGGTGCGGAACGACTCGTCGTCGTGCTCCGTCTTGTCGAGGTCCATCCGCATCGAGGCGAAGAACGGCCGGGTGAGCTCGGGACCGAAGCCCGTGACGCGCGCGGACCGGGCGAAGGCGTGCACGACCGGGTTCGTCGAGAAGCCGAGGGCCATCGCCCGCTCGGTGTCCTGCTCGAGCTCGTCGAGCACCGTGCGGGCGAGGTCGTGGTCGAGTCCGGCCTCGGTCGCGGGCCCGTCGACCACCTCGTCCGCCACCCGGACGAGCGCGTAGACGTTCCGGATGTGCTCGCGGGCGTCCTTCCGGAGCAGCCGCGAGGCCAGTCCGAACGAGGTGGAGTACCGGTCGATGACGACGCCGGAGGCCGCCTCGGCGGTGGCGTCGTACAGCGGGAGTCGGGCGGGGGCTGATCGGTGCGGGTGGTGCTCGACGGTCACCGGGCTCGCTCCACGAGTTCGGTCACGATGCACTCCAGTCGGTCGGCGAGGTCGTACGGCAGCCCCGCGAGTTCGGCGCGGGCGAGCGCGGTGTGGTCGGCGACGCGCTGCTCCGCCGCGGCCTTGGCGCCGCAGGACACCAGCGTCGCACGGAGCTCGGCGGCCTGCTCCTCGGTCAGGTCCGGGTCGCCGAGGTGCTCGGACAGCTCCGGCCAGCAGTCGGTGGACGCCGCGTGGGCGATCAGGACCGTGCGCTTGCCCTCGCGGAGGTCGCCGAGCACGGTCTTGCCGGTCTCGGCCTCGGACCCGAAGACCCCGAGGAGGTCGTCGACGATCTGGTAGGCGATGCCGATCTCGCGACCGAAGGCCCCGAGCGCGGCGACGACCGGCTCCGGCGCCCCGGCGAGGACGGCACCGGACTGCAGGGGCGCCTCGAACGAGTACACGCTCGTCTTCGCCCGTTCCATGGCCAGGACCTCGTCGACGGACGGCATCGGTCCGAGGGCCAGGTCGACGTCGGCCATCTCGCCCGCTGCGCTCGCGAACACCGCCTCGTCGAAGAGGTCGAGGAGTCGTGCGCGGCGCTCGCCCGTGACGCCGGACGCCTCGATGAAGCGCGGGGCCGCGGCGAGCGCCAGGTCCCCGGCGATCACGGCCGCGCTCGTGCCGCGGTGCTCGGCGGTCGGCAACGGCAGACCGCCCGTCGTCCCGGTGTCGCGGAACGACCCCGCGACGTTGGGCTGGCCGCGTCGGGACCAGTCGCGGTCGATGACGTCGTCGTGCACCACGAGGGCGGTGTGCAGGAGTTCGTAGGCGGCGCCGACGTTGGCCGCCGCCACGAGGTCGCCACCGCCGAGGGCCGTGTACGCGGTGAGGACCATCCGGGGTCGGAACCGCTTGCCGCCCATGCTCGCCCGGCGCAGCACACGCCACAGCTCGGGGTTCGGGCCGCCGTAGCGCTCGGCCCGGGCGCTCGACACGGTGAAGAACCGCTCGAGACAGTCGTCGACGAGCGCGAGGTCGATCTGCGCCATGGTGGTCGCTTCCTCGCTCATTGGCCTAACCTATCGAGTCAGATGAGCACTTTCCCGGAGACCGTGGTGCTTCTTTCCGATGACCGTACCCCGATCGGGACGGCGGACAAGTTCACGGTGCACACAGACCACACGCCCCTCCACCTCGCGTTCTCGTGCCACGTCCGGAACGCCGCGGGCGAGGTCCTGGTGACCCGCCGCGCGCTGTCGAAGAAGACCTGGCCCGGGGTCTGGACGAACACGTTCTGCGGGCACCCGGGGCCGGACGAGTCGTTCGAGGACGCCATCGCGCGACGCGCGTCGCGGGAACTCGGCATCACGGTGCGCGACGTCGAGGTCGTCCTGCCCGACTTCCGGTACCGCGCCGTGGACGCCTCGGGCATCGTCGAGAACGAGGTCTGCCCGGTGTACCGCGCGGTCACCGACGACGTCCCGGCACCCGCCGACGACGAGGTCGCCGAGTACGCGTGGGTGGCCGAGGACGAGCTGCGTGCCTCGGTGTCCGGCGCGCCGTTCGCCTGGAGCCCCTGGCTCGGTTGGCAGCTCGCGGAGCTCGAACGGGCCGGCCAGCGCGTCACCCGCTGACCGTCCGCCCGGGTCGCCGCCGGGCCCGCCGGCGGCGACATGCACAGGACTGGGCAGGTTCCCGGTCGGTACCCCGAGAATGGTCGGCATGACCACGACCGACCCCGGCACCGCCGCCGATCACCGTCGCTCGGCCGCGGCCGTGCTCGACGCCCTCCGCGACGACCCGGTCGTCGCGAGCATCAAGGACGCGGGCGCCCTCGACGCCGTGCTCGCCTCGGACCGCGGGGTCGTGTTCGTGCTGTTCGGCAGCGTGCTCGACATCGCCGACGTGGTCGCCCGCGCGAAGGACGCCGGCAAGACCGTCCTGGTCGACGTCGACCTGCTCGACGGGTTCTCGGCCCGCGAGGTCGTCGTCACCTGGCTCGCGGAGCACACCCGTGCGGACGGCGTCCTGTCGACCAAGACGAACCTCGTCCGTGCCGCCAAGCGCGCCGGGCTCGTCGCCGTGCAGCGGTTCTTCCTGGTCGACTCGTTCTCGTACCACCAGCTGCCCCGCGTCGTGGCGCAGGCGACGCCGGACGCGATCGAGATCCTGCCCGGGTGCGTGCCGCGGGTGATCACCTGGCTGCGGGCGGACGTCGACGTGCCGATCATCGCCGGCGGCCTGGTGTGCGACAAGGCGGACGTCGTCGCGGCGCTCGGTGCCGGTGCGGTCGCCGTCGCGTCGTCGGACCGGGGCGTCTGGGGCATGTGATCGCACCCGCCGCGGGTGGGCGCGCAGTGCGCAGGCGCTGCGGTGAAGGTGACCGACGCTGGACGGGAGGCGCGGTGCGGGCCGGCACCGTGCCTCCCGTCCGGCGTCAGCCCACGACGGCGGCGGTCCGCCGGAACAGCGCGTCCGTGTGGGCCGTGACGTCGGCGTGGACGGCGCGCAGCGCGTCGTAGACGGACGCCGTCGTCGGGTCCGGCTCGAAGCGGTCCCGCTCGACGACCATCGCCGACACCGCGTCAGCGAAGCTCGGGTGCACGCCCGTGGCGACGGCCGCGCAGATCGCCGCGCCCCGCCCGGCCGCGCTGTCGCCGACCACCCGCACCGTCGGCCGCTGGAACACGTCCGCCGTGATCTGCATCATGAGGTCGGACGACGAGCCGCCGCCGGAGACGACCACCCGGTCGAACGCCGTGCCGAGCTCGGCCGCCATCGCGTCGGTCCGCTCCCGCATCGTCATCGCGATGCCCTCGAGGATCGACCGGTACACGTGGGCCCGTCCCTGCCGACCGTCGAACCCGAGGATCGAGCCCTTCCGGAACGGGGCGTCGGCCGGCGCGAGCCAGTCGAGCACCGTCAGCAGCCCGTCCGACCCGGCCGGCACGGCAGCGGCCTCGCGGTTCAGGCGGTCCTCGACGCGTTCACCCGACGCCTCGGCGGCGGCGACGGCCTCGGGTCCGAGCAGGTCGCGGAACCAGCTGACCGTCCACATGCCCCGGCGGATGCCGCCCGACTCGTACAGGTACCGCCCGGGTTCCGAACCGAAGTTCGTCCAGAACGAGGTACCGCCCCCGGTGGTGCCCGACCCGACGGACATCCCGGCGATGTAGGTCCCGAGCGAGACGAGCAGCGTCGCCGGGTCGAGCAGGCCGCAGCCGAGCGCCTCCACGGCCTTGTCGTTCGCCGTGGCCACGACGGGCAGTCCCTCCGGCAGTCCGGTCGCGACGGCCGCCGCGGGGGACACCGTCCCGAGCACCGCGCCGGGGTCGACGAGCTCGAACAGCTGCGAGCGCTCCATGCCGGTGGCGGCGTACGCGGCCGGGTCCTCGCTCCACCGCCAGGTGGCGGTGTCGATCGGCCACACCCCCTGCGAGTTGGCGGCGGTGTCACGGAAGCGTCTCGTGAGCCGGTGGGTGACGTAGCCCGAGGACGTCGTGACGTACGCCACGTCGTCGTGCTCGGCGACGAAGGGTCGGCCGACCCGCTCGTCCATCCACGACAGCACCGGCTGCGCGAGCGACCCGTCGGCCCGGAGCAGCGCCCGGCAGAACCGGATGGTGCAGAGCCCGACCCCGACGATCTCGGACGGGTCCCCGTCGAACGCGGCCATCGCCTGTCGGCAGGCCGCGGCGATCGAGTCCCAGAGGTCGTCGTCGGGGTGCTCGACCACGCCGGGCGCCGGGGTGTGGTTCGGGCGCAGCGGCACCCGCCCCTCGGCGACGGCGACGCCCCGCTCGTCGAAGACCGTGACCTTCGACGACTGCGAGCCGTTGTCGATGCCGACGAGGTACTTGCTCATGCGCGGAAGGTCGTTTCCGGGTTCGCCGCGGCCGGCTGGATCGCGCCGGGTGCCGGGAAGATCGTGCCCTTGTTCATGATCCCCTTCGGGTCGAACTGCGCCTTGAGTCCCTGCATGATGGCGAACGCCGAACCGTGCTCCTCCTCGACCCAGGGGGTGCGGTACTTGCCGACGCCGTGGTGGTGGACCATCGACCCGCCGTGCCGCAGCGCCTCCTCCACGATGATGGCGTTGAGCGGGATGTGGTACTTCTCGATCTCCTCCTCCGGCGAGCAGTCGATCGCGTAGTCGTACACGAAGTACATGTTCGTGCCGGTCTGGTAGCTGTGCGACGAGTGCCCGCCGAGCATGGTCAGGTCGCCCGCGTGCGGGTACTCCTCGCGGATGCGCCGCATGACCGCGTCGTACAGGTCGGCGACGGCCGACCAGTCCGCGGAGACCTCGGTCGTGTACCCGAGGTGCTGCCGCTCGAGCATGGTCGCCTTCTCGGCGTCGATCTTGTCCTGACCCCAGTTGAGGTTCTCGAACCACTGCTCGATGAGCCCCGGGTCGACCGGCTGGTGCTCGTGCTGGGCGAGGACGCGCCGGATCTCGTCGGAGGTCGCACGGACGATGCCGGCCGGCCCCTCGGCCACGAACACGACGACGCACTTGCCCTCGGAGAAGTGCGCGAAGTGCTGGTTCGCGTCCTCGGGCGAGTAGAGCCGGACGACGCTCGGGCGGAAGCCGTTGACCACGACCTCGCGGATGATCGCGACGCCGGTGCGCATGTCGTCGACGAGCGCGCCGTGGAACTCGTTGTTCTCCGGCATGTACTTGAAGACCTTGACCGTCACCTCGGTGATGACGCAGAGCGCCCCCTCGTTGCCGATCACGACGTGGCGGATGTCGGGACCGGCGGAGCGGCGCGGGACGGCCTTGATCCGGCGGACGGCCCCGCCCGGGAAGACGGCCTCGAGCCCGACGACCATGTCCTCGATCGCTCCGTAGAGCGTCGAGAACTGCCCGATCGACCGGGTGGCGACGAGCCCGCCGTACTGCGCGAGCGGCTTCGACTGCGGGGAGTGCCCGGTGGTCAGGCCGCGCGCACGGAGCTCGTCCTCCAGTCGCTGGAGCGGCACGCCGGCCTGCACGGTGACCTGCATGTCCTCCTCGTCGATCTCGAGGATCGCGTCCATCCGCGAGCAGTCGAGCACGATGGTGTCGACGACGCTCGTCTCGAGGCCGCCCTCGGTGCCGGTGCGTCCGGTCCGCGGGACGATGTTGACGAGGTGCTCGTCGGCGAAGGCGAGCACGGCGGAGACGTCCTCGGTGGACTCGGCGTCGACGATCGCGACCGGGGTGGGCGCGTCGTAGATGCCGTGGACCGACTGGTACTTCTTGAACCGGTCGACGCTGGCCTCCTTGAGGTGCTGCTCGTCGGTGTCGATCTGGTCGGGCCGGACGACGTCGGCGAGACGCGCGAGGATCTCGGCCCGGTCGAGGGAGGCGATCGAGTCGATCATGGTGGTGAGCCCTTCGTTCGTGTGTTCCGTTGCGCTGGTCTGGTCTGCCGCCGTGGGGACGGCTGTGGCCGGGTGGTGTGCGGTCGGGAGGCGCGGTGCCCGGCCGCCACGCGCCTCCGGTGGGTGGGTGGGTGGGTCCGTCACCGGACGAGGTAGCCGCCGTCGACGGTCAGGGTGTGGCCGTTGACGTAGTCGGACGCCCGCGAGGCGAGGAAGACGGTCGCGCCCATGAGGTCGGCCGCTTCGCCCCACCGCCCGGCCGGGACGTGGTCGAGGACCCGCTGGTTCGTGGTCGGGTCGGACCGGGTCTGCTCGGTGATCTTGGTGGCGAAGTAGCCGGGGGCGATCGCGTTCACCTGCACGTTGTGCCGGGCGAGCTCGTCGCAGTACGCCTTCGTGAAGCCGACGATGCCGTGCTTCGTCGCGGCGTACGCCGGGGACCACTGCCCGCCGAGGAACGCGAACAGCGACGCGATGTTGATGATCTTGCCGGAGCCCTGGGCGACGAACCGCTTCGCGACCGCGTGTCCGAGGGCGAAGGGGGCGGTGAGGTTGACGGCCACCATCGGGTCCCACTTCTCGCGGTCGAACGCCTCGACGTCGTCGAGCAGGCAGATGCCCGCCGAGTTCACGAGCACGTCGATCCCCCCGAGCGCGGCCTCGCACTCGGTGACGATGCGCTCGGGGGCGTCGGCCGCGGTGAGGTCGACCTCGAGGAACGCGTACCGACGCCCGGCGCCCTCGACGAGCGTCCGCGTCGTGCCGTCGTCGTCGGTCACGCTCGGGACGAAGACGTCGGCGCCCGCCCGGGCGAGCGCGAGCGAGAACGCCTGGCCGAGGCCGGTGTTGCCGCCCGTGACGATGGCGCGCCTGCCCGCGAGCGAGAACAGGTCCATCGAGAAGTCGCGGATGTCCATGGGGTCCTTTCGAGGGGTGTGGAGGGTCAGGCCGCAGCGACGACCGGGTCGTCGGCGGCGAATCGGCGGGCGAGGTCGCGGGCTCGCACGCGCATGGTCAGCGTGGTCAGCAGGACGCCGAGCAGCGCGGCGACGAGGAGGACGGCGAACATCGCGGTGGTGCCGCCGCCCTGTGGCGCGACGTCGTTCGCGGGGTCGCCCACCCACCAGGCGCCGAGGGCCGGCAGGAACGCGTCCGGCAGGTACGCGATTCCGGACGCGAGTCCGATGACCCCGCCGCGCTGGGCGAGCGGGACCTCGAGCTCGCCGACCTGTGCCCAGTAGACGCCCCGTGCGGTGAACACGGCGACGCACATCACGACCATGAGTCCGACCGCCGCCCAGACGAGCGCGGGGTCCTGCGGCAGGACGAGGAAGCCGAGTGCGCTGACCGCCGCGACGACGAACGCCCACCGCAGGAACGCCGGCGACGAGCGCGTCCAACGGTCGACGAGCAGGCCGCCGACCGGTCCGCCGACGATCTGGAAGACGTAGGTGCGCACGACGCCGATCGCACCGAGGAGCACGACGGGCACCGCGTACCCGTCCTGCAGCAGCGGCGTCAGGTAGCCGAGCAGCGTGTAGAAGCAGTACATCAGCATGATCGACCCGCCGATCAGCCAGGTGTAGCGGTTGCGCGCGGCGGTGACGAGCTCCCGGAGCGTGACGGTCTGCCGGCCGACGTCCGCGAGGGCGTCCCGGTCGACCCGGACCACCAGGAACACGAGCACCGCGAGCACGAGGCAGAGCGCCCCGTAGATCCGCATCACCGCGAGCACCCCGGCGGTCTCGGCGACGGCGGCCGCGACGACGGCGGCCCCGACGAACCCGACGACCGTCGAGGTGACGCCGCGGATGCCCTCGAGCCAGCCGAACAGCTTGCCCTGCTCGTCGGCGGAACCGAGCATCGAGACGAGCTTGACGAGCGACGACCAGTAGAGCCCCATGCCGAGCACCGCCATGAGCACGTGCGCCACGAGGACCGCGACCGGGCCCGGCGCGGACGACAGCCAGAGGTCGATGACGCCCGTGCCCGCCAGGGCCACGACGATGAGCGTCCGGGGCGGGAACCGGTCCGCGAACCAGCCGCCGCAGAAGTACATGACCACCGCGACGGCACCGAACACGGACGTCACCTGGCCGTACTGCTGGATCGTCAGGCCGAGCGCGTGCGCGGTGTCCGCGAGGAACACGAAGCGGATGTAGGCGACCTGGAAGATCGCGCCGCCGGTCATCGAGAGGACGACGAAGCTCGCCAGTCGGCGGGACTCGGGCACGGCCACTCCTTCGTGGTGGGGGGTGGGAGGGAGGAGGCCCCGGACGAACGAAAAAACAGCGACACCCCAGCGCCGGGGCGCTGCGGGTGCCGCTGTTCTCTGAGGTCTGGAGCGACTGTCGTCCGGGTGGGACGACCGGTCTTCGGTTGTGGCGGTCGGCGTCCCGTGGGCGGCCCGACTCGCGGTGAACCGTAACGGACGGACCTGGGAACCACAACTCAGGTGGCGCGGAGGACGAGGACGTGCATAATGATCTGGCCCGGAATGTGAACGTGCACATCGACGTGCCACGACACCGGGCGGGAATGAGCAGCAATGGCGTCACCGCGGACACAACAGTCGCGTGCGCCCAGCATCCGCGACGTCGCACGGATCGCCGGCGTCTCGCACCAGACGGTGTCGCGCGTGCTCAACAACTCGGACGCCATCCGGGCCGAGACGCGCGACCGGGTCCTCGCGGCCATGGAGCAGCTGCAGTACCGACCGAACCGTGCGGCGCGCGCCCTCGTGACGAGCCGGACGCACACGATCGGCGTCCTCACGGCACGACGGGCGCACTACGGTCCGGCAGTGGCCCTGCAGGCCATCGAGGACGCCGCGGTGACCCGCGGCTACAACGTGACGACGTCGACGATCACCGCCACCACGGACGACGCCGTCCGCGAGAGCATCCAGCGGCTGCTCGACCTCGACGTCGAGGGCATCGTCGTGATCGCGCCGCAGCAGAAGGTGTTCGACCTCATCGAGGAGCTCGGCATCCGGACGCCCTACGTGACGATGCGCTCCAGCGTGGGCGAGGACCCGACGGCACTGTGGGTCGACCAGATGGAGGGCGCACGGCTGGCGACGGCACACCTGCTCGACCTCGGGCACGAGTACGTCCGGCACATCGCGGGGCCGCAGGACTGGATCGAGGCCGACGCCAGGATGCAGGGCTTCATGCGGGAGATGTCCGACCGCGAGATGCCCGTCGTCGCCCCGATCCTCGGCGACTGGACCGCCGACTTCGGGTACCACGCCGGACGCGAACTCCTGCGCTGGCGGGACTGCACCGCGGTGTTCTGCTCGAACGACCAGATGGCGCTCGGCCTCGTCCACGCGGCACGCTCCTACGGGCTCGACGTGCCGGGCGACCTCTCCGTTGTCGGGTACGACGACATCCCCGAGGCGAAGCACTTCTGGCCGCCGCTCACGACCGTCCAGGTCGACTTCGCCGAGCTCGGACGGCGCTGCGTCGACCTGCTGCTCCCCCGCGACGACGAGCAGCTCCGACCGATCGACATCGTTCCGCAGCTCGTGGTGCGCGGCTCGACCGGCGCGCCACGGTCGCGCTGACGCGCGCAACCACCGGACTGGAGGCACGTGGCGGGCCCGACCCGCGCCTCCAGGCTGCCTCGCGAGGACACCGGCGGACGTGTGCGGACATCCGCAAGCGCACGCGTGGACACCCCACACCGGGGGCCACGGGACGGCACGTCGGGCCGGATGACGCAGGCCGTTACACAAACGCGACAAATCCGAATTGACAGCCGCCGGACCCCTGTGCGTAGGATTGCCCCCGTTCCAGCGATGTGACCGTTCACATGAACTGTCACACAGCCGGGGCACCGGACGCGACGACGAGGTCCTGGCAGCACGTCTGCCGCCTCGCTGCCGCAGCAGAAACCCGAAGGACTGCCGCGCCGAAGCGGCAGAAGGAGATGCACCGTGGCGTCAACCCCACAGGGACCCGACCTCGCGACGAGGTCGGTGACCGCAGCCGAGACCATCCTCGAGATGCGGTCGATCACCAAGGAGTTCCCGGGCGTGAAGGCCCTCTCCGAGGTCTCCCTCACCGTCCGCGCCGGCGAGATCCACGCGATCTGCGGCGAGAACGGCGCGGGCAAGTCGACCCTCATGAAGGTCCTGTCGGGCGTGTACCCGTACGGCACCTACGAGGGCGAGATCGTCTACGAGGGCGAAGAGGTCCGCTTCAAGGACATCAAGCAGTCCGAGCAGGCCGGCATCGTCATCATCCACCAGGAGCTCGCGCTCATCCCGGAGCTCTCGATCACCGAGAACCTCTTCCTCGGCAACGAGCCGTCGAAGTTCGGTGTCATCGACTGGACCACCGCACAGCTCCGCGCGCAGGACCTGCTCGCCCGTGTCGGCCTCGCCGAGGACCCGGACACCCAGATCAAGAACATCGGTGTCGGCAAGCAGCAGCTCGTCGAGATCGCCAAGGCCCTGCACAAGGACGTCAAGCTCCTCATCCTCGACGAGCCGACCGCCGCGCTGAACGAGAACGACTCGCAGCACCTGCTCGACCTGATCGTCGGGCTGAAGGCCAAGGGCATCTCGAGCATCATCATCAGCCACAAGCTCAACGAGATCGAGCAGATCGCGGACAGCATCACGATCATCCGCGACGGCAAGACGATCGAGACCCTCAACGTGAAGGGCGACGGCGTCAACGAGGACCGCATCATCCGCGGGATGGTCGGCCGCTCGCTCGAGAGCCGGTTCCCGGACCGCACCCCGAAGATCGGCGAGACGTTCTTCGAGGTCCGCAACTGGACCGTCCAGCACCCGCTCGACTCGTCGCGCCTGGTGTGCAAGGGCTCGAACTTCCACGTCAAGCGCGGTGAGATCGTCGGGTTCGCCGGACTCATGGGCGCCGGACGCACCGAGCTCGCGATGAGCATCTTCGGTCGCTCGTACGGCACCTGGCTCGGCGGCGAGATCATCAAGGACGGCCGCGAGATCAAGGTCACGAACGTCCAGCAGGCCATCGAGCACGGCATCGGCTACGTCTCCGAGGACCGCAAGGCGCTCGGCCTGAACCTGCTCGACACGGTCAAGCGGTCCACGGTGGCCGCCGACCTGCCGAAGATCTCGAAGGCCGGCGTCGTCGACTCCCTCGAGGAGTACAACGTCGCCGAGAAGTACCGGAAGCTGCTCCGCACGAAGGTGCCGACGGTCGAGGAGAACGTCGGCAAGCTCTCCGGCGGGAACCAGCAGAAGGTCGTCCTCTCGAAGTGGATGTTCACCGACCCGGACATCCTCATCCTCGACGAGCCGACCCGCGGCATCGACGTGGGCGCGAAGTTCGAGATCTACGGCATCATCCAGCAGCTCGCGGCGGAGGGGAAGGGCATCATCCTCATCTCCTCCGAGCTCCCCGAACTCCTCGGCCTCTCGGACCGGATCTACACGATCTTCGAGGGCCAGATCACCGCCGACGTCCCCGCGGACCAGGCTGACCCCGAAACCCTCATGCGCAGCATGACCTCCGCGCGGAAGGGCGCACTCGTCTCATGAACAACCTGAAACTGCTCTTCGGCAAGGGCAACAGCGTCGGCCAGTACGGCATGATCATCGCGCTCGTCGCGATCGTCATCTTCTTCTGGTTCACCACGAACGGGCTCATCCTCGAGCCCACCAACGTGATCAACCTGTTCCTGCAGTACTCCTACATCCTCATCCTCGCGCTCGGCATGGTGATGGTGATCATCGCCGGCCACATCGACCTGTCGGTCGGTTCGGTCGCGGCGTTCGTCGGCATCATCGTCGCCCAGTCGATGTCCGTCTGGCACTGGCCGGCCTGGGCCGCGATCCTGCTCGGCCTCGGTGTCGGTGCGCTCGTCGGCGCATGGCAGGGCTTCTGGGTGGCGTTCGTCCGCGTCCCGGCGTTCATCGTGACGCTGGCCGGTCAGCTCATCTTCCGCGGTGCGAACCAGATCATCGGCCAGTCGACCTCGGTGCCGACCCCGAACGACTACAACGTCATCGGCGCGGGCTTCCTGCCCGACTTCGGTCCGGACTTCGGCTACTCGAACGGCACGCTCCTCATCGGGCTCGTGACGATCGTCGCGCTCATCATCATCGAGATCCGCGGCCGCGCCCGCCGGAAGAAGATGCAGGCCGAGGTCCCGCCGCTGTGGGTCTCGATCGTCCGCACCGGCATCCTCGTCGCCGTCACGCTCGTCGCCACGTACCTGTTCGGCGCCGGCCCGGTCGGCACCTCGGTCCCGATCGTCGCGATCATCCTCGGCGTCCTGACGATCGTCTACGGCTTCATCACGAAGAACACGATCTTCGGCCGCCAGGTCTACGCGGTCGGCGGCAACGCCAACGCCGCGGTCCTGTCCGGTGTGAGCGCCCGCAAGGTGAACTTCTTCGTCATGGCGAACATGTCGGTCCTCGCCGCGATCGCCGGCATGGTGTTCGTCGGCTACTCGAACGCCTCCGGCCCCGCCGACGGCACCGGGTGGGAGCTCGACGCGATCGCCGCCGTGTTCGTCGGTGGCGCCGCGGTCGCCGGTGGCATCGGCACCATCTCCGGGTCCATCATCGGTGGTCTCGTGATGGCGCTCCTGTCGAACGGCCTCCAGCTCATGGGCATCGAGTCGAACCGGGTCCAGATCATCCGTGGTCTCGTGCTCCTGGTCGCGGTCGCCTTCGACGTCTACTCGAAGTCGCAGGGTCGTCCGTCGCTCATCGGCGGCATGATGCGCCAGTTCCAGCGCAAGGAGACCCAGCAGGACACGGTGGCGGCCCAGCAGCCGCAGTCCATCCAGGACCAGCCGGAGAAGGTCAACACCCACTAGAACGTGGCGTCGGGCGGGCAACCCGTCCGCCCGACGCACGAACCCCATCACCACAGCACCACCCCCTCAACGAAGAGAAAGCAATCTCATGCGCAAGAAGCTCATCGCCGGCATCGGTCTGGCCCTCGTCGCGGGCCTGGCACTCAGCGGCTGCTCCGCACGCGGAACCTCGGACTCGGGCAGCAGCTCGGGTGCGAGCATCAAGAAGGGCGACCTGATCGGTGTCGCCCTGCCGGCCAAGACCTCGCAGAACTGGGTGCTCGCGGGCGCCGCGTTCAAGAAGTCGATCGAGGACGCCGGCTTCAAGGCCGACATCCAGTACGCCAACGCCGGCAACCCGGTCCCGGACCAGCAGTCGCAGATCTCGACCATGATCACCAAGGGCGCCAAGGCCGTCATCATCGGCGCGGCCGACGGTTCGCAGCTCGGCTCGCAGGTCAAGGCCGCGAAGCAGCAGGGTGCGACGGTCATCGCCTGGGACCGCAACATCCTCAACACCAAGAACGTCGACTACTACGTCGCGTTCAACAACTACAAGGTCGGCCAGCTGCAGGCCAACGCGCTCCTCGACGGTCTCAAGGCCAAGAAGGGCAGCGGCCCGTACAACGTCGAGCTGTTCGCCGGTTCGCCCGACGACGCCAACGCCACGGTCTTCTTCAACGGCGCCATGAGCGTCCTCGAGCCGAAGATCAAGGACGGCACGCTCAAGGTCGTCTCCGGGCAGACCACGTTCGCCAAGGTGAACACGCAGGGCTGGCTCGCGCAGAAGGCGCAGTCGCGCATGACCGACCTGCTGTCGCAGTACTACACGGGTGACACCAAGCTCGACGGCGTCCTGTCGCCGAACGACACCCTCGCCCGTGCGATCCTCACCGCGACCAAGGCCGCCGGCAAGGACACCCCGGTCATCACCGGTCAGGACTCCGAGACCGCCTCGATCCCGCTGATCATGAACGGCACGCAGTACTCGACGATCTACAAGAACACCACGGAGGAGGCGCAGGCCGCCATCGACCTGGTGTCCGACCTGGCCGCGGGCAAGACCCCGAAGACGGTGCAGGACAAGAACAACGACAACGGCGTGAAGGTCGTCCCGACGGTCGAGCTCACCCCGATCCTCGTCACCAAGGAGAACGCGGTCGAGGCCTACAAGGGCAACGACACCCTCGAGCAGCTCGCCAAGCAGGGCTGATCTCCGGCTCCACAGCACACGGACGGCCCCGTCTCGCAGCAGCGAGACGGGGCCGTCCCGCGTCGTCCCCGGGGTCGTGACGGACGGGAGGCACGGTGCGGGCCCGCACCGTGCCTCCCGTCCGTCACCGGGTCGGGTCGGGCAGGGTCGCGCGCAGGCGCCGCGCCGCCGCGCAGAGGTGCGGGACGTCGGTCCGGGCGGTTCCGAACACGACCGCCGGCGTGGTGTCGAAGTACTGCCGGGTGAGCCGGTCGGCGAGGAGCGACACCTTCGCCCACGGGATGCTCGGCTCGGACGCCGTCAGCTCGCCGGGGAGCATCCGCACCGCCTCGCCGATCTCGACGAGCCGCATCCGCACCGCGTCGTACACGATCGCCTCGGGCAGGTCCGCGTCGCCCACGTAGCCGCCGATGACGCCGCAGGCCCGGATGACGTCGTCGAGCCGCTCGGTGGCCCGGCGGCTCACAGCGGCACCGCCGACCGGACGACCTCCGGGTCCATGCCCGCGGCGTCGACGACGTCGACCCGGACCCCGAGGAGCTGCTCCGCCTCGTCCTGGATCCGCATGAGCGCGAAGATGCCGAGCCCGCGTTCCAGGTCCACCATCAGGTCGACGTCGCTGCCCGGCCCGTCCTCACCGCGGGCGACGCTCCCGAACAGCCGGGGGTTGCTGCCGCCGCGGCGGTGCACGATCGTCACGAGGTCGTCCCGGACGGCGGCGACGCGCTCCCGGAGCGGCGGTGGCTCCTCGACGGGTTCGAGCTCGATCGTCGTCGTGAACCCCGCCGCGAGCAGGAGCCGCTGCAGTGCGGCGAGCGACGGCTCCCGGCGGCCGTTCTCGTAGGTGCTGATGACGCTCTGGGTCACGCCCGCGCGGACGGCGAGCTGCACCTGCGTGAGGTCGGCGCGGACGCGGGCGTCACGGATGAGCTCGGCAGCCGACACCGTCGGCGCGGGCCTGGGGAGGACTGCAGACATGCGGCCACGGTACACAGAATGCGACATTTTCCTACGCACTTCTGCGGTTCGACACAAGGACGTTCCGCGATTGCTCCTGCAATATCGCGGTGTGTCGATGGCCGGGTGTTGCTGGCCGGTGTCGGTGGCCGGGTGTCGATGGCCGGTGTCGGTGCGCGGGACCGGAACCCGCAGGGCGAACCGGTCAGGGGCGGACGGAGACGTCCGTCCGGTGGAAGTTCTGCGCCGACCGCGAGGGCGTCGGACCACGCTGCCCCTGGTACCGCGACTGGTACTCGGCGGAGCCGTACGGCTTGTCGGCCGGGCTCGAGAGCTGGAAGAAGCAGAGCTGGCCGATCTTCATGCCCGGCCAGAGCTTGATCGGCAGCGTCGCGACGTTCGACAGCTCGAGGGTGACGTGGCCGGAGAAGCCCGGGTCGATGAAGCCGGCCGTGGAGTGCGTGAGGAGACCGAGGCGTCCGAGGGAGCTCTTCCCCTCGAGCCGCGCCGCGATGTCGTCGGGCAGCGACACGACCTCGAACGTCGACCCGAGGACGAACTCCCCCGGGTGCAGCACGAACGCCTCGTCCGGGTCCGTCTCCACGAGCCGTGTGAGCTCGGGCTGGTCCTCCGCCGGGTCGATGTGCGGGTACTTGTGGTTGTCGAACAACCGGAAGTACTTGTCGAGCCGGACGTCGATGCTCGAGGGCTGCACGAGCGACGCGTCGTACGGGTCGAGGCCGATGCGGCCGTCGGCGAGCTGGGCGGTGATGTCGCGGTCGGAGAGCAGCACGGTGGAAGCCTAGCGGCCGGTCGACCTCGCCGATATCCTGTCAGGCTGCCCAGGACCGGGGAGCGGATCGGAGCAGGACGATGACCACCGACGGCCCACCGCCGTACACCGTCGAGGAGCTCGACGTCCCCACCACGATGGGCGACGACCCCGCCCGCGTCGACGCCTTCCGGGCCTGGCTCGACGTGTCCGACCGGGCCGAGGTCGCCGTGCACGGACTCGCCGAGCTGGCGTGGGCCCCGGAGGAGTACCTGCCGCTGTGCCACGAGCCGGGCGCCCCCTCGCGGCTGTTCGTGGCCCGGGACGCCGACGGCACGGTGGTGGGCTCGGCGTCGTACGACACGAAGGACGCCGACGGGACGACCAACTGTTGGCTGGCCGTCGGCGTCGACCCGGCGCACCAGGGTCGCGGCGTCGGGCGCCTGCTCGCCGACCGGCTCGAGGACGAGGCCCGGCGGGCCGGACGGACACAGTGGAAGACGTACGCCGTTTCCCGGCAGGTCGGTCCGGCGACGGGCGACGGGTACCTGCAGGCACCGACGGGCGCCGGGGCGGTCCCCGTCGACGAGCGCGCGGTGCGGTTCCTGACGGCGCGCGGCTGGCACTTCGGGCAGGTCAACCGCATCAGCCGCCTCGCACTGCCCGCCGACCGGTCGGTGGTCGCCGCCCTGCACGACCGCGCGACCGCGGCAGCCGGGTCCGCCTACCGGGTGCACTCCTGGCCGGGGAGGACTCCGGAGCGCTGGCTCGACGGGATCGCGTTGCTGCACACCAGGATGTCGACCGACACCCCGGCCGGCGGGATGGACGAGCCGGAGGACCGCTGGGACGGCGAGCGGGTGCGGGCGAACGAGGCCGAGCTCGACCGCGCTCCCCGCACGATGGTCACCGTCGCCGTCGAGCACGTCGACTCCGGCGCGCTCGTCGGCTTCACGCAGCTCGCCGTGCCCGATGCCCCGGAGCGTGCGGTCATGCAGTGGGACACGCTCGTGCTGCGCGAGCACCGAGGACACCGCCTCGGGTGGTTGCTCAAGGTGGTCGGCATCGAGACCGTGGAGCGAGACCACCCCGGTCACCCCGCGATCCTGACGTTCAACGCCGAGGAGAACCGGCCGATGCTCGACGTGAACGAGGCCGTCGGCTTCGTCGGCGTCGGCAGCGAGGGGATCTGGGAGCACCGCGAGGACACCGGGACGGACCGCGACCGGACCGGCGCGTGACGGGCTGCAGCCGGCGAGACGGACGCACACCGTGCCTCCCGGCTGCGGCCCGGACGCCGCAGGCGCGTCGCCCGGGAACCGGCGGCTTGGGCCCAGGCTGCGGCGCTTACCATTGACCGGTCATGACCGTCACGTCTTCCGCTCCCCCGACGGGCGGCGCGGCGCCCGAAGCGGCGCCCGTCACCGCGCGCACGTCCACCGTCGCGACGGTCCTCGCGATCGCCGTCCCGCTGGCGGCGGCCTGCGCCGTCCTCGGCATGGTCGTGACGGGGGCGTTCACCACGAACCAGCAGCTCGTCTCGGCGGGTGACCTCGTCACGTACGGTCTGCCGATCACGCGGGCCGTGCACGACACCACCGCCGCGCTGACGGTCGGCCTGCTCATCGTCGCCGCGTTCGCGCTCCCCGCACAGAAGAAGGACCACGGGGCGGTGTCGAGCATCCAGCACCGCGCCGCGCGGTGGGCGGCGGCCTCGGGCGGCGTGTGGTTCCTCGCCGCCGTCGTCGGCATCGTGCTCACCGGCGCGAACACCCTCGGCGTGCCCCTGAGCTCGCCGGTGTTCGCCCGGAACTTCCTGCTGTTCGCGTTCCAGGTCGAGATCGGCCAGGCGCTCGTGGTGTCGGCCGCCGCGATCCTCGTCGCGACCGTCGTGGCCGTCCTCGCCACCCGGGTGACCACCCTCGCCGTCGCGACCGTCCTGGCGCTGTTCGCCCTGCTGCCCCTGGCGCTGTCCGGGCACGCCGCCGGGTCGCTCGAGCACGCGAACGCCGTGAACTCCCTCGCCGTGCACCTGGTCGGGGTCTGCGTCTGGGCGGGCGGGCTCGTCGCCGTGGTGCTGCTGCGCACCCGGACGAAGGGCGCCACCGGGCGGGTCGTGTCGCGGTACTCGACGCTCGCCGGGTGGTCGTTCGCCGCGGTGGCGTTCTCCGGCATCGTGAACGCGTCGCTGCGGCTGACCGGCCCCCTCGACCTGTTCACGACCACCTACGGCTGGCTCATCACCACCAAGGCCGTGATCCTCGTGCTGCTCGGCCTCGCCGGCGTCGCGCAGCGCCGGAAGCTCGTGCCCGGGCTCCTGCGCGCACCGCTCGACCGTCGCGCGTTCACCCGGTTCGCCCTGGCCGAGATCGTTTTCATGGCGATCGCGATCGGTGTCTCCGTCGCCGTCTCCCGGTCGCAGCCGCCGATCCCGCAGACGCCCGAGACCGGCGACGACACCCGCTCGGGCCTGATCGGCTACCCGTACCCACCGACACAGACGCTCCACACGTACCTGACCGAGTGGCATTGGGACTGGGTCTGGGCGGCGCTCGCGGTGACGGGTGCCGGGTGGTACCTGCTGGCCGTCCGGAAGCTGCGGAAGCGCGGGGACCGGTGGCCGGTCGGTCGCACGATCGCGTGGCTCGTCGGCTGCGCCCTGTTCATCTGGACGACCTCGGGCGGTCCCGCCGTCTACGGCATGGTCCACTTCTCGTCGCACATGATCCAGCACATGATGCTGATGATGTTCGTCCCGCTGCCGCTCGTGCTCGGCGGACCGGTGCTGCTCGCGCTGCGGACGCTGCCGGTGCGGAACGACGGCTCACGCGGGGCCCGCGAGTGGCTCATGCTCTTCGTGCACTCCCGCTACATGCAGTTCATGGCGAAGCCGGCCGTCGCGGGGGTCATCTTCGCCGGGTCCCTCGTGGTGTTCTACTTCACGCCCGCGTTCGAGTACGCCATGCAGTCGCACGAGTGGCACGTGCTCATGGTCGTGCACTTCGTCCTGAGCGGGTACCTGTTCTTCTGGGTGTTCGTGGGCATCGATCCGGGGCCGGCGCGACCGCAGTACCCGATCCTCATCATCGCGCTCCTCGCGACCCTGGCGTTCCACGCGTTCTTCGGCGTGGCCGTGATGACGTCGCAGGAGGTCTTCGCGATCGACTGGTTCCACGCGCTCGGTCAGACGAACGACGCCGCGCTGCTCGCCGACCAGCACACCGGGGGCGGGATCGCCTGGGGCGCCGGTGAGTTGCCGATGGTGTTCGTGGCGCTGCTCGTGGTGCGGAACTGGGTGCGCACCGACGCGCGGGAGGCGAAGCGGCTCGACCGCAAGGCCGCGCGCGACGGGGACGCCGACCTCCGGGCGTACAACGAGCGGCTGGCGGCGCTGCGCGACCGCGACTGAGCGGCGGGCGGGGGCGCGGCGGTGGCCGTTCCGCTCGTGGTCGGCCGTTTCGCTCGTGGTTGACCGTTTCGCTCGTGGTTGACCGTTTCGCTCGTGGTTGACCGTTTCGCTCGTGGTTGACCGTTTCGCTCGTGGTTGACCGTTTCGCTCGTAGGTACCCGTTTCTTCGGGCCTCCTACGAGCGGAACGGCTTCCTACTCCACGTGCGATGGGTCGGATCGTCCGAACGTCGGCCGGGAGGCACGGCCCGGCGACGCGACGCCGGTCGCGACGCGGACGTGGTCGGCCGGGTCAGTCCCCGTGCACGAGGCACACGGCGTCGAGCTCGATCGCCGCCTCGAGCGCTGCCGAGATCCCCGACTCACCGTCCGGTCCAGCCGGGGTCACCGCGTCGACCCACCACAGCGGGAGCTCGAGGGTGGGGGCGTCGGGCAGGATCCGCTCGACCTCGTCGGACGAGTCGACCCGCTTCACCCCGAGCACGGTCACCACAGGGTGCTCGGCGTCACGGCAGACCTGCATCACCGGCCCGTCGTCGAGGGCACGGACGCCCCAGGTCTCGTCGTGCACGAGGAGGGCCTCGGCGACGTCACGGACCTCGACCGGACGACGGCAGAGCAGCGTCACCTCACGCGGCACCGGGTCCTCCTGCCACGCGGGCCCCGACGTGTCCGTCGAGCGCGCCGTCGTCGTGCGCAGGGTCGAGGGGTGCGCCGCCGACCAGCTGGAGGAAGCGGTCCTCGTCGATGCGGTCGAGGAAGGACTCGAGCGCGGCCCAGCCGTCCTCGAACCGGACGATCAGCCCCTCGTCGGCGTCGTCGCCGTCGCGCAGGCCGAACGTGGTGGTCGACGTCCGCGGCGGCGGCCACGCACCTTCGCGGTCGAGGAACACCGAGGCCTCGGGGCCGACGACCACGGCGAGCGGCGCCGGCTCGCCGTACGAGACCGCCCGCACCAGGTGGTCGGCGTCGCCGCGCCGTTGCATCACGACGCCGAACACCGGCTCGACCTGGTCGGCGACCTGCTGGACCGCGGCGAAGAGCCGTCCGGCGAGCTCCGGGTCGGCGTGCTCCTCCGGGACGGTCAGCACCGCCGACATCGTCTCGATGACCACGTCGTCCTGCAGGTGCGCGGTCATCGTCGCCGAGAAGCCGTCGCCCACGGCGTACGACGTCGACACCGCGGGTGCCTCGTGCTTGGCGTACTGGGTCACCACCCACCGGTCCCACGGGACCGTCAGCGGTTCCACGGTGCCCCAGCGGGTCGGGCAGGTCCCCACGGTGTCGCACAGCGCCTCGATCGCCGAGCCGACGTCGACCGCGCGCCCCGGGTGGTGGCGCAGGGTGAGGTCGATGCTGATCTGCCGGACCGAGTCGGACGCGACGGGGTGCTCCGGCGACGGGGTCCCGAGCAACTCCGGACCGCGCTGCGCGAAGTCCTGCACGCGGGACGCCGCGACCCCCGTGCGACCGTCGCGCAGCGAGCCGTCGAGGTCGGTGACGGCCCACGCGGCACCGTGCGCACCCAACGCGTGCCGCACGGCGGGGGTGAGCGCTGCCTCCCGTCCGGTGCGGAGCACCACCGTGCGCCCCGCCGCGGAGGCGCGGGCGAGCAGGGAGGCGAACGCGTCGGTCAGCCACACCACCGGCGATGCGGAGTCGACCACGATGGCGGAGCCGACGACGTCGTCGATGAGGGGATGCCTGACCATCCGGGTCCTCCTCGGGTACTTCGGCGCTGATCCCCCTGGACGGTACACACCCGGCCGACACCTGTCCGTCACGTCGGCGGGCTCACAGCGCCTACACGGACACGGTCGGGAGGCACGGATCACCGCCGCCACGCGGCGGCCGGAGCGCGTCCGGCTGGCGTCCAGCGGAGAATCCGGTAGGGTTGTCGACGTCCCGCCAGCGGGATGCGCGAGTGTAGTTCAATGGTAGAACTCCAGCTTCCCAAGCTGGTAGCGCGGGTTCGATTCCCGTCACTCGCTCCAGATCCTCCTCTGCCGCCGTTGCCGGCTCCGCGACCTCGGTCGTCGCTGTGTCGCCGGCCTGCACGCCGCCCTCCTGGCCGCTGCGCGCGGGAGCCGCTCGCGCCGGCCGGTCGCGCGCCCCGCCCTGGTATGTTCGCGCACACAACAAATCCCGGACGACGATGTCGGAGGACCCCATGCCGCACGGACCAGCGCACCGCACCGGTGCGACCGAACTGATCATCGTGGACTCCTCGGGGGCTCCGCTCGCGCACGCCGACGTCGTGGTCGAGCAGACCCGGCACGCGTTCGTGTTCGGGAACATCGGCTTCGACTTCATCGACCTGGCGAACGGCGACGCCACGGACGACGACGGGAGCGCCGCGCTGGCCGACCGCTGGACCGACGTCTTCAACACCGCGACGCTGCCGTACTACTGGGGACGGTTCGAGGCCGAGCGCGGGGCGCCGGACACGCACCGACTGCTCACGACCGCCCGGTGGTTCCGCGACCGGGGCGTGGCGGTGAAGGGGCACCCTCTGGTGTGGCACACCGTCCAACCCGACTGGCTGCTCGGCCTGCCGCTGGACGAAGTCGAACAGCTGCTGCGGGCGCGCATCCGACGGGAGGTCTCGGACGCCGCGGGGGTGATCGACACCTGGGACGCGATCAACGAGGTCGTCATCATGCCGGTGTTCGACAACGGCGCGAACGCGATCACGCCGCTCGCCCGAGCCAGGGGTCGCATCGCGATGATCCGGACGGCGTTCGAGGAAGCCCGAGGCGCGAACCCGAGCGCGACCCTCCTCCTCAACGACTTCGACCTGTCGAGCGCGTACGAGTGCCTCATCGAGGGCGTCCTCGAGGCCGGTGTCGCGATCGACGCGATCGGCCTGCAGACCCACATGCACCAGGGGTACTGGGGCGAGGAGACCATGCTCGCGATGGTGGACCGCTTCGCCCGGTACGGGCTGCCGCTGCACCTGACCGAGACCTCCCTCGTGTCCGGCGACCTCATGCCCGCCGGCGTGGTCGACCTCAACGACCACGTGGTCGCGTCGTGGCCCTCGACCCCGGAGGGCGAGGAACGGCAGGCCGACGAGGTGGAACGGCACTACCGGAGCCTCGTCGGTCACCCCGCGGTCGAGGCGATCACCTACTGGGGCATCACCGACCGCGACGCCTGGCTCGGCGCCCCGATCGGCCTGGTGCGTGCGGACGGCAGCCCGAAGCCGGCCTACGAGGCGCTCCGCCGCCTGGTGCGGGACGAGTGGTGGCTGCCACGGACGAACCTCCGCACCGACGGGCACGGACGCGTGCGCGTCGAGGGCTTCCACGGCGACTACCGGGTCGAGGTCGGCGCGACGTCGGCGACGTTCACGGTGACCGCCGACCCGGGAACAGCGCGCGTCGTCGTGTGAACGTCGGATCGTTCCGTCCCGATACCGATCTCGCAACGGTCCCGGCACGAGTCCCGATCGTCCGTCAGGCTCGTTGCATGTCGAAGTTCCGCGTCGTCCAAGGAGGCACCAGCGTCGACCTCGAGGCCCACACCGAGATGGAGGCCCGGGCGAAGGCGGTGGTCTCCGGTCGGTTCCGCCACGACGACTCCCTCGTCGCGGTGCCGTACGACGGTGACCGTGCCCCGGCGAGCACCTCTGGGCCGGGCGCAGCCACCAGGACGGACGCCCGTGACCGGGTGGCCGCGGACCCGATCACCCCGGACGCGGCCGTCCTGCGACCCCGCGCGGGCACGGACGGCGGGGCGAGCTCGTTGCGGATCCGGCGCGAGGCCTCGGTGCCCCGACTGCTGGTGGCCCTGGTGCTGCTCGTCGCGCTGCTCCTCACCGTCCTGACGGTCGGAGGCTGGGCGATCGTCCGGCGGGTCACTCACGACGGCACGCTCGGTGATTGTGCCCGGATCGGCCTGTGTGTCGAGACCCCGCTCGCCACCGTCGAGGCCCGGACCGGGGTCGACCTGCCTGCGGGCACCGAACGGATCCGCGCGACCGCCTCCCGCGACGGCAGCTGGGCGTCGGCGCTGGTCCGCCTGCCCGAGGGTGCCCGCGTCCCGACGCTGCCGTCGGGCGAGGAGACGGCCCCCACGACGCGCGCCTCCGACGCACTGCAGAGCGCCGGGGCGACGAAGCTCTCGGGTTCGGTGGCCGGGCCGGTCGGTGTGTTCTCCGGCACGGCCGACGGCCGCACCATCGTGTACCTGCGGTACGACGCGACCGGCGACTGACCGAGGGGCCAGGAACCGGGGGCAACGAACCGGGGTCAGGCGAGCGTCAGGAAGAGCTTCTCGAGTTCCTCGACGGTCAGTCGGTCGTCGTCGGTCCCGTCCTGAGCCCCGGTCGGCTCGGTGATGCACTGGCGCATGGCGGTGGACACGATGGCGAAGCCCGCCCGGTCGAGGGCGCTGCTGACAGCGGCGAGCTGTGTGACGACGGCGCGGCAGTCGCCTCCGCCCTCGACCGCGGCGATCACCGCGGCGAGCTGCCCCTGTGCCCGGCGCAGCCGGTTCGCCACCTTCTTCACCGCGTCCGCGTCGTGCAGTGCCCGGTTCGACGGTCCGTCGGCTGCTGTCTCGTCCATGGTCGTCCTCGTCGTGTGCGGTGGTGATCGGGGGGGATCGGTCGTGCGTTCAGGCGGCAGCGTGTCCGACGCCCGCGTCCACACGGACGGACGTCGCCGCCGTGCCGGCCGCCCACGTACGGTACCCGCCGTCGAGGTTGCGGACGTCGTGGCCGAGCTGAGCGAGCAGCCGTGCGGCAGTGTGTCCGCGCTGGCCCACCTGGCAGTGCACCACGACGGGGCCGTCGGGCAGCTCCCGGTGCCGTGCACGGAGGTCGTCCAGCGGGATGTTCACGGACCCGGGCACGGCTCCGGCCTCGTGCTCCGCGGGGGTCCGGACGTCGACGAGCGTGGCACCCGCACCGCGTGCGGCGTCGAGTTCGTGCCACTGGATCGTCGCCGTCGCCCCGGTCGCGGTGTTCTCGGCGACGTTGCCGAGCAGGTTCACCGGGTCCTTCGCGGACCCGTACTGGGGCGCGTAGGCGAGCTCGAGCTGCGCGAGCGCGGACGCGGTGAGCCCAGCCGTCATGGCCACCGCGATGACGTCGATGCGCTTGTCCACACCGTCGCCTCCGACGATCTGGGCGCCGAGGACCTGGTCGGTGACCGCGTCGACGAGCAGCTTCATCGCCATCGGCTCGGCTCCGGGGTAGTACCCGGCGTGCGACGACGGGTGGGTGTGCACGACGCGGTGTGCTCGTCCGGCGGCGACGAGCCGTCGCTCGTTCCACCCGACGACGGCGACGGTCGTCCCCAGGACGCCGAGCACGGCCGTGCCGAGCGCGGGACGCGCATCGTCGGGGAGGGTCCCCGCGATGGCGTCGGCGACCGCGCGGCCGTGTCGGTTCGCCAGGCCGGCCATGGTGACGAGGGTCGCCGCGCCGTCGACGTGGTCGATCTTCTCGACACCGTCGCCCGCCGCCCAGACGTGCGGCACGGAGGTGCGGTGCCGACCGTCGACCGCGACGCCGCCGGAGGGGCCGAGGGCGACGCCAGCGCTCCGGGCGAGCCCGGTGTCCGGGCGGACCCCGCTCGCCTCCACCACGAGCGCTGCGGGCACGGTCGAGCCGTCGCTCAGGAGGACCGCCCCGGGCTGCGCACCGGTGACCGTCACGCCCAGGCGGACGTCCACCCCGGCTCGCCGGAGGGTCCCGAGCACGGGCTCGGCCATCTCGACGTCGAGCGGCGAGAGGACCTGCGTCCCACGGGTGACGAGCGTCACCCGGGCGTCGCGCGCCAGGAGGTTCTCGACGGCTTCGAGCCCGATGAACCCGGCGCCGACCACGACGACGCGGGGTGACGGCCCGGCCTGCTCGAGCACCGCCATCACCCGGTCGACGTCCTCGACGCTGCGGAGCGTGTGGGTCGGCACGGCGTCGGCCGAGGGGCCCGGCGCCGCGGTGGCCCCGGTCGCCAGCACGAGGTCGTCGTAGTGCTCGGTGCGGGACGCCCCCGATCCGAGGTCCCGGACGACGACCGTCCTCCGGGCGGGATCGATCGCCGTGACCTCGTGGCGGACGTGGACGTCGAGCGCGAAGCGGCGGGCGAGCGATTCCGGCGTCTGCAGCAGGAGCGACGAGCGCTCGGGGATCGCACCCCCGACGTGGTAGGGCAGCCCGCAGTTGGCGAAGGACACGTGCTCGCCCCGCTCGTAGACCGTGATCGTGCGGTGCTCGTCGAGCCGGCGGAGGCGGGTGGCCGCGGACATGCCGGCGGCGACACCTCCGATGATGATCGTCCTCATGGCGGCAACAATACCCCCAGGGGTATAGTCCCGGCAACGGGTGCCCCCCGGTACCCCCGACGGAAGGACGAACAGATGTGCCGACAGGTGACGTGCAGGACGTGCGGGAAGACGACGTGGGCCGGTTGCGGCCAGCACGTCGACCAGGTGATGCGCGGGGTGCCCCAGCGTGACCGCTGCCCCGGGCACACGGCGGAGCCGAAGACCGGGTTCCTCGCGCGGCTGCTCGGCCGCTGACGCGTCCCACCCTCCCGTCCACCGCGCGGTGGGCTCCCGGGGCATCTCGCTCCGGTACCGTGTCCCCGTGCGCATCGTGGTGGCTCCGGACTCGTTCAAGGGCACCGCGACCGCGGCGGCCGTCGCCTCCGCGATCGCGACCGGCTGGTCCGCCGAGCGCCCCGACGACCAGGTCGTGACCGTCCCCATGGCGGACGGCGGCGAGGGGACGCTCGACGCGTTCGCGACGGCGTTCCCCGAGGCGGTCCGGCACGCGGTGACCGTGACCGGTCCCGACGGCGCCCCGCACGACACCTGGTGGTTGCGCCTGCCGGACGGCCGCGGGGTCGTCGAACTCGCGGCGACGAGCGGCCTCCCGCTGCTGGGCGACCACCTACTGCCGGACAGCGCGACCTCGCGCGGGTTCGGGGAGGCGATCGTCGCCGCCCTCGACACCGGCGTGACCGGGCTCGTGCTCGGGATCGGCGGCAGCGCCTCCACGGACGGTGGCGCCTCGGTGCTCGAGGTGCTCGACGGCCGCCCCCTGCCGCCGGGCGGGGTGACGGTCCTCACCGACGTGACCGCTCCGCTCACGGGTCCGACCGGCGCCGCCGCGGTCTTCGGTCCGCAGAAGGGCATCGCGCCGTCGCGGGTCGCCGAGTTCGATGCGCGCCTGCGGGCGCTCGCCGCACACCACCCCCACATCGACCCGGACACGCCCGGTGCCGGTGCGGCCGGGGGCGTCGGCTTCGGGTTGCTGGCCTGGGGCGCCGTACTGGTCCGCGGGGCCGAGGGCGTCGCCGAGGTGCTCGGGCTGCCGACACTGCTGGCCGGGGCGGACGTGGTGGTCACCGGCGAGGGCCGGTTCGACGGGCAGAGCGCGAGCGGCAAGGTCCCGTCGGTGGTGCACGCAATGGCGTCGGCGCACGCTCCGGGCGCCCGCGTGGTGCTCGTCGCCGGTGCGATCGACGCGCCGCTCGACGACTTCGCCGCGGCCGCGTCGCTGACGGTCATCGCGACGCAGACGACGGGCGAACCCGACGACGCCCTCCGCGACCCCGTGCGTTTCGCCACGATCGCGGGGACACGACTCGCCCGGATGGCCTGAAGGGGCACACAGGAGGGGTACCCCACCGGTACCACGCTGTCCGCAGGACGCGGGAGCACACTGGTGCACCGGGGCCGCCACCGGCCCCGACCAGCAATCGACCCACCCCACGAGGAGACCATTGCGCACCGTCAACGCCTACGCTGCCCCGTCCGCCACGGAGCCGCTCGTCAAGACCACCATCACCCGTCGCGACCTCGGCCCGAACGACGTCGAGATCGACATCGCCTACGCCGGCATCTGCCACTCGGACATCCACACCGTCCGCGGTGAGTGGGGCGAGATCCAGTACCCGCAGGTCGTCGGCCACGAGATCGTCGGCCACGTCTCCGCCGTCGGCGACGCCGTCACCAAGCACCAGGTCGGCGACCGCGTCGGCGTCGGCTGCATGGTCAACTCGTGCGGCGAGTGCGAGCAGTGCGTCAAGGGTGAGGAGCAGTACTGCCTGAAGGGCAACATCCAGACCTACGCGGGCGTCGACCCGGCCGACGGCAGCATCACCCAGGGCGGCTACTCGCAGGCCATCGTGGTGAACGAGGACTTCGTGCTCCGCGTGCCGGAGTCGCTCGACATCGAGAAGGTCGCCCCGCTGCTCTGTGCCGGCATCACCACCTACTCGCCGCTGCACCACTGGGGCATCGGCGAGGGCTCGAAGGTCGCCGTCGTCGGCATGGGCGGTCTCGGCCACATGGCCGTGAAGATCGCGGTCGCCCTCGGCGCCGAGGTCACGGTCCTGTCGCAGACCACGTCGAAGCAGGAGGACTCGCTCCGCTACGGCGCGAAGGCGCACTACGCCACGAAGGACCCGGAGACGTTCGAGGAGCTCGCGCAGTCGTTCGACTTCATCCTGAACACCGTGTCGGCGAAGATCCCGATGGGCGCGTACCTGGGCCTGCTCAAGGTCGACGGCACCCTCGTCAACGTCGGCGCCCCGTCCGAGCCGCTCGAGGTCCCGGCGTTCGCGCTCATCCCCCGCCGGCTCAGCTGGGCGGGTTCCGCCATCGGCGGCATCCGCGAGACGCAGGAGATGCTCGACTTCTGCGCCGAGAAGGGCATCCTGCCCGAGACCGAGCTGATCAGCGCCGACCAGATCAACGAGGCCTACGAGCGCGTCCTCTCGTCGGACGTCCGCTACCGCTTCGTGATCGACGCGGCGACGCTCGCCTGAGAGCGAGCGCCTGGGTGACCGGGTGAGAACGGGAGGCACGTGGCGGGTCCGCCACGTGCCTCCCGTCCGTCGTCCCACCGCCGGGACCGCTTCGTCCGCAGACCGCGACGGGGGTCGCGGACCGCGCCCATCAGGACGACGCTGGAACGATGTCCTCCTGCACGCCGAAGTCCCGACCACTGGTCTCCGTGGCCGGCACGGACACGGATGCGGCGATACACGACCTCGCCGGCATGTACGCCGGGAAGCGGTGGCACGCCGCGCACGTGGACGACGACTTCTGGTACCGGTACGCCGGCATCGGGGACGAGCGTATGAGCATCCGACGCTCGCAGATGCACGGCGCCCTCCGCGGCGACGTGGCCGTCGAGGGCGAGGTCGTCGTGCAGTGGATCGACGCCGGCACCGCGACCGTGGACACCATGCGGGACGCGACCGTCATGCGCCACGGCGTGCCGGTGCTGTTCCCGATCGAGCAGCGGTTCGAGGTGGAGTACCGCGACTGGGACCAGCGACTCGTCCACCTCGACCGTTCCCTCGTGCTCGACGTCGCCACCGAGCGGTACCTCGTGGACGGCACGCTCGCGTTCCAGCGGACCGGTGAGCCGGACCGGGCGGCGATCGAGCGGTGGCGGGGTTCCGTCGCCGGAGCCGTGCACGCGTTCCGCGAGGGCGGTGGCGAGTCGCTCGCCTGGCACGAGGCGCAACGGGACGTCGCTCGCGCCCTGCTCGACCTCTACCGGTTCCAAGCCCCATTGCTGCCCGACCACTACGGCGAGCGGAGCAACCGACGGGTCCGCGCCGCCGTCGAGTTCATCCACGCGCACGCCGCGACGCCCCTCACCGTGTCGGACATCGCCGGTGCCGCCGGTCTGAGCGTCCGCGGCCTGCAGGAGTCGTTCCAGCGGGCCCTCGACCGGACGCCCATGCAGTACCTCCGCGAGGTCCGGCTGCGACGCGCCCAGGAGGACCTGGTGCACGGGTCGATCGAGGACACCACGGTCGCCGACGTCGCACGCCGATGGGGCTTCAGCCACATGGGCCGGTTCTCGAGCGAGTACCTGCAGCGGTTCGGCGAGTACCCGAAGAACACGCTGCGGCGGCACTGACCGCGCTCCGGCGACCACGCTTCAGCCGACTGCGGTTCAGCCGATCTCGTCACCGGTCGGCAGGGCACCGCACCAGTCGACGGTGGACGCCTCGACACTCGCCTCGAGCGCCCCGGTCGTGGCGTCCACGACGCTCACCAGGTCACCCGAGGCAGACCGCGTGGTGACGGCGACGAACTGACCGTTCGGAGACGGACACACCGCGGTCACGCCCGCCTCCGCCGGCAGCGTCACCGCCAGCCGGGAGGCGCGGGTCGGCTCGACGCGCAGGATCCGCTGGTCGAGGGTGCCGTCGGCACGGACCGTGCCCACCACGCGGAGGTAGGTGCGGTCCGTGAGCGGCGCGATGCGTCCGAGGTAGGGCGCTTCCGCGCTCCCCGCGGGCGCCGCCACGGGTGTGCGTCGTCCGTCGGTCAGGTCGAGCTGGTCGATGCCGGTGCCGGTCTCGACGACCGCCGTGGTACCCGACGCCACGAAGCCGTGCAGCACGGTCGCACTGCCGAGCCGCACCGCGGGGGTCGAACCGCTCATGTCGACGAGGACGAGGTCGTCGTCGCTCGTCCGGACGAGTGCGCTCTCGGTGCGCGGGACGTACGCCCACTGCCCGACCGTCATGGGGACGACGCCGGTCCGCGGCACACCGTCGGCGCCCACGGCGGTCGGCATGTGGGTCCCGGTCATGTCGACGACGTACAGCCCGACGTCGGTGGAGCGTCCGCTCGACGTGTCCGCGTACTCGAACCCGAACGACGCTCCGTCGTCCGCGGTGTGCAGGGCGGTCACCCGACCGGCGGCGGTCGGCAGCGTGAGGTGCTCGACCGGGGCGCGGTCGTCGCGGACACCCGCGGCGAGCGGCACGACGTCGACTGCCGACGTTCCCCGGCCGGTGTCACGGACGACCACCAGCGACCGCCCGAGGCGCGCGAACTCGGTGATCCCGGCATCGGCGTACACCGTGGTCGCCCCGCCGGCGTCGAGCGACCGGCGGACGATGCGGTCCTTCCCGCGCCCGGACCCGGCCGGCACGAGCGCGAGGACGTCGGTGCTCCCGGTCCGGACGGTGGTCCGCAGCGTGGCCGTCGCGGACTGTCCCGGGGCCCGCACCCCGGACACGGCGATCTCGTACGAGCGGTCGTAGGACAGCGGCCCGGCGAACTCGACCGCGATGGTGTTGCCGCTCGACGTCACGGTGTGCGCCGCCGCCGGGCGCACCCGCACGTCCGCGGCCCGGACGGGTTGCAGCGCCTGGTTCGCGGTGAGGATCACCCGCTGTGCCGGCTTGGAGACCAGCCCGGACGCGTCGTAGGAGACCTCGCGGAGCCGGGGACCCTGGTGCGACCCGACGACCGCGGCGAGCGCGCCCACGACGACGAGCACCACGACGACCGCGAGGTACCGGGAGCGGAAGCGGTCGCGGCGGGGACGTCGGAGGCGGTCAGTACTCGTACGGGTCACTCGGCTGCGCGATCTGTCGGACCGAGGACGCCTTCACGACGATCCTGGCGGCGGCGGACTGGTCGGGGTTGGCGACGAGGGTTCCGCGGACCCGGACCCACTGGTCGGCACCGGGCACGGAGCCACTCGTCGTCACGCCGAGGCCGACCGGCTGGGCGTCGACGGCGCAGCAGCTGATCACGAAGCGCGTCAGCGTGAACGAGCCGTCGCCGGCCGGGACGACGAAGCCGGTGAGCTCGACCCGCCCGCCGACGAGCGAACTGGTGTCGGTCGTCTGGCGGATGAGCGCCGCCCAGTCCTTCACGCCGTAGTCCGACGTGTCGACCGCGCCGCTGCCGAGGAGTGCGACGCCCTGCGTCCCGGTGGCGTTCGACAGCGTCGCGGCGTCGACGCTCCGCTGCTGCGCGGTGCGCGCGGAGAGCGTCGTCGGGGGCAGCACGAGCATGGCGACCGTCACCGCGACCGTGACGGTCGCCGCTGCCCAGCCGAGCGCGGCGCGAGCGTGGCGACCCGCGCCTCCCGTCCGGCGGGCGTGACCGTGTGCGTCGGCGGCCGGGACGGCTGCGTGGGCTGCGTCGCCGTGGTCGTGCGTCCCGTCGCTCGCGGGGTCGTGGGTGTGCACGTGCCCGCGTGCGACGACGACGAGGCCAGCGACCGAGGCCGGCACGGCGAGGGCGGCGAGCACGATCGTGAAGACCGCGTACCGCGGGTTGATGTAGAGGTCGAGGTGCCCGACGAGGGCGAGCCACAGGGTGCACAGCGCGACGGCGAGCACGGACCCGAGGCCGAGCGCGGCCGGCGCGGCGGACTCAGACGAGGACATTCATCACCAACCCGACGGTCGCGGCGAACAGGATGCAGACGACGGCGAGCAGCACGAGGAACCGCGTGCGGAACGTCGTCCGGAGCAGGGCGATCATCTTGACGTCGATGATCGGGCCGATGAGCAGGAACGCCGTGATCGACCCGGGCAGGAACGTCGACGCGAACGACAGCGCGAAGAACGCGTCGACGTTCGAGCAGAGCGACACCGTCATCGCCAGGAGCATCATCGCGGCGACCGACAGCACCGGGTTCGCCCCGACGGCGACGAGCGTCGACCGGGGCACCGCGACCTGGACGGCCGCGGCGAGCCCGGCGCCGACGAACAGCGCGGGCATCATCGTCGCGGTCTCGCCGCCGAACTGCGCGGCGCTGTCGCGCCAGCGGTTCCGGGAGCGCGGTGCCCCGGCGGCGACGCGGCAGCGGGCCTCGAACGCGGGCAGCAGGAGGTCGGCCGGACTGCGGTGTGCCGCGACGATCCACCCGACGAGGTTCGCGACGACGAAGCCGCCGACGATCCGGACCGGGAGGATCCACCCGGACCACCCGAACGCCTGCGCGGTGCTGATGATGACGAGCGGGTTGAGGATCGGCGCGGCGACCAGGAACGTGGCGGCCTCGGCGGGGGTGAACCCGCGGAGCATGAGGCCGCGGGCGAGGGGGACGTTGCCGCACTCGCACACCGGGAAGAGCATGCCGATGAGGGAGATCCACGCACGACGGGGCAGGGCACGCTGCGGGAGGATCCGCTCGAGGACTCCGACGGGGACCCACACCTCGACGACGATCGACAGCAGGATGCCGAGCACGACGAACGGCAGGGACTCCACGACGACGCTGATCGCGAGCGTGAGGAAGTCCTGCACGACGTCCGGCAGGCCGGCGGACCCGACGGCCGGGGACAGGAGCCGGAGCGCGAGGAGCACGGCGACGGCGAGCAGCACGAGGCCCGGACCGGTCAGGCTCCGGGGGCGGGCCGGGGTCGTGGCCGTGGCGGTCGCGCGCGTCACCCGCGCAAGGATAGGCGACGCGGGGGAACGGTCGGGGTCAGCGCGCCGCGAGGCCGTCGAGGTGCCGGTCGAGCACACCGATCGCCCAGTCGCCGGACTCCCCCGGCGCGAGGCGTGAGACGTGCATCGCGAGGCCGTCGATCAGGGCGTGCAGGCGCCGTGCCTCGAACACCCGCTCGTCCTCGGGCACGCCGACCAACCGGACGATCTGCTCGGTCCACTGCCGCATGTCGGAGGCCACCCGGTCGAGCGCCGGCCGGAGCTCCGGGTCGGTCAGCGCGGCGTTGCCGAGCGCGAGGTAGACGTCGAGCTCGATGAGCCGCTCCTCGTCGAGGGGCAGGAGCTCGAGGAGGATGCGGCGGGCCCGTTCACGGTCCGGCAGCGTCTCGGGGACGGCGTCCACACGTCGCGTGGTGGCGTCGAACACCGCCTCGAGCGCGTGGGTCCGGACGCTCGCCTGCGTCGGGAACACGTACCGGACGGTCGACGGCGGGAGACCGGCCTCGGCCGCGACACCGCGGACGCTCAGCGCACCGAGTCCGTTGCGTGCGAGGACCCGGGCGGCGGCCTCGGACACGATCCGGCGGCGCTCCCCCACGTCGATGCTCCTGGCCACGGGTGCCATGTTCGCACGACCGTGCTACCTTCTTTGTCGTACAGTTGTGCGACAAAGAGTGAGGTGATCGTCGTGACCTGGGTCGTCCTGGTCGTGTCCGGCGTGCTCGAGGCGGTGTGGGCGACCGCGCTCAGTGCGTCGGACGGGTTCAAGAAGGTCGTGCCCACGATCGTGTTCGTGGCCGGCATGGCACTGAGCATGGTCGGTCTCGGGTACGCCATGACGGGCATCCCCGTCGGCACCGCGTACGCCGTGTGGGTCGGGATCGGGGCGTCCCTGACCGTCGTCCTCGCGATCGTCCGCCGGCAGGAGGCCGCGTCGTTCGCCCGGATCGCCCTCGTGCTCGGACTCGTCGCGTGCGTGGCCGGCCTCAAGGTGGTGAGCTGAGGTGGCGTGGGTCGTCCTGTTCGTCAGCGCCGTGCTCGAGACCGTCTGGGCCAGTGCCCTCGGCGCCAGCGAGGGGTTCACCCGCCCAGGGCCGACGGCACTGTTCGCGGTGACCATCGCGGTGAGCCTGGTCGCGTTCGGCTACGTCCTCCGGCACATCCCGATCAGCACGGCGTACGCGGTGTGGACGGGCACCGGCGCGGCACTCACCGTCCTGTGGGCGATGGCGACGGGCGAGGAGCCGGTCACCGTCCTGCGCGTGCTCTTCATCGCCGGGATCGTCGGCTGCGTGGTCGGCCTGAAGCTCGTGCCCGCACGCCCCGCGGATCCGGCGGAGACGACAGGCCCGGTCGCGGCGGCGGGCCCGGTCGCGGCGGCGGGCCCGGTCGCGGCGGCGGCCCCGGTCGCGGCGGCGGCCCCCTCCGCGAAAGCGACAG
>NZ_NXIA01000025.1 GCF_002412165.1 Curtobacterium sp. 'Ferrero'
CCCGGCCCCCAGCCGCCCGCCCGGCCCCGGCCCGGCCCGCCCGCCCCGCCGCGGCCCGCCCGCTCCTGCTGTCGCTTTCGCGAAAGCGACAGATGCGTGAGCGCCGCGCGCGGCGATCTGTCGCTTTCGCGAAAGCGACAGATCGCGTCTCGGGAAAGCGACAGATGCGATGCGCACGCGCCGTCGCGTCTGTCGCTTTCGCGACCCCCGCCAGCGCGCGCACGCGGGTTTCGCGACCCCCGCCAGCGCGCGCACGCGCGGGGCGCGCCGGACCGGCCACGGAACGAGCGGAGGCCCGCCCCCGCGACGCGGGACGGGCCTCCAGGCCGGACGGACGCGGTGTCCGCGCCCAGGTGACTAGACGTTGCGGAACGCGACCACGGCGTTGTGCCCGCCGAAGCCGAACGAGTTGCTCACCGCGAGCAGGTCGCCATCGGGCAGCTGACGCGGCTCGCGCGCGACGTCCATGACGATCTCCGGGTCCTGGTCGGTGAGGTTGATCGTCGGCGGCGCGACCCGCTCGTGCAGCGCGAGGACGGTGAAGACGGCCTCGATCGCACCGGCACCACCGAGCAGGTGTCCGGTCGACGCCTTCGTGGCCGAGACAACGACGTCGTCGAGGTGGTCGCCGAAGACCCGGCGCATCGCGTGGTACTCCGCGACGTCGCCGACCGGGGTGGACGTGGCGTGGGCGTTGACGTGGACGACGTCCTCGCGGGCGGCACCGGCGTGCTCGAGCGCGATGATGACGGCGCGTGCCGCAGCGCTGCCCTCGGGGTCCGGGGCGGTGATGTGGAACGCGTCCGAGGTGATGCCGGCACCGGCGATCTCGGCGTAGATCTTCGCGCCGCGGGCCTCGGCGTGCTCCTTGGTCTCGAGGATGAGCGCCGCCGCGCCGTCACCGAGCACGAAGCCGTCACGCGTGACGTCGTACGGACGCGAGGCGGTCTCGGGGGAGTCGTTGCGACGGGACAGGGCCTGCATGGCCGCGAACGCCGCGAGGGGCAGCGGGTGCAGGGCGGCCTCGGCACCACCGGCGATGACGATGTCGGCCTCGCCCGTCGCGACGTGGCGGTAGGCCTCGGCGAGGGACTCGGTGCTCGACGCGCACGCCGACAGGTAGGTACGGGCACCGCCGCGGGCGCCGAACTCCATCTCGATGGCGGCGGCCGGGCCGTTCGCCATGAGCATCGGGACGGTCATCGGCATGACGCGGCGCGGACCCTTCTCGCGGAGGGTGTCCCAGGCGTCGAGCAGCGTGTTCACGCCGCCGATGCCGGTCGCCCAGTCGACGATGAGCCGCTCGGGCACGACGGATTCGGCGTCGATGCCGGCGTCGGCCCAGGCCTCGCGCGCCGCGATCAGGGAGAGCTGCGACGACGGGTCGAAGCGCTTGGTCTCCGGGCGGGTGAGCTGGTCGGTGACGAACCGGCGCGCCTGGCCGGCGAACTCGACGGGGAGCTCGAGCTCGGCGTAGCGCGGGTCCTCGATGCGGGTGATGCCGGACTTGCCGGCGAGCAGCGCCTCCCACGTCTCCGGGGCGGTCGCGGCGAGGGGTGTGATCGCACCGATCCCGGTGACGACGACGGTCTTGTTGGTCATGGAACGACGTGTTCTTTCGTGAGGACGTCCGGCCGCTCGTGGCGGTGCCGGACGGAGCCGGGGCGGGCCGACGAACGCCGGGCCGTGGATGGACGGGCGGTGCCGGTCCGGCGGACGTCGGCTGGTGCCGAGCCGTCAGGGACCGGATCGGGCCGATCCGGGGGTGGACGAGGTGAGCGCCGCGACCCGCGGCTGGTCCGCCGGGGCCGCGGCGCTCAGGAAGCTCGCGTCAGGCCTGCGCCTTGACGATGTAGTCGACGGCGTCGCCGACGGTCTTGAGGTTCTTGACCTCTTCGTCGGGGATCTTCACGTCGAACTTCTCCTCGGCGTTCACGACGATGGTCATCATCGAGATCGAGTCGATGTCGAGGTCGTCGGTGAACGACTTGTCGGCCGCGACGGTGTCGGTCGCGATGCCGGTCTCGTCGTTGATCAGCTCGGCCAGGCCGGCGAGGACTTCTTCGTTGGACAGGGCCATGGGGATTCTCCTTGAGGGGGTGTCGTTTGACCGTGGACCAGCCTAGGGCACTCGTGGTGCGGGCGCCCGGAGGCAGGCGGGGGATCGCGGCGCGACCCCGGACGGGCGGCCGAGCCGGAGCCCGACCGGATGGTGGCTAGGGGAGGACGACGACCTGTGCGCCGAACACGAGACCGGCACCGAAGCCGATCTGCAGCGCGAGGCCGCCGGAGAGCTCGGGGTGTTCCTCGAGCAGGCGGTGCGTCGCGAGCGGGATGCTCGCGGCGGAGGTGTTGCCGGTGGTGGTGATGTCGCGGGCGATCTCCACCGTGTCGGGTAGGCCGAGCTGCTTGGCGAACTCGTCGATGATGCGGATGTTCGCCTGGTGCGGCACGAACGCGGCGAGGTCCGACGCGGTGATGCCCGCGGCCTCGAGTGCCTCGCGCGCCACCTTCACCATCTCCCAGACCGCCCAGCGGAAGACCGTCTGGCCGGCCTGCCGCATGGTCGGACGGGAAGCGCCCGCGGCCCACTCGTTGTAGGTCGCCGTCATGCCGATGGCGTCCCACTTCGAGCCGTCCGAGCCCCAGATCGTCGGCGCGATGCCGGGCTGGTCGCTCGGGCCGACGACCGCCGCTCCGGCCCCGTCGCCGAGGAGGAACGAGATCGAGCGGTCGGTCGGGTCGACGACGTCGCTGAGCTTCTCGGCGCCCACGACGAGCACGTGGTCGGCGAGCCCGGACTTGATGAAGGAGTCCGCCTGTGCGATGCCGTACGCGTACCCGGCGCACGCGGCGCTGACGTCGTACGCCGCCGCGGGCGTCGCACCGAGCCGCTCGGCCAGCAGCGACGCCATCGACGGGGTCGCGACGGTGTGCGTCACGGTGCTCACCAGGACGACGCCGATCTGCGACGGCTCGATGCCGGCCTTCGCGATCGCCTCGCGCGCGGCGACCTCGGCGAGGTCGACGGCCTCGACGTCCTTGCCCGCGCGCTTGCGGGTGACGATGCCGGTGCGCTGCCGGATCCACTCGTCGGAGGAGTCGATCGGGCCGACGAGGTCGTCGTTCGGCACGACGTTCTCGCCGCGGGCCGCGCCGAACGCGAGGATGCGGGTGAACTCGTGACCGCGGCGCTGCTGCAGCACCGGCCGGGAGGCGGTGGTCGGGTCGGTCTCGGGGGTCGCGTCCGTCACGCGGTCGCCTCTGCTTCCGTGGTCGCGGACTGCAGCAGCTCGACGGCTGCGGGCAGGTCCTCGGGGGTCTTGATCGCCACGGTCGGGGTGCCGCGCAGGCCACGCTTCGCGAGGCCGACGAGGGCACCGGCCGGGGCCAGCTCGATGATGCCGGTGACGCCCGCGGCGGAGAAGGACTCCATCACGGCGTCCCAGTGCACGGGGTTCGCGATCTGCTGCACCGCCAGGTCGACGAACCGGCGTCCGTCGTCGACCCGGGAGCCGTCCGCGTTCGTCCAGATCGGGAGCGTCGGGTCCTGCACGGGCGCGGCGGCGGCCACGGGGGCGACCCGCTCGACCGCGGGGGCCATGTACCGGGTGTGGAAGGCGCCGGCGACGGCGAGCGGCACGACGCGGGCCTTGGCGGGCGGCTCGGCCGCGAGGGCGGCGATCGCGTCCGCGGCACCGGCGACGACGGTCTGTCCGCCACCGTTGTGGTTCGCGGGGACGAGCCCGTGGGACTCGAGCGCAGCGGCGACCTCGTCCGCGTCCCCGCCGAGGACGGCGGCCATCGAGGTCGGCTCGAGCGCGGCGGCGTCGGCCATCGCGCGACCGCGCTCGGCGACGAGCGACAGGGCGTCGGCCGGTTCGAGGATGCCGGCGACCGCGGCCGCGGTGAACTCGCCGACCGAGTGCCCGGCGACCCCGCCGACGAGCGCACGCCGACCGTCGGCGAGCAGGGCGTCGGCCGTGATGAGGCCCGCCGCGACGATGAGCGGCTGTGCGAGTGCGGTGTCCTTGATGGTCTCGGCGTCGGAGACGGTCCCGTGCTGCACGAGGTCGACCCCGACGGCGTCCGACCACGCTCCGAGGCGCTCTCGCACGGAGGCGTCCTCGAGCCAGGGGGCGAGGAAGCCGGGGGTCTGGGAGCCCTGTCCGGGCGCGACGACGACGATCACCGGACAATCCTGCCGGGGAGCGGTCGTCGTACCCGTGTGGACTTCCCACACGAATCCCGCCGAGACCTTGTGCGATGTCCTGCACGCGGACGTGCGCCCGGTGCGTGTCGCTGCCGGCGCGCGGCTGCCGGGCAGGTCACCGTCGGTGCGGCAGCCGACGTCGGCCGGACGCCGACTCGGACATCGCCCCGAGGATGAGCGCCGACTGCACGATCAGGGCGTCGCGGGCGTGGGTGGCGTCCCAGCCGATGATGTCCGCCACCCGGCGCAGGCGGTAGCGGACGGTGTTCGGGTGCACGAAGAGCTCGCGGGCCGTCGCTTCGAGTGACCGGCCGGTGTCGAGGTAGCACCACAGCGTCTGCAGGAGCTCGGTGGACTGGTCCTTGAGCGGCACGTAGATGCGCTGCACGAGGGCCGACCGGGCGAGCGGGTCGCCCGCCAGCGCCCGCTCGGGGAGCAGGTCGTCCGCGAGCGCCGGACGGGGAGCCCCGCGCCACGCCCGCGCCACCGCGAAGCCGGCGAGGGCCGCCTTGGCGCTCGTCGACGCGTCGACGACCCCGGTGACCTCGTTGCCGAGCACCAGGTGGCCCTCGCCGAACGACGGCTCGAGCGCCTGGGCGATGGCGGTGAACGACACCGGGTCCTCGCCCTCGGGCACGTCGTCGCGCGGGGTCGCCCGGCCGATGACCACGACGAGGCGCGATCCCTGCACGCCGATGAGCACGTCGGCGTCCATGTGCCGGGCCGTGCGACGGATCTGGTCGACCTCGAGCTGCTTCGGTGCCGTGCCGACCAGGACCGCGACCTCGCCGTGGCCGTGCCAGCCGAGCGCCGCGATGCGGGAGGGCAGTTCGTCGTCGTACTCGCCCGAGAGGATCGAGTCGACCACGAGGGCTTCGAGCCGCGCGTCCCACAGTCCGCGGGCCTCGGCGGCGCGGGCGTAGACGTCGGCGGCCGCGAAGGCGATGTCCCGCGAGTACTTCAGGATCGCCTCCTGCAGCATCTCGTCGTCCTTCGCCCGTTCCTCGACGACCGTCACCACGACGCGGATGAGCTGCAGGGTCTGCTGCAGGCTCACCGAGCGCAGGAGCTCCCGGGGCGCCGAGCCGAACACGTCGGCCGCGGCGATCCACGGTGTCGACGAGGTGCCCTCGAGCCACCCGATGAACGACGTGATGCCCGCCTGCGCCACGAGCCCCACCGCGGACCGGCGTCCGGGCGGCATCTCGCTGTACCAGGGGAGCGTGTCCTCCAGCCGCTTGATGGTGGCGGTGGAGAGTTCTCCGGACACCTGACGGAGCCAGGAGAGCGCGCGTTGCTTCGCGCTCTCCTGGCTCTCGGTGTCGGGGTGGACCGACGTCACGTCGTCGTCAGCTCTCGCCGCCGGCGCTGCCCGTGGTGCCGGCGGTCACGTCGTGCAGGCGGTACTTGTCGATCGCCTGCTGCACGAGCGCGTGGTCGACCTTGCCCTGCTTCGCGAGCTGCTGCAGCGTCCGCACGACGACCGAGGGGCCGTCGATGTGGAAGAAGCGTCGCGCCGCGGGACGGGTGTCCGAGAACCCGAAGCCGTCCGCGCCGAGCGTGGCGTAGTCGGTCGGGACGAACGGGCGGATCTGCTCCTGCACGGCGTGCATGAAGTCGCTGACCGCGACGACCGGGCCCTCGGTGCCGAGGAGGCGCTCGGTGACGTACGGGGTGCGCGGCTGCTCGTTCGGGTTGAGGAACGCCTGCTGCTCCGCGTCGAGACCGTCGCGGTACAGCTCGCCCCAGCTCGTGACGCTCCAGACGTCGGCCGACACGCCCCAGTCCTCGGCGAGGAGCTGCTGCGCCTCGAGGATCCACGGCACGGCGACACCGGACGCGAGCAGCTGGGCCTTCGGGCCGTCGTGCTCGCTCGGCTTGAGCAGGTACATGCCCTTGACGATGCCCTCGACGTCGACGCCCTCGGGCTCGGCCGGCTGCACGAGCGGCTCGTTGTAGACCGTCAGGTAGTACATGACGTTCGGGTCGGCGTGCTTCGGCGAGCCGTCCTCGTTCGTGCCGTACATGCGCTCGAGGCCCGACTTGACGATGTGGCCGATCTCGTACCCGTAGGCGGGGTCGTAGGACACCACGGCCGGGTTCGTCGCCGCGAGGAGCAGCGAGTGGCCGTCGGCGTGCTGCAGGCCCTCACCGGTCAGGGTGGTGCGACCGGCGGTCGCACCGATCATGAACCCGCGCGTCATCTGGTCGCCCGCGGCCCAGATCGCGTCACCGGTCCGCTGGAACCCGAACTGCGAGTAGAAGACGTAGACCGGGATGAGCGGCTCGCCCTGCGTCGAGTACGAGGTGCCGACGGCGGTGAACGCGGCCAGCGCACCGGCCTCGTTGATGCCGACGTGGATGATCTGGCCGGACGGGCTCTCCTTGTAGGCCAGGAGGAGCTCGCGGTCGACCGAGGTGTAGTGCTGACCGTTCGGGTTGTAGATCTTCGCGGTCGGGAAGTAGGCGTCCATGCCGAACGTCCGGGCCTCGTCCGGGATGATCGGGACCACGCGGTCGCCGAAGTCGGGCGAGCGGAGCAGGTCCTTCAGCAGGCGGGCGAACGCCATCGTCGTGGCGACCTCCTGCTTGCCGGAACCCTTCTTGACGACCTGGTACTTCGAGTCGTCGGGCAGGGAGACCTGCGTGTACTTCGTCCGGCGCTCCGGCACGTAGCCGCCGAGCTCGCGGCGACGCTCGTGCATGTACTGGATCGCCTCGTCGTCGTTGCCCGGGTGGTAGTACGGCGGCGTGTACGGGTCCTCCTCGAGCTGCGCGTCCGTGATCGGGATGCGCATCTCGTCGCGGAACTGCTTGAGGTTGTCGAGCGTGAGCTTCTTCATCTGGTGGGTCGCGTTGCGGCCCTCGAAGCTCGGTCCGAGGCCGTAGCCCTTGACCGTCTTCGCGAGGATGACGGTCGGCTGGCCCTTGTGCTCGGTCGCGGCCTTGAACGCGGCGTAGACCTTGCGGTAGTCGTGGCCACCGCGCTTGAGGTTCCAGATCTGGTCGTCGGAGTAGTCCTCGACGAGCTGGAGCGCGCGCGGGTCGCGGCCGAAGAAGTTCTCGCGGACGTACGCGCCGTTCTCGGCCTTGTACGTCTGGTAGTCGCCGTCGGGCGTGGCGTTCATGAGGTTGAGCAGCGCGCCCTCGGTGTCGCGGGCGAGGAGGTCGTCCCACTCGCGGCCCCAGATCACCTTGATGACGTTCCAGCCGGCTCCGCGGAAGAAGGCCTCGAGCTCCTGGATGATCTTGCCGTTGCCGCGGACCGGGCCGTCGAGTCGCTGCAGGTTGCAGTTGATGACGAAGTTCAGGTTGTCGAGCCCGTCGTTGGCCGCGACCTGGAGCTGGCCGCGCGACTCGACCTCGTCCATCTCGCCGTCGCCGAGGAACGCCCAGACCTGCTGGTCGGAGGCGTCCTTGATGCCACGGTTGGACAGGTACTTGGCCTGCTGCGCCTGGTAGATCGCGTTGATCGGGCCGATGCCCATCGACACGGTCGGGAACTGCCAGAAGTGCGGCATCAGGCGCGGGTGCGGGTAGGACGACAGCCCGCCGCCGGCGTGGGACTTCTCCTGGCGGAAGCCGTCGAGCTGGTCCTCGCTGAGGCGGCCCTCCATGTAGGCGCGGGCGTACATGCCGGGGGAGGCGTGGCCCTGGAAGAAGACCTGGTCACCGCCGGACGGGTGGTCCTGCGCACGGAAGAAGTGGTTGTAGCCGACCTCGTACATCGCGGCGCTCGACGCGTAGGTCGAGATGTGGCCGCCGACGGCGATGCCCGGACGCTGGGCGCGGTGCACCGTGATCGCGGCGTTCCAGCGGATCCACCGGCGGTAGCGGCGCTCGAGCTCCTCGTCGCCGGGGAACTCGGGCTCGTTCTCCGGAGCGATGGTGTTGACGTAGTCCGTCGTGGGGACCATCGGCACACCGAGGTGCAGTTCCTTGGACCGCTTGAGCAGGCTGAGCATGATCTCGCGGCCGCGCTGGTGGCCGTGGGTCTGCACCAGGCCGTCGAGGGACTCACGCCACTCGGCGGTCTCCTCCGGGTCCTGGTCGTCGCTGCCGGCGCTGTACGGGTCCTGGTCGTTCACCGTCACCCTTGACCTCGTTCGTTCTCGTGGTGGTGGACATGGTGGGTTCCGGCGGTCGGGTCCGACCTGATGGAAACCCACACCACTCTAGGCCCCACCACCGACCGCCAGGCTGATGGTGACGTGCACGTGGACAGGTGCTTGCATTCGGGTGCCGTCGGCGTACGATTGCCGATCGTGCACGCGTGACCCGCGCCTGCACGCGACACGGGCACACACCACGCTCGAGGAAGAAGCACACGCACCGATGGCACTGGAGATCGGCTCACTCGCGCCGGACTTCGAGCTCCCGAACCAGTTCGGGGAGCACGTCCGCCTCAGCGACTTCCGCGGGATCCGCCCCGTCGCGCTCGTCTTCTTCCCGCTCGCGTTCTCCTCGACCTGCACGGACGAGCTCTGCGCCCTGCAGGACAACATCGCGATGTTCCAGGACCAGCGCGTCGAGCTCGTCGCCGTCTCCGTCGACTCGAAGGCCACGCTCCGCTCGTTCGCGCAGGCCAACGGCTACGACTTCGAGCTGCTCGCCGACTTCTGGCCGCACGGCGCCGTGTCGAAGGAGTACGGCGTGTTCCTCGAGCACAAGGGCTTCGCCACCCGGGCGACGTTCGTCATCGACGTGCAGGGCCGGATCAAGGCCTCGATCATCACCGAGCCGGGTCGGCAGCGCGACGTCGCGGAGTACCGCGCCGCGCTCGACCGCCTCGCCGCGTGCGCGGCACCCGTCCCCGTCGGCTAGCGCTCCGAACACTCCACGCGGACGCTGACGCGTCCGGACAGTCTGGAGGCACGGTGCAGCGGATCGACGGACGACCCGTCGACGACGTGGTCGCCTCCGAGGGCGGCGCGTACGCGCCGTTCCCCCTGCGTGACGAGCCCGCCCGGTGGGACCTCGTCCGCACGGACGTCGCCACGGGCGTCGGACCGGTCGTCGTCCACCACCGACCCGGCCCCGATCCCGTCCTGCTCCTGCACGGCGTCGCCGGGTCCTGGACCACGTGGACGCCGTTGCTCGACGCCGTCGACGGGTTCCGCGGACGTGGCGTCGTCCTCGTCGACCTGCCGGGGTGGGGTGCGTCGCCGGCCCCGTCCGAGCCGATCCCGCTCGCCGTCGCGGTCGAGGTCGTGGCCGCCGTGCTCGACACGCTCGACACCGGCCCCGTGCACGTCGTCGGGCACTCGATGGGCGCGTTCGTGGCGCTGCACCTGGCCGTCGTGCTGCCGGGACGCGTGCGGTCGATCGCGCTGGTGTCACCGACGACCGCCGCGACCGTCCGGGCCGCCCGGCACCCGTGGCCCGCGCTCCGGTCGCTGCCGGCCTACACCCTCCTGCGCGCGGGACTGCTCGTCACCGGACGGGCCGCGGTGCCGTTGCTCCGTGCGGCCGCGGCGGTCGGGCTGCTGCGGGTGCTCGCCGCGCCGGTGTTCACGCACGTGCGGCGGCTCGACCGCAGCGTCCTCGACGCCTTCGTCCGGGAGCTGCGTCCGCGCGAGTTCCTCGCGGCGGCACGTGCGGCCGCGGCGTACGACACCGACCGGTGGCGGAGCATCGCGTGCCCGGTCGTCGCGGTGCTCGGGCGCGACGACGTGTTCGCCCGGCCGACCGACCTCGACGAGCTGCGGACCGCCGTGCCGCACGCCCGGACGGTCCTGCTGGACGACTGCGGCCACTTCGCGCACGTCGAGCACCCGGGCGCGGTGGCGCGACTCCTCGTCCCCTGACGACGCCGTGCGACGGTCGCGGTCGGGAGGGACGACGCCGTCGCTGTCGTGCGACAGCGGTCGCGTCGTGGTGCGGTGCGCGCGACGGTTGCGGTCGGCAGGAACGTCGCTGTCGCTGTCGTGCGACGACGGTGCCGTCGCACGACAGCGGCCGAGCGGGGGCCCGGCCGAACGTGACGCCCGGCCGAGCGGGGGTCCGGCCGAGCGGCGCGGTCGGCCGCCCGTCAGACCCGGGCGGGGAAGGTCGCGGCGACGCGGGCGCGCACCTCGGCCCGGACGGCGGCACGCATGTGGGGCGAGAACAGTGCGTGGTCGCCGTCGGGCACCCGCACGACGTCGACCGCGTCCCCGAAGCGGCGCAGCGCACGCCGGCCGCCGAGCCGGTCGAACAGCTCGGCGTCCTCCGGGGCGACGATCAGGACGACCTCGCTCCCGTGCCGCACGAGCGGCGCCACGTGGCCGACGACTCCGCCGGCGCGGTCCCGGCGGGCGACGCGGTCGCGCAGTCCCTTCGGCACCCACCGGTTGTACTGCTCGCGCAGCCGACGCCGGAGGTCCGAGGGCTCGTCGACCGCGCGCACGTGGTCGGCGTAGCTCCCGGGGGCGGCGGGGGTCCGGCGGTAGTCGTTCGGGCTGATCTCGACGACGAGCCGCGGCGACTCGTCCACGGCGCGGCCGGCGAGCCAGGCACCGGCGCACATGCCGACGAGGGCGAGCCGCTCCGAGGGCACGTCGAGGGCCTGCAGGACGTCGGACTGGTCGTCGATCCACTCCTGCGCGAACATGAAGTCGCGTTCGTCCGGGCGGACCGTCGAGCTCTCACCCGTCCCGCGTCGGTCGAGTCGGATGACGCGGGCGCCGTCGCGGGCGAGGTCGCGGGCGAGCGCCACCTGGTAGTCGGTCGCGCCCACGCGGTGCTCGGCGGAGCCGTTGTGGAGCACCACGACGGGGGCGTCGTGGTCCTGCACGCTCGACACCGTCTCGATGCCGAAGAGCTCTGCCGGGCCGATGCGGACGATGCGCTCCGAGACCCGGCCGTCCACGTCGAGGACCTCGTCGAGCGGCGGTGGCGTCACAGGACGGGCGGTGTCGGGGGCCCAGGCGTCGAGCCAGTCGACCACGGCCTCGACGGCGTCGTCGGGGATGCGGGCGTGCATGCTCGTGCGGTCGAGGAGCTCGGCGCTCCCCGGCACCTCCACGCGCTCCACGGCGCCGAGCCGCTTCGGTGCGGGCTGACCGGGCCGCGCGAACACCGCCGTCGGTGCCGCGCGCGGGGCGTACGCGAGTGCTCCGAGGACCTCGGCCTCGGCGTCGTCGACGTCGATGCCGACGAGGGTCTCGTACCCGTCGAGCACCCGGTCCGGTCCGATCGTCATGGTCGCCAGGGCCCGCTGCCCGCGGAGCCACGCCCGGCCGGACGCCGGAGCGTCCCAGAGCACCAGGCCGTCGTCGTCACCGGCGGCCTGCGCGGCGACGAGCGCGGCGGAGGCGAGGCCGACGAACGCGATCCGGTCGACGCCGGCGCTGCGCAGCAGCGCGGCCGCGTGTCCCGCGGACCGGACCTGCGCGTACGGGTCGGTGTCGGGGGCGGCGTCCCCACGTCCGGACGGGTCGTAGCGGACGGAGGCCACGCCACGGGCCTCCAGACGGTCCGCCAGCAGCCGGAGGGTGCGGTACGCGATGACGCCCTCCTGGCCGAGCGGGGGGACCACGACGACCCCGGCGCGTGCGGCGGCGGGCAGGTGCAGGGCGACCCGCAGCGCGGGGCGTCCCGACCAACCGTGCCGGACGCTCACAGGGCGAGCGCTGCGCGGACATCCGACGGCCAGGCGTCGGGGTCCGTGCCGTGGGCGGCGAACAGGGCGATGGTGATGCGCTCGAGGCCGAAGGCGATGCATGCGCTGTGGGCGACCTCGCCGTCGGCGGTGCGGATCCCGAACGAGGTGCCGAAGTGGTCCTCGTGCAGGTTCGCGGAGCTGATCGCGGTGGCGTCGTGGTCGGGCCCGTACACCGGGGTGACGAACTCGAACTTGAGCGCCTGCTCGACCTGGTTGCGGGCGAGCATCTGCCCGACCCGGCCGAAGAAGGGGTCGTTCGCGGGGACCACGTCGATCTCGAGCCCGAACGACTCGAGCAGGTCGCGCATCACCGGGATGCGGTCGTCGCGGTGGGCCCGCGCAGCTTCCTGCGTGCCGATGTGCACGAACTCGTGCATGTGGAACGCCTGCAGACGCATCGGGTCGAGGGAGGGCTCGCGGCGGAACGAGTCGCCGACGATGTCGAAGGTGCGGCCGGCCTGCGGGACCGTGTCGCCGACGAGGCCGTACACCGGGTGGCACACGGCCGGCGTCAGCATGAGGTCGGCCGGCTCGAGGAAGGTCTCCCACCGCTCCCCGCGCTCGCGGGCGGCGAGGAGTGCCCGGTGCGTGCGGTCGTCGCCGGTGAAGCCGGAGATCGACGCCGCCAGGTCGGGGAACGAGGCGATGTAGTCGGTGCGCTCGAACGAGGCGAGCGGCTCGACCGGCGGGAAGCGCAGCACGTCGGCGTGCAGGTCGGCCTGGCTGCGGACGGCCGCGGCGTCGACGGCGCCGTAGACGCGCTCGAAGACGCCGGTGCGGCCGTACAGGCCGGGCGAACCCAGGTCGATGAGGACCCCGTCGGAGAGCAGGCCCTCGCGGAGCGCGGCACGGGCGCTGTCGAGGTCGGTGCTGAGGTGGATGGTCACAGGATGGCTCCCGTCATGAGCGCCAGTCCGGCGTCGTTGTGGAGGAGGCGGTCGTTGCTCACCATGACGGCGGCCCCGTTCGCGTCCCGGAGGTGGCGGCCGAGGCTGGTCGGACCGCCGGCGGCGTACCCGGCGATCCCGACGATGCGCAGCGCCTTGGTGACGAGGTCGGTGACCCGTTCGGATGCACCCACCTTGAGGGCGTTCGCGGCGAGGGCGAACGCGGGGGAGTCGAGCACGGCGACGTCGTCCGCGACGGTGTCGAACCGCTGGGCGGCGTGGCGCACCGTGTCCGCCAGCGACTGCAGTTCGACCAGGAGCTCGGCGAGCCGCAGCGCGCCCGGCGGCGTCGTGCCGACCGCCGCGCGGGCCTGCTTGCGCACTGCCTTCCGGGCCCGGTCGGCGGCGTCGGCGGCGATGCCGAGCCAGACCGAGGCCCAGAGCACGTGCGAGACCGGCAGCACCGTGCGGGCGGAGATCTGGGCGTAGTCGTCGCGGAGGACGTGGTCGACGGTGGTCTCCGCGTCGAGCAGCCAGCCGTTGCTGCAGGTGCCGCGGAGCCCGAGCGTGTCCCAGGTGGAGGTCTGCGTCAGGACGGTGTCACCCGGCAGGCACACCACGAGGCGCTGGTCGGACGCGGGGGCGTCGACGTCGCTGCGGGCCGTGACGAGGATCGCGTCCGCCTCCGTGGCGTACGAGATCACCGGTGCGTCCTTCCGGAGCCGGATGCGTCCGGTGGCGTCGGGCTCGAGCGCGCAGGTGCTGCGCCGCGCGTCTCCGCCGATGCCCTTCTCGGTCGTCGAGGACGCCAGCAACGCACCGTCCCGGACCCGCTCGACGAGCGTCGTCACGCCGGCGGCGTCGCCACCGTTCCGCCAGAGGGCCATCGCCTGACCGTGGTGCATGGCGAACACCATCGCCGTCGCGGCGCACGCACGGCCCAGCTCGGTGGCGATGACGGAGAGCTCCGCGAGCGTCGCGCCCTCGCCCCCGAACTCGGCCGGGACCGACGCGCCGAGCAGCCCGTGCTCCCGCATCGCGGCGATCGCCTCACGCGGCGGGCGTGCGTCCCGGTCGACGTCGTCGGCGAACAGTCGTGCGACGTCCGCGACGAGCGCCGTGCGACCGGCGAACCGCGCGCCGCGGTCGCTGCCGGCGACGTCGTCCGAGGGCGGCGTCGCCTCGAGCAGCGTCACGCCGCCAGTCCGGCGGCCTGCACGATCGACTCGACCGTCGCGAAGGTCGACCGCGTGAGGACGCTGTCGGGGAACTCGACGTCGAGCTCGTTCTCGACCGCGAGCATGACGTTCACGGTGGCGTGCGACGTCAGCCCGAGCGCGTAGAGGTCCGCGATGGACGCGACGTCCCACGCGTCGACGGTGAGACGCCCGTGGTCGGCGAGCGCACGCCGCACGGCGTGTTCGGTCGAGGGGTCGGCGAGCGCGACGGCGCTCGCGGAGGTCTGCTGATCCTGGTCCATGCCCGCAACGCTAAGGCGGAACCGGCCCCGGAAAACCGCTCCCCGGGTGCGCGAAACCGCATCCGCGATCGTGATCCTGAAGATGTGTACAGGCGGCTCGATCAGCGCTCGGACAGCGCGACCGCGACCGCGACCGCCAGCCCGCGCTCGTGGGACAGGGACACCGAGACCGGCCCGCATCCCGTCCGCTCGGCCAGGGCGGCGGCGGCACCGGAGAGCTCCACGACGGGTGCGCCGTCCTCGTCGAGGACGACGGCGACGTCGCGCAGGGGGACGCCGTCGGAGCGGGCCGGGCGGAGCAGCTTGACCACCGCCTCCTTCGCGGCGAAGCGAGCGGCGAGCCGCTCCGGGTCGTCACCGGTGTCGTCACGTTCCCGTGCGGTGAACAGCCGGTCGAGGTAGCGCTCGCCGTGGGCGGCGATGCCGGCGGCGACGTCCTCGGCAGCGGCGAGGTCCGTCCCCGTGCGGATCACGGTCATGGTCGCCAGGGTACGCGGGCGACGGGGCCGTGTGCCCCGTCGCCGCTGCGCCTCAGTGGTACTGCGGTGGCCAGTCGAACGGTGCCGGGCGGTGCGGTACCTCGCCGACCGTGGTCACGTCGATCACGACCTGCCGCAGGTTCGTCAGCTCGATCGACCGTGGGTTGCCGTAGTACCGGCGACCGTCGACCCACACGGTCGTCTCGCCGCGGAGGCCCCCGACGTGCCAGGCGTCGAACGTCACACCCCACTCGTCGAAGAACTGTCCGAGCGTGAACGTCTCCTTCGTCGGGGACTCCACGTGGATGATGCCGGAGGTGTCGTGCGTGTGTATCTGCGCCGCGAACCGCTGCCGGTCCGAGTGCCCGATGTTCCCCGGCACCGTCACGGGGGTGTCGCCCTCGAGGACGGTCAGGTGGGTGTGCACGTGCTCGGCGAGGCGCTGCCCCCACACGTTCGACAGTCCGGCGGCGTCGGCCCGTGCGGCGAGGTCGGTCGGGGCGGGCCACGGCGGGGCGTCGACGGTCGTCCTCGCGCCCACGCCCACGCCCGCCACCGGGCCGATCGCCGGACCCGTCGCGCAGCCGGCGAGGACGAGCACCGCGCCGAGCCCGCCCACGACCGCGGCGGACACGCGGGCGACGGTCGTGTTCACCACCGGTCGTGCACCGACGAGCGGAACCACTCGTCGTACAGGTCGTGGACGGTGCGGTCGAGGCCGGGGACCTCGCGGAGCGAGCCGGCACCCGCGTTGGACCGTGCCTGCTCGGGGTTGCGGGCTCCCGGGATCGCCGCCGTGACACCGTCCTGCGCGATGACCCAGGCGATGGCGGCCTGGGGCACCGAGACGCCGTCGGGCAGGGACGCCGCGAAGGCCTGCGCCGCGCGGACGCCGTCCTCGAAGTCGATGCCGCTGAACGTCTCGCCCTGGTCGAAGGCCTCGCCGTGCCGGTTGTAGTTGCGGTGGTCCTGCTCGGGGAAGGTCGTGTCAGCCGTGTACCTGCCGGAGAGCAACCCCGATGCCAGCGGGACGCGCGCCAGGACGGCGACCCCTGCCTCCCGGGCGGCGGGGAGGACCCGGTCCAGCGGCTTCAACCGGAACGCGTTGAGGATGATCTGGACGCTCGCGACGCCGGGCCGGGCGATCGCGGTGAGGGCCTGGTCGGCCGTCTCGACGGAGACGCCGTAGGCGGCGACCGAGCCGTCGGCGACGAGCGCGTCGAGGGCGTCGTACACGGCGTCGTCTGCGAAGACCTCGGTCGGCGGGCAGTGCAGCTGGACGAGGTCGAGCGTGTCCTGGCGGAGGTTCCGGCGGCAGCGGTCGACCCACTCGCGGAAGTTCGCGGCCACGTAGTTCGACGGCACCTGCTCGGCCCGCCGACCCATCTTGGTGGCGATCGTGAGCGGCACGTCCGGGTTCGCGGCCCGCCACGACCCGATGAGCTGCTCGCTCCGACCGTCGCCGTAGACGTCGGCGGTGTCGAACAGGGTGACCCCGGCCTCGACGGAGGCGTCCATCACGGCGGCGGCGTCCTGCTCGCTGACGGGACCCCAGTCACCGCCGAACTGCCACGTGCCGAGACCGACGGGGGAGACTGAGCGGCCGGTGCGGCCGAGGGGGCGACTCTGCATGCCGCCGAGCGTAGTCACCGACCGGACTGCGTCCCCAGGCGTGCGGCCCGGGGGTGCGGTGTGCGGCTCAGCCGACGGTCGTGACCCCGCGCCGCAGCACGGTCCGTGCGGCACGCGCCCGTGGCACCGACACCAGGCCGCCCCAGAGCCCGAGACCCGTCCAGAGCGCGATGAGCACCCAGGTCACGACGGGGCCGTGCTGCTCCCGCATCGACCACGCGATCGCGATCCAGAACGTGGCGAGGACGACCTTCGTCCACCCGGCGCCCTCCCGGTCGGCCCGGGCCTGCAGGAGCGGGACCCACACCTCGGCCGGCACGTCGGCGGGCACCCGGCCGTCGGCGACCCAACGCTCGACGGAGACGACGCGCTCGTACCCGCCGCCGAGCCGCCACGACCGCAGGGTGGTCACCACGCCGACGACCGCACCCGCGATCGCGCCCGGCACCCCGACGACGACGAGCATCCCGGTGGTGGCCGGGGTGAAGGACGACGCGACGAGCACCACCAGCACGGCACCGAAAGCCGCGCCGGCGACACCGGCGCCGAGCAGCCGGAGCCGGCCCGCCTCGTCGAGGATCCCGATGCCGTCCACGGGGAGGACGCTACTCGCGTCCTCCGACAGGACCGACCGTCGGACGGGAGGCGCGGGGCGGGGCCGGCACGCGCCTCCCTTCCGACGGTCGGTGCGTCCCGACGTCCAGTGCGGACTGACGGGCCGTGGCGGCGTGCGGGCGGAGGGGCGGCGTGCGGGCGGAGGGCGCCAGCCGCGGTCGGCGGACGGTCGGGTCGGCTGCCCGAGCCGACCCCGGTGTCGCGGCGCGTACGGTCGGCGGGGTCGGCACCGACCCCGGTGTCGCCGGACGGCACGGCGTCGCCGGGAGTGCCGGTGGCGCCGCGGAGCAGCAGTGGAGGACCCCGGATGAGCACATCGGACACGACCGTCGTCGGCATCGACGTCGGTGGGACGAACATCGAGGTCGGTCTCGTCACGGCGGAGCACGACGTGCTCGACCGGGCCAAGGCGTCGACGCCCGAGACCGGCCCGGACGACGTGCTGCAGACGATCGTCGACCTCGTCCGCTCGCTCGACGGCTCGCCGGTGGCGGTCGGACTCGGGATCCCCGGGGTCGTGCACGAGGGTCGCGCGCTGACCGTGCCGAACCTGGTCGGGTGGACCGAGCCGGTCGACCTCACCACGCCGCTCTCGGACGCGTTCGGCGTCCCGGTGTCGCTCGGCAACGACGCGAACGTCGGGCTCCTCGGCGAGTGGACCGCCGGGGCGGCGCGGGGCGGGCGGAACGTGCTCGGGCTGTGGATGGGCACCGGTGTCGGCGGCGGCCTGGTCCTCGACGGCCGCCCGTACACGGGGTCCCGCGGAGCGGCGGGTGAGATCGGGCACGTGGTCGTGCTGGCCGGAGGCGCCCTGTGCAGTTGCGGCCGACGGGGGTGCGCCGAGGCCTACGCCGGGCGGGCATCGATGCGCGGCACGGCCAGGACGATGGCGGACGCCGGACGGGAGACGGCGCTGTTCGACATCCGGGACGCCGAGGAGAAGACCAAGCTGACCTCGAAGGTGTGGGCGGCGGCGTTGGAGGACGACGACGACCTGGCGACCAAACTGTTCGACACAGCGGTCGACATGCTCGGCGTCGCGCTGGGGTCGACGATCAACCTCCTCGACCTGGACCGGGTCGTCGTGGGCGGTGGGCTCGCCGAGACGCTCGGGCAGGGCCTCGCGGACCGACTCCGCGGGGCCGCCGACCCGTGGATGCTGCGGCCGGACCCGGAGCTCGAGTTCGTCGTCGCCGAACTCGGGGACGACGCCGGGGTCGTCGGCGCCGCCACCCTCGCGCGCTCGGCGGTCATCGCGCCGTAGCCGTCGGCCGGGAACCGCCACCCGGCCCGTCCACCCCCACCGTATTCGAACACGTGTTCGAATCCGTGCGAGCATGGAGGGCATGGGACAGAACCGCAGGTACGGCACCGACGTCTCCCGAGCGGCCGTCAACGAGTTCCTGACCCGGCCGTACCCGGTCACGCTCACGCGTGAGGAGATCGGCCCCGAGCCCGTCGTCACCGTGGCGGGCGGCGAGACCGTCGACGTGTGGCTGCGGTTCGTCGAGGTGCGCGTGCAGGAACGCGCGGTCGTCGTCGCGTACACCGACCGCGCCGTGCAGGTCGAGGTCGCCCGCCGCGACGGCTCCCGCTACCGCGTGTGGGTGTGGCAGGGGGCGGTGACCACGCGCGGACGCGCGCGGTAGCAGCGACGCAGCGCGGGGCGCGCGAGCGCGCCGTCGGGTGGCGGACGGGAGGCCCGGGGCGGGCCCGCCACGCGCCTCCCGTCCAGCGCGGTGTGCGCAGACCGGAGGTCGCTGGGCGGAATCTTGGAGCGCACCTCCGACGCTCCCAGCATGGGAACAACCGGACCGTGGTCGCCGTGCCGTCCGTCGTGAGGCACCTCCGGCGCGTCGGACGCGCCGCTCGGGCCGAGGTGGGCGCCTTCTGGCGATCCCGCCCGGTCGACGCCGACCTGGTGCTGTACGAGTCCTTCGCCGGGAACGGCGCTGCCGGCAACCCCGAGGCGATCTGGCGGGAGCTGCTCGCCGCCGACGACCAGCAGCACCTCCGGCACGTGTGGGCGCTCGACGCCGCCGCGCTGCGGACCGTCGGACCGGTGCTGCGTCGCGCCCGGGGCACGACCGTGGTCCTCCGCGGGTCGAACGCCTACCAGCGAGCGCTCGCCACCGCCGGCACGCTCGTCAACAACGCCACGTTCCCGCCCTCGTTCTCCCGCCGACCGGAGCAGCGCTACCTCAACACCTGGCACGGGACACCCCTGAAGCGGATGGGGTTCGACGAGCCCGACGGCGCCACCGCCTCCGCGAACACGGTGCGGAACCTCCTCGCAGCGACCCACCTGCTGTCCCAGAGCCCCTGGATGACCGAGACGATGTACCGGCGCGCCTACCGGCTCGGCGGGCTCGCGACGGCCGAGGTCCTCGAGGTCGGCTACCCGCGGGTCGACCGGCAGACCGGCGTCGACGACGCGCGGCTCCGACGCCACCTGCGGGACTCCGGCGTCCGGATCGGCACCGAGCCGATCGTCCTGTACGCACCGACCTGGCGCGGCGACCGCTTCGCGGACCCCGAGGACCGCTCCGCTCCCATGGCCGACCTCGTCGACGACGTGGAGGCCGCCCTGCGACGCCGGGGGATCGCCGCCACCGTCCTCGTCAAGCCCCACCAGGTCGTCGCCCGGGCCGCGCGCCGTGAACCACGGCTCGACGGACGGCTCGTCCCCGAGGACGTCCCCGTGAACGTCCTGCTCGGCGGGGCGGCGGTCCTCGTGTCGGACTACTCGTCGATCATCGTCGACTGGCTGGCGACCGGGAAGCCCGTGGTCCTGGAGGCCGATCCGGACCACGGGTACGAGGACACCCGCGGCCTGTACCTGTCCGACGGGTGGCCGGGTCCCCGCTGCACCACCGCTGCCGAGACGGCGGAGGCGGTCGCACAGGCGCTCGACGGGGGCATCCCGACTGCGCACCGTGACGCGTACGCGGCCATGCGAGCCCGCCTGGTGCCGGACGACGACGGGCACGCGGCCCGGCGGGTGGTCGACGTGCTCTTCCGCGACGGCGTCCCCGACCGCGGCCGCGTCCGGACCCTCACCGGCGACGGCCGGCCCTCCGTCCTGCTGCACCTCGGTGCGCTGCGGTCGAACGGGATCACCACCGCAGCCGTGAACCTCCTGCCCCTGCTCGTGGACGCGGGCCTGGACGTGACCGTGACGTACGACCAGGCGGTCCGGGGCGCCGGCGTCGTGAACCGCGCCCGGATCGACCCGCGCGTCCGCCAGCTGCAGCGTGTCGGTGGGATGAACGGCTCGAAGGCGCTCCACCTCGGCAGACGTGTAGCCGAGCACCGGGCGCAGGCCCGTGCGCACACGGACTCCCCGCGGCTCCGCGGACTCTGGGACGAGGAGTGGCGCCGCTGCTTCGGCGGGGCCCACTTCGACGCGGTCGTGGACTTCAGCGGCTACTCGCCGTTCTGGGCCGAGCTCCTCCTGCACGCGCCGGGCCCGGTCCGACGGTCCATCTGGTTGCACAACGAGATGGCCGCCGAGGTCGACCGCGAGGTCGACGGCAAACCGCGCATGCGTCGTTCGCTCCGCTTCGTCTTCGGGCTGTACCCGCAGTACGACCGGGCGGTGTCGGTGTCGGAGACGCTCGCGGTCCACAACGCCCGCTCCCTCGCGGAGTACGGGTCCGCGACGCACGTCGCCGTCCCGAACGCGGTCGCCGCCGACCGGGTCCGCGCCGCCGCGACCGCACCGGTCCCGCCGTCGCCGTGGCGGGCGTCGCTGGTCGACCGTGTCGACGGGACCACCTGGTTCGTCGCCGTCGGGCGGCTGTCACCGGAGAAGAACCACGCGCGGCTCCTGCGCGCCTTCGCGGTCGTGCACGGCGAGGCCCCGCGGACCCGACTGCTCGTCGTCGGCGGCGGGTTCCTGCTGCCGACGCTGCGCGCCCTCGCGGTCGACCTCGGCATCGCCGACGTCGTGGTGTTCACCGACGCGGTCGACGACGCCGCCCCGCTCGTGGCGGCCGCCGACTGCCTCGTGGTGTCCAGTGACCACGAGGGACAGCCGATGGTGATCCTCGAGGCCGCTGCGCTCGGCAAGCCCGTCGTCACGACCGCGTTCGCGTCCGTGGCCGACGCCCTCCCCGGTGGCGGAGCCCACGTCGTCCCGGTGACCGACGCCGGCCTCGTCTCCGGGATGCGTGCCTTCCTGGACGGACGGGTGGCCGCACCGACCGTCGACGTCGTCGCGTACGATGCCGACGTCGTGCAGACGTTCATCCGTACGGTCCTCCCCGGCCGCACCGAGGGGCGCCGACCGGCGCTGCCCGGCACGGGTGGACAGGAGGCGGCATGACCCTCCGGTCCCGTGCCGGCCTGCTCCGGCGTCGCCTGTCCCGCCGGTGGGCCGCAGAGGTCCGTGCCTACTGGTCGGCCCGCCCCGTCGACCCCGACGTCGTGCTGTACGAGTCGTTCAACGGCAACGGGGTGCTCGACAGCCCGGAGGCGGTCTTCCGCGCCCTGCTCGACGATCCACGACACGCCACGATGCGGCACGTGTGGTCGCTGTCCGACGAGAACGACAACCGTGCGGTCCGCGCCGAGTTCGCCGGGCACCCCCGCGTGCGGTTCGTCGCACCCGGCTCCGCCGCCTACCTCCGCGCCCAGACGACGTCCGGCTGGCTGATCAGCAACGCCACCTTCGACCGCCAGTTCGACAAACGCCCCGGTCAGACGTACGTCAACACCTGGCACGGCACACCGCTCAAGCACATGGGGTTCGACATCGGCGACCCGGCGTCACGCGTCGCGAACGTCCTGCGGAACTTCCTGCACGCCGACGTCCTCGTGTCGCCGAACCGCCACACGACCGAGGTGCTCTACCGGCGCGCCCACCGACTGGACGGCGCGTTCGCCCGGCCCGTCCTCGAGACCGGGCTCCCGCGCATCGACCGGCAGTTCCTCGGGGACGCCGGGCGGTCCGGAGTCCGCGCGGAACTCGACCGGCGCGGCCTGGACGTGGGCGACCGACGCATCGTGCTCTGGGCCCCGACCTGGCGCGGCACGTCCTTCGTGCACCCGCGGGACGACGCCGACGAGCTCCTCGCCCGACTCGCAGCGATCCGCCGCCACGTCGACGAGGACCGGTACGTCGTCCTGCTGAAGACGCACCAGGTCGTCCACCGGGCGGCCGCCGCCCGTCCGGCCGCCCGGGGCGTGCTGGTGCCGAACGACCTGCCCACCAACGTGCTGCTCGGCGTCACGGACGTCCTCGTCACCGACTACTCGAGCATCTTCTTCGACTTCCTCGCCCTCCGCCGACCGGTCGTCTTCGCCGTCCCCGACCTCGACGAGTACGCCGACGAACGCGGCCTCTCCATCCCGACCGCGGACTGGCCCGGCGTCCTCGTGACCACGCCGGAGCAGGTCGCCGCCGAGGTGCAGCGCACGGCCGTCCCGGACGACGTCGCCGCCCGGGCCGACCGCATGCGCGCCGCCGTGAACCCGCACGACGACGGCCTCGCCACCGAGCGACTCGTCGACGAGGTCTTCCACGGACGGGACCGCCCCCGCGGAGCACCCACGGTCCCGTCCGTCCTCGTCGTCCTGCCCGCGGCACCCGGACCGGACCTGGTCGCCGCCGTCGTCGCGGGACTGTCCTCGATCGACCTCGACGACGTCGACGTCTCGGTCCTGCTCTCCGACGCCCGGTCCGCGTGGTACCTCACGGCCCAGCGCACGCTCGACCGACGCGTCCGACAGATCGTCCGCCAGGGGACCCGGAACGGATCCGCACTGCCCCGGTGGGCTCGGCGGATCATCCGGACGACCGCTCCGTCGAACCGTGCCGAGTGGCACCGGATCCTCGGCGGGACGACCGTCGACGTCGTCGTCGACGCGACCGACGGAGCACCGTTCTGGGGTGACCTCGCAGCCGCGGCACCGGGCCGGACACGCCTGCGCTGGAGCGGCGACGACGACGCAGCCCGCATCGAGCGGGCCATCGCGCTCGTCCGGGACGCCCGGTGAGCCCGACCGGCCGTCCGTCCGTGCGATGGCGCCTGCCGACCCTGCTCGGCCTCCTCGGCACCCTCGTCGCCGCGACCGGCTCGTGGATCCCCTCACTGTGGGGCGACGAGGGCACCAGCGTCCTGTCAGCCCAGCGCTCCTGGCCGAGCCTGCTCCGCATGGTCCAGCACGTCGACGCCGTCCACGCCGTGTACTACGCGGCCCTGCACCTCTGGGTGGACTGCTTCGGAGCCTCCCCCTCCTCGGTGCGGTTCCCGTCCGCGATCGCAGCCGGAGCCGCCACCGCCGCCGTTGTGGTGCTCGTCCGCGAGCTCGCCGACGCCCGCCTCGCGCTCCTCGCCGGCGTGCTCTGCTGCACCCTCCCGCGCATCACCTACGCCGGCGAGGAGGCCCGTTCGTACGCGGCGAGCGCCGCGCTCGCCGGGTGGACGCTCTGGGTGCTCGTGCGACTGGTCACCGGCAGGTCGCACGGACGGCGGTGGTGGGTGGCGTACGCCGCGCTCGTGACCGTCTCCGTGTGGCTGTTCCTCTTCTCCGCGCTCCTGATCGCCGTCCACCTGGTGGTCGTGGTGGCGGCGCGCCCCGGTCGGCGGTTCGCGACGCGGTGGGCGGCCACGGTCGCCGTCGTGCTCGTCCTGGTGGCACCGATCGCGGTCGCGGGTGCCGCGGAGCGGGGACAGATCGCGTTCCTGGCGCACCGGACGACCGTCACGTTCCGGTCGGTGACGGTCGGGCTGTGGTTCTCGGACACGTGGTACGCGGTGGTGGCGTGGGGGCTCGTGGTCGTCGCGGTCGCCGTGGCCGTCGCGCGGTGGCGATCCCGCCCGCGCGACGCCGGACGTCCCGTCGCCGGACGTCCCGACGGCGGCCGCGTGGACACGGGCGCCGGTACCCGGACCCTCCCCTCGGTGTCGCTGACGGTCCTCGCGGCCGCGTGGCTGCTGGTGCCGCTCGTGCTCCTGTTGGCCGCCGACGCGGTCCACCCCGTGTTCTCCGGGCGGTACCTGACCTCGTCCGCCCCCGCCGCGGCCGTCCTGATGGCGCTCGGCATCCGCCACCTCGGGGCGGCGGCGCGTCGACCGGCCGCGACGGCGGTGGTCGGCGCGGTCCTCGTGACGGCGCTCGCCGCCCCGGTGTGGGCGCAGCAGCGGGGGCCCTACGCCAAGAACGACAGCGACTGGGCGGTCATCAGCGCGACGGTCGGTGCGCACGCCCGCCCGGGCGACGCGATCGTGTTCGACGAGGGGACCCGGCCGTCGCGCGACCCGCGGCTGGCGCTGCACACCTACCCGGAGGGGTTCCGTGCGGTGCGGGACGTGACCCTCGAGACGCCGTACCAGGAGCGGGACACCTGGCGTGACGCGGCCTGGACCCCCGCGGAGGCCGCGGCGCGGGGACGGTTCTCCGGCGTCACCCGGGTGTGGCTCGTCGAGTACGCGATCGACGGTCGCGCGGACCGGTACGGTGGGGCGGACCTGGAGCGGCTCGGGTTCCACGCGGTCCGGGTGTTCCGGGGACACCGCAGCACGATCACCGGGTACGAGCGCGCCGGCTGACCTCGGCGCCGCCACCGGGTCAGGACACGAGCCCGTCGTCCCGGAGGCCGAAGAGACCGTGGCCGTGTTCGACGAGCGCCTCGTACGCGGAGGCGGGGTCGCTCGGCGCAGCCGTGCCCGGTTCGAACCGGGCGAGCAGCACGGCGAGCAGGTCGGAGCGACCGGCTGGGGTGGTCGCGGACCGGCGGGGGAGGCGCACGGGCGGGCGTGGGACGACGGGTGCCGTGACGACCGGCCACGAGGACACCGGGCGGGGTGTGGTGCGGTTCGCGGCGGCGGTGATCGGAGCGGCCGCGCGGTCGCGGTCGGTCAGGGACGGCAGGCCGTGCACGTCGTTGAGCGTCCTGATCACGGAGCAGTGATCGGTCGGCGTGTTCACCACGGTGCGGGCGTCGGTGTACGCGGACACGACGATCGTCGGCACGCGGACCCCGAGGCGGTCGAAGCGGAACCCGTCCTCGCCGGCCGGTGCGTGCTCCTCCGGAGGGACGGCTCGCGGTGGTGGGACGTGGTCGTACATGCCGCCGTGCTCGTCGAAGGTGATCAGCAACGTCGTGTTGGACGGGTTCGACCCGCCGGCCCGGCCGCCGTCCCGGATCGCGGAGTACACCTCGGCGACGAGGGCCTCCGCGGCGAGCATGTCCGCGACGGCCTTGCTGTAGTGCCCCGGGCGCGGTGCGCCGGCGGACGACGGCGGGTGCATGCTGTTGCGGCTGAAGACCATGCGGGGCTCGATGAACGAGTAGGCCGGCAGGTCGCCCGATCGCGCGTCGGCGTGGAACTGCTCCATGCTCCGGAAGTTGCTCTGCCAGTACTGCTGGACTGCCGGTGCGGCGAGGATCCCGGTGAGCGACACGACCTGCGACGCGTCGTAGTAGACCCGCCACGGCACGCCGGCCTGCTGCATGGTGTTGAAGACCGTCGGCGCTGCGGGGGCGTCGCGCCACTTGCGGTACCCGCCGTGCCCGGAGTTCGAGGTGAACCCGTTCGACGTCGCGGCGTGGAAGAACGCCCGGTTCGGCCAGGTGTCGGACGGGACGGCGGAGAACCAGTGGTCGAAGACCCCGAACTGCTCGGCGAGGGTCGTCAGGACGGGCAGGGCGTCCGGGGGGAAGCCGCCCATGACCTGCGCGTACTCGCGCGGGTCCGGGTCGCGCCCGAGCAGGCCTCGCAGGTGGGCTTGGTAGTCGGTGACGAAGCCGTCCATCGTCGGCTCGCCGTCCGCGTCGCCGGTGGCCCAGAGCTGGCGGACGGTGTTGGCGTAGCCCTCGCCGGCGTTCGCGGTCGGACTGATCAGCACCTGGTCGCGGGACCCGGTGAAGCGGTGGGCCGCCACGAGCCCGCCGGCCGACGTCGGGTTCGTTCGGCGACGGTCGGCCAGCCCGGCGAAGCGCTGCCCGCGGCGAGGTCGCGTTCCCGGGTAGAGCCAGCCGAGCACCTGGTCGAAGGACCGGTTCTCCATCATCAGCACGACGATGTGCTCGAACGCCGCGCGGGGCGTCGTCGTCCTCGTCACCGGGCCGGCGTCGACCGGCAGGAGCGGCGCGGTCCCGCCCGGCGTCGCATCCGCTCCGAGTGCGAGGAGGGTGCCGGCGGCCAGGCCGGCACCGAGCAGCTGCCGCCTCGTCAGGGTCGTGTCGCGGGGAGGTCGTCCGTCCATGGTCGATCGGTGCCGTCCTGGGGTCGCGTCACGCCGGGGAGCCCGCGAACCGACGTCGGGTGTGGACCGCGGAGGCCCACGACACACCCAGCACGATGGCGACCAGCAGCACCGCGCTCACCGGGCCGGTGCCCACCCCGAGCCCGCCGCGCGTGCCCGGGACGCCGACCCAGTCGGCGAACGACGCACCGATCGGGCGGGTGAGGACGTACACGGTCCAGAACGACACGACGGGTCCGGCGGCGCCGACCCGCCGGGCGAGGACCACGACCGCCGCGAGCGCCGTGAACACGAGGCCGCCGCCGAGGAACCCGAGGTGGAAGCTGTCGGCGGCGAGGTCGCCGGCGGCCGTGCCCATCGCGAAGGTCGCGACCACGGCGGCCCAGTAGAGCAGTTGCCGCCTGGTCGTGGTCACGGTGTGCACGTCGACGGTGCCCTCGACGAGCCGCCAGGTGACGAAGACCGCCACGAGGGCGACGAGGAACAGCGGCGTCGAGACCGTGTACGGCACGCCGAGCGCCACGTGTGCCACGTCGGCGACCATGGTGCCGAAGACGCCGACCATGGCGACGGCTCCCCAGTACCGCCAGGGTCGGTACCGGTCGGACCGTAGCTGCAGGACGAGGACGACGAAGAACACGACGGCCGTCAGCAGGACCGTCGGCACCGGCGGGAACCGGGTCACGAGGAAGTCCGACAGCGCCTCGCCCATCGCGGTCGACAGGACCTTGAGCGCCCAGAAGCCCGCCGTCGGGTCGGCGACCCGGTTCACGGGGGAGCCGGGGCGGTTCACCGGCCCTCCCGCGCAGCAGACGGGGCGGCATCGCGATCCGCGGCGGCTCCGGTCGGCGCGCCACCCGGACGGTCTCCCGTCCGCCGTCGAGCAGTCCGGCGTCGTCGGAGCGCACCGATGACGATCGGCAGGACGGACACCACCACGATGACGATCATGAGCGCGTCGATGTTGTGCGCGATCACCGGGATGCCGCCGAGCAGCACACCGACGACGGTGAGACCGACGGCCCAGGACACCGCACCGATCAGGTTGAACACGAGGAACCGGCGGTACCGCATCTCCGCCGTCCCGGCCGCGAGCGGCACGTAGGTGCGGACGATCGGGACGAACCTGCCGAGGACGAGGCTGAGCCCACCCCACCGGGCGAAGAACGCCTCGGCCTCGTCGAGCCGGGCGGTGGTCAGCACCCGGGCATCCGCGCGGAACAGTCGACGCCCGAACCGCTTGCCGAGCCAGTACCCGACCTGGTCGCCGGCGACCGCGGCCACGGAGGCGACGACGGCGACCTGCCACGGTGCCACCCCGAGCGCGCCGCTGATGATCGCCGCGGTGACGAGCAGCGAGTCGCCGGGCAGGAACGGGAACAGGACGCCGGACTCGATGAAGATGAGGACGGCGATGCCGATCAGGACGTACGGGCCGAAGGCGTGCAGGACGGACGCAGCATCGAACAGGCTCACGGCCAGGGGGACGGTGTGGATCACGGGAGTCCTTTCCGGTGGGCTCGCAGCGACGCTAGGCACCGGCCCGCAAGACTCCACCAAGAAACCCGCCGACCACCTCCCAGGCCGACGTGGGGCAGGATCGAGGCAGGCGCGTACGAGAGGAGTGACGGTGTCCCGGTTCCGAGCAGCGGTCGTCGACCTCGCCACCCGGTGGTCGTTCCGGAGCGACGACGAACGCGACCCCGACCGGCTGGCGTACCGACGCTCGGTCGTCGGCATCGGCCTGCGCGTCGCGGTCGTCTCGGCGGCGCTCGTGATCGCGATCATCGCGCTGGTCGTCGTCTACGTGCTCTGGCAGCTGACCCCGGCCCAGGTCAACGAGCCACCGGACCCCACCGACGTCCGCATCTCCCTCGACACCGTCGACCTCAGCATCGCCGTCCTCGGCGTCGGCGGGCTCTCGATCGTCTTCGCCGGTGTCGCCGCCTGGCTGATCGCCCGTCGTGCGGTCCGGCCGATCGCCGAGGCGTCCCGGATGCAGCGGACGTTCGTGGCGGACGCGAGCCACGAACTCCGGACCCCGCTCGCCGTCCTGCACGCCCGGGTCCAACACCTGCGGATGCTCACCCCGGCCGACGACCGCGCACGTCGGGTGGTCGACGAGCTCACCGAGGACACGCGGCTGCTCGTCGACATCGTCGACGACCTCCTCGAGGCCGCCGCGGGCCGCGAGCAGACCAGCGGCACCGCCGACCTCGCCCGGGCGCTGGGCACCCTCGAACGCGACCTGTCGGTCCTCGCCGACGACCGCGGTGTCCGACTCGACGTCGTCGCGCCCGACGGCGAGGGGCCGGTCGTGGCGGTGAGCGGCACCCGGCTGCAGCGGTGCCTCGTCGCCCTGACCGACAACGCCGTCGGGCACACCCCTCCCGGCGGCACCGTCCGGGTCACGGCCGAGCGCACCGGGTCCGTCGTCACCGTGCGCGTCGCCGACGAGGGGTCGGGGATCACGGGGATCGCGCCCTCCCGGGTGTTCGACCGCTTCGCGCACGGCGCCCCCCGCGATCCGGGTCGACCCGGGACGCGCACCGGGTACGGCATCGGGCTGGCACTCGTCCGGGACGTCGCGGTGCGCGCCGGCGGGGACGTGACGGTCGAGCGCACCGACGACCACGGCTCCGTCTTCGCCCTGCGGCTCCCCGTCGCCGGGCCGTCGCCGGCACACCCTGAACCGGAGGACGACCGATGACCGCCAGACTGCTGCTCGTGGAGGACGACCCCCGACTCGGCCCGCTCGTCGCGGAGGTCCTCGACACCGACTGGGACGTCACGCTCGTCACCACCGGCGAGGAGGCCCTGACGGTGGCGCAGGAGCGCTACTTCGACGTGATGGTCGTCGACCGACGGCTGCCCGGCATCGACGGGACCGAGTTCGTCGCCACCCTCCGCCGGCGTCGCACCAGCACGCCCGTGCTCATGCTCACCGCCCTCGGTGACGTCCGCGACCGCGTGTCCGGCCTCGACGCCGGAGCGAACGACTACCTCACCAAGCCCTTCGACTTCGACGAGCTCTCCGCACGCCTCCGCGCACTCACCCGCGACTACTCGGGCACCGGGCCCGGCATCGAGATCGGCAGCTGGCTGTTCCACCCCGACGACGGCAGCATCACCTCGCCCTACACGGGACGGATCATGCTCACCGAGAAGGAGACCGCGCTGCTGCGGCTGCTCGCCGACGAACCCGCCCGGGCCTTCACCCGCCAGCACCTGCTGTCGGCCGTGTTCGACCACGGTGAGCAGCCGGGGACCGTGGACACCTACGTGCACTACCTCCGCCGGAAGACCGACCGCGACCTGATCACCACCATCCGCGGGACCGGCTACCGCCTGGGCACCCCCGCCTGACCGAGCGGACGGAGCTCAGTCGCCGTCGAACGACGACTGCTCCTCGACCGCCACCGCGACCGCGACCATCGCCGCGCCGACCGTCCCGACGAGCACCGCCACCAGGACCGCCGCGCCGGCGACCACCAACACGAGACCCATGCCGACCACCTCCGCCCCCCAGCGTCCGGGGCCCGTCCCCAGGAACGACCCAGACGACACAGCACCGGGGCCCGGCCACCGGTACCAGGTCCCACCCGGCGGACGGGAGGCACGTGGCGGCGCAGCCACGCGCCTCCCGTCCGCCACCGCGAGCCGTCCGCCAACGCGAGCCCCCTAGACTGAGCACGCGGGCTCTTAGCTCAGTTGGTAGAGCGCTTCGTTTACACCGAAGACGTCGGCGGTTCGAGTCCGTCAGGGCCCACCCCCGTCCCACGGCACCGAGACCGTCCGCTCGGAGGTGACCAGGTGCACCCGACCCCGTCCCGACGCCTCGGCCTCCTCGCCGTCGTCGTGACCGCGGTGCTCTGGGGCACCACCGGCACCGCCGCGACCTTCGCCCCCGACGTCGGCCCACTCGCGATCGGCGCCGCGGCCCTCGGCATCGGCGGACTCCTGCAGGCCGCCGTCGCCGTCCGCCCGATCCAGCGCGCACGGCCGGTGCTCGCCGCCCGGTGGCCCCTGGTCCTCGTCGGCGGGGTCGCCGTCGCCGTGTACCCCCTCGCGTTCTACACCGCCATGCACACCGCCGGGGTCGCGATCGGCTCCGTCGTGTCCCTGGCGTCCGCCCCCGTCGCGTCCGGCGTCCTCGAACGCGTCGTCGACCGCAGGCCGCTCGGCGCCCGGTGGGGGACCGCCGTCGTCATCGGCGTCGTGGGCAGCACGGCGCTCTGCCTGTCCGGCACCGCGTCGTCGGACCCCGGCACCGGGAACGGGACCGACCCCGGCGGCACCGTGGCCGGCATCGCCCTCGGACTGGTCGCCGGAGCCACCTACGCCCTGTACTCGTGGACCGCGCACCGCCTCATGACCCGCAGCGTCCCCCGCGCCGCCGCGATGGGCGCCGTCTTCGGCACCGGCGGCCTCCTGCTGCTGCCCGTCCTCCTCCTCACCGGAGCACCACTGCTCGCCACCCCCACGAACACCGCCGTCGGGCTCTACATGGCACTCGTCCCGATGGCCGCCGGCTACCTCCTGTTCGGCATCGGCCTCGAATCCGTCCCGCCGAGCACCGCCACCACCGTCACCCTCCTCGAGCCGGCCGTCGCCACCGTCCTCGCCGTCACCGTCGTCGGCGAACGACTCGCCCCCGCCGGGTGGGTCGGACTCGCCCTCGTCGGCGTCGCACTCGTCGTCCTCGTCGCCAGCCCCGCACGCAGCACCGCGCGTGGCCCCGGGAACGCCCCGACGCCACCGCTCAGTTGATCGACACCCAGTCGATGAGCACGTGCCCCGGCTTGCCCACGTCCCCGATCTGGAACGTGTACCGGTGCGGCGTCGTCGGCACACTGTGCGTCACGGTGCCGATCAACCGCCCGTCGAGGAAGTAGCGCATCGACACGCCCGGCACCCACTCCATCGTGTACGTGTGCCAGTCCTGCCACCGCGCCCCGGTCCGGATGCCCTGCGCCCGGTCGGCGTCATCCGCCCCGAGCATGTGGTGGAACACCGCGGGAGCCGCGCTGAACGAGCCCTCCGGGTAGTCGACCTCACCCTCGGACGCGTCGTTCGACGTCGGCCACAGCATCACCGCCGTGCCGTTGCCCGCGCCGCCCTCGACCTTCATCCGGATGCTGAACGTGCCGCCGGTCCTGGCCCAGGCGCTCGCCGGGGGACCGAACACCCCGGCCGCCCCCTGCGTGCCGTTCATCGCGACGTCCATCACGCCGTCGTGGGCGCTGACGAGGGCACCGGACCAGTACTTGCCACCGGTGCCGTCGACGTACGGCTGCCACGAGCCGGCGTACGTCGACGCGAACTGCCCGCCGGCCGCAGCGGGCGTGGTGAAGTCCTCGTGGAAGGCGGCGGCGTCCCCGACCACCGGCGCGGGCACGTCCCCGGCGGTCCCGCTGCCCGAGGTCGCGGACCCCGTGCCGGACGGCTCCGGCGTCGCCCGGGAACCCGGAGCCGTCGATCCGCCCGACGACCCGGCGGAGGCGTTCGCCGAGGATCCGACCGACGGCTCCGCGGACGACGAGGCCGTCGAACCGTCCGCCCACGTCGTCGCCGCGGGGGACGGCGAGGCCGAAGGAGTCGTCGACGAGGACGACGAGGACGACGAGGACGACGATCGGCCGTGCCCGGGGAGCTCGCTGCCGATCGAGGGCGGGCTGAGGAACGCGAGGGCCACGAACGCCGTGAGGCTGCCCACCACCAGGACGACGACGCCGCGCAGCAGCATGCCGATGTCGTCGGTCTTCCCGCTCCGTCGCGGGCTTCGTCGTTGCCGTGTCACGATGTGCTCCTGATCCCTGCCACCGTCAGGTTCGCTCGCCGAGCGCGGGAACGCTGCCCCCTGGGGACGGAGTCGCGGCAACCCGCACGGACTTGCGTCAACCCCGATTCCCGCAACGCAGACGGTCACGGCCCGGCCGGCCGTCGAGGGCGGGGAGGGAACAGCTCGGTACCTGTACGGTTGCTCAGATGAGAGCAGTGCAGTTCGCGGCCTGGTGCTGGATCGGAGCCGCTGCGGCCCTGCTGGCCCAGGTGCTCGTCGCCGGTGCCTGGCCGGAGCCGTACTCCTGGGCGCACAACACCATCAGCGACCTCGGCGCGACGACCTGCGGGACCGCTGACACCGGCACCGCCGTCGAACGGACGGTGTGTTCCCCGCTGCACCTCGTGGCGAACGCGGCGACCGTCGGCAACGGCCTGCTCCTCGCAGCGGGCGCGGTCGCCGTGACCCGTGCCCCGGCCCGGCCGCTCGGTGTGGTGGGGCCCGTGCTCCTCGCCGTCGGCGGAGCACTCGTCGTCGGGGTGGGCCTCACGCCGCTCGACGTCGCGCCGGACGCGCACGAGGTGTTCGCCCTCGCGCAGGCTCCCGTGCAGTGGACCGGCATGGTGCTCGCCGCGGTCGCTGCCGCACGGGCCGGCCGCCCCGTCCTCGCGGCGCTGACGATCACCGCGACCGTCGTGTCCGTCGTCGGCCTCGGGCTGTTCGTCAGCGCGATCGCCGGGGGAGCAGCGTCCGCCGCGGGCATCGGAACGGTCGAACGGATCGCCTTCGACACGCTGACTGTGTGGGGCGTCCTCGCCGGCATCGCGCTGCTGCGCGCGCCCTCGCGGTCACCACGGCGGATTCGCGCGTCGTCCTGAACGCGGCACGCGACGGACGGGAGGCGCGGTGCGGGTCGGCACCGCGCCTCCCGTCCGTCGTCGGGCGCGTCACGCGACGCGCGCCGCCGAGCGGCAGCCCAGTGCGACCGCTCGCGTGGTCCAGCGCAGGCACCGGAACGGCCGATGGCCGATCCGGTGCGCGGATCTCGGGGATCGCGTACCGGATCGGCCATCCGCCGTCGGGGACGTCGTTGTTCAGGGCGTGACCATGCCGCCGTTCACGTTGAGCGTCTCGCCGGCGACGAAGCTCGACTCCTGCGACGCGAGGAACACGTACGCCGGCGCGAGCTCCGCGGGCTGCGCGGCGCGGCCCATCGGCGACTCGCTCGACCCGAACTCCGGCAGCGACTCCGGGTCCACCCCGCCGCTCGGCTGCAGGACGGTCCAGGTCGGACCGGGCGCCACGACGTTCACCCGGATGCCCCGCTCGACCAGCAGCTGCGACAACCCCTTCGAGAAGTTGTTGATCGCGCCCTTCGAGGCGGCGTAGTCGAGACGGTCCGGGGCGGGCTTGTACGCCTCCATCGACGCCGTCGTGGTGATCGTCGAACCGGGCTGCAGGTGGGGGAGCGCCGCCTTGACGAGCCGGAAGAGCCCGAACACGTTGACGTCGAACGTCGCCTCGAACTGCTCGTCGGTGATGTCGAGCAGGTCCGGCTGCCACCGCTGCTTGCCGGCGACGCTGACGAGCGCGTCCAGGCCGCCGAGACCCTCGACCGCCCGTTCGACGAGTTCGTTCGCGTACGACCGGTCCCGGAGGTCTCCCGGGATCGCGACCGCGGTGCGACCGGCCGCCTCGATCTGCTCGATGACGTGGTCGGCGTCGGACTGCTCCTCGGGGAGGTAGGCGAGTGCCACGTCGGCGCCCTCCCGGGCGAACGCGATCGCCACGGCCGCGCCGATGCCCGAGTCGGCACCGGTGATCAGGGCCTTCCGGCCGGCGAGCCGACCGGTCCCGCGGTACGTCGACTCGCCGAGGTCCGGGACCGGCGTCATCTCGGACTGGAGGCCCGGCTCGGCCTGCGTCTGCGGCTCCGGCGACACGTCCGGGTACCGGGTGCGCGGGTCCGCCCATCCGTACTGGTCGGAGGGTGTGGTCTGGTCTCCGGTGCTCATCGGGTCGGCTCCAGCTCGACCTTGATCCACCCCGGCTCGCGACGGTCGAACGCCTCGTACGCGTCGATCGCGGACCCGACGGGCTCGTGCTCGGTGATGAGGGCGGTCGGGTCGAACTGCCCGGCCGCGACCATGTCGATCAGGGGCGGCGTGACCGAGTGGTGGTCGCAGTTGCCCATGCGGACGGTGAGGTTCTTGTTCATCGCCTCGCCGATCGGGTACTGCTCGGCCGTGGGCCCGTACACGCCGATGATGCCGATCCGGCCGTACTTCGCGACCGAAGCGACGGCCCACCTGGCGGCCTGCGACGGCCCGTCGCCCGGCTTCCACTGCTGTTCCTCGCCGTGGCCCTGGGGCGCCGCGTCCGGGGCGACCTGGGCGACCTCGTCGTCGAAGTCCGCTGCCTGCTGGTCGTCGACCGCGGCCGGACCGTGCTTCGGACGTTCCGCATCGACCCCGACGGCGTCGATCACGCAGTCCGCGCCGATCCCGTTCGTGAGGTCCATGATCGCCTGCACGGGGTCCTCGGTGTTGTAGTTCACGACCTCGCAGTGCTGCTCGAGGGCGGCGGCGAGTCGGGTCTCCTCACCGTCGACGATGATGACGCGGGCGGCGCCGAGCTTGTAGGCCGACGCAGCGGCGAACTGACCGACGATGCCCGCGCCGAACACGACGACGACGTCACCGCGGGTGACCCCGGCGAGCTCCGCGCCGAACCAGCCGGTCGGGAAGATGTCCGACAGCAGGATCGCCTGCTCGTCGCTGACGTTCTCGGGCAGCGGGTGCATGGTGTTGCGGGCCCAGGGGACACGGACGTACTCGGCCTGCAGTCCGTTCACGGGGCCGGTCGACTGCGGGCCGCCGAAGAAGCTCGTCCCGGCCTGCGGCCCGTTCGGGTTCGCGACGTCACACTGCGCCGTCTTGCCCATCCGGCAGTACCGGCAGGCACCGCAAGAGATGGTGGAGTTGATGACCACGCGGTCGCCCGGGCTGAAGCCGCGGACCGCGTCGCCGACCTCCGTGACGACGCCCACCGCTTCGTGGCCGAGGATCGTGCCCTCCTCCATCGGAGCCATCGTGCCGCGGACGAAGTGCAGGTCCGTCCCGCAGATCGCGCTCTTGGTGATCCGGACGATCGCGTCCTCCGGGTGCTGGATGGTGGGCTCCGGGACCTCGTCGAGTCGGATGTCCCCGATGCCGTGCCAGACGACTGCGCGCATGTCTTCCTCTTCCTTCGTGGGGTTTCGCGCAGACCACACAACTCGTCGACCGCTCCGAGCACGTGGAGCATCAGTCCGCTGAGCGCACCGCTCGCCGACGGTCAGCCGGACCGGGTTGGGTCGGTGCATGAGCGACGACCAGAAGGAGATCCGCGACGACTTCGCGGACGCCGTGAACATGACCGCCTCCGAGCTGAAGAAGTGGCTCGACACCGACGAGTCGAAGGAGGTCGGCCAGAAGTCCGACGGCGGCGGCGAGTCGACCGGGCACGAGAGCGGGCGGCACATCGTTCGGATCCTCGAGAAGAAGCAGGCCGACTACACCGACGACGACTACGCGCACATGCAGAAGGTCGTCGGCTACGTGGCACGGCACTCGAAGCAGCGGCCGAAGGGTGACGTCCACGACACCAAGTGGCGGTACTCGCTCATGAACTGGGGCAACGACCCCGAGAAGGACTGAGGTCGTCGGCGTACCCTCCGGGCCATGCCGAACCAGTTGAAGAAGCCGGACATGTACGAGGAGCTCCGCAAGGAGGGTGCCTCGAAGGAGAAGGCGGCGCGGATCAGCAACGCCGCGGCTGCGCGGGGCACGAAGGCCGTCGGGAAGAAGGGCGGCGAGTCCGGCTCCTACGACGACTGGACGGTCGCCGACCTCAGGAAACGTGCGAAGGAGCTCGGACTCACCGGCTACTCGTCGAAGCGCAAGAGCGAGCTGATCGACGCCCTGCGCAACCACTGATGCCTGTGCAACCACTGACGCCGGACGTCACGCCACGTGTGCGTTGGTGCGGACGGAGGGCAGGCGTCGGTGGTCGCGCACGAGGGAGCGTGCTTCGCGCAGGCGTCGGTCGATGCCCCACTTGGTGACCAGGGTCAGTGATTCGCGGACGATGTTGCCGCTCATCTTCGAGACTCCGTGCTCGCGTTCGGTGAACGTGATCGGCGTCTCCACGACCCGCAGTCCCGCCTCGAGGGCCCGCCAGCACAGGTCGACCTGGAAGCAGTACC
>NZ_NXIA01000026.1 GCF_002412165.1 Curtobacterium sp. 'Ferrero'
CCGGCGACACCACCGTCACCCTGGAGAACTTCGTCGTCAACCCCGGCTCGTCCAAGCTCTACGGCGACGTGCTCGTCAACGGCAAGGTCGCCGCCGCCAACGCGTACCTGTTCGAGCTCTGGGGCGGCACCCTCAAGCCGCTGCAGCTCGAGGGCAACGACGCCATCCTGACCGGCACCACCGTCCACATCAGCCAGGACGCCGCCGACCTGCTCAACAAGACCTTCGGCACCGACGCCGTCAAGCGCGGCCTGCTCGTCGGCACCGCCACCATCACCGCCCAGATCAAGTAACACGGCCGCTGGTCGACACCAGCAGCACCGAGGAACGCCGTCCCCGCACCGCGGGGGCGGCGTTCCTCGCGTCCAGGGGAGCGGGCGCGCAGACGAGCCGGCCCGGCGGTCGGACGGGAGGCGCGGACCGCGTCACCGGGGCCGGCGCCACCACCGACGTGGCCGGGTGGCTGCCGCCGTGGCCTGCGCGGCCGCGGCCGCCGCGTCGGACGCACGCCGTGCCTCCCGGCGGTCGTGCCAGCGGACCAGTTCCGCGTCGACGTCGCGGAGCGGCGTCACGACGGGTGGGCCGCCGAGGAGCTGCCGACGTGCCTCCCGTACCCGTGCGTTGAAGTCCTCGAGCACGGCGCGCACGTCGGCCTCCGCGGTCAGCGCGTCGAGCTCGTCGTCGAGGGTCGCGTCCTCCTTGCGGAGGGCGAACGCCGGCGGGGCGATCCCGCTGAGCTGTTCACGCTCGATCTTCGAGCGGATCCACCAGTCCGGGTCGTGGCGGCCGTCGTTCCCCGGCAGCGGCTTGCCGTGGTAGGGGTTGCCGTCGAAGACCCCGCGGCGCTCGGCTTCCTCGACGAGCGCGCGGGCGTGCTGGCCGACGTCCTTCGCCTGCAGCAGGCGTCGTTCCTCCCGGACCTCGTCCGGGTCGAGCGACCCGCGCTCGATCTCACTGTCCACCAGTCGCTGGTAGCGGTACCGCGCGGCTCGTCGGAGCCGGTCCATCCTCGCGTCGACGTCGTTCATGACCGTTCCATGATCACCCGGCCGCGTGCTCGTCGCCAGCGATCTCCTCGATGGTGAGCGCTGCCTGGATCAACGCGAGGTGCGACAACCCCTGCGGGAGGTTCCCCATGAACGAGCCGTCCTCGCTCATCATCTCGCTGAAGAGCCCGACGTCGTTCGCCTGCGCCACCATCGCGTCCATGAGCTCCCGGGCGTCGTCGAGACGTCCGACGCAGGCCATCGCCGCGGCCAACCAGAACGAGCACGCCACGAACGGGGACTCCTCGTCCGCCATGCCCGAGTACCGGTACACGAGCGGGCCGCGGCGGAGCTCGTCCTCGATCGCGCGGATCGTCGCCTGCATCCGCGGGCCGCGGTCGAAGGCGCTCATCGCGTGCAGGAGGATCGAGGTGTCGAGCTCGTCCGACCCCGGGTACATGACGTAGTGCCCGCGCTCCTCGTCCCAGCCGTGCTCGGCCACCCACTGCTCGATGAGCTCACGGTTCTCGATCCACTTGTCCCGTGGTCCGTCGATCATCCCGGCGTCGTGCAGTTCCACCGCCGCGTCGAGTGCCTGCCAGCAGCCGATCTTGCTCGAGACGTAGTGCTGCGCGTCCTCGAGCTCCCACATGCCCGAGTCGCGTTCCTCCCACCGGTGGCACGCGTCGTCCGCGAGGTCCTGGAGCACCGACGCGGTCCTCCGGTCGATCACGTTCCCCGCACGGACGTACTGGCGCAGGATCTCGAACACGTCACCGTAGACGCCGAGCTGGAGCTGGCCGCTCGCGCGGTTGCCCACGGTGACCGGCCCGATGCCGTTCCACCCGGGGACGTCGGGCTGCTCGACACCGTCGCTCTTCGAGCCGTCGAGCTCGTAGAAGATCGGCATGTCGGAGTCGTGCTCGCCGATCGTGCGCATCACCCACGACACGGCGGCGTGCGTCTCCTCGCGCAGCCCGAACCGGGTGAGCGCGTGCACGGTGTAGGACAGGTCGCGCACCCAGGCGAAGCGGTAGTCCCAGTTCTTCCCGCCGTCGCGGTCCTCCGGCAGGCTGGTGGTCGGCGCGGCGGCGATGGCCCCGGTGGGGGAGTAGATCAGCAGCTTCAGGGCGAGCGCGCTCCGCTGGACCGCGTCCGACCAGGGGCCGTCGTAGGAGAAGACCTCGGACCACGTCGACCAGTTCGCGATCGTCCGGTCCATCGCGTCGAGCGCGCTGACCGGGTCGGGCATGAAGATCGGCTCGTCCTGCGTGCCGACGATCGTCAGGATGTGCTTCGACCCGGACTCCGCACGGAAGCGGCCGGAGAACCGCGGGCCGTCCTCGCGCACGGGCTCGAACCCGTGCTCGACGATGGCGATCGTGATGCCGTCGACGCCGATCACCGCGCCGTTCGCCGTGTCCAGGCGCTTCGGCTCCGCCGTCTCCAGCAGCGTTCCGGGCACGACGGCCCACTCCAGCTCCACCGACCCGCGGACCCCCTGCACGCACCGGGCGACCTCCGCCCACGGCAGGCGGCCGGCGACGCCCGTCACCATCGCGTCCGTCACCGTCACCTGCCCGGTCGGGGTCGTCCAGGTCGTGACGAGGACGTTCGTGCCCGGCAGGTACTCGCGCGACACCTCGGCCTCGCCGGTCGGACGGAGCGCGATGTGGCCACCGTGCTCGGCGTCGAGGATGCTCGCGAACACGGGGGGCGAGTCCATCGACGGGATCGGCAGCCAGTCGATCCGGCCGTCGAGCGCGACGAGGGCGACGGTGCGCCCGTCGCCGATCGCCCCGTACGAGCGCAGCGGCACGTACCCGTCGGTGCGTTCCTCGTTGTCGGTCGCGTCGGGGGTGTCACGGGTCCGTTCGGTCATGCACCCCAATCTGCCCGCACCGCACGGCGGATCATCAGCGTGACGTACCCCGCTGTGGACGGCAGCCCCCTGTCCGCGGGCTGTGCAGGAGTGGTCAGGAGCCGTCGACGAGCCCGGTCGAGGTGAGGAGCCGTTCCGTCAGCAGGTGCCGGAGGGGGACCGAGGACCAGCCGTGGTCGGCGTCCTCGACCGGGGTGAAGGTCGCCCCGGGCAGCTCCCGGCCGTACCGCTCGCCGTACGAGAGCGGGACGATCTGGTCGGCCGTGCCGTGCAGGACGTCGGCCGGGCCGGTGTAGCGGTCGATCCCCGCGTAGACGTCGAGGCCCGCGGTCACCTCGTCGATGAACGGCATGCCGAGCGCCATCCCACCGAAGTCGAAGTACCCGTGCGTCCGCGCGGGAGCGAGCGGCTGCCCCTGGATCTCGTCCTCGACGGCGATGTCGTCGACGACCACACCGGCCGGGGACCACAGCGTCAGGGTGGCGACGAGCTCCGGCACCCTGGCCGCGGCGAGCGCCGACTCGACGGCTCCGAGGCTGTGCGCGACCACGTGCACCGGGCCCGCAGTGTCGGCGGCGAGCGCGCGGATCATCGCGACGACCTGCTCGACCTCGTCGGAGATCGTGATGTCGGCGAAGTCGCCGTCGCTCGTGCCGTGCCCCAGGCGACTGTACGAGCGGACGGCGGCGCCGTGGTCGGCGAGCCGGCGTGCGGTCTGGACGAACAGCTGCTGGCCGCCCGTGTCGGTGCTGCCGAAGCCGTGCACGAGCAGTGCGGTCGGGCGGCCCCGTCCGACGCTCCCGAGTTGCCAGCCGCGGAGCGTGTGGCCGTGGTGGTCGAGGCTGATCGGCTGCATCAGTTCGTCCGGTCAGCGAAGCCGGTCGGCAGGTCGCCGGGAGCGGTGTCGACGACCGACTCGTCGTCCTCGCCGACGTGCTCGAACAGTGTGATGTGCGCGAACTCCGGCACGACGTAGATCGGGTACGTCGGGCCCTGGTCGCGGTACTCGCGCATGCGGTCGAGGTGGTCGTTCTGGAACAGCACGGTCTTGCTGCCGTCCTGCTCGACCCAGTGCGGGAAGAAGATCGTGCCGTGCAGCACCCGCTCGCGCGGGACGACGGTGACGACGACGCTGGTGCCGGTCGGTTCGTTCCACGACACCTTGTAGACGCCGTCGGTGAGTGCGACGAGGTCGACCTGCTGGTCCTTGACCCAGCGGCCGCCGACCATGCCGGAGTGGATCCGGTAGTCGATGGTCGTGGCGTTCTTGACGTACATCTCGTACTGCCAGCCGTTGGCGTAGGTGTAGATGAACCGGTGTCCGGTGATGCCCGAGAGGTCCTGCTCGGGGACGGGGTGCTCGACGCTCGTGGTGGTTGCCATGCGGACCAGTTTGCTACCGGAATGCGTTTGTTGCACACGTATTCTCGGTGAGTACCCTGGGAACGTGTCCCCCCGCGCGTCCGAACCCGACCTGGCCGGAGCAGCACGCCGCCTGAGTGCCGAGGTCGGACCGTTCCGCCGGACGCTCCTCACCACCGCGCGCCGGTCCGGCGACCTCCCCGACATCCCGGACGCGCAGATCGAGGTCCTGCGACGGCTGGACGCCGACGGCTGGTCGAGTCCGACGGGGCTCGGGCGGGCGCTCGGGCTCGCCCGGTCGACGGTGAGCAACCTCGTCGCGGCGATGGAACGGGACCGCCTCGTCGAGCGCCGACTCGCGCGCGGCGACGGCCGGAGCACCGAGGTCGGGCTGACCGCGCTGGCGCGTCGTCGACTCGCGGTCTACGACGCGGCTGCGGAGCGGGTGCTCGTGGAGGCCATGGCCGCCGCCTCCGCCACCGATCGACGGGTGCTCCTGGAGGTCGGCGAGGTGCTCGAACGGCTCCGGCAGCGGCTCGAGGAGCGCGGGGACTGACCCCGCACCGTCGCCGCCCTCGCCCCTCCTGTCACGCCGCGACACGCCCGGGCGACTTGTGCACCCCGGGCGTGTCGCACTAGTGTCTCCCTTCCTGCCACCCGGCAGGACCGCCCGTCCCGGGCACCAGTGGAAGGACCGCGCGTGCGCGCCGTAGAACGCCCCGAACAGTGGGTCGAGCACCAGCTCGACGCTCTCGTCGTGGTGTCCGAACGGCAGTACGACCGCAACCAGCTCCGCCACGACCGCGCGTAGGCACGCCGTCACCCGACGTCCCGTGCCCGCCCGGCCCGGGACGTCACCGTCCGCCCGACCCTCCGTCCCCCGCCGCACCGGCGACAGACAGGAACCCGGGTGGTCCACGTCTCGGACCGTCATCCACGACCGTCACCGAAAGCGAGACGAACCATGAAGAAGATCCACGACCGATTGCTCAGCTGGGCCTCCGTGCTCGAGGAGAACACCGAGCAGCAGGCCCGCACGACGGCGCGGATGCCGTTCGTGTTCCCCCACCTGGCGCTCATGCCCGATGCGCACCTCGGCCTCGGCGCCACCGTTGGCTCGGTCATCCCGACCCTCGGCGCCGTGATGCCGGCCGCCGTCGGGGTGGACATCGGGTGCGGCATGATCGCCGTCCGGACCCAGTTCGACCGGGGTGACCTGCCCGCCGACCTCCGGCCCCTCCGGGAGCAGATCGAGCGGGCGATCCCGCTGTCGGCCGGCGCGTCGAACCGGAAGATCGTGGCGACCGCCGAGCCGCGGATCGCCGAGCTCGAGACGATGGCTGCGGCAGCGGGCTTCGACCCGGCCTCGGCGCACGGCGGCTGGCGGAACCAGCTCGGGAGCCTCGGGTCCGGCAACCACTTCATCGAGGTCTCGCTCGACGAGGCCGACCGGGTCTGGTTGTTCCTGCACTCGGGGTCCCGCGGCGTCGGGAACAAGATCGCCCAGCGGCACATCGCGGTCGCCAAGAAGGCCATGCAGCGCTGGTGGATCGAGCTGCCGGACCCGGACCTCGCCTACCTCGTCGAGGGCACCCCGGAGTTCGACCGGTACATCGCGGAGCTGCGGTGGGCCCAGCACTTCGCCCTCCTCAACCGCGAGGAGATGATGGACCGGGTCGTGAGGCAGCTGTCGGAGGTGCTCGGGTCGGCCGTCGACGAGCAGGAGCGGATCAACTGCCACCACAACTTCACCCAGCGCGAGCGGCACTGGGGCAAGGACGTGTGGGTCTCGCGGAAGGGTGCGATCCAGGCGTCGGCCGGGCAGCCCGGCCTGATCCCGGGCTCGATGGGCACCGCGTCGTACGTCGTCGAGGGTCTCGGGAACAAGCCGTCGCTCGAGTCGTCGCCGCACGGGGCGGGGCGTCGGTTCTCCCGTTCGGCGGCGCGTCGGACGTTCACGCACGACGAGCTCCGCGCCGCGATGGTCGGCATCGAGTACCGCGACACCGACGCGTTCCTCGACGAGATCCCCGCGGCGTACAAGGACATCGACCAGGTCATGGCCGACGCGGCCGACCTGGTCCGGGTCCGGCACACGCTGCGGCAGGTGGTGAACGTCAAGGGCGACTGACCGACGGGAGGCGCGGGGCGGGCCCGCCCCGCGCCTCCCGTCCGCCGTCCCGTGCGGTCCGGAGACCGCACGCCGTCCGGACAGGAGCGGTCCGGACGGGCACGCTGGGTCGATGAGCGGAACCGCGGAGCAGACGGTCAAGGACGCCGGACGACAGGCCCGACGCGTCGCGGACAGCCGGTGGTTCGAGCTGCTGGCCCGGGGCGGCTTCGTCGGCAGCGGGGTCGTGCACCTCCTCATCGGGTACCTCGTCGTCCTGCTCGGGATCGGCAGCGGATCGGGCGGCCGCGAGACCGACCAGTCCGGCGCCCTGCAGCAGATCGACCGCGTGCCGGGCGGCGTGTTCCTGCTCTGGGTGATCGCCGTCGGGACCGCTGCCCTCACACTCCGCCTCGTCGTCGAAGCGATCGTCGGAGGGCGTGTCGACAGTGCGCGGGCATGGGGTGCCCGCGTGAAGAACGCGGGGAAGGCCGTCGTCTACGGGGCGATCTCGTACTCCTCGCTCACCTTCGCGATCGGCGCCGGGCGGAGCTCGAGCGGATCGAGCAGGAGCGCCGCAGCCGGCGCCCTCGCGACCCCGGGCGGGGTCGTGCTGCTGGTCCTCGTCGGGGTGGTGGCCGCCGCGATCGGTGTCGCACTCGTCGTCGAGGGTGTGCGCCGGTCGTTCTGGAAGCAGCTCGTCCGACCGCGGCGACCGATCGAGCGGACGGTGACGGTGCTCGGCGTGGTCGGCTACGTCCTCAAGGGTGTCGCGGTCGTGGCCGTCGGCGTGCTGATCGTCGTGGCCGGTTTCCGGAGCGACCCCGGCCAGGCCACCGGGCTCGACGGCGCGTTCGACGCGCTGCACGGCATGCCCGGCGGAGCGGTCGTGCTCGTCGCCATCGGGATCGGCTTCGTGGCGTTCGGGGTCTACAGCTTCTTCCGCGCCCGGTACGCCCGGCTCTGAGCGCCGACGCCCGCACACGGCGGTCATCCCGGACGACCGTGGAGGCGGTCGTCGGTACGCAGGACCGATGGACACCGCGACCGCCGGACCCGTGACCGTCTTCTGCGACGAGCAGGCCGTGCTCCCCGAGAGCCTCGTGTGGAGCCCGGGGGAACAGGTGCTCCGCTGGGCGGACATCACACTCGGGACGCTCACCACGGCCGACGCCGACGGGACGGTCCGGAGCGTCGTGGCGGTGCCGCCGCCGCTCGCGTCCTTCCAGCCCCGGTCGGCCGGCGGGTTCGTCGCGGCCCTCGGCGACACGGTCGTCGTCACCGCAGAGGACGGTTCGGTGGAGCGGGAGCTCGCGCGGGTGCTGCACGGGGCCGCCGGCATGCGGTTCAACGAGGGCAAGTGCGACCCGTCCGGCCGGTTCGTCGTGGGCAGCATGGACCTCGGTGGGGCGGACCCTGCCGGGGCGCTGTACGCGATCGAGCCGGACGGGACCGTCCGGACGCTGCTCGGCGGGTTCGGGGTCGCGAACGGCTTCGAGTGGTCCGGCGACGGCACGACGATGTACGTGACCGACACGAGCACGTCGACGATCTACCGCGGTGCCTACGGTCCGGACGGCACGCTCGGCGAGCTCGTGCCCTGCATCAGCGGGGCGGCGCACGACGGCCTCGTGCGCGACGACGAGGACTGCCTGTGGACCGCGGTCTACGGTGCGGGACGGGTCGAGCGGTGGACTCCGGACGGGACGCACCTCGAGACGGTCGAGGTGCCCGCGCCGAACGTCACGTCGGTCGCGTTCGGCGGCCCCGACCTGTCGACGCTGTTCATCGCGACGGCGCGCGAGAACCTGACGGAGGAGCAGCTCGGGCGGCACCCGCACTCCGGCGCGGTGTTCGCGGTCCCCACACGCGTGCACGGGTTCCCCGCGACCCCCTTCCGCGGCTGACGGGGTGGGGTCGGCGGGGAGGAGGACCACGCCGGGTATCCTGGGCCACTCGCTCGACCCCCGACGCGTTCGATCCGAGGAGCACACGTGGACGACGACCGCAGCGCGGACCAGCCCGCACCGACCGCCGACCCCGACCCGGCCGGCCGACCCGACCCGGCCGGCCGACCCGACCCGGCAGGCCGCCTCGCGCAGGCCGAGGACGCCGACGTCACCGTCGAGGTCGACCGGATCGCCGTCGACGGCACCTACGTCCGGGTGAGCTCCATCGGCGAGCCCGGCGGCAGGGCCTTCGTGCTCGTGGCGGGGCTCGGCATCGCGGCCACGTACTACGAGCGGCTCGCCCCGCACCTGAACGAGAACGGGCCCGTCCACGCCCTCGACCTCCCCGGCTTCGCGGGCGTCCCGCACTTCCGCGGCCGGGTCACGATCGAGCGGTTCGCGGACGCGGTCGAGCAGGTCATCGCCGAGCTCGGGCTCGAGGACCCGGTGCTCGTCGGGCACTCGATGGGCACCCAGGTCGTCACCGAGGTCGCGGCCCGACGGCCGGAGGTCTCGGACCTGGTCCTCATCAGTCCCGTCGTGGACCCGCGCGCCCGCACCGTGCGGCAGTCCGCGTTCCGGTTCCTCCGCTCGACCGTGCACGAGCCCGCGGCGGTGCGCTGGCACGGGATCACGGCGTACGCGCTGTGCGGCTGGCACTGGTTCTCGAAGGTGCTGCCGCGCATGATCGCGTTCCCGATCGAGGAGCGCGCGGCCCAGGTGCGGGCCCGGACCCTCATCGTCCGCGGGGAGCACGACGCCCTCGTCCCGCGGGACTGGGTCCGTCGCCTGGCGCGGGTCTTCCCGTACGCGGTGCTCCGCGAGGTCGAGCAGGGCGCACACTCGGTGATGCACGCCCAGGCGGACGCGGTGGCCCGGCTCGCGGTCGACCACGTCGCTCGGCGCATCCAGGACCGCGGGGTGTCGTCACTCCAGCGGGTACGCGACGACTCGACGTCGTCGGACCTCGCCCGGTTGGGGGCCGGTGACGCCTGGATGCTCGTGAAGTCGCGGTTCCTCGAACTCGTCGGCATGGCCCGGAACGACGACCAGGCCCTCGAGGCCGCGAAGTCCGCGCACGCGGTCGCGATGGCGGACGGGGACGGTCTCCCCGTCGACCCGGAGGACCGACGTGCGGTCGTCGACGAAGTGGCACCCGAAGCGCGCGACGCGCGCTGACCGCGCGCCGTACGGACGGGAGCGCGCCCCGCTCAGCGGCGACGCGAAGCGTTGCGCGGGACGCGCCGACCGAGCCTGCGAGGGAGGAGTGCCAGCTGGCACCGCGCCTCCCGTCCGTCCGACGATCCGCCCGTCAGGGCCGGATGCGTCCGATGAGCATGTCCGGCGTGAGCGAGTGGGCGTCGGCGAGGACCTTCCGGGCCTCGTCGGTCTTGTCCCACACGTTCCAGAGCAGGACGCCCTTCACGACCTGGTCGTCGTCGAGGTAGTAGACGACGCCTGTCACGGTCGGCTCGCGCCAGTCCTCCACCGTGTGGAGCGAGGACGACACCTGCCCGACGGCCTCGTACCCCATGTCGAACACGTCCGAGTAGAACATCGGCGTGTGGTCGTACGTCTCGTCGGCGTCCGCCAGGTTCCGGCCGGCCTGCCGCCCCTGCTGCTGGGCGTTGTCCACGTGCTCGACCCGACGCGTGCCGAGGATGCGGTCCGGGTACTCCGCGACGTCACCCGCCGCGAACACCGACTCGTCGTCGGTCCGCAGCGTCGACGACACGACGATGCCGTCCCGGACGGTCAGCCCCGCGTCCGCCGCGAGGTCCGTCACCGGCTCGATCCCGAGCCCGACGACGACCGCCTCGGCCTCGACGGTCGACCCGTCGTCGAGCGTCAGCACCACGCCGTCGGCGGTCTCCGCTCCCGAGGACACGCGCCGACCGAGCCGCAGGTCCACGCCCGCGTCCTCGAAGCGCTGCTGGAACGCCCGGGCCAGGTCATCCGGGAACATCCGCCCCCCGACCACCTCGTCCGGGTCGACCAGGGTCACCCGGGCGCCGTTCTGCACGACGCCCGCGGTGATCTCCTGCCCGATGTACCCGCCGCCGACGACCGCGACGTGCGCGCCGGCGTCCGCGAGCTCCCGCAACCGCCGGTAGTCGGCCGCGCTGCGGTAGTCGAGGACGCGGTCGGACGGCTCCAGACCGGGGAGTCCCCGCGGCTTGCCGCCGGTCGCGATGAGCAGCCGCTCGTACCCGTGGGTCTCGCCCGAGTCGGTCGTGACGGTCTTCGCCTCGCGGTCGATGGACGTGACCCGGGTGCCGAGCACGAACGTGGCGCCGGTCTCCTCGGTGTGCAGGTCGACCTTCTCGTCCCAGCTGAAGGCCGGGTCGGTCCACAGCTTCTTCGAGAGTGCCGGACGTGCGTACGGCCGGTCGACGTCCTCGCTCACGATGCCGATGGAGCCGTCCTGGTCGAGTTCGCGGACTCCGCGGGCGGCCGCGTCGGCGACCATCCCGCCGCCGATGATGAGGTACCGGAAGTCGGTCATGTGCTGCTCCTAGATGGTGGCGACCGAGCCGGAGTCGACCCGGTAGTTCGCGCCGTTGACGAAGCTCGCGAGGTCCGAGCAGAGGAACGCGACGACGTTCGCGACCTCCTCGGGCTCCCCGCGGCGCCCCAGTTCCATGTACGGGCGCTCCTCGGTGAGGAACGAGCTGATCGCCTCGTCGAACGAGGTGCCCTCCTGCTTCGCCCGCTTGTCCATCATCGCGTCGGTCATCGGCGTGTGGATGAACGCGGGGCTGACGCAGTTCACGAGGACGCCCTCGGACGCGTAGGTGCGCGAGAGCCCCTTCGCGAAGGACAGCACGCCCGCCTTCGCCGCGCAGTACGGCAGCTCGTCGTCGTACGGCTGCGAGGCGTCCTCCGACACCAGGTAGACGATGCGACCCCAGCCGCCGTGCCGCAGGTCCGAGATGAACTCGCGGGTGATCCGGACCGGACCCATCAGGTCGACGTCGATGGTGTCGAGCCAGCCCTGCTCGTCGATCTCGTGGAACAGCCCCTGCGCGCCGGTGATGCCCGACGACTGCACGAGGATGTCGATCTCGCCGACGGCGTCACGCACCCGGTCGTGCAGCGCGGCCAGGCTGGCGGCGTCGGTGACGTCGGCGGCGAACGCGTGCAGCCGTCCGTGCGGTGCCTCGAGCTGGTCGGCCGCCGTGGCGAGTCGCCCCTGGTCGAGGTCGGTCACGACGACCGTGGCTCCCTCCGCCAGGAGGATGCGGGCCGTGTTCCAGCCGATGCCCGAGTCCGCGCCGAAGACCAGCGCGGTCTTGCCCTGGATCCCGAGGTCCACGTGGCCCCCGGGGTCCTAGGAGTGGGCCGAGGCGTCGGCGACGGCGGGCGTCGTCGCGGAGGCGAGCGGCGTGCTCGGTGCGCGGTTCTCGGCGGAGACCATCCATGCGAGCTGCTCGAGGCGCTCGATGAAGCCGTGGAGCAGGTCTGCCGTGGTCGGGTCCTCCTCGTCGACCTCGTCGTGCACGTCGCGCATGGTGCCGGTCGCCTGGTAGAGGCGGAGCGTGATCTGGTCGATCGCGTCGTGCGTGGTGATCTCACCCTCGGGGAACGCCTCGAGGTGGCTCGTCGCGGCGACCGTCGCGGAACGACCGTCCGGCACGGCGTAGAGCGCGCGCATGCGCTCGGCGGTGTCGTCAGCGAACTCGCGGGCGGCGTCGACGATCTCGTCGAGCTGCAGGTGGAGGTCGCGGAAGTTCGTGCCCAGGATGTTCCAGTGCGCCTGCTTGCCCTGCAGGTGCAGGTCGATGAGGTCCACCAGGACGGCCTGGAGGTTCTTGGCGAGCGTTTCCGATGCGTGCATGATCGGCTCCTTCCGGGTCGGTTACCGGTCCGGTCTACGCGCCGCCGCTCCGTGCTCCCTGGCCGTCCGTCCCCCGGTCCCGCGCATCGCGGACACACGGACGCCGGCCGGGCGGAATCGCCCCCGTGGTCAGTGCGTCGGGGTGGCGTCGACGTGGTCGACGGCCGAGCGCATCCCCTCGAGGAAGGTGCCGACGACACGGGCGTCCTCGGCCGACAGGCCCTCGGCGATCGCCATCATCCGACGGTGCATCACGCCGAGCGTCGCACGGACCTCTTCGTCGGTCTCGGTCGTCGGCACGATCACCAGGGCGCGACGGTCGGTGGGGTGCGGTTCCCGGCGGACGTGGTTCGACTTCACGAGCCGGTCGATGAGGATCGTCGTCGACGCGGATGAGATCTTCAGGTACGCGGCGAGGTCCTTCGGGCTGACCTGCTTCCCGGACCGCTGCGCCTGCAGGAGGAAGCGGACCGCGAGCAGGTCGGTCTCGCCCATGCCCATGGAGTCCCGCGTGCGGCGGCGCATCGCCGTCTCGGCGGAACGGTAGCGGCGCAGGGCGTTCAGGACGGCGACGCCCCGCTGCGTCGCGTCGTCGTCCGGGAACCAGTACCCGGACGCCTCGGTGATCTCCTGCGTGGACATGCCGTTCAGGGTAACCCGTCTTCTTACTAGGACGTCTAGCGAGTCCACGGGTGGGGGACAGGTGGCTGCATGCGCATGCTGTGCAGGAGACGGACTGGAGGCGCGGTGCGGGCTGGCACCGCGCCTCCAGGCTGCAGGTGGTCGCGCCGGGCGCCCGTGGTCGCTCCGCGGAGCCGGTTGCCGTTACGCGGCGACCGGCTCCGCGGCCGCGTCGGCGAGCGCGCGCAGCGCGCCCTGAACCATCGACACGACCTCGTCGTCCTCCCGCGGGTGCGTGTCCGCGAACCGGACGACGGACTGCGGGATGGCGACCTTGACGTCCCCGAGCACGTTGGCACCGGCGATGCCGGCGACCTTCCGCGCGTCGTCGTGCGCCCAGACCCCGCCGTACTGGCCGAAGGCCGAGCCGATCACGGCGAGCGGCTTGCCGGAGATCGGGGACGCGCCGAACGGGCGGGAGGCCCAGTCGAGCGCGTTCTTCAGGACCGCCGGGATCGAGCCGTTGTACTCGGGGGTGACCAGGAGGACGGCGTCGGCGGCGTCCACCGCCGCGCGGAAGGCGACGGCCGCCGCGGGCGGGGTGTCGCCGTCGATGTCCTCGTTGTAGAAGGGCAGGTCGACGATGCCGTCGAAGGTGGTGAGCTCGATGCCCTCGGGCGCGTGCTGCTCCGCGGCCTCGGCGAGCTTGCGGTTGATGGAGCCGGCGCGGAGGCTGCCGACCAGGACCAGGACGTTCGTCATCAGCGTTCCCTTGTTCGGTGACGGAAAGGTGTCACCGACAACCAATCGATCCGGGCGGGCCACCATTCCCGGTGCGCGTCTCCGTCGGTAGCGTGGCACGGGTGAGCACCCCGAGGACGCCAGCCAGCACGCCCCGCACCGCCGACGCCGACTGGTGGCGTGACGCCGTCGTCTACCAGGTCTACCCGCGGAGCTTCGCCGACGCGGACGGCGACGGGCTGGGCGACGTCGCCGGCATCACCTCACGCGTGCCGTACCTCGCATCGCTCGGGGTCGACGCCCTGTGGCTGTCGCCGTTCTTCCCCTCCCCGCTCGCCGACGGCGGGTACGACGTCGCCGACTACCGTGCGGTCGATCCGCGACTGGGAACGCTGGACGACTTCGACGCCTTCCTCCGGGCCGCGCACGAGCACGACCTCCGCGTCATCGTCGACGTGGTGCCGAACCACACCTCGGACCAGCACGAGTGGTTCCGGGCGGCGCTCGCGGCCGGCCCCGGTTCGCCGGAGCGGGCGCGCTACGTCTTCCGCGACGGCGCCGGTGTCTCCGGGGAGCTCCCGCCGAGCGACTGGGTGTCGAACTTCGGCGGCAGCGCCTGGACCCGTGTGCCGGACGGGCAGTGGTACCTGCACCTGTTCGCGCCCGAGCAGCCCGACCTCGACTGGTCGAACCCCGAGGTCCGGGCGGACTTCGAGGAGACGCTGCGGTTCTGGTCGGACCGCGGCGTCGACGGCTTCCGGGTGGACGTCGCACACGGTCTGGCCAAGGACCTCTCGACCCCGTACCGGCCCTCCGACGAGAAGGCGCTGCCGCTCGACGGCTCCGACCCGCTGTACGACCGCGACGAGGTGCACGAGATCTTCCAGGGGTGGCGGCGGGTGCTCGACGAGTACGACCCGCCCCGTGCCGCCGTCGCCGAGGCCTGGGCGCCCGCACCACGGCGGGTGCTCTACGCCCGCCCGACGGAGCTCGGGCAGGCGTTCAACTTCGACCTGCTCGAGGCCCCGTTCGACGCGGATGTGTTCCGGACGATCGTGTCGCGGAACACCGCGATGGCCGAGGAGTCGGGCGCGTCCTCGACCTGGGTCCTGTCGAACCACGACGTGGTCCGGCACGCCACCCGGTACGGGCTGCCCGACGGCACCGACACGGACGCCTGGCTCATGACCGACGGCACCACCCCGGCGCTCGACCGCGCGCGCGGCCTCCGGCGGGCACGGGCCGCGACGATGCTCCTGCTCGCGCTGCCCGGCTCGACGTACCTGTACCAGGGCGAGGAGCTCGGGCTGCACGAGGCGCCCGCGATCCCGCACGACCGGCTGCAGGACCCGAAGTGGACGCGGACCGGGCACACCGTCAAGGGACGGGACGGCTGCCGGGTGCCGATCCCGTGGACGTTGTCGGGACCGTCGTTCGGCTTCGGCCCGGTCGCGCCGCACCTGCCGCAACCGGCGGACTTCGGCGCGGTGTCGGTGGGGGCCGAGGACGGCGACCCGTCGTCGACGCTGAACCTGTACCGGTCGGCGCTCGCGGCACGGGCGCGGCTGCAGGAGGGGGAACAGCTCGACTGGCTCGAGGTCGGGGCGGACGTCGTGGCGTTCGCGCGGCACGACGGTTGGCGGTCGGTCACCAACTTCGGGACGGAGCCGGTCGCGCTGCCGTCCGGCTCGGTCGTGCTCGCCTCCGGACCGCTGGGCGACGGTGTGCTCCCCGGTGAGACGACCGTCTGGCTCGCCTGACGACCGTCTGGTTCGCCTGACGACCGTCTGGCTCGCCTGACGTTCCTCCACAGGCGGGGTCGGGGTACCCGGCGTCCACAGATGCCGGGCTGACGCCTCCGGGCCGGGGGTGCCGTCGCGACGATCGGGGCATGACAGAACCCACTCCTGGCAGACACCGCCCCGCCCGTTCCCGCAGCACCCGTTCCCGCACCGCACGACGCCTCGCAGCGGCGGCGGGCGTGTGCACCGCACTCGGCGTGCTCGCGGCGCCCGCACTCACCGCACCGACGTCCACCGCCGCCGACCTGGCGTTCCCCTACGTCGAGCAGTTCGACACCGCGGCCGGCGGCACCCTGCACGGGGACGCCCAGGTGGCCGGCGGTCGGCTCCGCTTGACCGATGACGCGAAGGACCAGGCAGGCGCGTGGTCGACTGACGACACGTTCGCGTCCGACCTCGGGCTCGAGATCGAGTTCACGTACGCGATGTACACCGACCAGGACGACCCGGGCGCGGACGGACTCGTGCTGTTCCTCGCGGACGGCGCCGCGGCGCAGGGCGTCGGCTCGTTCGGTGGTGGGCTCGGGTACGCGTGCCGCCGCGAGTCGACGCAGGGCGGTGGGCTCTCGTGCGACCTCCCCGGGGTGCCCGGCGGGTTCGCCGGCGTGGCGATCGACCACTACGGGAACTTCTCCGCGCCGATCAACTACTCCGGCCCCGGGCCGCAGCCGGACTCCGTCGTCGTCCGCGGTTCCGGCGACGGGGTGACGGGGTACCGGTACGTCGACGCGGCCACCGCACCGGGAGGGACCCTGACCGACGGGCGGACCACGCGGACCGTCCGGGTCACGCTGGTGCCGGGTGACGACGGCGAGCTCGCGCTGACCGTGCGGCTCGAGGCCGGCGGCGCGCTCCGGACCGTGCTCGACCAGGTGCCACTGCACGGTGACGGCCAGGCCCCGCTGCCACCGACCCTCCGACTGGGCTTCGCCGCGGCGACGGGCAGCCACGTCGACGTGCACGAGATCGACTCGCTGCGGGTCTGGCAGCCCGCCAACCTCGCGGTGGAGCAGGAGATGCCGGCGTCCGTGGCCGCGGGCGACGACGTCGAGTACGCCGTGACGGCTCGGAACGTCGGGCCGAACGCCAGCGCGCCGAGTGCCCTCGCGGTCGACGTGCCGGACGACCTGCACGACGTCAGTTGGACGTGCGCTGCCGACAGTGGGTCGGCGTGCGGCTCGGACGCGGGCACCGGCGACGTCACGACCGACCTCGACCTGCCCCGCGACGGCTCGGCGACGATCACGGTGTCGGGGACCCTCGACGCGGGCGCGACCGGGACGGTCGAGAGCACCGCGACGATCACCCCCGAGCCCTCGTTGGCCGACGTCGACGAGTCCGACAACACCTCGACCGTCAGCGCACCGGTCACCGCGGCCGACACCACGGCGCAGCTGGAGACCGACAAGTCCGTCACGCCGTCGGATGGCGTCGCCCCCGGTGACGAGGTCGAGTACCTCGTCACCGCCCGCAACCGCGGTCCCGCCGACGCCGCCGACGTGGGTGCGGTGGACGAACTGCCGGAGCAGCTGCGGTTCGTCGGCTCGCCGGACGACTGCACGGCCGAGGGGCAGCGGGTCAGCTGCCGTTCCGACACGACCCTGGCGAGCGGGGAGTCCGTTTCGTTCCGCATCCGCGCCGTGCTCGACCCGGAGTACCGGGGGGACGGCTCGGACGTCGTGAACACCGCGGTCGCGACGTCGCCGTCCGATCCCGACGGCGGAGACCCCTCGCCCGGCGTCTCCATCGGCGTCGTCGGACCCGGTGGCGGGCCCGTCCCGTCGACCTCGCCGATCCCTGCCGCCACGCCGAGCCCGACCGGCCGGCCGACGTCCGGACCCGACACGACGACCGGGCCCGACACGACGGTCGGACCCGCCACGACGCCGACGGCCGTCCCCGCGGCCGGAGCGCAGCACGGCGGCACCGGTGGCGGCACCCGGAGCGCCCGCCTCGCCTTCACGGGCGTCGAGGACCTGGGCCGGACGGCGGCGCTCGGTGCCGGGGCACTCGCGGTCGGCGGGATCGGCTGGTGGGCGCTCCGGCGGCACCGGCGACGCTCGGCGGACGCCGACGGGACGGCCACTGACGACGACTGCTGACGGGAGCCGCGCGACCGCGGGGTCGGAGCATCCTCAGGGTGCGACCGGCCCCCCCGGTCGGGCGGTCATCCGGCCGGCGGTAGGATCGACCGTACGATCCGCACGCCCGAAAGAGGTCCCGTGTCCGACTCCGTGGACGACGCCACCACCGTGGACGACGCCACCCGGCGCGCACGGTACTGGCCGGTCCCCGTCCTCCGGGCGGTCCCCGCGGCGGTCGTGGCGCTCGTCATCACCTTCTCGTCCAACCATGCGGCGGGCTACGGCCTCCTGCTGTTCGGCGGGTTCGCGGTGGTCGAGGGACTCGTGCTCGCGGTCGGCTCGCGCCGGCTGCCCGGAGACGCCCGGTCCCGTCGGACCTCCCTCGCGCAGGCCGCCGTCACGGTGGTGGCCGGCGTCGCGGCACTGGCGCTCAACGGGTTCGGACTGCCGGCGTTCATCACCGTGGTCGTGGTGTTCGCCCTGCTCACCGGGGCGCTCGAACTGACGCAGGGCCTGCGCGCTCGCGGCCGGTCGCCGTTCGCGCGCGACTGGACCACCGTGGGCGGCATCACCCTGCTGCTCGCCGTCGCGTTCCTGATCACCCCGCCGGACTACTCCAAGCAGCTCGGCGGCATCGACAACGCGACGGGCACCCTCGACGCGTCGATCATCCTCGTGGGCCTGCTCGGGGCCTACCTCGCCATCACGGCGGTCTTCCACGTGATCGCCGGCCTCTCGCACAAGTGGGGGACGGCCGACGCGGTCGCCACCCCGGACGGAGCACCACACGCATGAGCACCCCCAGCCGTCGCGATCGTCTGCGCCCGGCCGAGCTCCTCGGGATCTCGGCCGTCGTCGCGGTGTTCATCGGACTCGTGGTGCTGATGTCCACGCGGGAGCTCGAACTCTCCGTCATCTTCCTCGGCATCGCCTTCGTCGTGGTCGTCGTCGTGCTCGCGATGCTCCAGCTCGCGTCCACGAGCGACCAGGACGACAACGACATGCTCGGCGGGCACCGGACCCCGGGTGAAGGAGACGGCGACGACTTCCACTGACCGGGCCACCCGACGGGCGACCGGGCGCCTCCGTCCGGAACAGGGGGCGCCGGACCTGCCTGCGCGGTACCGACGGCCCGGGCTGATCCTCGGGATCTGCTGCATGAGCCTGTTCATCGTCTCGCTCGACGCCACGGTGGTGAACGTCGCGCTGCCGTCGATCGGCCGTGAGCTGCACAGCACCATCTCGGGGTTGCAGTGGGTGATCGACGCCTACACGCTGGTCCTGGCCAGCCTGCTCCTGCTGTCCGGCTCCACCGCCGACCGCATCGGCCGACGGACGACGTTCCAGGTGGGGCTCGCCCTCTTCACGGTCGGCTCGTTGCTCTGCTCACTCGCCCCCGGTGTCGGGTGGCTCGTGCTCTTCCGCATGGTCCAGGCGGTCGGCGGCTCGATGATGAACCCGGTCGCGATGTCGATCATCACCGCGACCTTCGACGACCCCGTCCGACGCGCGCGGGCGGTGGGTGTGTGGGGTGCCGTGGTCGGGATCTCGATGGGGCTGGGACCGCTCGTCGGTGGGGCGCTCACCGACGGGGTCGGCTGGCGGGCGATCTTCTGGATCAACGTGCCGATCGGCATCGCTGCGATCGTCCTGACCTTCCTGTTCGTGCCCGAGTCGCGCTCCCCGAGGCCGCGTCGGCTCGACCCGCCCGGGCAGGCGCTCGTGATCGTGCTCCTGGCCGCCCTCGTCGGCGGTCTGATCGAGGGACCCCGGCTCGGCTGGACCTCGCCCGCGGCCCTCGGCCTGTTCGTGCTCGCCGCCGCTGCGCTGGTCGCGCTCGTCGTGGTGGAGCGCCGACGTGCCGAGCCGCTCATCGACGTCCGATTCTTCCGCAGCATCCCGTTCTCGTCCGCGGTCGTCACGGCGATCGTGGCGTTCGGGGCGAACGGCGCGTTCCTGTTCCTCGGCGCGTTGTACCTGCAGGAGGTCCGCGGCATGACGCCGTTCGAGGCCGGGCTCTGGACACTGCCTGCGGCGGTCGCCACGATGCTCATCTCGCCGCTCTCCGGTCGACTGGTCGGGTCGATCGGAACGCGCGTGCCGCTCGTCCTCGCCGGGCTCGGCATCGCCGGTGCCGGCGCCGTGCTCACGACCATCGGTCCCGCGACACCCATGGTGGTGCTCGTCGTCGCGTTCGTGCTGTTCGGGTTCGGCTTCGGGATGGTGAACGCACCCGTCACGAACACCGCAGTGTCCGGGATGCCCCGGGCGCAGTCCGGTTCCGCTGCGGCGGTCGCGTCAACGAGTCGGCAGACGGGGGTGTCGCTCGGCGTCGCCCTGGCTGGCACCGTGACGGGAGCCGGAGCAGTCGCCACCGTCGGTCCGTCCTTCGCGGCTGCGACCCACGCGATGTGGTGGATCGTCGTCGGAGTCGGTCTGGCGGTGGTGGCGATCGGGTTCCTGTCGACGTCAGCTGCCGCGCGGCGCTCGGTGGCCGGGATCGCGCACCTGCTGGAGGGCTGACGGCCGCAGCCGCACGGCGCGCACCGCCGCCAGCGAGCACTGCGGCCGCCGACACCGTCGCACGAGCGCCGCAACCGGCACACGCCTCCGCACGACACGCCCGGGATCACGATTCCGGCACGGTCCCGTCATGATCGCGGGTCCTCCCGACACTCCTCATCGAAGGGGGTGGGATGTGAACGTGGACAGCGGCACCGAGACGGACGCGCAGCTCGTCCGGGCCATCGGGCACGGCGATCAGCAGGCGCTCGCACGTGCCTTCGACCGGTACGCGGGGACCCTGACCCGGTACGCATGGGCCGTCGTCGAGAGCCGACCGGACGTCGAAGAGGCCGTGCAGGACACGTTCCTCACGCTCTGGCAACGTGCCCGGACGCTCGAGCTCCCGGCGGACACGATGCTCCCGTGGCTCCTCGTCGTCTGCCGGAACCACGCCTTGAACGCCGGACGGAAGCAGGCCCGACGCCGGGTCGCCGAGCTCCCGGAAGAGCTCCCGGCACCCGACGACCACGCGGAGGCCGTCGAACGGCTCCGCTGGGTCCGCGACGAGATCGCGGCCCTGCCCGAGACCGACCGACGGATCTGCGAGCTCTGCCTGGTGCAGGGGCACTCGTACGCCGAGGCAGCACAGATGCTCGGCCTGACCGTGGGCGCGGTCACCCAGCGGGTCGCACGGTCCCGCGCACGACTGAGGAAGGCGGTGATGCACGATGAACACTGAACCCCCTGAGGGAGACGACCTCCAGCGCATGCTCGTGGCGATGAAGCAGAACGTCCTCGAGCGCGCCACCCCGCGTTCCCGGCGCCGCCGTGTCCGCCCGGGCATCGCGATCGGCGTCGTCGGGCTGCTCGCACTCGGCACCGCGTCCGGTGCCGTCGCCCTGTCGCTGTCGCAGCAGGAACAGCCGGTTGCGGCGCCCGCGGTGTCGCAGCTGCCCGCTCCGGCCCCGACCGCGACAACCCCGACGTCCGCGCCGATCACGGCGACCCCGACGCCCCGTCCGACCCGGGCGGCCGTCGCGACGCTCCCGACGACGTGCCGCGGCACGGTGCCGGCCGAGGACTACGACCGGTTCTTCGGGTCGACCCCGCTCACCGAGATCGACCAGACGACTGCCTCGACCGGCACCGACTCCCCGGACATCGTCTGGACCGGCGGAGCGGCGACCCTCACCTGCGTGTGGGCCGACCCGAGCGCGGACGTCTCGGGTCTCACGCTCGACATCGGGAAGACGGGTCCAGGCGCTGCCGACCGACTCGCCGACAGCCCGTGGGACTGTGAGGAGCGCGACGGCGGGCGCAAGTGCCAGCTGACGGTCCCGGCCACCCCGTACCCCGTGGACCAGACGACGACGGTCTTCGTCCGCGGCGACACGTTCATCGTCATCCGGCAGACGAACTTCCCGACGAACGGGCTCCTGCCCGCGATCGTCGGGGAGATCTGGGGGGACTGACGGACGGGAGGCGCGGGGCGGCGACGAGCCGCGCCTCCCGTCCGTCGGTGGGGACCTGGGCGACGCGCGCCGCGACGATGTCGCGGGCCAGCGTCCGCGTGGCGCGGTTCGGCTCCGGCGCGGCGCGCATCGCCAAGCCGATCCGGAGCGGCGGGACGTCGTCCTCGAGCTCGAGCACCGCGCCCTCGTGTGCGACGCCCGGGTCCGGGACGACCCCGACACCGAGGCCCGCCGCCGCGAACCGGATCACCGCGGGCATGTCGTTCATCTCGGCGACGATCCGACGACGGATCCCGAGCCGGTCGAACGCCTGGTCGAGGAGCACGCGGTTGCCGAAGCCGTGCGCGGTGTCCACGAACGGCTCGTCGGCGAGCTCGGCCAGCGACACCGACGCGCGGTCCGCGAGCGGGTGGTCTGCAGCGGTGAACACCCGGAACGGCATCTCGCGGAGCGGCTCCACGACGAGGCCGCCAGGCGGGTTCGGCAGACCGGAGTAGGCGAGGTCGACCCGGCCGGCGAGGAGGTCCTGCACGAGCCCCGTGGTCCCGGTCGGAGACGTCATCAGCTCGACCGCCACGAGCGGGTGACGTCGCCGGAACCGACGGAGCACCCCGGTCAGGTCGACGACGTCCATGCTGGTGAAGATCCCGAGTCGCACCCGTCCGCGGAGGTCGGCGTCGTCCACCGTGGCCAGGTCGCGCATCCGTTCCAACGACTCGAGCACGGCACGCGCGTGGGGGAGGAGGTCCTCGCCCGCGGTGGTGAGGACGAGCGCCCGTCCGGTCCGCTCGAACAGCCGGACCCCGAGGGTGCGTTCGAGCGACGCGAGGCCGGCGGACACCGTGGACTGCGCCGCCCACAGCCGTTCGGCGGCACGGGTGACGCTTCCCTCGGTCGCGACGGCGACGAACTGTTCCAACAGGCGTGTCTCCATCTTCCGATCATCGATCACGTCGATGGGTGGCATCAAGACCATCCGTTGGACCCGATGCCGTGGACAGGGTCATCATCGGGGCATGGCAGTCATCGAGCACACCGACGAGGTCCGTCCCGCGGCCGAGCAGGCCCCCGCTCCGCGGGGTCGTCGGTCGCACACGCGGCGGCGTCACGGCGCGGGGTTCTGGGCAGTCGCGTTCGCCTTCCTCACGGTGATGGCCTTCGCGACCGTCCCGGCTCCGCTGTACGTCATCTACCAGGCGCGCGACGGCTTCCCCACGTTCACCACCACCGTCGTCTTCGCCGCCTACGGGGTCGGCGTCGTGGTGTCGCTCTGGCTCGCCGGCCACCTCAGCGACGTCCACGGCCGCAAGCCGCTCATCCTGGTGTCGGTCGCACTCGAACTGCTCGCGGCGGTGCTGTTCCTGGTCTGGAACGACGTCGCCGGGCTCGTCGTCGCGCGGGTCGTGACCGGGCTCGGCGTGGGCATGGTGACCGCCACCGCGACCGCCCACCTCGGCGAGCTCCGGGTCCGGGCGACCGGATCGGAGTCCTCCGCCACCGGAGCGAGCGTCGCCGCCGGCGCGGTCAACCTCGGCGGGCTCTCCCTCGGCGCGCTCGTCGGCGGGGCGCTCGCGGAGTTCGTCGGTCGCCCGCTCATGGTGCCGTACGTCGTGTTCGTCGTGGCCCTCGCGGTCGCGTTCGTGGCGGTCCTGGTCGCACCCGAGACCGTCGACCGGCCGTCGTCGCCGGTGCCGTACCGGCCGCAGCGCATCCAGGCGCCCGAAGGGCAGGGAGCGGCGTTCTGGACCGCCGGCACCGGAGCGTTCGCCGCACTCGCCGTGCAGGGACTCTTCACGTCGGTCGCACCGACGTTCCTCGGCACGACGTTCCACGTGACCGACCGTCTGGCGGCCGGCGCGACGACCTTCGGGGTCTTCGCCGCGAGCGCCGTCAGCCAGATCGTGTTCGCCCGCTTGTCGCAGCGCGCCCAGATCCGTCTCGGGGTCGTCCTGCTCGTCGGCGGCCTCGCGGTCCTCGCCGTCGCCGCGGTCGTGCTGCAGGTCGCCGGGTTCATCGGCGGCGGGGTCGTCGCGGGAGCCGGTGTCGGCCTGCTCTTCCGGGCATCCATCGCGGAGGCCGGAGCGCTCGTCGGTCCGGAGCGCCGGGGCGGCGTGCTCGCGGCGACCTTCCTCATCGCGTACGCGGGACTGACGGTGCCCGTGGTCGCGGTCGGCGCGGCGCTCCTCGTCGTGCCGACGCTGTGGGTGCTGATCGGGTACGTGGTGCTCGTCGCGGCGCTCGCCGCCGTCGCCGGCATCCGGCTCGCTGCGCGCGCCTGACGTCGCAGCCCGGGCGGCGTGGTTCCGGGCCGGGAGGCTCGGTGCCGGTCCGGCATACTGGCCGCATGACCCGCAGTCAACGCCGTTCGGTCGCAGGCGTCGCCACGGTCGTCGCGGCTGCGCTCGTCGGCGGCGGCCTCGTCGCGGGAGGCATCGCGCTCACCGCCGAGCGCGGGACCGACGACGCCGTCCTCGGGGGAGGGTCGACCGCGCAGTCGCCGACGGGAGTCGCCGGAGCGGGCGGGTCGTCCTCGGCCGCCGACGGCACCGTCGTGATCCCTCGCCGGGGCCCCGACCTGCCCGGAGCTGCCGTCCTCGACCGATGCGACGCGAGCAGCCGCGCCGAGGTCGCCCAGTACGACACGGCGGCGCTCGGCCCGGTGGTGCTGCAGTGCGGCACGTCCAGCCAGGGGTACGAGCACATCCGAGTCCGTCACGACCGCGACTGGACCGACGTCGTCTCCGGGCACGGGTCGCGCGACTGGGACGATGCCGTGCTCACCGCGCTGCAGACGGTGTTGACGGAGCCGCGGGCGGGGTACCCGCAGGACGCCGGCGACGGGAAGGTCTGCTACGCGGCTCCGGTGGCGTTCGACGACGGGTCACGGCCGGCGCGGGAGCCGTTCGTGAAGGTGATCGTCTCGGCCACCACCGACCGGGTCATCACGGCGTACCCGACCGACTCCGACGGCTGCTGACGCCGTCCCGTGTCCCGTGTCCCGTGTCCCGTGGAAACACGGTTGTTTCGACAACGGTGCCGTCGATCGACGCGTGTTCCGTCGAAACGCGGGCGCTCCACGGAGGGAAGGTGGCGCGGGAGCCCCGGACCGGGCACCCGTCAGGCGTGCACCTCGTGCTCGTGGCGGCGGTGTGACGCGGGCTCGAGCTGGAACGTCGAGTGCTCGACCGGCACGTCGAAGTGCTCCGCCACGCACTGCTGCAGCTCGTCGAGGATCCGCGGCGCGTGTGCGGTGGAGAAGCAGTGGTCGTCCACCACGACGTGCGCGGTCAGGTTCGGGACGCCGGTCGCGACGAGCGTCGCGTGGAGGTCGTGCACGGCGATCACGTGGTCGAGCTCGAGGATGTGCGCCCGCACCGAGTCGAGGTCGAGCCCCGGCGGCGTCGACTCGAGCAGGACGTTCGCGGTCTCACGGAGCAGCCGCACGGCGCGCGGCAGGATGAGCAACCCGATCAGGATGGCCGCGACCGAGTCCGCGCGCTCCCACCCCGTGAGCATGAGGACGACCGCCGCGAGGATGACCGCGACGGACCCCAGGGTGTCGTTGAGGACCTCGAGTCGGGCGGCGCGCGAGGTGAACCCCTCGCCCGAGGCCCGGAGCAGCACCGTGTACGCCACGAGGTTGCCGACGAGCCCGATCACACCGAACACCAGGAGCGGCCCCGAGTGGATCTCCGCCGGGACGAACAACCGTTGGATCGCCGAGACGATCACGAAGACCCCGACGGCGAGCAGGATCGCCGCCTGGGCCGTTGCGCCGAGGACCTCGGCACGCTGGTAGCCCCACGTGCGCTGGGCCGTCGGGCTCCGCCGGGCGAGCCGCGCGGCCACGAGCCCGATGCCGATCCCGCCCGTGTCGACGACCATGTGTCCGGCGTCGACGAGCAGCGCCAAGGACCCCGTGACCACGGCACCCACGACCTCGGCGAGCAGGATGCCGGCCGAGATGCAGAACGCGACGAGCAGGGCACGCTCCGAGGCGTGTCCGTGCGCGTGCCCGTGGTCGTGTCCCATGCCGCCATCGTAGGGACCGCGACCGACGCCGTGCCAGGATCGGGACGTGGTCCGGTCGCCGTACGAACTGAGCACGCCCCCCGACGTCCTCGACGGGCTGCACCCACGACTCCGGACGTACTTCGGCGCGGTCCCGCCCGGACACGTCGGCCGGGGCGAGGGGGTGTTCGACGTCGTCGGGACGCCGCGGTGGTGGCTCTGGCCGGTGCTCGTGTGGTTCGCCCGCGACGCGGTGATGTTCCCGGTCTGGGAACACGACGTCCCGTTCACCGTGGAGAACCGCCCCGTCCGTGTCGGGCGCGGCCGCGAGCGAGCCGTGCACGTCGCCGTCCGGGCCTGCCGGACGTTCCGGTTCCGCGGCGGGGACCGCACGATGGTGGACGCGATCACGGCGGGACCGGACGGCCTCGTCGACCACCTCGGCCGTCACGGGCGCGTCAGCGCCCTGCTCCGGGCGGAGGTGGACCAGGACGGCTCGGATGCGGGCGCCCTGCGCCTCGTCTCCACGCGTGTGACGTTCCGGGTTCTGGGACGCGAGTGGGGCCTCCCGGCCGTCGTCGCCCCGCGTGTGACGCTCGTCGAACGATTCGATGACGATGCGGACCTGCAGCGCGTGTCCCTCGTGCTCCGCGCTCCGTTCGTCGGCACGCTGTTCCGGTACGAGGGGGCGTTCCGCTACGCCGTCGTGCCGGAAGGAGAACGCTGATGCCAGCACCAGGAGCAGGGGGCGCGCCGGGCGCACCGGGGTCGAGACCGCGCGTCGTCGTCGCGGGGGCGAGCGGGTTCGTGGGGCAGGCGCTCCGTCGCGCGTTCGCGGACGAGGGCTACGACGTCGTCACGGTCGGGCGCACCGGGGACGCCGTGTGGGGCAACACGCTGCGGATCCGGGAGCTCGTGGACGGCGCGGCGATGGTCGTCAACATGGCCGGCAAGAGCGTCGACTGCCGGTACGGCCGGCGGAACCGTCGGGAGATCCTCCGCTCGCGGGTGGAGACGACGCTCGAACTGGCCGAGGCGATCCGGACGAGCGAGCACCCGCCGCCGCTCTGGGTGAACGCCTCGACCGCGACGATCTACCGGCACGCCGACGACCGCCCGCAGGACGAACTGACGGGGGAGCTCGGCGAGGGGTTCTCCGTCGGCATCGCGAAGGCGTGGGAGCAGGCGTTCTTCGGCGCGGACCTGCCGGCGACCCGACGGGTGGCGCTCCGGATGGCGATCGTGTTCGGCGACGGGAGCGCGCTCGTGCCGCTGCTCCGTCTCGCACAGGCGGGGCTCGGCGGCCCGCAGTACGACGGTTCGTGGTTCCCGACGCCGGGACGGCTGCGCGCCGGGACGTACCACGAGCACCGCCGGACCCGGGGTCGGCAGAAGTTCTCGTGGGTGCACCTCGACGACGTCCTCGGCACGATCCGGTTCGTCCGGGACCACCCCGAGATCGACGGGCCGCTCAACGTCGCGAGTCCGAACCCCTCGGACAACCGGACCGTCATGGCGACCATCCGGGACGCCGTGGGCCGGAGGATCGGCCTCCCGACGACCCGGTGGATGCTCGAGCTCGGGGCCTTCGCGATCCGCACCGAGACCGAGCTCGTGCTGAAGAGCCGGTGGGTCGTCCCGACGCGGTTGCTCGCGGCCGGTTACGAGTTCCGGTACCCGGAGCTGCGGGGTGCCCTGGCGAGCATCATCGCCGAACGACGTCAGCACCGCGGCTGACCGCGTCGGCACCGCGGACGACCGCGCCCGCACCACCGCCGGCCGTCCCCGGAGTCTGGGCGTCGGGCAGGTCGATCCGCGCCCGTGCCGGCCGCGACGACCACAGCACCGCCGCCACCACGACCGCGCCGGAGACGACCTCGACCACGTCCGGCACCTCGCCGAACGCCACCCACGACGCGAGCACCCCGACGACGGGCACGAGCATGGAGAACGGCGCGACCGTGCTCGACGGGTACGTCGCCATCAACCGCGACCAGATGCCGTACCCGACGAGGGTCGCCACGAGCACGACGTAGAGCAGCCCGAGGTCGGCGGGGAGCGCCGACGCGGTGAACACGCTGCCGAGCGCGCTCCCGACACGCGCCGGACCCTCGACGGTCAGCGACAGCACGGCCATCGGCACCGGCGGGACGATCGACCACCAGAGCGTCAGGTGCAGCGGGTTCGCAGCACCGGCGTGCCGGGTCGCCACGTTGCCGATCGCCCAGCCGAGCGCACCGCACAGCGTGAGCACCACCGGCAGCAGGGCGGCCGCCTGCGCGCGGTGGACGGCGATGGCGGCGAGGGCGCACACGGCGATCGTCACCCCGACGACCTGCCGACCGGTCAGCCGCTCGCGCAGGAAGACCCCGGCGAGCACCACGGTGAACGGTGCGGACGCCTGGAGCACCAGCGACGCGAGACCCGACGGCATGCCCGACGCCATGCCGAGGTACAGGAACGCGAACTGCAGGACGCCGAGCCCGAGCCCGACGAGCAGCAGCCGCCCGAACGGGATGCGGGGCCGCGGCACGAAGAGCACGGTCGGCACCGCGAGCAGCGTGAACCGGACGGCGGAGAGCAGGAACGGCGGGAAGTGCTGGAGCGCGAGGGCCGTCGCGGGGAAGTTCAGGCCCCACACGACCGCGACGACGACGGCGAGGAGACGATCACGGGGGAGCACCGTCCCAGCATGGGGGCGAGCCTCGCTGTAGGACCAGCGAAACTTCCGCTAAGCATGATGTAGGTTCCCTGCATGGTCGACTTCGACGTCCAGCTCCTCGCTGTCCTGCGCGAACTCGCCGAGCGCGGCAGCGTCACGGCGGTGGCCGCGGCGACCCACCGCACCCCCAGCGCGGTGTCGCAGCAGCTCCGGACGCTGCAGCGCCAGGTCGGCGTGCCGCTCGTCGCGCGGAGCGGGCGCGGTGTGCACCTCACCGAGGACGGGCGGTTCCTCGCCGCGCTCGCGGTCGAGGTCGCGACCGCGGTGGAGCACGTCGACGCCGCGTGGCGCGAGCACCGGGGCGGGACGGTCGGCAGGGTCGCGCTCGCGGTCTTCCCGTCCGCGTCCGAGCTCCTGCTGCCGGGCCTCCTCGCCCGGATGCGGGCGCACCCCGGCATCGACCTGGTGCTCGTCGACGTCGACGTCAGCGAGGACGAGTTCGGCCCGCTCGCGGCCGACCACGACGTCGTCGTCGCGCACCGCCCGGACGGTGCGCCACCGGCGGGGCGCGCCGGCCTCGAGACCGTCGCCCTGCTGCGGGAACCGCTCGACATCGCGGTGCCGCTCGCGCACCCGCTCGCCGACCGGTCGCGGGTCGGGATCGACGACGTCGTGGGCCAGACGTGGATCGGCGTCCCGGAGGACTACCCGATCGACCGGGTGCTCACCGCGCTGGCGGCGGCGACGGACACCCCGCCGAGCGTCGCCTTCCGGACGATCCACCTGCCCGCGATCGAGAACCTCGTGGCGGCGGGACACGGCATCGCCCTCGTGCCGCGGTACACCTCCGGCACCCGGGCATCGGGTCGCTTCCACCTGGCAGAGCTCGCCGACGTCCGCGCCGGACGGCGCATCGAGGCGCTCGTCCGGCCGGACCGGCTGGTCCGCCCCGGCGTGCGGACCGTCCTGGAGGCCCTGGTCGCCGAAGCAGCGCAGGTCACCACGTGAGGCGGTGACGGACGCGGCGGGGCCGACCCGCGCCTCTCCCCACCGGCACGGCCGGCCCGCCGCTGGCGCGTCGGTCAGGAACCGGCGGCGTGGGCCCAGGCCGACGCATCGGCGCCCGGATCTGTGCCCGAACGCCGACGGCCGTCCCCGCGATCGCGGGGACGGCCGTCCGACGAGGCGCGTCAGACGTCGAGGTGGTCGACCAGCTCGTCCGCCAGACCCGTGTACGTGGCGGGCGTGAGGTTGGTCAGCCGGGCCTTCGCACCGTCCGAGATGTCGAGGCCGTTCACGAACGCGACGAGGTCGGCCTTGCCGATGCGCTTGCCCCGGGTGAGCTCCTTGAGCATCGCGTACGGGTCCTCGATGTTCGACTGTCCGGCCGTGACCTCGGCCCGGATGACGGTCTGGATGGCCTCGCCGAGCACCTCCCAGTTCCCGTCGAGGTCCTCCGCCAGCCGCGACTCGTTCACGGCGATCTCGGACAGGCCGCGGCGGAGGTTGTCGAGCGCGAGCAGCGAGTGCCCGAACGCGACGCCGATGTTCCGCTGCGTGGTGGAGTCGGTCAGGTCGCGCTGCAGGCGGCTCGTGACCAGGGTCTCGGACAGCGTCGAGAACAGCGCCGACGAGATCTCGAGGTTCGCCTCGGCGTTCTCGAACCGGATCGGGTTGATCTTGTGCGGCATCGTCGACGACCCCGTGGCACCGGCCACCGGGATCTGCGTGAAGTACCCCATCGAGATGTAGGTCCACACGTCGGTCGCGAGGTTGTGCAGGATCCGGTTGGCGTGCCGGACGCGGTCGTAGAGCTCGGCCTGCCAGTCGTGCGACTCGATCTGCGTCGTCAGCGGGTTCCACGTCAGGCCGAGGCCCTCGACGAACTCCTTCGACAGCGCGGGCCAGTCGGCCTCGGGGTCGGCTGCGAGGTGGGCGGAGAAGGTGCCGGTCGCGCCGGAGAACTTGCCGAGGTACTCGGTCGCCTCCACCTGGGCGAGGACGCGCTCGAGGCGGTAGACGACCACCGCGAGCTCCTTGCCGAGCGTCGTCGGCGTCGCCGGCTGGCCGTGCGTGTGCGAGAGCATCGGCACGGCCTTGAGCTCCTCGGCCATCTGGCGGAGGGCGGCGATGACGGCCTGGAACGCCGGCAGCCAGACGTGGTCGACGGTGTCGCGCACGGTGAGCGCGTAGGAGAGGTTGTTGACGTCCTCGCTGGTGCACGCGAAGTGGGTCAGCTCGGCGATCGCGTCGAGGCCGAGCTCCGAGAGCCGACGACGGACGAAGTACTCGACGGCCTTGACGTCGTGCCGGGTCGTCGCCTCGATCTCACCGAGCTCGGCGATCTGCTCCTGCCCGAACGTCTCGGCGACCCGGCGCAGCGCGGCCTTGTCGTCGACGCTCAGCGGCGACGTCGTGAACATCGCGTGGTCGGTCAGGAAGACCAGCCACTCCACCTCGACGACGATGCGCGCGCGGTTGAGGCCGGCCTCGGACAGGTGCTCGCCCACCGTGTGCACGATCGGGTAGTAGCGCCCGTCGAGCGGGCTGATCGGCTGCGGGGGAAGGGGGGTCATGGGGCTCCCTGACGGACTGCCGGCTCGAGCTGTCGGAAGAGCGCCCGGCAGGCCCGCTCGACGGTCGAGAGCACTCGGTCGAACTCGTGCCGGTCCGCGTAGTACGGATCCGGTACGTCGGTCTGCTGGGGCCAGGCGTCGTCGTACCGCAGCAGGAGCGTCACCTTGGCGGCGTCGTCCATGGTCGGTGCCCACGATCGCAGGACGCGTTCGTGGGAGCGGTCGAGTGCGACCACCAGGTCGAGGTCCGGGAACCGGTCCGGGTCGAACTGACGGGCGCGATGCCTGCTCCCATCGTATCCGCGTGCGGCGAGCGCTGCGATCGTCCGCTCGTCCGCCGGCTCGCCGACGTGCCAGTCACCGGTCCCCGCGGACTCCACGACGAAGCGGTCGCCCAGTCCGGCGTCGGCCGCGATCGAGGCGAAGACGATGCCGGCCATCGGGGACCGGCAGATGTTGCCGCTGCAGACGAACGAGACGCGGAACGGGGCGTCGGCGTCCTGGGTCATGGGGACATCATGGCGCAGCGGGGTGACGTGGGCGAGACCCGGTCCCCGGTCGGGAGGCACGGTGCCGGTCGACGGGGAGGCCCCGGTCGGACGCGTGGTGGCGTGTGGGAGCGCCGCGCTCACGCGCGCGGGCGGTTCAGCACCGGCCGGACGAACAGTCCGATGAGCCAGGCGAACACCGCCAGCACGAAGGCACCCACGATCCCCCAGCCGAACGAGTCGACCTGCAGGCCGAAGCCGATCGTCGTCGAGATGCCGGCGACGATGAGCAGCAGGACCGCGTTGACGACGAGCGAGATCAGGCCGAGCGTGAGGATGTAGAGCGGGAAGGCGACGATCCGGATGATCGTCCCGATCACGGCGTTCACGAGGCCGAACACGAACGCGACGAGCAGGAACGTCAGGACGGTGGCGGTCGTGCCGCCGTCACCGAAGGCGTTCACGGAGACGCCGCTGACGATGAGCGTGGTGAGCCAGAGCGCGAGGGCGTTGACGACGAGGCGGACGAGGAATCGCATGCGCCCATGATGCCGTCGTGCAGCCGCGAGGGTGCCGGTAGCCTTGCGCGCATGAGCGACGAGCGCGTCCACATCCGCCCCGACATCGCCGTCCTGCCCGCCTACAAGCAGGGTCGGCAGGCCGCGGCGGACGCGTTCAAGCTGTCGAGCAACGAGAACCCGTTCCCACCCCTGCCCGGGGTGGTGCAGGCGGTCCAGGCGCAGACGGCGTTCAACCGCTACCCGGACGCCACCGCGCTCGCCGTCCGGGCCGAGCTCGCCCGCCGGTTCGACGTCACCGCGGACGAGGTCCACGTCGCCCCCGGCAGCGTGGCGATCCTGCACGAGCTCGCGAAGGCGACGAGCGGCCCCGGCGACGAGGTCGTGTACGCCTGGCGGTCGTTCGAGGCCTACCCCGGCGTCGTCACGGTGGCGGGGGCGACGAGCGTGCAGGTGCCGAACCGTCCCGACGGTGGGCACGACCTCGACGCGATGGCGGCCGCCGTGACCGAGCGCACCCGGATGGTCATCGTGTGCACGCCGAACAACCCGACCGGACCGATCGTCACCGCGGACGAGTTCGAGCGCTTCATGGCGTCCGTGCCCTCGACCGTGCTGGTGGTCCTCGACGAGGCGTACGCCGAGTTCGTCACCGACGCGGCCGCGGTCCGTGGTGGAGCGCTGATCGGACGCTTCCCGAACCTGGTCGTCCTCCGCACGTTCTCGAAGGCGTACGGACTCGCCGGCCTCCGCGTCGGCTACGCGATCGGCCCCACCTACGTGCTCGACGCCGTCCGCGCGTGCGCCATCCCGCTGTCGGTGACCGCACAGGGCCAGGCCGCCGCGCTCGCCAGCCTGGAGCGCGAGGACGAACTGCTCGAGCGGGTCGCCGAGCTCGCCGCCAGCCGGGACCGCGTCGTCGCCGCGCTCCGGGAGCAGGGCTGGCCCGTGCCGGACGCGCAGGGCAACTTCGTGTGGCTGCCGACCGGCGAGGGGACGGCGGCCGCGGCGGAGGCGTTCGAGGCCGCGGGCATCATCGTGCGGGCGTTCCCGCCGGAGGGGATCCGCATCTCGATCGGCGAGCACGAGGCTGTGGAAACGCTCCTCGAAACGGCCCGGTCACTTGTGGGGGACCTCACATCGGCCCGTTGAGCGCTGCCGCTACGCTGGCCCGCATGTCATTCCGCGCCGCGGCCCCCGCGACGACCACCGTCCGGCTCCTCGACCCCGAGGGCCGGTTCGTGGAGACCGACGAGAACGCCGAGTTCGCCGCCGCCGCGCGGGCGATCCCGGACGACACCCTGCTGGCGATGCACCGTCGCATGGTGCTCACCCGTCGGTTCGACCACGCCGGTCACAACCTCCAGCGCACCGGGCAGCTCGGCCTCTGGGTGCCGAGCCACGGACAAGAGGCCGCACAGACCGGCTCCGTGTTCGCCCTCCGTGCCCAGGACCACGTCTTCCCGTCGTACCGCGAGCACGCCGTCACCACCGCGCGCGGCGTCGAGCCGATGGAGATCATCGCGATGTACCGCGGGCAGACGCACGGCGGGTGGGACCCGGACGAGCGCGGCAACACGCACATCTCGACCCTCGTGATCGGCTCGCAGACGCTGCACGCGACGGGCTACGCGCTCGGCCAGAAGCTCGACGGCGTCGTCGGGACGGGCGACCCCGACGTCGACGCATGCTCCATCGTGTACTTCGGTGACGGTGCGACGAGCCAGGGCGACGTGAACGAGGCGTTCGTCTTCGCCTCCTCCACCCGGGCACCCGTCGTGTTCTTCCTGCAGAACAACCACTGGGCGATCTCGGTCCCGGTCACGGTGCAGTCGCCGACCCCGCTCGTCGACCGCCCGCGCGGCTTCGGCATCCCGAGCGTCCTCATCGACGGCAACGACATCCTGGCGTCCTACACGGCCTCCGTCGTCGCGACCGAGCACGCCCGCAGCGGTCAGGGCCCCGCGTTCATCGAGGCCGACACCTACCGGATCGGCGCCCACACCAGCTCGGACGACCCGAGCCGGTACCGCGCCGACGGCGAACTCGAGGACTGGGTGCGCCGCGACCCGATCACCCGGTCCGAGGCCTACCTGCGCTCCAAGGGCGCGACCGACGAGCAGTTCGCCGCGTTCGACGCCGAGGGCGAGGACCTCGCCGCCGACGTCCGTCGCCGCACCGTCGAGCTCGCCCCGCCGCCCGTCGGCACCATGTTCGACCACGTCTACCGCGAGCCGCACCCGCTCGTCGCCGAGCAGAAGGCATGGCTCGAGCAGTACGAAGCCGGCTTCGAGGGGAGCGCCCACTGATGAGCACCACCGAGCAGCTCTTCGACTACACGCTCCGCGCCCACCCCGGCGCCGGGGAGGTCCCGAGCGACCCCACCCCCACGTTGACGATGGCCAAGGCGCTCAACGCCGGACTCGCCGCCGCGATGCAGGCCGACGACAAGGTCCTGCTCATGGGCGAGGACATCGGCCAGCTCGGCGGTGTCTTCCGCATCACCGAGGGTCTGCAGGACCGGTTCGGCCCCGAGCGCGTGCGGGACACCCCGCTCGCCGAGTCCGGCATCATCGGCACCGCGATCGGGCTCGCCCTGCGCGGGTACCGCCCCGTCGTCGAGATCCAGTTCGACGGGTTCGTGTGGCCCGGCTTCGACCAGATCACCTCGCAGCTCGCGAAGATGCAGAACCGGCTGCCGGACCACATGTCGCTGCCGGTCGTCATCCGCATCCCCTACGGCGGCCACATCGGCGCCGTGGAGCACCACCAGGAGTCCCCGGAGGCGTACTTCGCGCACACCGCGGGCCTCCGCGTGGTGAGCCCGAGCACCCCGAACGACGCCTACTGGATGATCCAGGAGGCGATCGCCTCGAAGGACCCGGTGGTCTTCCTCGAGCCGAAGTCCCGGTACTGGCCGAAGGGGCAGGTCGACCTCGTCGACGGGCACGTGCCGATGCACACCACGCGCGTCGCCCGGACCGGCACCGAGGTCACCCTCGTCGGCCACGGCGCGATGGTCGCGACGCTCATGCAGGCCGCTGAGATCGCCGAGTCCGAGGGCACGAGCTGCGAGGTCGTGGACCTCCGCTCGATCTCCCCGATCGACTGGGAACCGCTGCTCGCCTCGGTCGCGAAGACCGGCCGGCTCGTCATCGCACAGGAGGCCTCCGGCTTCGTGAGCGTCGGCAGCGAGATCGCCGCGACCGTCGCCGAGCGGGCGTTCTACACGCTGCAGGCGCCGCCGCTGCGGGTGTCCGGCTTCGACGTGCCGTTCCCGGTGTCGAAGCTCGAGCACCTGCACCTCCCGGACGCCGACCGCGTCCTCGAGGCCGTCGACCGCGCCCTCGCGTACTGACCCCCGTCCGACCCCGAAGGAGCCGTAGTGGCCGCCGCCGAATTCCCCCTGCCCGACGTGGGCGAAGGCCTGACCGAGGCCGAGATCGTCCAGTGGCGCGTCGCCATCGGGGACGAGATCGCCGTCGACCAGGTGCTCGTGGAGATCGAGACGGCGAAGTCGCTCGTCGAGCTGCCCTCGCCGTTCGCCGGCACCGTGACCGGGCTGCTCGTCGCCGAGGGCGACACGGTCGAGGTCGGCCGTCCGATCATCCGGGTCGACTCCGACGCCGTCGGTGGCCAGCCGGGAGGCGCGGCACCCGTCGCCGAGTCCGCGCCGGCCGCCCCGGTGGTCGCCACCACCCCGGTCGCCGCCCCCGCCCCGCCGG
>NZ_NXIA01000027.1 GCF_002412165.1 Curtobacterium sp. 'Ferrero'
CGACCACCGCGGCCGCGCGCCCGCGGGGCTCCGCGGCGGCACGCCCGCCCGCCCGTCGCCGCCCGTCCCGCGCTACCGCCGTGCCCAGTCCGGCGCGTGCTCCGGCAGGGGACCGAACGCGATCCCACGCGCGTACAGGCCCCGCGACGGCGGCACGCACCGTGCGAGGAACACCGGCAGGCGCGGCGGACCGTCCTGCAGCCGACCGGCGAACGCCCGCTCGAACACGACCCGGTGCAGCACGCGCTGCGCGGCCTGCACGACCGCTGCCGGCGGGGTGCGCCGGCGCTCGACGTGCGCCAGGTCGCGGTCCAGTGCCGCCCCGCGACGGCCGGCACGCAGCGCGGGGACGAGGACCGATGCGGCGGCCACGGCGTCCTGCACGGCCAGGTTGATGCCGACACCGCCGGCCGGGCTCATCGCGTGCGCGGCGTCCCCGATGCACAGCAGCCCCGGTCGCCACCACCGCCGCAGCCGGTCCATCCGCACGTCGAGCACGTGCACGTCGTCCATCGAGCGGATGCTGTCGACCCGGTCGGCGAAGTCCGGACGGAGCCGGGCGACGCGCTCGCGGAAGGCAGCGACCCCCGCGGCGCGCAGGGCGGCGTCCGACCCCTTCGGCGCGAAGTACGCCACCTGGTGGTAGTCCGGCCGCGGGAACGACAGGAGCACCTCGCCGTCGGCGAACACCGGGGTGAGGGCCGATCCGGCGTCGCCGTCGTGCCGGGGCAGGCGGAACCACCACGTGTCGAACGGCACCGGGCTCGGCCGCGGGACGAGTCCCGCGGCAGCGCGGACCACCGAGTTCCTCCCGTCGCACGCGACGACGACGTCCGCCCGGAGTTCGACGGCCCCGGCCGCCGACTCGTCCCCACGGGGGTGCAGGTGCACGCCGGTGACGACGCCGTCCTCGACGATCACGTCGGTCGCCGCCGTCCCCATCGTGATCGTGAACGACGGTTCCGCCCGGGCAGCGCTGACCAGCAGGTCGAGGAGGTCCCACTGCGGCACCATCGCGACGTGGTCGTACGGCGGGCGCAGCCGCGAGAAGTCCCCGAGGAGGAGCCGTGAACCGTCGGGCATCGGCAGCGAGAGGTCGTCGAGGCGGGACTGCGGCAGGGCCCGGAACGCCGCGCCGAGCCCGAGCTCGTCGAGCAGGCGGATGGTCGAGGCGTGGACGGTGTCGCCGCGGAAGTCGCGGTTGAAGTCGTGGTGCTGCTCGACGACCTCGACGGCGACGCCGGCGCGGGCGATCAAGAGCCCGAGCACGACCCCGGCCGGTCCGCCGCCGACCACGGCCACCGTCGTCCGTCGCGTGGTCACCATGTCACGGACGGTACGCGCCGCCGCAGCGTGTCGGACGGGAGGCCCGGGGTGCGTCCGGCGGTCGGCGACCGTCCGTCAGGCGGCCCCGACCGACGAGGAGGTCGCCGCGTCGTGGTCCGCGGCCTGCGCGAACACCACGCCGCCCCAGGCGATGCACGCGACGGCGAGCACGAACCCGACGGCGGCGATCCACCAGGAGCTCCGACGCCGCAGCCAGGCCCCGATCGCCAGGACGACCGTGACCACACCGATGACGAACGAGCCGCCGACGGCGATCGCGGTACCGCCGAGGAAGCCTCCGGGGGTGCACCCTGACGCGGCGTCGCACGACGCCGTCGCCGAGACGATCGCGATGACCCCGACGACGGCGGTGACGATCGTCATCACCGCGCCGAAGGCCAGGAGCAGCACGGTCGAGACCCGGTCGGCGATGCGACCGGCCGGGAACAGGGTCGTGCCGCCCCGCTCCCACGCGGCCGCGCGCTGCTGCTCGTGCGGGTGCTGTGCCGACGGTTCGTGCGGCGGCGGGCCGTCGGGGACGTTCGACCAGGTCATGCCACCAGTCCTACCGCGCCTCCACGCCGAACGCCTGGGCGAGCTTCTGGATCTTCTGCGCGCGACCCAGTCGGGGCAGGTCCGAGCCGTCCCGGATGACCCGGCCGCGTGCCTCGAAGTCGTCGAGGAAGTCCTGCGCCCAGGCGACGTCGGTCGGCGTGGGGGAGATGACCTCGTTGATGACCGGCAGCTGCTCCGTGTCCAGGCAGAGCTTGCCGGTCAGGCCGAGGGACACCGCGACCTGGGACTGCTCGCGCAGGATGGCGTGCGCCGACCCCACCGTCGGGCCGTCGATCGGGCCGGGCAGCTGGCCGACGCGCGACGCGACGACGAGCCGGGAGCGCGGGTACGCCATGGCCAGGGTGTCGGCGCTCGTCCCGGTGTCGCGGCGGTAGTCGCCCGACCCGAACGCGAGACGGAAGGCGCCCTGGGCCTTCGCGATCGACGTCGCCTCCTCGATGCCGAGGGCCGACTCGACCAGGGCGATCACGGGGGTGTGGCCGCCGAGCCGGTGCCACGTGTCGGTCACCTGCGCCGGCGACTCGGTCTTGGCGAGCATGACGCCCTGCAGCCCGGGCAGGCCGCGGAGCTCCTCGACGTCGTCCGCCCAGAAGTCCGTCGTCACGTCGTTGATCCGCACCCAGGCCTCACCGCCGCCGGCCAGCCACGCCGCGACCGTCGAGCGCGCACCGGGCTTGGCCGCGGGGTCCACGGCGTCCTCGATGTCCAGGATGATCTGGTCCGCCCGGGACCGCTGCGCGCGCTCGAAGCGGTCGGCGTCGGTGCCCGAGACGAGGAGCCACGACCGCGAGATGTCCGGCGCCACCGCCCGCCTGCGGGAGGGACGGGGAGCGGGTGGAGCGGTGCGGTCGTCGATGGCCATGTCCACGTTGGTACCACACGCGTGTGTCCGGCCGCGCGTAGAGCGGGTCCGGAAAGTCCGAAACCTCGGGTCATTGCGCAGGGCCCGGTCCGGTTCCGCCTACAGTGTCGGATGTGTGGCGAGCGGACAGGGTGACCGACGGTGAGGACGAAGTGAACGACGACGTCCCCGTCGAGGGTGCCGACGCGCGCCCGCAGGGCGACGACGAGCGCGAGCACGGTGACCAGCGCGGGCAGGCCGACCGGGCCGAGCCCGCCGACCACCGCGAGTCCGACGAGCCGGACCGCACCCTGCGCCCCGAACTGCAGCTCACGAGTCCGCAGGCGATCAGTCTGGGTGATCCGCGCCTCCAGGCCGGCAACGCCGCCGAGCCGTCGTGGGACGCCTGGCGGAAGCAGCTGACCGGGGTCGGCGGGACCAGCCCCCTGACGCACTTCTCCGACCACCCGCGTGCCCGGATCGAGCTCTCCACCACGCACCCGGGCGGTCTGGCCCAGTTCATCACCGGCAAGACGACCCTCCTGTCGAGCCTGATCCGCGACGAGGTCGCGCTCCGTGCCGCCCGCATCGCCGCCGCACACGTCGAGGCGAAGGGCACCGAGCTCGCGACCGTCCGCGGGATCGACGCCGTGAAGCTCGGCATCGGCATGGCCGACTGGCAGCACGGCGACGAGCACTTCCGCGGGCCGGTGCTGCTCCGCCCGCTCGCGATCCGTCGACACGGCCGCGACTTCGAGGTCCGCCTGCTCGGCGAACCGGTGCTGAACCCGGGTCTCGCCGACGCCCTCCACGAGCAGCACGGCGTGATCCTCGACGCACAGTCGTTCGTCGCCCTCGCCCAGCAGGACGGCTCGTTCACGCCGAACCCGGTGATCGACCGGCTCCGCGGCCTGACCGCCCACATCCCAGGCTTCTCGGTGCACGCCCGCCTGGTCGTGTCGACGTTCGCCGAGGTCGCGACCGGCATGGTCGAGGACACGCACGACCTCGCACACCCCGTGCTCGACGCGCTCGCCGGGAACCCGAGCGCGAAGTGGCAGGTGGAGCAGTCCTACCGCCCGGTCGAGCAGACACCGTCCGACCAGCGCAGCCCGGAGACCGACACCCTCCTGCTCGACGCCGACGACGAGCAGGAGAACGTGATCGCGCAGATCACGGCCGGCAACTCGATCGTCGTCAAGACCCTCCCCGGCACCGGCGGCACGCAGACGATCGTCAACGCCCTCGGCGGTCTCGTCGCGGCGAACAAGCGCGTCCTCGTGGTCAGCCCACGCCGCGCCACGCTCCGGGGGATCGCCGCCCGCTTCGGCGAGGTGCAGCTGCCGGGCGTCGCCGTCACGCCCGCGACGCTCCGACGGGACGTCGTCCGGGCCATCGCGCGCAACGAGAAGGCGCAGCGTCCGAACCTCCGCGAGGTCGACGACGCCCTGGTCCGGCTCCGGAAGGTCCTGACCGACTACCGCGGCTCGCTCGTCCGGGTGCACCCCGCGTTCGGCGTCTCCGTGCTCGACTGCCTGGTGGAGCTGTCCCGGCTGTCGCTCCTGCCGGTGCCGCCGTCGACGACCGCCCGGCTCTCGGAGCAGTCCGTCGCCTCGATGGTCGAGGGACGCCAGCGTGTCGCCGAGACCATGGTCAGCGCCGCCAACCTCGGCGAGTTCCGCTACGGCCCGGACGACTCGCCCTGGTACGGCGCGAAGTTCGGCTCGAGCGACGGGGCGCAGCGCGCGCACAAGACCGCGAAGGACCTCGACGCCGACGGGCTGCCGACGCTGCTCCGACGCGCACACGACCTCGTCGCCTCGACGCACATGCGGCAGTTCACGACGATCAACGAGCTCGGGATCTACCTGCGGCTCCTGACCGAGATCCGCGACACCCTCGACCGCTTCCTGCCGGTGGTGTTCGACCGGTCCGTGTCGGAGCTCGTGGCCGCCACCGCCCCGCGCGGCGAGGGCGCCCCGATGTCGAGCACGAACCGGCGTCGGCTGAAGAAGCTCGCCCGCGAGTACGTCCGCCCGGGTGTGCACGTGTCCGACCTGCACGAGGCGCTGACCCGCGTGCAGCAGCAGCGTGTGCTCTGGCAGCGGTACGTCGCCGCCGGGGTGAACCCCGAGGTGCCCACCGGCATCGGCGACGTCCAGGTGCTGTTCTCGAACGTCGTCGAGGACCTCGCGCGCCTCGACGAGCCGCTCGGCCGCACCGCGCGCGACGAGCAGCTGGCGAACCTTCCGATCGACGAGCTCGTGCCGACCATCGCCCGCCTGGCCGAGGAGTCGGACGTCCTGCACAACCTGCAGGAGCGCACGGAGCTCATGCAGACGTTGCGCGACCTCCAGCTCGAGCCGCTCATCACCGACCTCGCGAACCGGCACGTCCCCGACACGCAGGTGCCGGCCGAGCTCGAGCTCGCCTGGTGGCAGTCCGCGCTCGAGACCATGCTCGAGGGTGACCGTGCGCTGCTCGGCGGCAACACCGACATGCTCGACCGGGTCGAGGCCGACTTCCGGCTCGTCGACGACGCGCACGCGGCCGGCGTCTCCCAGGGCCTGGCGTGGCAGCTCGCCGAGAACTGGAAGGTCGGGCTCGTCGACTGGCCCGACGAGGCCGCGGCGCTGAAGACCCAGCTCAAGGACGGCGCGATCACCTCCCGCCTGCTGCAGGACTCCGCGCCGCACCTGTCGCGCGCGATCGCGCCCGTCTGGCTCGCGAGCCCGTACGAGGTGTCCGAGATCGCCGACACCATGCCGTTCGACACTGTGATCCTGGTCGACGCCGGGGCCGTGACCATCGCGGAGACGGTCGGTGCCGTGCGCCGCGCGCGGCAGACGGTGGTCTTCGGCGATCCGGTCACCCAGACGCCGTCGCCGTTCCGGATCGCGGTCGACCCGGACCACCGCGCGCTCCAGGTCGACGAGCAGACCCTCGACGCCTTCCACGCCGACTCGGCGCTCGCGAAGCTGTCCACCCTGCTGCCGACCCTGTCGCTCACCCGTTCGTACCGGGCCGGCGGCGAGGACCTCGCCGAGCTCGTCAACCGGCGCTTCTACGGCGGCAAAATCGAGTCGCTGCCGTGGGCCGGGTCGTTCCTCGGCCACGGGTCGATCGCGCTCGACTACGTCAGCGACGGCAAGGCCGTGCCGGACCCCGACTCCGGAGCGGTCGAGAGCGTCGACGCCGAGGTGGACCGCGTCGTCCGGCTCGTCATGGAGCACGCCCGCACCCGGCCGACCGAGTCGCTCATGGTCATCACCGCCTCGGCGAAGCACGCCGTGCGCGTCGAGCAGGCCGTCCTCACCGCGGCACAGGGCCACAAGGACCTCACCGAGTTCGTGATCGGCGACCGGGCCGAGCCGTTCATCGTCGCGACGCTCGAGCAGTCCGTCGCGCAGAGCCGGGACCGGGTGGTCTTCTCGATCGGGTACGGCCGCACCCCGCACGGCCGGGTGCTCCGCGACTTCGGTCCGCTCGGCAAGCCGGGCGGGGAGCGGCTGCTCGCGGTCGCCATGACCCGTGCCCGCCGGTCGATGGTCATCGTCACGTGCTTCCAGCCGTCGGACATCGAGGCCGAGCGGATGGGCCACGGCACCGTCGCGCTCGCGGAGATCCTCGCCGAGGTCCGCGCCCGCACGAGCGCCGAGTACGTGCCGGACGACTCCGACCCGCTGCTCGTCGACCTCGCACGCCGACTCGAGATGCGCGGCATCCCGGTGGCGCTCGGTCACCGCGGCAAGCTCGGGCTCGTCGCCGCGCACGGCGGGGTCTGCGTCACGATCGAGACCGACGCCTCGCTCGTGAAGGGCTCGCTCCGGGAGACGCTGCGACTCCGTCCCGAGGTGCTCCGCCGGCTCGGGTGGCACTACGTGCGGGTGCACGCGTTCCAGCTGTTCTCCGACCCGGACCGGGTGGCGAACACCGTGGCCTCGGTGCTCGGCGTCGACCGCGGGGCGACCCAGGAGATCTCCATCCCCCCGATTCCCGCCCGCCGATGAGGACGTCGGATCTCCATCCCCCCGTGCCCACGGCGGGCCCCGCCGGCCGATGAGCCCGTCCCGACGCGCGTCCCGCGCGGCGGGGCCGGTCACCCCCAGGACCGACCAGCTGATGGGGTCGTGGACGCGGGCCGACGATGCAACGGCGGCCGTGCCTCCCGTCCGTCCCGCCGCACCCGCGGACGACGCAGCGGAGAACCGGCCGGGAGGCACGGCGCGGCGCCGCAGGCGCGTCACCACCCAGCCGGTACCGGGCTCCGACCCGGCGCCCGCGCCCGAGCCGCGTCGCCACCGCGAGGGGGAGAACGACGACCAGCTCCGACGGGACGTCCCCCCACACTGGTGAGCCGGTACCCTTGCAGGCGATGACCGACTCCGTACGCCAGCGCCCCGACTGGCAGACCTGGCCGAACCTGATCTCCGCGTTCCGCCTCGTCCTCATCCCGGTGTTCGTCGGTCTCGTCGTCGCGCACCACCCGGGGTGGGCGCTCGTCACACTCGTCGTCATCGGCGTCAGCGACTGGGCCGACGGCTTCATCGCACGGCGGTTCGACCAGGGCTCGAAGCTCGGCAAGGCCGTCGACCCCGTCGCCGACCGGCTCGCGATCATCGCCATCGTGCTGTCGCTCGTGCTCGTCGGCCTGCTGCCCCTGTTCGTCGTGATCGTGGTCGTCGCGGTCGACCTCGTGCTCGCGGTGATGTCCTCCGTGCTGTTCCGGGGCAACCCGGACCTCGACGTGACGTGGACGGGCAAGATCCGGTCGGCGCTGCTCTTCGTCGGCCTGCCGGTGCTGCTGTTCTCGTCGGTGTCGGCCGTGCACGAGCACGCGCCGTGGGTCCGGGTCGTGGCGCTCGTGTTCGTCTACCTCGGGACGGCCGGCCACGTCATCGCCGGGCTCCAGTACGCGATCGGCATGGTCCGCAAGCGCCGAGCGGTCGCTCCCGCGGCCTGAACCCCGGCGTGCGGCTGCTCGTTGCACGGGCGGAACCAGGTCCCGGACACGACACCGCGGAAGAACGTGGTGCTGTGTCCGGAACCTGGTTCCGGGGCGAGCCGCGTCGTACGGCTAGAGCTTGGTCGTGCCGCCGATCCCCGGACCCTCGGGGACGTCGGACGGTGCCACGTGCGCGCCGCCGCCCGACGGCAGGGCGCCGCCGTTCTGCGAGCGCAGCAGGTCGCGGATCTCGAGCAGCACCTCGACGTCGGTCGGCGGGACGTCCTGCGGCGTCTGCTCCTCGTTCTTCTGCACCCGCTCGAAGGCGACCTTCTTCAGGTGGTTCACCGGGAGGACGAGCGCGAAGTACACGACCGCCGCGACGATCACGAAGTTGATGACCGCGCCGAGCACCGCACCGAACATGAGGGTCGCAGGCTTCCCGCCGGCGACGGTCGGGATGTCGACCTTGAACGCTTCGTCGAGACTCGACGCGTTGAACACCGCGCCGATCGCGGGGTTGATCACGGCGTTCACGATGACGGTGACGATCGCGGTGAACGCGGCACCGATGACGACTGCGACAGCCAGGTCGATGACGTTGCCGCGGAGCAGGAACTCCTTGAAGCCCTTCACGCGGGCCTCCTTCCGGGTCGGGGACGGTGGCCCCAACCTACCGAGGAGGACGCCGTCCGGTCAGGAGGCGGCGGGCGCGGCCGGCTTCGACGCGGCCGGTGCCGAGGTGCTCGGCTTCGACTCCGACGTCCCGGAGCCCGATCCGGACCCGGACTTCGCGGACGCGCTCGACGACGATCCCTCGCCGGCCGGCTTGGCACGGGAGTCGGTGCGGTAGAACCCGCCGCCGTTGAACGTGACGCCGACGGGGGAGAAGACCTTGCGCAGCGCTCCGCCGCAGACGGGGCACTCGGCGAGCGCCGCGTCGGAGAAGGACTGCTTGACGTCGAAGGCGTTGTCGCACTCGGTGCACCGGTACGAGTAGGTGGGCACGCTAACTCCGGAAGGTGATGATGCGCGACGGCGTGATGATGCCGTCGACGGGTTCGTCGTGGGTCTCGCGCGGGACCTCGTCGAGGTACTCCGCGTCGAAGATCACAGCATAGACGGGCGGGCGGTTCGCCATGGACCCGAGGGTCTTGTCGTAGTAGCCGCGCCCCCAGCCCATGCGCACGCCGTCGTGGCCGACCGCCGCGGCCGGGGCCAGGATCGCGTCGACGTCGCCGAGCGCCAGCGGGGAGAGCACCTCGCCGACGACCTCCGGCATGCCGAACAGGCCCTCCCGCTCGGTGGTCCCGTCGCCGACGGCCCAGTCGAGCAGGCCGTCCTCGCGCGTGATCGGCAGCAGGACCCGGACGCCGTGCTCGAACGCCCACGCCAGGAACGGGCGCACGTCGGGTTCGTCCGGTGCCGACAGGTAGAGGGCCAGGGAGCGGACCTGCCGTTCCTCGACGAACCGCTGCAGGGTCTCGGTGAGGGCAAGCGAGTCGGCCTCCCGCTCGGTGCTGGTCCGGGTCCGCCGCCGCTGCCGGAGCTCGGCCCGCAGGGCGCGCTTCTCGTTGCCGAGGTCGGGCATCATGCCGAGGAGTCTAGCGACCGGACCCAGCGGCACCGCCGACCGGCCCGGCCGCACCACCGGGACCCACGCGCCCTTGCGGCTTCCCGCCGCCCCGCGCGCGAAGCCGTGTCCTCCGGAGGGACGACATGCCCCGTCCAGGGGTCATCCGATACGTTCCCTGCATGGGCTTCCAGATTTCGAAAGCCGTGATCCCCGCCGCCGGCCTGGGCACGCGCTTCCTCCCCGCCACCAAGGCCATGCCGAAGGAGATGCTCCCGGTGGTCGACAAGCCGGCCATCCAGTACGTGGTGGAAGAGGCGGTCGGCGCGGGCCTGACCGACGTGCTGATGATCACCGGTCGCAACAAGAACGCGCTCGAGAACCACTTCGACCACGTGTCCGAGCTCGAGGAGACCCTGAAGAAGAAGGGCGACCACGAGAAGCTGCAGAAGGTGAACCAGTCCACGGACCTCGCCGACATGCACTACGTCCGCCAGGGCGACCCGCTCGGCCTCGGCCACGCGGTGCTGCGCGCCAAGATGCACGTCGGCCGCGAGCCGTTCGCGGTGCTCCTCGGTGACGACATCATCGACGCCCGCGACCCGCTGCTCAAGCGCATGATCGAGGTCCAGGGCGAGAAGAACGCCACCGTCGTCGCGCTGCTCGAGGTCCCGGCCTCGCAGACCCACATGTACGGCATCGCCACGGTCGAGGAGACCGACACCGACGACGTCGTCAAGATCACCGGCCTGGTCGAGAAGCCCCCGCAGGGCGAAGCCCCCTCGAACCTGGCGATCATCGGCCGCTACGTCATCCGCCCCGAGGTCTTCGACGTCCTCGAGAAGCAGGAGCCCGGCAAGGGCGGCGAGATCCAGCTCACCGACGCCCTCATGAAGATGGCCGGCGCCGAGGAATGGACCGGGGGCGTGTACGGCGTCGTGTTCCGTGGACGCCGGTACGACACCGGTGACAAACTCGACTACATCAAGGCGATCGTGCAGCTCGCCTCGGACCGCGACGACCTCGGCCCGGACCTGAAGTCCTGGCTCAAGGAGTTCAACGCGGGCGAATAGCCGACCCGTCGCCGAACGGGTCCGGGGGTTCCCCGGGCCCGTTCTGCGCATCCGGAGGAACCACACCGATGACGACCATCCCGACCCTCTCGCACGGGCGGGTCACCATCCGGCCGCTCCGGCTCCGCGACACCCGCGACCTCGACGTCGCCCTCGCGTCGAACCGCGGCTGGCTCCGGACCTGGGAGGCGACGAACCCCTCCGGCCACATGTCCACCGACGTCCGGGGCAGCATCCGCGCGCTGCAGGCGAACGCCCGCGCGGGCCTGGGGCTGCCGTTCGCGATGGAGCTCGACGGTCGGTTCGTCGGCCAGCTCAACGTCTCGGGTATCACGTACGGCTCACTGGCGAGCGCGTCGATCGGCTACTGGGTGGTGGAGGACGCCGCCGGGCACAACGTCACCCCGACCGCCGTCGCCATGGCCGTCGACCACTGCTTCCGCTCGGTCGGCATCCACCGGATCGAGATCTGCATCCGTCCCGAGAACGCGCCGAGCCTGCGGGTGGTCGAGAAGCTCGGCTTCCGGTACGAGGGACTCCGCCGGCGCTACATCCACATCAACGGCGACTGGCGCGACCACTTCTGCTTCGCCCTGGTCGCCGAGGAGGTCCGCGAGGGCGTCCTCGAACGCTGGGTGCAGGGCCGGGTCCCGCCCGGGACGGGTAGCGTGCCGCTCGCGGCCCGCGACGAAGCCGCGATGCCGATCCACACGACGCCGCGTCTCTGACGCAGCCGGTCCGGCCTGGAGGCACGGCTCGGCTCCCACGGATTCCCCTGCGACACGCGCAACACGCGTCCGGCAATCACCGGCCGCGGCTGGCCGCGCCCCTACCGTTGGCGCATGGCAGGTATCGGCTCCTGGGGCGGCGGCATCGTGCTGCTCCTCGCAGCCGTCCTCTGGCTCGTCTACCTCATGCCGTCCTGGGCGGCCCGACGGCAGTACCTCGCCACCGAACGCAACGCCATCCGGCTGCAGCAGACGCTCCGCATCCTGGCCCAGACGGCCGAACTGCCGGAGGAGGTCCGCGTCGAGATGAACGCCAAGTCCCTCGCCGAGGCGCAGCGCGTCGCCCGCTCGGAGGAGGCCAAGCGTGCGGCCATCGCCCGGGCACACGAGGCTGCCCGGCAGCGCGAGATCACCCGCCGACTCGCGGAGCAGGCCCCCGTGTTGGAGCGGGCGGCGAACGTCCCGGCGCTCACCGCCATGCGGATGCGCCGCTCCCGGCTCGGCGCGACCCTGCTCGGCACCCTCGGACTCGTCGTGACCGTCCTGGTCCTGGTGGCGGCACCGTCGCTGTGGCTCGTCGCGGTCGCGGGGCTCGTCGTCGCCGGCGGTTCCGTCGCGGTCCTCACCCAGCTCCACCAGGTGGCGAAGGCGCGGAGGGCGCGTGCCGCGGCCGCCGCGCCGGAGCCGACCCGTGCCTCCCGGCCGTCGACGGCGTGGACGGACCCCGCCCCGCCGCTGTCGACCGAGGCGCCCGCAGCGCCCGTGCGCGACCGGAGCTGGACGCCAGCGCGGGTGCCGAAGCCGCTCTACGTGGAGCGTCCCGCGGAACCCGCCGCGGCGCCGGAGTCGTCGGCGGAACTCGCGGCGCGACTGCGGGAGCGTGTCGCCGAGGCGAAGGCCGAGGCCGACGCCGAGGCCGCCGCGATCCGTGCCGGTGCCACCGACCCGACGCTCGCGACGGTCTCGCGCATGCGTCCCGACGTCGAGGAGGCGGCCGCGTCGCTGTCCTCGCACGACCAGGGTCGGCTCGCCGAGCGTCTCGGACTGCGGGCGCCGGCGGCAGCGCAGCAGTCCGAGCCCGAGTCGACCGCCGCCGAGGCCGCCGTCGAGGCCGCCGTCGAACCAGGGCCGCCGAGCCGCTGGGCCGGGATGGGCGTCATCGACGAGGACGCGTACCAGCAGGCGGACCTCGACGCGATCATGCGGCGGCGTCGGGCGGTCTGACCCGCGGCACGCCCGGACCCGTGGCGGCGATTTCTGTTCCCGACTGCCCTGGTGCTAGGGTTGACGAGTCCTTGGGGCTATGGCGCAGTTGGTAGCGCGTCTCGTTCGCAATGAGAAGGTCAGGGGTTCGAATCCCCTTAGCTCCACCAGACACGAAGGGCCACCCGACCGGGTGGCCCTTCGTCGTTGCTGCCGTCGTCGCCGTGGCGTCCTGCCGTTGTCCCACGCCCGTCTTCCCGCGTTCGTCGGCGGTGTCGCCTACCCTGGACGGGTCATGACTGCCTCGTACACGCGCCGCACCCTCTTCTCGCTCGCCGGCGTCGTCGGCGTCGGCCTGGCCGTCGCGGCGTGCTCGTCGGACGGCGACGCGAAGGGCGCTGCGACCCGACGCCCCGGGTCGGCCGGGTCGTCCTCGGCGACGACGGAGCCGACTGCTGCGCGGCTCGGGCCCGCACAGGTCCCGTTGGCCGGTGGCGTCACCGTCACGGTGACGGGGAGTGGCCTCGGGGCGGTCCGCGGGGTCACGGTCGGCGGTGTCGCCGCTCGTGACGTGCGCGCGACGGCGACGACGGTCACCTTCACCGCGCCGCACCAGGCGATGTACACCGCGGGCGGCGCGGACGTGGCGCTCTTCACCACCGCGGTCGAGCCGACCCCGTCCGCCAACCAGACCTCCGACGGCAACGGCAGTCAGGCCAACGACGGGCAGGCCGGGGCGACGCAGGACACGACGACCTCCAGCCCGACGCCGACCGCCGCCCCGACCCCCGACGTGTCCGCCGCGGTGGCGACGACCACGCTCACCTACGCCGCGCTCACCGACGTCGACCGGCAGCTCGAGTACGCGATGCGGTACTGGAAGGACTACAACCTCGCCGAGTACGGCACCATGAACCCGATCGGCGGCGACTGCGCGAACTACGTCAGCCAGACCCTGATCGCCCGCGGCTGGCAGCAGCGCGACGACTGGTACAGCCGCGACGCCGGGGCCGCGCACTCCGCCACCTGGACGTACTGCCCGGCGATGGACCCCTGGCTGACCGAGCACGGCGCCGAGCTCGGACTGACCCGGCGGTCGCTCGACGAGCGCGACAAGGTGCGGGTGGGCGACATCGTGTTCTACGACTGGAACGACAACGACTCGCCGGACCACACCACGATCGTCTCGGAGGTGTTCACGGAGCCGGACGGCACGGTCCGCATCAAGTCGGCGAGCCACAACCAGGACGGACCGTACCGCGACCTCGACGAGATGATCACGGTGCAGCACCCCGGCGGGACGGCCTGGTTCCACACCTTCGACGCGTGATCCCGTCCGCCTGACGCCGTGGGTCAGGGGTACCCGAGGAACCACAGCAGCACGATCGCGACCGGCTGCAGGCACACCCCGACCACCAGCCACGTCACCGCCCGCCGCCTCGTGCCCACGAACACGTCCGCCCCGAGGAGCGGTGCCGTCGGCATGAGCAGTCGGGGGAGGGACTGCTGCGGCAGGAACACCGCCACCAGGTACAGCGCGTACGCCGCGGTGAACGACACCACGTCGACCCCGAGCGCGCGGACGTCCCGCCGGCACCAGAACCACACGGCGCCCGCCAGCACGAGCACCACGAGCACGACCCCGGCCGGACCGAGCCACGTCCCCGCCATCGTGAACCACGGGGTGAGCGGCACGAAGTGCTGCCGACCGACGAAACCCACCCACCACGACAGCTCGGTGTCGAGGTACGCGCCGAACCGCCCCGTCACCGCCGACGCGACGACCGGCCACGCCAAGCCGGCCGCGGCGACGACCAACCCGGACACCACGACCGCCACCCGGTCACGCCACCGGAACGCCGGTCCGTCCCGCAGCCACCGCACGACGAGGTGGACCGCGAGCGCGACGGCCAGTGCCAGCACCCCGGGCTTCGTGAACGCGGCGACCAGGCCGAGCGGTGCGACCAGCCAGTACCGGTGCCGGACCAGGGCAAGCAGCGCGCCGAAGAGCAGCAGGAGGAACAGGCTCTCGGCGTAGGCGACCTGCAGCAGGAACCCGGTCGGCGCGAAGGCGAACAGTGCGGTCGCCCACCGTGCGGCCCGGTCGTCTCGCACGGCCCGCACGAGCCGGTAGAGCACGACGCAGGCGCCCGCTCCGGCGAGCGTGGCGACGACCACGCCCGCCACCCAGAACGACCCACCCACGAGCGGCTGCACGACGCGCGCCAGCCACGGGAACACCGGCAGGAACGCCCACGCGTTCGGCAGCACGTGTCCGGCCGTGTCGACGGGGACGGTCGCCGGGTACCCGTGCTCCGCGATCGTGCGGTAGAACGACGCGTCCCACGAGCCGGAGAACGTCCAGAACGACGCATCGCGTCGGTACGACGCGAACGGCCAGCCGTTCGCCGTCGCGACCCACCAGAGCGTCCCGAGCAGGAGCGTGCTCAGGGCCCGTGAACCCAGCCACAGGAGCAGGGGAGCCGTCCACGCGCTGTGGCGCGCCTCCAGGACGGTCCGCAGCCTGGAGGCGCGGGTCGGCTCCGCCACGTCCGTCACCGGACGATCCTCGCACGCTGCGCAGCAGCGGGTGGGTTGTCCGATCCGCGTAGCGCCCACGGTCCTCGAAGCAGCGCCGGGTTGGTTCGGACGGGTTCCCTGTCAACGAGCGTGAGGAGAGACCATGCCGTACATCACCGTCGGATCCGAGAACGGGCACGACATCGACCTGCACTACGACGACTTCGGCGGGGGCGACCCCGTCGTCCTCGTGCACGGATGGCCGCTGTCCGGCCGCTCCTGGGAGGGTCAGGTCCCCGCGCTCGTCGAGGCCGGACACCGGGTGATCACGTACGACCGTCGCGGGTTCGGCCAGTCCTCGCAGCCTTGGGAGGGCTACGACTACGACACGTTCGCCGCCGACCTGGCGGCGCTCATCGACCAGCTCGGGCTCACCAACGTGACGCTCGTCGGCTTCTCGATGGGCGGCGGGGAGCTCGCCCGCTACGTGTCGACGTACGGCACCGGCAAGATCAGCAAGCTCGTGTTCGCCAGCGCGGTGCCCCCGTACCTCTGGAAGTCGGACGACAACCCCGACGGCGCGGTCGACCAGGAGCTCGCGGACTGGTTCTCCGACGGCATCACCGGTGACCGCCCGGCGTTCCTGCGGCAGTTCGTCGACATGTTCTTCACCCCGGGCGAGGCCGACGAACCGATCGTCTCCGCAGAGCAGCGCGCCTACGCCCTGTCGATCGCCGAGGCCGCGTCGCCGAAGGGCACCCTCGACTGCACCGCGGCGTTCGCGACGACCGACTTCCGTGACGACCTGACGAAGGTCGACGTGCCGACGCTCGTGATCCACGGCGACGCCGACGGCATCGTGCCCTTCGAGGCATCGGGCAAGCGGACGGCGGAGGCGATCCCGGACGCGCAGACGCACGTCATCGAGGGTGGGCCGCACGGCGTCCTCGTGTCGCACCGCGACGAGTGGAACGAGGCGGTGCTCCGCTTCCTGGCCTCCTGACGCCGGCAGCTTCCCGGCGTCCTGACGCCGGCACCACCCGACCGCGCCGCGCGGTCGGGTGGTGCCGTGTCCAGCCGGTGTCTACCGGCCGGTCACGGCACGGCGGATCTGGTCGATCGGCATCTTCGGGGAGCGGTCGGCGTTGAGCAGGCCGTTCGTCTCCTGCATGGTGTCGGTGAGCTGCGTCCAGCAGGAGCCCGCCAGGAACGTGCTCGCCCGCACCGCGTCGTACAGGGCGGTGATGCGGGCGATCCAGTCGTCGCCGTCGGTCGCCGAGGTGTAGCCCCACCCGTCCTCGCGCCGCTCGCCGGGCTGGTGGTCCACGCCGCCGAACTCGGTGAGCATGACGGGCTGTCCCTCGTCCACCGCGCCCCCGACGAGCACGCGCCGTCCGGCCGGCCCCATCCCGTGGAACAGGGCCGCGCGGGCCGCGTCGTCGGCGTAGGTGCGGGCGAGGACGGCTCCGTCGCCCTCGTAGTCGTGGATGGTGACGATGTCCGACGCCGGGTGCTCCCAGCCGTCGTTCGAGACCACCGGCCGCGTCGGGTCGAGCGCCCGGGCGACGTCGGCGAGGGCGCGCGCGTAGGCCTGCTGCGCCGGGTCGGTCGCGATGTGCTGCACGCCCCAGCTCTCGTTCGCGGGGACCCAGGTGACGATCGAGGGGTGCGAGGCGTCGCGCTCGAGGGCCTCCATCCACTCGCGGACGAACCGCTGCACCGCCCGCGGTGAGAACGCGTACGCGCCCGGCATCTCACCCCAGACGAGCAGTCCGAGCCGGTCGGCCCAGTACAGGAAGCGCGGGTCCTCGACCTTCTGGTGGTTCCGCGCGGCGGTGAAGCCGAGCTCCTTGATCAGCTCGACCTCCCGGCGCAGCGCGGCCCGTGACGGAGCGGCCAGGTGCGAGTCCGGCCAGTAGCCCTGGTTGAGGACGCTCCGGACGTCGTACGGCCGTCCGTTGAGGAGGAACGCGCCGGCGCCGACCGCCGTGGTGCGGAGCCCGAAGTAGCTGGCGACGGCGTCGACGGGCGTGCCGTCCCGGTCGAGCAGCGTGACGGTGGCGTCGACGAGTCGCGGGGTCTCGGGGGTCCAGGCGAGCTCGTCCTCGGCCTGCCCGTTGGCCTGCCGAGCGATCGGCACCATGACCTCGACCTCGGTGGCGGTGGCCCCGACGGCCGTCTCGACCACCGCGAGCTGCTCGTCCCGCTCGTCCCACCACGCGCGCACCCGGACCCGGGCACCGGCGAGCGGTGCTCCGTGCAGGCGCACCGTGAGCCGGACCGTCGCGTGGTCGACGTTCGTCCACCGCAGGTACCCGATCGACGTCGCCGGGACCGCCTCGAGCCAGACGGTCTGCCAGATGCCCGTCGTCCGGCGGTACCAGATGGCGTGGGCGTCCTCGTGCCAGTCCTGCTTGCCGCGCGGCTGGGTGAGGTCGTGTGGGTCGTCCTCCGCACGGACGACGAGGGTGTGCGGCGCGTCCGGACCGGCGGTCGGGTGCTCGGTGGTCAGGTGCTCGGTGACGTCGAGGGTGAACGGGGTGTGCCCGCCCTCGTGCTCGCCGACGAACTGCCCGTCGATCCAGACCCGGGCGCGGTGGTCGACCGCTCCGAAGTGCAGCAGCACGCGGGACGCGGTGCCGACGAGCCCGGCGGCGTCGAGGTCCGCGCGAGTGATCGTCCGCGCGTACCAGACCACGGGGTGGAAGCCCGGCTCGCCGATGCCCGACGCGACCGACTCCGGCGGGAACGGCACCGTGATGTCGCGTGCCCCCGGGAACCCCGAGCGCCAGGCCGGGTCGTCGCCGTCGTTCCGGAACGCCCACGTGCCGTCGAGGTCCGCCCAGGCGCCGCGGAGCATCTGCGGCCGGGGGTACTCGCCGTCCTGCCGGGAGGCGAGCGGGAGCGGACGGGTGGACGGTGCGGCGACGGTGCCGTCGAGCGTGCTCATGCCTCCATGCTGGCCCGTGCGTACATCGTTGTAAAGGGTCAGGGCTGGATGCCGCCGTCGGGGCCCCGGTGTCAGGCGATCGCGGCCGCCCGCGTCAGCACCATCACGTCCATCCGGCCCTGCTGCACGACCTCGCCGCGCTGGTTCCGGAGCGTCACCGTCCGCTCCACGATCCCGGTCGTCCCGGAGCTCGTCGCCCGCGTGGACAGGATCTCGACCTCGCACGTCACGGTGTCGCCGATGAACACGGGTGCCGTGAACCGCCACCCGTCGATGCCGAGGAGCGCCACGGCCGACCCCTCGAACACGCCGGTCCGGGCGATCAACCCGAGGCAGAGCGACGTGCCGAGCAGCCCGTGCACGACCCGCTGGCCGTACCGGGTGCGTCCGGCGAACTCGACGTCGGTGTGCACCTGGTTGTTGTCGTTCGTCCACGAGGCGAACGACACGACGTCCGCCTCCGTGATCGTCCGGCCCGGGGTCGTGAAGGTCTGACCGGCGGCGAGGTCCTCGAGGTAGTGCGGCACCCCACCATCCTGGCACCGGGCCACCCTCGCCCCAGGCCGTCTGCACGCCGGGACCCGTCGTCGTCCTCCCACCGCGTCGCGGCCCGTCCGTCCCCCACCGTCCCAGCCCCGAGCGCGTAGCGTCCGCTCCATGAGCGACGCGCCGACCGACCTCGACCTCGCCCCGTGGATCGCCGCGCAGCGCTGGTACGCGGCCAAGGGGGGTGGCGGCCCGGCCCTGCGCACCCTCTCGACCGCCGACGACACCCGCCTCGTGCTCGACGACGCCGTGACCGGCCCCGTGCTGTACCAGGCCCCGGTCGTCGTGCACGGCGGCGTGATCGCGGACGCGACGACGGACCTCGAGTGGATCCGCGGCCTCACCGCGAGGATCGACGCCGACCCGAGCTCCCTCCGGCCGATCGGGACCGTCACGGGCGCACGGGTCCTCTCCGGCGAGCAGTCCAACACGTCGGTGATCTGCGACACGGACTCGGGCGCGCAGGTCATCGTCAAGGTGTTCCGGGTGCTCCACCACGGCGACAACCCGGACGTCACGACCCAGCTCGCACTCTCCGCGGCCGGCAGCGAGCGTGTGCCGGCCGTGTACGGCTCCCTCCGCGCCACCTGGCCGGACAGCGGCCGACCCGAGGGCGTCGCGACCGGGCACCTCGCGGTCGCGCAGGAGTTCCTGCCGGGTCTGCGGGACGCCTGGCGCGTCGCACTCGACGACGCCCGCAGCGGGAAGCCCTTCGACGCCGAGCAGCTCGGGACGGCGCTCGCCGAGGTGCACGAGGTGCTCGCCCGCGTGCTCCCGACGGCCCCGGCCGACGACGCGGCGCGACGCGGCGCGCTCGACACCATGCACGTCCGGCTCGCCGCCGCCGAGCGCGAGGCCCCGGAGGCCGCGGCGCACGTCGACGCGGTCCGCGCCGTGTACGCCCGCGCGGAGGGCGGGTCGTGGCCCGACCTGCAGCGGATCCACGGCGACCTCCACCTCGGCCAGGTGCTCGCCGCCCCGGAACCGCGCGGGTGGGTGTTCCTCGACTTCGAGGGGGAGCCGCTCCGGCCCCTGCACGAGCGGTCGGTCCCGGACGTGCCGCTGCGGGACGTCGCCGGCATGCTGCGGTCGTTCGACTACGTGGCCGGGGCGCTCGCGCACGACGCCGACGCGGTCGACGCCTCCGCCTGGGCGCAGGCGGCCCGGGAGGGCTTCCTCGCCGGCTACGAACGCGCCTCCGGCACCGACCTGCACGCACACCGCGAGGTGCTCGACGCCTTCGAGCTCGACAAGGCGGTCTACGAGGTCGTCTACGAGTCGCGGAACCGCCCCGACTGGGTCGGGATCCCGCTGGCCGCGGTCGCCCGGCTCGTCGCCGGGTCCTGACCGGACGACGGACGGGAGGCCCGTGGCGGCGCCGCCACGGGCCTCCCGTCCGTCACGCGGTCGCGCGGGTCAGTTGACGGGGCCGGTGTACTTCTCGCCGGGGCCGGCGCCCGGCGCGTCCGGGATCGCCGACGCCTCGCGGAAGGCGAGCTGCACGGACCGCAGCCCGTCGCGCAGCGGGCGGGCGTGGTGGTCGCCGATCTCGGTCGCGGCGGCGGTGACCAGGCCGGCGAGGGCGGTGATGAGCTTCCGGGCCTCGTCGAGGTCGGTCTGCTCCTGCGGGTCGTCGGCCAGGCCGACCTTCACCGCGGCCGCACTGAGCAGGTGCACGGCGACGGTGTTGATCAGCTCGACGGCCGGCACCTCGGCGATGTCGCGGGCCTCGTCGGCGCCGGTCGGTCCGGACGGCGGGGTGTCGGTCACGGTGCTCCTCTGCTAGACTCTGTCGCGGCAGATGCTCCCGTGCGCCCTCGGGCACCCGGACTGCATCGTGAAAGAGGAGTCTCTCCCACCCGCGGCCGTGCACCACCAGGCTACCGGGTCCCAACCGCTCCGCCGTGTCCGTCACGGCAGGCCGGACCGCAAGGGTCGGCGTCGGGCGGCTGCCGAACGGGTCACGATCCGTGCGTCAGATCTCCTCTCTCGTGCCGTCGTCCAGGCGAACGCCCCGGACGGCCACCACCTGATTGAAGGAGCTCCGCATTCCCGATCCCCGTACCAACGACCGTATCCGCGTCCCCGAGGTCCGACTCGTCGGCCCCCAGGGCGAGCAGGTCGGCGTTGTCCCCATCGCCGTCGCACTGCGCCTCGCGCAGGAAGCCGAGCTGGATCTGGTCGAGGTCGCCCCGAACTCGAAGCCGCCCGTGGCCAAGATCATGGACTACGGCAAGTTCAAGTACGAGGCTGCGCAGAAGGCCAAGGAAGCGCGTCGCAACCAGGTGAACACGGACCTGAAGGAGGTCCGGTTCCGCCTGAAGATCGACAAGCACGACTACGAGACCAAGCGCAAGCGCGCCGAGGGCTTCCTCCTCGGTGGCGACAAGGTGAAGGCGATGATCCTCTTCCGCGGCCGCGAGCAGTCGCGTCCGGAGCAGGGCGTCCGACTGCTGCAGAAGTTCGCGGAGGAGATCGCCGAGTTCGGCGTCGTCGAGTCCCGGCCCACGCAGGACGGCCGCAACATGACGATGATCATCGCCCCGCTCAAGAACAAGTCCGACGTCAAGGGCGAGCAGAACGCCAAGCGTGCTGCGCAGAAGGCCGAGCGTCGTGCGTCGGAGCAGGCCGCCAAGGCCAAGCCGTCGGAGTCCGCTGATGCGGACACCACGACGGCCGCTCCGGCCGAGTAGTCCCGCAACGACGCGGCCCCCAGAACCCCATCCCACGGAAAGGCACCTCCATGCCCAAGCAGAAGACCCACTCCGGGTCGAAGAAGCGCTTCAAGGTCACCGGCAGCGGCAAGATCATGAAGCAGCAGGCCGGTATGCGTCACAACCTCGAGGTCAAGAGCGCCAAGCGCAAGGCCCGCCTCAACGAGGACCAGGTCCTCGCGAAGGCCGACGCGAAGAACGTCAAGAAGCTTCTCGGCCACTGAGCCGGCGGAACGTAAAGGAATAGATCAATGGCACGAGTAAAGAGGGCGGTCAACGCCGCCAAGAAGCGCCGCGTCGTTCTCGAGCGCGCCGAGGGCTACCGCGGTCAGCGTTCGCGTCTGTACCGCAAGGCGAAGGAGCAGGTCACCCACTCCCTCGTCTACGCGTACCGCGACCGTCACGCCAAGAAGGGCGAGTTCCGTCGCCTCTGGATCCAGCGCATCAACGCCGCGTCGCGTGCGAACGGCCTGACCTACAACCGCCTCATCCAGGGTCTGAACCTGGCCGGCGTCGAGGTCGACCGTCGCATCCTCGCGGACCTCGCGGTGAACAACCCCGACACGTTCGCGGCGCTCGTCGAGACCGCCAAGAAGGCCCTGCCGGCCGACACCTCGGCCCCGAAGGCCGCGTAGTCACGCCTGCTGCACACGAAGCCCCCGTCCCGTCCGCGGAGCGGGGGCTTCGTCCGTTCCTAGACTGGTGTCCGTGAGCGATCTCCTCGAGAACCCGAAGGCCGGCCGGGTCCGCGCCGTCGCCGCCCTCGCGAAGAAGGACGTCCGTGCCGACACCGGTCTGTTCCTGCTCGAGGGCCCGCAGGCGGTGCGCGAGGCCCTCGAGTACCGGCCGGAGCTGCTCCGCGAGCTGTACGTCACGCCGACCGCGGCGGCCCGCTACGGACTCGACAACGCACCCGTCGACACGTGGTTCGTCACGGAGCAGGTGCTCGACACGATGGCGGACACCGTCACGCCACAGGGCGTCGTGGCCGTCTGCCAGCAGTTCCCGACGTCCGTGCGGGAGGTCTTCCCCGAGCCCGGCGCGGCCGACCTGGAGGCGCGGGACGCGTCCGTCGCGGAGGGCTCGCTCCCGGGGCTGGTCGCGATCCTCGAGCAGGTGCGCGACCCCGGCAACGCCGGCACGGTCATCCGGGCCGCCGACTCCGCCGGCGCCGACGCCGTCGTGCTCACGGGCCGGTCGGTCGACCCGTACAACCCGAAGGTCGTCCGCTCGACCACGGGCTCGCTGTTCCACGTCCCGGTGTCGGTCGGGGTGTCCCTGGTCGACGCGGTCTCCCGGGCGAAGGCGCTCGGCTACACGGTGCTGGCCGCGGACGTCTCGGGCGACGACCTCCCCGAGGTCCGGGCGGACGGGATGCTCGACGGGCCGACGGTGTGGGTCTTCGGCAACGAGGCACGCGGGCTGACCGACGAGGACCTCGCGCTCGTCGACCGAGCGGTGAAGGTGCCGATCTACGGGCAGGCGGAGTCGATGAACCTCGCCACCGCGGCCTCGGTGTGCCTGTACGAGAGCGCGTTCGCGCAGCGGGCTGCGGCCTCCTCCTCCACAGGCGGCTGACCCGGGGCCCGTCCCCACCGTCCACCGGGTACAGGACGGCGGTATCCCATCGGCCGGTAGGCTTGGGCCTCGTGTCAGAACACCTCGAGATCAGCGAACCGGCCGTCGGTGCCGCCGTGGACGCCGCCCTCGCGGCCGTCCGGGCCACGACGACCGTCGCCGAGCTGAAGCAGGCCAGGGCCGAGCACACCGGCGAGCAGTCCGTGCTGGCGCGGATGAACGCGTCGATGCGCAGCGTGCCACCGGAGCAGAAGGCCGCCGCGGGCAAGCTCGTGGGGCAGGCCCGCGGCCGGGTGAACCAGGCGATCGCCGAGCAGGAGTCGGTCCTCGCCGAGGCGGAGGAACGCGCCCGGCTCGAGTCCGAGCGCGTGGACGTGACCGCCCTGCCGTCGCGGCGGACGCCCGGGTCCCGGCACCCGCTGTCGCTCCTCAACGACGCCGTCGCCGACATCTTCGTCGGCATGGGGTGGGAGGTCGCGGAGGGTCCCGAGCTCGAGCACGAGTGGTTCAACTTCGACGCCCTGAACTTCGACCAGGACCACCCGGCCCGAGCGATGGCCGACACGGTGTTCGTCGAGCCGGTCGACCGGCACCTGCTCATGCGCACGCACACGTCGCCCGTGCAGGTCCGCTCCCTGCTCTCGCGCGAGCTGCCGCTGTACGTCATCGCCCCCGGGCGCGTCTACCGGGCCGACGAGCTCGACGCCACGCACCTGCCGGTCTTCACCCAGGTCGAGGGCATCGCGATCGACAAGGGCCTGACGATGGCACACCTGCGCGGCACGCTCGAGCACTTCGCCCGGCAGATGTTCGGCGCGGAGGCCCAGATCCGTCTCCGCCCGAACTACTTCCCGTTCACCGAGCCGAGCGCCGAGATGGACGTCTGGCAGCCGAACGCCAAGGGCGGCGCGCGGTGGGTCGAGTGGGGCGGCTGCGGCATGGTCAACCCGAACGTCCTGCGGTCCGCGGGCATCGACCCGGACGAGTACCAGGGCTTCGCCTTCGGCATGGGCATCGAGCGGACGCTGCAGTTCCGCAACGGCCTGAACGACATGCGTGACTTCCTCGAGGGCGACATCCGCTTCTCGCAGCAGTTCGGAACGGTGGTCTGATGCGCGTCCCACTCCGTTGGCTCGGTGAGTCGGTCGACCTCCCCGAAGACGCCACCCTCGAGCACGTCCACGCGGCGCTCGTGTCGGTGGGCTTCGAGGAAGAGACGGTGCACACGTACGACCTGACCGGCCCGGTCGTGGTCGGTCGGGTGCTGTCGCTCGAGCCGGAGCCGCAGAAGAACGGCAAGACGATCAACTGGTGCCAGGTCGACGTCGGCGAGTCCGAGCCGCGCGGCATCGTCTGCGGTGCGCACAACTTCGGCGTGGGCGACCTCGTCGTCGTGACGCTGCCCGGCGCGGTCCTGCCCGGACCGTTCCCGATCGCCGCGCGCAAGACGTACGGCCACGTGTCCGACGGCATGATCGCGTCCGCGCGCGAGCTCGGACTCGGTGACGAGCACGACGGTATCCTGCGCTTCGCGGACCTCGGCATGGAGCCCGAGGTCGGCGCGGACGCGATCTCGCTGCTCGGCCTCGACGACGCCGCGGTCGAGATCAACGTCACGCCGGACCGCGGGTACGCGATGAGCATGCGCGGCGTCGCCCGCGAGTACGCGCACGCCACCGGTGCCTCGTTCCACGACCCGGCCGACCGGGTGACGCCCCGCACCGCCGAGGGCTTCCCGGTCACGATCGACGACCAGGCTCCGATCCGCGGCCGCCAGGGTGCGACGACCTTCGTCACCCGGGTCGTCCGCGGCGTCGACCCGACGATCAAGACACCGGCCTGGATGGTGTCACGCCTGTCCCTGGCCGGTGTCCGGTCGATCTCGCTCCCCGTCGACATCACCAACTACGTCATGTTCGAGCTCGGGCAGCCCCTGCACGGCTACGACCTCGCGAAGGTCGTCGACGGGCTCGGCGTCCGGCGTGCGGCGCCGGGGGAGACCCTCGTCACGCTCGACGACGTCACGCGCGCGCTCGACCCGGAAGACTTCGTCATCACGGACGGCGACGGACCGGTCGGCCTCGCCGGTGTGATGGGTGGCGCCCGGACGGAGATCTCCGCCGACACCACCGACGTGCTCATCGAGGCCGCGGTGTTCGACCAGGTGTCCATCGCCCGCACCGCCCGTCGGCACAAGCTCCCGAGCGAGGCGTCGCGGCGGTTCGAGCGCGGCGTCGACCCGCTCGTGTCCGAGGCCGCGGCGAACCGCGCCGTGGAGCTCCTCGTCGAGCTCGCCGGGGGCACGGCCGACCCGCTCGGCTCGACCCTCGTCGACAGCACGCCCCGGCCGGCCATCGCCATGCGGACCGATCGCCCGGCGGAACTCATCGGCGTCGACTACACCGACGCCGAGGTCATCGACACGCTGCGGGCCATCGGCGCCACGGTCGAGGTCGACGGCGAGCTCCTGTCGGTCACCCCGCCCACCTGGCGTCCGGACCTCGGCGACGACACCACGCTGGTCGAGGAGATCGCGCGGATCGTCGGTTACGGCCGCATCCCGAGCGTCCTCCCCGTCGCCCCGCCCGGCCGCGGGCTCACCGGCCACCAGCAGGCGCGTCGCCGGGTCGCGAACGCCCTTGCCGCCGCGGGCCTGGTCGAAGTCGTCACCGCACCGTTCGTCTCGGCCGCGACGCAGCAGGCCTTCCCGGGCATCGACGGCGACGGCGGCCCGAGCGTCGTGCTCGCGAACGCCCTCGACAGCGAGCAGAACCGGCTCCGTCGCAGCGGCCTGCCGGCACTCGTCGACGTCGCGCGGCGGAACGTGTCGCGCGGACTCGTCGACGTCGCGGTGTACGAGACCTCCCGGGTGTTCCTCCCGACGGACGGACACGAGCTCGGCACCGCCGACGTGCCCGCCGGCGGTGCGCTCCCGGACCGCGAGACCCTCGCCGCGCTCGACGCGTCGCTGCCGGCACAGCCGTTCCACGTCTCCGCGCTCCTCACCGGGCACCGGGTCGTGAAGCAGCCCGGTGTCGCACCCGAGTCCTACGGCATCGCGGACGCGCTCGACGCGGCACGGCAGGTCGCCTGGGCCGTCGGTGTCGAACTGCGGGTGGCCCAGACGACCCACCCGTCGCTGCACCCGGGCCGCGCAGCGTCGCTGCTCGTCGGAGACACGGTCGTCGGCGTCGCGGGCGAGCTGCTCCCGGAGCTGACCGAGGCCGCCGTCCTGCCCCGCGTGGTCGCCGTCGTCGAACTCGACCTCGACGCCCTGGTCGCGCTCGCACCGGCAGCCGTCGCGGTCGCGCCGATCGAGTCGTACCCGGCGGCGACGCAGGACCTCTCCCTCGTCGTCGACGTGGACGTCCCGGCCGGAGCGGTCCTCGACGAGGTACGCGCTGGTGCCGGAGAGCTGTTGGAGTATGCTCGCCTCGTGGACGACTACCGGGGCACCGGCGTGAGCGAGGGACAGAAGTCCCTGACGTTCGCGCTGCGCTTCCGTGCCACGGACCGCACGCTGACCGCTGCCGAGGCCTCCGAGGCCCGTGACGGCGCTGTCCGACGTGCCGGCGAGCGATTCGGGGCGACCCTGCGCGACTGATCCCCAGGATCACCGCCCGGGGCCGCCGCCTCCGACTCTCTCGACGACCAGTCCGACCTAAGGTGGAATCCCATGTCCGTATCCGTCGCCGTGGCGGGAGCCTCCGGCTACGCGGGCGGTGAGCTCCTGCGCGTGCTCGCCGGCCATCCCGAGTTCGACGTCAGGACGGTGACGGCGTTCTCGAACGCCGGACAGCCGCTCATCGCCACGCAACCGCACCTGCGATCGCTGGCTCACCTGACCCTCGCGGAGACGACGGCGGAGAACCTCCGCGGACACGACGTGGTGTTCCTCGCGCTCCCGCACGGCCAGTCGGGGGCGATCACGGCGGAGCTCGGTGACGAAGCGCTCGTCGTCGACTGCGGAGCCGACCACCGGTTGACCGACCCGGACGCGTGGGCCGCGTTCTACGGGGGCGAGTACCACGGCGCGTGGACGTACGGCCTGCCGGAGCTGCTGCACGCGGCGCCGAAGCCCGGGTCCGCCGACGAGTGGCGGGAGGTCGACGACATCGCGGCGCTCGGCCGGCAGCGGTCCGAGCTCGTCGGGACCAAGCGCATCGCGGTCCCGGGGTGCAACGTCACCGCGGTCACGCTCGGCATCCAACCGGGCATCCAGGCGGGGCTGGTCGAGTCGGACGACATCGTCGCCGTCCTGAGCGTCGGCCCGAGCGGTGCCGGCAAGAAGCTCGCGAACACGTACCTCGCGTCCGAGATCATGGGGTCCGCGAGCGCCTACGCCGTCGGCGGTTCGCACCGGCACGTCCCGGAGATCCAGCAGAACCTCGTCGTGGCCGGTGCATCCGACGTGTCGATCTCGTTCACGCCCGTGCTGGTGCCGATGTCCCGCGGGATCCTGGCGACCACCACCGCGCGGCTCGCGCCCGGGGTCGGCGCACACGACGTCCGGCTCGCCTGGGAGCAGGCGTACGCCGACGAACCGTTCGTGCACCTCCTGCCCGAGGGCGAGTTCCCCCGGGTGGCGGACACCGTCGGAGCGAACACGTGCCTGGTCGGCATCGCGGTCGACGAGGCAGCCGGTCGCGTGGTCGCGATCAGCGCACTCGACAACCTGGCGAAGGGCACCGCCGGGGCAGCGGTCCAGTCCACCAACATCGCCCTGGGCTTCCCCGAGACCCTCGGCCTGAGCGTGGACGGAGTCGCACCGTGACCAACCCAGACGAGCACGAGGCAGCGCAGCACGACGCAGCGCAGCACGACGCGGGCCAGCACGACGGAGCCGGGCCGGGCCTCCAGGCAGGCGGAGCCGGCCAGGGTGTGACCGCAGCAGCGGGCTTCCGCGCCGCCGGCGTCACCGCCGGGTTGAAGGCGAGCGGCAAGCCGGACGTGGCGCTCGTCGTCAACGACGGCCCCCAGGCGGCGGTCGCCGCCGTCTTCACCAGCAACCGCGCGCAGGCGCACCCCGTCATCTGGTCGAAGCAGGTCGTCGGCGACGGCGTCGCCCGCGCGGTCGTCCTCAACTCGGGCGGCGCGAACTGCTTCACCGGTCCGTTCGGCTTCCAGACCACCCACCTGACCGCTGAGGCCGTGGCCGGCGAGCTCGGCATCGGCGCCGGTGACGTGGTCGTCTGCTCGACCGGGCTGATCGGCGTCGGCGACCAGACCTTCCGCGACAAGGTGCTCACGGGAGTGGGGCTCGCGTCCGCCGCGCTGTCGCCGACGGCCGGCCTCGAGGCCGCGACCGCGATCATGACGACCGACACGAAGCCGAAGCAGTCGGTCGTGACCGAGGACGGCTGGACGGTCGGCGGCATGGCGAAGGGCGCGGGCATGCTCGCACCGGGCCTGGCGACCATGCTCGTGGTGATCACGACGGACGCGCTGCTGACGTCAGACGAGCTCGACCAGGCGCTGCGCGCGGCCACCCGGGTGACGTTCGACCGCGTCGACTCCGACGGCTGCATGTCGACGAACGACACGGTCGTCCTGATGTCCTCCGGCGCCAGCGGCGTCACGCCCGAGGTCGGCGACTTCCAGGAGGCGCTGACCGCCGTGTGCGCCGACCTCGCGAAGCAGCTGCAGCAGGACGCCGAGGGCGCCAGCCACGACATCGCGATCGAGGTCGTCGGTGCCGCGAGCGAGGACGACGCCGTGACCGTCGGCCGGAGCGTCGCGCGGAACAACCTGTTCAAGGCGGCCGTGTTCGGCAACGACCCCAACTGGGGCCGCGTCCTCGCCGCGATCGGCACGACCGACGCCGAGTTCGACCCGTACGCGGTCGACGTCAGCATGAACGGTGTCCGGGTGTGCCACGCGGGCGCACCGGACGAGCCGAGCGACGCCGTCGACCTGACCGGGCGTGAGACCCACGTGCTCATCGACCTCGGGGTCGGGCCCTTCGCGGCGACGATCCTGACGAACGACCTGACGCACGACTACGTCCACGAGAACAGCGCGTACTCCAGCTGATGAACGATCTGACCAAGGAAGAAGAGCACGAGCTCGCCGCCGTCAAGGCCGCGACGCTCATCGAGTCCCTGCCCTGGCTGAAGCGGTTCTCGGGCAAGGTCGTCGTCGTCAAGTTCGGCGGCAACGCGATGATCAACGAGGACCTCAAGCGGGCGTTCGCCGAGGACATGGTCTACCTCCGCTACGCCGGGCTGCACCCGGTCGTCGTCCACGGCGGCGGCCCGCAGATCTCCGCGGCGCTCAAGGAACAGGGCATCGAGTCCGAGTTCCGGGGCGGCTACCGCGTCACCACGACCGAGGCGATCACGGTCGTCCGCGACGTGCTGGCGGGCGAGGTGAACCGCGAGATCGTCGACTTGGTGAACGAGCACGGCGACGGCCTCGCGGTCGGCGTGTTCGGCGACGGCGGCTCGCTGTTCACGGGCGAGAAGAAGGGCGTCGTCGTCGACGGCGAGCACTTCGACCTCGGGCACGTCGGCGACATCACCCACGTCGACCCGTCGGGCGTCCTCGCCGCGATCGAGGCCGGCCGCATCCCGGTCGTGTCGAGCATCGCGATCGACGACGCCCACCCGGACCAGGCACTCAACGTGAACGCCGACGCCGCAGCCGGCGCGCTCGCCATCGCGCTCAAGGCCGCGAAGCTCATGATGCTGACCGACGTCCCGGGCCTGTACCGGAACTGGCCGGACCGCGACTCGATCGTCGACCTCATCGCCGTGGAGGAACTCCGGGAGCTCCTCCCGTCGCTCGAGTCGGGGATGATCCCGAAGATGACCGCGTGCCTCGACGCCGTGGTCGGCGGGGTCGGCGGCGCGACCATCATCGACGGCCGCATCCCGCACTCGATCCTCCTCGAGGTCTTCACCCTCCGCGGCGCGGGTACCGAGGTGATCCCGGACCCGAGCCGACGCACCGAGAACCAGATGACCCACGCCGAGATCGGCCGACGGGTCGCCGCGTCCGCCGCGAGCGACGCGTCGGGCCGCACGACCACGGGCAAGCACGAAGCCACGACCGAGAAGGGGCACGAGCAGTGAGCACCGAGACGCAGACCCAGACCTGGAACGACCGGTTCGGGGCGTCGCTCATGCGATCCCTGACCCCGCCGAAGATCATGCTCGAGCGCGGCCAGGGCTGCCGGGTGTGGGACGTCGACGGCAACGAGTACCTCGACTTCCTCGCCGGCATCGCGGTGAACTCCCTCGGGCACGCGCACCCGGCACTCGTGGGAGCGATCAGCGACCAGGCGGCGAAGCTCGTCCACGTGTCGAACTACTTCGCGACGCCGCCGCAGCTCGAGCTCGCCGAGCGACTCAAGCGCATCACCGGTGCGGGCGACGCGGGCCGGGTGTACTTCGGCAACTCCGGGGCCGAGGCGAACGAGGCCGCGTTCAAGCTCGCGCGCCTGAACAAGGGCGCGGACGGGAGCAAGACCCGCATCCTCGCGCTGAAGCAGGGGTTCCACGGCCGGACCATGGGCGCGCTCGCGCTCACCGGCAAGCCCGCGCTGCAGGAGGACTTCCTGCCGATGGTCCCCGGGGTCGAACACGTCGACTCGACGGTCGAGGCGCTCGAATCGGCGTTCGACGACCACGTCGCGGCGCTCATCCTCGAGCCGATCAAGGGCGAGGCCGGCGTCGTCGACCTGCCCGAGGGCTTCCTGCTCGCCGCACGCCGGCTGACCGAGGAGCACGGCGCGCTGCTCATCCTCGACGAGATCCAGACCGGGGTCGGGCGGACGGGGAACTGGTTCACGTACCAGGGCCACGGCTTCACGCCGGACGCCATCACGATCGCCAAGGGCATCGCGGGCGGGTTCCCGATCGGCGCCCTCGTCACGTTCGGGTGGGCGTCCGACCTGTTCTCGGCCGGGCAGCACGGCTCGACCTTCGGCGGCAACCCGCTCGGCACCCGGGTGGCGAACGCCGTGCTCGAGGAGATCGAGCGCGCGGACCTCGTCGCCGGCGCCGTCGCGAAGGGCGAGCGCATCCGCTCGGGCATCGCGGGCCTGGCGTCGCCCTTGGTCGAGGAGGTCCGCGGCAGCGGGCTGCTCATCGGCGTCGGGCTGACCGCGGCGGTCGGTCCAGCCGTCAACCAGGCCGCCCTCGAGCGCGGTCTGATCATCAACGCCCCGAACGAGTCGAGCCTGCGCATCGCCCCGCCGCTGATCGTGTCCGACGCCGAGATCGACGAGTTCGTGTCGATCCTCGGCGCGAGCCTGGCGGCCGTCGCAGCCGAGCACGGAGTCGCCGGGCCGGCCACCACCACCCAGGAGACCTCCGCATGACCCGCCACTTCCTCCGCGACGACGACCTGAGCCAGGCCGAGCAGTCCGCGATCCTCGACCTCGCGGCGCAGATGAAGGCCGACCGCTGGGCCGCGAAGCCCCTCGCGGGTCCGCAGTCCGTCGCGGTGATCTTCGACAAGTCGTCCACCCGGACCCGGGTGTCCTTCCACGTCGGCATCTCCGACCTCGGCGGCAGCCCGCTCGTCATCACGACGGCGAACAGCCAGCTCGGCGGCAAGGAGACCCCGTCCGACACCGCACGCGTGCTCGAGCGCATGGTGTCCGCGATCGTCTGGCGCACCTACGCGCAGTCCGGGCTCGAGGAGATGGCCGCCGGCACGCGCGTCCCCGTCGTGAACGCCCTGTCCGACGACTTCCACCCGTGCCAGCTGCTCGCCGACCTCCTCACCATCCGCGAGCACCGCGGCGCGCTCGCGGGCCAGACGGTGGCGTTCGTCGGCGACGGCGCGAGCAACATGGCGCAGTCGTACCTGCTCGCCGGTGCGACCGCCGGCATGCACGTCCGGGTCGCCGCCCCCGAGTCCTTCGCACCGGCGGCCTCGGTCGTGGCGGACGCCGAGCAGCGCGCTGCCGTCACGGGCGGTTCGGTCCTCGTCGTCACCGACCCGGTCGCCGCCGTCGCCGGCGCGGACGTCGTCGTCACCGACACGTGGGTGTCGATGGGCAAGGAGGACGAGAAGCAGGCGCGGCTCGACACCTTCGCCGGGTACCGGGTCGACGACGAGCTGATGGCCCACGCCGCAGCCGACGCCGTGTTCATGCACTGCCTGCCGGCCGACCGCGGCTACGAGGTCACGGCCGAGGTCATCGACGGTCCGCGCAGCATCATCTGGGACGAGGCGGAGAACCGTCTGCACGCCCAGAAGGCGCTCCTCGCCTGGCTCCTCGCCGCGAACACGGCCGAGCCGGCCACGACCGAGCAGGCCACGGCCACGGCCGAGCCGGCCACCACCAACTGACACCCCCACCCCCAAGGAGAAACCACATGGCAGACCGCGTCGTACTGGCGTACTCCGGAGGCCTCGACACCTCCGTCGGCATCGGCTGGCTCAAGGACGCCACCGGCAAGGACGTCGTCGCGCTGGCGGTCGACGTCGGCCAGGGCGGCGAGGACATGGACGCCATCCGTCAGCGCGCGCTCGACTGCGGCGCGGTGGAGTCGGTCGTCGTCGACGCGAAGGACGAGTTCGCCGACGACTACCTCGTGCCGGCCCTCAAGGCGAACGCGCTGTACCAGAAGCGCTACCCGCTCGTGTCCGCGCTGAGCCGTCCGCTCATCGCCAAGCACCTCGCCCTCACCGCGAAGCAGCTCGGCGCCGACAGCGTCGCGCACGGCTGCACCGGCAAGGGCAACGACCAGGTCCGCTTCGAGGCCGCCGTCGCCGCGATCGCCCCCGACCTGACGAGCGTCGCCCCGGTCCGCGACCTCGCGCTCACCCGTGACAAGGCGATCGTCTACGCGAACGAGCACAACCTGCCGATCGAGCAGTCGAAGAAGTCGCCGTACTCGGTGGACCAGAACGTCTGGGGCCGTGCGGTCGAGACGGGCTTCCTCGAGGACCCGTGGAACGCCCCGATCGAGGACCTCTACTCGTACACGCAGGACCCGACGGTCCCGCGTGACGCCGACGAGGTCACGATCACCTTCGAGCAGGGCGTCCCGGTCGCGATCGACGGCCAGCGCTTCAGCGTCCTCCGGATCGTGCAGGAGCTCAACGCCCTCGCCGGCAAGCACGGCGTCGGCCGCATCGACGTCGTCGAGGACCGCCTCGTCGGCATCAAGTCGCGCGAGGTCTACGAGGCCCCGGCCGCGATGGCCCTCATCGCCGCGCACGAGGAGCTCGAGAGCCTCACCCTCGAGCGCGACGTGAACCGTTACAAGCGCGGGATCGAGTCCGAGTGGGCCGACCTGGTCTACGACGGCCTCTGGTTCGGTGGCCTCAAGCGCAGCCTCGACGCCTTCATCGACCACACCCAGCAGCACGTGTCGGGCGACATCCGCCTGCAGCTGCACGGTGGTCGGGCGACGGTCACGGGTCGCAAGTCGGAGCAGAGCCTCTACGACTTCGACCTCGCGACGTACGACACGGGCGACACGTTCGACCAGTCCCTCTCGAAGGGCTTCATCGAACTGTGGTCGCTGCCGAGCAAGATCTCGGCACGCCGCGACGCCGCCAACTAGTCGCCTCCGGTGCGGCGGGGG
>NZ_NXIA01000028.1 GCF_002412165.1 Curtobacterium sp. 'Ferrero'
GCCCCCGCGCCGCCCCGCGCCCCCGCGCAACCGGCAGGCGGCCGAGGCCGCGCCCCGCGCCGCCGCGCGCCTACTGCTCGTACGCCAGCGTGATCGTGTCGCCGCGGTGCACCGTCGTGCCGGCGACCGGGTCGGTGGAGCTCACCGGCAGCGTCGCTTTCCAGTCGTAGAACCGGCACAGGATGTTCGTGCAGTCCGGCACCGACACCTGCAGCCCGAGGCCCTCGAGCGTCGACGTCGCCTGGTCGATGGTCTTGCCGTGCACGTCGGGCAGTTCGATCGGCGCGGGCCCGCGTGACACGACGACGTCGACCGTGGTGCCCTTCACCGCCGGGTCGTCGGTCGGCTTCGCGGAGATGATCGTGCCCTCGTCGGCCTGGTCGCTGTACTGCTCCGTCTGCGACCCGAGCTCGAGACCGACGCCCTGCAACGTCGACGTGGCGTCGGCGACGGTCTTGCCGACGACGTCGGGCACGGGACCGAGCGACACGGTCAGCGTGACCGGCCCGCGCTCGGCGTAGGTCGTGGCCTTGCCGAGGTCCACCGCGCCCGATGCATCGCGCCCGGTGGCGGCGATCACGGTGTCCTTCGCGGCGTCGGCGGAGAACTGGTACTGCGTGTCCTGCAGGTCGAAGTCGTCGTCGAGCGCGGCGGTGACGGTGGACTCGGGCTGCCCGACGATGGCCGGCAGCGTGATCATGCGCGGGCCGTTCGACAGCACGAGCTGCACCGCGGTGCCCTTCCGGACCTCGCGCTTCGCCGCCGGCTTGGTCGTCGAGACCTCGCCCTTCGCGATCACCGCGTCGAACCGGCGCGCGGTGGTGGAGGCGGTGTGGAGCCCCTCGGCCTCGAGCAGCTGCCGCGCCTGCGTGACGCTCTTGCCGGCGACCTCCGGGATGCGGACGTTGCCCCACGGGCCGGGTCCGAGTGCCCAGCCGATGGTGCCGCCGATGATCGCCAGGACGAGCACGATCGCGAAGACGATCCAGCCGCGCTTCCGTCGCTTGGCCGACTTGTCGGCGAGGCGCTGACCGGCGGGGGAGAGCACGCCGGGCTGGTTGCCGGTGCGCCGGGGACCGGGCTGGTTGCGCCCGCGCTGCTGGCCCCGGGGACCGGTGTCGGCGGGCGGGGAGAGGATCGTGGTCGGGTCGGACGCGTCGTCGGCCGACGTCGGGGCGGACGAGCCGCCGGACGGGAGGATGGCGGTCGCGTTCTCGGGTCGCAGCACGGCGGTCCGGTACTGGCCGGTCGCACGCGGGTGGTCGCCCGACATGTGGTCGAGCATCTCGCGGGCGTCGGCGGGACGGTCGTCCGGGTTGCGGGCCGTCGCCCACGCCACGAGCTCGTCGAGCTCCGGCGGGACCCCCGGCACGGTCGCGCTCGGTGCGGGCACGGTGTCGTTCGCGTGCTGGTACGCGATCTGCATCGGCTGGTCGCCCTTGTAGGGCTGCTCGCCGGTGAGCATCTCGTACAGCATGATGCCGAGGGCGTAGATGTCGCTGCGGGAGTCGGCGGCGCCTCGGGTGACGAGCTCGGGGGAGAGGTACGCGATCGTCCCGAGCAGCGCCGCGCCGGTCGCCGTGTTCGCCGTCGTCGCCCGTGCCAGCCCGAAGTCACCGAGCTTGATCCGGCCGTCGTCGGCGAGCAGCACGTTCTCGGGCTTCAGGTCGCGGTGCACGATCCCGGCGCGGTGAGCCGAAGCGAGGCCCGCGAGGACGGCCCGGAGGATGTCGGTGGCCTGCTCGGGAGTCAGTGCGCGGTGCTCCTGCAGCAGGTCCCGCAGCGTGATGCCCGGGATGTACTCCATGACGATGTACGCGGTGTCGTCCTCGGCACCCTGGTCGTACACCCCCACGAGGTTGGGGTGGGACAGTCGGGCGGCGGAACGGGCCTCCTGGATGAAGCGCTCCCGGAACGCCTGGTCGTCGGCCAGGTGCCCGTGCATGATCTTGATCGCGACGCGGCGTTCGAGCCGCACGTCGGTGGCGAGGTACACCGTCGCCATGCCGCCCCGGGCGATCCGCGAGCGCACGCGGTACCGACGGTCGATCATCCGACCGATCATCGGGTCCGTGGCGGCGTTCGTGGTCATCTGCGGCATTCTACGAATCCGTCCTGCGCGACCCGGTACTGACGCTCCGACCGTTACCCGATCTCGACCTCGATGTCGTCCTCAGGGATGAGTCGCACTGGCCGGTCGACTGAGGATTCGTCAGAGCGAGGCGAGCCAGGCAGCGGCCGGGGTCGCCCAGTGCTCGTACGCCTCCGGGTAGGCCGAGACTTGCACGGCCTGGGCGGCGTCGGTCACGCGCATCGACGACCAGCCCGGGACGTCCAGGAGTCCGCGCGTGTGCCCGGGGTTGCCGAGGTAGAACCGCTTGGCCGCCGTCGCCGGGTCCTGCAGCGACGCCGCGCTGCCCCAGCCCTGGCTCGGGCGCTGCTGGAACAGGCCGACCGAGTCGCGGTCGCCGTGGTCGAGGTTGCGCAGGCTGGACTCCTGCATGGCCGCGGCGAGGGCGACGACCAGGCCGCGCTGGGGGACGCCGAGCGAGCGTCCGACGCTCACGATCGTCGCCGCGTTGCGCCACTGCTCGGCGCTGAGGGTCACCGCCCGGGAACCGCTCGACGCCGGTGCGGAGGTCGTCGACACGGCGGCGGAGGCCGTCGCGCCCGGCAGGACGAGGGTCTTGCCGGCGTAGATCGTGCTCGTGTAGCTCAGGCCGTTCGCGGCGAGCAGGGCGCGGACCGACACATGGTGCGCCGCGGCGATGGAGGCGATGGTGTCCCCGCTGACGATCTTCACGTGCCCGCTCGACGCCGTCGAGGCGACGACGGTCGGCCGGCTGCTCGAGGTCGTGGTGGTCGCGGTCGTGGTCGACGCCGACGGGACGCGGAGGGTCTGTCCGGGGTAGATCACGCTGCGCTGCGAGAGGTCGTTCGCCCGGAGCAGGGCGTTCGTCGACACGCCTACCCGGGCGGCGATGCCCGACACGGTGTCGCCCTGACGGACGTGGTAGCTGCTCGTGCTCGAGTGGGAGTGGCTCGAGTGGGTCGCGGTGCTGCGGCCGGAGCTGCTCGACGCCGTGGCCGGGCGGGAGGCAGCGGCGGGCGTGCTCGCGAGGTGGAGTGTCTGCCCGGGGTGGATGATCGTGTTCCACCCGAGCCCGTTGCGGACCAGGACCTCCTGCGCCGACAGGCCGTAGCGGGCGGCGATCGCGGAGACCGTGTCACCCTGCCGGACCGTGTACGTGTTCGGGACCGAGCGGACCGCTGCGACCGTGGTGGCGACGGTCGCCGTGGGCCGTGCGACCGCGGTGGAGAGGACCGGACGGCTGCCCTCGTTGCGGTCCTGGTCGACGTGCCGCTTGTGCGCACCGTCGTCGTCGTGTCGGGCCTCGGCGTGGGCGACCGGACCGGTGAGTCCGGCCGTCACCGCGATCGTCCCGGCGAGGACGATCGGCATGGTCGCGAAGCGCGCGGATCGTGCGCGCCGGGCGGCGTCGTCAGCAGCGTTGTCCACGGTGGTCTCCTGTCCTCGGTGAGTCGCACGCACGCGCGTGTGCGCGCTCACAGGTGGCTCAACGCTGGCATGGGCTGATTCCCAAGTCAACCAGAGAGTCGGATGTTGTGTGTGTGACTCGTGTGACGGACGTACTGTCACGCCTGCCGGACGGGCCGTCCCCCACGCGGCGCTCGCTCTGGCACGATGGGGGACGTGAGTGCTGCACCCACCGACGACGCGACCCTGTCCGAGCGCTGGCTGACCGTTCCCGACCTCGTGGAACTCCTCGGCGTGACCCCTGGCCGGATCCACCGGCTCTTCGAGCAGAAGACCCTGCTGCCCGCCCGCGTGGACGGGGTACTCAGGGTGCCGGGCGAGTTCCTCGACGGCACCGAGCCGCTCCCCGAGCTCCGGGGCACGCTCATCGTCCTCGCCGACAACGGGTTCTCCGACGACGAGGCCGTGCGCTGGATGCTGCAGGTCGACGACGCGATCGGCGACTCGCCGATCCACGCGCTGCGCGCGGGCCGCAAGGCCGAGGTGCGCCGCATCGCGCAATCCCTGCTCTAGACCGGACCGACCGACGGACGGGAGGCGCGGTGCCAGCTGGCACCGCGCCTCCCGTCCGTCGTGCGGCCGCCGCTACGCGACGCGCCGGATCACCGTGTCGGCCAGCGACGCGAGCTGCTCTCGCGCCGACGGCGTGAGCGGGGCGGCGTCGAGCGCCGCCTTCGCCCGCTGCACGTGCCGGTCGATCGACCGCTCGACCGCGGCCACCGCTCCCGAGTCGGTGAGGGTCGCGCGGAGCATCTGGACCTGGCCGTCGTCGAGGTCCGGGTCGCCGAGCAGCTCGTCGAGGAGCTGACGGGGGCCGGGCGGGAGCGTCTTGCGGGCGCTGGCGATGAGGACGGTGCGCTTGCCCTCGCGGAGGTCGTCGCCAGCGGGCTTGCCGGTCACCTCCGGGTCGCCGAAGACGCCGAGCATGTCGTCGCGGAGCTGGTACGCCACGCCGAGGGGGAGGCCGAACGACCGCAGGCCCTCGAGCTGCGCCTCGTTCGCGCCGGCGACGAGGGCACCGATCAGCAGGGGTGCCTCGACCGAGTACTTGGCCGACTTGAACACGATCACGCGCTGCGCCCGGAGCAGGTGCTCGGACTCGTCGATCGCGGGCCAGGCGGTCTCCTCGTGCACGTCGAGGTACTGCCCGGCGGTGACGTCGAGCCGCATCGCGTGGAACTCCTGGCGGACGATGCGCGCGCGGGCGGGCTCGAGCAGCGCGAGGCCCTCGTCGAAGACCGCGTCGCTCAGGGACAGCAGGAGGTCGCCGAGGAGCAGTGCGGCGTTCGTGCCGTACTGGGCGCGGTCGCCGGCCCAGCCGGAGTCGGCGTGCAGGGCCTCGAAGCGTCGGTGTGCGGACGGCAGACCGCGACGCGTGTCGGACCGGTCCATGATGTCGTCGTGCACGAGGGCCGCGGCGTGGAAGACCTCGAGCGCCGCGGCGACCGTGACGATCGCCTCGGCCGTGGTCTGGCGCGACCCCTCGCCGAGCGGGTCGAACGAGCCGGAACGCCCCGCCACGGACTGCCACCCCCAGTAGCAGAACAGGGCGCGGAAGCGCTTTCCGCCGGACAGCAGGTCCCGTGCGTACTGGTCGAACACCGCGAGGTCCGGGCTGATCGCGAGGAGCCGCTCCCGCTGCTCGTCGAGGGCCCGTTCGATCCGCGCGGAGACGAGGTCCACTAATCGCGTACTCTCAGCCACGATCCCTACCCTAGTGGAGCGGTCGGGACGTAGAATCGGCCAACCAAAACCATGCGTCGATCCCAGGAACAGAGGGAACACAGATGCCACTCTCGGAGCAAGAGCAGCGCCTCCTCGAGGAGATGGAGCGCAGCCTCTACCAGAACGACTCCGACTTCGTCGCGCGCGTCACGCGGCGCCAGGGTCGCCCGACGTACACGTCGATCGCGCTCGGGGTGCTCGGAGCACTCGCCGGGGTCGCCGTCGTCATCGTCGGGTTGGTCATCCGCCAGCCGCTCATCGGCATCCTCGGCTTCGTGATCATGCTGGCCGGCGTGCTGTTCGCGCTCCGCCCAGGGATGCGGGCCCCGAAGGCGAAGACGCCCCGGGCTCCCAAGGCCGGGACGGGCGGGTCGTCGCGGTCGTCGTCGGGCGGGTCCTTCATGGACCGGATGAACGAGCGCTGGGACAAGCGCAACGATCCGGATCAGGGGCAGTAGGAGCTCCTCCACAGGCTTGGGCGGGGTCGGTCCTTCGGGGCCGGCCCCGTTTCGTGTGCCCGGGGGGGTCGGGTTCGGATTCGAATTCGGGTTCGGCTGTCGTCCCCGGGGTTCCGAAACAGCGGCATCTCGTGTGCGTCCGCGGCGCTGGGTGGAACCTCGGTGGGGCGCGCGCGGCGAGTCGTGGAACCCGGGCGAGGCGCGGTCGGACGCCTCGGCCGTCGGGCCCTGGACCTCGGACCTCGGACGCGGAGCCGGAGCCGGAGCCGGACCCTCCTTCCGCCGAGCGGGCGGAAACTGTCCCTCGCCAGGAGCCCGCGCCGCAGATTTCGCCCGGTCGGGTCGGGCCAGGAGTCGTTCCTGCCGTCGGGGTTCGCAGCCGCCCGGCTCATGCATTTTTTGTGCCGCCGGTGCCGGTACCGGTGCCGCGCCGGTGCCGCGCTCACCATTCACGACCGCGAACGGGCTGAACCGGTCGCCGTCCCGCGCCTGAACCCGCCGATTCCGCCCGTTCGGCGTCGTGCCAAGCGCTCGGAGGAAGCAACGCCGCGAGACCCTCCGCTCGGAGTTGCTCGCAGGTTCCACTGACTGCCCCCGGAAGCGCGAGCGGGCGGAAAGTGTCCCTTCCGCAGACTGACACCCGCCTTTTCCGCCCGTTCGGCGTCGGGCCAGCTGCTCGATGTACTTCAGGCGGTTCAGCGCCACGAGGCCTTGCGCTCGGACGGGAGCGTAAGCGGCACTGACCGCCCGCGACCGCGAGCGGGCGGAAAGTACGCCGTTCGAGGACGGGGACTCGGTGATTCCGCCCGTTCGGCGTCGGATGTGCCGTTCGGTGGGCTGGGTCGGGACGAGCGGGCGGATAGTGCGCCGTTCGAGGACGGGGACTCGCCGATTCCGCCCGTTCGGCGTCGGATGTGCCGTTCGGTGGGCTGGATCGGGGCGCGCGTCGTGCTCGTGGTCGGAGGGTTTCGCGCGGGCTATCCCGACCGCGAGCGGGCAAGAAGTGTTCTCCTCGGGCCCGCGGACCCGCGAGGATCGCCCGCTCGACCTGGGGTGTGGACCGGCCGGGATCTCGCGCTCGGCCTGGGGGTACGGAGCGCGGTTCGCTCGATCGGCATCGGGGGCCGGCCTGGGTCGCAAAACGTGCCGCGCGTGCGAACGGGCAGGGAGCGGCGTGCCGAGCACGGTCGGGGAGCGGCACGCCGAGCGCGTGCGGGAGCGGGCAGCGCGGTGCGATGGCGACCCACGGCGGAGGTGAGCGGCGTGGCGGGGGCGGGACGCGCCTCCCGGCCGGACGTGGGCTGCGGAAACCCTCCACTTTCCTCCACGCCCTCCACTGCGCTCCACGGGCCCGCTGTTCCGCGGCTCCTCGCGGATCGTCGGATGGCGACGGATGCGCCTGACCGCCCCAGAACGGGGCACGAGGGCGATTCGGGGAGCAAAAGCATGGGCAAGGGGAGGGGAGTGGAGTAAAGTGGGGCTTGCAACGGTCCGGTGGAGCGGAGGGGAGGCCCGACGTGCTGCTCGGTACCTACGCCCCGAAGCTCGACGAGAAGGGTCGCGTGATCCTCCCCGCCAAGTTCCGGGACGAGCTGTCCGGGGGGCTCGTGATGACCCGCGGGCAGGAGCGCTGCGTCGTCGTCTTCAGTGCGGACACGTTCGAGGAACTCCACGAGCGGATCCGCACTGCACCGATGACGTCGAAGCGCACCCGGGACTACATGCGCCTGTTCCTCTCCGGAGCGAGCGCGGAGCAGCCCGACAAGCAGAACCGCGTCACGATCCCGCAGAACCTCCGCGACTACGCGGGGCTCGAGCGGGACCTGACGGTCATCGGCTCCGGTGACCGTGCCGAGATCTGGTCGACCCCCGCGTGGGAGGCCTACTACGCCGAGGTCGAAGAGGGCTTCGCCGACAACGACGAGGAGGTGATCCCGGGGATCTTCTGATCCGCGGATCGGGACTCCCAGCCGTGGTGCCCTGACGTCACTTCCCCGACGTCAGGTCGCATGGATGGGGATCCGGACCCGCGGCCCGGAGGACACAGGGGCTGACATGGCCGATGCGACCGAACCGAACGACCAGCGGGAACGCTTTCCGCACACGCCGGTGATGCTCGAGCGCATCGTCGAGCTGTTCACGCCGACGCTCGAGGGCCCGGGCAAGGTCGTCGTCGACGCGACGCTCGGGATGGGCGGCCACTCCGAGGGGCTGCTCGAGCGGTTCCCGGAGCTGACGCTGATCGGGCTCGACCGCGACACCGACGCCCTCGGCATCGCGGGGGAGCGCCTGGCCCGTTTCGGCGACCGCGTCCGCCTCGTCCACACCGTGTACGACGGCATCGCGGAGGCGATCGAGGGCGAGGGCTTCGACGAGGTCGACGGCGTCCTGTTCGACCTCGGCGTCAGCTCGCTGCAGCTCGACCGGGCCGAGCGCGGGTTCGCCTACAGCCAGGACGCTCCGCTCGACATGCGCATGGACCGGACCGAGGGGCAGACCGCGGCCGACGTCCTCGCGACGTACGACGAGGGCGAGCTCCGTCGGATCTTCCAGCGGTACGGCGAGGAGAAGCTCGCCGGACGCTACGCACGCGCGATCGTCGAACGCCGCGCCGAGCAGCCGTTCACGATGTCCGGCGACCTCGTGCAGGTGCTGCACGACGCGACCCCGGTGGCCGTCCAGCGGCAGGGTCACCCGGCGAAGCGTGTCTTCCAGGCGCTCCGCATCGAGGTGAACGCCGAACTCAGCGTCCTCGAACGGGCGATCCCGGCGGCGCTCGACGCGATCGCGGTCGGCGGTCGCATCGTCGTCGAGTCGTACCAGTCGCTCGAGGACCGCATGGTGAAGCGCGAGCTGGCGGCCCGCACCACTTCGAGCGCCCCCGCCGGCCTGCCGGTCGAGCTGCCCGAGCACCGCCCCACCTTCCAGCTGGTCGTCAAGGGCGCGGAACTGGCCGACGAGGCCGAACGCGCCGCCAACCCCCGAGCCATCCCCGTGCGCCTGCGCGCGGCCGAACGGATCCGGAAGTGACATGAGCACGAACCTCGCACTGGTCGACCCCGTCGTCCCGTCCCGCGCGCCGCTGCCAGAGCACGCCGAGGAGCCGGCCCGCCGTGGTCGCCCGGAGCTCGTCGAGGTCAGCCCGACCAAGGCGCAGCGCCGGGCCCGCCCCCGGATCGCCTACGCGATCGTGGCGGTGTCGGCCCTGGGTGTCCTGCTCCTGGCGCAGCTCGGGATCAGCATGGCGCTCAGCCAGGGCGCGTACACGCTGAACTCCCTCGGCGCCGAGCAGACCAAGCTGAGCCGCACGCAGCAGTCGCTGTCGGAGGACCTCCGCGTGCTCGACTCCCCGCAGAACTTGGCGCGCAACGCCCAGGCGCTCGGCATGGTCGCGAACGCCACGCCCGTCTACCTCGACCCGAAGACCGGCAAGGTGTACGGCACGCCGACCCCGGCGAAGGCGGACGAGGCGACCGCGAGCACGCAGAACCAGGTGCCGAACTCGCTGCTCCAGGACGTGCCGCTCGCAGCGAAGCAGGGCGACACGAGCACGAGCAAGCAGACCGGCACGAGCGGGCAGACCGGCACGAGCGGGCAGGCCGGCACGAGCGGGCAGACCGGCACCAGCGGGCAGGCCAGCAGCACGAGCACCACCGGGCAGGACAGCACAACCACGGGCTCCGACGCTGGGAAGACGACCGGCGCCAGCGCGTCGGACCAGGGCGCAGCGAAGTCGTCCGTAGAGTCCGACCCGAACCAGCTGCAGGCCCCCACCACCCGGTAGTCCGGGTCGGTGCCGACCACCACCCGGGAAGGACCGCGTCCCGTGACGAAGACGATCCGCAACCGCCGACTGCGCTACAGCGTCGTCATGATCGCCGTGATCGCCCTCGTCGCGGTGTTCGTCGTCCGACTGGTCGACATCCAGGTCGTGCAGGCCGCCGACCTCGACGACGCCGCCAAGGCCAAGCGGAGCATCCCGGTCACGGTCTACGGCACCCGCGGCTCGATCGTCGACCGGAACGGCACCGAGCTGGCCGACAGTGTCACGCGCTACAACATCACGACCGCCCCGCGCCTGGTGAAGGGGTTCACCGGGAAGCTCGGCGGCACCCGCGAGAAGAAGATCAGCGTGACCGCGGCGCTCGACGCCCTCGCGACGGCCTCCGGCGGTGACGTGGCCACGATGCGGAAGAACATCGACGCCGACCGGACCTCCGACTTCGCGTACCTGGTCAAGGGCCTCGACGTGAAGCACTACGAGGCGGTGACGGCGCTGCGTATCCCGTGGATCTACACGGAGCAGCAGGCCGCCCGCGTGTACCCGACCGCGGCGACCACCGGCAACATCACCGGGTTCATGGGGACGGACGGCGCCCAGGCGGGCCTGGAGTACGCCTACGACGAGTGCCTCGCCGGGACCGACGGGTCGGAGACCTACGAGCGCGGCGAGGACGGCGTCCAGCTGCCGGGGTCGACCGTGACGAAGAAGCAGGCCAAGGACGGCGGCACGCTCGAGACGACCATCGACAGCGACCTGCAGTACATGGCGCAGCAGACCATCGCCTCGGCGGCGAAGACCCTGCAGGCGCAGTCGGCGACGGCGACGGTCACGAACGTGAAGACCGGCGAGCTCCTGGCCGTGGCCGACTGGCCGACCGTGGACCCCAACGACGTCGACGCGACGACGGACAAGGGCGCGTACGGCAGCCGCGCGATCACGGACACGTACGAGCCCGGTTCGACGATCAAGGCCGCGATCGCCGCCGCCCTGATCGACCAGGGGAAGTCGAGTCCGACCGACCAGGCCGTCGTGCCCTACTCGCGCTCGTTCCCCTGGGGCGGGTCGATCCACGACTCCGAGTTCCACCAGACCGAGAACCTGACCCTGACCGGGATCCTGCAGAACTCGTCGAACGTCGGCATCACGGAGCTCGGTGAACGCCTGACCGCGCAGCAGCGCTACGACTACATGAAGAAGTTCGGGCTGTTCGAGCCGGAGTCGGCGATCGACTACCCGGGCCAGCCCGGCATGCAGTACGGCTCGAGCCCGACCTGGGACCAGCAGACGAACATCAACTCGATGTTCGGCCAGGGCATCTCGACGACCGCGCTCCAGGTGGCGAGCATCTACCAGACCCTGGCGAACCAGGGTGTCCGCATCCCGCTGCACTTCGTCAAGGGGTGTGTGACGTCCGACGGGAAGACGATCGACGCGCCCGACGTGCAGTCCGAGCGGGTCGTGTCGGCGTCCGCTGCCCAGCAGACCGTCGGGATGCTGCAGAGCGTCGTGACGGGCGGCACGCTCGTCGGCATGAAGCCGATCTCCGGGTACAACATCGCGGCGAAGACCGGTACGGCCGAGGTCGCCGAGGGCTCGAAGGGCTACGGCGGGCAGCGGATCACCTCGGTGGCCGGAATGGCACCTGCCGAGGACCCCCAGTATGTTGTCACGGTGACGTTCACGAAGCCGCAGGCCAACAAGTGGTCCAGTGGAGCGGCTCCGGCGTTCCGAACTCTCATGTCCCAGGTGCTCGAGAAGTACCGAGTAGCCCCCTCCGCGTCCGAGGCGAAGCTGTACCCGTCCACGTGGTGAGGAAGAAGGAGCACTTGTCCGCACGGATCCCCCCGGTCCTCCGACCCGAACACCCCACGCCCCGATCGGTCGCCGAACTGGCGAACGGCTTCGGGCTGCGCGTCGTCGGCTCGGTCGACGGCGTCGAGACCACGGGTGTCACCCTGAGCGCTGCCGAGGTGCAGCCCGGTGACCTGTTCGTCGGCGTGCACGGCGCGAACCGTCACGGCGCGCAGTTCGCCGCCGAGGCCGCCGAGCGCGGAGCCGTCGCGGTGCTGACCGACGCGGACGGCGTGGCACTGGCGGAGCCGTCCGGGCTCCCCGTGCTGGTCGTGGAGGACCCCCGAGCCGCGCTCGGCGACGTCTCCGCCTGGGTCTACCGGACCCACCCGGACGAGGCGACCGACCTCCCGCAGCTCTTCGCGACCACCGGGACGAACGGCAAGACGAGCACGTCGTACATCCTCGAGGGCATCCTGCGACAGCTCGGTCTCGTCGCGGGCCTGAGCTCCACCGCCGAGCGCCACATCGGCACCCTCAGCGTCACGAGCCGCCTGACCACGCCGGAGGCGAGCGAGATGCACGCGCTCCTCGCCCGCATGCGCGAGGCCGAGGTCCGCGCCGTGGCGGTCGAGGTCAGCGCGCAGGCCCTCAGCCGGCACCGCGTGGACGGCATCGTCTTCGACGTGGCCGGCTTCACGAACCTGTCGCACGACCACCTCGACGACTACGCCGACATGGAGGAGTACTACCAGGCCAAGCTGCCGCTCTTCCAGCCCGAGCACGCCCGTCGCGGCGTGGTGTCGCTCGACACCGACTGGGGCCAGCGCGTCGTGCAGGACTCGCGCATCCCGGTCACGACCATCACGGTGCACCCGGACGTCGAGGCCGAGTGGCACGTCGAGATCGTCGACGCGCAGGCGGCGTACACCGAGTTCCGCCTGACCGGTCCCGAGGGCCGGGAGCTCACCACCCGTGTCCCGCTCATCGGCTGGCACATGGCCGCGAACGCCGCACTGGCGATCGTCATGCTCGTCGAGGGCGGCTTCGAGCTCGGCGCGATCGCGCAGGCGCTCGAGACGAACCACCGTCGCTACCCCGACGAGGACGAGCGCGAGGAGCGCGGCGAACCGACGAGCGCCATCGAGTGCTACCTCCCCGGCCGCACGGAGCGCGTGTCCGGCGAGCGGGGCCCGAGCGTCTACGTCGACTTCGGGCACAGCCCCGACGCGTTCGAGAACACCCTGGCCGCCGTCCGGCAGTTCACCCCGGGCAAGGTCCTGATGCTGTTCGGCGCCGACGGCGACCGCGACACCACCAAGCGCGCCGACATGGCCCGCGTGGCGGCCGCGGGGAGCGACATCCTCGTCGTCACCGACCACCACCCGCGCTTCGAGGACGCCGCGAGCATCCGGAAGACCCTGGTCGACGCCGCCCGCGCGGCCTACCCCGACCACGAGATCCACGAGGTCAGCCCGCCCGAGGCGGCCATCCGCACGGCCGTGGGCCTGGTCGGCGAAGGGGACTCGATCCTCTGGGCCGGTCCCGGCCACCAGGACTACCGCGACATCCAGGGGGTCCGCACGCCGTACTCCGCCCGCGACGAGGCACGGCAGGCGCTCCGCGAGGCCGGCTGGGAGCCGAACGGCGGTCCGGCGGAGGAGTCCCGATGATCGCCATGACCCTCGCCGAGATCGCCGCCGCGGTCGACGGCGAGCTGATCACCGGTGCCCAGCACACGGACGTGGCCGACCAGGCCGACCTGGTCGTCGAGGGTTCGGTCGAGACCGACTCCCGCCTCGTCACCCCCGGCAGCGTCTTCTTCGCCCTGCCCGGCGAGGTCACCGACGGCCGACGCTTCGTCCCCGCGGCGACCGAGGCCGGCGCCGCGCTGGTCATCACGCCCGAGCGCGTCGAGACCACCGCGCCGCAGATCGTCGTCGCCGACGGCTACGCCGCCCTCGCCGCCCTCGCGCACGAGGTCGTCGCCCGCGTGCGTGCGTCGAGCGCGGACCGCGTCGACGCCGACGGGCGCCCGGCACCGCTGCGCGTCGTCGGCATCACCGGGTCGAACGGCAAGACGAGCACGAAGAACATGCTCGCCACGATCCTGTCGACGCAGGGCGAGACGATCGCGCCGAAGGGCTCGTTCAACAACCACGTCGGCGCACCGATCTCGATGCTGCGGATCACGCACGACACGCGGTTCCTCGTGGTCGAGATGGGCGCGAGCGGCAAGGGCCACATCGCGAAGCTCGTCTCGATCGCGGAGCCGGACGTCGGCGTCGTCCTCAAGGTGGGCCTCGCGCACGCCGGCGAGTTCGGCGGCATCGAGGCCACCCAGAAGGCCAAGTCCGAGATGGTCACCGACCTGCCGGAGACGGCCACGGCCCTCCTGAACGTCGACGACGACCGCGTCGCCGCGATGCGCGACCTGACGCGCGCCCGCGTCGTCGGCTTCGGCACGGCGGCGGATGCCGACTACCGCATCGCGGGGATCGAGACGGACCGGACCGGCACCCGCTTCGCGCTCACGCGCAGCGTCGGCGGAGCCGACCAGGACCAGCCGGGAGGCCCGGATCACCCGGCCGAGACCGCCGACGTCCGCCTCGCGATCATCGGGGAACACCACGCGATGAACGCCAGCGCAGCGCTGACCGTGGCGAACCTGTGGGGCGTGCCCCTCGCCACCGGCGCCGAGGCGCTCGCGTCGATGACGCGAGCCGAGCGCTGGCGCATGGAGATCCTCCCGGGCGGCCCGGAGGGCGTGACCGTCATCAACGACGCCTACAACGCGTCGCCGGACTCGACCGCAGCGGCGCTGCGGACCCTGGCGCAGATCGTGCGACCGGGGGAGCGTGCCGTCGCCGTGCTCGGCGAGATGAGCGAGCTCGGCGAGTTCGCGACCGAGGAGCACGACCGGCTCGGCCGGCTCGTGGTCCGGCTCGGCATCGAGCAGCTCGTGGTCGTCGGCCGCGGCGCGATGCCGATCCACCAGGCCGCCACCCTCGAGGGGTCGTGGGACGGCGAGTCCGTGTTCACCGAGGACGTCGACGAGGCCGTCCGCACCCTGCAGGCCATGCTCCGCCCCGGCGACGTGGTCCTGGTCAAGTCCTCGAACTCCGCCGGACTGCGCATCCTCGGAGACCGACTCGGAGGAGTCACCGAATGATCGCGCTCCTGGTCGCCGGCGCCGTGTCGCTGGTGTTCACGCTGCTGCTCACACCCCTGTTCATCAAGCTGTTCCACCGCCTCGGCTGGGGACAGTTCATCCGTGACGACGGACCGCAGTCGCACCACACCAAGCGCGGCACGGCGACGATGGGCGGCATCGTGCTGATCATCGGCTCGGTGCTCGGCTACTTCGTCGGGCACCTCGTGGGCCGGGACTCCGTGACGCTGTCCGGCCTGCTCGTGCTGTTCCTCATGGTCGGACTCGGGTTCGTCGGTTTCGTCGACGACTTCCTCAAGGTGCGGCGGCAGCGGAGCCTGGGCCTCGGCGGCTGGGCCAAGGTGCTCGGCCAGGTGATCGTCGGCGTGATCTTCGCGACCGTCGCGCTCGTCGTGCCGTCCGCGAACGGCGAGCCGCCGGCGTCGACGATGATCTCCGCGATCCGGGACATCCCGTGGCTCGACCTGATGGCGCTCGGGACGGTCGTCGGGACCATCCTGTTCCTCGCCTGGATCGTCCTGCTGACGGTGTCGACGTCGAACGGCGTCAACGTGGCGGACGGCCTCGACGGTCTGGCCACCGGGTCGAGCATCCTGGCGATCGGCTCGTACGTGATCATCGGCTTCTGGCAGTCGAACCAGCAGTGCGGCAGCCCGCGGCTCGACGAGACGACGGCGCACGCCTGCTACACGGTGGCGAACCCGCTCGACCTCGCGGTGGTCGCGGCGTCGGTCGTCGGCGGCCTGATCGGCTTCCTCTGGTACAACACCTCGCCGGCGCAGATCTTCCTCGGCGACACCGGCTCGCTCGGGCTCGGCGGCGCCCTCGCCGGCCTCGCGGTCCTCAGCCGCACCGAGCTCCTGCTCGTCCTGATCGGCGGCCTGTTCTTCATCGTCACCGGCTCGGTCATCCTGCAGCGGGCGTACTTCAAGATCACGCACGGCAAGCGCATCTTCCGGATGAGTCCGCTGCACCACCACTTCGAGCTGAAGGGGTGGGCCGAGGTGACGGTCGTCGTGCGGTTCTGGATCATCGCGGGCCTGTGCGTCGTCGGCGGGGTCGGCCTGTTCTACCTGGAGTGGATCACCCGTGTCGGCTGACGCCCCGCTGCCCACGCCCGCCCGCCTCGCCGGACTCGACAGCTGGTACGCCGAGGGCTGGAAGGGCCTCCGCGTCGCCGTGCTCGGCCTCGGGTCGACGGGCTTCTCGGTCGCGGACACGCTCGTCGAGCTCGGCAGCGACGTGGCGGTCTACGCGCCCGACGGTCCGGCCGACACGGTCGAGCTGCTCGACGTCATCGGCGCGCGGTTCGAGCGCACGCCGCTCGACGCCGTCCCCGCCGCGCTCGTCGAGCAGGCCCCGGACGTGGTCGTCGTCTCGCCGGGCCTGCCGCCGCACAACGCCTCCGTCCGGTGGGCGGTCGAGCACAGCACCGTGTGGGGCGACATCGAGCTCGCCTGGCGTGTGCGCGACAAGGTCGTCCGCGGTCCGGTCGCCGCCCCGTGGGTGACGATCACGGGCACCAACGGCAAGACGACCACGACCCAGCTCACGACCGCGATGTTCGAGGCAGCCGGGCTCCGTGCCGTGGCCTGCGGCAACATCGGCGTGCCGGTGCTCGACGTCGTCCGCGACCCGGAGGGCTTCGACGTCCTCGTGGTCGAGCTTTCGAGCCACCAGCTGCACTACGCCGCCACGGACGGCGACGGCGCGGTGGTGCCGCTCGCGAGCGCCTGCCTGAACATCGCCGACGACCACCTCGAGTGGCACGGCTCCGCCGAGGCCTACCGGGCCGCGAAGGCGAAGGTCTACGAGCGCACCGTGATGGCGTGCGTGTACAACACCACCGACGAGGTCACCCGCCGCATGGTCGAGGAGGCCGACGTGGTCGAGGGCTGCCGGGCGGTCGGGTTCACACCCGGCGTGCCCGCACCGGGCGACGTCGGGATCGTCGAGGACGTCCTCTGCGACCGCGCCTTCACCGAGGACCGCCGCTCCAGCGCGCTCGAGCTCGCGACCCTGGCCGACCTCGAGCAGGCCGGGCTCGCCAGTCCGCACATGACGATGAACGTCCTCGCCGCCGCGGCCCTCGCCCGTGCCGCGACCGTGCAGCCGGCGGCGATCCAGCAGGCGGTGCGGGGCTTCCGGGCCGACCACCACCGCACCGAGCACGTCGCGACCGCCGACGGCGTCACCTGGGTCGACGATTCGAAGGCGACGAACCCGCACGCGGCGACGGCCTCGCTGGCGTCGTTCGGGACGGTGGTGTGGATCGTGGGCGGTCAGTTCAAGGGCGTGGACGTCGACGGGCTCGTCGAGCGGTTCGGTCCGGACGTGCGGGCCGTCGTGGTGATCGGGACCGACCGGGCACCCGTGCTCGAGGCATTCGCGCGACACGCGCCCGCGGTCCCCGTGCTCCAGGTCGAGGCATCGGACACTGATCAGGTCATGCCCGAGGCGGTCCGGCATGCCGCATCGGTCGCGAGGCCGGGCGACACGGTCCTCCTCGCCCCGGCAGCCGCGTCGTTCGACCAGTTCGACTCCTACGCGGACCGGGGGCGTCGGTTCGCGGCGGCGGTCCACGAGCACCTGGGAGGAAACGGCGATGGCGGACCTTCCGGCGAACGGCACTAGCGGCGCATCGGCAGGCGGTGGCACCCGCGGCAGCGCGACCACAGCGAGCTCGGCTTCCCGGGGAGTGAGTGCGTCGGCGCGACGCCGTCCGGCCGCTGCCGTCGTCGCCGTCAAGAACGTCTTCGTGGCCGAGTCCGCCACGTTCTACGCGATCCTCGGCGTGACGCTCTTCCTCGTCGTCTTCGGCGTCGTGATGGTGCTCTCGTCGTCGAGCGTGGAGCAGTACGCCGCCACGCACGACTTCTTCGGCGCCGCGTCCCGTCAGGGGCTCTACGCGGTGCTCGGCGTGCCGATCATGCTCATCGCCAGCCGGGTGCCGTCGCGCCTGTGGCGGAAGTGGGCGATGGCGATCCTCGGAGCGGCACTCGTGCTGCAGCTGCTCGTGTACACGCCGCTCGGCATCGAGGTGCAGGGCAACCGGAACTGGATCGGCATCGGCTCGTTCAGCGCCCAGCCGTCCGAGGCGGTCAAGCTCGGGCTCGCGTTGGCCGTCGGCGCGATCATGTACGTCAAGCGGGACAAGCTCGACGACTGGAAGGAGCTGTTCGTCCCGATCGGGATCGCGATCGTGCTCCCGCTCGGGCTCGTGCTCCTCGGCGGTGACCAGGGCACCGCGATGATCATGCTCATCCTGGTGCTCGGCGCGCTCTACATCGGCGGGGCCCGTGCCAAGCACCTGCTCGTCATCGTGGCCGCGGTCGCCGTGGTGCTGCCGTTCGTGACGATGACGTCGGCCTCGCGGTCGTACCGCATCAACGCCTGGCTCTCCGGCTGCACGGACTCGAACCAGTACCAGGACCTGTGCTGGCAGCCCGTGCACGGCATGTGGGCGCTGGCGTCCGGCGGCGTCTTCGGCGTCGGGCTCGGCAACTCCAAGGCGAAGTGGTCGTGGCTGCCCGAGGCGGACAACGACTACATCTTCGCCATCATCGGCGAAGAGCTCGGCCTGATCGGCGCCGTCGTCGTCCTCGCGCTGTTCATCGTCCTCGCGATCAGCATGATCAAGGTCATCCGGCAGTCGCGTGACCCGTTCGTGAAGACCGTCACGGGCGGCATCCTCGCGTGGATCATCGGCCAGGCGCTCGTCAACATCGCCGTCGTGCTCGGGCTGCTGCCGGTGCTCGGCGTGCCGCTCCCGCTCATCTCCGCGGGCGGCTCGGCGCTCATCATGACCCTGTTCGGCATCGGTGTGGTGCTGTCCTTCGCCCGGGAGCTGCCGGGCAAGCGGAGCGCCGACGCCGGGATCGACGCCCGGACGACCCTGCACACCAGCGCCGGTGCCGGCGCCGGCACCACCCCGCGCGGTCCGCGCACGAACGGAGCCCAGCGGTGAGCCGCTTCCTCTTCGCCGGCGGCGGGACCGCCGGCCACGTCAACCCCCTGCTCGCCGTCGCCGACCGGCTGACCGAGCGCGACCCCGACGCCGAGGTGCTCGTGCTCGGGACGGCCGAGGGACTCGAGGCCCGGCTCGTGCCGATGCGCGGGTACGAGCTGCTGACGATCCCGCGCCTGCCGTTCCCACGGAAGCCGAACGCGGCGGCCCTGCGCTTCCCCGGGGCGTTCCTCGGTGCCGTGCGCCAGGTCGAGCAGATCATCCGGGAGCGCGGGATCGACGTCGTGCTCGGCGTCGGCGGGTACGCGGCGGCACCGGCCTACATCGCGGCGCGCCGCACCGGCACCCCGATCGTCGTGCACGAGCAGAACGCCAAGCCCGGGCTGGCGAACCGACTCGCGGCGTTCCTCACCGACCACGTGGGCGTGACGTTCTCGAACACCCGGCTGCGGCACGGGCGGGTCGTCGGCATGCCGCTCCGCCGCGAGGTCGAGTCGCTCGACCGTCGCGCGCGTCGCGTCGAGGGGCTCGCCGAGTTCGGGCTCGACGCCGACCGCCCCGTGCTGCTCGTGACGGGCGGTTCCTCGGGGGCGCGGAGCATCAACCGGACGGTCAACCGGAGCGCGGCGGCGATCGTCGGCGCCGGGTGGCAGGTGCTGCACGTCGTCGGGGGCAAGTCGGACATCGGACCGAGCGACCTCGACGGGTACCGCGTGCTGCCGTACTGCGACCGGATGGACCTGGCGTACGCCGCCAGCGACTTCGTGGTGTCCCGCGCCGGAGCGGGCATGGTGTGCGAGCTGACCGCGGTCGGGCTGCCGAGCGTGCTCGTGCCGTACCCGGTCGGCAACGGCGAGCAGCGGCACAACGCGAAGGACGTCGTCGACGCCGGGGGAGCGGTCCTCGTCGCGGACGAGGAATTCGACCAGGACTGGGTGACGTTCCAGCTCCTGACGCTGTTGCAGGACCGGGCGCGCATCGCGAGCATGGCGGTCCGTGCCGGCAGCGTCGGACACCGCGACGGCGCCGACCGCATGACCGACCTCGTCCTCGACGCGGCACGGGGCGCGGGAACCGCGAACGGCGCCGCAGCACGTGACACGACCGGCGACGCAGCACGCGACTCGGACGGCGCAGCAGCCGGCACCGCGAACGGCGCAGCAGGACGCGACACGACCGGCGACGCAGCACCCGACGCCGACGGCCGGCCGACCACCGGCAGCACCACGGAGGAACCATGACCATCAAGCCGGACCTGACCCAGCCGATCCCGGACGACCTCGGCGCCGTCCACTTCGTCGGCATCGGCGGCTCGGGCATGAGCGGCATCGCCCGGATGTTCCTCGCCGCAGGCCACCGCGTCAGTGGCAGCGACTCGCGCGAGACCGCGACGACCCAGACGATGCGCGAGCTCGGCGCGGACGTGCACATCGGGCACGACGCGGCGAACGTCGGCGATGCCGACACGATCGTCGTCACGAGCGCGCTGTGGCCGGACAACCCGGAGCTCCTCGAGGCCCAGCGCCGCGGCATCCCCGTGCTGCACCGGTCGCAGGCCCTCGCCGCCCTGATCGCGGGGCAGCGTCTCGTCGCGGTGGCGGGCGCGCACGGCAAGACGACGTCGACGGGCATGATCGTCACCGCCCTCGTCGAACTCGGCCTCGACCCGAGCTTCGTCAACGGCGGGGTCATCCAGTCGCTGGGCACGAGCTCGGCCCCGGGCTCGAGCGACCTGTTCGTGGTCGAGGCCGACGAGTCCGACGGCTCGTTCCTGCTCTACGACGTCGCGGTCGCCCTCGTCACGAACGTCGACGCCGACCACCTCGACCACTACGGCAGCGTCGAGGCCTTCACCGAGGCGTTCGTCGACTTCGCCGCGAAGGCCTCCGAGCGCCTGGTCATCTCGAGCGACGACGCCGAGGCGAAGCGGGTCACCGCGGGAGTCCGTGCCCGACCCGACGCCCCGGAGATCGTCACGTTCGGCGAGGCGGCCGACGCCGACATCCGCATCGAGCGGATCACCGAGGCCGCGGGCGTCGAGGTCGACTTCCGCGCCGACGGGCAGCAGCACCACCTGACGCTCCGCGTGCCGGGCCGCCACAACGCCGTGAACGCGGTCGGGGCCTTCGCGGTGCTGACCGGTCTCGGCGTCGCTCCGGAGGACGCCGTGCGCGGCATCGAGGCCTTCGGCGGCACCCAGCGGCGCTTCGAGCTGCACGGCGTCGAGCGCGGGGTCTCGGTGTACGACGACTACGCCCACCACCCGACCGAGGTCGCGGCGGCGCTCCGAGCAGCCCGGAACGTCGTCGGCGACGGTCGGATCATCGCGATCCACCAGCCGCACCTGTACTCGCGCACACGCCTGATGGCCGGCGACTTCGCGAAGGTCTACGAGGAGCTCGCGGACCACACGGTCGTGCTCGACGTCTACGGCGCCCGCGAGGACCCCGAGCCCGGCGTCACCGGCGCGCTCGTGCAGGAGCGCTTCGTCGACCAGTCCCGCGTCGACTTCCTGCCCGACTGGGACGCCGCGTCGGCCCGGGCAGCGGCGGTCGCACACGAGGGCGACATCATCATGACCCTGAGCTGCGGCGACGTGTACCGGATCATCCCGCAGGTGCTCCACGCGCTCGAGGACGACGGGACGCCCTCCCGGTGAAGCGTCCCGAGGGGTTCGACGACCGTCCGGAGCCGCAGGCCCCGGCGGACGAGGGCGCGTCCGTGCCCCGGCAGCGTCGTGCCCCGCGTCCGTCCCGTCGGCCGGTCCTGCGTCGGACGAGCGAGACCGGGCCGGTGGACGACGTCCGGGAGGCACGGCCCACCCCCGCCACGGAACCCGCGGACGACGACACCACGGCCGGGCCGCGGGGCGGCGCTGCGCGGTCGTCGTTCGACCGCGCCGGTGCCGTCGCCGGCGCGGCCGGCCGCCGCTTCGGCGCCGGCCTGTCCACGGTCGCCGAACAGCTCCGCCGGTACAGCCCCGACGAAGACCACACCGCCGACGACCGCTCCGACGGGAACCGCGCCGACGCCGACGGATCGCGCCCCCGGACGGACACCGCGCCCCCGAACGACGGGGCGCGACGTTCGACAGGGGGCGCGGACGAGCACGGCGCACACGGCGACGCGCACGGCCACCCGCACGCGGGCGCGCCGATCGGCGCCGGGGTCCGCGCCGCCGAGACCGCCCGCGAGGCCCGGATCGCCAAGCGTCGGCGCCGCCTGCTCGAACGGGCCGAGATCCGCCGCTTCACCCGCCGCAGCCGACACCGCCGTGCGGCCTGGACCACGGCGGCGGCGATCGTCCTCGTGCTCGGGGTGTCGATCCTCGTCGCGGTGTTCTCGCCCCTGATGGCACTCCGCACGATCGAGATCAAGGGCACCGACCGCGTCGACGCCTCGGAGCTCCGCCAGGCCCTGTCCGACCAGCTCGGTACGCCGCTCGCCCGCCTCGACTTCGACGAGGTCAAGCGTGACATCGCGAAGTTCCCGCTCATCGAGAGCTACGTCACCGAGGAAGCGCCGCCGCACACGCTCGTGGTCACCGTCACCGAGCGCACCCCGGTGGTCGCCGTGCGGTCGGGGAAGTCCTTCGACCTGGTCGACCCCGCCGGCATCGTCGTGCAGTCCTCGCGCACGAAGCCCTCGACCATGCCGGTCGCGGACATCGGCCGCGCGAAGCTCGGCTCGTCGGTGTTCCGCACGATGACCGAGGTGGTGCTCGCCCTGCCGTCGACCGTGCGGGCGCAGACCACGGGCGTCGAGGCGTCGACGGCCGACGACGTCACGCTGACCCTGCAGGACGGCTCCACCGTCGTGTGGGGGAGCCCGGACGACTCGGACGCCAAGGCCGCGCTCCTCGCCGCACTCGTCAAGGACCACGCGGCCCGCGACCCGAAGACCGTCGTCGAGTACGACGTTTCGGCACCGGACAACGGGATCATCCGCGCGAAGAAGTAGCCCACCGCCCGTGCGCGATGCGGGGGAGCCTCCTGCTGGACGCGATCTCGCGCGCAATCGCACGACACGCGGCGTGGCGGCTGTGCACCGTCCGGAGGGCACCCGTAGCGTCGTCGCAAGCACCACACCTAGCAGCAAAGACCCCAACTTTCAAGTAGAGGTTGAGGGTTCAACCGGAGGCCGGACTGACGTGACCACGAACCACAACTACCTCGCCGTCATCAAGGTCGTCGGTGTCGGCGGCGGCGGCGTCAACGCCGTCAACCGCATGATCGAGCTCGGGCTCCGCGGCGTGGAGTTCATCGCGATCAACACCGACGCGCAGGCACTGCTGCTCAGCGACGCCGACGTCAAGCTCGACGTCGGTCGGGAGATCACGCGCGGCCTCGGCGCCGGCGCGGACCCCGAGGTCGGCCGTCGTGCCGCCGAGGACCACGCGGAGGAGATCGAGGAGGCGCTCGCGGGCGCCGACATGGTCTTCGTAACCGCGGGTGAGGGCGGCGGGACCGGCACGGGTGGTGCCCCCGTGGTGGCCCGCATCGCGAAGTCGATCGGTGCGCTCACCATCGGTGTCGTCACGAAGCCGTTCAGCTTCGAGGGCAAGCGCCGCCAGTCCCAGGCCGAGAACGGCGTCGCCTCGCTCAAGGACGAGGTCGACACGCTCATCGTCGTCCCGAACGACCGCCTCCTCGAGATCTCCGACCGCGGCATCTCGATGGTCGAGGCCTTCGCGACCGCCGACCAGGTGCTCCTCGCCGGTGTCCAGGGCATCACCGACCTCATCACCACCCCGGGCCTGATCAACCTCGACTTCGCCGACGTCAAGTCGGTCATGCAGGGTGCCGGCTCGGCGCTCATGGGCATCGGCTCCTCGCGCGGTGCCGACCGGGCGATCAAGGCGGCCGAGCTCGCCGTCGCCAGCCCGCTGCTCGAGGCCTCGATCGACGGCGCGCACGGCGTGCTGCTCTCGATCCAGGGCGGTTCGAACCTCGGCATCTTCGAGATCAACGACGCGGCCCGCCTGGTGCAGGAGGCCGTCCACCCCGAGGCGAACATCATCTTCGGTGCGGTCATCGACGACACCCTCGGGGACGAGGTCCGCGTGACCGTCATCGCCGCGGGCTTCGACGGCGGCGAGCCGACCGCGCAGCAGAAGGAGCGCCGCTCGAGCTGGGTCGACCCGGAGGCCGGCGCCACCGCTCCGGTCGCCTCGGCCGGCGCCGTCGACGAGGGCGTGCCGTCGACCTCCTCGTGGGCGTCCTCGGAGCACCAGGCCCCGGCGCAGCGCGCCGCCGACCCGGCGTTCGACGATGACGACGACGAGCTCGACGTCCCCGACTTCCTGAAGTAAGCCGACCATGGCAGGTGAGTCGCGCCTCCCGTCCGCCCCGTCCCACGACGACGGACTGGAGGCGCGACTCGCGTCCGTCAGGGCGGGCATCGCGGACGCGGCGCAGGTCGCGGGGCGCAGCCCCGACGAGCTGACGCTCGTCGTCGTGACGAAGTTCCACCCCGCGTCCCTCGTCCGTGATCTCAGCGCGCTGGGCGTCACCGACGTGGGGGAGAACCGCCACCAGGAGGCGCAGGCGAAAGCCGCCGAGCTGGCCGACCTCCCGCTCACCTGGCACTTCGTCGGGCAGCTGCAGTCGAAGAAGGCGCGCCAGGTCCGCCGCTACGCACACGTCGTGCAGTCGCTCGACCGGGACTCGGTGGTGGACGCGTTCGCCCCGACCGACGCCGAGCCGGAGCCGCCGGTGATCGACGGCTTCGTGCAGGTCAACCTCACGGACGACCCGGACCGCGGCGGTGTCCGACCCGACGCCGTCGAGGCCATGGTCGAGCGGGTGCTCGGCACCGGGACCATCCGTCTCCGCGGGGTCATGGCGGTCGCGCCGCTCGACGAGGAACCCCGGTCGGCGTTCGCCCGGCTCCGCGGGATCTCCGAGCGCGTGGTGTCGCTCGAGCCCGGCGCCACGGACATCAGCGCGGGGATGAGCGGCGACTACGCGGAGGCGATCGCCGAGGGCGCGACACACCTGCGGATCGGGACCGCAATCACCGGGAAACGCCCGGACGCACCGTAGCCTCGACAGCAGGGCAACCACGAGCACGAACCCGGGAGGAACCATGGCTGGTCCGCTGAAGAAGACGATGGTCTACCTCGGCCTCGCCGACGAGGAACTCGAGTACGAGGACGAGCAGCAGCCGGCCCCGGCGCGCTCCCAGGCGGCTCCGGCCGCACCCGCTCCGGCCACCGCCCAGGCTCCGGCCGCTGCAGCCCCCGCGGCAGCGCCCGCACCGACCCCCGCTCCCGAGCCCAAGGCGCACACCCCGAAGGGCGGCGCCCAGGTGACCCCGCTCCGCCGCTCGCACACGACCGCACAGAAGGCGACCCCGGTCCAGGAAATGAACGAGATCCTCACCGTCCACCCCCGCGAGTACAAGGACGCCCAGTCCATCGCCGAGAGCTTCCGTGACGGGATCCCCGTGATCATCAACCTCACGCAGATGACCGAGGGCGACGCACGGCGCATGATCGACTTCGCCTCGGGCCTGTCCCTCGGGCTGTACGGCAAGATCGAGCGCGTCACGAACAAGGTCTTCCTGCTCTCTCCCGCCCACGTCGCAGTGAGCGGTGAGGCGCCTGAGGTAGAGTCCGACATCGAGGCGAACTTCTTCGCCCAGTCCTGAGCCGCTCGGCACGCTGAGCCGGCCGGCCCACCCGCCCACGGGTGCCCGCACCTGACCACCCCGGTCCGGACGGCGCCCTCCCGAGACGAGCGAGCCCACCGTGACCGCCATCCTCCTGGTCCTGTACTACGCACTCCTGCTGTACATCATCGTGCTCTGGGGGCGGTTCGTGCTCGACCTGGTGCAGACCTTCAACCGCCAGTGGCGGCCGAGGGGCGCCCTGCTCGTCGTCGCCGACGTGGCCTACACGGTCACGGACCCGCCGATCCGGTTCGTCCGACGCCTCCTCCCGCCCATGCGGATGGGGCCCGTGGCGCTCGACTTCGGCTGGACGATCGTCCTGCTCGTGGCGATCATCCTCCGGTTCATCGTCGGCCTGCTCATCACGGCCTCGTACTGATCGACGGGCCGACCGGTAGGCCGCGACACGCGCCACGCCCGCCGGAACGAGGGAACACCATCCTCGTCGGTGTACGGTGGTCGGGATCGATGCCCGCTCCGGCGAGGCATCCGCACCGCTCCGCGTGACTGGTAGATTCGGTCGCACTGGTAGTGGTTCCACACGTTCAGCAGTTCTATTGAGGTGACGGCAATGGCTTTGACGCCGGAAGACGTAGTCAACAAGCGGTTCCAGCCGACGAAGTTCCGCGAGGGCTACGACCAGGACGAGGTCGACGACTTCCTCGACGAGGTCGTGGTCGAGCTCCGCCGCCTGACCGCGGAGAACGAGGAGCTGCGCCAGCGCCTGCAGGCCGCCGAGTCGGCGCCGAAGCCGGCCGCGGCGGAGCAGCCCGCCGAGCAGCAGCCGGAGCCGACCCCGGAGCCCGAGCCGGCCCCCGTCGCCGCCGCTCCGGAGCCCGCGCCGGTCGCCGCCGCCGCTGCCGCAGCGTCCACCGTCTCCCCGGACGAGGACACCGAGGGCACCACGAACCTGCTCACCCTCGCCCGTCGTCTCCACGAGGAGCACGTGCGCGAAGGCATCGAGAAGCGCGACGCCCTCATCGCCGAGGGCACCGCGCAGGCCGCCCGCCTCGTCTCCGAGGCCGAGGCCAAGCAGCGCCAGATCATCGCCGACACCGAGAACACCAACCGTCAGCGTGTCGCGGTGCTCGAGCAGGAGCAGCGCCAGCTCGAGGGCAAGATCGACGAGCTCCGCACGTTCGAGCGCGACTACCGTGCGCAGCTCAAGAGCTACATCCAGGGCCAGCTCAGCGAGCTCGAGTCCTCGGGCAGCTCCGAGCAGCAGTCCGGGTTCGCCCCGGCGTCTGCCTCGGGCGTCGGCAACTGACGTTGTCACGACCAGCACCACGAGCGAAGGTCAGTGTCCGCGCGATCGCGGCACTGGCCTTCGCCGCTGTCGTCGTCGTGGCGCTCGACCAGTCGGTCAAGGCGCTCGTCGTCGCCAACCTGCCGTACGGACAGGTCGTCCCGGTGCTCGGGGGCGCGCTGCAGTTCCTCTACGTGCGGAACCCCGGCGCCGCGTTCTCGTTCGCGGTGAACATGACCTGGGTGTTCTCGATCGTCTCCGCGGCCGTCGTCGTCGCGATCATCGTCTTCGCCCGGCGCATCCGGTCGATGTGGTGGGCGATCGTGCTCGGCATGCTGCTCGGTGGCGCGCTCGGCAACCTGCTCGACCGGCTCTTCCGTGAGCCCGGGTTCGGCCGCGGGCACGTGGTGGACTTCATCTCGACGCCGTGGATGATGCCCGCGATCTACAACATCGCGGACTCCTTCATCTGCGTCAGCATGGCGATCTTCGTCCTGCTCGTCGTCTTCGGGGTGAACCTCGACGGCACCCGGACGGTCAGCGACAAGCGGCGTCGCGGGTCCGATGCAGCGGACGTGACCGGGGTGGCGGGCGCGACCGGTGTGGCGGAGGCGAGCACTGCCTCCCGGCCCGTGGTCGAGGACGCGCGCGCGCCGCGCGACGGCCGGGACTCCCTCGGGCACGACGCGACGTGAGCGAGAGTCGTTCCCTGCCGGTGCCCGACGGGCTCGCGGGCGAGCGTGTCGACGCCGCCATCGCGAAGCTGCTCGGGTTCAGCCGGTCCTTCGCGGCCGACGTCGTGGCGGCCGGCGGGGTGACCGTCGACGGCGTGACCGTCGACAAGTCCGACCGGCTGCACGCCGACTCGTGGCTGCAGGTCGAGTGGACGCCGAAGGAGGCGCCGCGCATCGTCCCGGTCGAGGTGCCCGGCATGACGATCGTGCACGACGACGACGACATCGTGGTCGTGGACAAGCCGATCGGGGTCGCCGCACACCCGTCACCGGGGTGGGACGGTCCGACCGTGCCGGGTGGGCTCGCCGCGGCGGGGTTCACCATCGCGACGTCGGGTGCTGCCGAGCGCGCGGGGATCGTGCATCGGCTCGACGTCGGCACGTCGGGGCTGATGGTCGTCGCGAAGACCGAGCTCGCGTACACGCACCTCAAGCGCGCGTTCAAGGAGCGCACGGTCGACAAGGTCTACCACGCGCTCGCGCAGGGCCACCCCGACCCGACCTCGGGCACGATCGACGCTCCCATCGGGCGGCACCCGTCGAGCGACTGGAAGTTCGCGGTCACGGCCGACGGCAAGCCGAGCGTCACCCACTACGAGACCCTCGAGGCGTTCCGGTCCGCGACCTTGCTCGAGGTGCACCTGGAGACCGGCCGCACGCACCAGATCCGGGTGCACATGGCGGCGACGCGGCACCCGCTCGTCGGCGACACGATGTACGGGGCGGACCCAGTGCTCGCGAACGAGCTCGGGCTGACCCGGCAGTGGCTCGACGCGGTGCGGCTCGGGTTCGAGCACCCGCGGACGGGCTCGTGGGTCGAGTTCGAGGCGTCGTACCCGGACGACCTGCAGCAGGCGCTCGACCGCATCCGCGCCGCGTAGCCCGCCTCGCGCCCTCACCCCGCCCCGCGCCCCGAAGTTCCGGAATTCCGGCATCGCGCGGGTCGTGGGACCGGTCAGTGGAACCTCGGTGACCGACCCGCGGCGAGTCCTGGAACCTCGGTCCGCGCGTGTCCGGGCGGGTCCCGTCCGGCGTGGGCTCGCGGCGCGTGTGCGGGTTGGTCGCAGAAGGTGTCGCCGGCGGCGGGCGCGGGCGACCTCTGGTGCGACCGCGCTGGCCCGCGCGCGGCACGTCGTGCGACCAATCGGGCCGGGGGCGGCACCCGCCAGCCGGGAGGCGCGTGGCGGGGCCGACCCGCGCCTCCAGTCCGGCGCGGGCTCGCGTCGGCCCGCTGGTCGCAGAAGGTGTCGCCCGAGGCGGGCGCGGGCGACCTCTGGTGCGACCGCGCCGGCCCGCGCGCGGCATGTCGCGCGACCAACCGGCCCGGCGGCGGCCCGAGCGCCCACAGCACGGCCGCGGAGAGCCACGCGGAGGAACCCCGCTCGCCACGCCCGGGAATGTGGGTGGCGCCGGTTAGGCTTGTCGCACCCTGCCGCAGACCAGCGAACCGGAGGTTCCGTGTCGGATTCCGACTCCTTCGTCCACCTGCACGTGCACAGCGAGTACTCGATGCTCGACGGTGCCGCCAGGCTCGGCGACCTCGTGGCCGAGACGGCCGCGCAGGGCATGCCGGCGGTGGCCGTCACCGACCACGGCAACATGTTCGGCGCGTTCGAGTTCTGGAAGGCCGCCAAGGCCGGCGGCGTGAAGCCGATCATCGGGACCGAGGCGTACATCACGCCCCGCACGCACCGCACCGACAAGACCCGTGTGCGCTGGGGCGACGGCGGCGGTGACGACGTCTCCGGCTCGGGTGCGTACACGCACATGACGATGTTCGCCGAGAACACGACGGGCATGCACAACCTCTTCCGGCTGTCGAGCCGCGCGTCGATCGAGGGCTACTACTTCAAGCCCCGCATGGACATCGAGCTCCTCGAGCAGTACCACGAGGGCATCATCGCGACGACGGGCTGCCCCTCGGGCGAGATCCAGACGCGCCTGCGCCTCGGCCAGTACGACGAGGCGGTCAAGGCCGCGGCGGACTACCGCGACATCTTCGGCAAGGAGAACTACTTCGCCGAGATCATGGACCACGGGCTCGAGATCGAGCGGCGGATCATGAGCGACCTGATCCGCCTGGCGAAGGACCTCGGGATCCCGCTCGTCGGCACGAACGACCTGCACTACACGCACGCCCACGACGCCAAGTCGCACGCGGCCCTGCTGTGCGTGCAGTCGGGCGCCACCCTGAACGACCCGAACCGCTTCAAGTTCGACGCCGACGAGTTCTACCTCAAGACCCCGCAGCAGATGCGCCACCTGTTCCGGGACACCCCGGAGGCCTGCGACAACACCCTCCTCATCGCCGAGCGGTGCGACGTCGAGTTCGACACCGCGGCGAACTACATGCCGAAGTTCCCGGTGCCCGAGGGCGAGACCGAGCACTCCTGGTTCGAGAAGGAGGTGGCGGCCGGGCTGCAGTACCGGTACCCGGGCGGCATCCCGGCCGAGGTGCAGGAGCGCGCCGACTACGAGGTCGGGATCATCAACCAGATGGGCTTCCCGGGCTACTTCCTCGTGGTCGCCGACTTCATCAACTGGTCGAAGAACAACGGCATCCGCGTCGGGCCGGGCCGTGGTTCCGGTGCGGGCTCGATGGTGGCGTACGCGATGCGCATCACCGACCTCGACCCGATCCGGCACGGCCTGATCTTCGAGCGGTTCCTCAACCCGGACCGCGTCTCGATGCCCGACTTCGACGTCGACTTCGACGACCGGCGCCGCGGTGAGGCGATCAAGTACGTCACCGAGAAGTACGGCTCCGAACGCGTCGCCCAGATCGTCACGTACGGCACCATCAAGGCGAAGCAGGCGCTCAAGGACTCCTCGCGCGTCCTCGGCTTCCCGTTCGGCATGGGCGAGAAGCTCACGAAGGCGATGCCGCCGCCCGTCATGGGCAAGGACATCCCGCTCACCGGGATCTTCGACAAGGACCACCCCCGCTACAAGGAAGCGGTCGACGTCCGGACCGTCGTCGAGACCGACCCGGAGGCGAAGACCGTCTTCGACACCGCGCTCGGGCTCGAGGGGCTGAAGCGCCAGTGGGGCGTGCACGCGGCCGGCGTCATCATGTCGAGCGATCCGCTGATCGACATCATCCCGATCATGAAGCGGGAGCAGGACGGCCAGATCGTCACGCAGTTCGACTACCCGGCAGCGGAGTCGCTCGGCCTGATCAAGATGGACTTCCTGGGGCTCCGGAACCTCACGATCATCAGTGACGCCCTCGACAACATCAAGACGAACCGCGGGATCGAGCTCGACCTCGAGACCATGGGCCTCGAGGACCCGGAGGCGTACGCGCTCCTGCAGCGCGGCGACACCCTCGGGGTGTTCCAGCTCGACGGCGGCCCGATGCGCGGTCTGCTCCGGCTGATGAAGCCGGACAACTTCGAGGACATCTCCGCCCTCATCGCCCTGTACCGTCCGGGGCCGATGGGTGCGAACTCCCACACGAACTACGCCCTCCGCAAGAACGGCGAACAGGCGATCACGCCGATCCACCCGGAGCTCGCCGAGCCCCTGGCCGACATCCTGGACCAGACCTACGGTCTGATCATCTACCAGGAGCAGGTCATGGCGATCGCGCAGAAGGTCGCGGGCTTCTCGCTCGGACAAGCGGACATCCTCCGCCGCGCGATGGGCAAGAAGAAGAAGTCCGAGCTCGACAAGCAGTACGCCGGCTTCGAGCAGGGCATGAAGGACAACGGGTACTCCGACGCGGCGATCAAGACGCTGTGGGACATCCTGCTGCCGTTCTCCGACTACGCGTTCAACAAAGCGCACTCGGCGGCGTACGGCGTCGTGTCGTTCTGGACCGCGTACCTCAAGGCGCACTACCCGGCCGAGTACATGGCCGCCCTGCTCACGAGCGTCGGTGACGCCCGCGACAAGCTCGCGCTGTACCTCAACGAGTGCCGGCGGATGGGCATCAAGGTCATGCCGCCGGACGTCAACGAGTCGATCGGCTTCTTCGCCGCCGTCGGCGACGACATCCGCTTCGGCATGGGCGCGATCCGCAACGTCGGGTTCAACGTCGTCGACGACATCGTCAAGGCGCGGACCGAGAAGGGGCCGTTCGAGTCGTTCCACGACTTCCTGCGGAAGATCCCGATCTCGTCCGCGAACAAGCGCACGGTGGAGTCGCTCATCAAGGCCGGTGCCTTCGACGAGTTCGGCGACACCCGCCGTGCCCTCGTGGAGATCCACGAGGGAGCCGTCGAGGGTGCGGTGAAGGTCAAGCGGGACGAGGCGCACGGCAACGTCGGGTTCGACTTCGACTCGCTGTTCGCCGAGGTCGCCGAGGAGCAGCCGTCCGCGGCCCCGGTGTCGCAGGTGCCGGACCGGCCGGAGTGGTCCAAGCGCGACAAGCTCGCGTTCGAGCGCGACATGCTCGGCCTCTACGTGTCCGACCACCCGCTGGCCGGGTTGGAGATCGAGCTCGCGAAGCACCAGTCGATCACCATCGCCGACCTCATCGCCGCCGACGACTCGGTCGAGGGCGAGACGGTCACGGTCGCGGGCCTGCTGACGAGCGTGCAGCACCGCGTGGCGAAGTCGTCCGGCAACCCGTACGGCATCGTCCAGATCGAGGACTTCGGCGGCGAGATCGGCGTCATGTTCCTCGGCAAGACCTACCAGGAGTTCGGGCCGTCCCTCGTGGCGGACTCGATCGTGGTCCTGCGCGGCAGGGTCAACGTCCGCGACGACGGCAAGGCCCTGCACGCCGTGAGCATGTTCCAGCCGAACGTCGGGGACGCGATGGGGTCCGGCCCGCTCACGCTGTCCCTGCCGGAGCGACAGGCGACGACCGAGATCGTGACCGAGCTGGCGGCCGTGCTCGGAAGGCACAGCGGCGAGACCGAGGTGCGGCTCAAGCTCCTGAAGGACGACGTCGCGCGCACGTTCGAGCTGCCGTTCCCGGTCAACCTCACGCCCGACCTGTTCGGCGAGCTGAAGAGCCTGCTCGGGCCCCGCTGCCTGGTCTGACGACGGCCCGCGGGGTCCGGGCGTGGGCCCGGCCGGGAGGCACGGTGCGCGCCCGCCCCGCGGCCCCCGTCCGCCGCCGCGTGGCCGGC
>NZ_NXIA01000029.1 GCF_002412165.1 Curtobacterium sp. 'Ferrero'
TGTGGGAGAGTAGGACGCCGCCGGACTCAAATGTTGGTAACACCAGGGAACCCCTGACCATGATGTGGTCAGGGGTTTCCTGCGTTCACGGGGGTTCTGTGCCCCGGTAGGCTGATGCCGTCATGACTGCACCGTTCACCACCGCATCCGGTTCCGACGTCCGTGTCCGCTTCTGCCCGAGTCCGACCGGGACGCCCCACGTCGGCCTGATCCGCACGGCCCTCTTCAACTGGGCGTACGCGCGCCACACCGGGGGCAAGCTCGTGTTCCGCATCGAGGACACCGACGCCGCGCGGGACAGCGAGGAGTCGTACGAGCAGATCCTCGACGCGCTGCGGTGGCTCCGGCTCGACTGGGACGAGGGCGTCGACGTCGGCGGTCCGCACGGGCCGTACCGGCAGTCGCAGCGTGCCGACGTCTACGAGGACGTCATCGCCAAGCTCAAGGCGTCCGGTCACGTGTACGAGTCCTTCGTCACGCCGGAGGAGATGGAGGCCCGCAACCGGGCCGCCGGCCGCGACCCCAAGCAGGGCTACGACAACCACGAGCGCGACCTGACCGAGGCGGAGCGCCAGGCCTTCCGTGACCAGGGTCGCGAGCCGGCCCTTCGGTTGCGGGTGCCGGACCGTGACCTCTCGTTCCAGGACCTCGTCCGCGGTGCGATCACCTTCAAGCAGGGCACGTTCCCGGACTTCGTCGTGGTGCGGCCGAACGGCAAGCCGCTGTACACGTTCACGAACCCGGTGGACGACGCGCTGATGGGCGTGACGCACGTGCTGCGCGGGGAGGACCTCCTGTCGTCGACGCCGCGGCAGATCGCCCTGTACGAGGCGCTGTACGAGATCGGGCTGGCGGAGTTCATCCCGGTGTTCGGTCACCTGCCGTACGTGATGGGGGAGGGCAACAAGAAGCTCTCGAAGCGTGACCCGGAGTCGAACCTGTTCCACCACCGCGCGAACGGCATGATCCCCGAGGGGCTCGTGAACTACCTCGCGCTCCTCGGCTGGTCGATCGGACCGGACCGGGACGTGTTCTCGCTCGACGAGATGGTGGCGGCCTTCGACGTGGTCGACGTGAACCCGAACCCGGCACGCTTCGACCAGAAGAAGGCCGAGGCGATCAACGGCGACCACATCCGTCTGCTCGCGCCCGAGGACTTCCGCGACCGCCTCGTGCCCTACCTCGCCGAGTACCTCTCGGTCCCGCCGACGGCCGAGCAGCTCGCCGTCCTCGACGCCGCTGCCCCCCTCGTGCAGGAGCGCATGCAGGTGCTCAGCGAGGCGCCGGGGATGCTCGGGTTCCTCTTCACCGCCGACGACGCGTTGGTGGTGGAGGACGACGCCGCTGCGACCCTCAAGGACGACGCCGCTGCGACCCTCAAGGACGACGCCGGTGCGGTCCTGGGCGCCGGCACCTCGGCGCTCGAGGGGCTCGAGGACTGGACGGCCGCGTCGATCGAGGCAGCACTCCGGTCCGCCCTCATCGACGGGCTCGGCCTCAAGCCCCGACTCGCGTTCGGGCCCCTGCGGGTCGCGGTGTCCGGGCGTCGGGTCAGCCCGCCGCTCTTCGAGTCGATGGAGATCCTCGGCAAGGAGTCCACGCTCGCCCGGCTGCGCAGCCTCGCGGCCCGGTAGGCGGCGATGACCGACGCGGTCGTGCACGACGTCGACGTCGTCGTGGTCGGAGCCGGCCCGGCCGGACTCAGTGCGGCACTGAACCTGGTCCGGGCTCGGCGGTCCGTGCTGCTCGTGGACGCCAACCGTCCTCGGAACGCCGCGACCCTGCGCTCGCACGGGTTCCTGACGCGCGACGGGGTCTCACCGCTCGAGCTCCGGAAGCTCGGTCGCGCGGAGGTCGAGCAGTACGACGAGGCGACGGTGGTGCAGGCCGTCGTCGACGAGGTCCGGCCGGAAGGCGCCGGCTGGTCCGTTCGGGGCGCCTGGCGCGGGACCGCGGTGTCGGCGACCGCCCGCGCGGTCGTCCTCGCGACGGGCCTGCGGGAAGAGTTCCCGGCGCTCCCCACCCTGCGTGCGTTCTACGGCACGTCCGTGCACAGCTGCGTCGAGTGCGACGGGTACGAGCACGCCGGCCAGGCACTGGCGTTCCTCTGCGAGACCCCCGACGTCGTCGACCGCGCGCTGCTCATCGGTTCGTGGACCGACGACCTCGTCGTCTACACCAACGGCTCGGGCGTGCTCGACGCCGCGGGACGCGAAAGCCTGCGGAGCGCCGGGATCCGGACGGACGACCGACCGGTGGCGGACCTCGAGGGGGATCGCTCCGGCCTGACCGGGGTGCGGTTGGCGGACGGGCACGTCGAACCCCGAACGGGTGCGTTCGTCCGGCCGGTGTGGCACGCGGACCTGGACTGGTTGGCCGCCGACGTCCGTCGGGACGACGAGGGCCTCGTGGTGGTCGACGGCGTCGGGCGCACCGGCGTGCCGGGGTTGTACGCGGTCGGCGACGTCACGCCGCCGGGGCCGGAGCAGCTCATCGTGGCGGCCGGTCACGGGGCACGGACGGCGGCCGCGGTCCACCGGGATCTCGTCGGTGGTCTCACGGACGCCAGAGATGCTGTACAGTAGTTGATCGTGCCCCCGGGCAACCGGAACACGAGGCCGAAGGGCCTCTTGGGGTATGGTGTAATTGGCAACACGGCTGATTCTGGTTCAGTTGTTCTTGGTTCGAGTCCAGGTACCCCAGCCACCACTTCGAAAGGCCCCCGACGAACGTCGGGGGCCTTTCCTGTCCTCTGCGGTCTCCCCGGCGACACGCCCGAACGTTCCTCCGGCCATCTCGCGGACGCCCCCGCCGGGCCAGCCCACTGCGGAGAACCGCACACCCGCCGCGGACCGATGCGGCGACCGACCGCGTGGCGGACACTGCCGGACGCACCGGACCGACACGTTGGCGACCCTGCGCCGAGGGTCGCGACCACCGATCGTCGGGCCGCCGATCCCTGCACCTGAGCGGAAGAACAGGTTCCGGCGGTGCACGGTGCCCGTGCGGCCGAGCCGAGCCGCGCCTCCTGTCCGTTTGCGGGGAACCGCACGTCGCACGCCGCCCCCTCCGGCCAGGACCGGCCGGGCCGTACCGTCGCAGGGTCGGCGCGGTCCCGTGTCGGCATCCGGAGACCACAGGGGAGTCCTCGTGCACGCAACCGCGACGACCGGCGATGCGCCGTGGCACCACGTGCCCGCGGTCGGCGACGCCGCCGACCACTCGATCCTCGACCGGTGGGACCGTGTCGTCGCGGACCACGGTGACGAACCCGCCCTCATCGAGGCCGGGGGCGACCGGAGCTTCGCGGACGTCGACCGCGCGGCCCGGGGTCTCGCCGCGGAGCTGCTGGACGCCCTCCTGGCGGACGACCACGGCGGCTCGGGCGTCGGACCCGTCCGTGGCGGCGCTCCGCGTCCGGTCGGGGTGATGGCCGGGCAGACGCCGGACACGATCGTCACGCTGCTGGCACTCGTGCGCGCTAGGCGGACGGTGGTGGTCCTCGACGACCACCTGCCCCCGGCACGCTTGGCGCACGTGGTCCGGCTCGCCGACGTCCAGGAGATCGTCGCCGCACCCGACCACCGTGAGCAGGCCGGAGCAGCGCTGGCGGCGGCGCGCCAGGACGAGCGGACGAGCGCGCACCAGGACGAACGGACGATCGCGCACCAGGACGAGCACGCGACCGCGCACACCGACGGGCACCCGGGCCGGGTGCACGACCTCGCCGTCCTCCGGGCACGAGCGGTCGACCGGCCCGCTCCGAGCGACGCCGCCCCGGCCGGGAGCGATCCGCGACCCGGGGGCTTCGACCCGCTCGTCATCGTGTTCACGTCCGGGTCGACCGGACTGCCGAAGGGCGTCGTGGTGACGCACCGCCAGCAGGTGCGGGACGCGGAGGCGCACGCGGAGGCCCTCGGCTTCGCCGCGGGGGACCGGCTCGCGATCGCGGCGCCGCTGTCGTTCACGGCGGGGATCATGTACGCGCTCGCCGGCCTCATGGACGGCGTCGCCGTGGTGGCCCTCGAACCGCGGGACCGGGGCGTCGAGGGGATCGTCCAGGACCTCGCGACGCACCGAGCCACGGTCGTGCTCGGCACCCCGCACCTGCTCCGCTCGATCACCGGCGCCGCCGCCGCCTCGGGCAGCGGGCCCCGCCCGGGCCTCACCGGACTCCGGCTCGTGGTGACGGTCGGTGAGCCGATCACGGGCACCGACGTCGCCGCGGCCCGTCCGCACCTCGGCCCGCACACCGTCCTCGTGAACGGATTCGGGGCGAGCGAACTGGCGAGCGTGGCGTTCTGCCCGGTCCGCCCCGAGGACCCGGTCCCGGAGGGCGTGGTCCCGGCGGGCGGGCCGATCGCGAGCAAGACCGTGCGCATCGTGCGCCCCGACGGCTCCGAGGCCGAGCCCGGTGAGACCGGTGAGCTCGTCGTCGTCTCCGACGGTGTGACCACGGGGTACTGGGGCGACCCGGAGCAGACCGCGGCGCATCGCTCGAGCACGCCTGACGGCACCCCGACGTGGCGGCACGGCGACCTCGCGAAGCTCGACGACGCCGGGCGGCTGGTGCTCGTCGGCCGGTCGGACGACGCGGTGAAGGTCCGCGGCTACCTGGTCGAGCCGACCGAGGTCGAGGCCGCGCTCCGCGCCGTCCCGGAGGTCGGCGACGTCGTCGTCACGGCGCTCGTCGCCCCGCCGGCGGTCACGCGGCTCGTCGCCTACGTCGTGCCCCGCCCGGGCCACCGGACGCCGGCGCCCGCCGCCCTCCGGAGGACGCTCCGCGACCGGCTCCCCGAGTACATGGTGCCGGCGTCGATCGTGCCGATGACCGCGCTGCCGCGGAACGAACGCGGCAAGGTCGACCGCTCGGCCCTGCCCGGCGCGCCCGTCGTCGAGACGGTGATGACCGAGTCCACGCACGACCAGTGGGAGCTGGTGGTCGGGCAGGTCTGGGCCGCGGTGCTCGGCCTGTCGGGGGTGCCGCTCGACGAGGACTTCGCGGCGCTCGGCGGTGACTCGCTGTCCGCCGAGGAGATGCTCGCGGTCGTGCACGAGCGGCTCGGCGTCGACCTGCGGGCGTCCGAACTGCTCGAGCACCCGACGCTCCGGCAGTTCGCCGCGCGCGTCCGGGCCGGTACCACGGCACTGCCGAGCCACCCCGACGTGGTGAAGGTCTCCACCGCACGGGAAGCCGGCCACCCGCCCGTGTTCTGCCTGGCGGGCGGGGGAGCGCTCGCCCTGACGTTCCTGCCGCTGTCGCGCCACCTGCCCGAGCACGACGTCTACGCCTTCCAGCAGCACGGCCTCGAGCGGCGCGGACTGCCCGACTGGAGCATCGAGCGGAGCGCCCGTCGCTACCTGGCGCTCATGCGCGTGGTGCAGCCGCGCGGACCCTACTTGCTCGTCGGGCACTCGCTCGGGGGTCTGGTCGCGCTCGAGGTGGCCCGACTCCTGCACGAGGCCGGTGAGCAGGTCGCGCACCTCGCCCTGCTCGACTCCTACCTGCCCCGCACGAAGTCCGAGCAGGCCCGACTCCTGTTCAGCCGGATGGAGGCCCGTCCGCCGCGGAACCGGACCCTCCGGGTCCTCCGGCAGGGCGTCGACCGCGTCGCGAAGCGGGTGATGCCCGCGGGCGTCCCGTACGGCGCGCAGGCCGCGAAGCGCTTCCGGGCGTACACCGCCGGGGTCGTCCGGTACGGCGGGCAGAAGGACTTCGACGCGTTCTTCGACCAGGCCGAGATCGTCACGAGGCGACACCACCCGAGCCCGTTCGCCGGTCGGTCGACGTTCGTGCTCGCCGACGCGAACCCGGACGCCGACGGCTGGGGCGCCCTCCTCGTGGGGCAGACGCAGACCGTCCGGATGGCGTGCGAGCACACCTCGCTGCTGCGGGAGCCGCACGTCGCGGAGCTCGCGACGGCGCTCCGCGCCGCGTTCGCGACGGCGCTCCGCGCCGCGTTCGCGACGGACGACGTCGCCGACCCCACAGCAGCGGTCTGAGCCGTCCCAGCGCGACCCCCTGACGGCCGGGAGGCACGTGCCGGCGCCGGCACGCGCCTCCCGGCCGTCGTCGTGGCGGGGTCCGCGAGCGCACCCCGCGACCGCTTGCGGGTTTCCGTATCCGCGACCGGGGGTCCGCAAGCGGACCCCCGGCGCATTGACCCTCCCGCCCGGCCCGGCGAGGGTTGGAGCACGGTCGGGGGAGTACCCACCCCCTCCGTGCTCCCGGCGGCGTCGTACCCGCGCCCCTGCCGGACAGCGGCACCGTCCCGCGGCGCCGACTCCACGTCCGAGAACGCACCGAACACTGCAACCTGAACCCGACAGGAGCACGTCCAATGCCCGCCACCACCGTCCGACCGGCAGACCCCCGGGTCTCCGTCGTCATCCCGGCACGGAACGAAGCCCGCAACCTCGAGATCATCCTGCCGAAGCTGCCCCCGGTGTACGAGGTGATCCTCGTCGACGGCAACTCCGTGGACGACACCGTCGCCACGGCCCAGCGGCTCATGCCGGACATCCGCGTCGTGCACCAGACCCGCAAGGGCAAGGGCAACGCGCTCGCGTGCGGCTTCGAGGCCGTCACGGGCGACGTCGTCGTCATGTTCGACGCCGACTGCTCCGCCGACCCCGACGAGATCCCGAAGTTCGTCCAGGCGCTCCGTGACGGCGCCGACGTCGCCAAGGGCACGCGGTACGCCCACGGCGGCGGCAGCGACGACATCACGATCATCCGCAACCTCGGCAACCGCGGGCTCAACGTGCTCTGCAACGCCATCCTCGGCACGCGGTACAGCGACCTCTGCTACGGCTACAACGCGTTCTGGGCGGACACCCTCCCGGCGATCGCGCTGCTGTCCTCGACGCTGCCGAAGCCGACCGACGGCTCGATGCTGTGGGGCGACGGGTTCGAGATCGAGACCGTGCTGACCTGCCGCTGGTCCGCCGCGGAGCTCCGCATCGCCGAGGTCGGCAGCCACGAGAAGCTGCGCGTGCACGGCTCGAGCAACCTCAACGCCGTCACCGACGGCATCCGGGTCCTCACGTCGATCATGCACGAGCGTCGTCGCGCCTCAGAGGCGAAGACCCGCGCCCGCATCGCCGCCCGTGCCCGCACCGCCGCCGTGCTCCCCACCCCGCCGGTCTCGCCGGTGGACGCCCCCACCGGGGAGATCGCAGCGCCGGGCGTCACGCCCGCCGTCGCCCGCGCCCTCGACGGGGACCGCGCGTGACGAGCGTCGCGGTCGTCATCTGCGCCTACACGCAGCTGCGCTGGGGCGACCTGCAAGACAGCGTCGAGTCGGCGCGCCGCCAGCCCGAACAGCCCGAGGTCGTGGTCGTCATCGACCACGAGCCGGAGCTGTACGCCCGGGCGAAGGCGCGCTGGCCGGAGCTGCGGGTCGTCGAGAACACCGAGGACCGCGGGCTCTCCGGCGCGAGGAATACCGGTGTCGCGCTGACCGAGGCCGACGTGGTCGCGTTCCTGGACGACGACGCAACCGCCGACGCCGACTGGCTGGGCCACCTGCTCGCCGCGCTCGACGACCCCGAGGTGGTCGGCGTCGGCGGTCGTGCGACCCCGTCCTGGCCGACCGCGACCGGTCGCGGCCCGTACTCCGACGAACTGCTCTGGATCGTCGGCTGCAGCTACGCCGGACTGCCCGAGACCGCAGGCGACGTCCGCAACGTGATCGGGTCGAGCATGGCGTTCCGTCGAGACGCGATCCTGCTCGCCGGGGGCTTCCGGTCCGGCATCGGCCGGGTCGGCAACCAGCCGCTCGGCTGCGAGGAGACGGAGCTCTGCATCCGCCTCGCGCAGGTCCGACCGGGCTCACGGATCCGTCACGAGCCGCGGTCGAACGTGTCGCACCGGGTGTCCGCCGACCGGGTCACCATGCGGTACCTGCGCCGCCGGAGCTACTACGAGGGCATCTCGAAGGCCGTGCTGAGCCGACGCGTCGGCACCGGGGACTCCCTCTCGAGCGAGTCGACGTACCTGACGCGCGTCATCCCCGGCGCGATCGCGCGCGAACTCCGCGCCGTCGGTCGGGGCGGAGCCCGTCGGGCCGGTGCCATCGTGCTGTCCGTCGTCGCGACCGTCACCGGCTACGCCGTCGGTCGGGTGCTCGGCGGCGTGGTCGTCTCCGCGCCGGTGAGCCAGCCCGTCCGCCAACCGATCGGGACACGATGACCAGGACCACCCTGACCCGCGTGCTCCAGCCCGTCGTGGAGCGCACCCTCGCCCCCACCTGGGACGGAGCCGTCTGGATCGGCCAGGTGGACCGCGCCGACCTGCACGGCGCCGGGCACCGCGAGGCCGTCGGGCTCGCCGGTGCCGAGGGCTACCGGCGGGCTCGTCTGCTCGTCCGCGACCACGGCGAACCGCTCGGGTTCGTCGAGGTCGACGTGACGGACCGACGCCGCGCCGGCCCCTCGGTCGAGCTCCGCTCGCTCGAACGTGCCGTCCGCCACATGCCCTCCCCGGAACGACGTCCGGCCGCTGATCAGGCGTTGCCGTCCGTCACCGTGGTGCTGTGCACGGACGGGGACGCAGGGGAGACCATGCGGTCCGTCCTCGCCTGCGACGGGGTCGACCTCGACGTCGTCGTGGTCTCGAGCGGCGCCGACGGCGAGGGGCGGACCGCCATCGCCGGACGCACCGTCACGACGATCCCCGCGCCGTCCGGTGGCCTCGCCGCAGCGCGCAACGCCGGACTCCTCGCCGCGAGGGGTGACGTCGTCGCGTTCCTCGCCAGCGGAGCCGTCGTCGACGAGGACTGGGCCCGTGCCGTCGCCGAGGCCTTCGCTGCGGACGAGCAGGTCGCGTGCGTCACCGGCCTCGTCCCGACGGCGGAGATCCGCACCCCCGCCCAGCGGTGGCACGACGAGCACACCCCGGCGGGTCGCACCGTCCGCCGCAGGGTCCTGCGCCTCGACGACGAACCCGACGACGCGCCCCTGCACCCCTTCGCCGCAGCCGCCTACGGCAGCGGCGCGAACCTCGCGGTCCGCCGCCGCACCGCGCTCGGGATCGGCGGCTTCGACACCGCCTTCGGCCCCGGCACCCGCGTCGGTGGCGGCGACGACCTCGACCTCTTCACCCGACTGCTGTTCGCGGGCCACGCGATCGCCGTCGAACCGGCCGCCATCGCCTGGCTGCGTCCCGCCGACGACACCTCGTCGCTGCGACGGACCGCCGCAGCGCACGGCCACGGACTCGGAGCCTGGATGACCAAGAACGCCCTCGACCGCGACACCCTGACCGCGTCGATCGACACCGTGCCCGAGGCGATCGGCGCCCTGGCACGGCTCGGCCGGGAGCAGGGGGACCCGGTGACGGACCTGCCTGGGACGTCGGGTGCCCGCTCGGCGTCGGCCGCGGACGGCTCCGCGTCGAGCCGCCGGGGTGCGGTCGACGGAAGCACCGGTCCGGCGGCTGCTGGATCGGCGGTCGCTGGTTCGGCGGTCGCGGGTCGAGGGGGTGCTGGTCCGGCCGCGGGCGGTCCGTCGGTCGTCGGTCCGGCGGGTGCTGGTCCGGTGGTCGCTGGTTCGGCGGTCGCCGGATCGGTGTCGGCCGGTTCGGGCGCGGCCGGTTCGTCCGCGGCCGTGCAGGCCGAGTGGGCCGGTACGACCCGCCGGCTCCGCAGGGTCGAACAGCGGTCGCTGCTCTCGGCACCCTTCCTCGCGCTCGCCGAACGGATGCGCGGCGGCGGCACGATCGACCGGACGCGGCACGGACGGCACGAGCTCGCCGCTGCCGCCGCACCCGCACCCACGTCACACGACGTGATGGGCCCGGGCGCCCGGATCGCGGCCGCCGCACTCGTCGTCGTGACCCTGCTCGTCGCCGCGGTCGGCACCGTGCTGCAGGTGCCCGTGGTCCGCGGCAGCGCGATCGGCGTCTTCCTCTTCGCACTCCTCGGGGTCGCGCCCCTCCTGCTCCTCCGATCGATGCACCTCGCCCGGTTCGCGCTGCTCGCCGTCTCCGGCTCGCTCGTCGGCACCATCGCGATCGGCTACACGATGGCGACCCTGCACCTCTGGGCACCCGCCGTGCCGTTCGCAGCGGTGGTCGTCCTGACCGCCGGCTGCCTCGCCGCCGTGGTCCCACGCGACCTCCGCGACCTGCACCGCCGTCGTCTCGAACGTGCCGCAGCCGGAGTGCCGACGCACTGGCGGTGGACGACCGGCCGTGTGGTGACGGCACTGTCGGTGGTCGGCCTCGGCACCGTCGCGGTGACCGCGGTGACGCACATCGGCGACCCCGTCCGCGACGGCCTCTTCGGCTCGCTCGGCATCGGACTGCCCGTCGGGCTCGCGATCGTCGTCGTCGCCGCGGTCGTCGCGCTCGTCCGCGGGACGGCCCTCGGGGTGCCCGTGGTCGTGCTCGGCGGCTCGATCCAGCTCGCGCAGGCCATCACCTACGGCATGCCGACGGTGATGGCCGCGGCCCGCCACATCGGCGTGCTCGAGTACATCCGCCGCTTCGGCGGCACGGACCCGTCCGCCGACATCTTCCAGACGTGGTCCGGGCTCTTCGCCGGTGGCGCGTGGGTCGCCGACGTCGGCGGGATCGTCAACGCGATGACAATCGCCGCCTGGGTGCCGGCACTCCTGGCCTTCGTCACCACGATCGGGGTCGGCGTGCTGGCGGCGCACTGGCTGCCCGGACCCCGCCGCCCGTGGATCGCAGCGTTCCTGACCGCGATGACCGGTTCGCTCAACACGACGTACTTCTCACCGCAGTCGACGGGCATCCTGCTGTCGATCGCGATCCTCGTGCTCGCCACCGGGCCCCTCACCCGGGCGACCGTCACCGGGCCCGACGAGGAACCCGTGTCCGTGCTCCGGCCCCGTACCGTCGGGCTGTCGCGGGTGATCGCGATCGCCGCCATCAGCATCGTCCTCGCCGTCACCCACCAGATCTCGCCGTACCTGACCGTCGCCGCGCTCGTCGTGCTCGTCGTGTTCCGCCTGCTCCGGCCGTGGTGGATCCCCGTCGTCGTGCTCGTCCCCGCGGTCGTCTTCGCGTTCCTCAACGGCAGCATCCTCGACAAGTTCCTCTCGCTCGCCGCCGTCGGCCGGGTCCTCGACAACGTGCAGCCGCCCGCGCACGACATGACGGTGCTCCCGAAGCCCCTGGTCACCGCGCTCGCGTTCGACGTGCCGGCCGCCACGCTCGTCGTGCTCGGACTCGCCGCGGTCCTCACCGTGCTGCTCCGCCGCGACCGGGTCCACTGGGGCCTGCTCCTCGCCGCCGCGAGCCCGATCTCGTTGCTCGTCGCGACGAACTACGGCCAGGAGGGCATCTTCCGGGTCGTGCTGTTCGCCACCCCGTGGATCGCGATCCTCGCAGCGGGCCTGCCGATGCCCGGCGGTCGTCTCGCCTGGGCCGGACGTGCCGTCGGGACGATCACCCGCCCCACCTCGGTCCGGTTTGCGCTCGCCGCGGTCGGCATCGCCGCTCTCGTGGCCGTCGGGTCGTTCGGGCAGACCGCGCTCGACTGGAACCGCGTCCCCACCCGGAGCCAGTCCGCCGCGACGCAGTTCTACGACGCCACCGCGCCGAAGGGTTCGATCATGCTGCTCACGGGATCGGCGAACGCCGTCCCGAGCAACACCGGAGCCCGCTACTTCGACGTCGGCTACCTGTCGCGTGAGGCGTTCGGCGACTACCCGAGCGGCACCGACTACGACGCGGCGGCGGACGTCTCCGACGTGACGCGGAAGCTCGTCAGCACCTGGTCGGCCACCAAGTACTACGCGCTCGTCGCCGAACCGTTCGGCGCGTACGACGAGCGCTACGGCTACCAGAGCGACGCGGACTACCAGCAGCTCGCGGCGGCGATGGCCCGCTCGCCGTACTGGAAGCCCGTGTGGTCGTCCGGCACGACCGTCGTCTACGAGCTCACGACCGAGGGACTCCGTCATGGCGCGAAGTGATCGTCACCACCGGACCCTGCTCGTGGTCGCCGCGCTCGCCGCGGCGGTCACCGGCGTCCTCGGCACCGCGGTCGCCGGGCAGCCGGCCGTCGCGGCCGTCGCGGCCGGCGACCCGGTCGCCGGGGTCGACTGCAGCGCCGGTCGCGTGATGAGCGTCATCGCCCACCCCGACGACGACCTGCTGTTCCAGGGCACCGACCTGCAGCGTGACCTCGCGGCGGGCCGCTGCGTGCGCACCGTCGTCGTCACCGCGGCCGACGCCGGTTACCCGATGTGGTACTGGCGGGAGCGTCAGGTCGGCCTGATGGCCGCCTACGCGAGCATCCTCGGGGTCGACCCCGCCACGACCACGACCACGATCACGGTCGCGGGCAAGCAGGTGCAGCTGGACACGCTGACCGCCGCGCCCCGCGTCAGCCTCGTGTTCCTCGACCTGCCCGACGGCAACCTCGAGGGCAACGGCTTCTGGGCGACGGGCTACACGAGCCTCCAGCAGCTGTACCAGGGGTACATCCCGACGCTGAGCACCGTCGCCGACGCCCCGGACCCGGCGCAGTACACGCTGCCGCAGCTGCGCTCGGTGCTCTCGGGCCTGCTCGACGAGTACTCGCCGACCGACGTGCACACGCTCGACTACTCCGGCCGGTACGGGGACGGCGACCACAGCGACCACCACACCGTGGCCTACCTGACCGACCAGGCCCAGCAGCAGTACGCCGGCGCGCACGGCTTCACCGGGTACCTCGGCTACCCGATCGCCGACCGCCCGACGAACCTCACCAGCGCCCAGGTCGCCGCGAAGTCCGCGGCGTTCTTCACCTACGCCGCCCACGACGACCAGACGTGTGCCACGTGGGAGGCGTGCGCGCCCCGACCCGAGTCGTCGTGGTTGACCCGCCAGTACACCGTCGGACAGGCCGACCCCGCGCAGCCGACCGACCCGAGCGTCCCGGGCGGCACCCGCACCGACGTGACCGGCTCGGCGACGGTGACCGCGAGCGCGGACAACCCGGCCGACGGGCAGACGGCGGCGAAGGCCGTCGACGGTGTGGTGTCGGGCTACCCGGCGAACCCGTCCGCCGAGTGGGTGGCGCCGAACGGTCGCGCGGGCACCTGGATCCAGCTCGGCTGGTCGACCGCGAAGACCCTCTCGTCCGTCGACCTGGCGGACCGCCCGAACAGCGCGGACCAGGTGACCGGTGGAACACTGACCTTTTCGGACGGGTCGAGCGTGACGGTACCGGCGCTGGCGAACGCCGGCACGCCGCAGCAGATCTCGTTCACGCCGCGGTCGGTGACGTGGGTGCGCTTCACCGTGACCTCGGTGAGCAGCTCGACCCAGAACGTCGGACTCGCGGAGATCCGTGCCTACACGTCGGACTCCGCGACCACGCCGACCGCGTCCGACCTGACCGGTTCGGCGACCGTGACCGCGAGCGCGGAGAACCCGGCCGACGGGCAGACGGCGGCGAAGGCCGTCGACGGTGTGGTGTCGGGCTACCCGGCGAACCCGTCCGCCGAGTGGGTGGCGCCGAACGGTCGCGCCGGCACCTGGATCCAGCTGACCTGGACCGGCGCCATGACGGTGACGGAGGTGGACCTCGCCGACCGGCCGAACACCGACGACCAGGTCACCGGCGGGACCCTGACGTTCTCGGACGGTTCGAGCGTGACGGTGCCCGCGCTGCCGAACGGCGGGACGGTGCAGCCGGTCACGTTCGCGGCACGGTCGGTCACGTGGGTGCGCTTCACGGTGACGTCGGTGAGCGCATCGACGCAGAACATCGGTCTCGCCGAACTTCGGGCGCTCGGGACGACGTCGACGGCCACGCCGACGCCGACGCCGACGCCGACGCCGACGCCGACGCCGACGCCGACGCCGACGCCGACGCCGACGCCGACGCCCACGCCGACCCCGACGCCCACGCCGACCCCGACGCCCACGCCGACCCCGACGCCCACGCCGACGCCGACCCCGACCCCGACCCCGACGCTCCGTGACGTCACCGCGTCGGCGACGCCGATCGCCAGCGCCGACAACCCCGCGGACGGCCAGACCGTCGCCAAGGCGGTCGACGGCGTCGTCTCCGGCTACCCGACGAACGCCTCGGCCGAGTGGGTCGCCCCGAACGGCCGTGCCGGCACCTGGATCCAGCTGACCTTCCCGTCCGCGGTGGCGCTGCAGCGCATCGAGCTGCACGACCGCCCGAACTCGGTCGACCAGGTCACCGCAGGGACGCTGACCTTCTCGGACGGCACGAGCGTCACCGTCGGCTCCCTGCCGAACGCCGGGACGACGAAGAACGTCGACTTCACCAAGCGGACCGTCACCTGGGTCCGGTTCACCGTGACGCGGGTCTCCTCCGGGACGGTCAACGCTGGCCTGTCGGAGGTGCGCGCGTGGGCGATCAGCTGACCGCCGACGCTCCCGCGGACACCGTCCGTCCCGGCGCGGAGCTGTCCGGTGACGCCGCGGCAGCGCACGGTGCAGCGCCCGCACACGGCGCCGGTCTCGCCCGTCACGGTCGGTCGCGTGCCGCCCGGTCGCGCCGGTTCCCGATCGTGGTCACCGGGCTCGCGGTCGGCGCGGCCCTGGTCGCAGCCGCCGTGACCGGGACCCCGCACGGCAGCGGCGTCGACCCCAGCGGCGTCACGATGCCCACGAGCGCGGGTGCCGGTTGGCACCGGGTGTTCTCGGAGGACTTCGCCGAGGACACCCCGACGGGCGGGTTCGAGTCGCGGTACGCCGACCGGTTCTCGGTCTACCACGGCTTCTCCGACACAGCGGGCACGGGCCGCTACTCCGCGTCCACGCTCACCGCGCACGACGGCGTGCTCGACATGCGGCTCCGCACGACGGCGGAGGGCACACCGCTCGCCGGCGGCATCGTCCCCCTGGTCGACGGCACCTGGGGCGGCCAGACCTCGGGACGCTACACGATCCGGATGCGCAGTGACGAGGTCGACGGGTACGGGGTCGCGGTGCTCCTCTGGAGCGACGAGAACGTCTGGGCCGACGGCGAGGTCGACTTCCCGGAGGGGGCGCTCGGTGCGCCCGCGTGGCTGAACGTCCACTGCCTCGGCGCGCCCGAGGAGAAGTGCATCCACCAGGAGACGGCCGCGTCGCTGGCCGACTGGCACACGTACACGATCGAGTGGACCCCCGAGCGGATGACGTTCTCCGTCGACGGTCGCCGGATCGAGTCGACGACGGAGGACATCCCGACCGCCCGGATGCACTTCGTCGTGCAGGCCGGCTCGCTCGGCGGGGTGCCGCCGAAGCGGTCGGACGGGTCGCTCGTCGTCGACTGGATGACCATCGACGTACCGGCTCGCAGCCGCTGACGCCGGTGCACGCTCAGCGTCGGGCGTGCGCCTCGAGCGCCGCGAGCAACGCCTCGACGTGGGGCGTCCGGCCGTAGCGGGTGGCCACCCACTCGCGCGCCCGCGCACCGAGCGACGGGTCGTGCGCGGCCTCGTCGAGTGCCGAGACGATGCGCTCGGCGAGGGCGTCGGCGTCGGTCGGGTCGACGGTGAACCGGTGCCACTCGCCCGAGAGGATCTCCCCGGTCCCGCCGGAGGCCGCGGCGACGACCGGCCGCCCGGTCGACATGGCCTCGACGACGGTGCGCCCGAAGCCCTCCGGCTCCACCGAGGGCACCACCACGAGGTCCGCGGCGTGCAGGACCGTCAGGACGTCGTCGCGCTCCGGCGCCAGGACCACGGAGCCCTCCGGCAGCGCGTCGACGGCGCGTCGGACGGCGTCGGCCTCGTCCGTGTAGAGCGCGCCGGCGAGCACGAGCACCGGGGACGGCGCTGCCGGGCCGGCCGCGGGTGCCGAGGTGACCCGGTGGCGGACGCGGCTCGACTCGAGGACGCGCCCCCATGCCTTCAGGAGGGCGACGACCCCCTTGGAGCGGCTGAGACGACCGTAGTAGAGGACGGTCGGCACGCCGTCGGCGATGCCGAGCGCGGCGCGGGCCGCGCTCGCGTCGGCTCGCGTCGGCGGCGGGAAGTCGGCGGGGTCGACACCGTTCGGGACGACCGTGATCCGGTCGCGCGGTGCGCCGGCGGCGGCCCAGGCGTCGGCCATCGCACCGGACACGGCCAGGAAGCGGGTCCGGCCACCGGCGATCGGGCCGAGGCGACGGTAGTTCGGGGCATGGTGCAGGTGCACCGCGAGCGGCACACCCGACACGGCGGAGACGACCCGGCCGAACGGCAGGTACTCGGGTCGGTTGAGCCACAGCACGTCGGGTCGCGACCGGCGCAGGCGGATCCCCTGGCGGACGAAGCGGAGCGTGTCGGCCACCGCCGTCCTGATGCCGAACCGCGGGTCGGTGGCGATCTCCAGGCCGACGCCGAGCCGCTCGAACGCGGGGAGCCCCTCGCCGGCGCGGGGGAAGACCGGGTCGCGGTGCCACACCGTGACCCGGTGCCCGGCGGCGACGAGCTCCTCGGTGTCCTCCAGGACGCACCGTTCCAGACCGCCGATGATCGCGAGGCCCCCGGTGAGGAGTCCGATGCGCAGGGAGCGGTGCGGGGTCATGACGTTCCTCCTCGAGCGGCACGGAGACGGCGGACGAACCAGGGCAGGCACGCGACGACACCGGCCGCGCGCACCACGTTCCAGAACACGTCCTGCGGGACCAGCAACGACCCGGCGGCGACGGCGAGGGCCAGCACGACCGGGAGCACCACGCGGAGGCCCGGCCCGCGCCACTCGCGGCGGTCGGGCAGGGCGGCCAGCTGCAGAGCTGCGAGCACCGCGTAGGCGACGACCGTCGACACCGCGGCGCCGACCAGGCCCAGCCACGGGACGAGCACGAGGTTCGCGCCGATGTTCACGGCGCCGGCGACGGCGGCGATCACCCCGACCGCCACGCCCCGTCGTTCGACGACGAGCAGTCGGCCGGTGGCACCGCTGGCCACGACCGGCAGCGCGGTGACGGCGACGACGAGGACGACGACGGAGAGCTCCTGCACCCGGTAGGACGCGGGCGCCAGGATCGGCAGCGCGACGGGCGACGCGAGCGTCACGGCGAGGAGGACGGGGGCGAGCATGCGGTACAGCTCGTCGCGGGAGTGCATGGCGAGCCGTCGGCGGGCCGCGGCGTCCCGGAGCGCGGCGAAGTGCGGGGCCCACGCCTGGTTGGTGAACGTCAGCAGCAGGATGACCGCGGACCCGACGACGTAGGCGATCTGGTAGCGGGCGACCTCCTCGGGGCCGAGGATCCGCTGCACGACGATGCGGTCCCCGGCGTTGAGGACGAAGTACGACAGGTTGCCGAGGGCGATCGGGACCCCGAGCCGGAACGCGCGAGCCGTCGTCCGTCGGTCGAGCAGCCCCGACAGCCGCGGACGCACGGCGACGATGCCGATCACCATCGCCACGCCCTGCGCCACGACCCCGCCCCACGCGTACGTCGTGGCGTCGGCGTGGACGAGTTCGAGCAGGACCAGGCCGATGATCGACCCGCCGACGGACGAGAGCAGGCTCGTCACCGCGAACACCCGGATGCGGTCCTGCGCGACCAGCAGCGCCAGCGACAGCTGCACGATCGCCGCCGGTCCGGTCCAGAGCACCGCGACGAGGAGCAGCGGGTGGTTGCCGACGAAGCCGGCGGCGTCCGCCCAGAGCGGGATCGTCCCGATGGCGACGAGGGCGACCACGGTCGCCGTGAGCATGCCGACCGCCAGCAGCCCGCGGGCCCGGCGGTCGTCGCCGTCCTCGGCGCGCTGCAGCACGGCGGCCTGGTCGAGCCCGGCCACAGCGAGCACGCCGAGCGCCTGGTACAGGGCGATCGCGGACGCGAGCACCCCGAACTCGGCCGGTGGCATGAGGTGCGCCAGGACGGGGGAGATGAGCGACGAGACGACGAGCTGCATCGACCAGACGACGACGTAGAGCAGGCCGCGGCCGAACAGGACGCTCGAGCCCTTCCGGACCGTGGCACGGTCGTCGGTGTCGGCGGACGTCGACCCCGGCGCGGTGTCCGCATCGACGGTCGACCGACCTCGCCGCGTCGCCCGCAGCTCCTGCGCCTCGCGAGCGGCGCGCGCCTGGCGCCGGGTCGTCGCGACGCTCCCGGTCGACGGCGGGACCGTCACGGCGTGACCACCGGGTCGACGGTGCCGACGTCCGGCCGGGCACCGAGCGCGGAGCCCGCCCGCAACCCGAACGCCGCGTCGACCAGGTCGAGCAGATCGGCGCTGCGCTCGGTCGAGAACTTGCGCGCGAACAGCTGCGGCACGTCGACCCCGGGCAGCGTCCGACGCTCGAGCAGCCGGCCGGCATCGGCGATCGTGAGCCACGGCGGGCTCTTCCGCGCCGAACCGTCCCAGCCGATCCACCACAGCGACTCGGCCACGTGCTCGTGCTCGAACCCCGGCGTCAGCGCGGGGGAGCGGAGCACCGACGGCACGAACGTCTCGTCGGCGATCCAGGTCCGACGCCAGAAGCGGACCAGGTCCGGCCGGGTGTCGACCGTCCGGACCACGGCCTCCGCGTGCCGTCGCGCCAGGACCTTCAGCTGTGACCCGCCGGCGAACACGACGCCCTCCGGCAGCCGGCGTGGGATCGGGACACGTACCATGTGCTTCCGCCATGCCCAGTGCGGGTAGCGGATCCGCGGCTTGCCCCCACCCCGACCCCACTCGGCGTACGGCAGCGGGTGCGCACCGATGAACGACACACCCTGGTGCCGGTCGAGCAGCTCCGCGACCTCGGCTGCGTTGCCGAGCGGGTAGTCGCTCCCGGTGAGGACCGCGACGTGCGTGGCGTCCGTGCCGGCCAACGCCGCCCGGTACCCCTCGACCTCGGCCGCGACGTTCTCCCACTTCGCCCACCCGGTCCGGATCCGCGGCAGCAACCGCACCCGGTCCGGCAGGCCGGCCGTCATCGCCGCGAAGACCTCGTCGGGGGTCCGCGCGTCGCAGTGCAGGAACACCGGGAACGGGTCCAGCGCCTCGATCAGACGGCGGACGTGCACCGGGTCCTCGTGGGCGAGGACCACACACGCCACGGCGGGGGAGATGGCCATGGACGCGACGCTACGTGCGGCCCGCGGACCCCGACAAGGCGGCCTCGGGCCGGGTGCGGGGAAGCGGCGGTTTCCCGCACCAGGGCCGTCGGACGGTCAGCGCCGGCGACGGAACCGCGGACAGTCGCAGAGCGCGCAGTCCGAGCCGCGCCGGTAGTGCTCGTGCGCCTCGCGCGGGTGCCCGCAGACGCAGGTGTCACGGTCGTCGAGGGTGACCTCGAGCAGCACGCCGGACTCGGTCGTCGGGCCCAGCGGCATGCGTCCTCCTCCTCGCGCACCCCGGCGCCGGGGTCCTGCACCGATCCTAGGGGGAGCGGACCTGCCGGGTGGCGGCAAACCGCAAGGTCCGCGCAGCCCGACCCGCCGGTCGTTGACGCGCCGAGGGCACAACCCGAGCATCGGAGCATGACCGACCGCCGTGCCGGCACCACCAGCGTGCTCACGCTCCGACCCGCCATGCCGTCCGCCGAGGCCCCGGACTGGGCGGGCGCCGCCTGGGTCGGCGCCGTCGACCGGGGCGAGGCGCTCGCCGCCGACACGGTCGAGCTCGCCGGCGCCGCGGGCTTCACCCGCGCCCGACTGCTGGTCCGCGACGGCCGCGAGGTCGCGGGCAGCGTCGACGTCGCCGTCGACGCGCACGGGGCCCTGGACCCGACCGCGCTGGGACGCGCGCTCCGCGCCCTGCCCGCCACGCGCCTCCCGGCCGGCCCCGGAGCCGCACCCGTGGGTCGTGTGTCCGTCGTCATCGGCACGCGGGACCGACCCGAGGACGTCCGTCGGTGCGTCGCGTCCGTCCTCGCCTCCGAGCACCCCGACCTCGAGGTGATCGTCGTCGACAACGCACCCAGCAGCTCCGCCACGCACGACGTCGTCGCCGCGATCGCGGACCCCCGGTTGCACTACGTCCTGGAGGCCCGTGCGGGCGTCTCGCGGGCACGGAACGCCGGCCTCGCGGTCGCCACCGGCGACGTCGTCGCCTTCGTCGACGACGACGTGGTCGTCGACCGCTGGTGGGCCGCCGCCCTCGCCGACGCGTACGCCCGTGACGCGGACGTCGTCTGCGTCACGGGCCTCGTTCCGAGCGGCGAACTCCGCACACCGACGCAGCGCTACTTCGACGAACGCGTGACCTGGGCGCGCAACACCGAGCGCCGCGTCTACCGCACGTCCGCGCCGCCCGCGGACCTGCCGCTCTTCCCGTTCTCGGTCGGCGCGTTCGGGACCGGGGCGAACATGTCGCTCCGTCGCTCGGCGGCCCTTGCACTCGGCGGCTTCGACGTCGCCCTCGGGCCGGGCACCCCGGCGCGTGCCGGGGAGGACCCGGACCTGTTCACCCGCGTGCTGTTCTCCGGCGGGGCGCTCGCCGTGGAGCCCTCCGCGGTCGTCTGGCACCGGCACCGTCCGGACCGTGCCGCGCTCCGTACGCAGGCGGTCGGGTACGGCACCGGGCTCGGCGCCTGGGTCGCGAAGCTCGTCAGCCGCCCCCGGACCGCGGTCGCGGTCGCGCGTCGGGCGGTGGGGGCGCTCCGGCAGCTCGGCGCACTCGGCCAAGGGAGCGGGGACGGACAGGTGGCGGCGGCGGTGGACGCGGTCGGCGGCTGGCCGGTCGACGACGCGTTCCGCGAGGCGACGGCGGGGCTCAAGCGGGCCGAGCTCGTCGCGGCGCTCGGCGGGCCCTGGCGGTACGTGCGCGGGCGGGTGGCCGCGCGGCGGTAGGGCTCACGGTGGTCGGGTCGGGTCGTCGCGATCGTCGCGATCGTCGCTGAGCTGGGTGCTGCCGCTGCGCGACGACGACGCCGCTGTCGTCCGACGTCGGTGGTGTCGTCGGTTGCGGACGCCTCCTGTTGCGGGCGCTGGGGATCGACGGTGCCGCTGTCGTCCGACGTCGGCGGTGTCGTCGCACGGCGGCGGATCGGGGCCGAGCCGCACGCGTCCGGGCCGGTGCCGACGCACCCGCACCCGACGCACCCGCACCCGACGGACCCGCACCCGACGGGCCCGCACCCGGCCGACCCGCTCGGGTCCGCGCGCGGACGGTCAGGGGCGGAAACGCCCCTCCTCCACGTCGCGCCAGAACCGACGGCTGCGGAAGTACGCCGCCGGACCGGCCGGGAAGCCCCGGAACTCGTGGTAGGCCAGGGACCGGGGGATGCGAGTGGTGGACGCCTCGGTGACGGTCTCCGGTGCTGCGTCCCGCCGACCGGCGAGCCGGGTGACGAGCTGCTTCAGCTTCACCCGCGCCGCGATCGGCATGAGCCGCGTCAGGGCGGTCAGGTGCCGACGGTCCTTCGCGATGAGCGCGCACATCAGCGCCGTGAACCCAACGCCGTTCGAGTGCAGCTGGTGGTGGAGCCCCTCGAGGTCGGGACGGTGCCGGTGGTGCACGACGGCCTTGGGCTCGAACCCGATCCGCCCGCCGCCCCAGAGGATGTCGATGAAGATCGCGAGGTCCTCGCCGCCGCGCGCCGGGACGCCGGCCCCGAGCACGGGGTCGAAGCCCCCGGCGGCCAGGAACGCCGACTTCCGCACCGCCCAGTTCGCGCCGGCTCCGTAGCCGCCGATGCCGTACACCGCGAAGTGCTTGCGGACCGACCCGTCGGGTGCGATCGCGGAGACGCGCGCGTTGCGCATGGCGCCCGGGACGTCGTCGGGGACGATCGTGACCGGCTCGAACGTGCGCTCCCCGCTGAAGCCGCCGTAGTAGGCCTCGTACCAGATCTGCGCGGGGGTCTCGAGCTCGACCGGCAGGATCAGCCCGGTGACCGCGGAGAGCTCGGGCTCACGGACGAAGCGCTCGCCGATCTTCCGGAGCCACTGACGGCTGATCTTCACGTCGTCGTCGGTGAACGCGATCACCTCGCCCTTGGCGGCGGCGACCCCGGCGTTGCGGCCGGCGGAGCACCCCGGGCGGCGTTCGACCACGAGTCGGACGTTGTGGCCGGCGAGGATCCCGGGCAGTTCGTCGTGCTCGGGCACCTTCACGCGGTTGTCGACGATGACGACCTCGTACCGCGGGTAGTCGAGGTGCTCGAGCACGTCGAGGAGCGTGGTGATGGTCTCGATCCGCGCGACGATCGTCGAGACGACGACCGAGATCAGCGGCAGGTCCTCGTCGGGCACCGGGGCATTGGTCGACCGCGCTCCCGCGGTCTGGGTGACGAGGGGGATGAGGGCGCGCCGGGCGTCCTCCGGGTCCCCGGTCAGCAGCACGTCGAGGGTCGTCACCGGGAACCCGTCGCGGTAGCCGACCACGAGTGCCGACGAGCCGGTCTCGTCCGCGACGAGCGAGGGGAGCGGCGCGTCGAGGTCGATGCTGACGACCCGACGCGGTCCGGGCACGGTGACGGGAGGGATCAGGGCCATGGCCGGGACGCTACGCAGCACCCGTGGACGGGACAATGCGCTGCGTGGGCCGTGGCGGGTTCCGTGCGGAACCCCGCACCAGTCCGGGAACGCTCCCAGCGGCCGGGCAGCACGCGGATCCCGGCGTCCGCTGGGAAGTGAGCGATCACTCACGGAAGAGTGAGCGATCACGCAGGAAAACCGAGCGGCGCCCGGTGATCACGACACGATCACATCGCGGATGCAACCGGTTGCGGAACGCCTGAAGCGGGCGTAGGTTCCTCGACCAGCAGGCACTGCCGCCTGCTCCAGGAGACGATGTCCGACACCCGACCGCCGTCCCTGGTGATCTCGATGAGGAGACACAGCTGTGAAGACAACACGCGCCAAGGTGCGGTACGCCTCCATCGCCGGCATCGCCGCGATCGGCCTCGCGCTCACCGGCTGCTCGAGCGGTGGATCCGCGAACTCGGGCGACGCCTCGAACGGGCAGGACAGCCGCGGCCCGATCACGTACGTGCAGGGCAAGGACAACTCGAACGTCGTCCGGCCGCTGATCGCCAAGTGGAACGACGCCCACCCGGACGAGAAGGTCACCTTCAAGGAGCAGTCCGACCAGGCTGACCAGCAGCACGACGACCTCGTGCAGCACTTCCAGGCCAAGGACGAGAACTACGACGTGGTCGACGTCGACGTGGTGTGGACCGCCGAGTTCGCCGCCAAGGGCTGGCTGACCCCGCTCACCGGCAAGATGAAGATCGACACGTCGAAGCTCCTGCCGGCCACGGTGAAGACCGCGACGTACAACAACACGCTGTACGCGGCACCGCAGACCTCCGACGGCGCGCTGCTCTACTACCGCAAGGACCTCGTCAAGACGCCCCCGACGACGTGGGACGAGATGATGAAGGACTGCTCCATCGCCAAGGAGAACGGCATCGGCTGCTACGCCGGCCAGTTCGCCAAGTACGAGGGCCTCACCGTCAACGCCTCCGAGGCGATCAACGGTTCCGGTGGTTCGGTGCTCAACAAGAGCGGCTCGCCCGACGTCGACACCGCCGACGCCAAGGCAGGCCTGCAGAACCTGGTCGACGCCTTCAAGGACGGCAACATCCCGGCCGAGGCGATCACCTACCAGGAGGAGCAGGGCCGCACCGCGTTCGAGAACGGCAAGCTGCTGTTCCTGCGCAACTGGCCGTACGTCTACAACCTCGCCAAGACCGACGGGTCGAGCAAGGTGAAGGACACCTTCGGCATCGCGCCGATCCCCGGCAAGGACGGCACCGGCGCCTCGACGCTCGGCGGCCACAACGCCGCGATCAGCGTGTACTCGAAGCACAAGGCGACCGCGCACGACTTCCTCGAGTTCCTGGAGTCGAACGAGACGCAGAAGTTCTTCGCGACGCAGGGCTCGCTCGCCCCGGTCGTCGGTGACCTGTACACCGACTCCGAGCTCACGAGCAAGCTGCCCTACCTGCCGACCCTGCTCAAGTCGATCGAGTCGGCCGAACCGCGTCCGGTGACGCCGTTCTACCCGGCCGTCACGAAGGCGATCCAGGACAACACCTACGCCGCGCTCAAGGGATCCAAGAGCGTCGACCAGGCCCTGTCCGACATGCAGGCCGCGCTCAAGACGGCGACCAGCAGCGGCAACTAGCCGTCACCGGTGACGGCTGCGGCCGTCACCACCGACGGACGGGAGGCGCGGTGCCAGCCCGCACCGCGCCTCCCGTCCGCCCCCACTCGCGTCCCGACACACCCCGGCAAGGAGGCCGCCACGTGTCAGCAGCAACCGAGATCCCCGCCGCCATCCCCAACCCAGCGGGGATGGAACCGCCCAAGCGGCGCAAGGGCGGACTCAACGCCGAACACGGTCGGTGGGCCGTGTACCTCATCGGCCCGACGATCGTGCTCCTCGCCATCGTCATCGGCTACCCGGTCGTCAGCGCCGTCATCCAGTCGTTCCAGCTCGACCAGGGGCTCGACAAGGCGACGGGGCTGTTCGTGCAGGGCGGCTTCGCCGGCGTGACGAACTACGTGCACTGGCTCGCGCAGCAGTGCGGCAACACCACCTGCCCGCCCGGCAGCATCGGCTCCCAGTTCTGGGTGTCGATGGGCAACACCTTCTTCTTCACCGTCGTGACCGTCGCGCTCGAGACCGTCATCGGCGTGTGGATGGCGATCATCATGAACCGCGACTTCAAGGGCCGCGCGTTCGTCCGTGCCGCGATCCTCGTGCCGTGGGCCATCCCGACCGCCGTCACCGCGAAGCTCTGGTACTTCATCTTCGACGCGAACGGTGTCCTCAACCACGTGCTCGGCCAGCAGATCCTCTGGACGTCGAGCGAGTGGGCGTCGCGGTGGGCGATCATCATCGCCGACACGTGGAAGACCACGCCGTTCATGGCGTTGCTCATCCTCGCCGGACTGCAGCTGATCCCGGACGAGGTCTACGAGGCCGCGAAGATGGACGGCGCCTCCACCGTCCAGCGGTTCATCAACATCACGTTGCCGCTCGTGAAGCCGGCGCTCATGGTCGCGGTCCTGTTCCGCGTGCTCGACGCGCTGCGCATGTACGACCTGCCGGCCATCCTGACGGGGGGCGGCGGCGGTTCCGGCAACGCCACCACCACGCTGTCGATCCTGGTGGTCGACCAGATCCGGCAGGGCTTCAACTCCGCGTCGGCCCTGTCCACCATCACGTTCCTCGTGATCTTCATCGTCGCGTTCATCTTCGTGCGGTTCCTCGGCGCCAACGTCGTGCAGACCCAGGCCGCCCAGCAGAAGGGGGAGCTCAAGTGACGCTCGCAGCCGACCGACCCCGATCCCTCGCCACCGGACGCGATCGTGCGTCCGACGTGAGCGAGGTGCGGGTCAAGCGCCACCTCGGCCAGAAGTGGCGGACCGGCATCCAAGCCGTCGTCATCGCGGTCTGGTGCCTCCTGCCCTTCTACTGGATGATCGTGACGAGCTTCCGCGACGTCGGGTACACGTTCGACCCGACCCCGTGGTTCACGCACGTCACGTTCGAGAACTACGCGACCGCGTTCTCCACGGCGCTCGGCAACCACCTCGGGCGTGCGCTGCTCAACAGCCTGTTCATCGGTGCCGTGGTCACGCTCATCGCGCTGCTGGTCGGCACGAGCGCCGCGTACGCGCTGGCCCGGCTCGAGTTCAAGGGCAAGTCGGTCATCGCCGGCGCGATCCTCGCGGCGTCGATGTTCCCGGGGGTCGCGCTCATCTCGCCGCTGTTCCAGCTGTTCACCGACATCGGCTGGATGGGGAGCTACCAGGCGCTGATCCTGCCGAGCATCTCGTTCGTGCTGCCGCTGACGGTCTACACGCTCGCGAGCTTCTTCCGCGAGATGCCGTGGGACCTCGAGGAGGCCGCGCGCATCGACGGGTGCACCCGGGTGCAGGCGTTCCGACGGATCATCCTGCCGCTGGCCGCTCCGGCCGTGTTCACGACCGCGATCCTGGCGTTCATCTCGTCGTGGAACGAGTACCTCATCTCGTCCCAGCTCTCGAGTGACGCCACGCAGCCGGTGACCGTCGCGATCGCGTCGTTCGCCGGGTCGCAGCCGCACCAGGAGCCGTACACGGCGGTGATGGCGGCGGGCACGATCGTCACGATCCCGCTCGTCATCCTCGTGCTCGTGTTCCAGCGGCGCATCGTGGCCGGCCTCACCGCCGGTGGCGTGAAGGGCTGACGACCATGGCACAGCGGGGTCCCGCCCGGCCCACAGCGCGCATCGAGGAGGCGATCGGCTTCGTCGGGATGTTCGGCGTGCTGTTCCTCGGCGTGACGGTGTTCTGCGAGGTGACCGGACGACCCGCCCTCGGGTGGGCGCTCACGCTCCTCGGCGCGGTCGTCGCCGTCGTGCTCCTGGACCGGTGGCGCGTCCGGGTGCTCCGTCGGCACGCCGCGGCGACGGGCGAGGTGCACGGGGTCGGGGCCGCTCCGGCCGTGCCGACCCCGCGCGCCTCGGCACCGCGCGCATCGGCCCCGCGGCGACCGGTGTCGACGCGATCGGTGGACGCGACCCGTCCTGCCGACGCGCCGCACCTGGCGGACAGGTGACGCGCCTCCAGGCCGAGCCGCTGGGCATCCAGGAGATCGCGACGATCACCGGACTCTCGAAGTCGACCGTGTCGCGCGCCCTGCGCGGACTGCCCACGGTGGCGACGGCCACCATCGACCAGGTGCGGCGGCCGGCCTCGCCACCGGACGCCAGCGCGCCGTCGGCGTGGTCGTCCCCGTGATCGACCGCTGGTTCTACGTCAAGGCCCTCGGCGGCGTCGACGCGGAGTTGCGCCGTGCCGGCCACGACCTCGTCCTCTACAACCTCGGCGGGCCGGGCGGCGACCGTGACCGTGCGTTCCGACGCTCGATGCTCCGGCACCGGGTCGACGCGCTCGTGCTCCTGTCGCTCGTGCTCGACGAGACCGAACGCACCGAACTCGAGCTGACCCGGCACCCCATGGTCGTGATCGGGGGACCGGCACCCGGCCTGCGCAACGTGGGGGTCGACGACGCCGAGGTGTCCCGGCTCGCCGTCGACCACCTCGTCTCGCTCGGTCACCGTCGCATCGCGTACATGGGCGGCCAGGACGAGGACGGCATGAACGTCGCCGTGCCGTACCTGCGTCGGGACGGCTTCGTCGACGCCATGGCCGCGCACGGGCTCGCCGTGCCCGAGGAGCTGATGGTCGACGGTCGGTTCTCGTTCGCCGGGGGCCTCGTGGCGGGCGAACGCCTGCTCGCGGCGGGGGACCGTCCCACCGCGGTGTGCTGCGCATCGGACGAGATGGCGCTCGGTGTCCTCCTCGCAGCGCAGCGAGCCGGACTGTCGGTGCCGGGCGACCTGTCGGTGATCGGGATCGACGGGCACGAGTACGGCGCGACCGTCGGACTCACCACCGTCGCGCAGGACCCGGAGGCGCAGGGCCGGACCGCGGCGCGGATCGTGCTCGCCGAGGTGGACGGCACCTCGGCGCCCGCCGTCGGACCGGCACCGGTCGAACTGGTCGTCCGGGACACCACCGCACCGCCGGCCCCTCGCGCGTAGGGTCGGCCGCATGGAGGTCACGAAGCTCGAGCACGCCTGCCAGGTCCTCACGATCGACGGCGTGCGGCTCGTCGTCGACCCGGGCGGCTTCACCCGACCGGTGGACGTGTCGGACGTCGTCGCGGTCGTCGTGACGCACGAGCACCCGGACCACGTCACGCCCGAGCAGGTGCAGCGCATCCTCCGGGCGAACCCGGGTGCCGTCGTGCTCGGACCCGCCGGCGTCGCGGCGAAGCTCGCGGACGCGGACGTCCGCGTGGACGTCGTCACGGACGGGAGCACGCGGCAGGTCGGCCCGTTCCGGCTCGACTTCCACGGCTCCCGCCACAACGTCATCCACTCGTCCGTACCCGTGGTCGACAACACCGGTGTCCTGGTCGACGGGAAGCTCTTCATCCCCGGCGACTCCTACACCGTCCCGCCGACGCCCGTCGAGGTGCTCGCCACCCCGATCGGCGCCCCGTGGCTGCGGATCGGCGACCTCATGGACTACGTCGCAGCGGTCGCTCCGCGGCGGGCCTACCCGGTGCACGAGGCGACGCTCTCCGAGATCGGCCTCGACATGCACCTCGGTCGCCTCCGCGAGGTCGTGGAGCCCGAGGGCGAGGTCACGGTGCTCGCGCCCGGCGAGTCGCTCACTGTCTGACGGCCTGGAGGCGCGGGGCGCCTCCGCCACGCGCGCGCGGTGCACGCGCCGCAGCGTCGCACCGCGCGGTGCGGGTGGGCTCCGATCCCGCTCCGTCGCGGAGCGTGCCCGCCCCGGGACGCGAGCCGACGGGCGGGCCCGCGCCGTGCCTCCCGGCCGGTCGCAGCGCGACCACCCCGGCCCGTGCCACCGCTCGCTGCCACCTCCGTGCCGCCCGTCCGTGCGACGGCACACCCGGGCGACACACCGCGTTTTGGCACGGAGCGGCCGCTGTGCCATACTTGTCGAGTTGTCGGAACGGCCCCATCGTATAGTGGCCTAGTACGTCGCCCTCTCACGGCGGTAACGCGGGTTCGAATCCCGCTGGGGTCACCACAGGTGGCTTGCCCCCGAGTCCGACAACGTGTGCGTCCGGCCGACCGGACCACGGCCCCATCGTATAGCGGCCTAGTACGTCGCCCTCTCACGGCGGTAACGCGGGTTCGAATCCCGCTGGGGTCACCACCGGAACGCCCCGCTCCTGCAGGAGCGGGGCGTTCGTCGTGTCACCGGCCCGGTACGGTGTGCTCGTGGAGTTCCCGGGGGAGGCGGATGACGTACGCGGTGCGTCGTCCTCTCCGGGGTCACCCCGGGGTACGCAGGACCAGCAGGACACCACGCCCCGAGCGGGTGCGCGCGCTCCGCGCGCTGTCGCGCACGGAGGAACCGACGGGTCCCCCGGGAACGCCACGCCACTCGACGAGATCGTCGTCGCCCTCGCCGACGCGTTCCTGGCCGCCGGAGCATGGGACCTGCAGGCGCTGCGCGCGGCGGGCCACGACGTCGTCGGGGCCGAGCGGCCGTTCGTCGGCGCTGCGGCTGCCGCTGCGCTCGCGGCGTTCCCCCGACCCCCGGCGGATGCGCCGCGGCTCCTCGCCGACGTGCTCGCCCGGACCCCGAGGCTCGTGTCCCAGCACGGACGCCGACTGCGGACGGTGCCGATCCGGGTGATCGGCCGCCCGGCCGCCCCGGTCCGCGCCGGGAGACACGTCGAGGGACCGCTCGTCGTCGACACGCTGCCCGAGCTCGCGCGGGCCCTCGACCTCACGGTGGGCCGGCTGCTGTGGCTCGCCGACACGAAGGGGTGGAACCGTCGCGCCGACCCCGCGGGGCCGCTGCACCACTACCGGTACACGTGGAGCGTGCGGCCCGGACGGACCCCACGCCTGCTCGAAGCGCCGATGTACCTGCTCCGACGGACGCAGCGGAGCGTCCTCGACGAGCTGTTGGCGACGCTGCCCCTGCACGACGCAGCCCACGGGTTCGTCCCCGGCCGCAGCGTCGTGACGAACGCCTCGCAGCACGTCGGCGCCGAGGTGGTCGTGACGATGGACCTCACCGCCTTCTTCGCGACGGTCCGGGCGCCCGGCGTGTACGGCGTCTTCCGTCGCGCGGGTCTGGCGGAGCCCGTCGCGCACGTCCTCACGGGGCTCTGCGTGCACGAGGTCCCGCCGCACGTCCTGCGGGCGATGCCGACCGGCGGAGCAGGGTCCCTGGACGAACGGGTCGCCCTCCGTCGGGCGCTCGTCGACGCCCACCTGCCGCAGGGCGCTCCGACCTCGCCCGCCCTCGCGAACCTCGTCCTCCGACACCTCGACGCGCGGCTCACCGGGTGGGCGGCGGCCGCGGGCGCGACCTACACCCGGTACGCCGACGACCTGACGTTCAGCGGGGGAGCGCCGCTCGCGGCCCGCGTCGACGCGTTCATCGCAGGGGTGGTCAGGATCGTCACCGACCAGGGGTACGCGGTGAACCCGCACAAGACCCGGGTGTGGCGGCGAGGCGTGCGGCAGTCGGTCACCGGCGTCGTCGTGAACGAGCGGCTCTCGCCGGGACGCGCCGAGGTCGACCGGCTGCACGCGATCCTGCACAACTGCGTCCGGCACGGTCCGGCGTCGCAGAACCGTGACGGGCACCCCGAGTTCCGGGCACACCTGCTCGGACGGATCGGCTGGGTCGCGCAGACGCACCCGGGTCGGGCAGCGAAGCTGCGGGCGGAGTTCGACCGGATCGACTGGACCGGGTCGACTGGCGCCGAGCCGTCGGGTGCGGCATCGTCGCTCCCGTGACCGCCGTCCGACTGATCCGTTCCGCCGCCCTCAGCGACGTCGCCGAGTACGCGTACGCCGCGACCGCCCCCGCCCACGCGCGGATGGTGTTCCTCGCGGGGGCGTGCCCGCTGGACGCCGACGGCCGGACGGTCGCGGTCGGGGACCACGCCGGTCAGGCGGCGCAGTGCGTCGCGAACCTCGTCACGGCGCTCCGGGCGGCCGGTGCCGAGCTCAGCGACCTGATCAGCACGCGGGTGCTCGTGGCGTCCTCGCGACAGGCAGACCTTGTCGCGGCGTGGGAGGTCGTGCGCGCCGCGATGGGGGAGCACGACGTCCCGAGCACCCTCCTCGGGGTCACCGTGCTCGGGTACGACGACCAGCTGGTCGAGATCGAGGCGGTTGCGGCGGTCGTGGACGGCGAGTGACCGTGTGCCGTGGTGCAGCGGTGGCCAGAGGGGCCGCGGCGGGGCTGCACGGCGGCCGTGGGGGCCGCGGCGGGGCTGCACGGCGGCCGTGGGGGCCGCGGCGGGCTGCGGGGCGG
>NZ_NXIA01000030.1 GCF_002412165.1 Curtobacterium sp. 'Ferrero'
CGACGAGCATCTGCTGCGGGAACCGCGTCGTGGCGTCGGGGGAGCCCGGCCACCCACCGCCGACCGCGACGTTCAGGATGACGAAGAACGGCTTGTCGAACACCCACGGGTTCGTCCCGACGTCCGCGCGCGTCACCGTCCGGTAGGCCGTCCCGTCCACGGACCACGTGATCGCGTCGGCGGTCCAGTCGACGGCGAACACGTGGAACGCGTCGGCGAAGGCGGCACCCGAGGTGTTCGTGTACGCGGCCGAGATGCCGGCCGCCCCCGAGTAGCCCGGTCCGTGCACGGTGCCGTGCACGACGGCCGGCTCGTACCCGACGTTCTCCATCACGTCGATCTCGCCGCACGCCGGCCACCCGACGGAGCCGATGTCGGCGCCGAGCATCCAGAACGCCGGCCAGATGCCCTGCCCGCGGGGGATCCGGATCCGCGCCTGGACCGACCCGTACTGGGCGGTGAACGTCCCCTCCGTCTTCAACCGGGCGGACGTGTAGGAGCCGTCGGCCTCGCGGCGGGCGGTGATGACGAGGTTGCCCTTCCCGTCGAGGGCCGAGTTCCGGCGCGAGTCCGTGTACGTCTCGAGCTCGCCGTTGCCCCAACCGCCGCCGCCGAGGTCGTACCGCCAGATCGACGGGTTCGGCGCGCTGCCCGCGGCGCCGTCGAACTCGTCCGCGGCGAGCAGCACCGGTGTCGCGGCGCTCGCGCGGTCGGTGGTCGTGAGTGCGGCCGCTGCCGTGGTGGTCGCACCGGCGACACCGGCGAGGCCGAGCGTGACGAAGCGGCGTCGGTCGAGCATGGTTCCCTGGTCCATCCCGTGATTGTGCGGCCTGGCGGGGCTGCGCGCCAGCGTTCAGCCGGCAACCGCGGGTGCGGGGGCGGCGTCTGCTTGTCGGGGGCGGCGTCTGCTGGTCGGACGCGGCTCAGCGCGTGAGGTGCCAGACCAGCGGGAGGACGAGCCCGGCGATCCAGACCGCGACGACGACGAGGGCGCCGACGGCGATGGCCCGACGGCGACGGCGGAGCCGCGGGCTGCGGTCCTCGCCCCACATCTGCGCCCGGACGAGCACGCGGTTCGCCTGGTCGACGACCTTCCGGACCTCCGGGTCGTCGAGGGGGAGCGACCCCGACCGAGCGTGCTCGGCGATGGCCGTCGCCTCCTCCACGGTCAACTCGTCCTTGCGCATGAGCCCATCGTGCCACCGGCGTCGTGTCGGTCGGGGCGGACCGAGACCTCGAACGGCAGCGAGGCCTGGAGGGCGTCGACGCGTGGGTCGTGCTGACGACGGCCCGCGACGGTCGGCAGGTCGAGGTAGCTCCGCCGGACGACGTGCCGGTGCACCCCGGTCCCCGAGGTTCGGCCGACGTGCATCCGCCAGCGCTCCGGGTGTCGACGGAGCAGTCGGGCCTCCTCAGCCGTCGCCGGATCCGCGGCGAGGACGGCCCACAGTTCGTCGTCGGTGGCGGCGGCGAGCCCGGCCGCGTCGAGGAGCCCCCGGGCGACCGTCCGGGCGACCAGCGCACGGAGGACCGTCACCGGCACGAGGTTCGCCGTCGAGCGCTGGGCACGGGCCTCCCGCACCGCCAGGTCGACGAGTTCGGCCGCGTCCTCGGGGTCCGCGTCGACCGCGCCGTCGAAGAGCCGCAGCCGCCGCAGCAGGGCGTGCGGCGGTGTCGTCGTCCGGCCGTGCGCCTGGCCGCTGCGGAGGAACGAGTCGAGGTGGTCGAGCTTGAGGCCGCCGCGCGCCGGTGTGAGGACCGACGGCACCGTCCCCTCGTCGAGCGCGATGAGGCGGTCCGGGTCGATCGGGTGCTCCTCGGCCAGCGCCCGCACGGTCGCGCGCCCGAGGGTGTGGTGGTCGAGGCCGGCGATGCCCTCGAGGGTGTGGCTGTACGGCAGGTGTCCGACGTCGTGCAGGAGCGCCGCGAGCCGCGCGTCCGCGTCGTCCGGGGCGAAGTGCGCGACGAGCGCGAGGACCCCGAGCGAGTGCTCCAGCCGCGAGTAGGTCTGCACCGTGGTGATCGACGCGGCACCCGCGTGTGCGATGAACGCGAGGCGTCGGAGTGGCCACGACGTGAGCAACGCGCGTTCGACCGGGGTGAGCGCGACCTCGACGCGCCAGAGCGGATCGAACCACACCCCGTCGTGACCGAGGGTGTCCACTGCGTCGTCGTGCACGGTCCCACGCTACTGGGCCGCACCGACGCCACAGGGCAGCTCGGTGACCCTCCCGCTCGTGGTCGGCCGTTCCGCTCGTGGTCGGCCGTTCCGCTCGTGGTCGGCCGTTCCGCTCGTAGGGTGTCGTTCTTTCCTGCCTGCTACGAGCGGAACGGCTTCCTACTGCGGGCGTGATGGGAAGGAACGCACCGTGCGGGCGCGACCAGGGGACGGACGGGAGGCCCGTGGCGGCGCCGCCACGCGCCTCCCGTCCGTCAGGTGGTCGCCGCCGCGACCGGCGGGAGCGGCAGGCGACGCCAACCGCTCGTCACGCGCCACGCCTCGGGGTCGAAGGTGAACACGCTGCCCATGCCGGGGTGCAGGAACCGTCGCGAGACCGGAGCGCCGTGCAGCGCCGCGAGGAGCAGGGCGCCGACGGCCCCGTGCGAGACGATCGTCGTGTCGCCGACGCCGACCGTGACCTCGCGGACGGCCGCGACGATGCGTTCCTGGGCGTCGACCGCCCGCTCCCACCCGCGGACGGCCTCGTCCGGGTGATCGAAGAAGTCGGTCACGACCGCCTCGAACTCGACCGGCGGCAGGTACCCGGTGGCGCTCCGGTCGATCTCACCCAGGCGCGCCGATGTCGTGACCGGTCGCCCCGGAGCGATGCGCTCAGCGGTCTCGACGGCCTTCCGTTCGGTGCTCGCGGACACCGGCCCGGGTGGGCAGCGCCACGCGTCGGCCCGGGCGCGGCCCACCGACGAGAGTCCCCAGGACCCGATCGGACGCGCGGGGTCGACGAGGGGCTCGGCGTGGGTGACGAACCAGGCGGTCATGCGACGACGATGACACACGGGTGCGCTCGAGCTCGCCGTTGCACTACCGTGACCGCATGTCCGACCACCGAGTCCCCGCTCCCGGACCGCCCGCCGACGGGACGAAGCCCAAGGGCCCGGCGTCCTACTTCCCGAGCATCGAAGCGACGTACGGGCGCCCGGTGCAGGAGTGGCTCGACCTCGTCGCGGACCGGCTCGACGAGCACCGCCACATGGAGGTCGTCTCCTGGCTGAAGCAGGAACACGGCCTGGGGCACGGCCACGCGAACGCGATCGTCGCGTACGTCCGCAGCGCGCTCGGTCGCTGAGCCGGAGCAGAAGCAGGAGCAGGAGCAGGAGCAGGAGCCTCAGCCGACCACTCGTCAGCGGCCGAGCAGCGTCAACCGCGGAGCACCCGCGCGAGGCGGGGGAGCGTGGCCGCGTCGTCGTGCACACCGCCACCCTCGTGGCCGTTGTACTCCCAGACCGTCATCTCCTTCGGCCCGGCGTAGGCGTTGAAGGCCGAGTACACCGTCGACGGCGGGCAGATCGGGTCCATGAGCGCACACGTGAACCACGCCGGGGCGGTCGCACGGGCGGCGTGCAGGGCACCGTCGAAGTAGGCGAGGGTGTCGAACACCTGGTCGCGGCGGTCACGGTGCACCGTCAGGTACCGGGCGATCTCGTGGTACGGGTCGGCGTCGGTGATCACGGTCGCACGCGGGAAGTCGCAGAGGAACGGCACCCGCGGGAAGACGCCCGCCAGTCCCTCGACGAGCCCCGCCACCGCGATCGCGAGTCCGCCGCCCTGGCTTCCTCCGATGACCGCGACCCGTCCTCCGTCGACCAGGTCGAGTGCGCGGACGGCGTCGACCGCGCGCACGGCGTCCACGGTGAGCCGACGGTAGTAGTAGGTCTCCGGGGACTCGATGCCGCGGGTCATCACGCCGGGGACCGCGGGACCGGTGCCGTCGGGGTCCGGCGTGTCGCCGACGCTCCAGCCCGAGCCCTGACCGCGGGTGTCCATCGTCAGGTGGGCGTACCCGGCGGAGGCCCACAGCAGGTGCTCCGTCGCCGTTCCGCGGCCGCCGCCGTAGCCGATGTACTCGACCACCGCCGGGAGCGGTCCGCTCGGGTCCGTCCCCGCCGGCACCGTGAGCCAGGCGCGGATCCGTTGGCCCGCCCATCCCGCGTAGGACACGTCGTAGGTGTCGACGGTCGTCAGGCCCGTGTCGACGCGCGTCGCCGTGACGTCCACCGGGTGCTCGCGGGCGGATTCCAGGGTGTCCCGCCAGAACGGGTCGAAGTCGTCCGGTTCGACGACGGAGCCGCGGTGGGCGACGAGTTCGGGACCGGTGATGTCGGTGTACACGTGTCGACCTTGGCACAGGAGACCCCCGAACGCCGGGAGTGATCGGCCGCGGGATGACCACCTGGTGCGACGGTGGTTGACGTGGTTGTCAGGAAGGTGGGACAATCGGTTGACACGGTTGACGGAGGAATCATGGCGACGACCCAGGGTGCACGGCGCGACGGCGGCGTGCGCACACGGACCCCGAACCCGCCGCTCGGGGGCCGGCGGGTCCTCACCGCGGCCGAGGACGCGCTGCTCGCAGCCCTCCGGTCGCGGATCCTGGACGGTCGAGCCGACGGTGCGGTCGAGGACGGCGCCGACGTCGAGGCGCTCGCCGACCGGATGGTCGCCGCACTGCCCTCCGTCAAGCACGAGGCGGACGCCCTCGTCGGGCCGTTCTACGACACGCCGACGCTCGCGGCGTGGCGCGGCGTGACCCGTCAGGCGCTCAGCAAGGCGGTCGCGAAGCGGGACCTCGTCGGGTTGAAGATCGGAGACGGCAGCCTGGTGTTCCCGTCGTTCCAGTTCGGCGTCTCGGGAGCGCCGCTCCCGCACCTCCGCCAGGTGCTCGCACTGGTGGACCCCGACCGGATCGACCCCTGGGGCAGCGCCCTTTGGCTCAACACGGTGGCGGACGAGTTCGGCGGGACCACCGCGGCCGAGGCTCTTCGTGCGGGGCGTGTCGAGCAGGTCCTGGCGGCGGCGCGTCGGGCGGCCCACGCCTGGGCGGCGGACGCGTGAGCCCGTCCCGCACGACGGTCGCGCAGCAGGGACCGCGGGACGGCGTCGACCTCGCGGACTTCCCCTCCGAGGAGTCGCGGGGGACCACGTTCTACCGGGCGAAGCGACACGACCGGGGCGCGTGGTGGTTCGCCAGCACCGAACCCGATGCCGACGGGATCGACGGCGGTCGCTTCGACCTCGCCGTCCCCCGGGGCACGTGCTACTGGGCGGACTCGGTCGAGGTCGCCGTCCGGGAACGCCTGGCCCACCACGTGCTCACCACCAACACGGTCTTCGCGTCGCGGGCGCGTGAGATGGTCGTCGTGTCCGCTCGGGCCTCCCGAGGACGACGTTTCGCCGACGTCACGCATCCCGCGGCCGTCCGCTCCGGGGTCGGCGCGGAGCTGCAGACCATGACGGACTACCGCGTGCCCCAGGCCTGGGCGCGGGCGTTCGACGCGGTCGGGTTCGCGGGCGTCCGGTACAGCACCCGGTTCACGAGCGACGCGGCAGCGAACGCCTGGGCGGTCTTCGGTGACGCCGGGGTGCCGAAGCGTCCGCGCCCGGAGCGGGTGCACCGCGACGGGGTGACCGCCTGCCGTGAGGCCGGCATCCGCGTCGTCGAGGACGGTTCCACGACCGGTCCGGAGCACTTCACGTTCGTGACGCCGCCGGACTGAGCGACCGGCAGCGGTCGGACTGAGCGACCGGCCACGGTCGGACTGAGCGACCGGCCACGGTCGGACTGAGCGACCGACCGCCGCCACACAGTGTCGGCGGTCGCTCCTACGGTGGCGGCGTGGTCGAACCGGTGGACGCGTGGTGGCGACGGCGACAGTGGTCGCGCGGCGTTCCCGTGCCCTACGCGGTGGGCGAGTTCCGGGCGGCCTGGGCGTCCTACCCCGTCCTGATCCGGCAGTACCACCCGGAGTGGAACCACGGCGTCGTGCTGACCCAGATCCCGCCCGCGGCCGACGTGCTGCTGACGTGGGAGTGCGACGTCGGACACGTGTTCGTCGCGACGCCAGGGGAGCAGCGTGCACGTCCAGGGCGCGAGCGTCGACGGTCGGTGTGGTGCCCGGAGTGCGCGGTCCAGGCGCAGCCGCAACGCTGGCCCGTGCTCCCGGCGGAGTGGCCGGACGCGGTGCCGTTCCCGCAGCGGGTCGTCCGGGCCACCGGTCGGCAGACCCTGCCCGCGGCTCCGGCGAGGGGCGTGCCGGCCGGGGCGGTGGCCTCGTCCCGTGGGCGGGCGCGCCGGACGGGCGAACGGCGACAGCCCGTGCCGCGCGCCCTCTGCCCGAAGACGCCGAGGCTGCCGTCGGGTGAGGCCTTCACGAGCGTCTGCGCTCCCGCCACGGCCTCGGCGGTCGAAGCCGACCTGCGGGCCTCCCTGGCGGCACGGTTCGACTTCACCTTCGACCGCAACGCCATCCGACTCGACCGACCCTTCTTCGACCACGTCGAGGCCTGGCCGGACATCGTCCTGCCGGAGCTCCGCGTCGCCATCGAGTACGACTCCACTGGCCGACACGGGCTGGAACACGTCGGCCCTCGGCAGGAGACCGACCGGCGGAAGGACCGAGCCGTCCGTGCGGTCGGCTGGGAGGTCGTGCGCATCCGGACGGGTCGCCTGCCGGCCATCGGGCCCCACGACCTCGAGGTCTCCGGCATCTCGGCGCGCACGATCGACCGCCTCGTCGACACCCTGCGGGAGCTCCGTGGCCCGCTGTTCGTCGACGCCTACGCGCGGTGAGGGTCGACGTCTCCGCGCGGTGAGATCGGGACCAACACCGCGGAGCACCGGCGCCGGCGCGGAGGCGGACCGGGTGCCGTCCCGACCTGGTCAGCGCCAGAGCCACCGCAGGGCGTCGGGCAGCACGACCCCGCCGTGGTTCGGGCTGTGCCCACCGTCGCCGAGCACGATCCGGTGGTCGTAGCCCCGCTCCGCGAGAGCCGCTGCGACCTGCAGGTTGTGGCTGTACCAGTTGCGCTCGGCCTCGTCGTGGCGCAGGTCGAACCGGTTCGCCTGGAGGAACACCCGCAGGGGCCGGGGGGCCTCGGAACGGATGAGCGCGGGGTAGGGATCGCCGCCGGGGATCTGCGCGAAGCTCGCGACGAAGGCCAGCACCTTCCGGAAACGGTCCGGGCGCTGCCACGCGACCGTGAACGCGCAGTTCCCGCCGCTCGAACCGCCGCAGACCGCCCACTGCTCCGGGTCCTCCGACAGCCGCAGGCCGAGCCGTCCGCGGACCGCGGGCAGCACCTCGTCGACCAGGAACGTCGCGTAGCGGTCGTCGGCCGGGTCGTACTCGGCGTTGCGGTTGCCGGGCGCTCCGGGATCGACGAAGACCCCGACGGTGACCGGCATGTGCCCCTGGTGCACGAGCTGCTCGATCACCACGCCCGCGCGCATGTCCTGCGCTTCGTCGAGGTAGAGCGCGCCGTCCTGGAACACCATCACCGACGCAGGGACGGTGCCGTCGTACTGTGCCGGCACGAACACCCGTACGGTCCGGGTCGTCCCGGGGAACACCGCACTCTCGGTCAGCTCGAAGGCCTCGACCCGCCCGCGCGGAGCGTCGGGGGCGCGGCTGGAGTCGGGACCGTGCTCGTACTGGACGGGTCCCGTCACGACGGGCGTGGGAACGTACGGCAGCGATGACGACACCCGTGCACCGTACCGCTCGCCCCCGCAGCGCCCGGGCGGTACGCACCCACCGCTCAGCCCCGCAGCGCCCAGGCCGCACTGACCCACCGAGCGTGTACGTCCCACGGGTCGACCACGCCCCCACAGACCACCTCGATGTGCGCGAGCAGCTCCGGCGTCGTCCGGAACCACTCGGTGCCCGGGTAGCGCGTCGCCGCGAACTGCCGGTGCCGCCGTCGTTCGAGCGACCGGTCGCCGCGCTCGAACGCCATCAGGTCCTGGTGCGCGATCGCCGCGAGCCGCTGCCGGGGGTTCGCCGTGGTGCCGATCTTCACCCGGTCGCCCGTGTTGTCGCGCATCCGCAGGTAGTAGACGACGTCGACGCGCGGGGGAGCGAGGTCCCCGTCCGGCACGTCGCCCCACCGCCACTCGCACACCGCGCAGACGGCACCGTCGGGATAGCGGACCCCGACCGGCGAGCTGCACATCGCGCACGGTCCGGGCAGCAGGTCCTCGACCCCGGAACCCGTTGCACGGTCGACGACGGTCGACGCGTGGACACCGCACAGCGGCACCGGGTCGTCCGGGTGCACGGGCGCGGTGTCGCAGCCGGGCGCGCAGCAGACGTCGGCGTGCGTGTCCGGTCCGGTGCCCATGGCGGCAGTCTCACACGGGCCACCGTCACCGGGTCAGTCCGCGAAGATCACCCCGACCGGCTCGCGCTTCTCCGCCTGGAACCGGTCCTCGGCGCGCCCCAGCGCCCAGTACGCCGAGAGCGACAGGTCCGACCGGTCGAGTCCCCAGTCGTCCTGCAGCAGCCGGCGGATCGCCTTGACGGCGCTCCGCTCGCCGTGCGCGAAGACCTGGACCGGCCGGGAGGGACGGTCCAGCCCGCGCGTCGCCTCGACCAGCAGGGTGCCCGGCTCGGCGCCGGTGGCGTCGCGGTGCAACCACCGCAAGGCGACCCCGGTGGGGTGGGTGAGGGGCTGTTCGTCGTCGGGCCCGGCCACCTCGACCAGGGCGACGCCCTTGGCGGCGGCGGGCAGTGCCTCCAGGGCGGACGCGATGGCGGGGAGGGCGCTGTCGTCCCCGAGCAGCACGTGCGTGACGGCCGGGTCGGTGGAGGGCGCGTAGCCGCCGCCCGGGCCGGAGAGCGCCAGGCGGTCGCCGGGGCGGGCCGACGCCGCCCACGGCCCGGCGAGCCCGGAGTCGCCGTGCACGACGAAGTCGATCGCGATGGTTCCGGCGACGTGGTCGACGGCGCGGACCGTGTAGGTGCGGCGCGACGGCAGGTCCGCCTTCGGCAGCTCGGCGCGCAGGGACTCGAGGTCGTACGGGGGCTCGAGGCCGAGGTCCGGCCGGGCGAGCAGGAGCTTGACGTACCGGTCGGTGGCGGCGAGGCGCTCCGGGTCGGCGGCGGCCACGAAGTCGGCGAAGGCGGGGCCGCCGAGGTGCACCCGGACCATGTGCGGGCCGAGCTGCTCGGTGCGCTCGACGACGAAGACGTGCTGCGGGCGGTTCGGCTTGGCGCTCATCGGGACGAGTCTCCTCCGGTTCGGGTTCGGGGTCCGGTCGGGTTCGGGGTCCGGTCGGGTTCCGGCATCTGTGAAGGACCTGTTTGACCTTCCCGCCACTGAGGTTAGCCTTACCTCATGGACCCGACGTCGCGCTCGACGGTGACCCCGTTCTCGGAACTGCTCCGACGCCGCGCACACCGCACGCACGGATCGGCCGCGTCCACCGGGTTCGCCGAGGACCTCCTGCAGGGACGGTGCGACGTCGCGGACTACGCCGACCTGCTCGGGCAGTACGCCTTCGTCCACGCCGCCCTCGAGCGGGCGGCCGAGCGCATGGCGGACCACCCGGTCGTGGCCTCGTTCGTGACCCCCGGGTTCACCCGGATGCCGGCGATCGGGGCGGACCTCGAGTACCTCGTCGGACCGGACTGGTCGGAGCTGGTGTGCCCGTCGCCGGCGACCTCGGCGTACGTGCGCCGGATCAACGAGGTCGCCGCCACCTCGCCCGGCGGCTTCGTCGCCCACCACTTCGTCCGCTCGCTCGGCGACCTGTGCGGGGGACGTGCCACCGGGCAGCTGCTCGCGGAGTGCTTCGGGTTCGAGACGAACGGCGTGCTGTTCTTCCTGGTCGACCAGGTCGCCGACCCGGGCGAGTTCGAGCGGACGTACCGCACCCAGCTCGACGCCGCACCGTGGGACGACGAGGAGCGCGCTCGGGTCCTCGCCGAGGTCGAGCTCGCCGCCGCCCTGGACGACGCGCTCGTCGCCGAGGTCGGCGCGGCGCGGCCGCCCCGGCCGGGCGGCGTACACGGCGAGCCGTCCGACGACCCCCTCCGGTCCGTCACGGCCTGACGCCGGGCACCAGCGAACGGTGGCCGTCCCGCCGACTGTTCCGTCCGGACGGTCGTCGTCACCGGGCACGATCGCCCGATAGCCTGCTGGGACACCGGGAAGCAGCTCCCGGCCAGACCCGGAAAGGACCAGATGACGGCCATCGACGGTCAGACGCGCCACGGTCGCGCACGGGACGACGTCAGCGGTGCGGTCGACAGCGACCTCCGCGCCGACGTCCGATACCTCGGCAACCTGCTCGGACGCGTGCTGCGCGAAGTCGGCGGGGACGACCTGCTGCACGACGTCGAGACCCTGCGGGCCGCCGTCATCGGCGCGTACGAGGGCTCGGACGCCGACGGTGCCGCGCGTGCCGAGGAGCTCGTGGCGGCCATGACGGCCGAACGTGCCGAGGCGGTCGCGCAGGCGTTCACCACCTACTTCCACCTCACGAACCTGTCCGAGGAGCACCACCGCGTGCGGGTCCTGCGGCAGCGCGGTGACGACGGCGGGCTCCCCGGCGACTCGTTCCCGGCCACCTACGCCTCGCTCGTCGAGCAGGTCGGCGCGGACGAGGCGGCGGCCCGACTCGAGGGCCTGCGGTTCCACCCGGTGCTCACCGCCCACCCGACGGAGGCCCGGCGGCGCGCGGTCACGACCGCGGTCCGGCGCATCACGGACCTCCTCGACGAGCGCGACCACGCCCGGAACGCCACGGCGCGCGCCGAGAACGAGCGTCGCCTGCTCGAGGAGATCACGACCCTCCTGCGGACCTCGCCGCTCCGGACGACCCGCCCGACCCCGCTCGACGAGGTCCGGACGGCGATGAGCGTGTTCGACCAGACCCTGTTCGAGATCGTCCCGCAGGTCTACCGCCTGCTCGACGACCGGCTGCAGGGTGAGGACGCCGGTCGTGCCCCCGTGGTCGCGCCGCCGTTCGTCCGGTTCGGCACCTGGATCGGTGGCGACCGCGACGGCAACCCGCACGTCACCGCCGACGTCACGAAGCAGGCGGCGGAGATCGCCTCCGAGCACATCCTGCTCGGACTCGCGCGTGCCGCCACCCGGATCGGCAGTGCCCTGACCCTCGACGCGAGCGAGACGCCGGCCGACGCCGGGCTCACAGCCCTCGTCGCGGAGCAGGAGCGGCTCGACCCGGCGACCGCGGAGCGCATCGGCGTGCGCGCCCCGAACGAGACCCACCGCCGCGCGCTGCTCTTCGTGGCGGCCCGGATCCGCGCGACCCGTCGTCGCGACGACCGGCTCGGCTACGCGCACCCCGACGACCTGCTCTCCGACCTCCGCACGATCCAGGCGTCGCTCGTCGCAGCCGGAGCGCACCGCCCGGCCAACGGCGAGCTGCAGAACCTCGTCTGGCAGGTGGAGACCTTCGGGTTCCACCTGGCCGAGCTCGAGGTCCGCCAGCACTCGCAGGTGCACCGGACGGCCCTCGCGGAGATCCGTGCCGGTGGCGAGCTGAGCCCGATGACCGAGGAGGTGCTGTCGGTCTTCCGGACGATCGCGGACCTCCAGGCACGGTTCGGCGTCCGTGCCGCGCACCGCTACATCGTCTCGTTCACGCAGTCGGCGGCCGACCTGGCGAACGTGCACGAGCTCGCCGTCGCCGCGCTCGGGTCGGTCGAGGCCGCACCGGTCCTCGACGTCATCCCGCTGTTCGAGACGTTCGCCGACCTGCACGCGAGCGTCGACATCCTCGACGAGGCCGTCCGCACCGAACCGTTCCAGCGCCGACTCGCCGCGACCGGCCGGAAGCTCGAGGTCATGCTCGGCTACTCCGACTCGTCGAAGGACGTCGGCCCGGTGTCGGCGAACCTCGCGCTGTACGACGCCCAGGCGCGCATCGCCGACTGGGCATCGGAGCACGACGTCGAGCTCACCCTCTTCCACGGCCGCGGCGGTTCGCTCGGCCGCGGTGGTGGCCCGGCGAACGAGGCCGTCCTCGCGCAGCCGCCGGGGTCGATCGACGGTCGGCTGAAGCTCACGGAGCAGGGCGAGGTCATCTTCGCCCAGTACGGCGACCAGGACATCGCCGCGCGGCACCTCGAGCAGATGGCCTCCGCCACGCTGTTCGCGTCGTCGCCGTCGAACGAGCAGCGCACCGCCGCCGCCGCGGCCGAGTTCGCCGACCTCGCACAGCAGCTCGACGACGTGTCCCGGCAGGCGTTCTACGACCTGGTCAAGGCCGACGGGTTCGCGCCGTGGTTCGCCCGGGTCACGCCGATGGAGGAGCTCGGTCTCCTGCCGCTCGGCTCCCGCCCGGCGCGCCGCGGCCTCAGCGTCGAGTCGCTCGAGGACCTCCGCGCGATCCCGTGGGTGTTCTCGTGGACGCAGGCGCGCATCAACCTCGCCGGCTGGTACGGGCTCGGGTCCGCGCTCGAGGCCGTCGGCGACCTCGACGTGCTCCGCCGCGCGTACGCCGAGTGGCCGCTGTTCGGCGCGATGATCAAGAACGTCGAGATGTCGCTCGCGAAGACCGACGAGCACATCGCCGGACGCTACCTCGAGCTCGCCGACCGCGACGACCTGGCGGCGAAGGTGCTCGACGAGATGCGTCGCACCCGGGCCTGGGTGCTGCGGGTCTCCGGCGGTGCAGACGTGCTCGAGGACCGACCGGTCCTGGCGCGCGCCGTCCGCCTCCGCAGCCCGTACGTCGACGCCCTGTCGCACCTGCAGCTCCGGGCGCTCCGGGCGATCCGGACGAGCGGCAGCACCGACCCGACGGACCGCGACCACCGGCTGCTGCTCCTGACGGTGAACGGCATCGCCGCCGGTCTGCAGAACACCGGCTGATCGGCCCGCTGGCCGCCCTGTCGGCAGCACGGAACGCGCGCGCACCGACGACCCACCCGTCGGACGACGCGCGTTCCGTCGTTCCCGGGGTGCGTGACGCAACCGCCTGGAGGCCCGGTGCCGGTCCGTCGGACCGCCGCCGGACCTCCAGGCGGTCGCCGCGTGCGCGCTGGTGCTGCCGCTGCCGCCGCCGTGCCCGGCCGCTGGTGCTGCCGCCGCCGGAAGGGCTCGGAGCCGGGGCCGGCCCGGCGTGGCGCGAACGGGCACTTCCCGCGGTCTGCGCGCTCCCTCACCCGCAGGATCCGCCCGCTCGCGCGTGTTCGCCCCGCGCGTCCGTCCGCTGCACGATCGCGAGCGGTCGAGCGGGCGCTTCCTGTGGCCGGCAAGCTTCCTCATGCGCAGGATCCGCCCGCTCGCGCGTGTTCGCCCCGCGCGTCCGTCCGCTGCACGATCGCGAGCGGTCGAGCGGGCGCTTCCTGTGGCCGGCAAGCTTCCTCATGCGCAGGATCCGCCCGCTCGCGCTTGCTCGCCCCCGCGCCAGGTCGCCGCACGGTGACGACGGGTCGAGCGGGCTCTTCCTGCGGCTCGCGAGCACCCTCATCCGCGGGAAGCGCCCGCTCGCGGGTGCGGGCCCGCTGCGTGCCGCAACGCGCGGGGCGGGGGTGAGCCGCGACGTCGCCGTTGTCGTGCGACGACGGCCGTGCCATCGCGCCAGTGGGTGAAAGCCCTTGTCGAATCGTTTCGACACGGCGTACCGTGGCGTGGGTGACGACGGCGCGCACCGGGAACCCGACCACCTCGACGGCCCTGCCGCCGATCGTCCCGCTCGCGCTCATCGTCGGTGTGTCCCCGTTCGCCACCGACATGTACATCCCGGCGCTCCCGGCCATCGCACGCGACCTCGGGACCACACCGGGCGCCGTGCAGCTCTCGTTGACGGCGTTCCTCGTCGCGTTCGCCGCCGGGCAGCTGCTCGTGGGGCCGGTCAGCGACGGCCTCGGACGCCGACCGATGCTCCTCGTCGGTACGGCGGTGTTCGCGCTCGCGTCGGTCGGTTGCGCCCTCGCCCCGGACGTCGCGACGCTCGTCGTCGCCCGGGTGCTGCAGGGGCTCGCCGGCGCGGCGGGTGCGGTCGCCGGACGGGCGATGGTCTCCGACGTCACCGGAGGGCAGCGGATGGCGAAGGTGTTCGGCACGCTCGCCGCGATCAACGCGATCGGACCGGTGGTCGCTCCGCTGGCCGGGGGAGCGGTCCTCACGGTCTCGACCTGGCGGGCGATGTTCGTGGTGCTCGGCGTGCTCGGTGCGGTGTTCTTCGTCGCCGTGGTCGCCCGCTTCCGGGAGACGCTGCCGACGTCGGCGCGCGGCGGGGTCGGCTTCGGCGCGAACTGGCAGCGGATCCGGGCGCTCACGGCGATCGGGCGCTTCCGTGCGTACGTCCTCACGGGCGTGCTCTCGACCATCGGGTTCTTCGCGTACATCGCCACCAGCTCGTTCGTCTTCCAGGACGAGTACGGGTTCAGTGAGCAGCGCTACACGCTCGTGTTCGCGACGAACGCATCGATGATGATCGTCACGACGCTGGTGTTCCGACGCATCGTCGGGTGGTTCTCCGAGGACGCCCTGCTCACGTGCGGCCTCGCGGTCGGCACCCTCGGGGCGGTCGGGGTCGTCGTGTCCGCGGTCACCGGCGCCGGCCCGGTGGCGGTGTGGTGCTCGCTGGCGGTCGTCACGGGGGCTTGGGGCTTCGTCCTGCCCGCGGCGATGACCAGGACGCAGCACGTCGGCGCCGCGCACCCCGGCACCGCAGCGGCGCTCCAGGGCGGCCTGACGTTCGGGCTCGGCGGCCTCGGCACCCCGCTCGCCGGGGCGCTCGGCGGCACGGCACTGGCGATGGGCGGCGTCATGGCGACGCTGATCACGGCGGCCCTCGTCGTGCAGGTGCTCGCCACGCGCCGGGCCGCTGTCACCCACTGAGGTGACTGTGCCGGTAGGTTCGGACCGGTAGGTTGCCAAGGGGCAAGACCGACCGGAACCGAAGGGGACCCCACCGGGATGGACATCGTCGTACACGAGGCATCGGACCGCACCGCAGTGCTGGAGTGCTCCGGCCGACTCAACATGGTCTCGGCTCCGGCCTTCCGGGAGCGGGTCGCCGAGGTGGTCGGTTCCGGCCGCTCGCACCTCGCCGTCGAGCTCTCCGGGGTGGACTTCATGGACTCCTCCGGCCTCGGCGCCCTCGTCGGCAGCCTGAAGACCGCGCGGCAGGCCGGCGGAGACCTCCGGATCGCCGCGCCCTCGGAACAGGTCCAGATGGTCCTGAAGCTCTCGAACATCGACAAGATCCTGCGGACGTACCCGGACGGGGACGCCGCGGTGACCGACTGGCCGTGACGCCGGTGACCACCGCGACCGGCGCGCACCGCGTCGACATGGACTGTCCGCCGGACGACGTCACGGCGGTGCACGACTTCCTCAGCCGCGTCTGGCAGGCGGAGCCGACGGTCTCCGCCGAGGACCGCATGGCGCTCGAGCTGGCCCTCGTGGAGCTCACCTCGAACGTGATCGAGCACGCCGCGCAGGGCCGTGGTGTGGCGTGCCGGGTCGACCTCGAGCTGTCGGCGGACGGCTACGCGGCGGAGGTCAGCGACGACGGGCGTCCGGCTGCGGTCGACCCCGGTGCTGCTGCGCTGCCCGACGACCTCGCCGAGAGCGGCCGGGGACTGGCGCTCGTGCAGATGGTCGTGGACGAACTGCGCTACGAGCGCGCCGGCGACCGGAACCGTTGGATCCTGCGCCGCGCACGGCACGACTGAGACGTCCTGTGGAGCGGGCACGCGAGGATTCGTCGGCTCGTCCGGCCCGCGCAATGCGTGAGCCGATTCCCGCCACGGGTCGTGGTCGATTGCGCGTGTCCGGTCTGCGCGTGCGACGCTTCCGACGATGAGCTCCACCCGCGACTCCTGGACCAGTGCCGACCCCAGGACGACCTTCGAGACGGCCGGTGTCGAACCCGAGGGCGCCGTCCGGCTCTACGAGGAGGCCTACGACGGCACCGGCTTCGCGGCGGACGTCACCGAGCGTCCGTTCGGCTACCGGTTCCGCGTCGTCGGCGACGACACGATGTCCTTCCGGTCGACCCGTTTCGACGGGCGGATGCAGGGCGAGGTCGAGGTCAGCGACGAGTACGTCGTCATGTGGACGGCCGAGGGCGGTGGACGGGTCGACGTCGGGCGTGACGAGGTGGCGTTCGGTCCCCGCACACCGATGATGTTCCCGACCGGCAGGCCGTTCGTGTTCGACCTCGCCGACCTCCGGCAGAGCCTCGTGCAGTTCGACCGTGCCTACCTGGAGCGGATCGCCGCCGAGGTGCACGGGGTCCAGCCCGGTGCGATCGTCTTCGACCACGCCCGTGAGCCCGGCGCCGAGGACCTCGCCGCCTGGAACGCGAAGGTGCGCGAGGCTGCCGGTGTGGTGCTCGGGCCGCGGCCCCTGACCGGACTCGCGCTGGCCGAGACCGCGCGGGGGACCGCCCTGGCGCTCCTCCGGACCTTCCCGCACACCGTGGTCGCCCCGGACGTCGTCGTGCCGCAGGGGGCGACGGGTCGCGTCCGCGAGGCGGTCGAGTACATGCACGCCTTCGCGCACACGCCGATCACCACCACGGACGTCGCCGCGCGGGTGGGCCTGAGCGTCCGCGGACTGCAGCAGGCGTTCCAACGGCAGGTCGGCACCGCACCGAACACGATGCTGCGGGGCATCCGGATGGACCACGTCCACGACGAGCTCCGTCGCGGACGCCCCGGCGAGGTCACGGTGGCGTCGATCGCCGTCCGTTGGGGCTTCGCACACCTGGGCCGGTTCTCCGCCGCCTACGCCAGCCGGTTCGGCGAGTACCCGCGTGACACGCTGCACCGCTGACGGCCGGGTCCACCGGTAGCCTGACCGGGTGCAGCGACCACGACCGTGGGTGATCGTCCCGGGGATCTGGGACTCCGAGCCCGAGCACTGGCAGTCCCGGTGGCAGGACGAACGTGCAGCGCGGGACGCCCGCGTCGAGCGCATCGCCCCCTCCTCGTGGACCGAGCCCGACGCCCCGGACTGGCGCGATGCGATCTCCCGCGCGGTGGACGCCTCCGACGCTCCGCCGGTCCTCGTGGCACACAGCCTCGGGGTGCTCGCCGTCGCCGACTGGCTCGTGACCGAGCCGGCGGTGGCGGACCGGGTCGCGGGTGCGTTCCTCGTCGCCCCGCCCGACCCCGACGCCGAGGCGTTCCCGTCCGCCGCGCGGGGCTTCACGGCACCGACCGGTCCGGCTCCCGTCCCCACGCTCCTCGTGGTGAGCGACGACGACCCGTACTGCTCGCCGGGACGGGCGCTCGCGTTCGCCGGGACGCTCGGCGCCGAGGTGCGCCGCATCGGACCGGCAGGGCACGTCAACGTCGCCGCCGGCGTGGGTTCGTGGCCCGAGGGTCGGCGCTTGCTCGACGGCTTCGCGGACCGCGGCTGAGGACCGCCGCGACACGCCGCTCACGTCCACGCCGATATGGCAGCGGATGTCGCGACACACCGCGGATCTCCCCGGTTGTGACGCTCGCGATATTCATACTTCTGGCATGGAGACGCAGTCCGGTGCACGCACCCCCCTCGTGGACCCGTTCGGTCGCGAGCTCGAGGAGTGGCTCCGCGACGCCCCGGCCACGCGGTCGCCCTACCTCGCGGACCTCGTCGTCCCCCCGGTGACCGGTCCGGTCCAGCGACCCGACCTCACCGGCGCAGCGGCGGACGCCCCCGCACGCGACGACAGCGCGCCGGCGCACGACGACAACGCGTCGGCACACGACGACAACGCGTCGGCACACGACGACAACGCGTCGGCACACGACGACAACGCGTCGGCACGCGACGAGAGCACCCCGGCACACGACGACAGCGATCCCGCGCCCGCCGCCTTCCGCCGGGACCGCACCCGCGCCCGGCACGCCGCCTGCGCCCCCGCGTTCCCCGAGCCCCCGGCCCGGATCGCCCTCCGCATCGAGGACCTCGCGGTCGAGGTCGCGGCGTCCACCGGTCGCCCGACCATCGAGCGGATCGTCNGCCGTGCGGCTCACGTGCCGGCCCGCACGACCCACGAGGCCGGCCGCCGCACCGCGCCCGCGCACGCCGCCGGAGCGGTCCGGTCCGCTCCGGTCCGTACCGTCACGGACCCGTCCGCGGACCAGTCGTCCGCTGCCGTCGTGACCCCCGCGCTCATCGCGCCGGAGCGCGCACCGGAACCTGTCGCGGAACGCGACGAACCCGCGCGACCGGCACCGGGCCTCCTGGCCGTCACCCCGGTCTCCGCGAACACGCGACCGACCCCGCTGGTCCAGCCCGCGACCGGTCCCACGGTCGTGGACCGGGCGGCGTTCGCCGCCGCCCTCACCACGCACATCGGCGCGACGGCGAGCACGCCGGTCGTGCTCCCGGAGTCCGCCCGTCCCGTCGCCGACGAGTCGGCTGCGGCCGCTGCCGACGACCGGCCCGGCTGGTGGCAGCGCTTCGTCGCGCGCCTCCTGCGCGTGTTCGGTCGCGCCTGACGGTCGGACGGGAGGCACGGTGCACGTCCGCACGTCGGCCAGCGCTGGCCGTCCGGTCGGCTCGGTAGACTGACGGGATGCCGAAGCTCCGCGAACTCCTGGACGTCGTCGAGCAGCTGTGGCCGTCGGCCGGCGCCGAGGGGTGGGACGCCGTCGGTCTCGTCGCGGGCGACCCCGAGGCGGAGGTCCGGCACGTGCACCTCGCCGTCGACGCCGTCCCGGCGACCGCCGCCGAGACCGTCCGGCTCGGTGCGGACCTCCTGCTGACCCACCACCCGCTGTTGCTGCGCGGCGTGACGACGATCGCGGAGTCCACGTACAAGGGGAGCGTCCTCGCCACCCTGGTGCGTGGCGGCGCCGGGCTGCTCGCGGCGCACACGAACGCCGACGTCGTGACGACCGGCACCTCGGCCGTGCTGGCGGACCGCCTGGGGCTCGTCGGGCAGCGTCCGATCGAGCCCGGGCCGGACGGCACCACGGGCATCGGGCGGGTCGGCACCCTCGCCGAGCCGACCACGCTCGGAGCCCTCGCTCGGACCCTCGTCGACCTGCTGCCCGGCACCGCCACCGGTGTGCGGGTGTCCGGGGGCTACGACGACGCCGTCCGGACCGTGGCGCTCTGCGCCGGCGCGGGCGACTCGCTGCTGGGCCACCCCGAGGTCCTCGGCGCCGACGTCTACGTCACGAGCGACCTCCGGCACCACCCCGCGTCGGAGTTCCGCGAGCAGGCGCAGCTCGTCGGCGGCCCCCGGCTCATCGACACCTCGCACTGGGCCACCGAGTGGCTCTGGCTCGACGTCGCCGCAGCCGAGCTCGCGGCCGCCGCCGGGGTCCGGGTCACCGTGAGCGACCTGCGCACCGACCCGTGGGACTTCGCCGTCCTGCCGGCAGCGGAACCGACAGCAGCAGGGGCGCCCGGCCCCGCCGGCACGCCCGACCACGCCGGCACACCAGACCACGACGGGCCCGCCCCCGCGGGCACCGCACCGTCCACCGAAGCAGAAGGAGCCTGACCGTGAAGGCAGCACCCGAGGACCAGGCCATCCTCCTCGACGTCCAACGACTCGACAACGACGTCACCCGGATCGCGCACCGCATCACCGCGCTGCGGAAGGGCGACCAGCTCACCGAGCTCGGCACGAAGGCCGCCGCACTCCGGGGTGAGCTCGCCGCCGCCACCGGTCTCGTGGAGGACGCAGAGCGTGACCTCGCCCGCCTGGAGTCCGACACCGCGACCGCCCAGGCACGGGTGGAGCGGGACACCACCCTGCTGCAGAACGTCGGCAACGCGAAGGACGCCGCGGGGCTGCAGAACGAGCTCGCGTCCCTCCAGCGGCGCATCGGCGACCTCGAGACCTCCGAGCTCGAGGTCATGGAGCAGCTCGACGGCCTCCGTGCCCGGGTCGGCGACATCGAGGCGCAGCTCGCCGAGGTCGAGACCGCCCGCAGCGGGCTCGTCGCCGAACGGGACGCCGAGATCGCCCGGCTCGAGGGCGAACGCCGGTCGGCCGAGCAGTCCCGCGCCGACGTCGCCGCGAAGGTGCCGGCAGAACTCCTCGCGCTCTACGACCGGCAGCGCGCCCGGTACGGCTTCGGGGCGTCGCTCCTGCAGGGCGGCGTGTCGACCGCGTCGGGTGTGACGCTGACGAACTCGGACCTGCAGGCCATCCGCGCCGCAGCGCCCGACGACGTCGTGCTCTGCCCGGACAGCGACGCGATCCTCGTGCGGACGGCCGAGTCGGGGCTGTAGGACCGACCATCCGAAGGACGGGAGGCCCGGTGCCAGCTGGCACCGGGCTTCCCGTCCGTCCGTGTGGGCACGGAGTCCGCGGTGCGTCGCGGCACGGTTGCCAGGGCGAATGGGCCGGCCGTACGCCGGGTTCTGTCCCGCTCTCGCGGTGACGGCCATCTCTCTCGGACCGACGTTGCCGCCGGCCTCCAGCGGTCCACCCGAGGACTCGGCGAGCAGCCTCATCGTCCTCTGTCTGACCTTGCTCCGGGCGAGGTTTACCGAGCGGATCCGGTCACCCGGACCCCTGGTGGTCTCTTACACCACCGTTTCACCCTTACCGACGTCGCCGCCGGCGGTCTGCTTTCTGTGGCACTGTCTCGCGGATTGCTCCGGGTGGGTGTTACCCACCGCCCTGCTCTGTGGAGCCCGGACGTTCCTCGGCACTCCCGGGGGAGTGACGCGACCGTCTCACCGACCCATTCGCTGCCACGAGTCTAGCGGGCGCGTGCGGTGGTTCCCGCCCGGCCTCGCGTGGTCCCGGGCGTCGCGCGGTCCTAGGCGTCGTGCGGTCCCGGCTCCCCGAGGTTCCGGAATTGCGGCATCTCGACAGGATGCGGGGGCGCCTGTGGAACCTCAGCGCACACCAGGCGGCGAGTCGTGGAACCTCGGAGGCCGTCTCGGCCCACCGCAACCGGTCCGCCGGTCGGTCGGCCGCCCGAACCGGCGCCGCGCGGTCTCGGCGTCGCGGTCCCGGCCGCCGCTACGACTGCGGCTTCGACCGTGCGGCGAGCGTGGCCGCGCCGATGATCCCCGCGTTGTTCCGCAGCGTCGCCGGGATGATGTCCGCCTGCAGGTCGAGGAGGGGGAGGTACTCCTCATGGTGCTTCGACACGCCGCCACCGACGACGAAGAGCTCCGGCGAGAGCAGCGCCTCGAGCGTCGAGTAGTACTTCTGCAGCCGCTTCGCCCAGTGCTTCCACGACAGGTCGTCGCGCTCCTTCGCCGCGAACGACGCCTTCGACTCCGCGTCGTGTCCGTCGATCTCCAGGTGCCCGAGCTCCGAGTTGACGATGAGCACGCCGTCGTTGATCAGCGCCGTGCCGATCCCGGTGCCGAGCGTCGTGACGATGACGAGCCCGTCCTTGCCCTTGGCCGCCCCGAACTGCTGCTCGGCGTACCCGGCGGCGTCGGCGTCGTTGACGAAGTGGATCGACCGCCCGAGTTCCTTCTCGAACAGTGCCTCGGCTTCGAACCCGATCCACTTCTTCGACACGTTCGCCGCCGACATGGTCTTGCCGTCGCGCACGATCGCCGGGAAGCAGACGCCCACCGGGACCTCCGCGTCGGGGGCGAGCTCCTCGACGATCGACTTCGCCACGGCGACGATGTCGTGGGGCTTGCCGCCCTCGGGGGTGGCCTTCTTGATCCGGTCGGTCGTCAGTTCGCCGGAGGCGACGTCGACGATCGCGCCCTTGATGCCCGTTCCGCCGATGTCGACGCCGACTGCGAGGGAGGTCATGTGTCCGCTGTGCCTTTCAGGAGACGGTGAGGAGTTCCGCGCCGCGCTCGGTGACGACGAGGGTGTGTTCGAACTGGGCGGTCCAGGACTTGTCCCGCGTGGAGACCGTCCAGTCGTCGGGCCAGATGTCGGCCTCGATCCCGCCGAGGGTGAGCATCGGTTCGATCGTGAACACCATGCCCTCCTCGATGACGGTGTCGTGGTGGGGTGCGTCGTAGTGCGGGATGATCAGTCCGGAGTGGAAGGTCCGTCCGACGCCGTGCCCGGTGTAGTCGCGGACGACGCCGTACCCGAAGCGCTTCGCGTACGCCTCGATCGCGCGACCGATGACGTTCACCCGCCGACCGGGAGCGACGGCCTTGATGCCGCGGCGGAGTGCCTCCTCGGTGCGGGTCACGAGGTCCTGCACCTCCTGCGAGGCCTGCCCGACGACGAAGGTGCGGTTGGTGTCCCCGTGCATCCCGTCCTTGTAGGCGGTGATGTCGATGTTGACGAGGTCGCCCTCCTGCAGCACGGTGTCGTCGGGGATCCCGTGGCAGATGACCTCGTTGAGGCTCGAGCAGAGCGACTTCGGGTAGCCGCGGTAGCCGAGCGTGGAGGGGTAGGCGCCGTGCGACACGACGAAGTCGTGCCCGATGCGGTCGAGCTCGTCCGTGGTGACACCGGGACGGATTGCGGCACCGACGGCGTCGATCGCCTGCGAAGCGATGCGCCCCGCCACCCTGATCCGCTCGACCTCCTCGGCCGTGTACGTGTCGCCGTGCCCGTACTCGTCGGGTTCGGCGCGGCCGACGTACTCGGGGCGCTCGATGTCCTTCGGGACGGACCGCTGCGGGGAGATCCGGCCGGCGGTCAGGTGTCCGTGTTCGTCCCGGGGCATGCCGACCACTCTAACCGGCAGCACGGGGCCCCGAGACTCGGCTCGGCGGACATCCCTCGCGGGCCGGAACCGCGAAGGTGTCCGCATGGCCGAGTCTCGGCGCCGGTGCCCGCGCCCCTGCCCGCGCGCCCGCCCGCGCGCGCCCGCGTACGCCCGCACGCACCCGCGCGCACCGCCCCACGTCGCGAAAGCGACAGAAGCGTGCCGTGGCCACGCACCGAACTGTCGCTCTCGCGAAAGCGAGAGCGACAGGACCACCGAGCCGCCCACTGTTGCGCCCGCCCCGCGGCCACCGCGACGGCCTGGAGGCGCGGCGCACGACCGGCGGACCGGCACCGGTCCTTCAGGCCGCCGGTTGGGGCGCGGAGCGCACCGCGGAAGCGACACCGGCGTACGAGCGCGGTCCGTCCCCGCCGCGAAGGCGACAGAGCCGTGCCGCGGTCACGCACCGATCTGTCGCTTTCGCGAAAGCGACATCGACGCACCGCACCACGCCCGCGCCCGCGCCACGCCCGCGCCCGCACCTCGCCCGCATCGCGCCCGCACCGCGCGCGCCCGCACCACGCCCACCCGCCGTGGGTACGGTGGCGACATGAGCGACGAACGCATCGAGGCCCAGTGGTGGTTCAACGAGAAGACGCACGAGGTCGAGCAGGGACCGCAGTCCCCGCAGCGCGACCGCATCGGCCCGTTCGACACGAAGGAGGATGCGCAACACGCCCTCGACCGCATCAAGGCGAACAACGAGCGCTGGGACGACGAAGACCAATAGGCTGATCACCCCAGCTGCACCACGGAAAGGGCGTCAATGGACAAGCAGACGGACTTCGTGCTCCGCACCATCGAGGAGCGCGGCATCAAGTTCATCCGACTCTGGTTCACCGACGTCATCGGGACGCTCAAGTCGGTCGCGATCGCGCCGGCCGAGGTCGAGGGCGCCTTCGCCGAGGGCATCGGCTTCGACGGCTCCGCGATCGAGGGCCTGACCCGCAGCTACGAGGCCGACGTGCTCGCGCACCCGGACCCCTCGACGTTCCAGATCCTCCCGTGGCGCGGCGAGATCGACCCGACGGCGCGGATGTTCTGCGACATCACGACGCCGGACGGCCAGCCCGCGGTCGCCGACCCGCGCAACGTCCTCAAGCGCACGCTGGCGAAGGCGAGCGAGCGCGGGTTCACGTTCTACACGCACCCGGAGATCGAGTTCTACCTGCTGAAGAGCCGCGACTGGAAGGACGGCGGCCCGCAGCCCGTCGACCAGGCCGGCTACTTCGACAACGTGCCCGGCGGCAGCGCGCACGACTTCCGTCGCCGCTCGGTCCGGATGCTCGAGGACCTCGGCATCTCGGTGGAGTTCTCCCACCACGAGGCCGGGCCCGGGCAGAACGAGATCGACCTGCGGTACGCCGACGCGCTGACGATGGCGGACAACATCATGACGTTCCGCACGGTCGTCAAGGAGGTGGCGATCGAGCAGGGCGTCTACGCGACGTTCATGCCGAAGCCGCTCTCCGGGCAGCCGGGTTCCGGCATGCACACGCACGTGTCGCTGTTCGAGGGTGACCAGAACGCGTTCTACGAGGCCGGCGGCCAGTACCAGCTCTCCGAGACCGCGAAGCACTTCATCGCCGGCGTCCTCAAGCACGCGCCGGAGATCACGGCGGTCACGAACCAGTTCGTGAACTCGTACAAGCGGCTCTGGGGCGGCGACGAGGCACCATCGTTCGTCACGTGGGGCCACAACAACCGGTCGGCGCTCGTCCGCGTGCCGCTGTACAAGCCGAACAAGGGGCAGTCCGCCCGTATCGAGTACCGCGGCATCGACTCCGCGGCGAACCCGTACCTGGCGTACTCGCTGCTCCTCGCCGCCGGCCTCAAGGGCATCGACGAGGGCTACGAGCTCCCCGCCGAGGCCGAGGACAACGTGTGGAGCCTGTCCGACTCGGAGCGCCGCGCCCTCGGGTACAAGCAGCTCCCGGCGAGCCTCGACCACGCGCTCGGCATCATGGAGGACTCCGAGCTAGTGGCGGAGACGCTGGGCGAGCAGGTGTTCAACTTCGTGCTGCTCAACAAGCGGCAGGAGTGGAAGGCGTACCGCGACCAGGTCACGCCGTTCGAGCTCGACACGAACCTCGGCGCCCTCTGACGCCGCCCGCATGACCCGCCGGACGAAGACGTCGCGTTCCGAGCTCGCCCGGCTCGGCTTCGCCGAGCTCTCGGAGAGCCTCGAGCGGATCGCCGAGTTGGAGACCCGCCTGGAGGCACGGCTCGGCTCCGTCCTGCCGCAGGCGGGCAACGGGTCTGCCGCGGCCGACGGCGGGGCCGACGCCGGTCCTGGGGCCGGCGCCGGCCGAGC
>NZ_NXIA01000031.1 GCF_002412165.1 Curtobacterium sp. 'Ferrero'
CGACGAGTCCTCGGGCGCGGTCCTCGTCGGGTACGGCTCGGCGACCTCGGCACCGTCGCGTCGCAAGCCGGGCGCCCGCCGGGCCGCAGCCCTCGCGGCGGAGGCGAGCCGTGCCTCCAGTGCGGACGCCGCAGCACTGGCGGAGGCCGCCTCGGACCCGGGCGAGGACTCGACCGCCGACGCCGTCGCCAGCCAGGGCTCGCGACCGCGCAAGCGGATCGCCGCCGAGAACGTCCTCGCGAAGCCGCCGATCCGGAAGCTCGCGCGCGACCTCGGCGTCGAGCTCACCGAGGTCGTCGCCACCGGGCTCACCGGTGAGGTCACCCGCGACGACGTCATCCGGCACGCGAAGCAGGCCAGCGTCTTCCGCAACATCGAGACCCCGGAGTGGGGCGACGTCCGCCAGGAGACCATCCCGGTCAAGGGCGTCCGCAAGGCCATCGCCACCGCGATGACCACGTCCGCGTTCACGGCGCCGCACGTGTCGCTCTTCGTCGACGTCGACGCCACGCGCACGATGGAGTTCGTCAAGCGGCTGAAGGCCTCGCCGACGTTCGCCGGGGTCAAGGTCTCCCCGCTGCTCGTCTTCGCCAAGGCCGTCATCTGGGCCGTTCGCCGCAACCGCTCGGTGAACTCGACGTGGACCGACCGCGAGATCATCGTCCACCACTTCGTGAACCTGGGCATCGCCGCGGCCACCCCGCGCGGGCTCATCGTGCCGAACATCAAGGACTCGCAGGACATGTCGCTCCTCGAGCTCGCGCAGGCCCTCGAGGAGCTCACGCTCACCGCCCGCGACGGCAAGACCACGCCGCAGCAGATGGCCGACGGCACGATCACCGTCACGAACATCGGCGTCTTCGGGATGGACACCGGCACGCCGATCCTCAACCCGGGCGAGGTCGCGATCGTCGCGATGGGCACCATCAAGCCGAAGCCGTGGGTGACCGACGGCGAGGTCCGCTCCCGCATGGTGACGACCATCGGTGCGTCGTTCGACCACCGGGTCGTGGACGGCGACGTCGCCTCGCGGTTCGTGCACGACGTCGCCTCGGTCATCGAGGAGCCGGCGCTCCTGCTCGACTGAGTCGTCCGGCCCACCCGTGCGGGAAGCCGCACGGGTGGGGCCGACCCCCGCGGATGTCGATCCCCGTTCACCCGGATGTCGGTGGTGCGGGTGAGGATCGTGCCATGGTCCACCAGCTCCTGGTCCCCCCGCAGGAGATCCGAACGGATCGGCTCCTGCTCACCCCGCTCAGTCCGCGCGACGTCGACGACGTGCACGGGCTCTTCGCCGACGCGCGCACGTGGACCCACCTGCCCGCTGGGCGGCACCGCTCGCGGGCGCAGACCGTCGACCTGGTGCAGCGCAAGATCGGTGGTCGCGCGCGGTACGGCCTCGGCTCCTGGACCGTCCGGTCCCTGGCCGACCGTGGGTTCCTCGGCGTCGCGGGGGTCGACATGACCGCGGGGCACGTGTGGAACCTCGGCTACCGGTTCGTCCCCGGGTCGTGGGGGCACGGCTACGCGACCGAGGCCGCTCGGGCCGCGGTCGCCGCCGCTGCCGGGGCGGCTCCGGACGTGCCGGTCACCGGTCGGGTGCTGACGAACAACACCGGGTCCGCGGTCGTGCTGCGGCGTGCCGGGCTCTCGCTCGTGTGGCAGGGCACGACCGCAGCGGCGACCCCGGCGGGTGTCGAGCGACAGGTCTGGGCCGACCGGGCGCTCACCGCCGAGCAGCACGACTGGCTCGTCGCGCACGCCTGACCGCTGGGGCGCCGCGCGGAACGACCCGTGCCGGATCATCCCCACAACGCCGAGTCGGCGAGTCGCCGAGTCGACGTGTCTCCGTGTTGACGAGTCGACGTGTCTCCATGTTGACGAGTCGCCGAGTCGCCGAGTCGCCGTCAGGTGGCGATCGCGTCGCAGAGCAGCGGCAGCTCGGCACGGAGCGACCACTGGACGGTGTTCCAGTCGTGCCCGCTCCTCGGCGCCGACACGACGCTCACCCGGATGCCGGCGCGCGCCGCGGCGGCTCCGAGCCGCTCGGCGTTCTCGCTGAACTCCCGGTCGGACGACCCCGCCGTCAACCACAGCTCGTGCCCGCGGTACGGCGCGTGCTCGGCCATCAGGGCTCGCGGCGCGGCCGCCCGCCACCGGGCGAGGGACCCGCCGAACGCCTGGTCGGCACTGTGCTGCGGGGACTGGTCGATCGGCTGCAGCTCGCTCGACACCGCCAACGCCGCCGCGAAGTCGTCCGGGTGGCCGGTCAGGAACTGCACGGCGCACGTCGCCCCCTGCGAGAACCCGACCATGCCCCAGTGCGCCCGGTCCGGCGTGACCGGCAGGTGCTTCGTGACCCAGTCCGGGACGTCACGGGTGACGTACGTGTCGACCCGTCCCAGTCGGGAGTCCACGCACATGGTGTTGCGCCCGGGCGCGGACAGCTGGTCGACGGAGAGCACGATCGGCGCACGGCCGTGGTGGGCTGCGGCGTACGCGTCGAGCACGGCGTCCATCCGTCCGGCCGTGAACATGTCGCTCGGGGCCCCGGGCTGGCCGGCGAACGCGAGCACGACGGGCAGCGGCTGCGGGTCCCGGACCAGGGCGGCGGGCGGCAGGTAGACGACGGCCGGCCGGGCGTCGAAGTGCGACCGCCGGCCCGGGATCGTGACGGTGCGGACCTCGCCGACGGCGGGCATGGTGGCCGCGGGTGCGGCGTGCAGGTCGAGCTCGGGGTACGGGTCGCTCTGCACGACGGTGCCGAGCGTCGGGTACTTCGCGAACTCGACGTTCACGCCGAGCGCTGGCACGACGAGGGCGGCGGGCACCAGGACGACGGCGATCACCCGTCGCCACCCGCCGCCCTGCACCAGGCCGGTCACCGCGAGGGCGAGGGCCGCGGCGGCGAGGGCGCACCACATCCGTGTCACGGCGCTGAGCGACACACCGAACAGGTCCACGACGTCGCTCGTGATCCAGCACGCCAGGAGCACGAGTCCGGCAGCCGCGCCGGCCACGGCCGCCCGGAGCCCGACGGCGCGCCACGCGGACGGGGAGCGCCAGGGGCTCCTCGTGTCCGTCCGCCGACGTCCGCGGAACGGCGGCAGCAGCACGAGCAGCCCGAGGACGACGAAGGCGGTGTCGATCGGCACGAGCTTCGACGGCGCCTGGAGCTGCGTCGCGAGCAGCCACTCCGTGAACGTCACGAGCGCGCGGAGGGTGCGACGGCAGCGGTGGTCGCGGCTGCGTGCCGGTGCGCCTGCCGGAGGGCCCACAGGTGCTTCGGACGCAGCCCCGGCACGTACGCGGACGCCAGTGCGCGGGCGGCCCGGGGCACGTGCAGCGGCGTCGGGACGACGAGCCAGAGCGACTCGTGCCGGGCGCCGAACTTCTCCTTGAAGCGCTGGAGCGACCGGAACCCGTACACCGGCTCGAGCACGCGGGCGAGCAGGGCGGCGCCGCGGGCGACGAGCAGCCCGGCCTCCGGTTGCACGGCGAGCGGCGTGCCCGACAGGCTGATCGTGGCGAGACCGGCCTCGCGGGCGCGCAGCGCGGTCCGGGCGATGAGGAACTCCATGACCCCGGGCATGCCGTCCGCTCCACGCCGCATGACGTCGAGCGTCCAGCCCGTGAGCATCCCGCGTTCGTGCACCGGCAGCCAGCTCGTGACGCCGGTGACGCGGTCCGTGGCGTCGACGGCGAGCATGAGCCGCACGTCGGGGTCGTCGAGCTCGCGGAACCCGCCGAGGGTGAAGCCCATCTCGGGCAGGCGACGGTCGGCGGCCCACCGGGTGCAGATCGCCTCGACCTGGTCCCGGTGTGCGGGCGACAGGGCGGCGAAGGTCGTCCAGGTGTCGCGGAGTCCCTCGCGGTCGGCCCGGTTCGACGCCGTGCGGAGGTCCTGCCGCTTCTTCCCGCGCAGGTCGAACGTGGTGACGTCGAGCACGGCCTCCACCCCGACGGGCAGCGCGGTCCAGCCGTCGGCGGCGAGGATCCGGCGGACCGGTTCGTGCACGCTCGTGAACGCCGGCACCCACCCGTTGCGCTCGCACGCCACGGTGAAGGCGTCGATGACGGCGGCACGGTCGGACGCAGCGCACACCGGGTCGGAGACGGTGAGGGCGACGTCGCCGCACACCCGGTAGGCGACCGCACCGATGCCGTCCGGGTGGACCCAGGTGGCGTTGCCCCGCCAGGTGCCCATGTGCCCGAGGCTGCCGGCCTCGCCGTCGCGGAGCATCGTCGTCAGGGTCGTCCCGGGACGCTCGGCGGCGCTGAACCGGGCGCGGACGAGTCGGCCGTGGCAACCGAGGACGACGGCGAGCACGGTGGCGGGGACGAGCCACGCGCCGAGGAGCGTCACCTGCCACTCCAGGGCGTCCAGGTCGAGGCCCTGCCAGGCGACGGCACCCTGCTGCAGGGGCTCGATCAGGAACGCGTCGGCGAGCACCACGGTGAGGGTCACGAGCACGCCGACGGCGATCGCGACGCCCACGCGTCGGCCGTGCTGGACGAGCCACGCCGCCACCAGCAGGAGCGCACCGACCAGGGCGACCGAGTCGTCGCTCATGGCGTCGGCGAACGGGGACAGCACACCGTCCGGGGACGGCACGACGAGTGTGACGAGCGTCCCCGCGCCGATCGCGGCCAGGGCCGCGACGACGACGGTGCGCGCGGACACGGCGGTGCGGGTGACGCGGGTGCCCTCCTCCGGCCGGGAGGCACGGTGCACCACGAGCGCGCCGGCTGCGGTCCCGAGCAGGGTCGCCAGGGCACGGGCCAGGTCCGAGCCGTGCCCGGCGAAGAGGACCAGCGTGAGCACGACGGTCCACAGCACGGCACGGACCCGCCAACGCACCTGGGTCGGCATCGCGGCGGACGCGGCACCGATCAGGGCGGTCGCGACCATCGACGGGGCGAAGACCGGCTGCCCGACGGCGGTCTCGGCGTGGGCTTCACCGAGTGCCGAGCCGACCTGCACCGCGAGCAGCGTGCCGAGCACGGCGACGACCGGAGCGCCGATCCCGACGACCAGCGTCCGGATCGACCCGAGCGCGCGTTCGGCGAGCAGGGACGCGACGACGACCGCGGCGAGGGCGACACAGGCGACCGGCGGGTGGTGCGGGAAGTCCGGCTCGGAGTGCGCCATCCGGGCGGAGGCGACGACGACCACCGCGGCCACGGCCACCGCGGTGGTGACGGGGAACCGGCGGAGGCGGGAGAGCACGGGATGGATCGGCACGGTCCCATGGAAGCGGGGGAGCGGGGCGGCGCGCATCGCCCACGGGCGTGATCCGCGGTGGCCGATCGGCCATCCGTGCGTCAGCCGCGCGACGGCGTGTGGTCCACGGGCAGGCGGAGGTGCAGGGCGAACCCGTCGCCCGGCTGCGGTCCGGCGTCGAGCGACCCGCCCAGGAGGGACGCCCGTTCGCCGAGCCCGACCAGGCCGAGACCCGACCCCGGGAGTTCGATCCGCTCCGCCCGGGCCGGTCCGTTCACGAGGTCGACGAGCACCTCGCCGTCGTGCACGCGCCCGCTCACGCGGACCACGGCGTCGGGGGAGTGCTTCCGGACGTTCGTCAGCCCCTCTTGCACGAACCGGTAGACGGCGCGCTGGACGGGCTGGCCGAGGTCCTCCGGCAGGTCGACCGTGATCGTCGTCTCGAGGCCGCTGTCGGCGACGAGCCGCGGCAGGTCGGCGAGGACCGGCTGCGGCGCGATCTCGCGGGCCGTCCCTCCGGACGCGCGCAGGACCTGCACCATCTCCCGCAGCTCCTGCAGCGTCACGACGCACAGCTGCCGGATCGTGCGGGCGAACCCGCGCTCGGCGTCGTCCCGTCCCGCGACCTGCATCGCACCGGCCTGCACGGCGATCAGGGTCACCTGGTGCGACACGACGTCGTGCATCTCCCGTGCCAGGAGTGCCCGTTCCCGTGACAGCGCGACCTCGGCGGCCTGGGCGCGCTCGTCCTCGCGGGCACGACGCACCTCGGCGAGCTGCTCGGTCAGCCGGGCGCGGGTCTGCACCAGGAGCCCGACCGCGAGGGGGCCGAGGGCGAAGATGAACGCGTAGACGACGGACACGACGATCTCGTCCAGGCTCTGCGGCGGGCCCACGAACCCGCTGAACCCGACGAACTGCACGGTCGCCGCGAGGAGCATCAACCAGCGCCGCTCGGTGCGCTCCCCGATCGTGAAGAGCGCCACGCTCGCCGCGACGACCGCCGACCCGACGAAGAGTCCCGGCATCGTCAGCACGAACGCGAGCACCGGGAACCGTCGGCGCAGGAGGAGCGCAGCGGCCGCGAGGACCGACAGCCACGTCTCGAGGGCGGTCGCGCCCGAGATGTCGAGGACGGCGTCCGCGACCGCCGCCGCGACGAAGACCGCGTCGACCAGCCACCACGGCGCCCGGTGCGCGCGCACCCAGCGCAGGCCGGCGTCGACGAGGCGGTCGAGCCTCCCGTCGGTCGTGCGGAGCACCCGCGCGAGCCGGGCCCCCGCGCGGCGCTCAGCCATCGAGCAGACCCGCCTCGGCCGCGCGCAGCGCGAGCTGCACGCGCGTCTGGACGCCGAAGGCGACGAGGAGGGCGCGGACGTCCTCCTTCACGGTGCCGGTGCTGACGCCCAGACGCCGACCGATGTCCGGGTTGCTCGCGCCGTCCGCGATGCACCGCAGCACCTCGCGCTCGCGGTCGGTGAGGTCGGGGACGGCGACCGCCGGCCGCGACGCGAACAGGCGGCGACGGTCGACGCCGGGCGCGAGCACCACCCCGCCCCGGGCGAGCACCCGCACGTACTCCGCGAGCGCCTCCGGGTCGGTGTCCTTCAACAGGAACCCCGCGGCGCCGAGCTCCATCGCACGGCCGATGTGCTCCTCCGCGTCGAACGTCGTGAGCATCGCCACCGCGGGCGGCTCCGGCGCACGCCGCACCGCCTCGAGCACGTCCAGCCCGTTCACGTGCGGCATCCGCACGTCGAGGAGCACCACGTCGGGGCGGTGTTCGGCCACGACCCGGACGGCGTCGAGGTCGTTCGCCGTCGCCACCACCTCGATGTCCGGGGCCGCGCCGAGGATCAGCTCGAACCCGTACCGGACGAGGGTCTCGTCGTCGACCAACACCACGGAGATCACGCGCGTCATCTTGGCACGCGCATTGGCGATCCCGGGCGGACTCGCTACTGTGATGTGAACTGGTCATGTCCGCCCATGACCACCGGACCGAACCGGAACCGAGCAACGGAGCAGACCAGCCGATGACCTCCCGCATCACCGAGGGTGCCGAACCGAAGCACCAGCAGCTGCGGCGGATCCTGCTCGACCTCGCCACCACCCGACTCGCCCCCGGGGCCGCGATCCCCTCCGAGCGACAGCTCATCCAGGAGTACGGCGTCTCGCGCATCACCGTGCGGGAGGCCCTCGGACAGCTCGTCAACGAGGGCTACCTCGAGCGGGTCCGCGGCAAGGGCACGTTCGTCGCCCACCGACCCGTGCAGTCGACGCTGCACCTCGCGTCGTTCACCGAGGAGATGCGGGCGCTCGGGCACGTGCCCACGACGGTCGTGCTCGTCCGGGAGGAGCGGGTGCCGCCCGCCGACACCGTCGCAGCGCTGCGCCTCGCCGAGGACGAGACGGCGTACCACCTCAAGCGGCTCCGGATGGCCGACGGAGCGCCGGTGTCGATCGACGACGCGTGGCTGTCGGCCTCGGCGTTCCCGGGACTGCTCGACCACGACCTGTCCGGGTCGGTGTACTCGCTGGCGGCGACCGAGTACCGGACGCCCATCGACCGGGCGCAGCAGACGGTGGCGGCGAAGCCCGCGGCGGACGACGTCGCGACGCTGCTCGGGACGAAGACCGGTGCGCCGGTGCTCGAGTTCGACCGGGTGTCGTACTCGGGGGACCGGCCGGTCGAGCACTCCCGGTCGTGGTACCGGTCGGACCGCTACCGCGTGCAGATGGAGGTCACGGCGACGGCTCCGTCCGCGGTCGCGTAGCGCGCGCCGATGCGGGGGCGGTGGCTCCGCCGGGCTACTCCGGGCCCGGTACGCGAAAGCGACAGTTCACCGCGCTCCGGTCGCGATGGACTGTCGCTTTCGCGGGGGTGCCGCGCCGAGCAGACGCTGCACTGTCGCTTCGGCGACACCGACGGTGTCGGCCCTACGCCTCGAACAGCGCGTCGCCCTCGCGCACCGTGGTGCCGACCGCGCCCTGCGGCACCGAGTCCGGCGCGGAGCCGAGCACGACGACGGGGCAGATCGGCGAGTAGCCGGCGGCCGAGATCACCGACGGGGTGAACCGGACGATCGGGTCGCCCGCGGCGACGGTGTCACCCTCGGCGGCGACGAGCTCGAAGCCCTCGCCCGACAGCTTGACGGTGTCGATGCCGACGTGCACGAGGACGTCCTTGCCGGCAGTCCCCTGCAGGGCGAACGCGTGCGGGTGCAGCTTCACGATCGTGCCGTCGACCGGGGCGACCGCGGTCACCGCGCCCTCGACACCCGTCGGGTCCACCGCGACACCGGCGCCGACGAGCTGGCCGGCGAAGACCGGGTCCGGCACGTCCGCGAGCGCCACGACCGGCCCGGCGAAGGGTGTGCGGACCGACGTCACAGCTCGTCCTGGATGTCCTGCGCGAGGTTGTCCGCGATCGGCCCCACGATGACCTGCCACCCCGTCCCGCCGCCGACGACCGCCTGGGCGCCCGCGGCCTGCAGCGCAGCCTTGTCCACGAGGTCGCCGTCCTCCACCTCGACGCGGAGACGGGTGATGCAGCCCTCGACCTCCTCGATGTTGTCGGCACCGCCGAGCGCGGCGATGATGTCGGCTGCCTTGATGTCGGCCATCGTTTCCTCCTCGTTAAGGGATGCTGCGCCGGGTTGACATGCGTCCCGTGTCGGTTCAGACTACGGAACTGGTCATGACCGGACAGGACCGGCCTGGCGTCACCGCCGAGCGTACCGGTGCGGTCGGACCGACTCAACCCGCTTCCCCGAAGCTCCACCCCCGTAGCTCCACCCCCCGCAGCTCCACCCAACGACGAGAGGAACTCCGATGAGCGCCACCACCGCCACGGACGTGCCGGAGAAGAAGGCCCCGAAGAAGCAGTCCCGGCTGTTCGCGAACGCGCAGCGACTCGGACGGAGCCTGCTCCTGCCGATCGCCGTGATGCCCGCCGCCGGCATCCTGCTGCGGCTCGGACAGTCGGACATGCTCGGCGCGATCCCCGGCTTCCAGCAGGGTGCGTCGATCATCGCTGCCGCGGGCAACGGTGTCTTCACGTGGCTGCCGCTCCTGTTCGCGGTCGGCATCGCGATCGGCTGGGCGAAGAAGTCGGACGGCACGACGGCGCTCGCCGCGGTCGTCGGTTACATGGTGATGTACCAGGTCTTCGCAGCGATGTCGCCGATCGTGCTCGCCGGCGTCAAGGACGCGAACGGGAACCAGGCCACGATCAACTTCGGCGTCCTCGGCGGCATCGTGATGGGGCTCGTCTCGGCCGTCCTGTGGGAGAAGTTCCACCGCACCAAGATGCCCGACTTCCTCGGCTTCTTCTCGGGGCGTCGTCTCGTGCCGATCCTCACCGCGGCGGCTGCCCTCATCATCGCGGTCCTGATGTCCTTCGTCTACCGGTACTTCGACATCGCGCTGACCGCCGCCGGCCAGGCCGTCGCCGACAACGCCGTCATCGGTGGCGGGATCTTCGGCTTCGTGAACCGCATGCTCATCCCCATCGGCCTGCACCAGCTGCTGAACTTCTTCCCGTGGTTCCAGCTCGGCAGCTTCACCTCCGGCGGCGTGACCTACCACGGTGACATCCAGCGCTTCCTCGCGGGCGACCCGACCGCGGGCATCTTCCAGACCGGCTTCTTCCCGATCATGATGTTCGCGCTGCCGGCCGGTGCCCTGGCGATCTGGCGCAACGCCAAGCCGCAGAACCGCAAGGTCGTCGGCGGCATCATGCTGTCCGCTGCGCTCACCTCGTTCGTGACCGGCATCACCGAACCCCTCGAGTACTCGTTCATGTTCGTGGCGTTCCCGCTCTACGTCATCCACGCGTTCCTCACGGGCACCTCGCTCGCCCTCGTGAACGCGCTCGGCATCCGCGACGGCTTCTCGTTCTCGGCGGGAGCGATCGACTACGTCCTCAACTTCGGCAAGGCGGAGGGGGCGATCTGGCTCATCCCGATCGGCCTCGCCTACGCGGTCGTCTACTACTTCCTGTTCTCGTTCGTGATCAAGAAGTGGAACCTCCGGACGCCCGGCCGCGAGGAGGACACGATCGCCGAGAACACCATCGACGCGGCCACCAAGGCCTGACCGGTCGCCTTCGCGACCACCATCGGACGGGAGGCGCGGTGCCAGCTGGCACCTGGGCCCACGCTGGCCGGTTCCGCACCGACGCGCCAGCGGCGGGGCGGCCGTGCCCGGTGGGGAGCCTCCCGTCTGTCGCGCGGTCGCGCTGGTGCGCGTTCCAGCCCATCGCACCCGTCCTGGAAAGCCGGATCGCTCGTAGGAGGCCGGAACGAACGACCTGCCACGAGCGATCCGGCCGAGCACGAGCGGTTCGGCCCACTACGAGCGGTTCGGCTGACCACGAGCGGATCGGCACGCCGATGAGAGTGGTTTTGACAATCGTTCTCAACTGGCGCTACCGTCATCGACATGCAGAAGCGTCTCCTCGCCCTCCCGCTCGTCGCCGGTGCCGCCGCCCTCGCCCTGACGGGCTGCGCGACCGGCTCAGCCTCCGGCAGCGCGAGCTCGGACGGCACGATCCGGGTCGTCGCCTCGACGAACGTGTACGGCTCGCTCGTCCAGGCGATCGGCGGTGACCACGTCTCGGTCACCAGCGTGCTCGACGACCCCTCGCAGGACCCGCACTCGTTCGAGTCGAGCGCGCGCACCCAGCTCGCGGTGTCGAAGGCCGACCTGCTCATCGAGAACGGCGGCGGGTACGACGACTTCATGACCACGCTCGCGGACGCCTCGAACACCAAGGCCGACACGATCAACGTCGTGGAGCTGTCCGGCCTCGACAAGGGCGGTGACGCGGAGTTCAACGAGCACGTGTTCTACGACTACCCCACGATGGTGAAGCTCGTGGACGACGTCGCGACCCGGCTCGGCGACCTCGACGGCTCGGAGAAGAGCACCTTCGAGGCGAACGCGAAGACCCTCACCGGCAAGCTCGACGACCTCGAGTCGCAGACCGCCGCCCTGAAGCAGCAGTACGACGGCGACAAGGTCGCGTACACCGAACCCGTGCCGGGCTACCTGTTCGACGCGATCGGCCTCGACAACGTGACGCCCGAGAAGTTCTCCGAGGCGATCGAGGAGGGCGATGACGTCCCGCCGGCTGCCCTCAACGAGACCCTGCGGCTGTTCTCGGGGAAGACCGTGAAGCTGCTCGCCTACAACGAGCAGACCTCGAGCCCGGAGACGGAACAGGTCAAGAAGGCGGCGGACGAGGCCGGTGTCCCCGTCGTCGGTGTCACGGAGACGCTCCCGAAGGGGGAGGATTACGTCTCGTGGCAGCAGCAGAACATCGACGCGGTGAAGGCGGCGCTGGCGAAGTGACCGTCCAGGCACCCGAACGGACCGCCGCTGCCCCGGGCAGCGGCGGTCCCGCCGTGCTCACGCTCCGGGACGCCGCCCTCGCGTACGGCGCCCGGACGCTCTGGGACGGACTCGACCTCGACGTCGCGCCCGGTGAGTTCGTCGCGGTGCTCGGACCGAACGGTGCCGGCAAGACCTCGCTCCTGCGCACCGTGCTCGGGCAGCAGCGGCTGACCAACGGCACCATGTCGTTCCTCGGCCAGCCGGTCCGGCGCGGCCACCGGCGCATCGGGTACATCCCGCAGCAGCGCCTGATGGAGGCCGGGACCCCCTTGCGTGCACGAGACATGGTCACCCAGGGCGTCACCGGCCACCGGTGGGGCGTCCGGCCCGTCTCCCGCGCCGACCGCGCGCGCGTCGACCGGATCCTCGACGAGGTCGGGGCCACCGGCTTCGCCGACGCACCCGTCGCCGAGCTCTCCGGCGGTGAGCAGCAGCGGACCCGCGTGGGGCAGGCCATCGCGGCCGACCCGGCGCTGCTCCTGTGCGACGAGCCGCTCATCTCGCTCGACCTCCGGCACCAGCGCGGCGTGACCGAGCTCATCGACCGTCAGCGTCGGCAGCAGGGTGCCGCGGTGCTGTTCGTCACGCACGACGTCAACCCGATCCTCGACGTCGTCGACCGGGTGCTCTACATCGCCGGTGGGCGCTTCCGCATCGGCGCGCCGGACGACGTCCTCCGCACCGACGTGCTCAGCGACCTCTACGGCACCCCCGTCGACGTCGTGCGCACGATGGGCCGCATCGTGATCGTCGGGGCGAACGAGGCCGCGCACGACCACCACTGCGACCCCGACCCGCACGCACCCACCCCGGACGGAGGACGCATCTGATGGACGTCTGGTCGCAGGTCTTCTCGTTCCAGGACTACGGCGCGCTCCTCCAGCTCGTGCAGAACTCCATCTGGGCCGGCGCCGTGCTCGGGATCGTCGGCGGGCTCATCGGGCCGTTCGTCGTCGCCCGGAACATGCCGTTCGCGGTGCACGGCATCTCGGAGCTGTCGTTCGCCGGTGCCTCGGCGTCGCTGCTGCTCGGCGTGAACGTCGTCACCGGGTCGCTCGTCGGCTCGGTCATCGCCGCGCTCCTGATCGGCGTGCTCGGGTCACGTGCGCGGGAACGGAACTCGATCATCGCGGTGCTCATGCCGTTCGGTCTCGGCCTCGGGATCCTGTGCCTCGCGCTCTACAAGGGCCGGGCGGCGAACAAGTTCGGGCTGCTGACCGGGCAGATCGTGTCGGTCGACAACCCGCAGCTGACGTTCCTCATCGTCATCGCCGCGATCGTCGTCGTCACCCTGTTCGTCGTCTGGCGGCCCCTGATGTTCTCGTCGGTCGACCCTGACGTCGCCGCTGCCGCCGGCATCCCGGTCCGCACCCTCGGCATCGTGTTCATGCTCGTCCTCGGACTCGCGACCGCGGTGTCGGTGCAGATCGTCGGCGCGCTCCTCGTGCTGTCGCTGCTCGTCACACCGGCAGCGGCGGCACTGCGACTCTCCTCGCACCCCGTCGTCGTCCCCGTGCTGTCGACGGTGTTCGCGGTGACGTCGGTGGTCGGCGGCATCCTGTTGGCACTCGGCGGTGGGCTGCCGATCAGTCCCTACGTGACCACCATCTCGTTCGCGATCTGGGTGGTGTGCCGCATCCTGGGAGCGCGGAAGGACCGACGGGGACGCGACCGCGTCGCACGACGTGAGCGGTCTGGCGGAGGTGAGCCGGGCCTCCCGGCGGGTGGTACCGGGACGGACACGAGGATCGGAGTGAGCGCGTGAACGCCGTGCAGAAGCCCAAGCGGAACACCTGGCAGCGGGAGGCCGTGCGCGGCGCGCTCGACTCGACCGAGGGGTTCGTGAGCGCGCAGGCGCTGCACCAGCACCTGCGTGAGGGTGGGTCGACGATCGGGCTCGCGACCGTGTACCGGGCGCTGGCCGACCTGGCCTCGGAGGGGGACGCCGACTCGCTGCAGCAGGACGGCGAGTCGCTCTACCGGGCCTGCACGACGGACACGCACCACCACCACCTCATCTGCCGGAACTGCGGCAGGACGGTGGAGATCGAGGCCGACCCGGTCGAGCAGTGGGCGCACCAGGTGGCCGCGGCGAACGGGTTCACGAACGCGAGCCACGTCGTCGACATCTTCGGCGAGTGCGCGACGTGCACCGCGGAGCGGTCGGGCGCGTAGCCTGCGACCCATGCACGTGATCCTGGTGCCCGGGTTCTGGCTCGACGCGAGTGCGTGGGACGACGTCGCGCCGGCGCTCGTCGAGGCGGGGCACGCGGTGCAGGCCGTGACCCGCCGCGGCGACACCCTCGACGAGCAGGTCTCGTCGCTGGTCGCGTTGCTCGACCAGGTCGCGACGCCCGAGGAACCCGTCGTGGTGGCCGGACACTCCGGTGCCGGTCCGATCGCCGCCATGGCTGCCGACCGACGACCGTCACTCGTGGCGCACCTGCTGTACGTCGACACGTTCCCCGGTCCGGAGGGCGGGTGCGTCAACGACGAGCTGCCCGTGGTGGACGGCGTCGTGCCGTTGCCCTCCTGGGACGTGTGGGAGGCAGCGACGATGCGGGGGATGAGCCCGGAACTGCGTGAGGCGTTCGAGCGTCGGGCTGTCCCGGAGCCCGCCTCGGTGCCGTCCGACCGCTTCCACTACGCCGACCCGGCGCGCCACCGGATCCCCGCGACGGTGATCACGTGCGAGATCCCGGCGGAGGACCTCGCGCAGATGGTGGCCGACCACCAGACCTGGGCGGCGGAGCTCGTCGCGACGGAGGAGCTCACGATCGTGGGGCTCGAGACGGGGCACTGGCCGATGTTCACGGCGCCGCGGGAGCTCGGCGAGCTCATGGTGCAGGCGCTCGCGCCGAAGCCGACCGACGGGCCGTAGCGCCGCGGGCGGCGGGCGTCGCGGCGGTGGGGCCGGGAGGCTCGGTGCCGCTTCCGCCGCGAGGTTCCGCGACTCGCCGCGCGCGTGCCGTCGAGGTTCCACGGAGGAGCCGTCGGGAGCGGCGAGATGCCAGGATTTCGGAACCTCGGCGACTGCCGAGCCGACCCGCACCCACTTGCACCGGCTTGCGACACGCCCGACGCTCGCGTAACCTTGACCCCTGGTCCTCCGCGCCCGCGCGGAGAACAGCTCGTTCCAAGCCCTCCGACCGTCGCGTACGCCGCGGTCGCGCGGTGTCCGACGGCCCTTCGACAGGGTCACCGGGCCTGGGCGGTGCGCACAACCCCCTCGCTCGACCGGCCCCTCGCGGGCACCGACAGCGCGTGTGCACCAGGCAAGTGACCTTGGGTGCGGTCGTCCGACCGCACGGTACCTCAGGAGGAAACCATGGCAGCAGTGTGCCAGGTGACCGGCGCCACCCCCGGCTTCGGTCACAACATCTCGCACTCGCACCGCCGGACGAAGCGCCGCTTCGACCCGAACGTGCAGAAGAAGACGTACTACGTGCCCTCGCTTCGTCGTAACGTCACGCTCACGCTCAGCGCGAAGGGCATCAAGGTGATCGACGCACGCGGCATCGAGTCCGTCGTCAAGGATCTCCTCGCCCGTGGGGAGAAGATCTGATGGCCAAGAAGGGTCAGGACATCCGTCCGATCATCAAGCTCCGCTCGACGGCGGGGACCGGCTTCACGTACGTGACCAAGAAGAACCGTCGGAACAACCCCGACCGTCTCGTGCTCAAGAAGTACGACCCGGTGGTCCGCAAGCACGTCGACTTCCGTGAGGAGCGCTGAGTCATGGCGAAGAAGAGCAAGATCGCGAAGAACAACCAGCGCGCCGAGGTCATCGCGCGCTACGCCGAGCGTCGTCTCGAGCTGAAGAAGGCCCTCGTGGACCCGAACGGCACCGACGAGTCGCGTGAGGCCGCCCGCGTCGGCCTGCAGAAGCTCCCGCGCGACGCGTCGCCGGTGCGCTACCGCAACCGCGACGCCATCGACGGTCGCCCCCGTGGCCACCTCGGTGAGTACGGCATCAGCCGTGTCCGCTTCCGCGACATGGCCCACCGTGGCGAGCTGCCGGGCATCACGAAGAGCTCCTGGTAAGCACTCGCTTCCGCGAACGCCCCGTCCCCTCCGGGTGGCGGGGCGTTCGCCGTGTCCGGGGGACATCGGGTGTCACATCGGTCACTCCGGCCACTCTGAACCCGCAACAGCCCCGGAAATCCGGGCGAGTCGGTCGGAAAGGCCGGAGGTGGCTGGTAGGTTCGACCCCGGTTCCACGGGCATCGTGCCTGATGGCCCGACACACACCGAAGAAGTCCGAGGAGGACATCCAATGGCTGACAAGTCCCTGAACCGTACCGAGCTCGTCGCTGCCGTCGCGCAGGAGTCCGGCCAGAGCCAGGCCACCGTGAACGGCGTCGTCGACGCGCTGTTCAGCGTCGTCTCGAGCTCGGTCGCCGACGGCACCAAGGTCACGATCCCCGGCTGGATCGCCTTCGAGAAGACCCACCGCGCCGCCCGCACCGGCCGCAACCCGCAGACGGGCGAGGCCATCGAGATCGCCGCGAGCGACTCGGTCAAGGTCAGCGCCGGCTCGAAGCTCAAGGCTGCCGTCAAGTAACGACGGTCCGGTTCGTGGGAGGGACGGCTTCGGCCGTCCCTTTCGCGTTGCGGGGCGCGTGGCGCCCGCTCCACCGGCCGGGAGGCACGGATCACCGTCCACAGGTCGTCCCACCGATTCCCTGGGCCGGGTGGGCAGCGCCTAGGCTTGTCGGGTGAACCGGATCGCGAGCACCGTCGGCCCTGCCGTCCTGGTGCTCGCCGCGTTCTTCTCGCTGCTCGTCGCCCTGGTGGTCGGCGGGGGAGCGGACCCGGCCCTCATCGCCGATCCCGGCGCGGTCGTCCGGTTCGGACTGCCGATCGCGCGGGTGGTCGTCGACCTCGCCGCCGCGGTCACGATCGGCGGGCTCGCGCTCGCGACGGTGGGCCTGTCCCGGACGGAGCCGGAGTGGGACCGGGCGATCGACGTCGCCGCCGGTGCGGCCGCTGTCTGGACCGTCGCGTCCGTCGTCACGACGTTCTTCACGTTCCTCAGCGTCGCCGGCTCGCGGGTCTCCCTCGACGAGCAGTTCGGGCAGTCGATGGGTGTGTTCCTCACCGGCACCGACCTCGGGCTCGCCTGGCTCGTCACCGTCCTCGTCGCCGCTGCCGTCACCGTCCTCTGCTTCGCCGTCCGCGGGCGCGGGATGGTCGCCCTGACCGCGGGCGTCGCGATGATCGGTCTGCTGCCGATCGCCCAACAGGGCCACGCCGCCGGGACCGCCAGCCACGACGCCGCGGTCACCGCGCTCGGGTTGCACCTCGTCGGAGCGGCGCTCTGGGTCGGTGGGCTCGCCGTGATCGTGCTCCTCCGACCGGTGGTCGACGGCGAGCGGCTCCCGCTCGTCGTCGGGCGGTACTCGAGCATCGCGCTCGGATGCTTCGTGCTCGTCGCCGTGTCCGGCACCGCCTCGGCGCAGATCCGGGTCGGCTCGTTCGCGAACCTCGCGACGCCGTACGGGGTCCTGGTGCTCGTGAAGGTCGCCGCGATCGTCGCGATGGGCGTCCTCGGCGCAGTGCAGCGTCGCCGGGCGATCCGCGCGCTCACCGCCCGCCCGAGCGGATCCCGGGCGTTCTGGACCCTCGTCGTGACCGAGCTCGCCGTGATGGGCGTCGCCTCGGGCTTTGCCGCCGCGCTCGGGCGCACGGCGACACCGACCGACCAGATCGCGCTGAGCAAGACCTCGAACCCGTCGCCGGCCGAGCTCCTCACCGACGATCCGTTGCCGCACGCTCCGGGGGCCTGGGGCTGGCTCACCGCGTGGAACATCGACCTCTTCTGGCTGATGGCGGTCGTCCTGTTCGCCGCGGCGTACGCGGCGGGGGTCGTCCGGCTCCGACGCCGTGGGCAGGCCTGGCCCCTCCGGCGTTCGGTGGCCGCAGGGATCGCGCTCGTCAGCCTCCTCGTCGCGACCTCCGGCTCCCTGCACACGTACGACCGGTTCCTCGTCTCCGCGAACGTCGGGGCGCACGTCGTGCTCGGGCTCGTCGTGCCGGCGCTCGTCTGGGCAGCGGCTCCCGTGCAGCTCATCCGGTCCGCGGTGCACCCGCGTGCCGACGGCAGCACGGGCGTGCGGGAGTGGACGGCGCTCCTCGTCGACAACGCCGCGGTGCGCTACCTCGTGCAGCCGTTCCCGGCGTTCGTGCTGCTCGGCGCCGTCTGGTGGGCCTACCTCGACACGCAGGCCCTCCGCTGGTCGGTGAGCGACTCCACGGGGCGCACCGTCACGGACGTCGTGTTCCTGCTGGTCGGGCTCCTCGCACTGCCGACGCTCCTCACGCCGATCGCGGCGGGGGCACGTCAGACGTCCCGGGCGGCTGCCGTCGTCCGCGTCGTCGGCGCCGCCGTGGGCGCGGCAGGGCTGGTGTCCATCGGCCTCGCGATGCGGGGGCCGCTCGGGCTCCTGCAGGCCTCCTGGTTCGGCGCGATGGGTCGGACGTGGGGGCCGGACCCGCTCGTCGACCAGGCACGTGGTGGGACGGTGCTCGTCGTCGCCGGGGCGACGCTGCTCGTGCTCGTCGTGGCGGTCGTGCTCGTGCGGCTGCGGCAAGGCGGCGTCGTCTCGGACGGAGCGGTGCGCGCCGAACCGGACCCCGGGACCGGACCGGACACCGGGGGGACGCGTCCCGCGGTGGACGGTGCTCATCGACAGGCGGGCTCGCGCCGCCCACCGGCGGACGCGCCGCCGCGGCGGATCGACGCCGACCTCGACGACGCGAGCGACCCCGACGACGCGAGCGACCCCGACGACGCGACCGCCGACAGCGAACCCGGGCACAAGGACGACGTGCCCAGCGCGTCGGAGGCGGGCCGCGCCTCCCGGCCGTCGACCGACCGCGGGGCGGACGCGCGGTGAGCGTCGAGCTCAGTGCCGAGCAGCGCGCGGTCTTCGACTACATCGAGCACACGCGCGACCATGTGTTCATCACCGGGCGCGCCGGGACGGGCAAGTCGACGCTCCTCAACCACCTGTCGTGGCACACCGAGAAGCAGGTCGTGATCTGCGCCCCGACGGGTGTGGCGGCCCTGAACGTCGGCGGGCAGACCATCCACTCGCTGTTCCGACTGCCGATCGGCCTCATCGCCGACGCCGAGCTGCGGCAGGGACCGGAGACCCGCAAGCTCCTCAACACGATCGACACCCTCGTGATCGACGAGGTCTCGATGGTGAACGCCGACCTCCTCGACGCCATGGACCGCTCGCTGCGCAAGGCCAGGGGCAGGCAGTTCGAGGCGTTCGGCGGCGTGCAGGTCGTCATGTTCGGTGACCCGTACCAGCTGCCGCCGGTGCCGGGCGACGGGGACGAGCGCGCGTACTTCACCGACCACTACCGGTCCATGTGGTTCTTCGACGCGAAGGTCTGGCTCGAGGCCGAGCTGCACATCGTCGAGCTCGCGACCGTGCACCGACAGCGGGACGACGCCTTCGCCGCGATGCTCACCGCCGTGCGGCACGGGCGCGTCACCGCCGACATCGCCGGGCAGCTCAACACCGCCGGAGCACGGCCGGCGCCCGACGACGCGATCACCCTCGCCACCCGGAACGACACGGTCGCGCGGATCAACAAGGCCGCGCTCGACCGACTGCCCGGCAAGGTCAAGACCGCGCGGGCCGACGTCAACGGGGACTTCGGCGGCCGGAACTTCCCGGCGGACGAGGCGCTCGAGCTCAAGCCCGGCGCGCACGTGATGTTCCTCCGCAACGACCCCGACCAGCGGTGGGTGAACGGCACGCTCGGAGTCGTGACCACCATCCGCGACACCGTGTGGGTCGACGTCGACGGGGAGTCCTTCGAGGTCCAGCCCTCGGTGTGGGAGAAGTTCAAGTACTCCTACGACCCGGACAAGAAGGAACTCAAGAAGGACACGGTGGGGGAGTTCCAGCAGTTCCCGCTCCGGCTGGCCTGGGCGGTGACGATCCACAAGTCGCAGGGGAGCACCTACGACCGTGCCGTGGTCGACCTCGGCAACCGGGTGTTCAGCGCCGGGCAGACGTACGTCGCGTTGTCGCGGCTGACCTCGCTCGAGGGGCTGTACCTGACCCGGCCGCTGCGGCCGCAGGACATCATCGTGGACCTCGACGTCCGGCGCTTCATGTCCGAGGCCCCGCGAGTGGTCGCGACGGAGCTCGAAGCGCGCCCGACGGACGCCGGCAGCGCCTGAGCGGGCGAGGCGGGGCGCGGGGCGCCGTGCGCCGCAGGGCCGGCCGGTGCCGGACACGACGGCGCCCCGCCGACCAACGGGGGTCGACGGGGCGCCGGGGAGTGCGGGGGCGTCAGCCGTGCACGGCCTGGGCGTGCAGGGCGTCCTGGTCGTCGCGAGCGGCCCGCAGCGCGCGGAGGTTCTCACGGTCGGCGCCGAGGGCGGTCACGAGCAGCACGAACCCGACGATCGCGTTGAAGACGTTGTCGGCCGTGTTGAGTGCGAAGACGTTCGCGGACGTGTTCACGAAGACGACGCCGTACAGGGCGAGGACCACGAGGACGACGCCGGCGGTCAGGTTGAGGTTGCGGGACCCGATCGTGGTGCCGAGTCCGCCGATGAGCATCGCCGCGGCCAGGAGCGTCCAGAGCAGGCACAGGGCGGGGTTCACCTGGAACGCGTCCCAGAGCAGTCCGCCGTCACGGCCGAAGAAGGCGTGACCGCCCTCGCCGGCGAAGAAGAAGCCGAGGATGCCCCAGACGGCCAGCACGAGACCGGCGGTGAGGGCGAGCCCCCGGTTGGGCGAAGCGGTGATGCCCGGTTCCTTGACGGCCAATTCGGTCTCCTCCTCGTACACGGTCGGCACGACAGGGGCCGACACGCTGTCAGCAGGCCGTCGCACACCCGGGTTCCCAGGGTTCGGCCTGCCCGCCAACGGTATCGTGTCCGACCCCGGCGAACCGAATCGTGCGGCCTGCTCGTGACCGTCCTGGTCGCGGTGTCGACGACCGGTGACGAAGCTGACCACGACCCCGACCACGGCGAGCACGAGGAGGACCAGACCGGTGGCACGAACTCCTGATCCCGATCCGGTCGTGTCCCGGCGTTGGCGGTGGGCGCTGCTCGCTGCTCTGGGGTTCGTGATCGTGCCTCTCGTGTACGCGGTCGCCGTGCTGACGCCGCTCGGTCAACGGGCGGAGGACGCCGCGCTGGGCGGGGTCCGGGAGTCCGACCTGTTCGGGACGGACACGGCACTCAACGTGATCTCGGTGCCGGTGATCCTGTTGCTCGTCGTCGTCATCGTCGCCGTGGCGTTCGCCCGACGACGTCTGGCTGTGGGGCTCGGTGCCGGTGTCGTCGTGCTCGCGTCGGCGGCGACCTCGACGCTCGTCAAACATATCGCCGTGCGGCCGGAGATCGCCCAGTCGACGACGCCGAACTCCTTCCCCTCCGGCCACGCGACCATCGCACTCGCCGCACTCTTCGGTGTCCTGATGGTCACGCCACGGCGGTGGCGTCCGCTCGTCACGCTCGTGGGAGCGGCCTACGCGGTCTTCGTGGCGAACCAGACGGTGGTCTACGGCTGGCACCGCGTGAGCGACATCGTGGGCGCGTGCGCGATCGCCCTGTTCTGGACGGCGCTCGTCCGAGCCGTCGGACCGGTCGTCGACCGGGGCGTCCGCGGCGACCGGGACGGCACGGTGGGGCCCCGTCGGGTGGTGTCGGTCGTGCTCGTCGTCGCGGTCGGCGTCGCGCTCGCGGTGGCGATCGCTGCACTCGTCGTCGGTCTCGGCGGCGGTGCCCACGACCACGCGGCGATCCTGCTCGCCGGCAGACTCGCCTCGAGCGCGAGCGTCGTCGCGGTCGTCGCGACGGTGTGGTTCGCCGACGGCATGCACCCGCGGCTCGTCCGGCGCTCCTCCTGACGGTCGCACGGCGGACGCCGCACGTGGGCAGTCCTTCTCCGGTTCCTCGTCGAACGGTGTCCATGAGCGTGCTGTCGCGCACGCCGGACAGAAGGAGGAACATGAACACGCGCATCATGGGTGGCGCCGTCATCGCCACGGCGCTCATCGGAGGAGCACTCGTGGCACCCGCCGCCGCCTCGGCCGCGACCGAGGTCCCGGCCGTGTCCCAGGGGGCGGTCGCCTCGGCGCAACCGACCATCACCGTCGACACGCCGTCGACCTTCACGCCGTACTCCAGGGTGACCATCGAGGGGACGGCGACGCCCCGATCGGACGTGTACCTCGATGTGCCCGGGATGCAGGTCTCGGTCCGGCTCCGCTCCGCCGCAGACGGGAGCTGGTCGTACGCGCTGCCGCGCGTGACGTCCGGCAACCTCGGGGGCAACAGCGCCGTCGTCGTCACACCGACCGGCCAGTACGCCGAGACGACGTTCTCCCTCCGTGGAGCCTGGCCCGCCTCAGGACACCCGGACGCCGCCTTCCGCCCGGTCGTCGTCACCACGGCGGAGCGCACCGGACCGGGGTCCGCACACGTCAGCGGGACGGCCACCCCCGGCGCCGTCGTGATCGTGCAGGCGGACGGCTGGGCCCAGGGCGTCGTCACCGCTGCAGGGGACGGGCAGTGGTCGGTCGACCTCCAGGCCGCGACCTTGCCCGGCGAGGGCACCTGGGCCACCACCTCGGTCTCCCAGATCCACGACGCCGGCCTGTCCGAGACCTACTTCAGGTTCGCGTCCTGAACCACCGTCGATCGAGAGAGACACTGACCATGCCCTTCATCACCACGCTCGCGAGCTCTGCGCTCGCCGTCGGCATCGCGTTCAGCGGTTCGACCGGAACTGCCCCGACCTCCCCTGAGCCGGCACCCGTCGCCGCGTCATCGGCCACCGTGACGGCGCCCGCCGCCGTCGCGTCCCCGACCATCGCCTCGCTCCTGGTCCCGACCAACGGGTCCGGTCCGGTGGACGTCGTCGGTCGAGCCCTTCCCGGTGCGACGGTCGAGGTGACCTACCGCGGGGTGACCGTGTCGACGGTCGCCGGCGCCGAGGGCACCCGCCTGGCCGGCGTCTGGACCACGCACCTGCCCGGCGGAGGGTCGTACAGCTTCCGTGAGGCCCTGACGGCTGTCCAGGTCGTCGACGGCGTCCGGTCCGCTCCGGTCGCCTACGAGAACTAGGTGACGGCGAGACGGAGTGCTGTCCGACCCGACAGCACTCCGTCTCGTGGTGAGGACACGGGCTGTCCCTCCGACCGGGCCCTGGCGGGAATGCCTCGGCGTGCGGTACGTTGTACCCGGCAAGTCGATGCAAACGCATCGAAATCGCACGCGTCGGTGACGCGGGAGGGCAGCACACCATGCAGTTCGGCATCTTCACGGTCAGCGACGTCACGACTGACCCCACCACCGGCACCACCCCGGACGACACCCAGCGGGTCCGCGACATCCTGACCATCGCCGAGCACGCCGACCAGGCCGGCCTCGACGTCTTCGCCACCGGCGAGCACCACAACCCGCCGTTCGTCGCGAGCTCCCCGACGACGATGCTCGCGTACCTCGCCGCGCGGACCAAGCACATCACGCTCTCGACGTCGACGACCCTGATCACGACGAACGACCCCGTGCGCATCGCCGAGGAGTACGCCATGCTCCAGGTCATCTCGGACGGCCGCATGGACCTCATGATGGGTCGCGGCAACACGGGGCCGGTCTACCCCTGGTTCGGCCAGGACATCCGTGAGGGCGTGAACCTCGCGATCGAGAACTACGCGCTCGTCCGCCAGCTCTGGGAGAACGACGTCGTGAACTGGCAGGGCCGCTTCCGCACCCCGCTGCAGGGCTTCACGTCGACCCCGCGTCCGCTCGACGGCGTCCCCCCGTTCGTCTGGCACGGCTCGATCCGCACGCCGGAGATCGCCGAGCAGGCCGCTTACTACGGTGACGGTTTCCTCCACAACAACATCTTCTGGCCGATCCAGCACACCGAGCAGATGGTGGGTCTCTACCGTCAGCGGTTCGAGCACTACGGACACGGCCGAGCGGACCAGGCGATCGTCGGGCTCGGTGGACAGTTCTTCGCCCGGAAGAACTCGCAGGACGCCTGGGACGAGTTCCGCCCGTACTTCGACAACGCCCCGGTCTACGGCCACGGCCCCTCCATGGAGGACTTCACCGCGCAGACCCCGCTCACGGTGGGCTCGCCGCAGCAGGTCATCGATCGCTACGCGACCATGAAGGACCACGTCGGCCACTACCAGCGACAGCTGTTCCTGGTCGACCACGCCGGCCTGCCGCTGAAGACCGTCCTGGAGCAGATCGACATCCTCGCCGAGGACATCGTCCCCGAGCTCCGCAAGATCAACGACGAGGGCCGGCCGGCGGACGTGCCGTCCGACCCGCCGTCGCACGCCGACCGCGTCGCCGCGGCGATGGCGGCCGGCACCACCGGCAGCGACCACGTCGCCGCCGAGGACGAGTGGACGGGCGCGTCCGTCTGACCGGGTGGCCGACTGACGGTCTGGAGGCGCGGTGCCAGCTGGCACTCCTCCCTCGCAGGCTCCGTCGGCG
>NZ_NXIA01000032.1 GCF_002412165.1 Curtobacterium sp. 'Ferrero'
CACGCCGGCGACGGCCGCTGCGGGCCCTGCGGGCGCGGCCGCGGTCCTCCGCGCCGTGGTGCCCGACGAGGGCGACCGCCTGGGCGCGGTCGCGGCCCGGGCGGCGCTGGACGCCGACCTGGTGCTCGACGGGATCCTCGGGATCGGCGCGAGCGGTCCGCTCCGCTCCCCCGCACGAGCGGTCGTCGACGCACTCCGTGAGCTCGCCCGCGACCAACGGGCACCGTTCGTCGTGGCGGTCGACGTGCCGAGCGGGATCGACGCCGACACCGGGGGCGTGGCCGACGAGCACGTCCTGCACGCCGACGTCACGGTGACGTTCGGCGGCGTGAAGGCGGGACTCCTCACGGGACCGGCCGCCACGCTCGCCGGTCGGATCGAACTCGTCGACGTCGGCATCGGCGCGGAACTCGCGGCGACGGAACCGATCATCCGGACCTGAACGGGATCCGCGCCGTACGTTCTGCTGCATGACGTTCAACGACGACTCGCGGCTGTCCGGTGGCAAGGTCAAGCGACGGGGTCGCACGGCCGCGATCGGTGGCGGCGCCGTGGGGATCGGCGCGATCGTGGTGTTCCTCATCGCGCAGTTCACCGGCTACGACGTGAGTGGCCTGCTCGGCTCCGGCGACGGGCTCACGCAGATCCAGCAGGAGGGCGCCACGGTCGACGCCGCCGCCGAGTGCCGGACCGGTCGTGACGCGAACGCCTCGGTCGACTGTCGGATGGAGGGCGCCGCGGAGTCGCTCGACGCCTACTGGAGCAGCGAGGCGCAGCGCCTCGGGTTCGCCTACCGGTCCCCCGACTTCTTCCTGTTCGACGGCGGGACGGACACCGGCTGCGGCACGGCGTCGGCCGCGACCGGGCCGTTCTACTGCCCACCGGACCGCGCGATCTACCTCGACACGGCGTTCTACGACGACCTGCAGTCCCGGTACGGCTCGTCGGGCGGTCCGCTGGCCCAGATGTACGTCGTCGCGCACGAGTGGGGTCACCACGTGCAGCAGCTCGCGGGCACGTTCGCCGGCACCGACCGGTCGGGCACGGGGGCGTCGTCGGGGAGCGTCCGCGTCGAGCTGCAGGCGGACTGCTACGCCGGGGCCTGGGTGGGTGACGCCGCCGAGACCCGGGACGCCGACGGCCGGACGTTCTTCGAGCCGATCACCCGCGCGCAGATCGCCGATGCCCTGTCGGCGGCGAGCGCGGTCGGCGACGACAGCATCCAGGAGCGCGCGACCGGCCGCGTCGACCCGGACTCGTTCACGCACGGCTCGAGCGAGCAGCGGCAGCGGTGGTTCCTCAGCGGGTACCAGCGGGGTGCGACCGCGTGCGACACGTTCAGCGTGCCCGGCTCGGCGCTGTAGTCGGCGCGGTCGCCCGGCGACGGTCGCTGCGGCAGCGGTCCGGCGTCAGTCGGTGCTCGCGGTCAGTCGGTGCTCGCGCTGGCCGACGGCGACGCCGACGGCGTGGTGGTCGCGGAGGAGGTCGGCGTCGGGGTGGCCGTCGTGTCGGTCGAGCCCGCCGCGGACAGCACGAAGGTGCGGAAGTCGTCGTTCGTGATCGGGTTCGTCAGCTGGTACTGCTGCCCGTTCACGAGCACGAGCGGCGTCCCCGGGAAGGTCTTCAGCGAGGAGCCCGGGATGTCCCCGTCGCTCACCGCGTTCGTCCGCTCGGTGACCCACCGCGCGTAGGTCTGGTCGGCGATGCAGTCCGAGATCGCCTTCGTGTCCTGCATGCCGTCCACGCTCTTGACCACGTCGACGAGGTCGGCGTCGCTCAGCCCCGGGGTGCCCTCGGCCGGCTGCTCCGCGAACAGCGCCCGGTGGAAGGCGAAGAACCGGTCAGGCGAGTGGTCCGCCACACAGGCCGCCGCGTTCGCCGCGCGGAGGGAGTACTTCGTGCCCTGCGACCGGTTCGCCAGGATCGCGACCGGGTGGATGTCCACCGTCGCGGCCCCCGACTCGACGAGGCTCTCGATGTAGTCGCCGTTCGCCTTCTCGAACGAGCCGCAGACGGGGCAGAGGTAGTCCTCGTACATCGTGATGCGCACGGCGTCGGCACCGGCCGAGGACGACGGCGTCGAGGCGCCGCCCGGTGTCCCGGTCTGCACCTTCAGGTCCTGCCCGATGGTGATGCCGCCCTGCGACATGTTGTCGGGTCCGGGTCCGGCCGGGCCGGCGGAGTCGACGAGCACGAGCGTGATCACGGTCGCCGCCGCCAGGAGCACCACGCCGATGCCGATCTGGATCCCGAGGCGTGCTCCGCGCTGCCGACGCTTCTGCTTGGTGCGGTGTTGCTGGGCGCGTTGCCGGGCGGCTTCACGACGTGCGTTCCGCTCGGCGCGGGCGTCACCCTCGGGGCGGTTGGTCATCGGTGTGTCGTCCTCCTGGTCGGCGTCCGCGGCGCCGCACCCCCGAGGCGGCCGACGGACCCGGCGATTGTAGTCGGCGGCTCTGCCAACCACACAACCAGCCGGACGGCACTGGCGCACCGGGCAGAAGTCGTGTTGTATGAACCGTGGTGGTCGACGGCGACCACCCGGGGCCCGAAGGGGCATCCGCTTCACTACGGATCGTCCGGCACGTACCTGCCGGTGAAGGAAGGATCGAACGCTCATGGCGTCCGTCACCTACGACAAGGCCACCCGTCTCTACCCGGGCGGCACCCGCCCCGCGGTCGACTCGCTCGACCTGGACATCGCCGACGGCGAGTTCCTCGTCCTCGTCGGCCCCTCGGGCTGTGGCAAGTCCACCTCGCTCCGCATGCTGGCCGGCCTCGAAGAGGTCAACTCCGGCCAGATCCTCATCGGCGACCGCGACGTCACGGACGTCCCGCCGAAGGACCGCGACATCGCGATGGTGTTCCAGAACTACGCGCTCTACCCGCACATGACCGTCGCCGAGAACATGGGCTTCGCGCTCAAGATCGCCGGCGTCGGCAAGGAAGAGCGTGCGCAGCGCGTGCAGGAGGCCGCCAAGCTCCTCGACCTCGAGCAGTACCTCGGCCGCAAGCCGAAGGCCCTCTCGGGTGGTCAGCGTCAGCGCGTCGCGATGGGCCGCGCCATCGTCCGCCAGCCGCAGGTGTTCCTCATGGACGAGCCGCTGTCAAACCTCGACGCCAAGCTCCGCGTCCAGACCCGCACCCAGATCGCGTCGCTGCAGCGTCGTCTCGGCGTCACCACGGTCTACGTCACGCACGACCAGACCGAGGCGCTCACCATGGGCGACCGGATCGCGGTGCTCAAGGACGGCATCCTGCAGCAGGTCGGCACGCCGCGCGACCTCTACGAGAAGCCGAACAACGTGTTCGTCGCGGGCTTCATCGGCTCGCCGGCCATGAACCTCCTGCCGGCGGACGTCGTCGAGGGCGGCATCAAGTTCGGCACGCTGAACCACGGCATCGAGCGCAGCACGATCGCCAACGCGCGCAGCGGCCAGGTCACGGTCGGCATCCGCCCCGAGGACGTCGTCGTGTCGTCGTCGGGCGAGGGCCTGCCGGTCACGGTCGACGTCGTCGAGGAGCTCGGCGCCGACGGCTACCTCTACGGTCACGCCGACGTCAACGGCCAGCGTGCCGACATCGTCGCCCGTGTCGACGGTCGTTCGCACCCGTCGATCGGTGACACCATCGTCATCGCGCCGAAGCAGGGCCACGTCCACGTGTTCGACACCGAGTCGGGCGAGCGCCTCGACGACAAGGCCGTCGCGAGCGTCTGACGCTGGAACAGCCGGACAGGAGGCGCGGTGCCAGCTGGCACCGCGCCTCCCGTCTGTCGCAGAGACCGTCCGCACCACCAGGAGCCCACCGTGCCCGACTCCCTCGCCATCACCGCCGCCACCGTCGATCCCGGGCTGCTCGACCTGCCGTGGGACCGGCCGCTCGAGGACTGGCCGGACGACGTCATCGTGGCGCTGCCGAAGGGCATCTCCCGGCACCTCGTCCGGTTCGTGCACCTCAGCGGTTACGTCGCCGCGGTCAAGGAGACCGGTGAGGAGATCGCGCGCGCCGAGTACGAGATGCTCCGCACCCTGCAGCGCATGGACGTCCCGTGCGTGGACCCGGTCGCGGTGATCACGAACCGGGTCGACGCCGACGGCGAGCCGCTGCACCCGGTGCTCGTCACGCGCCACCTGCGCTTCTCGCTGCCGTACCGGGCGCTGTACTCGCAGACGCTCCGCCCCGAGACCGCGACCCGCCTGGTCGACGCCCTCGCCCTCCTGCTCGTGCGCCTGCACGTCATCGGGTTCTACTGGGGCGACGTCTCGCTCTCCAACACGCTCTTCCGCCGCGACGCGGGCGCGTTCGCCGCCTACCTCGTCGACGCCGAGACCGGCAAGCTGTACCCGGGCGGTCTGTCGAACGGGCAGCGGGAGAACGACCTCGAGGTCGCGCGGGTGAACATCGCCGGCGAACTGCTCGACCTCGAGGCTGGCGGTCGACTCGACGAGAACGCCGACCCCGTCGACGTCTCGAACCGGATCGTCGCGCAGTACCGCACGCTCTGGAAGGAGCTCACCGGCACGGAGCAGTTCGACATCCGGGAACGCTGGCGCATCAACGACCGCGTCGAGCGGCTCAACGCGCTCGGCTTCGACATCGAGGAGCTCTCGATCCACACGACCGAGGGCGGCTCCCAGGTCCGGATCCAGCCGAAGGTCGTCGACGCCGGGCACCACCAGCGCCGACTCCTGCGCCTGACCGGCCTCGACGCCGGCGAGAACCAGGCCCGGCGGCTGCTCAACGACCTCGACGCGTACCGTGCCCGCAACGGCCGCGACCAGCTCGACGAGGAGATGGTCGCGCACGAGTGGGTCTCCCGGGTGTTCGAACCGGTCATCCGGTCGATCCCGCGCGAGCTCCGTGGTCGACTCGAACCGGCCGAGGTCTTCCACGAGCTCCTCGAGCACCGCTGGTTCATGTCGCAGCAGGAGGAACGCTCGGTCTCGCTGCCGGAGGCCACCACCGCGTACATCAACGACGTGCTGCGCCACCGCCGTGACGAACGGCTCCTCATCAACCCGCCGACGGCCTCGGTGCCGGTCCCGATGGACCTGGACGACGACGTCGAGGAGGACGAGGACGTCGAGGACTGGCGCGCCGGCGTCTGACCCGGGCGCGGGGGTCTCGGCGTCCGGGCGTCCGGGCGTCCGGTCAGTGCGCCGAGGTGCGCTGAGGTTCCAGAATTTCGGCATCTCCGCGCCGTCCGGTCCGGTCCGCGGAACCTCGGCGACACAGGCGCGGCGAGTCGTGGAACCTCGAGGGCGCTCGGGCGGACTGTCCGTCGGCCTCTGGGTCGCGCAGGTGGGGTGTCACCGCAACGGACTGGAGGCCCGGTGCCGGTCTGTGGGACCGGCACCGGGCCTCCAGGCTGGTGACGAGAGCGGGCGCTACTCGGCGCGTCGGCGCCGGGCGACCTCCCACAGCGTCACGCTCGCCGCGATGCCGGCGTTCAGCGACTCGGTCGCCGAGGAGATCGGGATCGACACGATGGCGTCGCAGGTCTCGGTGACGAGCCGCGACAGCCCCTTGCCCTCGGACCCCACGACGATCACGATCGGGCGATCGGCGAGCTCCAGCGCGTCGAGCTCCACGTCGCCGCCGCCGTCGAGGCCGAGCACGAACAGGCCCATCGACTTGAGGGACTTCAGCGTCTGCGTCAGGTTCGGCGCCATCGCGACCGGGGTTCGGGCAGCGGCACCGGCGCTGGTCTTCCACGCGCTCGCGGTCACACCGACGGACCGGCGCTGCGGCACGATGACACCGTGGCCGCCGAACGCCGCCGTCGACCGGATGATCGCGCCGAGGTTGCGAGGATCGGTGATGCCGTCGAGCGCCACCATCAGCGGGACCTCGTCCTTGGCGAACGCCCGCTCGACGATGTCCTCGGACACCGCGTACTCGTACGCCGGGACCTTCAGCGCGACGCCCTGGTGGACGCTGTCGTGCCCGGTGATGCGGTCGAGCTCGGGACGCATGAGCTCGATGATCGGCACACCGCGGTGGTTCGCGAGGGCGAGGATCTCCTTGACGCGGTCGTCGACCTCGATGCGGGAGGCGACGTAGAGGGTCGTCGACGGCGTCTTCGTGCGGAGCGCCTCGAGCACGGAGTTCCGCCCGGTGACGAGCTCGGAGTCGTCGCTCTTGCGCTGCGGCGGACGGCCGGTGCGCTGCTGCGGCGCACTCGACGCCCCGTGACGACCCCGCGCGGCCTCGAGCCGCTCCTTGGCGGCCTTGCGCTTGCCGGCCGGGTGGTACGGACGGTCCTCCGCCTTCGGCGTGGGCTTGCGGCCCTCGAGCGCCTGGGCGCCCTGGCCGCCGGAGCCGACCTGCTTGTTGCCCTTGCGGCCCGACCGGACGGCGCCCGGTCGGCCCTTCTTGCTCCCGGAAACGTTCTTCATGCTCAGCTCCTGTTCGGCACGGCCGTGGTCAGGCGATGCTCCAGCGGGTCCCCGCTGCGGTGTCCTCGATGGTGATGCCCGCGGCGGCGAGGTCGTCACGCACGCGGTCGGCCGTCGCGAAGTCCCGTGCGGCCCGGGCGTCGGCGCGCTCCTGCACGAGGCGTTCGACGAGGGCTGCGAGCGGGGCGGCCGAGGTGTCCTGACCGCCGCTCGACCAGTGGGCCGCTCGCGGGTCGATGCCGAGCACCTCCACCATCGCGGCCACCTGATGGTACGCGAGACCGAGCGCTTCCGCATCGTCGGCGTCGAGGGCGGCGTTGCCGGCGCGCACGGTCTCGTGCAGCACGGCGAGGGCCTGCGGCACCGAGAGGTCGTCGTCCATCGCCGTGGCGAAGGCCTCCGGGACACCCGGCGCCTCCCGGAGCTGGACGCCCTCGAGCCGTGGAGCGGCGCGGATCAGGAAGCCGGCGATGCGGTCGTACGCCGCCTCGGCCTCGGCCAGGGAGCCGTCGTGGTGGTCGATCGACGAGCGGTAGTGCGCGGCGCCGAGGAAGTACCGCACGACCTCGGGCCGCGCGGCACCGAGGAAGTCCGCCGCGAAGATCGAGTTGCCGAGCGACTTCGACATCTTCTGCCCGTCGACCGTGACGAGGCCGTTGTGCAGCCAGTAGGACGCGAAGGGGTCCCCCGCGGCGGTCGACTGCGCGAGCTCGTTCTCGTGGTGCGGGAACCGGAGGTCGAGGCCGCCGCCGTGGATGTCGAACGCCGGGCCGAGGTACCGACGGCTCATGGCCGAGCACTCGATGTGCCAACCCGGACGCCCCGGACCCCACGGGCTGTCCCACACCGCGGTGTCCGGCTCGCCGTCCTTCCGGCCCTTCCAGAGCGCGAAGTCCCGCGGGTCGTGCTTGCCGCGCGGGTCGGCGTCCGAGGCCTCGACCATGTCCTCCCGCCGCTGACGGGTGAGGGCGCCGTAGTCCGGCCAGCTCCCGGTGTCGAAGTAGACGTCGCCGGAGCCGTCCTCGGCGGCGTACGCGTGGCCGCGCTCGATGAGCCGCTCGATGATCGCGTGCATCTGCGGGACGCTCGCGGTCGCCCGCGGCTCGTAGGTGGGCGGCAGGATACCGAGCGCGCGGTACGCGGCGGTGAACTCGAGTTCGACCCGGTAGGCGCGGGCGAACCACTCCTCGTCGGTGTCCGCCGCCAGGTCGAGCACCTTGTCGTCGATGTCCGTCACGTTGCGCACGAGGGTCACCCGGTAGCCGCGGTACGTCAGCCACCGGCGCCAGATGTCGTAGACGAGGGCGGAACGGAGGTGCCCGATGTGCGGCGACGACTGCACGGTCGGCCCGCACACGTAGACGCTCACGTGTCCGTCGACCAGCGGGACGAGGTCGACGACGGCGGCGGCACGGGAGTCGTACAGGCGAACGGTCACGCCCCCAGCCTAGGACGTCGGGCGAGCCGGACGACGGACGTCAGGCGGGCCGGACGACGGCGGTGGCGATCGCGGCGAGGCCCTCCCCGCGGCCGGTGAAGCCGAGGCCGTCCGTGGTCGTGCCGGAGACCGCGACCGGTGCCCCCACGACGGCGGCGAGCACGTCCTGCATCTCGCCGCGCCGGGCACCGATCCGCGGGCGGTTCCCGACCACCTGCACCGTCACCGACTCGGGCACCAGACCGGCCTCGGCGAGCAGGTCGACCGCCCCGCGGACGAAGACGTCGCCCGTCGCGCCGGCGTACCGCGGGTCGGCGGTGCCGAAGCGTCCGCCGATGTCGCCGAGCCCACCGGCCGAGAGCAGCGCGTCGCACACCGCGTGTGCCACGGCGTCGCCGTCGCTGTGGCCGGAGAGTCCGGGTTCGCCCGGGAAGTCGAGCAGCCCGACGCGGCAGCGCACGGCGTCGTCGAAGGCGTGCACGTCCACCCCGAGGCCGATCCGCACCCGCGCGGGCACCGGCTCGGTCCGGGCGCGGACGATCGACTCGGCGCGTGCGAGGTCCCACGCCGTGGTGATCTTGAACGCGTCGGCGTCCCCGGCGACGTGGCGGACGGTGAGCCCGGCAGCCTGGAGGACACCGGCGTCGTCGGTCTCGGAGCGGCTCGATCCGGCGTAGGCGCTCCGGAGTGCGGCGAGCGGGAAGCCCTGCGGCGTCTGGACTCCGACGAGCGTGGATCGGTCGACGGTCTCGAGCACGACGTCGTCCGCCACGCGCTTGACGGTGTCGACGACCGGCAGCGCCGGCACCACCCCGTCCCCGGTCGTCGCGACGGCGTCGAACACGCGCTCGAACTGGTGCGCCGGGGTGAGGCACCGCGCCGCGTCGTGCACCAGCACGACCTCGACGGGGTCCGGCAGCACGGCCAGGCCGGCCTGCACAGACGCGTGGCGATCCGCGCCTCCCGGCACGACCGCCGTGTACCGGACCGCCGCTCCCGCGACCGAGGCGACCACCTGCCGGCACTCGTCGAGCCGGTCGGCGGGGGCGACCACGACGACGAGCGTCGGCTCCGTGAGCGTGAACAGCGGTTCGAGCGCCCGCGCGAGCATGAGCCGACCGGCGACCGGCACGAACGCCTTGGCGGTGCCGATGCCGAGCCGGGTACCGGACCCGGCCGCGACGACGACGACCGCCCTGCTCACCCCTGAGGGGAGCAGCGCGGTCGTCGTGTCGTTCAGTTGTCGCGTGCGATCAGGACGCGAGGACCTCGTCGAGGACGGTCGATGCTTTGTCCTCGTCGGTCTTCTCGGCCAGTGCGAGCTCGGAGATCAGGATCTGCCGGGCCTTCGCGAGCATGCGCTTCTCACCGGCGGAGAGCCCGCGGTCCTGGTCGCGGCGCCAGAGGTCGCGGACGACCTCGGACACCTTGATGACGTCACCGGAGGCGAGCTTCTCGAGGTTCGCCTTGTACCGGCGCGACCAGTTCGTGGGTTCCTCGGTGAACGGTGCACGGAGGACCTCGAACACCTTGTCGAGCCCTTCCTTGCCGATCACGTCGCGCACACCGACCAGGTCGACGTTGTCCGCCGGTACCTCGATCGTCAGGTCACCCTGGGTCACCCGAAGCTTCAGGTAGACCTTTTCCTCGCCCTTGATGACGCGCGTCTTGACTTCTGAGATGGTTGCCGCCCCGTGATGGGGGTAGACCACGGTCTCGCCGACCTCGAATTGCATGTATCAGGCTCCGTTCCGAGACACCCAGTTTACCACAAGCCGTTTTCGGGTAAGGGGCACCTAACAACCCGACCCCCGCGCGATCGGTAGGATGGCGTCGGACCGTCCGGTCCACGAACGTCACCTTCCGGAGGAATCTCTTGCGAGCTCGGGTTCTCGTGTCCGTCGCCGTTGCGGCAACCATCGCGCTCGGCGCCACCGGCTGCGAGTTCATGGCGCCCGCGCAGACGACGGAGATCAAGCAGATCACCGACGGTGTGAACGTGTCGACCGGCAAGCTCGACGTCCGCAACGCGCTGCTCATCTCGGACGACGGTGACGGCGCCCGCTTCATCGCGACGCTGCTCAACCACTCCGAGTCCGACGACATGACCGTCTCGGTCGAGGTCGGCGGCGACACCCAGACCGTCGAGGTGCCGGCGCAGTCCCGCCTCGACCTGGCGAACGACGGCAAGCACGACACGCTCGACTTCCCCGACGCGAAGACGACGCCGGGGTCGCTCGTCAAGGTCTACTTCTCGTACTCGGGTGCCGAGGGCGTCTCCGCCAACGTCCCCGTGCTGACCACGGCGCAGGAGGAGTACGCGACCCTCGCGCCGACCCCCACCCCGACCGAGACCCCGTCCGGTTCGCCGTCGGCCACCGCGACGGACACCCCGATCAACCCGTAGCCGGGCACGGCGCGCGCGTCGCGCCCAGCAGCGCACAGGAGGCGCGGAGCCGGTCTCGATGACCGGCACCGCGCCTCCTGTGCGTACGGTGGTCGGACGGCGCGAGCGCGCGCAGGCTGCCGCGGCAGTGGCCGCGGCAGCAACTCGCGGCCGCCGGCCGCGGGTTGTGCTCCCGCGCCGCTACGCCTCGATGCGGTAGCCCAGTCCGCGCACCGTGACGAGGATCTCCGGCGCGCTCGGCACGCGCTCGATCTTCGACCGCAGCCGCTTGATGTGCACGTCGAGGGTCTTCGTGTCGCCGAAGTAGTCGGAGCCCCAGACCCGGTCGATGAGCTGCCCGCGGGTGAGCACGCGACCGGCGTTGCGGAGCAGGAGCTCGAGCAGCTCGAACTCCTTCAGGGGCATCGGCGTCTCCGAGCCGTCCACGGTCACCGTGTGGCGCTCGACGTCCATCCGGATCCCGCCGACCTGCAGGATGCCGGTGTCGCCCGGGTCGTCCTCGGTCCGGCGCCGGAGCACCGCGCGGATGCGGGCGAGGAGCTCGCGGGTGGAGTACGGCTTCGTCACGTAGTCGTCCGCGCCGAGCTCGAGCCCGACGACGATGTCCACCTCGGAGTCCTTCGCCGTCAGCATGATGATCGGCGCGTTCGACCGGGTGCGGATCTGCCGGCAGACCTCGGTGCCGGACAGCCCCGGCAGCATGAGGTCGAGCAGCACGAGGTCCGGGTTCTCGGCGTCGAACTTCGACAGCGCGGTCACGCCGTCCGCGGCGACGGAGGTCTCGTACCCCTCGCGCTGCAGGAGGAACTCCAGGGGCTCGCTCAGGGCCGGCTCGTCGTCGACGATGAGGATCTTGGTCACGATGGCTGCTCTTCCAGTTGCTCTTCGAGTGCGGTGGTCAGGTCGGAGTCCGCCTCGGGCAGGCGGATGGTGAAGGTCGAGCCCTTGCCGGGCTGCGACCACACGCGCACGTCCCCGCCGTGGTTGCCGACGACGTGCTTGACGATGGCGAGCCCGAGCCCCGTGCCGCCCGTGGCGCGCGAACGGGCGGGGTCGACCCGGTAGAACCGCTCGAACACGCGGTCGAGGTCCGCCTCGGGGATGCCGACGCCCTGGTCGGTGACGGCGATCTCCACGAAGCCCTTGCTGCTCCGGACGCCGACGCCGACGCGGGTGCCGTCGGGCGAGTACTTGATCGCGTTCGCGATGAGGTTCGACACGGCGACCTGCAGGAGCCCCGGGTCGCCCATGACGCGGAGCTTCGACTTCTTCGCCCGCACGAGGTCGATCGAGCGGGCCCGGGCGACCACCTCGTTCGCGTCGACCGCCGCCTGCACGACCTTGTCGATGCTCGTCTCCTCGCTGGTCTCGAGCGCGTCCACCGACTGCAACCGGGACAGCTCGATGATGTCCTTCGTCAGGGCGCCGAGCCGCTCGGACTCGGTGATGAGCTGGGCGGCGAACTTCCGCACGTGCACCGGGTCGTCCGCGGCGGCCACGAGGGTCTCGGCGAGCAGGCCGATCGCACCGATGGGCGTCTTCAGCTCGTGGGAGATGTTCGCGACGAAGTCCCGCCGCACCTCGTCGATGCGCCGGCTCTCGGTGAGGTCGTCGGCGGTCACGAGCACGTACCGGTTGCCCAGCTGCGCCGCCCGGAAGCTCAGGTAGCCCACCAGCTCGCCGTGCCGACCGCGGGGCAGCTCCATGTCCTCGGAGCCCATCTCCCCGCTCGCGCGCACCCGGTCGACCAGGTCGCGGAGTTCCTTGTGCACGAGCCGTCGCCGCACGACGAGTCCGACCGTGAGCGCCTGCGGCGAGGCGGCCACGACCGTGTTCGAGGGATCGACGACCACGGCGGGGTTGTGCATCGTGGCGATCACCGCGGCCACCCCGTCGGGCAGGGTCCGCTCCGCCACGTCGGCTGCACGTGCCGTGCGCTCGGCGGTGATGATCAGCACCACGACGCCCGCGCCGAACACCCCGCCGAGGAGCATCGACAGTGGCACGAGCCACGCGTTGTCCATGCCGTCAGTGTAGGGAGCGTCACGCGGGGTTCGGACGCCGTTCACGTCCGGTCCGCGCGGTTCCGGCCCGGTCGGCAGCAACGTTCAACCGCACGTCACCGTTCGTTCACCTGGGGTGACGACACTCGACCGGTACCGCAGAGAGAGGCACATCCCCCATGCGCGAAGTCTTCCAGCAGGAACTGCAGGACGTCCAGGAGCGACTGACCGAGATCGCCGGGCTCGTCGAGTCCGCGATCACCCGCGCCACCCAGGCGTTCAGCGAGTCCGACGTGGCGCTCGCGGAGGAGGTCATCGCGGACGACGCCAAGATCGACGCGGCTGCCAACAGCCTCGACGAGATCGCCATCGACATCCTCGCGCGCCAGGCGCCGGTCGCCCGTGACCTCCGGGTCGTGGTGACCGCCCTGCGCGTCAGCTCGTCCCTCGAACGGATGGGCGACATGGCCGAGCACATCGCGCAGCTCGCCCGGCAGCGCTTCCCGGAGAAGGTCGTGCCGAAGGGCCTCCGCGGCACCTTCAAGCAGATGGGCGCGCACGACGTGGCCATGGCGCAGAAGCTCACGCGGCTCCTCGCGACGGAGGACATCAAGCTGTCGGCGGAGATCCGCGACGAGGACGACCAGGTCGACGAGCTGCACGCGAGCGTGTTCGACTTCGTGCTCGGCGAGACCTGGAAGGGCAACCCGATCGACACCGTCGACGCGACGCTGGCCTCCCGCTACCACGAGCGCTTCGCCGACCACGCGGTGTCGATCGCGAAGAAGGTCGAGTACCTGGCGACGGGCGACTGGGCCGGCGCGGCGTCCGTCACGGCCTCCCCGGCCTGATCGGCCGTTTTGCGGTCTTCCCGCTCTGACGGGAAGATCGGGGCATGGCTCAGGTCGCGATCGTCGTCAACGGGATGCCCGGCTCGGGCAAGAGCACGGTGGGCGCCGCCCTCGCCGAGGTCCTCGGGTGCCCGTTCCTGTCGAAGGACCGCATCAAGGAGCCGCTCGCGGACCTCGCCGGTCCGATGATCGCCTCCCGCGACCTCGGCGCGATCGCCATGGACACGATGTGGTCCATGGCGCGGGCCGTCGAGAACGGGGTCGTCCTCGACGCCGTCTGGCTCCCGTCGCGTGACCGCGACCTCCTGGAGGCGGGGCTCGCCTCCGCCGGCTCGCCTCGCGTCGTCGAGGTGTGGTGCGACGTCGACCGCGCGACCGCCGACGAACGGCTGCGGGAGCGCTACGAGCCCGGCACCCTGCCGGTCCGGCACGAGGTGCACGGAGACCTCGCGTCCGTCCTGGCGTTCTGGGACGAGCACGATGACGCGGCGGGTCCGGTCGGTCTGCCCGGCGTCCCGGTCGTCCGGGTGGACACCGCGTCGACCTACGACGTCGGCGCCCTCGTGCAGGAGATCGCGTCGCACTTCGTCTGACGCGGGACGCAACGCGACCGCGCTGCCGAAGCGACACTGTGCCGCGGAGGGGATCCGTTCCTCCCGGCGAAGCGACAGAACCCGGCGGAACGTTCGCGGCGATCTGTCGCTTTCGCGAACCGCGCGAACGCACGAATGCCCCGCCCGCGGATGCGGACGGGGCATTCGTGACGTGGTGCTACTTCTTCGCGCCCTGGGCGGCGACGGCGGCGGCACCGGCCTCGGCCGCGGCGGGGTCGAGGTAGTACGAGGGCTTCGTCGGACGGAAGTCGTCGTCGAGCTCGTACACGAGCGGGATGCCCGTCGGGATGTTCAGTCCGGCGATGTCCGCGTCGGAGATGCCGTCGAGGTGCTTCACGAGCGCACGGAGCGAGTTGCCGTGGGCGGTGACGAGGACGGTCTTGCCGGCCGCGAGGTCCTTCGTGATGTCCGACTCCCAGTACGGCAGCAGGCGGTCGATCACGAGCTTGAGCGACTCGGTGCGCGGGAGCTGGTCGCCGAGGTCGGCGTAGCGGCGGTCACCGGCCTGCGACCACTCGGCGTCGTCGGCGATCGGGGGCGGCGGGACGTCGAACGAGCGACGCCACTCCATGAACTGCTCCTCGCCGTACTGCTCGAGCGTCTGCGCCTTGTCCTTGCCCTGGAGGTCGCCGTAGTGCCGCTCGTTCAGACGCCAGTCGCGCTTGACCGGCAGCCACGCGAGATCGGCCTCGAGCAGGGCGATGTTCGCGGTCTGGATCGCGCGGGTCAGCAGCGACGTGTAGAGGACGTCCGGGACGATGCCCGACTCGGCGATGAGCTCGCCGGCGCGCTTCGCCTCCTTCTCGCCCAGCTCGCTGAGTCGGACGTCGACCCAACCGGTGAACAGGTTCTTCTGGTTCCAGTCACTGTTGCCGTGACGGAGCAGGACGAGCGTGGAGGTCATGCCCCGAGTCTACCGAGCACCATCAGCGCCGTAGCCTGGTGTGCATGCCCATCGGGAACGTCACGCGTGGCACGACCGGGTACAACCGGCTGCGTCGGGTCGACCGGTGGATCGCCGCCCTCCCGGTCCTGCGTCGGACCGAGGACCCGCTGGTGGCCGACGTGGGCTTCGGCGCCCGCCCGACCACGACACTCGAGATGCGCGACCGATTGGCCCGGGTCCGTCCCGACGTCGAGGTCACGGGGATCGAGATCGAGCCGGACCGGGTGGCGCTCGCGAACGCCGGCACCCGCGACGGCGTCACGTTCCGACTCGGCGGGTTCGAGACCCCGACACCCGGTGGTCGGCGAGCCGCGGTGATCCGGGCCTTCAACGTGCTCCGGCAGTACGACGAGCACGAGGTTCCCGGGGCGTGGCGGATCATGCAGGACCGACTCCAGCCGGGCGGCGCGCTGGTCGAGGGCACCTGCAACGAGGTCGGACGCGTGGCCTCGTGGGTGACGCTCGACGACCTCGCGCCGCGGACGTTCACGGTGTCGCTGCGCCTGGCCGGGCTCGACGTGCCGAGCGTCGTGGCCGAACGGTTGCCGAAGGCGCTCATCCACCGGAACGTCCCCGGCGAGCGCGTGCACGGGTTCCTGCGCGACCTCGACCTGGCGTGGGCGGTCGCGGCGCCGCTCGGGACGTACGGCCCACGGCAGCGCTGGCTCGCGGCCGTCGCCGGGATGCGCGACCGGGGCTGGCCGGTGCTGCACGGGACGACACGGTGGCGGCTCGGCGAGCTCAGCGTGCCGTGGGAGGCCGTCACCCCGGCCGACTGACGGTAGGGCTGGCGGAATGCGCGCGCTTCGACGTTGCGCGCCGTGATCGACGGGTGCGACGTCGAAGCGCGGGCGTCTCGTGGAGCGGGACGGGAGCCGCGCGCGGCTACGAGCGGCGGACGGCCCCGAGGCGGGGCAACCGCGGCACGTTCGCCGTCGCACCGGCACCCGGGGGCACGATCACCTGCTGCGCGGCCGTCACGACCACGTCGTCCACCGGCAGCGTCAGCGTCGCGTCGGGGTCGAGCGACCGCTTGACGACCGCCAGGCCGATCGGACCGTCCTCGTGGTGGACCGCCGAGGCGGCGAGCCGTCCGACCTCCTTGCCGTCGAGCAGCACCGGCGTCCCCGGCGTCGGGAGCACCCCGTCCGACCCGTCCAGGTGGAGCAGGACCACCCGACGCGGCGGGTGCCCGAGGTTGTGCACCTTGGCGACCGTCTCCTGCCCCCGGTAGCAGCCCTTCGACAGGTGGACCGCCGAGCGCAGCCAGTCGAGCTCGTGCGGGATCGTGCGCTCGTCGACGTCCGAGAGCGAGGGACGCCAGGCGGCGATGCGCAGTGCCTCGTACGCCAGCAGGCCCGCGGCCGGCTGGTCCGACGCGGCGAGCGCCGCAGCGCTGTCGGGGGTGACCACGGCGATCCGGAGGTCCCAGTCGGAGCCGGGATGGGCCTCCAGGGCGGCGTAACCCCACCCACCGGGCGCGACGGCCGACCACGGGTCGACCCACTCGACGACCGCGTCGGCGGCAGCCGGGTCGCCGCCGAGGCGACCGAGCGTGGCGAGGTCGGCCGTGCGGTCGGCGACCTCCACCCGGAGCATGAAGCGCATCGATTCGAGCCACGCGGCGAGCGGGGCCGCGTCGCCCGTCTCGGTGAGGAGCCAGGTCGTGGTGCCGTCGTCGACGACGCGCGCCGCGTGCTCCACCCGGCCGGAGGCGTCGAGCACGAGGGTCTCCGTCGAGACCCCCGGCTGCAGTCCGAGCAGCAGCTGCGACGTGATCGAGTTCAGCCACGAGAGCCGGTCGGGACCGGTGACCGTCACGACGCCGAGTCCGAGCTCGACGACCGCCCGACCGGCCGACAGCGCGCGCTGCTCGCCGATCGGGTTGCCGAAGTGCGCGGCGACGCCGGAGGGCGCGACGACGAACCCCGGCCGTGCGGCGAAGGGGGACGACATCAGTCGACCTTCGCGAGCTGTCCCGAGGCGTGCGAGGTGAGCTCCTTGCCGAGCGCGGCGATGTCCCAGGCCCAGAAGAGCTTGCCCTCGACCAGGCCGTACAGGCGCGTCGCGGCCGAGTAGTCCTTGGCGTTCGGGGAGCGCATCACGGCGTCGGTGGCGAGGTCGATCCGGCCCTTGAGCACCCGACCGACGTAGAGCTCGTTCACGCCGGTGGGGTGCACGATCGTCGCTTCGATGTCGAACCCGTCGGTGGCGTTGCGGAGGGTCTCGACGCTCTGCGTGGTGCCGAACGGGGTCGGTCCCTCGCCCAGGAGCATCGCCGGTCCGCGGTCGCCGGGCTCGTGCGGACGGTCGAGTCGCCAGTACCCCATCTCGGCCGCCAACGGGGTGTGCTCGTCGTCGAGCAGCCACGTGGTGGACGAGTAGTTGAGGTAGGGCAGGCCGTCGTGGCTGAAGCTGACGCGCTGTCCGAAGTCGTACTTGCGCGGCTCGTCCTCGTCACCGACGGGGTACTCCACCACACCGGTGCCCTCCCAGACGCCGACGAGCCAGGACAGCGGGACGAGCTCGGGAGCCAGGCCCTCGGGCAGATCGATCAACGCTGGCCCTTGAACAGCTTCACGATCACGGTCACCGAGACGAACGCGATCGCGAGCGACGCCAGGCCCAGCAGGCCCACGTAGAAGAGCTCGAGCGGCAGCAGCGAATCCATGCGTCGAGTCTACGCGGGACCGCTGACGACGCCAGGACGGCGTCGGTGCGCCGCGTCCGGGTGCGGCGGCGAGGGCGTCAGCGCGCGAGCAGCACCACGGCCGTGACGAGCACGACGACGAAGGCCCCGGACGATGCGATGCTGATCCGCTCGACCAGACCGTCCTTCGTCGCCGTGATGAGCTGCAGCACGAAGCTCACGAGGACGCAGAGCACGAACACGAGGAGCAGCCAGGCGAACGAGTCGCGCGGCGTCAGGGTGACGACGAGCACGGCCCCGACGACCGCGAGCACCCAGACGGGCAGCACGGACGTCAGCCGGAGTCGGCGTTGGTCGGCGGGCGGCACGGGCTCGGTCACGCGCCCCATCATGACAGGAGCGGGCGTCGGGTGCGCCGTCGGCGCGGTCCACGCCGTCCGCACCATCCGCATCTTCCGCGCTGTCCGCGCCGTCCGTCCGCGGGCGGACCGTCCACCCGGACGCCTGGCCACATCCCGAGCATCACTAGGATGTCTCCACGACGTCCCCCACGTTCTGGAGGTCCTGTGGCCCAGCTCCTGGTACTCACCTCTGCCGCGCCCGGCGACGTCCTGCCGGCGCTCGGCCTCCTGAGCCACCGGATCCGCCACGTCCCCGCCGACGCCGCGCAGCTCGTCAACGCTCCGCAGAGCGACCTCGTGTTCGTCGACGCCCGCTCCGACCTCGTCGGCGCGAAGGCCCTCTGCAAGATCCTCGTGACGAGCGGTTCGACGACGCCGATCGTGCTCGTCGTCACCGAGGGCGGCCTCACGGCCGTGAACAGCGAGTGGAACGTCGACGACGTCGTGCTCGAGACCGCCGGCCCCGCCGAGGTCGACGCGCGCATCCGGCTCGCCGCCGGACGGGCGTCGAAGAACCCGGCGAGCTCGAAGATCCAGGCGTCCGGCGTGGTGATCGACGAGGCCAGCTACTCCGCGAAGGTCCGGGGCCGGCCGCTCGACCTGACGTTCAAGGAGTTCGAGCTCCTCCGGTTCTTCGCCACCCACCCGTCGCGCGTGTTCACCCGCGAGCAGCTCCTCAGCGAGGTGTGGGGCTACGACTACTTCGGCGGGACGCGCACGGTCGACGTGCACGTGCGACGGCTGCGTGCGAAGCTCGGCGACCTCGAGTCGCTCATCGGCACGGTCCGGAACGTCGGCTACCGCTTCAACGTCTACGAGGACGAGGCCGATCGGCTGGCCGGCCAGTGACGGTCGACCTCGACGCGTTCACGGTCGCGGGCGAGCCGCGGCCGTTCTCCGACCAGACGCTGGTCGACGTCCGTGCCGGACGGGCGACGGTGCTCGGCGACGAGCGCGGGGTCGCGGTGGTACGGGACGGCGAGCTGGAGGTCGTCGTCGCCCGGGAGGCGCGGGGGCACGGTCTCGGGACTGCGCTCGTCGAGCGGGCGCTCGCCCTGGGCGACGGGGCGCGGGCGCCCGCCCCGAGCGACGGGGTGCCTGCTGCATCGGAGGCGCCGCGGCTGGCGTGGGCGCACGGGGACCACCCCGCTGCGCGGGCGCTCGCGGCGCGGTTCGGCTGGACCGCCGTCCGGACGCTGCTGCGGCTCCGGGCACCGATCGCCGACGACGCTCCCGACCCCGACGTGCCGGACGGGTACGCCCTGTCGTCGTTCCGGACCGGGGACCCCGGCGACGAGGCCGACTGGCTCACCCTGAACGCCGCCGCCTTCGCCCATCACCCGGAGCAGGGGCGGATGACCCTCGCGGACCTGCGCTCCCGCGAGGGAGAGTCCTGGTTCTCGGGCGACGACCTGCTCCTGCTGCGCGATGCGGACGGAGCGCTGGCCGGCTCGTGCTGGCTCAAGGTCGAGGACGGCGTCGGCGAGTTCTACGCCGTGGCCGTGCGGCCGGACCTGCAGGGCCGGGGCCTCGGCGGTGTGCTGATGCGGGCCGGGCGGCGACGGCTGGCCGGCCGCGGACTCACCGGGGCCGTCCTGTACGTCGAGGGCGACAACGGACCGGCGCTGGCGCTCTACCGGCGGTCCGGCTTCGCGGAGGACGCGGTGGACGTGCAGTACGCGGCACCGCAGTCGCGCTGACCACTCCTCCACAGGCCGTTCCTTCACCTGTCGTTCCCACAGCGTCCACGTGGAGCCGTGGTCGTCGGGCACGCGGGTGGCAGGATGTCGGCATGGACACCGAACCGCAGCTCGACGGCGACTCCGTCGCACCGGACCTCGACGACTTCGACGAGGTCGTCGAGGTGGAGCACGAGTCGCTGCCCTCGGACCGCTACTTCGACCGAGAGCTCAGCTGGCTCCGGTTCAACCAGCGTGTGCTCGAGCTCGGCGAGGACCGCACGCAGCCGCTCCTCGAGCGGGCGAACTTCCTCGCGATCTTCGCGTCCAACCTCGACGAGTTCTTCATGGTGCGGGTCGCCGGGCTCAAGCGCCGCATCGACACCGGCATCGCGGTGCCGACGAACGTCGGGCGTGCACCGAGCGACGTCCTGCGGGACATCGCGACGAAGGCGCACGAGCTGCAGGACCGGCACGCCAGCGCGTTCATGGACTCGTTGAAGCCGGACCTCGACGCAGCGGGCATCCACATCGAGCACTGGTCCGACCTCGACGAGGCCGACCGGCTGCGGATGCGCGAGTACTTCAGCGAGCAGATCTTCCCGGTGCTCATGCCGCTCGCGGTCGACCCGGCGCACCCGTTCCCGTACATCTCCGGTCTGTCGCTCAACCTCGCCGTGCGGGTGCGGAACCCGAAGTCGCAGCGGCAGGAGTTCGCCCGCCTCAAGGTGCCGCAGAACTTCTCCCGCTTCATCGCCCTGCCCGACGACGGCAGCGGTCGGCAGCGGTTCATCCCGCTCGAGGACCTCATCGCCAACCACCTCGACGACCTCTTCCCGGGGATGGAGGTGCTGGAGCACCACGTGTTCCGGGTCACCAGGAACGAGGACGTCGAGATCGAGGAGGACGAGGCCGAGAACCTCATCCAGGCCCTCGAGCGCGAGCTGCTCCGCCGTCGGTTCGGTCCGCCCATCCGGCTCGAGATCACCGAGGACATGGACCCGGTGACGCTCGACCTGCTGGTGCGGGAGCTCGACATCACCGAGCAGGAGGTCTACCGCCTGCCGTCGCCGCTCGACCTCGGCGGCCTCTTCGAGATCGCGAAGATCTCCCGTCCGGACCTGCACTACCCGAAGCACGTGCCGACGACGCCGGTGCAGTTCCAGCCGGGCGAGCCGAACACCAAGCCCGACCTCTTCCGGGCGATCGCGCGCGCCGACGTCCTCGTGCACCACCCGTACGAGTCCTTTGCGACGAGCGTCCAGGCGTTCCTCGAGCAGGCCGCTGCCGACCCGAACGTCCTCGCCATCAAGCAGACGCTGTACCGGACCTCGGGCGACAGCCCCATCGTCGAGGCCCTGATCGACGCGGCTGCGGCCGGCAAGCAGGTCCTCGCGCTCGTCGAGATCAAGGCGCGCTTCGACGAGCAGAACAACATCACGTGGGCCCGCAAGCTCGAGAAGGCCGGCGTCCACGTCGTGTACGGCCTGGTCGGGCTGAAGACCCACTCGAAGCTCGTGCTCGTGATCCGCCAGGAGGGCGGGACGCTCAAGCACTACAGCCACATCGGCACCGGCAACTACAACCCGAAGACCTCGCGCATCTACGAGGACATGGGGCTGTTCACGGCAGACGACACGGTCGGCAAGGACCTCACGCGGCTGTTCAACGAGCTCTCCGGCTACGCGATCGAGAAGAAGTTCAAGCGCCTGCTCGTCGCGCCGCTGCACCTCCGGAAGGGCCTGGTGAAGCGCATCCAGGCCGAGGCCGACAACGCCCGGGCCGGCAAGCCGTCCGGCATCCGCATCAAGGTCAACTCGATGGTGGATGAGCAGGTCATCGACGCGCTCTACCTGGCCAGCCAGGCCGGCGTCCCGATCGACGTGTGGGTGCGCGGCATCTGCTCGCTCAAGCCGGGGATGGAGGGCGTCAGCGAGACCATCCGCGTGCGCAGCGTCGTCGGCCGCTACCTGGAGCACTCGCGGGCGTTCGCCTTCCACAACGACGGCGACCCGATCGTGTACATCGGCTCGGCGGACATGATGCACCGCAACCTGGACCGGCGGGTCGAGGCTCTCGTGCGACTGTCCTCCCCCGACCACGTGGCCGAGGTGCAGCGGATGTTCGACCTCGCGATGGCGGACGACACGAGCTCGTGGCACCTCGAGTCCGACGGCGAGTGGTCGCGTCATTCGACCGACGACGACGGGCGACCGCTGCAGGACGTGCAGAATGTCCTCATGCGCACGATCTCGGCCCGGAAGCGCTCCACTCGGTGAGCGGCGGTCCCACCGGCCCCGTCCTCGCAGCGGGGGCTGTCGTCTGGCGTGAGCAGGACGGCCAGCCGCTCGTGTTGCTCATCCACCGCGAACACCACAACGACGTCTCCTTCCCGAAGGGCAAGGTCGACCCGGGCGAGAGCGTCCCGACGACGGCGGTCCGCGAGATCGAGGAGGAGACCGGCTACCGGGTGCACCTCGGAGCACCCCTCGGGACCGCCGAGTACGTGCTGCCGAACGGCCGCGACAAGGTGGTGCACTACTGGTCGGCCCGGGTCTCCAAGAAGGAGTTCGAACGCGCGGGCGCCTTCGCGCCGAACGACGAGGTCGCCTCGGTCGAGTGGGTCACGATCGACGACGCCCACGGTCGCCTCACGTACGACCGCGACGTCGAGATCCTCACCCGGTTCGCTGACCGTGCCGCGGCCGGTGAGCACCGGACATTCGCGCTCATCGCCCTGCGGCACGCCAAGACGGTGCCCGGCTCCGACTGGGACGGCCCCGACGCGACCCGGCCGCTGCTGCCGGTCGGTCGGTCGCAGGCCAAGGCCGTCGTGTCCCCGGTCGCGGCGTTCGGACCGAAGAAGATCGTGAGCAGCACGGCCGCCAGGTGCCTGGCGACCGTGGAGCCGCTCTCCGCCCGGACGAAGGTCGGCGTGCAGGCCACCCCGGACATCAGCCAGGACGCCCACGACCGCGGGGCCGCGAACGTGAAGGGCGTGGTCCGGCGTCGGCTCGACAAGGAGAAGTCGACCGTCCTGTGCTCGCACGGACCCGTCCTGCCGGACATCATCGCGCGCATCGCCGGAGCGACCGCCGACGGCAGCCGGCACTTCGACCTCCGTCGTGCGGCCATGCTCTCGGTCGGCGACTTCGCCGTCATGCACATCGCCGACGGCCGACTCGTCGCGGTCGAGACGCACCGCAACCCCGTCGCGTCGTAACCC
>NZ_NXIA01000033.1 GCF_002412165.1 Curtobacterium sp. 'Ferrero'
GCACCGGAGCGGCGGCGGGCGGAGCCGAGGGGGCCTGCGGGGCCGCGGGCTGCGTCTGGCCACCCGGAGCCGGGTCGGCCTGCTGCGGCTCGGGAGCCTTCGCCTCCTCCTGCTGCTCGGTGCTCGGAGCGGGCTCCGGCTCGGTCGCCTGCGCGGCGGCCTCGTCGGAGGAGCCCTGCTCGTCGGCCGAGCCCTGGTCGTCCGAGGAACCGGAGTCGCCGGAGCCGTCGCCGATCTTCACCAGCGCGGTGCCGACCTCGACGGTCTCGTCCTCCTGCACGAGGATCTCCTCGACGACGCCGGCGATCGGCGACGGGATCTCGGTGTCGACCTTGTCGGTCGAGACCTCGAGCAGCGGCTCGTCGACCTCGACCCGGTCACCGACGTTCTTCAGCCATCGGGTGACCGTGCCCTCGGTGACGCTCTCCCCGAGCGCCGGGAGGTTGACGGATTCGCTCATCGGGTGGACTCCTCTTCGCAGGGGTGGTTCGTGGTGGTGGTCATGGTGTTCACAGTGCGTGGAGGGGCTTGCCCGCGAGGTGCAGGAAGGCCTCGCCGAGCGCCTCGTTCTGCGTCGGGTGCGCGTGCACCAGCGGCGCGATGTCCTCGGGGTAGGCCTCCCAGTTGACGGCGAGCTGTGCCTCGCCGATGAGCTCGCCGACGCGCGCGCCGATCATGCTCACCCCGACGACCGGGCCGTCGACCACGCGGACGACCTTCACCGAACCGGAGGTGCCGATGATGTGGCTCTTGCCGTTGCCCGCGAGGTTGTACTCGTACGTGTCCACCTTGTCGGAGCCGTACTGCTCCTCGGCCTTGGCCTGGGAGAGACCGACGGAGGCGACCTCGGGGTCGGAGTAGGTGATCTTCGGGATGTTCGTGTCCGAGATGACGACCGGGTTCAGGCCGGCGATCTCCTCGGCGACGAAGATGCCCTGCTGGAAGCCGCGGTGCGCGAGCTGCAGACCGGGGACGATGTCGCCGACCGCGTAGACGCCCGGGAGGTTGGTGGCGAGGCGCTCGTTCGTCGTGACGAACCCGCGGTCCATCGCGACGCCGACCTCCTCGAAGCCCATGTTCTGGGTGAGCGGGCCACGGCCGACGGCGACCAGGAGGACGTCGCCCTCGAAGGTCTTGCCGTCCTCGAGCGTCACCACGACGCCGTTCTCGTGCTGCTCGACGCCCTGGAAGCGCACCCCGAGCGAGAACTCGATGCCGCGCTTGCGGAACGCGCGCTCGAGCTGCTTCGACATCGACTCGTCCTCGGCCGGGACGAGGTGGGGCAGACCCTCGACGATCGTGACCTCGGCGCCGAACGACTTCCACACGCTGGCGAACTCGACACCGATGACGCCACCACCGAGGATGACGACCTTGTTCGGCACGTAGTCCATCTTCAGCGCGGTCTCGGACGTGATCACGCGGCCGCCGATCTCGAGACCGGGCAGCGACTTCGAGTAGGAGCCCGTGGCGAGCACGACGTTGCGGCCGGTGACCGTCTGGTCGCCGACCTGGACGGTGTTCTGGGAGGTCAGCCGACCCCAGCCCTCGACGACGGTGATCTTCCGCGCCTTGATCAGGCCCTGGAGGCCCTTGTACTTCGACGAGATGACGCCCTGCTGGTACTCGATGACCTTCGGGACCTCGACCCCGGCGAAGTCGGCGACGACGCCGTACTTCTCGGCGTCGCGCGTCGCGTCGGCGACCTCGGCCGCGTGGAGCAGCGCCTTGGTCGGGATGCACCCGCGGTGCAGACACGTCCCTCCGAGCTTGTCTCCCTCGACGAGCGCGACGCTCATCCCGAGCTCGGCGGCCCGGAGCGCTGCGGCGTACCCGCCGCTGCCGCCACCGAGGACCACGACGTCGTAAGTCTGTTCCGTCACCTGGTGCAACTCCCTCGTGCGTGTTCGGGACCGGTCAGGTCCCGTGGACACCGCGGCGAGCGGCGTCCCACGGTCGGACCGTGTGGTTCCGGTCCCGTCCCGTGTGGGTCCGGCGGGGGAGTGCGCGTGCGCGACCGCCCCGCCGGGTCAAACCTACTACCTGGACTGGAGCTCTTCTGCGAGCCGGATGAGCGTGCGGACCATGACGCCCGTGGCGCCCTTCCCGAGCCATCCGTAGCCGCCGCCCTTGTGCTCCGAGGGGCCGGCGATGTCGAGGTGCGCCCACGGGATGCCCTCGCCCACGAAGCGCTCGAGGAACTTGCCGGCGAGCAGCATGCCGCCCGCGGGGTTGCCGACCGTGGCGTTCACCATGTCGGCGACGTCGCTGGCGAGCCGGGCGTCGAGCTCCTCCGGGAGCGGCATCGGCCAGATCGGCTCCGCGACGGCGTCGGCGACCGCGCGGACCCGGGCCACGAGGTCGTCGCTGCCCATCAGCCCGGTGGTGCGGTCACCGAGCGCGACGACCTGCGCCCCGGTCAGCGTCGCGACGTCGACGACGGCGTCGGGCTGTTCGAGCGACGCCGCGGCGATGCCGTCGCCGAGGACGAGTCGCCCCTCGGCGTCGGTGTTCGTCACCTCGACGGTCTTGCCGTTCTTCAGCGTGAGGACGTCCCCGGGGCGGGTGGCGGAACCGGACGGCATGTTCTCGGCGAGGCACAGCCACGCCGTGACCCGGGTGTCGAGCCCGAGCCGTGCGGCCGCGACGGTCGCCGCGAGCACGGTCGCCGCCCCGGTCATGTCGGTCTTCATGCCGAGCATCGACGCGGCGGGCTTGAGCGAGAGCCCGCCGGAGTCGAACGTGATGCCCTTGCCGACGAGGGCGAGGTGCTTGCTCGCCCCGGCGGGCTCGTAGCGGACGACGACGAGCCGCGGCGGACGGACGGAGCCCCGGCCGACGCCGAGGATGCCGCCGAAGCCCTGCTCCTCGAGGGCCTGCTCGTCGAGCACCTCGACCGTCAGCGGCAGGTCTGCGGCGAGCTCCTGGGCGACGGCCGCCACGTCCGCCGGGCCGAGGTCGCCCGCGGCGGTGTTCACGAGGTCGCGGACCGTCGAGGCGGCCTCGGCGACGGCGGACGCCCGCGCCGTGTCGACCGCGACGTCCGCCGGGGCGAGGACGGCGATGCGCTGGTCGCCCCGCGTCGGGCCGGTGGTCCCGGCGCCCTTGTGCCGGGTGAAGGCGTAGGAACCGAGGGCCGCGCCCTCGAGGGCGGCCTCGACGAGCTCCGCGGTGTCGGTCGGCAGCGCGACCGCGATCGACCCGACGAGCGGGAGCTGCCGGACGGCGCTGCCCGCGGCGCTCCGCAGCGCGGCGGCGTCGAGCACGGGGCCGAGGCCGATCAGGGCGACCGAACCGGCGGCGACACCCGTGCCGGGCAGCCGGACGAGCTGGTCCTTCGCGCCGGTGGCGCCGATCGCGGCGAGGTCGAGGTCGGCGAGCACGTCGGCGCCGACGACGGTGGCGGGCCCGCCGTCCACCCCCGGTCGGACCCCGACGACGAGGACGTCGGCCTCGGTTTCGGCTGCGGTGGACGAGACGGTGGAGAGGATCGGTACGACCATGCCCCCAACCCTATCCACGCGTCGTTCGCTGTCGGCGTGGGCGCGGTGCCCTGGAGGCCGTCGCGGCCCGCCTAGCATGGGGACGGTGAGCCACCAGGACGACCTCTACTCCTTCGTGGACGGTGCCCCCGAGGTGCCGGCCGGACTGCACCTCGTCGCGGCGTTGACCGGGTTCGCGGACGCCGGATCGGCCGTGGCGCAGCTGACGACGACGATCGAGGGGTCCCTCGACGGCACCACGCTCGTCGAGTTCGACCCGGACGTGCTGCTCGACTGGCGTGCCCGCCGTCCGGTGATCGCGTTCGCGCACGACCACATCGAGTCGGTCACCGTGCCGCGCCTGACGCTGTCCCTCGTCCGCGACGAGCTCGGCCAGCCGTTCCTGTTCCTGTCCGGCTACGAGCCCGACTTCCGCTGGAACGCCTTCGTGCGGGCCGTCACCGACCTCGCCGAGCAGCTCCAGGTCGTCGACACCACCTGGGTGCAGTCGATCCCGATGCCGGTGCCGCACACCCGTCCGATCCGGATGACGGTGTCCGGCACCCGCGCGGACCTGGTCGAGCAGATGAGCGTGTGGAAGCCGGAGACGCAGGCGCCGGCGAACGTGCTGCACCTGGTGGAGCACCGGCTCGCCGGACGCGGCGCCGAGGTCACCGGCCTCGTCCTGCTCGTCCCGCACTACCTGTCGGACACCGAGTTCCCGGACGCTGGCGTCGCGGCGCTGTCCGCCATCTCGGCGGCCACCGGGCTGATCTTCCCGTCCGACGCGCTGCGCGAGGAGGGGCGGGAGTTCCTCGCCCGCGTCGACGAGCAGGTGGCCGGCAACGGCGAGCTGCAGCGGCTCGTCTCGGTGCTCGAGGAGCGCCACGACGAGTACATGGCGGGCAACCCGCTCGGCTCGCCGCTGACCGGCGTCGACGGACAGGTGCCCACCGCGGACGCCATCGCGGCGGAGCTCGAGCGCTTCCTGGCGGACCGCCGCGGACAGGAGGACGGCACCACCGACTGAGGTGGTGCGCACACGGCGGAGGGGGGCGGGCGACGGACGGACGGCGGGCCTCCCGGCCGATCCGGTCTGGAGGCACGACCCGCCCCCGCCACCCGGCTCGCGTCCTCCACAGGCCGCGTTCTCCACACGCCGCGTTCTCCACAGGCCGGGGCGCGTGGCCGTCGCGGCCACGCCGCGCCGGTAACCTGGCCGCGTGAACTCCCGCCGCGCCTTCCTCGTCTGGGGCGTCGCGGTGCTCGCCTACGTGCTCGCCGTCGTCCAGCGCTCCACGCTGGGGGTCTCGGGCGTCGATGCGCAGGAGCGCTTCGCGGTGTCGGCGGCCGTGCTGTCGACGCTCGCCGTCGTGCAGATCGCCGTGTACGCGGCGCTGCAGATCCCGGTGGGCATCGCGCTCGACCGCTTCGGACCCCGGCGGCTCGTGCTGGTGGGCGCCGCGCTCCTCGTCGCCGGCCAGGCCGTCGTGGCGGTCTCGCCGACGATCGGTCCCGCGGTCGCCGGACGCGTCCTCGTGGGGGCGGGCGACGCGATGACCTTCATCTCCGTGATCCGGCTGCTGCCGATGTGGTTCAGCGGCCGGATCCTGCCGCAGATCTCGCAGTGGACGGGCAACCTCGGTCAGCTCGGGCAGGTGCTGTCGGCGTTCCCGTTCGCCCTGCTCCTGCACACGGCCGGGTGGGGTGTCGCCTACGGGGTGGCCGCGGGTGCGGGAGCCGTCGGCCTGGTGCTCGCGTTCGTGTTCGTCCGCAACGGGCCCGTCCCGGTGCGCACCGGCGCGATCCCGCTCCCGCACTCGTGGAGCGGCGCGTTCCGCACCTTCGGGCACGCGGTCCGTCGTCCGGGCACGCAGCTCGGGTTCTGGTCGCACTACGTCAGCCAGTCGTCCGGAACGGTGTTCTCCCTGCTCTGGGGCGTGCCGATGCTCCGCGGGCTCGGGTACTCGCCGACCGAGGCGGCCGGGTTCCTGACCGTGATCGTCGTCACCGGGTTCGTCGCCGGCCCGGCCCTCGGCGTCCTCTGCGCGCGGTACCCGCTCCGTCGGTCGAACCTCGTGCTCGGCTGCGTCGCGCTCCTCGCGGCGGTGTGGACCGCCGTCCTGGTCTGGCCGGGCCACCCGCCGACCTGGTTGCTCGTGCTGCTCGTCGTGGCGATGGGGATCGGCGGCCCGGGTTCGCTCATCGGGTTCGACTTCGCGCGCTCGTTCAACCCGGTGGGCGCGTTGGGCTCGGCCAACGGACTCGTCAACGTCGGGGGCTTCCTGGCGGCCTTCGTGATGATGTTCCTCATCGGGACCCTGCTCGACGCGGTGTCGCGGGCGACGGGCCGCACGGTCTTCGCGTGGGACAACTTCCGCGTCGCCCTCACGGTGCAGTACGTCGTGGTCGGGTTCGGGGTCGCCATGCTGCTGCACGCCCGGCGCCGGACCCGACGGTTCCTGCACGAGCGGGAGGGAATACGCGTCGGTCCGCTGTGGGTTGCACTCGTTGCACGTGTGCGGAAGCGCGGCGTGCAATAATGACTACGGACCCATCGGCCCCCACGTGACCAACCACTCCTCCGAGTGCGCGGAAACCCGGGGACTTGACATGGGTCCTAGTGCTGCCCGGATTGGTAGGACCGGACGACGCGGGGGACTGCGGCGACGGCCCTGGGCGGCGAGGGAGGCCACGACCCCACGAACGTGGCACGACGAGAGAGGTGATCGCATGGCTGCCCGGAGCACGACGATCGATCCCACGAAGGACACCGCTGCCGCGGACGACGGCACCACCGAGGGCACGACGGCGGACGCCGCCGCGACCGAGGGCACGGCTGCGCCGAAGAAGCGCGCCACCAAGGCACCGGCCAAGAAGGCCGCGCCGAAGAAGACCGCCGCCAAGGGCGGCAAGAAGGCCAAGGCCGAGGACGACGAGGACCTCGACGACGAGCCCGTCGAGCCCGTGGACGAGTCGGCGGACGACACCGCCGACGCCGAGGAGGCCGACGAGGACGCCCCGAAGGACACCAAGGCCGAGGCGGCCGCGGTCGCCGCCGGCGCGCTCGTCATCTCCCAGTCCGACGACGACGAGGCCCCGGTCTACTCGACCACCATCACGGGTGCCACCGCGGACCCGGTGAAGGACTACCTGAAGCAGATCGGCAAGGTCGCGCTGCTCAACGCCGAGCAGGAGGTCGAGCTCGCGATGCGCATCGAGGCCGGTCTGTTCGCCGAGGACAAGCTGCAGCACTCGACCGGCCTGTCCAAGCCCGAGGAGCGCGAGCTCCGGTGGGTCGCCCGTGACGGTCAGCGCGCGAAGTCGCACCTGCTCGGCGCGAACCTCCGCCTCGTCGTCTCGCTCGCGAAGCGCTACACCGGCCGTGGCATGCAGTTCCTGGACCTCATCCAGGAGGGCAACCTCGGTCTCATCCGCGCCGTCGAGAAGTTCGACTACACCAAGGGCTTCAAGTTCTCGACCTACGCGACGTGGTGGATCCGTCAGGCGATCACCCGTGCCATGGCGGACCAGGCGCGCACCATCCGCATCCCGGTGCACATGGTCGAGGTCATCAACAAGCTCGCGCGCGTCCAGCGGCAGATGCTGCAGGACCTCGGTCGCGAACCCACTCCGGAAGAGCTCGCCCGCGAGCTCGACATGACCCCGGAGAAGGTCGTCGAGGTGCAGAAGTACGGCCGCGAGCCGATCTCCCTCCACACGCCGCTCGGCGAGGACGGTGACTCCGAGTTCGGTGACCTCATCGAGGACACCGAGGCGGTCGTGCCGGCCGACGCGGTGGGCTTCACGATGCTGCAGAAGCAGCTCGAGAGCCTGCTCGACTCGCTGTCCGAGCGTGAGGCGGGCGTCATCCGCATGCGCTTCGGGCTCGGCGACGGCCAGCCGAAGACCCTCGACCAGATCGGTGACACGTTCGGCGTGACGCGCGAGCGCATCCGCCAGATCGAGTCGAAGACGATGGCGAAGCTCCGCCACCCGTCGCGGTCGCAGTCGCTGCGCGACTACCTCGAGTAGGCCGATGCGCTTCCTCATCCCGATCATCGTCGGTCGGATCCTCCGTGCCCTCGCTCGTGCGCGGGGCGGGGGGTCCGCCTACCCCGGGTACATCGTCCTCAAGCTCGTGCCGGACTTCCTGCAGCACGTGACGAAGCAGTTCCCGAACGGCGTCGTCTTCGTGCTCGGGTCGAACGGCAAGTCGACGACGACCCACATGATCTCCGACATCGTCCGCGCCCACGGGCTGCGCGTCTTCACGAACCCGTCCGGGGCGAACCTGCCGCAGGGCATCGCGTCGGCGCTCCTCTCCGAGGTGTCGTTGACCGGCCGGCTCAAGGCCGACATCGGCATCCTCGAGGTCGACGAGGCGTTCGCGGTCGAGCTCGCGGGCATCCTGTCGCCGTCCACGGTCACGATGCTCAACGTCCAGGTCGACCAGCTCTACCGGTTCTTCGAGACCGAGCGCGTCGCCACGATGATGCTCGACACCGCGGCGCTCTCCGGACGCAACGTCATCACGAACCGTGACGACCAGTTCCTCGACGCCTACGTCGGCACCCCCGGCCAGCAGGTGCTCCGCTTCGGTGCGAGCGCCGAGGTCGTGGCCGCGGCGCCGAACGGCCTGCAGAACGCCGACGACTTCGACCGGCAGGACGCCGTGCCGAACGTCGCCGACGCCGAGGTCGTGGCACACACCGGCGACGGGGCGACCATCCGGTTCGCCGGCGCCGACATCCCGGTGCGGCTGCCGGCCCGTGGTCTCCACTACGCGGTGGACGCGGCCGCGGCGACCGCGACGGCGAGTGCGGCCCTCGGCGACCAGTTCCGCGCCGACGCGGTGACGAAGGCGTTCGGCACGATGAAGCCGGCGTACGGCCGTGGCGAGCGGCTCCCCATCGCGGGCGAGTCGGCCGAGTTCACGATGTTCAAGAACGCCGCGAGCCTCCAGCTCAACCTCGACGCGCTCCCGGACCGCCCCGAGCAGGTCCTCATGGCGATCGACGAGGGCACGCCGGACATCTCCTGGATCTACGACATCGACTTCTCGAAACTCGACCACGTGGACGTCGTCTCCGGCGACAAGGCCTGGCAGATCGCCATCGCCCTCGAGCACGCGGGCGTCCGGATCGGCATCGTCGAACCCGACGTCGAGAAGGCGATCCGCCGGATGGAGCAGCTCGGCTCGACGACCAGCGGGACGAAGAACTTCATCGTCAACTACGAGATCATGATGATCGCCCGCAAGGCCCTCGGCCACCCGGACATGGAGAAGACGGCATGACCGCCGACCGGTTGACCATCCTGCACGTGTACCCGCGGCAGATGGGCGTCTCGGGGGACCGCGGCAACGTCGCAGCCCTCGTCCGCCGAGCCGGGGCCGCCGACATCGCCACCGAGGTCGTCGAGTACGCCCCGGGCGACCCCCTGCCCACCACGGCGGACGTCGTCGTGATCGGCAACGGCCCGCTCAGCGCGATGCGGTCCCTCGGAGCCGACGTCGCACGCGTCGGGGCACCGCTCCGCGAGCTCGCGGCCGCCGGGGTCCCCGTCGTCGCGGTCGGCGGCGGATTCGACCTGTCGACGAACACGGTGGTCGCGACCGACGGCGCCGACGTCACGGGGTTCGGGATCTTCGACGCCCGAGCCGTCCGCGGTGCCGAGCGTCGCGTGAACTACTTCGTCCTCGAGACCCGCTACCCGTTGCTCGGCGGTGCCCCCACCCGCATCGCCGGGTTCGAGGACCACGCCACCCGCATCGAGCTCGCCGACGGTGTCAGCCCGTTCGCCGACGTCGTGTCGGGCGGCGGCAACCAGGCGGGCGTCCCGGTCGAGGGCGCGATCGTCGGGAACTCCTTCGGCACCCACACGCAAGGCCCGATCCTGCCGCTCAACCCGCAGCTGACCGACGGGGTCCTCGCCGCCGCGGCGGCCCGACTCGGACGCGAGTACGCGCCCGACGCCGAGCGCACGGCGTGGATCGACCGGTACGCGCGCGAAGCGCGGGCCACCATCGACCGCTACGTCGACAAGGCGTTCAAGCGGATCGCCTGACGGCGACCGGACGACAGACGGGAGGCGCGGTGCCAGCTGGCACCGCGCCTCCCGTCTGTGGTGTCGGACGCTACTTCGACTCGTAGAGTCGGCTGCTCTCGTCGTGCCACTCGATGGCGGTGGCGGCGAGCTTGTCCTTGAACTGTGCGCCGTGGTGCGCGCAGAAGAGGAGTTCGCCGCTGGCCATGGTGGCTCGGATGTAGGCCTGCGCTCCGCAGCTGTCGCAGCGGTCAGCAGCGGTGAGCTGGTTGCTGCCGAATTCGTCGATGGAGAGGTCCTGCACGGTCTGGGTCATTGCTGTGCTCCTCACGGATCGCAGGTCGGGTGCCGGTGGTTCCACCCAACGGGTGCCGGTTGCTGACCATTTCAACACGTGATGCCTGGATGTACGGCACGATCGGGGCACGTTTCGCTCAGCGCGGACCCGCTGTCCCCAGACAGAGTGTCAGCGCCGTGGGTGTCGGTGCGGCTCAGTAGCATCGTCGGGTGAGCTCCGACTACTCCGCGCGTCATCTCTCCGTCCTCGAAGGGCTCGAGGCGGTCCGCAAGCGTCCGGGCATGTACATCGGGTCGACCGACTCGCGCGGGCTCATGCACTGCCTCTGGGAGATCATCGACAACTCCGTGGACGAAGCCCTCGCCGGGTACGGCGACGAGATCGGTGTCGTGCTGCACGAGGACGGCTCGGTCGAGGTGCAGGACACCGCCCGGGGCATCCCGGTCGACGTCGAGCCGAAGACCGGGCTGACCGGTGTCGAGGTCGTGTTCACCAAGCTGCACGCCGGCGGCAAGTTCGGCTCCGGCTCCTACGCGGCGTCCGGCGGGCTCCACGGGGTCGGTGCCTCCGTCGTCAACGCGCTGTCGGAGCGGCTCGATGTCGAGGTCGACCGTGGCGGCAAGACCTACGCGATGTCGTTCCACCGCGGCGAACCGGGCACGTTCTCGGGTGACGGGCCCGACGCACCCTTCACGCCGTTCACCTCGGGCAGCGAGTTGCGCGTGGTCGGCAAGGTCAAGAAGGGCGTGACCGGATCGCGCATCCGGTACTGGGCCGACCGGCAGATCTTCACCCCGGACGCCCGCTTCAGCACGCAAGACCTCGTGAACCGCGCCCGGCAGACCGCCTTCCTGGTGCCGGGGCTCGGCATCACCATCACCGATGCGCGGCCCTCGTCGATCGAGGCCGCCGCGGCGCGCGCCGTCGCCACGGGGGCGCCGGTCGAGTCCGGCCCCGTGATCGAGCGCTTCCGCTACGAGGGCGGGATCAGTGAGTTCGTCGAGCACCTCGCCGTCGACTCCGCCGTGACCGACGTCTGGCGCATCCAGGGCACTGGGACCTTCACGGAGACCGTGCCGATGCTCGACGACCAGGGCCACATGGTGTCCACCGCGGTGTCGCGCGAGTGCGAGGTCGACCTGGCACTCCGCTGGGGCACCGGCTACGAGACCGCCTTCCGCAGCTTCGTGAACATCATCGCGACGCCGAAGGGTGGGACGCACCAGAACGGCTTCGAGTCCGGGGTCGTCAAGGCCGTCCGCGCCCAGGTCGAGGCGAACGCCCGCAAGCTCAAGGTCGGACAGGACAAGCTCGAGAAGGACGACGTCCTCGCGGGGATGACCGCCGTGCTCACCGTCCGCCTGCCCGAGCCGCAGTTCGAGGGGCAGACGAAGGAGGTCCTCGGCACGCCCGCGGTCCGGAAGATCGTCGACCAGGTCGTGTCGAAGCGCCTCACCGAGATCCTGACGTCGACCCAGCGCGCCGAGAGGGCCCAGGCCGCAACGCTGCTCGAGAAGGTCGTCGCCGAGATGAAGACCCGCATCTCCGCACGTGCCCACAAGGAGACCCAGCGGCGGAAGAACGCGCTCGAGAACTCCTCGCTGCCGACGAAGCTCGCCGACTGCCGCAAGCAGGACGCCGAGGGCACCGAGCTCTTCATCGTCGAGGGCGACTCCGCGCTCGGCACCGCCAAGCTCGCCCGCAACAGCGAGTACCAGGCGCTGCTGCCGATCCGGGGCAAGATCCTCAACGTGCAGAAGGCGTCCGTGTCCGACATGCTCTCGAACGCCGAGTGCGCGTCGATCATCCAGGTGATCGGCGCCGGATCGGGTCGGACGTTCGAGATCGACCAGGCCCGCTACGGCAAGGTCATCATCATGTCCGACGCCGACGTCGACGGGGCGCACATCCGCACGCTCCTGCTGACGCTGTTCTTCCGGTACATGCGGCCGATGATCGAGCAGGGCCGGGTCTTCGCCGCCGTCCCGCCGCTGCACCGGGTCGTCGTGGTGAACCGCGGCAAGGCGAACGACACGCTCTACACCTACTCCGAGGCCGAGCTGCAGGCGGTGCTGAAGAAGCTCGAGAAGCAGGGCAAGAAGTACCAGGAGCCGATCCAGCGGTACAAGGGTCTGGGGGAGATGGACGCCGACCAGCTCGCCGAGACCACGATGGACCGCACGCACCGGACGCTCCGGCGGGTGAACGTGCCCGACGCCGAGAACGCGGCGAAGGTGTTCGAGCTGCTGATGGGGAACGACGTCGCGCCGCGCAAGGAGTTCATCCTGGCCGGCGAGGGCCTCGACCGCGACCGCATCGACGCGTAGTCGGGCGCGCGCACTGCGCGGCCGCTGACGACCGGTGGCCGGTGTGTCGCGGTCGCTCTCGGCGCGCGGGCGTTCGCGCTGCGAAAGCGACAGCGTGGCGGGCCGTGGTGTCGTCCCTGCTGCGGAAGCGACAGAGTGCTGGCGGCGGACGCGTGGGATCTGTCGCTTTCGCAAAAGCGACAGAGTGCTGGCGGCGGACGCGTGCGAACTGTCGCTTTCGCGAAAGCGACAGATGCCGCGACCGCGCCGACCGCCGCCCCGCGCCGCGCGCGGCCTACGCCTCGCCGGCGGTCCCGTCGAGCGCCGCCGCGCTCCCGCCGATCGTGCCGACCACGGCGTCGAGCGGGCTGCCCGAGCCGTCGCGCTTCGACAACCAGTCGGGCAGGGTCCGTGCGGCGCCGTCCGGTCCCACCGCGTGCGGCGGTGCGATGCCCGCCCACGCCACGGTGAGCCCGTCCTCGCCCTTCAGGAACGCGTGCGCCCGGACACCCTGGGTCGCGCGGCCCTTTGCCGGGAACTCCGTCAGCGCCGACACCTTCGCGCGCCCGTTGTCGGTGCCCGGCAGCGCCGAGGACGACGTCGACACGGTGGCGACCACGGCGTCGTCGGACCGGGGGACCGCGCCGAACCAGATCACCGACGCTCCGGCAGCCAGCGCCACGCCCGCGACACCACCGGCGGGGAGCCCTTGCGGTCGGACGCCCGACGCGGGGAACCGCAGGAGCTGCGCGTTCGACGTGATGAACACGAGGTCCTCGTCCTCCGGTGCCTGCGTGGCACCGACGACCGAGTCGCCCGGCTTCAACCCGATGGCGACGACCTCGGGCTTGTCCGGCCAGGCCCCCGCGACGACGCGCTTGACGACGCCCTGCGCGGTGCCGATCGCGAGCGAGTCCTCGGAGCCGAGGGCGATCAGCGCGACGACGGTCTCCGTCTTCGGCACGCCGAGGTACTCGGTGACCCGGACACCCGCGTCGAGTCGGACGGAGGCGGGCGGGACCGCGGGCACGTCGACCGGCGAGAACCGCAGCACGCGGCCCGTCGAGGTCAGCGCCCCGAGCTCACCGCGGACCGTCGAGACCACCGAGGACCGCACGGCGTCGTGCTTCGAGCGCTTCGGCACGCGCACGATCCCGAGGTCGGTCTCCGGGATGTCGACGCGGACGAGCCGCCCCGTGGTGGAGAGGATGACGCGGCAGGGGGAGTCGGCGATCTGCAGCGACTCCGGGTCCACCGCGGCCTTGCGTCCGCCGCGGACCGGGGCGTCGGCCTCGGTCAGGAGCGTGCGGCGCGGCGTCGCGAACCGGTCGGACACCTCGGTCAGCTCGAGCGACACCTGGGCGCGGAGGCGTTCGTCGGAGCCGAGCAGTTCCTCCAGGGCGGCGATATCGGCGAGGAGCTGGTCGCGCTCGCCCTCGAGCTCGAGGCGCGAGAACTTCGTCAGTCGACGCAGCCGGAGCTCGAGGATGTACTCGGCCTGCACCTCGGACAGGTCGAACACCGTCTGCAGGCGGGAGCGTGCGGCCTCGGAGTCGTCGGAGGAGCGGATGACCTCGATGACCTCGTCGATGTCGAGGATCGCGACGAGCAGGCCCTCGACGAGGTGCAGCCGTTCGCGACGCCGCGCCAGCCGGTACTCCGACCGTCGGGTGACGACGGACAGACGGTGCCGCACGTACACGTCGAGCAGGTCGCGGAGCCCGAGGGTCCGCGGCGACCCGTCGACGAGCGCGACGTTGTTGATCCCGAAGCCGTCCTCGAGCGGGGTGTGCTTGTACAGCTGCTCGAGCACGGCGGTGGGGTTGAACCCGGACTTGATCTCGATGACGAGGCGCAGGCCGTGGTTGCGGTCGGTGAGGTCCTTGACGTCCGAGATGCCCACGAGCTTCTTGGACTGGACACCGTCCTTGACCTTCTCGATCACGCGCTCCGGCCCCACCAGGTACGGCAGCTCGGTGACGACGAGCCCGGCCTTGCGCGGCGTGAGGTTCTCGACGCTGACCTTGGCCCGGGTGCGGAACGAGCCGCGGCCGGTGGCGTACGCGTCGCGGACCCCGGAGAGCCCGACGATCGTGCCGCCGCCGGGCAGGTCCGGCCCCGGCACGAACTCCATCAGTTCCTCGAGCGAGGCCTGCGGGTTCATGAGGAGGTGCTTCGCGGCCTCGACGACCTCGCCGAGGTTGTGCGGCGCCATGTTCGTCGCCATGCCCACCGCGATGCCCGACGCGCCGTTGACCAGCAGGTTCGGGAACGCCGCCGGCAGGACCCCCGGCTGCATGATCTGGTTGTCGTAGTTCGGGACGAAGTCGACGACGTCCTCGCCCAGGCCCTCCGTCATCGCCATCGACGGTTCGGCGAGTCGCGCCTCGGTGTACCGCGCCGCGGCCGGGCCGTCGTCGAGCGAGCCGAAGTTGCCGTGGCCGTCGACGAGCGGCACGCGCATCGTGAACGGCTGCGCCATCCGCACGAGGGCGTCGTAGATCGCGCTGTCGCCGTGCGGGTGCAGCTTGCCCATCACCTCGCCCGTCACACGGGCGCTCTTGACGTGCCCGCGGTCCGGCCGGAGCCCCATCTCGGACATCTGGTAGAGGATGCGGCGCTGCACCGGCTTGAGGCCGTCGCGCGCGTCCGGCAGTGCCCGGGAGTAGATGACGGAGTACGCGTACTCGAGGAACGAGCCCTGCATCTCCTCGGAGACGTCGACGTCCTCGATGCGCTCACCGTCGGGCAGGCCGACTGCTTCCGTGCGTGCCATGGGACCTTTCTGGGAGGATCGTGGGGTGCCCCCCAGCGTACCGACGGCCCCCGACGCCACCGCGAACCTCGCCGACGTGATCCCGAGTTGCCTCGTCGCGCTCGGCGCCGCGGACGCCGCGTGGGTGCGGGAGCACGGACTGGAGGCACGGATCACCCTCCGTCCCGCCCGCTCGGCCATCGTCGTGCTGGTCGACGGCCTCGGTGCGGGAGCGTTGCAGGCACGCGCCGGGCACGCGCGATGGCTCGCGGCGCCGCCGGCGCACGGCACGGCCAAGCGGCTGCGGAGCGGTTTCCCCACGACGACCGCCGCGGCCCTCAGCACCCTGACCACCGGTCGGCCGCCGGGCTCGCACGGCGTCGTCGGGTACAGCGGGTGGAACCCGGACACCGGGCAGGTGATGAACCTGCTCAGCGGCTGGGACGACGAGGTGCCGGCGGACTGGTTCCTCGGTGAGACGCTCTTCACGCGCGCGCACGCCCTCGGCGTCGAGGCGGTCGTGGTCGGCCCGGGTCGCTACCGGGCCTCGGGCATGACGGCGAACGTCCTCGGCGGCGCGCGGTACGTGCCGGCGGACACGATCGCCCAGCGGGTCGACGCCGCGCTGGCCGAGACCGCGACCGGTCGTTCCCTCGTGTACCTCTACGTCCCCGAGCTCGACTCGATCGGGCACAAGCGCGGGTGGGAGTCCGACCGGTGGACGGCCGAGCTCGAGCTGCTCGACGGCGAGCTGTCCCGCCTCGACGCCCGGTTGCCCGGCGACGTCGGCGTCGTCGTGACGGCGGACCACGGCGTCCTCGACGTCCCGGAGCACGCCAACCTCGCGATGGACCCGGTCCTCCTCGCCGACGTCGTGGGCATCGCCGGCGACCCGCGCTGCCGACAGCTGGCCGTCGCCCCCGGCACCGACGTCCCCGCCCTGGTGGCGGCGTGGCGGACCCGGTACGGCAAGAAGGCGTACGTGGCGACCCGCGACGAGGCGGTGGCGGCCGGCTGGTTCGGCGCCGTCGACGACCGGGTGCTGCCGCGGATCGGCGACGTCATCGTGGTGGCGCGCGGTTCGTGGGCGTTCAACGACGACCGGGCGCTGCGGCCGGGCGAGGTGCCGAAGCGCATGGTCGGCCAGCACGGCGCCATGACCGACGAGGAGACCTTCGTGCCGCTCCGCCTGGCCGGCGCGTTCGTGGCCTGAGCGCCGCCGCCCTGGACGGCACCGCTCCCTGCACGGCACCGCCCCGTCAACGGCACCGCCCCGTCACGCGACGAGCGTGACGGGGCGGGTGCGTGCCTCCAGTCCGGACCTGCCGGACCGCGCGGATCAGGCCGGGTCCTCCGGACGCGTGCCGAAGACGATCTCGTCCCAGCTCGGCATCGAACGACGGTTGCGCTTCTTGCGCTCCGGTCGACCGTCGGCCTCCGGGGCGGACGTGGGGCGGGCCTCCGGCTGCGGCGCCGTGTCCGAGGTGTCCTCGAAGCCCTGCAGCGGGATGTCCACCACACCGATCGAGGTTCCGCGCGGCTCCTCCTGGTGCTCCGTGAAGGCGGCGGCCTCGCGCTCCCCACGGCGGCGGCGGAGGGCCTCGAGGAGGTCGGCTGTCTCGTTGCCGGGAGCGCGCTCCTCGGGCGTGGACGCACCGATGCGGGGGAGCGGGGCGCGCAGGGGAGCCCGCTCCGCCACCTCGGGGTCGACGACGTCCGCGTCGGGCTCGTCGACCCGGAACGCGCCCGAGTCGAACCGGGTGCCGTCCGTGTCCTGGTGGTCGTACTCGACGGCGCGCAGGCGCGGGGCGATGCCCTCGTCGTCGGTGTGCGAGAGCCGGTGCGCGTCCCCGTTGTCCGGCACGAGCGTCGAGGTCTTCGGGTCGAAGTGCCACTGCGCGTCGTGCTCGACCTCGCCGGCGGTGTAGCGGACCCGCACCTGCCAGCCGTTCTCCACGTGCTTCCACGACGCCCACTCGATCCCCGAGGCCTCGCCGGCCTCGAGCTTCGCCGTGATCGCCGCGCCGAAGGTGTCGGGGGACTCGTCGTCGACCGGGGTGACGTGGACCCGGTGTGCGGCGTCGAGGATGAACGCGCGCTCGGCGAGCACGGGCCCCTCGAACCGCCGGACGTACTCGACGTCGACGTCCAGCGCGGCCGCGACGTCGGCGGCGTCGGCGCCGCCGCGGATCCGGGCCTGCACGTCCTTGGGGGAGACGCGCTTCTGCGGGCCGCCCTCGGGGTTCGCCTGCCGGACCTGGCCCGGGAGGGACGAGGTGACGGGCAGCCGGTACTCCGTGCCGCCGTCCGTCGCGAGCAGGAGTGCGCCCGACTCCACTCCGATGACTCTCAGGTCCTGCATGGTTCCGCCTTCCGATGCGTGCGTACGGTCGTGCGTCGTACCCCGTGAGTATGCAGGGGGACGGGCACGATCCCGGGGAGGCGCACGGGCGTGCCGTGTCAGTCCCGTGCAGACGTCCCCGGGACGCGGGAATGGCAGGGCGGCACGACGGGTTGCACGGCCGTGACGACCCGCTGGAACACTCGGTTTGCGCTCTGACGGGTCGTGGTGCAAACTGTCGCCGCCGATCACCGGCGACGACCTCTCGATACGAGAAATGGATGGGCATGGCCACCGATTACGACGCCCCCCGGAAGACCGACGACTCCTCTGACTCGGAGTCGATCGAGGCTCTGAAGGAGCGCGTCCCCGACAAGATGTCGGGCGTCGTCGACGATGATTCCGACAACCCGGGCTCGTTCGAGCTCGCCGGTCAGGACCTCTCCGACGTCGACCTCGACGTCGTCGTCCTCCCGCCCCAGGTCGACGAGTTCACCTGCGTCGAGTGCTTCCTGGTCAAGCACCGCTCGCAGCTCGACCACGAGTCGAAGCTCGGTCCGGTCTGCGCGGAGTGCGCGGCACTGTAGCAACTCACAGTCACGACGACCCCGTCACCGGTGTGGTGGCGGGGTCTTCTGCGTGCGGGGGTGTGCCGGCTGCCGGATCGCGCGTGGGTTGCCTGTCGCTCGCGGGGTGCCGAACCGCTCGTAGGTGACCGAATCGCGCGTGGGTTGCCGAATCGCTCGTAGGAGGTCGATTCTTTCGACCTCCTACGAGCGATTCGGTTTTCTACTGCGGACGCTATGGGAAGGAACGCTCGCCGACGCTGGCACGCGGTGGCGCGGGGACGGACGGGAGGCACGTGGCGGCGCCGCCACGTGCCTCCCGTCCGTCCCGGCCACCGGCTGCACGACGCGCCGCGTTGCGCCCCGGGCGCCGCGTTGCGCCCGGGCCGCCCCGGGCGCTGCACCCCGCCTGCGCCTGCAGCGCCCCCGCGTCAGCTCCGCAGCGCCGCGACCACACGCTCCGGGTGCCGCACGCTCACGAGCCAGTACGGCGTCGGGTCGGCCTCGTCCCGGACCTCGACCTTGACCACCCCGCGCACGTACCCGCGAAACAGCGTCCACGCCCGGGCGTCGAGCTGCGGCCCGCGCTGCGCCGTCGCCTCCGCACCGTCGTAGCCGTCGACCTCGCCGACCGCCGTCCTCGGCAGGTGCGCACGGCCCGCGCGGAACTCGGTGTCCGTGACCTCGACGGTCGGCGCGAGGGCCCACAGGAGCACGAGCACGCCGATCTCCATGCCGATCGCCACGAGCACCCCGGCGAGCACGCTGATCGGGAGGAAGACGAGCAGGCTGGCGGGGATGACGAGGGCCGTCGCCAGGTAGAGCGCGGGCGGCGCCCAGAGTCGTTCGCGGTACAGGGTCACGGGGTCCATCCCACCACGACTCGGGCCACATCACGGAACGGTCACGCCCTGCACTACCCTCGACACGTGACCGAACCAGTCGACGTGCTCTGGACCGGGGAGAACCCTCCCGGCTACGCCCACCCCGGGGACGCCGGCGGCGACCTCGTCTCCGCCGAGGCCCTCGTGCTGCAGCCGGGTGAGCGGCGGCTGGTCGGGACGGGCCTGCGGATCGCGCTCCCCGAGGGGTACGCGGCGTTCGTGGTCCCGCGGAGCGGCCTCGCGGCGAAGCACGGCATCACGATCGTGAACGCGCCGGGCACGATCGACGCGGGCTACCGCGGGGAGGTCAAGGTCGCGCTCCTCAACACCGACGCCTCCGAACCCTACGAGGTGCACGTCGGCGACCGCATCGCGCAGATGATCGTCATGCCCGTGCCCCGGGTGTCGTTCACGCGTGTCGACGAACTGCCCGACAGCGTGCGCGGCCAGGGCGGGTTCGGCTCGTCGGGCTACGGTGACCGGAGCGCTCCCGTCAGCAGCGCCGCAGACAACGTCCAGGAAGGGACCCACGCATGAAGTTCGGTCGACGCAAGCGTGACGAGGTCGAGGTGGCGGACGCCGTCGCCGACGACGTGGAGGTCGCCGAGACGACGCCCGAGGTGGACATCGCCACCGACGCCGACGCCGGGGTCGACGAGGTCGACGAGGTCGCGGCCACCGACAAGTCCGCCCCCGCGGACCGCGCGGAGAACGGCCCCCACGACGAGACCGAGGCGAACCTCGTCCGTCCGTACGTCGACCTCGGCGGGGTGAAGGTCCTCCCGCGCGAGGGACTGCACCTCCGCCTCGAGGTCGAGGAGGGCTCGCAGCGGGTCGTCGCCGTCGGGCTCGACTACGACGAGTCGACGCTCCAGGTCCAGCCGTTCGCCGCCCCGCGCTCGACCGGGCTCTGGCACGAGATCCGGGCGCAGATCGCCGAGCAGATCGAACGCCAGGGCGGTGTCGTCGACGAGGTCGACGGGCCCTTCGGTCCGGAGCTGCGCGCCCAGGTTCCGGTCGCGACCGGCGGCGGCGTCACGGAGGGGTCGCGTCCCGCCCGCTTCATCGGCGTGGACGGACCCCGGTGGTTCCTGCGCGGCGTGATCGCCGGCAAGGCCGCCGAGCAGCCCGACGACGCGACGGAGATCGAGGAACTGTTCCGCAGCGTCGTGGTGGTGCGTGGCACCACCCCGATGCCGCCGCGCGACCTCATCCCGCTGCACATGCCCAAGTCCGCCCAGTCGGCCGTCTAGACCGCCGGGAGGCACGGTGCGGGACCACGAGGACCACCCACGACCCGACGCGGGTGCGTCGGGCGCGGCGCGCGGCACGGGTGCGTCGGGCGCGGCGCGCGGCGCGGGTGCGGCCGGCGATGCGGCCGAGGCCGACCG
>NZ_NXIA01000034.1 GCF_002412165.1 Curtobacterium sp. 'Ferrero'
GGCCGGCGGCTACGTCGGCTTCGGCCGCTGGCAGGCCGCCCAGGCCGCCGGTGCCCAGCAGAGCTGGTTCGCCGCGTACACCGACGTGACCGCGACCCCGACGTTCGCGTTCGAGGACGTCAAGTCCGCCAAGGGCCGCGACGTCATGCTCTCGTTCGTCGTCGCCGACCACGACGAGGCGTGCACGCCGACGTGGGGTGCCGCGTACTCGCTCCAGGGCGCGTCGGACACCCTCGACCTCGACCGCCGCATCGCGCGGCTGCAGCAGCAGAAGGGCGAGGTGGGCGTGTCGTTCGGCGGCCAGGCGAACGACGAGCTCGCCACGACGTGCACGGATGCGTCCCAGCTCGTCGACGCCTACGAGACGGTCGTGCAGCGGTACGACGTCAGCACGGTCGACTTCGACGTCGAGGGCGACGACCTCACCAACCACGACGCCGGTGAGCGGCGTGCGAATGCGGTCAAGAAGCTGCAGGACGCCCGTCGCGCCGCCGGACACCCGCTCGCCGTGTGGCTCACGCTGCCGGCGGCACCCGCCGGCCTGACGAGCGACGGCACCACCGCGGTCGCGCAGTTCCTGAAGGCCGGGGTCGACCTCGCGGGCGTCAACGCCATGACGATGGACTACGGCGACGGCAAGGGCGGGAGCCAGAGAATGTACTCGGCCTCGGTCCAGACCCTGCAGGAGGTGCAGCGCCAGCTCGGCGTCCTCTACCGCCGCGCGGGCACGCCGCTCGGCGACGCGACGCTCTGGCACAAGGTGGGTGCGACGCCGATGATCGGGCAGAACGACGTGCAGGACGAGGTGTTCTCGCTCGCCGACGCCCGGAAGCTCAACGCCTGGGCCCGGGAGCGCGGGCTCGGCCGGATGTCGATGTGGTCGCTGAACCGCGACACGACCTGCGGCTCGAACTACGTCAACCTGTCCACGGTGTCCAACTCCTGCTCCGGGGTGGACCAGGGCGGCGTGCTCTTCGCCGACGTCCTCGGCAAGGGCTTCACCGGCGGGATCGTCGCCGCGGCGTCGACCGTCACGAAGGCGGAGCCCTCCGCCACCGCGCAGCCGACCGACGACCCGAAGACCAGCCCGTACCCGGTGTGGAACGCCGACGCGTCCTACCTCGAGGGCACCAAGGTCGTCTGGCACCACAACGTCTACGAGGCGAAGTGGTGGACCTCCGGCGACCTGCCCGACAACCCGGTCCTGTCCGCCTACGAGACCCCGTGGCAGATCATCGGTCCGGTGCTCAAGGGGGAGAAGCCCGTCAAGCAGGTGACCCTGCCGGCGGGTACCTACCCGGACTGGGCCGGCACGAAGCAGTACGACACCGGCGACCGGGTGCTCTTCGACGGCGTGCCGTACCAGGCGAAGTGGTGGAACACCGGCGACAGCCCGGAGGCCTCCACGAGCGACCCGGACGGCTCGCCCTGGGTGAAGCTCAAGGACTCGGAGATCAAGGAGATCCTGTCGGATCTCCAGAAGTGACCGGATGACGGACGGGAGGCACGTGGCGGGTCCGCCACGTGCCTCCCGTCCGTTCTGCGCGCACCTCTGGCTGGGCATGTCTCGGGTGTTCGCTGAACGCGCACTCCCGAGTTCTCCCCAGCCCAGTTCGGGGCTCTCGCACGGTCACCCGTTTCCGATACGCTTGTGGGCCAAGAGAGGGAGGTCCACGATGTCCGATCCAGTGGTCCCGCAGCAGGGTCAGGCAGGCAGCGACGGTCGCACCCAGCAGCAGCGGCTCGTCGACACCACGATGACCTTCAGCCTGGAGCAAGCGGCGGCCCTCACGCCCGAGTCCGGCGTCTCGACGGAAGAGCGCGACGCGATCAACGCGCTGCCCTCCGGATCGGCGCTCCTGGTCGTGCGACGCGGGCCGAACGTCGGTGCGCGCTTCCTGCTCGACTCCGACGTCACGACCGCCGGCCGGCACCCCGACGCAGACATCTTCCTCGACGACGTCACCGTGTCGCGCAAGCACGCGCAGTTCCTCCGGCACGGCACGAGCTTCACCGTGAAGGACCTCGGGTCCCTCAACGGCACGTACTTCGACGGCGCCCGGATCGACGAAGCCCTGCTCACCGACGGTTCCGAGGTGCAGGTCGGCAAGTTCCGCCTCACCTTCTACGCCTCCCGGGTCGACCTGGCGCGCCTGGCGTCCGCGTAGTGGCCGTACGGTCCGCTGCGGCCCGGGCGGGGTCCGCGGCGCCGGAACTGCTCACGATCGGGCAGGTCCTCGCTCGCCTGAAGCCCGAGTTCCCGGACCTCGCCGGGTCCAAGCTCCGGTTCCTCGAAGAGCGGGAGCTCATCACGCCGGTCCGCACCGCCAGCGGGTACCGGAAGTTCTCGCCGTCCGACGTCGAACGCCTGCGGATCATCCTCGGTCTGCAGCGCGACCACTACCTCCCGCTCAAGGTCATCAAGGAGTACCTGGCCGACCTCGACGCCGGCCGCGAACCGACGCTGCCCGGCGGGGGAGAAGCGCCGAAGCCGTCGATCCTCGGACGGGAGCGCCGGTACACGCGGGACGAGACGGTCCGCGCGGCTGGAGCGACGCCGATGCTGCTTTCCGACGCCGTGTCCGCCTCGCTGTTGCCCGCGGCCGACACCTACGGCGACGACGCGGTCGTCGTGCTCAAGGCACTGGTCGAGCTGCAGCGTTCCGGGATCGAACCGCGGCACCTGCGTACCTTCCGGGCGACCGCGGAGCGCGAGGTGGGGCTCATCGAGTCCGCGCTGATGCCGGTGTCGCGGCGCGGTGACGCCACTTCCCGGGCGAAGGCGACGGAGCTCGCGCGTGAGATCGCCGGGCACCTCGAGACCATCCGGTCGCAGCTCATCCGGTCGGCGATCGGGCGCCTCGACGCATGAGCGGAGCCGTCGTGGGGTGTCGTGCGGGTGCTCCGTACGCTGGCGGGTGTCAGAGGGGCGGGCGTATCCTCGACACGCCGGACGCGCCGGAGCGGATGTGCCGCGTGCGACGGCTCGGAGTCGCTACCGTGGACCTCGGAACAACTCTCAACCCGGCGTTGAAGCTTCGGGTGGGGGCTCGATCGTCGTGGAAGGCAAGCGCATGAGTGGGACTGACACCCCCGGTACCGGGTCGGAGATGACACGGTACGACCTCGGGCTGCTCTTCACCGACGGCATGCCCGAGCACGACGAGCAGAACGGCTACCGCGGCACCGTCGCCGCACGGGCAGCCGGCATCTCCTACCGCCAGCTCGACTACTGGGCACGGACCGAACTCGTGCAGCCGACGATCCGCGGTGCTGCCGGCTCCGGGTCGCAGCGGCTCTACGGCTTCCGCGACATCCTCGTGCTCAAGCTCGTCAAGCGACTGCTCGACACCGGTATCTCCCTGCAGCAGATCCGCACGGCGGTCAACCAGCTGCGTGAGAGCGGTGTCTCCGACCTCGCGCAGACGACGCTCATGTCCGACGGGGCGTCGGTGTACCTCTGCACCTCCGACGACGAGGTCATCGACCTGGTCTCCCGAGGGCAGGGCGTGTTCGGCATCGCGGTGGGCAAGGTGCTGCGCGAGGTCGAGTCGTCGCTCGTGGAGCTCGATGCGGCGCCGGCGGCCGATCCTGCCGACGAGCTCGCTGCGCGGCGGGCGTCGCGCGCGTCCTGAGGGCTGCGGCCTCGTCCTGAGGGAGGCGTCGCGGGTGCTCGGTCCGCGGTCGTTCAGCCTGCGTGAGCCGGGTGATGGTGCGTAGCGGTCGTGCATGTCGTGGCGGTCGTGGCGGTCCGTCGCCGTCGTCGCGGTCGTGGCGGTCGTGTCGGTCGTGACGGTCGCAGTAAGAGTCGCGGTCCGTCGCCGTCGTGACGTTCGTGGCGGTCCGTCGCCGTCGCGACGATCGTCGCGGTCGCAGGAACTGTCGCGCGCGGGTGCTCGTGGCGACACCTGGTGCGATCACCGCGGAGATGAGCGGCATGTCGTGCGACCGCGACCACGCGTCTCAGGTGCGGCCGCGACCCGGGTGCCCACCCGGCCCGCAGCCCCCTGCGAGCCCCGATGTCGCCGATGCGCGCCTTGGGCGGTGTGCCCGAGGTTCCACGACTCGCCGGGCGCGGGTCGCCGAGGTTCCGCGTGGGGGCCGTCGGACGTGCCAGATGCCGAAATTTCGGAACCTGACGCCAGGGCCGCCCAACGCCCCCGCGCCCGCCGCCCCCCGACCCCGCAGCGCCTAGGCCGCGCCGCCCTCGGCGTAGGGACCGATCTTGCCCGTCCGCATGATCCGCTCGAGCAGCTGGTCGAAGTTCTTCGCCATCTCCTGCGCCGACTCACCCGGCCACACGTGCAACGGCTTCGCCGCACCCTGCGCCTGCTGCAGCGACGTGCGCTCCGGCAGCTGCGGCGAGAGCACGAGCGGCCCGAACATGTCGCGGAGTTCCTTGATGCGGAACTGGTGCTCGAGCGACTGCACGCGGGCCCGGTTCACGATGATGCCGAGCGGCTGGAGTCGGGGGGAGAGGCCGCGGCGGATCTCCTCGATGGCACGGAGTGCACGGTCGGCGGCGGCGACGGAGAAGAGCCCGGGCTCGGTGACGACGGTCACCCGGTCGGACGCCGCCCACGCGGTGCGCGTGAGGGCGTTCAGTGACGGAGCGCAGTCGATGAGGACGAGTTCGTAGTCCTGCTCGACGTTCGCGAGGGCCTCTTCGAGCTTCCAGATGTCGCGGATCGACGGGTGCGGGCCGTCGAAGTTGATGGCCGAGGGCGATCCGACCATGACGTCGATCTTGCCCTGGGAGCCCTTCGTCCACCCCGACGGGGCGATCGCCTGGCGGACGATCTTCTCCTTCGGGTTCTCGAGCACGTCGGCGACGTTGAGGTGGCCGGCGAGGTTGATGTCGAGGCCCGTCGAGACGTCCGACTGCGGGTCGAGGTCGACCACCAGCGTGCGCAGTCCCTTGGCGAACGCGGCCGATGTCAGGCCGAGCGTCACCGTCGTCTTTCCGACACCACCCTTGAGGGAGCTCACGCTGAGTACATGCACGGTGAGCAACGTTACCGCGACTAGGGTTGTCTCACCTCAACCCGGGCTGAAAGGGACCTCGTGTTCAGCAAGATCCTCGTGGCGAACCGTGGCGAGATCGCCATCCGTGCATTCCGAGCGGCGTACGAACTGGGTGCCCGTACCGTGGCGGTCTACCCGTACGAGGACCGCAACTCCCTGCACCGGTTGAAGGCGGACGAAGCGTACCTGATCGGCGAGCCGGGCCACCCCGTCCGCGCCTACCTGGACGTCTCGGAGATCATCCGCGTGGCGCGGGAGTCCGGTGCCGACGCGATCTACCCCGGCTACGGCTTCCTGTCCGAGAACCCCGAGCTCGCGGCCGCGGCGGCGAGGAACGGCATCACCTTCATCGGCCCGGGCGAGCACGTGCTCGAGATGGCCGGCAACAAGGTGACCGCGAAGGAGCACGCGATCGCGGCCGGCGTCCCCGTGCTGGCCAGCACCCCGGCGAGCCGGGACATCGAGGAGCTCCTGGCGGGCGCGGACGCGATCGGCTTCCCGGTCTTCGCGAAGGCCGTGGCCGGCGGCGGTGGTCGCGGCATGCGCCGGGTCGAGACGAAGGAATCGCTCCGGGAAGCGCTGGAAGCGGCCATGCGCGAGGCCGACAGTGCCTTCGGCGACCCGACGATGTTCCTCGAACAGGCGGTCATCCGGCCGCGGCACATCGAGGTGCAGATCCTGGCGGACGCCACCGGTGACGACGCCGGCACCATCCACCTCCACGAGCGTGACTGCTCGGTCCAGCGGCGCAACCAGAAGGTCGTCGAGATCGCCCCCGCGCCGAACCTCGACCCGTCGACCGCGGCGGCGCTCCACCGCGACGCCGTCGCTTTCGCCCGGTCGATCGGCTACGTGAACGCCGGCACCGTGGAGTTCCTCCTCGACACCGAGGGCGAGCGGGCCGGTCAGCACGTCTTCATCGAGATGAACCCGCGCATCCAGGTCGAGCACACCGTGACCGAGGAAGTGACCGACGTCGACCTCGTGCAGTCGCAGATGCGGATCGCCGCGGGGGAGACGCTCGCCGACCTCGGCCTGTCGCAGGACACGGTGTCCGTGCACGGCGCAGCGCTGCAGACCCGCATCACGACCGAGGACCCGACGCAGGGCTTCCGACCGGACACGGGCAAGATCACCACGTACCGGAGCCCCGGCGGCGCGGGCGTCCGGCTCGACGGCGGCACGATCGCGACCGGTGCCCAGATCAGCCCGCACTTCGACTCGATGCTCGCGAAGATGACCTGTCGCGGCCGGGACTTCCCGGCGGCGGTGGCCCGGGCGAAGCGCGCCCTCGCCGAGTTCCGCATCCGCGGCGTGAGCACGAACATCCCGTTCCTCCAGGCCGTGCTCGAGGACCCGGACTTCGCCCGCGGCGACGTCTCCACGAAGTTCATCGAGGAGCGACCGCAGTTGTTCGGCGGCCACGTGTCGAAGGACCGCGGCACGAAGATCGTGCACTGGCTCGCCGACGTCACGGTGAACAAGCCGAACGGCGAGCGGCGCCCGCAGACCGTCGAGCCGAGCGAGAAGCTGCCCGCGGTCGACCTGTCCGTCGCCCCGCAGCCCGGGCAGCGCGACCGGCTCCTGGAGCTCGGTCCGGCCGGCTGGGCCCGTGCCCTCCGCGAGCAGACCGCCCTCGCCGTCACCGAGACCACGATGCGCGACGCCCACCAGTCGCTCCTCGCGACCCGGGTCCGCACGAAGGACCTCGTCGCGGTCGCCCCCGCCGTCGCCCGGCTCACCCCGCAGCTGCTCTCGATGGAGGCCTGGGGCGGCGCGACCTACGACGTCGCGCTCCGCTTCCTCGGCGAGGACCCGTGGGAGCGCCTGACCGCGCTCCGCGCGGCGATGCCGAACATCCCGATCCAGATGCTGCTGCGCGGCCGCAACACGGTCGGCTACACGCCCTACCCGACGGAGGTGACCGACGCCTTCGTGGCGGAGGCCGCCGCCAGCGGCGTCGACGTGTTCCGCGTGTTCGACGCGCTGAACGACGTCAGCCAGTTGCGTCCCGCCCTGGAGGCAGTGCTCGCCACCGACACGGCCGTCGCGGAGGCGGCGCTCTGCTACTCCGGTGACCTCCTCGACCCGGCGGAGGACCTCTACACGCTCGACTACTACCTCCGCCTCGCCGAGCAGATGGTCGAGGCGGGCGCCCACGTGATCGGCATCAAGGACATGGCCGGGCTGCTCCGGGCCGGCGCCGCCGAGCGGCTCGTCGCCGCGCTGCGCGAGCGGTTCGACCAGCCGGTGCACGTCCACACGCACGACACCGCCGGCGGCCAGCTCGCGACCCTCCTCGCTGCCGCGCGGGCCGGGGCGGACGCCGTGGACGTCGCCGCGGCCCCGATGGCGGGCACGACGAGCCAGCCGAGCATGTCCGCGCTCGTCGCCGCCCTCGCGCACACCGACCGTGACACCGGCCTCGACCTCGCCGCGGTCGGGGACCTCGAGCCCTACTGGGAGGCGGTCCGCCGCGTGTACGCCCCGTTCGAGTCCGGGCTCCCCGGGCCGACCGGGCGTGTCTACCGGCACGAGATCCCCGGCGGACAGCTGTCGAACCTCCGGCAGCAGGCCATCGCGCTGGGCCTCGGCGACCGCTTCGAGCAGGTCGAGGACTGGTACGCCGAGGCGAACCGCATCCTCGGCCGCCCGACCAAGGTCACGCCGTCCTCGAAGGTCGTCGGCGACCTCGCGCTGCAGCTCGCCGCCGTCGACGCCGACCCTGAGCACTTCGAGCAGCACCCGGAGCAGTACGACATCCCGGACTCCGTCATCGGCTTCATGGCGGGGGAGCTCGGCGACCTGCCCGGCGGCTGGCCCGAACCGTTCCGGTCGAAGGTGCTCGCGGGCCGCGACGTCCGGATCGAGGTCACACCGGTGCCCGACGCCGAGCGCGCGCACCTGGACACCCCCGGTCCGGCACGACAGCAGGCGCTGAACCGGCTCCTCTTCCCGCAGCCGACCCGGCAGTTCGAGGCCGTCCGGCAGCAGTACGGGGACCTCTCGGTCGTCCCCACGGTCGACTACCTCTACGGACTCCGGCCCGGCCAGGAGCACACCGTGCCGCTCGGCAGGGGCGTCGACCTGTTCGTCGGGCTCGAGGCCATCGGTGAGGCGGACGAGCGCGGGGTGCGCACGGTCATGGCGACCCTCAACGGGCAACTCCGCCCGGTGGCCGTCCGCGACCGCTCGATCGAGGTCGAGACGAAGGCCGCCGAGAAGGCGGACCCGTCCGACCCCAAGCACGTGGCGGCGCCGTTCTCCGGCGTCGTGACGCTCAAGGTCGCCGTCGGTGACGTCGTCGCGGCCGGTCAGGCCGTGGCGACCATCGAGGCGATGAAGATGGAAGCGGCCATCACGGCGCCCGTCGCGGGCACCGTCGGCCGACTCGCGATCCCGGTGACGCAACAGGTCGACGCCGGAGACCTCCTGGTGGTGCTGCAGTAACGTGACCGTCCGTCCCATCCGCCTGTTCGGCGACCCCGTCCTCCGTTCCCCGGCCGACCCGATCCGACCCGACGCGCTCGGCTCGCAGGGCGTCCGAGACCTCGTGCAGGACCTCATCGACACCGTCAAGGAGCCCGGCCGCGCCGGCGTGGCCGCACCGCAGATCGGTGTCGGCCTGCGTGCCTTCTCGTACAACGTCGACGGCGAGGTCGGCTACGTCCTCAACCCCGAGGTCGTCGAGGTCTCCGGCGACCCCGTCCTCATGGACGAGGGCTGCCTCTCCGTCCCCGGTCTCGGCTACCCGACCAGGCGGTACCCGCACGCGAAGGTCCGCGGGGTCGACGTCGACGGCAACGAGGTCGTCCTCGAGGGCGACGGGCTCATGGCGGAGGCCCTGCAGCACGAGGTCGACCACCTCGACGGCACCGTCTACGTGATGACGCTCGACCCCGAGGTGCGGCGGCAGGCGCTCCGCGACATCCGCGCGCAGGACTGGTTCCACTAGGCCGCGGACACCCGGTCCGGTGACACCCCCACGGGGGATTGGCCACCGGTTGCACGAGAGGGGTACCGTACCGTCGTCGGCTCCCCACCGACGTCGTACCCATCACCCCCAGGACAGCATCATGGCCGCTCAGGACAACGAGCTCAGCTCCCACCGCACCCGCACCAACCGCCGGCCCGAGGCGGTCCCCGTGACCACCTCTGCGACCGCGGTCCTCGACGCCCCCGTCGCGGAGCAGCCGCAGGCGAGCTGAGGCGGGGCGCGTCGCGCCCGCACACACGAACAGACGCACTGGAGGCCCGGTGCCGGTCCAGGAGACCGGCACCGGGCCTCTCCCCGTCGGCACGGCCGGGCCGCCGCTGGCGCGTCGCCCCGGAACCGGTGACGGGGGCCCAGTGCGTCACCGGGAACAGCCGACGGCGAGCGTTCCTGCCCATCGCACCCGCAGTAGGAAGCCGAATCGCTCGTAGGAGGTCGGAAGGAACGACCAACCACGAGCGATCCGGCTGCCCTGGAGCGGTTCGGTCACCGACGAGCGATCTGGTCACCCACGAGCGATCCTGCCCATCGCACCCGCAGTAGGTAGCCGAATCGCTCGTAGGAGGCCGGGAGGAACGACCAACCACGAGCGATCCCGCCACCGTTGGGCGGTTCGGTCACCGACGAGCGTTCTGGTCACCCACGAGCGATCCGGCCGCCCGCGAGCGTTCCTGCCCATCGCACCCGCAGTAGGAAGCCGAATCGCTCGTAGGAGGTCGGGAGGAACGGCCCACCACGAGCGGTTCGGCCAACCACGAGCGGTTCGGCCGCGTACGCACGATCCGGCCGCCCTGGAGCGGTCCGGTTACCGACGAGCGATCTGGTCACCCACGAGCGTTCCTGCCCATCGCACCCGCAGTAGGAAGCCGAATCGCTCGTAGGAGGCCGGGAGGAACAACCAACCACGAGCGGTTCGGCCAACCACGAGCGGAACGGCCAACCACGAGCGGAACGGCAGCGGGCTAGGCGCGGGGGCGACGACCTCGGCTGGTGACGACCGGGGTGGCCGTCGTCTGCACCTTCGAGCCGGAGTAGATGTGCTCGACGTCGGCGGCGAAGTCCCGCAGCACCACCGACCGCTTGATCGTGAGCTTCGGCGTGAGGTGCCCCGACGCCTCCGTGAGCTCGGTGTCGAGGATCGTGAACGACCGGACCGACTCCGCACGGGACACCCGCTGGTTGGCGGCGTCGATCGCCTCCTGCACGGCCTGGTGGACGCGCTCGTCGTAGGCCGCCTCGTGCGGGCTCAGCACGGGGGAGATGCCGCGCGCCTCGCACCAGCCCGGGAGCATCTCGCGGTCGAGCGTCACGAGGGCGGCGACGAACGGCTTGCCCTCGCCGACGACGATCGCCTGCCCGACGACGGGGTGCTCGCGGATGGCGTCCTCGAGCGGGGCCGGAGCGACGTTCTTGCCGCTGGCGGTGACGATGAGCTCCTTCGCGCGGCCGGTGACCGTCAGCACCCCGTCGGCGTCGAGTCGGCCGAGGTCGCCGGTGCGGAACCAGCCGTCGGCGAACGCCTTCTCGGTGGCCTCCTCGTTGTGCCAGTACCGGTCGAACACGTCGACACCGCGGATGAGGATCTCTCCGTCGTCGGCGATGCGGACCTCGACCCCGGGCAGCGCGCGGCCGACGGTCCCGATGCGGAGCTCGGCGGCGCGGTTCACGGTGGCCGGTGCGGTCGTCTCGGTGAGGCCGTAGCCCTCGAGGATGAGGACGCCGATGGAGCGGAAGAAGTGCGACAGGCGCGGGGACAGCGGCGCCGACCCGCTCACCGCGTAGCGCACCCGTCCGCCGATCGCGTCGCGGAGCTTGGCGTAGACCAGCCGGTCGAACAGACGGAAGCGGAGGCGGAGTCCGAGCGGGACCTTCCCCGTGGCGAGCGCCTCCGAGTGCGCGACCGCGGTGGCCGCCGCCGCGCGGAAGATCCGGCCCTTGCCGCCGAGGTCCGCCTTCTGCTCGGCGGAGTTGTAGATCTTCTCGAACACCCGCGGCACGGCGAGCAGGAACGTCGGCTTGAAGGTCGACACCGCCCGCATGAGGTCCTTGGTGTCGGGCTCGTGGCCGACCATCACACCGGCGGAGAGCGACATCACCGCGATGAAGCGGGCGAACACGTGGGCCATCGGGATGAAGAGCAGCGTGGAGGACCCGTCCGCGATCACCTCCGGCATGGCGTCGGACGCACCCTCGACGGTCCCGGTGAAGTTGTCGTGCCGGAGCACGCAGCCCTTCGGTCGACCGGTGGTGCCCGACGTGTAGATGATCGTCGCGTCGTCGTGCCCGTGCACCGCGGCGGTGCGGGCGTCGAGCTCCTCGTCGCTGACGTCCTCGCCGAGCCGGGCGAGGTCGTCGAGGCCGCCGCCGTCCATCGTCCAGTGCTGGCCGAGGTGCGGCAGGTCGGGGGCGATGCCGGCGACCCGGCGGGCGTGCTGCTCCTGCTCGACGACGATGGCGACGGCCTCGGAGTCGGAGAGGATCCAGCGGATCTGGTCGGGCGAGCTCGTCTCGTACACCGGCACCGAGACCAGTCCGGCGGTCCATGCGGCGAAGTCGACGAGCGTCCACTCGAGCCGGGTGCGGGACAGGATCGCGATGTGCGCCCCCGGCTGCAGGCCGGCGGCCACGAAGCCCTTCGCGATGGCTCGGACCCGGGCGAGGGTGTCGGCCGCGGTGATCGGGGTCCAGGTGTCGCCGTGTCGCTCCGCCAGGATCGGACGGTCCGGCGTGAGCCGGGCGCGCTCCGTCAGGAGGCGCGCTGCGGAACCGTGGTCCGGCGCGACGGGACCCGCGCTGGGACGCGAGGCGTGCCTCCCGGCCGGGGACTGGGCGGGTGCGCCGCTCGGCGGGGTCGCGGCAGACCGCTCGCCGGGCCCGGTGGTGGCGGCGGTGGTGAGGCGCTCGGGTCGCTGATCGTTCACGGTGACTCCCTCGTCGGCCGGTTCGATTCGAGTGCGCCTCATCGTCGAGGCGACACCGCCAGCATAGGGGGCCGCGCAGGAGAAGGTCGTGGAGGAAGCCGAGCGTTCGGTGTGGACACCGCGAACCGGTAGGCTCGTGGACCGTGCACGCCATCGGAATCGACATCGGGGGCACCAAGATCGCGGGAGCGGTCGTCACGGAGCTCGGCGAGATCCTCGCCGAGGACCGCGTCGCCACGAACGCTGCGGACCCGGACGCCATGCTCGACGACGTCGTGACCATGGTCACGCGGCTGCGGGCCTCGCACGAGGTCAGTGCAGTCGGGGTCGCGGCGCCGGGCTTCATCGACGCGTCGCAGTCGATCGTCTACTACACGCCGAACATCCGCTGGCGGAACGAGCCCCTGCGGCAGAAGCTCCAGGAGCGCATCGGCGACCTGCACATCACCGTCGACAACGACGCCAACGCGGCGGGCTGGGCGGAGTTCCGCTTCGGCGCGGGGCGGCTCGTGTCCGACATGACCATGCTGACGATCGGCACCGGCGTCGGCGGAGCGATCGTGACCGAGGACCGGCTGTTCCGCGGCGGCTTCGGCACGGGCGGCGAGATCGGTCACCTCCGGATCGTCCCGAACGGCCTGCCGTGCGGGTGCGGTGCGCGCGGCTGCATCGAGCAGTACGGCTCGGGGCGCGCACTGCAGCGCATGGCGAACGACGTCGCCGACGCGGGCGGCATCGGGTCCGCCCTCGCCGACGCGCGCGAGCAGAACGGCGGCCACCTCGACGGCAAGATCGTGGGCGACCTGATCCTCGCGGACGACCCGGGCGCCCTCGCGGCGCTCCGGCGGCTCGGTCGGCACCTCGGCGAGGCCTGCGCCTCGCTGTCCGCCGTGCTCGACCCGCAGCTGTTCGTCTTCGGCGGCGGCGTCGCGAGCGCGGGCGACCGGCTGCTCGAGCCGATCAGGCAGGCCTACCTCGGCAACCTCCCGGCCCGCGGGTACCACCCGGAGCCGGACTTCGTGATCGCGGAGCTCGTGAACGACGCCGGCGTCGTCGGCGCCGCGGACCTCGCCCGCATCCACGCCCGCACGGCGTAGGATCCGGCTCGGTCCCGTCGCCGCGGATGCCCGTCCCGAACTGGAGTCGATGATGACCTACTGGCTGCTGAAGAACTTCCTGCTCGGCCCGCTGATCCTCACGCTCTTCCGGCCGTGGGTCGTGGGTCGGGAGCACGTCCCGGCCAAGGGCCCGGTGATCTTCGCGTCGAACCACATCTCGTTCATCGACTCGGTGATCCTGCCGGCCGTGCTCGACCGTCGGATCTCGTTCCTCGCGAAGAGCGACTACTTCACCGGCCGCGGCCTGAAGGGCTGGGCCACCAAGACGTTCTTCAACGCCATCGGACAGCTGCCGATCGACCGGTCGGGCGGCAAGGCGTCCGAGGCGTCCCTGCGCACCGGCCTGCAGGTGCTGGCACGCGGGGAGCAGCTCGGCATCTACCCGGAGGGCACGCGCAGTCCGGACGGCAAGCTCTACCGCGGCCGCACCGGCATCGCCCGGATGATCCTCGAGGGCCGCGTGCTCGTCGTCCCGGTCGCCATGGTCGGCACCCGTGAGGTCCAGCAGATCGGCCAGAAGTTCCCGAAGTTCAAGCGCGTCGGCGTGGTGTTCGGCAAGCCGCTCGACTTCTCGCGGTTCCAGGGGTTCGAGACGGACCGGTTCATCCTGCGCAGCGTCACCGACGAGGTCATGCACGAGCTCGCCGGGCTGAGCAAGCAGGAGTACGTCGACGTCTATGCGACGAGCGTCAAGGAACGGGCGAGCTCCGCGCGCGAGCAGGTCATGAAGGAGCGGGGCGGCGTCTCCGGACGGTAGGCTCAGACGGTCCGGGCACCCCGTCCGGATGCCGGTCCCGACCGGCCGCACGCGTCAGAACACCGAGGTACCGCCCTTGTCCGAGTCGACCGACTTCGTCGCCCTGCAGGATCCGGACGTGATCGAGGGCCTCGACTACTGGCGGACGCTCCCGATCAAGCAGCAGCCCACCTGGCCGGACCCCGTCGCGGCCGAGGCCGCCTCCGCCGAGATCGCCACGCTGCCGCCGCTCGTGTTCGCGGGCGAGGTCGACAAGCTCCGCGACCGCCTCGCCGCCGCGGCCCAGGGCCGGGCGTTCCTGCTGCAGGGCGGTGACTGCGCCGAGACCTTCGCCGGCGCCACCGCCGACTCCATCCGCGACCGGGTCAAGACGATCCTGCAGATGGCCGTCGTGCTCACCTACGGCGCGTCGATGCCCGTCATCAAGATGGGGCGCATGGCGGGACAGTTCGCCAAGCCCCGCTCGAGCGACTTCGAGACCCGTGGCGACGTCACGCTGCCCGCCTACCGCGGCGACATCGTGAACGGCTACGACTTCACGCCCGAGAGCCGGCAGGCCGACCCCCGCCGCCTCGTGCAGGGGTACCACACGGCTGCGTCGACGCTGAACCTCGTCCGCGCCTTCACCCAGGGCGGGTTCGCCGACCTCCGCCAGGTGCACTCGTGGAACAAGGGCTTCGCCTCGAACCCGGCGAACGCCCGGTACGAGCACCTGGCCAAGGAGATCGACCGCGCGATCCGCTTCATGGACGCCTGCGGGGCCGACTTCGACGAGCTGAAGCACGTCGAGTTCTACGCCTCGCACGAGGGCCTGCTCATGGACTACGAGCGCCCGATGACCCGGATCGACTCCCGCTCCGGGCAGGCCTACGACACCTCCGGCCACTTCATCTGGATCGGCGAGCGGACCCGCGACATCGACGGCGCCCACGTCGACTTCCTGTCGCGCGTCCGGAACCCCATCGGCGTCAAGCTCGGTCCGACCACCTCGGTCGACGACATGAAGGCCCTCGTCGAGAAGCTCGACCCGAACCGCGAGCCCGGACGCCTCACCTTCATCACCCGCATGGGCGCCGGCAAGATCCGCGACGAGCTGCCGAAGCTCCTCGCGGCCATCAAGGGCATGGACGCGAACCCGCTCTGGGTGACCGATCCCATGCACGGCAACGGCCTCACCACCCCGACCGGCTACAAGACCCGTCGGTTCGACGACGTCGTGGACGAGGTCCTCGGCTTCTTCGAGGCGCACCGCGAGGTCGGCACGTACCCCGGCGGCATGCACGTCGAGCTGACGGGGGACGACGTCACGGAGTGCCTGGGCGGTTCCGAGCAGATCGACGAGGCCACGCTCGCGACCCGGTACGAGTCCCTGTGCGACCCGCGGCTGAACCACATGCAGTCGCTCGAGCTGGCGTTCCTCGTCGCGGAGGAGTTGAGCGCGCACCCGCACACGGCGCGCTGAGCGCGGCGCGGCGCGCCGCGCGCTTCGGGCGCCAGGGCGGCGCGAAAGCGACAGATCCCTGCGGTTCCGCCGCAGGGATCTGTCGCTTCCGCAGCACCGGTGCAGACGCGGGCGACGTACCTGTCGCCTTCGTGATGCGGACCCAGCCTCCGTCGGACGGGAGGCACGGCACCGGCTGGCACCGTGCCTCCCGTCCGGTGGGTGGTCGAGCCCGGCGCGCCGCCGCCCGCCCTGCGCGCGCACAACCGCGAAAGCGACAGTTCGCTGCGGTCCGGCTCGACGACCCTGTCGCTTTCGCGTCAACGACGCGCGCCGGGGCACCAACACTGTCGCTTTCGCAGCCGCCTCGCGCAACCGGCAGGCGCCGAGGCCGCGCCCCGCGCCGCCGCGCGCCCCCGCGCGCCCCCGC
>NZ_NXIA01000035.1 GCF_002412165.1 Curtobacterium sp. 'Ferrero'
CCGCCCCCGGCCGAGCCGGCCTGCCGGGGTTCGACCCGGCCGCAGTCTGGGGCGTCACGGCCGACCCGGACGGCGCGCTGCGCCTGCTCGAACGGCTCGCGGACCGCGCGCCGGACGAACTCGACCGCGTGCTCGCCGACCCGGACGCCGCCGAACGGCTGGTGCGCCTGCTGGGCGCGTCCGTCGGGCTCGGCGAGTTCCTGCACCGACGGCCCGCCGAGCTCGCGCTGCTGTTCGAACCGGTCACGCCGCCGTGGTCGCAGGAGGCGTACACCGCCTCGCTCACCGAGGCAGTCGCCGGGGCCACTGCGGAGGACGCCCGGCTCCGGCTGCGGGTCCGGTACCGTCGGCACGTCGCACAGATCGCCCTGTTCGACGTGCTGCACTCGGTGCCGACGGTCGCGTTCCCGGCGGTCGCCGCCGGACTGGCCGACCTCGCCGGCGCCGCGCTCGACGTCGCCGTGGACGTCGCCCGGCGCGAGGTCCCGTTCCCGGCGGCGGACGTCGCCGCGACGCCCCTCGCGGTGATCGCGATGGGCAAGGCCGGTGCGCGCGAGCTGAACTACGTCAGCGACGTCGACGTGATCTTCGTGACGGAGCCGACCCGGGACGAGGAAGCCGGCACGGGCGTCGGCACCGACCGTGCGGTGCTCATCGCGACCCGTCTGGCGGTGGCAGCGACGCACGTGATCACGGACCTCGCCGCGGAGCCGGCGCTCTGGGAGGTCGACGCGAACCTCCGGCCGGAGGGCAAGGACGGCGCACTCGTCCGGACGCTCGACTCCCACGTGGCGTACTACCAGCGGTGGGCGCGGGAGTGGGAGTTCCAGGCGCTGCTCAAGGCACGCCCGATCGCCGGGTCGACGGACCTCGGGCAGCGCTACGCCGACGCGGTGGCGCCCTTCGTGTGGACCTCGGCGACCCGGCCGGGCTTCGTCGAGTCGGTGCAGCGCATGCGCGAGCGGGTCACCGAGCACATCCCCGACGCCGAGGTCGACCGGCAGCTCAAGCTCGGACCCGGCGGGCTGCGGGACGTCGAGTTCACGGTGCAGCTGCTGCAGCTGGTGCACGGGCGGGACGACGAGAGCGTCCGGGTGCGTTCGACGCTCGAGGCGATGGACGCCCTGACCGCGGCCGGGTACGTCGGTCGTCCGGAGGCCGCGCGCTTCGGCCCGGACTACGCGCTCCTCCGGGTGCTCGAACACCGCATCCAGCTCCGTCGGCTCCAGCGCACCCACCTGATGCCCTCCGACGAGGAGGAGCTGCGCGTGCTGGCCCGGTCGAGCGGGCTCGCCACGTCGGCGTCCGCGCTCGAGACCCGGTGGCGTTCGGTCAAGCTCGAGGTGCGCGGGCTGCACGAGCGGCTGTTCTACCGGCCGCTGCTGTCCGCGGTCGCGGCCACCGACGGCGACATCGTGCTCACGAGCGACCAGGCGGTCGACCGCCTCGGGGCGATCGGGTTCGCCGACCCGGCCGGCGCCCTGGCGCACATCCGCGCGCTCACCCAGGGCACGAGCCGTCGTGCGACCATCCAGCGCAACCTCCTGCCCGTCCTGCTCCGGTGGATGGCGGAGGGACCGGCACCGGACCGGGCGCTGCTGGCGTTCCGACGGCTCAGCGACACCCTGGGGGAGTCGAGCTGGTTCCTCCGCATGCTCCGCGACTCGTCCGGCGCCGCGCACTCGCTCACCACCGTGCTGTCCGAGTCGGCGTTCCTGTCCGGGCTGCTGGAACGCTTCCCCGAGGCGGTGGCCTGGCTCGACGAGCCGGAGTCGCTGCTCCGACCGCGCCCGCGGGAGTCGCTGCTCGCCGAGATGACCGCGACGACCGCCCGCCACGGGGACGACCTCGACGGCTCCGCGGCCCTGGTGCGGTCCGCCCGACGGCGGGAGACCCTCCGGCTCGGCATGGCCGCGGTCCTCGGGTGGCTCGACGTCGACGCGCTCGGCCCGGCCCTCACGGACGTCACCGAGGCGACCCTCGCCGGGGCCCTGACGCTCGCACGTCGCTCCGCCCCGCCGGACCTGGCGTTCGGGATCGTCGCGATGGGGCGGTTCGGCGGACGGGAGCTCGGGTTCGGTTCCGACGCCGACGTGCTCTACGTGTACCGGGCCGGACCGGACACGGAGCCCGAGGTCGCGTCCCGGGCGGCGCAGGCCATCGTCCGCGAGCTGGGCAGACTCACCGAGGACGCGCTGTACCCGTTCGAGCTCGACGTCGACCTGCGGCCCGAGGGGAAGAACGGGCCGCTCGTCCGGACGCTCGAGTCCTACGCCGCCTACTACGCGCGTTGGTCGCTCACGTGGGAGGCGCAGGCGCTGCTCCGCGCCCGGGGGGCCGTCGGCGACGCGGAGCTGCTCCGTGCGTTCGAACACCTCGCCGACCGCACGCGGTACCCGGAGCACATCGACGACCACGAGGTCCGCGAGGTGCGTCGCATCAAGGCCCGCGTCGAGTCGGAGCGGCTCCCGCGCGGTGCGGACCCGGCCCGGCACCTCAAGCTCGGCCGCGGCTCGCTGAGCGACGTGGAGTGGTTCGTGCAGCTCCTCCAGCTCCAGCACGCCCTGAGCGTCCCCGGACTCCGGACGACGTCGACCCTCGAGGCCCTCGACGCCGCCGTGCAGGCCGGTCTCGTCGAACCGGAGGACGCCGACCGGCTCGGAGCCGCCTGGCGGTTCGCCAGCCGGGCCCGGAGCGCCCTGGTCCTCTGGTCGGGGAAGACCACGGACGTGCTGCCCGTGGACCGGATCCAGCTCGAGGGCATGGCCCGGTTGATGGAGTACCCGCCGGGGTCCGCCACCCAGCTCGAGGAGGACTACCTCGGCGTCACACGTCGTGCCCGGCAGGTGTTCGAGCGCGCGTTCTACGGATCCTGATCGGCTGCCCGACGTGACCGATGACGCTGCCGTCGCCCGGGCTCGTGCCGCCGTCCTCGGTCACTTCCGGTGGATCGACGGCCATGCCGACACCTGGGGCGTTCTCCGCTCGGGCGACGGGTTGCAGGCGGTGGTCGCCGGGCTCGCCGCACTCGTCGAACCGTTCCGACCCGACGTCGTCGTGGGCATCGAGTCGCGTGGGTTCGTCATCGCGCCCGCGGTCGCCAACGCCCTCGGCGTCGGCTTCGCGCCGGTGCGGAAGGACGGCGCGATGTTCCCGGGGCCCCGGGAGGAGCTCCGGTCAGGAAAGGACTACCGGGGCCGCCGACGAACCCTCTCGGCCCGGCGCGACCTCCTCGGAGCCGGTTCGCGGGTCGTCCTCGTCGACGACTGGATCGAGACCGGGAGCCAGGCGATGACCGCCGCAGAGCTGGTCGAGACCTGCGGGAGCGAGGTGGTGGCCGTCGTCGTGATCGTCGACGAGGCGAGCGCCTCCGCACGGGATCGGCTCCCGGCGCTCTCCGGAGTCCTCCGGTCGTCGGAACTCCCGCCCTGGGACGGTGCAGACCCGTCGGTGGTCGGCACGCGCGCCTCCGGGATCACTGCCGTGGCTGGGGCATCTGCGACGTCCGAGGCGACCCGGACGTTCGAGACGTCTGGGGCGGCCGGGGCGTCCGAGTTGCCCGGGGCGGCGGGAGTGGACCCGGACGACGACGTCCCGGGTGGTCCTGGCTGGATCATCCGCGGCGGCGACCTCCGTCCGGTCGTCGTCGACCTCGCGGCGTTCCGTACCGGTCTCCATGGTGACCCCCTCGCCCACTGCCTCGAGCTGCTGTGGACGGGGGACCCCGCTGCGGCCCTGGCGGCGCTGGCGCCGTTCGACCGGACCGCGCGTGTGCGCGCCCTCCGAGCTGACTGTCTCCGCGACCTCGGCGACGTGCGGGCCGCGGTCCGTGAGTACGACGTGCTCGTCAGCGAGACGGCCGGGACCTCCCGTGAGGCCGTGATGCGGCAGCACCGCGGCAAGGCACTCCTCGCGGCCGGCGACCCAGCACTGGCGATCGTCGACTTCACCCTCGCCGTGGAGCTCCGACGAAGTGGCGACCCGGTCCTCCTCGCGTCCGCTCGGCAGGGGCTCTCGGTTGCCGTCCGCCGCGCCCGGTCGGCCGCCACCGACTGACGCCGCCGTCACGGCCAGCCCGTCATCGTCCGCACCGCCAGCCCCGCGGTGACGGCAGCACCGATGAACGCCGTCCACATCCGACCCCGCGGACCCGCGAGCACCCCGCCGAGGAGCGCGCCCGTGGCGGCGAGGAGCGTCTGCCAGGCCGCGGAGCCGACGAGGACACCGAGGACGAACGCAGCGGACGCCGACGCCGCGTCGACCGGTGGGGGAGCCGGCGAGGATGCACCCGCCGGTCCGGTCCCGCCCACGACGACGGCCGTGAACGCGAGGATCGTCGCCGGGTTCACCGCGGTGACCGCGACGAGTCCCCGGTACGCCCGGGCAGGACTCCCGAACACGTCCGTCCGGCGCCGACCCTCGGGAGCGGACGATCGCGCCCGCCACCCCGACCAGGCCATCGCGCCGGCGAGCACGAGCAGCACGACGCCGGCGACGGTGCGCAGGACACCGGAGGCCGAGCTCGCGACCGCGGCGATGCCGGTGCCACCCAGCACGGCGAGGAGTGCGTAGCAACCGTCGACCGTGGCGGTGCCCAAGCCGCCAGCGACGGCGACGCGGAACCCGTTGCGGGCCCCGATGAGCACGATCAGCGCACCGACCGCTCCCACCGGCACCGCGACCGCGAGACCCGCGACGACGCCGGCTGCCGCAGCGCCGAGCAGCGCCGCGGTCACGAGGCGTCCGTCGGGAGCCCTCCGCTCGGGACCTGCTGCTGCGCGAGCGACTCCGAGCACACGGCGCGGGTCGGGGCAGCGGGTCGATCGATCGTCATGCGGAGACCGTAGCGGCCCCGTCGGCCGACGTCCAGCCCGACGCGACACGCCCGAGGTGCTCCTCCGGGGCGGAAGATGACATGTCGTCGGAGGTTAATTCTCCGTGTCCGGCAGTGTCACCCGGAGTGCACTCGGATGTACCCCGCGTGGACCGTGGGCGATGCGCGTGATCTGACCGTGATCCAGCCGGCGATCAGTCTGCACCCCGCTGGCTGCACTGCTGCTCAGGTGCTGACGGAACCGCCTGCTGACCTGGGATTCCTGACGGAGGCGATGCGCGCCTCCCGTCCGTTGCGGCGCACGCCGTCGGCGCCTCCGCCGGTCGGGCGTGTCCGTCGGACTGTTGTCAGCACTGCTGGGGACACGGGCGGCCGAGCGGATGGGGGACCAGGGTGTACCCCGTAACGCGTCCGTAACGCCCCCGGACGGGGGTCGCGTTGCGGCCTCGGTCACGTTTCTGCATCAATGGGGTCCACCCGAACCGACCACTGGTTCCTCGATGAAGCGGAATCCCCACCTCGAACGTTGAAGCAGGGATCGATGTTCACCTTCATTCTGCAGATCCGGCAGATGGTCGAAGGGCACCCCGAGTTCTACCTGTTCGCCGTGTACTCCGCGGTGATCTGGTTGCTCTGGCTGCTCAAGGTCGTCCTGTCTGCCCGCTACCGCCCCTACACCGGTGTCTTCACCGGCACCACGAGCGTCGTCGTCCCCGTCGTGGACGAACCGATCGACCTCTTCCGTGACGTGATCGGCCGCATGGTCGAGCAGGGTCCGGGCGAGATCATCGTCGTCATCAACGGCGCGAAGAACGAGGCGCTCGAGATGGTCTGCGACGAGTTCGCCCCGCTCGTCCGCTGGACCCACACGCCCATCCCGGGCAAGCGCAACGCCGTCAAGGTCGGCACCGAGCTGTCGAACGGTGACATCACGATCCTCGTGGACTCCGACACCGTGTGGACCCCCGGCACGCTGTCCGAGCTCCTCAAGCCCTTCGCCGACGAGTCCGTCGGCGGCGTCACCACCCGGCAGCGCATCCTCGAGCCGACCCGGAGCTGGATCACCCGCTGGGCCGACTGGCTCGAGAACTCGCGGGCGCTCTACTCGATGCCGGCGCAGAGCGTCCTCGGACAGATCGGCTGCCTCCCGGGTCGCACGATCGCGTTCCGCCGGAACATCCTCGTCCGCGTCATGGACAAGTTCATGCACGAGAAGTTCATGGGCGTCTTCCTCGAGGTCTCCGACGACCGCACGCTGACGAACCTCACGCTCAAGGAGGGGTACCGGACCGTCTACCAGTACACCTCGCTGGTCTACACGGACGCCCCGCTCCAGGTGAAGAAGCTCTTCAAGCAGCAGCTCCGCTGGGCGCGCGGCTCGCAGTACAACACGCTCCGGATGCTCCCGTGGATGATCGGGCACGCCCCGGTCCTCGCGATGTTCTTCGTGACCGACATCATCCTGCCGTTCATGCTCTTCGGCGTGATCGCCGGCTGGATCTACCGGGCACTCACCGGGCAGGGGGAGAACCTGTACCAGGGCATCCTCCAGCAGTACGGGTTCTCGACCGGTTTCGTCTACGTCGCGGCGCTCATGGTCGTCTCGAGCGTGCTGAGCATGGCGATCCGGCAGATCCGGCACCTGTCCGAGAAGCCGAGCGACTTCTTCCGGCTGCCGATGTTCATCATCGTGTCGACGTTCTTCCTCATGCCGATCCGGCTGATCGGGTTCTTCCGCCTGGCGCACGCGTCCGGCTGGGGGACCCGCGCCGGCGCCTACGCCGGCGGCCCGATGGAGGAGGACCCCGCGCAGCCGCAGCTCTCCGGCCAGACGCCGGTCAGCCCGCGTCTCTCCGGCCAGACGCCGGTCAGCCCGGTCGACGCACCGCGGTACTCCGACGAGCAGGTCGCCGCCGACCGCGCCTTCGACGAGATCTTCGGTGCCGGCGCCAGCACCCGTCGCACGGAGTTCGACGACGGTGCGGACGCCACGACCAACTCGACGGCCACCGTGCTCGCGACGCGACGTCAGCCGTCGCCCGGTGCGGCGACCTCGACCGGTGCCGCGACCTCGCCCGGCGGTGCGACCCGCGCCGCCGCGAAGTCGGCGAAGGTCCGCCGTTACAACCCGTACGCCGCGATCCCGTACCTGATCGGCTTCGCGATCTTCGCCCTGGAGGCGTTCCTCATTGTCTGACCTCATCCGCTCCTCCGGTGCCTGGTGGGCCCAGTCCAGCAAGCACGCCCGGCTCACGGCCCTCGGCACGACCGCGATCCTCGTCGTCCTCGGCCTCATCACCTGGACGGTCTGGGTCTCGCCGTCCGGTCCCGTCTCCACCGCCGTGCACCAGGCCCTCGGCGTCACCCCGCCGAAGCAGAAGGTCTCCGCCGCCGAACTGCAGACCAAGCTCACCGCCGCACAGGAGGAGATCTGGTCGCTGCAGGGCAAGCTCGACTCGACCTCGGCCAAGGCCGGGTCGCGTGGCGACCAGATCGCCCAGCTCAAGGCGCAGATCGCCTCGCTGCAGTCGCAGCTCGGTGCTGCCAAGAGCGGGACGGGAGGCGCGGCATCCGCGGCCGGGTCCCGTTCCGGTTCCGACGGGGCCGGTTCGGGATCGGGTGGTTCCGGTTCCGGCTCCGGCTCCGGCTCCGGCGGGTCCGGTTCCGGTGCTTCCGGTTCCGCCGGCTCCGGCTCCAGCTCGGGCTCGGGGTCCGGCGGTTCGGTCACGAACCCGAACACGGGTCCCTCCAAGGACCCGACGACCACGCCCATCAGCACCCCGACCAAGGCCGAGATCCTCGGCCAGCAGTCCCGCTGGTACGGCCTGTACACGGCGCAGTCGCCCTTCAACTGGGCCGAGTACGACCAGGTGTCCCGCGAGGTCGGGAAGGCCACCAACATGGTCGGCTTCTTCCAGGGCTTCGACCAGGACTTCAACCAGAACGCCGTCCAGCGGTCGTGGGCGAACGGCCGGCTGCCGATGATGACGTGGGAGTCCGTGCCCGCGAAGACCGGCAACGACCAGCCGTACGTGCCCGGCTACACGAACGAGGACATCATCTCGGGCAAGTTCGACGCCTACCTGACGAAGTACGCCAAGGCCCTCGCCGCGAACGGGATGCCGATGGTCATCCGCTTCGACCACGAGATGAACGGCCAGTGGTACAACTGGTCCGAGGCGTCGAAGCAGCAGAACGCGGCCGGCTCGTACGTGGCGATGTGGAAGCACGTCTGGCAGGTCTTCCAGGACAACGGCGCGAACCAGTACGCCATCTGGGACTGGTCGCCCTCGCGCATCGACAAGCTCGGGAACCCGAAGTACGAGACCCTCGACTACATGCGGAACTACTACCCCGGTTCCGAGTACGTCGACTGGGTCGGCATGAGCGGCTACTACCGTGACGCCACCGAGGCCCCGACCTTCGAGAACACGTTCGGCGCGACGCTCGCCCAGATCCGCCAGATCGCGCCGGGCAAGGGCATCGTGCTCAACGAGATCGGCGCCACCGAGACCGGGGGGAGCGTCAGCGACTCCCAGAAGTCCCGCTGGATCACCTCGCTCTTCGACGCCCTCGCCGACCCCGCGAACAGCGACGTCATCGGCTTCGCGTACTTCAGCGAGACCGCGACCACCATCGTCGACGGTGCCCGCACCACCAACGACTGGCGACTCGACTCCCGCTCCGACAGCCTCCAGGCCTTCGTCGACGGGATCAGCCGCACCGACATCGACTACGACCTGCAGGAGGTCGAGCAATGACCGCTCCGAAGAAGACCCCGTCCACCGCGACCGCGGCTGCTGCCGACCAGCGCCCCGCACCCGTCATCAGCGTCATCGGCACCGGCTACCTCGGCGCCACGCACGCCGCCGCCATGGCCGAGATGGGCTTCGAGACCATCGGCGTGGACGTCGACCCCGCGAAGCTCGCGGCGCTCACTGCCGGCGAGGTCCCGTTCTTCGAGCCCGGCCTGCCCGAGCTCATCACGAAGCACGTGGCGAGCGGCAAGCTCCGCTTCACGGCGTCGCTCCCCGAGGCCGTGGCGGCCGCGGACGTGCACTTCGTCTGCGTCGGCACCCCGCAGAAGGCCGGGTCGCACGCCGCGAACCTGTCCTACGTCGAGTTGGCCACCCGCGGCGTCGCCGAGCACCTCACCCACCCGGGGCTCATCGTCGGCAAGTCGACGGTCCCGGTGGGCACTGCGGCCCGGCTCCGGGAGGTCGTGCGGGAGTTCACCCCCGCCGGCATCGACGCCGAGCTCATCTGGAACCCCGAGTTCCTCCGCGAGGGCAAGGCCGTCGAGGACACCCTGCACCCGGACCGGCTCGTCTGGGGCGGTGCCTCGCCCGAGGCCGACGCGGTCATCCGGGAGGTCTACGCCGCCCCGATCGCCGAGGGCTGCCCGGTCATCACCACCGACCTCGCGACCGCCGAGCTCGTGAAGGTGAGCGCGAACGCGTTCCTCGCGACGAAGATCTCGTTCATCAACGCGATCTCCGAGATGTGCGCCATCACCGGTGCCGACGTGACGACGCTCGCGGACGCGCTCGGGCACGACGCCCGCATCGGCCGGAAGTTCCTCAACGCCGGCCTCGGGTTCGGCGGCGGCTGCCTGCCGAAGGACATCCGGGCGCTCATGCACCGCGCGAACGAGCTCGGCGCCGGCCGCGTCGTCGGCCTCATGCAGCAGGTCGACGAGATCAACATGGGGCAGCGCGAACGCGTGATCGACATGGCCATCGAAGCCGTCGGGGGATCGGTGCTCAACCGCCGCGTCGCCGTCATCGGTGCCGCGTTCAAGCCCCTCACCGACGACGTCCGCGACTCGCCGGCGCTCAACGTCGCTGCCGCACTGCACCTCCGCGGCGCCCAGGTTTCACTGTGGGACCCGGAGGCCAACGAGACCGCCCGTCGATCGTTCCCGACGCTGACGTACGCCGCCTCGAAGGAGGCTGCGATCGAGGGAGCCGACGTCGTCCTCGTGCTGACGGAGTGGGACGACATCGTGACGGCGTCCCCGGTCGCGCTCGGCGAGGTGGTCGGTCGCCGGGTCGTGATCGACGCGCGGAACTGCCTCCCGGTCGAGGACTGGGTACAGGCGGGGTGGACCGTCCGTTCCCTGGGACGGCCCACTCCGGTCACGGGTGCACCCGTGAGCGTCGCCGCGGGGGCGAACGACGTGCTGGCGACGGCACGGTAGGTCTGCCACCGCTGCGAGCGGGGTCCGTGCCGGGGGCGGCGCGGGCCCCGCTCGTGCGTGTGCTCGCCCGTCCGGTGCCGTTCCGCTCGTGGTTGGCCGTTCCGCTCGTGGTCGGCCGTTTCGCTCGTGGTCGGCCGTTCCGCTCGTGGGCAGTCGGAAGGAACGACCTCCTACGAGCGATTCGGCTTCCTACTGTGGGTGCGATGGGCTCGAAGCGTCGCGACGCGACCGCCTGGAGGCGCGGCGCGGCCCCGCCGGACCGGCACCGGGCCTCCAGGCGGTCGCCCCCCCACAGCGCGAGCGCGCGCCGCACGCAGAAGGCCCCGCACCGGAACCGGTGCGGGGCCTTCGTGGTGTCAGCGAGGATCAGACGCCGAAGTAGAGCTCGTACTCGAACGGGTGCGGACGCTGCGCGAGCGGGAGGATCTCGTTCTCACGCTTGTAGTCGATCCACGTCTGGATGAGGTCCTCGGTGAAGACGTTGCCCTTCGTGAGGAACTCGTGGTCCGCCTCGAGCGCGTCGAGCGCCTCGTCGAGGGAGCCCGGCACCTGCGGGATGCCCTTCGCCTCCTCCGGCGGGAGCTCGTAGAGGTCCTTGTCGACCGGCTCGTGCGGCTCGATGCGGTTCTGGATGCCGTCGAGGCCCGCCATCAGCTGCGCGGCGAACGCGAGGTACGGGTTGCCCGAGGCGTCCGGCGCGCGGAACTCGATGCGCTTGGCCTTCGGGTTCGTGCCGGTGATCGGGATGCGGATCGCGGCGGAACGGTTGCCGGCCGAGTAGACCAGGTTGACCGGCGCCTCGAAGCCCTTGACCAGGCGGTGGTACGAGTTGATCGACGGGTTCGTGAACGCGAGCAGCGCCGGCGCGTGCTTGAGGATGCCGCCGATGTACCAACGCGCGATGTCCGAGAGCCCGCCGTAGCCGTTCTCGTCGTAGAACAGCGGCTTGCCGTCGTTCCACAGCGACTGGTGCGTGTGCATGCCCGAGCCGTTGTCACCGAAGAGCGGCTTCGGCATGAAGGTCGCGACCTTGCCCCACTGGTCGGCCGTGTTCTTCACGATGTACTTGAACTTCAGGATGTCGTCCGCGGCGTGGACCATCGTGTCGAACTTGTAGTTGATCTCCTGCTGGCCGCCGGTGCCCACCTCGTGGTGCGAGCGCTCGAGCTCGAAGCCCGCCTCGATCAGCTTGAGGGTGATGTCGTCACGGAGGTCCGCCGTCTTGTCGACGGGGGAGACGGGGAAGTAGCCGCCCTTGTACGGGGTCTTGTTGGCGAGGTTGCCGCCCTCTTCCTCGCGGCCGGTGTTCCACGCGCCCTCTTCCGAGTCGACCGAGTAGAACGACTTGTTCTGGGTCACGGAGTAGCGGACGTCGTCGAAGATGTAGAACTCGGCCTCGGGGGCGAAGAACGCCGTGTCGGCGATGCCGGTCGACGCGAGGTACTTCTCGGCCTTCTTCGCCACCTGGCGCGGGTCACGGCCGTAGATCTCGCCGTTCCGCGGGTTGTAGATGTCGAAGATCATGATCAGCGTGCGCTCGGCGCGGAACTGGTCGATGTAGGCCGTCGTCACGTCGGGGATGAGCTGCATGTCCGACTCGTGGATCGACGCGAAGCCGCGGATCGAGGAGCCGTCGAAGAGCTGTCCGACCGAGAAGAAGTCCTCGTCGACCGTCGACGCCGGGATGTTGAAGTGCTGCTGGACACCGGGAAGGTCCGTGAAGCGGATGTCGAGGAACTTGACGTCCGTGTCCTTGATGAAGGCGAGCACCTCGGAGGAATCGCTGAACATGTGTGTCGATCTCCTGGGGGGTAGGTGATGTCGGAGGTGCCGCGGGGTGCACCCTCCGATGAGGCTATTGACACCGAGTTTCCCGGACGTGACTGCATTGTTTCGTGCGTGTTACGTGCCGACGGTCGCCTACCCTTGTCGCATGGCACGCTCCACGTCCCCGTCGTCGACCGCCTCCCCGCACCCGGACGGCTGGCCCGGCAAGGACCTCGGGCTCCCGGAGGAGGGGCCCCGGAGCGTCGGCCGCGTCGGTCGCCGCATCGTCGCGCTCCTCATCGACGGTGCCCTCGCCGACCTCGTCGCCTACGTCACGGGGGTGTGGTCCCCGGTGAACGGTTCCGGGGACATCGCGCACTCGTGGGTGCAGATCGCGATCTTCGCCGTGCTGCAGATCCTGTTCATCTGCCTGCTGTCGGGTTCGTTCGGGCACATCTGCGTCGGACTGCGCGTCGTGCCCGTCCGCGGCGGCTACGTCGGGGTCTGGCGGCCGGTGGTGCGGACACTGCTGCTGTGCCTCGTCGTCCCGGCGCTCATCATCGACCGCGACAGCCGGGGCGCGCACGACCGGATCGCCGGGACGGTGCTCGTCCGGAAGTGAGGGCCCCGCTCGAGTTCCGGCGCACACGACCCCCCGACGCAGAACGCCCCCGACCGGACAGGTCGGGGGCGTTCTGCGATGCGGGCTCAGCGGATCAGCGGGGCCGTCCGGCACGCACCCGCATCGGGTCCATGCCCTTCGGGATCGCCGACGCCGGTCCGTGCGTCAGGGAGTCGAGTCGGTTGGCGACCGCGAGCACCTCGTTGCGGTTCAGCGCCTTCTTCAGCTTGTTCATCGCGCGGGGGAGCTTGTGCAGCGTGAGGCCGTCCTCGCCACCGCCGACGTGCAGGACGTGCACGGGGACGTTCGGGACGATCCGCTGGACCTTCCGACGCTCCTCGTCGACCTGCCGGGTGAGGTTGCCGCGCTGCCCCTCGGTGATGAGCACGACGCCGGGCGTCCCGACGGCGCGGTAGACGGCGGCCTGTGACCGGCCGTGGACCGCGACCGGCATCTCGCTCGAACGCCACTGCCGACGGAGCGAGTTGCTGAGCACGGCGCCGACGGCACCGGGCTGGCCGTCGATCTGCGAGTACGCGGCGCGCTCCGCGAGACGACCCAGCACGATGAGGAACAGCAGCACGCCGAGCAGCACGCCGGCGACGATCCACAGCACGACCCCCAGCCAGTTCTGCCCCGGGAGCAGCAGCGCGAGCAGGACGCCGACCACGACGGGACCGACGAACGCGAGGGCGAACCACCAGACCGAGGTCGGGTCCGCCCGACGGGTCATCTGGAACACCTGGACCATCTGCTTGAGACGACCCGGCTCCTTCGCCGTCGTACCGGGAGAACTGCTGCGTGCCATGCACACAGGATACGGCCTGAGCAGACCCTCGGAGACCGTCATCGGTCCGGCTGTGGGCGAACGCCCGTTGTCCACAGGTGCTGATCCACGGCCTGGAGGCGCGGTGCGCGCCCGCCACGATGGTCACCGTGGACGGATCGGACGAACGCACCGCCTGGTGGCGCAGTACCGACGAGCGCGCGTTCCTCGCGTGGCTCGCCGACCGCTCGACGGCGCCCGTCCGGCACCTCGCTCCCGTGCTCCGCGTGGGCCGGACCCGGCAGGGGGTCCTGGTCGCGGAACTGCTCCGCCCTGCCGGGGAGCGACTGGCCGACGCGCTCGACCGGCTCGGCGTCCCGACCGTCGGTGTCGCGGTCACCCTGACCCTGCCCCTGCTGGAGCTCGCGGTGGCCGCCGCTCGGGGCGCGGTCGTGCTCGGGACGGCGACCGTCGACGACGTGGTCGTCGACGACTCCGGCGCGGTCGTGCTGTGCGACCGACCCGACGGAGCGGCGCTGCTGTGCGACCGACCCGACGGAGCGGCGCCGCTGTGCGACCGACCCGACGGAGCGGCGCCGCTGTCCGACCGACCCGGCGGTGCGGTGCTGCTGTCCGACCGACCCGGCGCTGCGGTGCTGCTGTCCGGCCCGTCCGACGCCGCGGTGCTGCTGCCGAGCCGCCACGGCAGCGTCGGGCAGCGGCGGGAGCGTCACCGCGGTCGGGGGTCCGGCACCCTCCTCCGGGGCGGTGCGCTGGACGGGATCGCGGTCCTGGTCCTCGCGGCGCGGACGGTGTGGGAACGCGTCGACCCGCGCGAGGCCTGCCGCCCGTCGATCGACCAGGCCGTCGCCGCTGCTCGGGCGGGCGGCCCCGACGAGCTCGACCTGCTCCTCCGCACGGTCCGGGACGCGGCACCGCCCCGCCCCGTCCGGTGGGAGCCGGAGCCCACCGAGTACCACTTCCGGGCCGCACCGGGACCGACCGACGCGGCAGGGGAGCCGGGCACCGTCGACCGTGTCGTCGACGTCCTGCGCCAGGTCGTCGAGCACGGGGTCCCACTCGCGGGACGACGGATCCCGTTGCGACAGGCCGCGGTCGGGGTCGTCGTGGCCGTCGGCCTCGTCACCGCGGCGACGTTCGCCCTCGGATCGTGACGAGCACCGCACCGGGACCGGCCGCCCTGCCGGACGCGGAACGGCCCCGCTCCTGGTGGGGAGCGGGGCCGTTCCGGTGCGGCTCGTGGAGCTGTGGCGACTCAGTAGCCGAGGTTCGGCCCGAAGTTGCCCTCCTCGAGGCGGTTCTTCACCGCGACGAGGTAGCGCGACGCGTCGGCACCGTCGATGATGCGGTGGTCGTACGACAGCGCCAGGTAGACGAACGAACGGATCGCGATCGCCTCCTGCCCGTCGACCTTCACCACGGCGGGGCGCTTCGTCACGATGCCCGTCCCGAGGATCGCTGACTGCGGCAGGAACACCACGGGGGTGTCGAACAGCGCGCCGCGCGATCCGGTGTTCGTCAGCGTGAAGGTGCCGCCGGCGAGCTCGTCCGGCTTGAGCTGGTTGTTGCGCGTGCGGTCGGCCAGGTCGGCGATCGCCTGTGCGAACTGGGCCAGGTCGAGCGACGAGGCGTCCTTGATGACCGGGGTCAGCAGGCCGCGCTCGGTGTCCACCGCGATCGAGACGTTCTCGTGGTCGGGGTAGACGATCTCCTCGCCCTCCACCGTCGAGTTGATCTTCGGGTGGGCCTTGAGCGCCTCGGAGGCGGCCAGGGCGAAGAACGGCATGAAGGACAGCTTCGCGCCGGTCTTCTCCTGGAACTCCGCCTTGTGCGCGTCGCGGAACTGCGCCACCTTCGTGACGTCCACCTCGACGACGCTCGTGAGCTGGGCGGTCGAGGTCATCGACTGCACCGCGCGCTCCGCGACGACCTTGCGCAGGCGGGTCATCTTCTCGCGGGTGCCGCGCAGCGGCGACACCTCGGCGACGAACGGACCCGACGGAGCGACAGCCGCACCTGCCGAGCCACCGGCGGCCGGGGCCTTCGCGGCGGCCGCGAGCACGTCCTCCTTGCGGATGCGCCCACCGACACCGGAACCGGTGACGGTCGACAGGTCGACGCCCTGCTCGTTCGCGAGCTTGCGGACGAGCGGCGTGACGTAGCCCGAGGCACCCGCGTCCTGGTTCGGGTTCGGGACCGAGGCGCTGGCGTTCGCCGGGGCGGCGGCCGGAGCCGGAGCGGCCGCGGGGGCCGGGACGGCGGCCGGGGGAGCCGGGGCGGCAGCGGGCGGCGGGACCGG
>NZ_NXIA01000036.1 GCF_002412165.1 Curtobacterium sp. 'Ferrero'
GGCGGCGTTCGGGTGGAGGAACGGTGCGGGAAGGTCAGCCGACGCGGTGCAGCCAGACGACGGGGTTGCCCTCGGCGGCGTGGCGGAACGGCTCGAGCTCGTCGTCCCACGCCTGGCCGAGCGCGAGTCGGAGCTCCCGGTGGAGTTCGAGCGCGTTGCTGCCGGCGACCTCCATCGCGTAGCGGACGCGGTCCTCGGGCACGACCATGTTCCCGGTGACGTCCGTCTGCGCGTAGAACACCCCGAGGTCCGGCGTGTGCATCCACCGGCCGCCGTCGGAGGTGCTCGTCGGCTCCTCGGTGACCTCGTACCGGAGGTGCTCCCAGCCGCGCAGGGCAGAGGCGATCGCCGCGCCGGTGCCGACGGAGCCGGTCCAGGTGAACTCGGTGCGGCGAGCACCGTCCTGCGCCGGCTGGTCGAGCCACGAGAAGTTCACGGCACGGTTCATGGCGCGACCTGCCGCCCATTCGACGTGCGGGCAGAGCGCGCGGGGTGCGGAGTGCACGTAGAGCACCCCGGTCGTCGTTCCGTTCACGATTCCTCCGATTCGTCAGGTGCGACTTCCCCATCGACCTGCGACCGGAACCGTGTGTGCGGAACCATCGGTATGCGATTGTGATGTCCTCGCGGACACGCCCATTATGCAGCGTCAGCGCTGGGAACGCCAGATCGGCGCTCCGACCCGGGCGACGGGCTGCGGGACCCGCTCAGTGCAGGACCGCGCCCGAGGCGTCGACGGGGTGCCGCTCCCCCGCCGTGATCGCGACGCCGAGCCGGTTCTCCGGGGGCGGGACGGGACAGGCGTACTGGTACGAGAACGCGCACGGAGGCAGCACGGCGGTGTTCCAGTCGAGCACGACGTCGGCGGACCGGCCGGGGTCGTCGAGGTACAGGAACCGCCCCATCGAGTAGGTGCTGGCCGGGTCGTCCTCCGGCAGTGCGCTCGTGGCGTCCTGCACGATGAGCTGCAGCCGCGGGGCGCCGCGGAACGCGGCGGACCGCACCGCGACGAGCCGGACCGCCGTGCCGTCGAGCACGGTGTCGACGTGCCCCGCGACCGGCAGCGCGACGCCAGCGGCGTCGAGGACGGCGGCGTCGTGGACGGCACCACGGGCCTCCTGGCCGTCGACCGGCTCGTACCTGCCGGAGGTGACCCACCGCGCGGAGTGGGCGAAGCGGGCGATGCGCGCGAAGCGGGTGATCGCCTCCGACGACGGGTCCCAGACTCGGAGGGTGTGCTCGGCGACGGTACCGGCGAGGCCGTCCGGGAACGCGACCGCGGACGGGACGACCGCCTGCTCGCCGGCGACGAGGACCGTGCCGTCGACCGGGACCCCGTCGACCACGACACCGTCCGCCGGGCTCGCGGTGACGGTCAGGCCACCGACGGCCGGCGCCCAGGTGCCCGGCACCGGCCACACCGGCTGGGCGACGTCGACGCGCTGCGCGTTCACGAGGGCGAGCGGACCCCGCGGACCCCGTGCCCAGCGGTCCCGCGCGTCGACGTGCTCGTCGAACGCGGTCACGACTGCTGCTGCCTCGGGTAGATGACCTTCTGCACGATGATGATCACCGACGCCGCGACCGGCACGGCGACCAGGGCGCCGAGGACCCCGCCGATGGTGCCGCCCGCGACCGCCGCGATGACGACGAGCGCCCCCGGCACCTGGACGGCACGCGACATGATGCGCGGCGAGATCAGGTAGGCCTCCACCTGCATGTACACGAGGTAGTAGATCGCGGCGGTGAGCGCGGTCGCCGGCGAGGCGAACAGGCAGAGCAGCGAGATCACGATCGCGGCACTCAGGGTGCCGACGAGCGGGATGAGCGACCCGAGGAACGCGAACGACGCGAGGAGCACCGGCAGCGGGGCCCCGATGATGAGCAGGAAGAAGAAGCTCAGGATGCCGTTGATGAGCGCCTGCGAGATCTGCCCGACGACGTAGCGCCCGACGGCCTGGGTGATCTGCTCGCTCACGTCGATGAAGTTCTGGCGGCGCGAGGCCGGGACGAACCGGTACGTCATCGACTTCATGCCCCGCATCGACGCGAGGAAGTAGAGCATCAGGATGAGGACGATCACGGCACCGGTCAGCCCGGAGAGGATGCCGCTGCCCACCGCGAGGATGCCGCCACCGAGGTTGAGCAGGTTGCTCGGGTCCTCGACGAAGGACTGCACCGACTGCAGGGCGTGGTCGACGTCGAACGCGCCGGCGAACTGCTGCGACAGGTCCCGGAACCACTCCTGCTGCGAGATGTCCTGGATGATGTTCGGGAAGTTCTCGATGAGGTTCGTCGCCTGCTCGATGAGGATCGGCACGACGGCGAAGATCACCCCCGCGAACGCCGCGAGGACCCCGACCACCACCGCGAGGATCGCCGTCCAGCGTGGGATGAACCGCTCGAGGAAGGACACGAGCGGATCGATGCCGAGCGCGAGGAACAGCGCGACGCCGATGTAGACGAGCACCGTGCTCAGCTCACGGACGATCGCCCCGGCGACCAGGGCGACGAGCACGCCGATGGCACCCATGAACCCGATGCGGAAGGCGTTGACGCGCACGCCGGTGCCCCCGCGGGTCACCTCGAACGTGACGTTCGGGGTCGGGCCGAACGGGTCGTCGTCGGTGGCCTTGCGCCGTAACTGCATGTAGGGCGGGCGGGACTCGAACCCGCGGATCGTTCGGTTATGAGCCGACTGCCTTGACCAGCTTGGCTACCGCCCCTCGCCGGGGACCGTCAGGCCACCGGATCCCCACGATACAGTGCCTCGAACGTCGACAGGGTGCGGTTGATGTCGTGTGGCTGGATCATCTCGAGGCTGCGGGCCCGCATGGCGGCGTAGTCCTCGTCGGACGCCGTCAGCACAGCGGTGAGCTTGGCGGCCAGGTCCTGCACGTCGCCCGGAGCGAAGAGGTACCCGTTGCCGTCGATCAGGTGCGGCAGCGCCATCGCGTCGGCGGCGACGACCGGCAGCCCGGACGCCATCGCCTCGAGCGACGAGATGCTCTGCAGTTCGGCGGTCGACGGCATGGCGAACACCGTCGCGTTCGTCAGCGCGGTCCGCTTGTCCTCGTCGGAGACGAAGCCGGCGAAGCGGACCCGGTCCGTCAGCCCCAGCTCGCGGGCGAGGGCGGTGAGCTTCGGGATCATCTCCCCACCGCCGACGATCGTCAGGTGTGCGTCGAGCCCGGCCGGCAGCAGCGGCAGCGCACGGACGAGGACGTCGAGGTTCTTCTCCGGCGCGACACGACCGACGAACACGATCTCGTTGCCCGCCGGGCGACCCTCGCGCGCGACGTACCGCGTGACGTCGAGACCGCACGAGATCGCGAGGACCCGCTGTCCGGCGATCGCCTTGCGCAGGTAGTCGGCGGCGAGGTTGGTCGGCGTCGTGATGGCGTCGGCGATCCGGTACGTCTTCGCCGCGTCGCGCCAGGCGATCCGGATCGCCGTCGGGATGACCCAGCGGCTCAGGGGCACGTAGTCGAGGAGGTTCTCGGGCATGAAGTGGTTCGTCGCCACGACACGGATCCCGCGGTCGTGTGCCTCGCGTGCGACACCACGTCCGACGACGATGTGGGACTGGATGTGCACCACGTCCGGGCGCACGGCGTCGAGGATCGGCGCGGTCAGCTTCCGGACGCTCCACGGCCACACGAACCGGAGCCAGGCGTGCGTGGGCCACTTGTACGACTTCAGCCGGTGCACGATGAGCTGCACGCCGCCGTGTTCCTCCTCGAACGTGCCGTGGTGGCTCGAGGACGCGGGGGCGACGACGTGCACCTCGTGTCCGCGTTCGGCCAGACCGACGGCCAGCTGCTCGGCGAAGGTCGCAGCGCCGTTGACGTCCGGCGGGAACGTGTCGGCGGCGATGAGGACCCGCAGCGGCCGGCGCTCGGCCGTCGCGCCCGTCGACTCGGCGGTGGCGGTGGTGGCATCTGCTGACACGGCGGGCAAGGTCCTCTCGTGAACGGTGTCCTGGTCGGACTGGAACGCTACCGCACGAGCCTCGGGCACCGCGTCCGCCTCGCGGTGGACCCGGCCGACCCCCGCACGTCCGCTCTCAGGCGCGCGACCGCGCCTCGCCGCGCGTCCGCTCTCAGGCGCGCGACTGCGCCTCGCCGCACGTCCGCTCTCAGGCGCGCGACTGCGGGTGGTGCTTCGCGAGCAGGAACACCCCGGTGATCGCGACGCCCGCCGCCACGACGAAGCCCGCGACCGCACCCCACGGCGCCCCCGCTGCCTCGTCGAGCACGATGACACCGATGCCGACCGCGACGATCGGATCGATGACGGTGAGCCCCGCGATGACGAGGTCCGCCGAACCGCTCGAGTAGGCGTTCTGCACGAAGTACCCGCCGAGGGCAGCCGCGACCACGACCCCGACGATCGCCACGGCGGTGAGCCAGTCGAAGGTGCCGTTCACGAACCGGTTCAGCACGACCTTGGCGAGCGTCGCGACGAACCCGTAGAGGATGCCCGCCCCGGCGATGTAGTAGAGCGCGTTCCGGTGCTGCGCCACGAACCGGAACGACACGAGCACGATCGCCAGCACGACCGCGAGGATGACGAGCACGGTGATGAGCTGCTGGCGGGTGATGGCGCTCTCGTGCCCGACGAACGCCGCGATGCCGACGAAGATGCCGACGCCGATGATGCACGTCCACACCGCTCGCCGCGCCCGGTGTCCGAGCGGGACCCCGGTGGCCCGGGACGAGAACCACGTGGTGACGACGAGCGCGACCGCGCCGAGCGGCTGCACGACGATGAGCGGGGCGAAGGTGATGCTGACGAGCTGCAGCACGACCGCGACCCCGAGCATGACCGTGCCGAGCACCCAGTACCCGCTCGACACCAGGGCGAGCACGTGCCGGAGGCTGAGCCCCTTCGACTGCCGCCCGAGCCGAGCCTCGACGCGTTGGACGCCCCGGCTCTGGAACTGCGCGCCGAGCGACAGGAACACGGCACCGACGAGCGCGACCGGGATCATCAGCGCCTGGAACGGTGTCAGGTTCACCGCGTCCGGGATCTGGAGGTCCGTCGTCACCGTTCGAGGCTACCGTCCCTCGCCGGATAACCTGGGTGAATGGCCGTCCTCCCGATCCGCATCACCGGTGAACCCGTCCTCCACGAGCGTGCTGCCGAGGTGACCGAGTTCGACGACGCGCTCCGCGAGCTGGTGGCCGACATGTACGAGACGATGGACCTCGCGCCCGGTGTCGGCCTCGCCGGCCCGCAGGTCGGCGTCGGCAAGCGCCTGTTCGTCTTCTCCTGGACCGACGACGACGAGGTCCTGCACCGCGGGGTCGCCGTGAACCCCGTCCTGTGGATCACACCCCCGGTCCCGGAGTCCGTCGAGGAGCTCGACGAGGACGACGAGTCCGAGGGCTGCCTGTCGATCCCGGGCGAGCGCTTCCCGCTGCGCCGGTCCCCCAGCGCCCTGCTCCGCGCGCAGGACGAGCACGGCGAGCCGTTCGAGATCGAGGCGCACGGCTGGCTCGCCCGGATCTTCCAGCACGAGTACGACCACCTCGACGGCCTGCTCTACGCCGACCGGCTCGCGCACCCGTACGGCAAGCAGGTCCAGAAGGCGATCCGCAAGGCCAGCTGGGGCGGCCCCGGACAGTCCTGGCTGCCGGGTCGCGACCACCCGGAGGGCTGACGCGCCGGCCGGGAGGCACGGATCACCCCCGGTACGTCGCCAGCGACTCCTCGAGACGGTCGCGTTCCGGATGGCCCGGGCAGTACGCCAGGAGCCCCGCGGCCACGGCCGCGGCGCGCTCGGTGCGCACCGGCGCGACCCACGGCCCGGCGCCGCGCTCCGCGCACGTCGCCGCGAGACCGGCGAGCGTCGCGGCTCCGCCGGCCGACCGGACCGCGTCGGCCTGCTGCTCCGACATCGTGCTCCCGGTCGTGCGGACGGCGGAGCAGTCGGTCCGCCGGTCCTCCCACACGGCCGAGTACGTCGTGTACGACTCCGTCGCGTCTGCGCGGCCGGTCCAGCACGTGAACGCGAACATGATCGGCGCGCTGCCCGTGGCGGCGACCGCGGCCGGTCGGCTCTCCGAGGGCGCTTCGGGGTCGGCCTCGGCGGAGGTGCACGCGCTCAGCACGAGGCTCACCGCGACGACGAGGAGCGTCGCGGCGGGTCTCGAAGCGGTCGGGCGCACCTGAGAACGCTAACAGGCTGATCCGGCGCCCGACCGAGACCGGACACCGACGAGCCGAGACCGTCCCCCCGGTTGCGTCGACACGGTTGCGTCGACACGGTGGTGCCGTACACGCAAAAGACCCCCACCGCGAACGGTGGGGGTCTGACGCTCCCCGAGTTGGACTCGAACCAACAACCTGCCGGTTAACAGCCGGCTGCTCTGCCAATTGAGCTATCGAGGATCAGTTGCTCTCCTGAACAACGGGTAACAGCATAGCAGTACCTGAACGGCCCACGCCGCATCCACCGCGCAGCCCGGGCGCGCCGCGCCGTCAGTACCCGGCGGCCGGGTCGACGACGCCGACGAAGCCCTCGCCCTGCCCGCCGAGGAACGCACGGGCGTTCGTCCGCACGCGTTCGGCGAGCAGCGGTGCGACCATCTCCGGCGTGTCCGCCTGGTGCGGCGTGATGACCGCACCGGGCTCCTCCCACAGCGGGTGCCCGTCCGGCAGCGGCTCGGGGTCGGTCACGTCGAGACCCGCACCCGCGATCACGCCGTCACGCAGGGCCCGGAGCAGGGCGTCGGTGTCGACGAGTCCACCGCGGGCGATGTTCACCAGCCGGGCGGACGGCTTCATGAGCGCAAGCCGACGCGCGTCGAAGAGCTTCGACGTCCCGGAGGTCATGGCGGCGGCGATCATGACGACGTCGGCGTCGGGCAGGACCTCGTCGAGCTGGTCCGTCGTGACCGTGCGGTCGGCCCCCTCGACGGGTGAGGAGGACCGCCGGACCACGGTGACCGACACGTCGAACGGGGCGAGCAGCCGGAGGTACTCGAGCGCGATGCCGCCGGCGCCGATGACGACCACGTTCCGGCCGTACAGCGACACCCCCTCGGGCTCGGTCGCCCACGAGGTCGCACGCGCCCGCTTCGGCAGCACCCGCAGCGTGGCGAGCGTCAGCGCGAGGGCGTGCTCCGCGACGGGCTCGGCGTACGCACCCTTCGCCGAGGTGAACAGCACGCGGTCGCCGTGCTCGCGGATGAGGTGGGCGAACGCGTCCACCCCGGCGAACGGCAGCTGCACCCACGACACCGCCGGGGCCCGGTCGAGCGCGGCGGCGAGTCCGTCGGGGTCGCGCGGGTCGAGCCACACGAGTCCGCGGGTGTCCTCCCCGAGCGGCGCGACTGTCCCCCCGGCCTCGGTGACGGCGGCGACGTGCAGTTCGGCCTCGTCCGGCAGCACCGCGACCGGTCCCGGCTCGGGGGCCGACACGGGCAGCGGTGCCCCCTCGTCGGTGATGACCGCTCGGTGGCCGCGCGTGCCGGCCGGGCTGCTGGTCGTGGTGCTCACACGTTCTCCTGACGGTCGGTGCGCGGGCCGGTGCCGGCGGCGAGGGGGCGACGCGGGGCGGAGGAGCGGCGTGCGGCAGCCGGGGCTCCCGCGGCTCCGGAACCGGCCGGTCGGCGCTTGACGGGACGGGCCGCCGTGGCGGCGAGGGTCTTCACGTAGGGGTCGACCGGGTTGTCGAGCACCTCGTCGAAGGTGCCGAGGCCGACGAGCAGCCCGTCTGCCATCACGGCGACGCGGTCGGCGAGGGCACGGGCCTCACGCAGGTCGCTCGAGACCACGACCGCCGAGAACTGCCGGCCCTGCTGGAGGTTCGCGAGCGCCTCGAGGACGGACTGCCGCACGAGCACGTCGACGCCGCGGGCGGGCTCGTCGGCCACGAGCAGCTGCGGCTCGAGGATGAGCGCCCGTGCGAGGGCGACCCGCTGGCGCTGCCCGCTCGACAGCTCCCACGTGTTGAGCCGCATCGAGCCGAGCGGCAGGTGCACCGCGTCGAGCAGGCGCGCGACCATGAGTCCCGCCTCCTTACGGTCGAAGCGTCGGTCGCGGACGTAGATGGGTTCGGCGACGGCCTCGCCCACGGTCAGGTCGGGGCTGAGCCGGTCGGCCGCGTCCTGCGGCAGGTACCCGATCCGGCCGCTGAGCCGGTCGAGCTTCCGGGACGTCGCCCGGAGGCCACGGGTCTTCTGTCCGAGGACGGTGAGCTCGCCGCCGATGATCTGGCGTCGGTACGCGCCCTCGCCCTCGCCGTGCGCGCCGAGCTGCCCCGCGATCGCCGCCGCGAGCGTGGACTTGCCGGACCCCGACTCGCCGAGCACGGCGAGGATCTCGCCCTGGCGCAGGGTGAGGCTGACGCCGTCGACGGCCCGGATCGGTTCACCCGCCCGCGGGCTCCGGTACTCGATCGACACGTCGTCAGCGACGACGGCCGGTCCGTTCACCGCGATCATGGGTCCCCTTCCACGCCGCCCCCTGGCGGCGGTCCGCGCGCCGACGTGGGTGGTCGACGCAGCGTGTGCGCAACTGCGGAGGCGACCGCCTGGAGGCGCGACACGCGTCGACGACGTGGGTCGCGCCTCCAGGCTGGCCGTGTCGGGTCAGGACCCGGCGTGCTCCAGTCGCTCCAGCGTACGCCGTCGCTCGGCCTGTTCGGCTGGGTCCGGGACCGGGAGGGAGGCGAGGAGCCGCTGGGTGTAGGGGTGCTGCGGGGTGCCGAGGACCTCGGCGGTCGTGCCGGTCTCCACCAGGTCGCCGCGGTACAGCACGGCGATCCGGTCGGAGAGCGCGCCGACGACGGCGAGGTCGTGGCTGATGAACAGCGACGCGAACCCGAGGTCCTGCTGCAGTTCGAGGAACAGCTCGAGGACGCGCGCCTGCACCGACACGTCGAGCGCGCTCGTCGGCTCGTCGGCGATGAGGAGCTTCGGCCGGAGCGCGATCGACCGGGCGAGCGACGCGCGCTGGCGCTGCCCGCCGGAGAGCTCGTGCGGGTACCGGTCGCCGTACGCAGCCGGGAGCTGCACCGCCTCGAGCAGCTCGTCGACCCGCTTCCGGGCGGCGCGGGGGCTGCGGGCCTCCCCGTGCACGACCAGCGGCTCCGCGACGCACTCCGCGATGGTGAGCAGCGGGTTGAACGAGGTCGCCGGGTCCTGGAAGACGAACCCGATGTCCTTCCGGTGCCGCTTGAAGTCGCGTTCGCGGTAGCCGAGCATCTCCGTCCCGAGCACCCGGAGCGAGCCACCGGTCACGCGGGTGAGTCCGGCGATCGCCCGACCGATGGTCGTCTTGCCCGAACCGGACTCCCCGACCAGGCCGAGGACCTCACCGGGGCGGATGTCGAGGTCGACGCCCTTGACCGCCCTGAACGCGTGCGCGCCGAGCCGACCGGGGTACTCGATCTCGAGCCCCTTCGCCGACACGAGCGGCTCGACGTCCTCGGAGATCGCGGCACGGCGAGCAGCTCCGGTCGACGCCTCGAGCCGCGGCACCGCGGCGAGCAGCCGCTTCGTGTAGTCGGCCTGCGGGTTCGCGAAGAGCTCGCGGACCGGTGCCTGCTCGACGATCTCGCCCTGGTACATGACGGCGACGCGGTCGGCCAGGTCGGCGACCACGCCCATGTTGTGCGTGATGATGACGATGGCGGCGCCGAACTCGTCGCGGCAGCGCCGGAGGAGGTCGAGGATCTCCGCCTGCACGGTCACGTCGAGGGCGGTCGTCGGCTCGTCCGCGATGATCACGCTCGGCTCGAGGGCCAGGGCGCTCGCGATGACGACGCGCTGCTTCTGCCCGCCGGAGAACTGGTGCGGGTAGTGGTCGACGCGCGTCTCCGGGTCGGGGATGCCGACGCGGCCGAGGTAGTCGATCGCCTTCGCCCGCGCTTCCTTCTTCGAGACGCCGCCGTGGGCACGGAGGCCCTCGGCGATCTGCCACCCGACCGTGAAGACCGGGTTCAGGGCCGTGCTCGGTTCCTGGAAGACCATGGCGCCGGCGGTGCCGCGGAGCTCGCGGAGCTTCTGCGCGCCGACGCTGACCACGTCGGTGCCGTCGAGGTACACGGCACCGCCGAGCGTCGCGGTCTCGGGCATGAGCCGGAGCATGCTCCGCGCCGTGACGGACTTGCCGGAACCGGACTCGCCGACCAGGGCGAGGACCTCGCCGGGCCGCACGTCGATGCTCACGCCCTTGACCGCGTCGACGGCCCCGTTGTCGGTGGCGAACGTGACGGTCAGGTCGTCGACGACGGCGACCGGCTGCGTTGCGTCGCTCATGCCGTCGCTCCTTCCGTGCCGGCGGCCTGCCCGCGGGACACCAGCTGCTTGATCCGGCGCCGTGCGCGCAGCCGCGGGTCGGAGATGTCGTTGAGGCTCTCACCGATGAACGTGACGCCGAGCACGAGCACGACGATGGCGACGCCCGGGAAGACGCCCGTCCACCAGACGCCCGAGGCGACGTCGGACAGCGCGCGGCTGAGGTCGTAGCCCCACTCGGCGCCGGCGGTCGGACCGATGCCGAAGCCGAGGAAGCCGAGGCCCGCGAGCGTCAGGATCGCATCGCTCGCGTTCAGGGTGAGGATGAGCGGCAGGCTCCGCGTGCTGTTGCGCAGGACGTGCCGGGTCATGATGCGCCACGGGTTCGTGCCGACGACGCGCGCCGACTCCACGAACGCCTCGTTCTTCAGGCGCACGGCCTCGGCGCGGACCACCCGGAAGTACTGCGGGACGTACACGACCGTGATCGAGATCGCCGCCGCGACGATGCCGCCCGCGTAGCTCGAGTTCCCGCCCGAGATCACGATCGACACCACGATGGCGAGCAGCAGCGACGGGAAGGCGTAGATCGCGTCGGCGACGACGACGAGGACCCGGTCGAGCCAGCCGCCGAGGTACCCCGACACCATGCCGAGGATGACCCCGATCGTGATCGACACGACGACCGCGACGATCACGACCAGGACGGCGGTGCGGGCGCCGAAGACGACACGGCTGAACACGTCGAACCCACCGACGGTCGTGCCCCAGATGTGCTCGGGGCTCGGCGGTGCGGTGCGGGGGAACCCCTGGCCGCTGTCGGACTGCAGCTGCCCGAACCCGTACGGGGCGATGAGCGGTGCCGCGATCGCGACGATCAGGTAGAGCGCGCAGATGACGACGCCCGTGATGAGCATGGCGCGCTGCCAGCCGGTGCTCCGGCGGAGCTGGACGACCACGGGCAGCCGCTTCCACAGCGGCTCGTGGCGGTCGACGAGGGCGGTGTCGGCCATCGCTAGAACCTCACTCTCGGGTCGATCAGTGCGGCGACGACGTCGACGATGAAGTTCGTCACCGCGACGATCACCGCGAGCATCGCGACGATGCCCTGGACCGCGACGAAGTCGCGGGCCGACAGGTACTGGTTGAGCTCGAAACCGAGCCCGCGCCACCCGAAGGTGGTCTCGGTCAGGACGGAACCACCGAGCAGCATGGCGATCTGGAGTCCCATCACCGTGATGATCGGCACGAGGGCGGGACGGAACGCGTGCGTCCGGACGAGCCGCGCCTCCCGGACGCCGCGCGAGCGGGCCGCGTCGACGTACTCGGACCCGAGCGAGCCGATCATGTTCGCGCGCACCAGGCGGAGGAAGATGCCGGCGGTCAGCAGGCCGAGCGTCAGCGCGGGCAGGACGGCGTGCGCCAGCACGTCGCCGATGATCTGCGCGTTGCCGGTGCGGAGCGCGTCGATGAGGTAGATGCCCGTCGCGCCGGGGATGTTGTCGAGGACCAGGCTGACCCGGGTCGACGCACGGTCGCCGAGCGGCAGCCAGCCGAGCCACACCGAGAACACGAGCTTGAGGAGCAGGCCGCCGAAGAACACCGGTGTCGCGTACGTCAGGATCGCCAGCGCGCGGAACAGCACGTCGGGCCACTTGTCGCGGACGTACGCGGCGAGCATGCCGAGCGGGATGCCGAGGACGAGGGCGACGATGAGCGCGTAGAACACGAGCTCCGCCGTCGCGCCGCCGTAGGTCACGATGATCTCGGTGATCGGACGGTGGTCCGTCGAGGTCTCGCCGAAGTTCAACCGGACGATGTTGCCGAGGTACTCGAAGTACTGCACGAGCACGGGGCGGTCGTAGCCCGCCGCGTGCAGGCGTTCCTGCAGCTGGTCCGGCGTCAGACGGCCGCCGACCGAGGCCGTGATCGGGTTGCCGATGACGCGCATCAGGAAGAACACGAGCGTCACGAGGATGAAGACGGTCGGGAAGATGAGGAGGAACCGGACGAGGACGTACCGGCCGAGTCCGCCGCCCTGCCCCTTGGCACGTCGCTGTGCCGGGGGCTTCGAGGGGTCGGTGGCCAGGTCCGCGCTCGCTCCGGGTCCGGCCTCGGGGCCGACCTCGGGGGTGCTGATGGTCACGGGGTGGGTGCCTTTCGGGACGTGGTCAGGGGGCGCTCCGTGTCGGAGCGCCCCCTGGGGTCACATCGGTGCTACTTGGAGAGGGTCGCGTAGCGGAACTTGTAGGAGGCGTCGAGGGTCAGGCCCTTGACGTCCTTGCCGGCGACGGCGATCGACTTGCCCTGCAGGAGGGGCAGGGTCGAGATCTGCTCGGCCTCGCGCTGCTGGGCCTGCTCGATGAGGTCGGCGCGCTTCGACGCGTCGGACTCGGCCTGCTCCTCGGCGATGAGGTTCTGGATCGTCGGGTCGTCGTAGTGGTTCTGCACGAAGTTGTCCTTCGTGAAGAACGGCGCCAGGTAGTTGTCCGCGTCCGAGAAGTCCGGGAACCAACCGAGCTGGTACACCGGGTAGGCGTCCTTGGTCCGCTCGACCGCGTAGGTCGTGTAGACCGTCGACTGGATGTTCACGGTGAACAGCCCGGAGTTCTCGAGCTGGGTCTTCAGCGCGGCGTACTCGTCGTCCGAGGTCGAACCGTAGTGGTCCGGTGCGTACTGGATGTCGAGTTGGACCTTGCCGGTGACACCCGCGTCGGCGAGCGTCTTCTTCGCCTTGTCGACGTCGGGGCCGCCGCTGCCGTCGCCGTACAGCGTCTCGAACGGCGTCGCCGCGCCGGTCAGACCGTCCGGCACCATCGAGTAGAGCGGCGAGTAGGTGTTGTTGTACACCGACTTCGCGATCGCCTCGCGGTCGACGACGTCCGCGACCGCCTGGCGGACGGCGAGCGCCTTGGCCTCGTCGGCGTCGGACTGCTTCGCGCCGAACGGCTGCGTGTTGAAGTTGAAGACCAGGTAGCGGATCTCGCCACCGGGACCGTCGGTCACCTTGACCTTGTCGTCCTTGCGCAGGTCGGCGATGTCGGTCGGCGTGAGCGAGCGGTACGCCACGTCGACGTCGCCCTTCTGCACCGCGAGCTTGAGGTCCGTCTCCTTGGTGTAGTAGCTGGCCGTCACCTCGTCGGTCTTCGGCTTGCCGAGGAGCCCGTCGTAGTTCTTGTTCGCCTTGTACTGGATGGTGTCGTTCTCCTTGTACGAGGTGATCTCGTACTGCCCGGCGAACGCCTTGCCCTTGACGATGTCCGCCGCGGGGGTGAGCTTGTCGGCGGAGAAGACCTGCTCGTCGACGATCGGGCCGGCGGGGCTCGAGAGCACCTGCGGCCAGGTCTGGTCGGCGTGGTCGAGGTGGAACACGACCGTGGTGTCGTCCGGGGTGTCGATGCTCTTGAGGTTGGCGAGCAGGGACTGCGGGCCGTTCTCGTTGTTGATCTTGAGCTCGCGGTCGAACGAGAACTTGACGTCGCTCGAGGTGAGGTCGTGGCCGTTGGCGAACTTCAGGCCCTTCTTGAGCGTCACCTCGTACGTGGTGTCGTTCGTGAACTCGGCCTTCGTGGCGATGTCCGGCTCGACGTCCGGGCTGCCGACGGGGGTGTTCATCAGGAACGGGAACACCTGGTTCTGCACGGCGAACGAGCCGTTGTCGTACGAGCCGGCCGGGTCGAGCGACGTGATCTTGTCGGTCGTGCCGACCGTCATGCCGTTCAGGTCGGCCGACGAGACGCTGCCGCCGGCGCAGCCCGTGAGCACCAGCGCCGTCGCTGCTGCCCCGGCGCCGAGCACGATGCCGCGCTTGCCCCACTTGGTGACGGATGCCATGTCCGTGTACCTCTCTGGTGATGATTGCAGGAGTCCTGACCGGCCGCTGGAAGCGCTGTGTGCCCGGTCAGGAACGCTCATTGGTACCACCCTGTCACGGAAGTCCACGAACCGAGGGCGATTTGTTTACACCGCTGTAACGCACGACCGCGTCGCCTGGCGCATCATGCGGGCGGTCGTGAGCGGCGTGTCGTGCAGGAAAGTTGCGTGCGGCAACTCGGCGGGTTCGTCGGGCGTGTCGGGCGCGGGTCCCGGGTGCGGGGGCGGGTGCCGGGTGCCGGGTGCCGGGTGCCGGGTGCCGGGTGCCGGGTGCCGGGTGCCGGGTGCCGGGTGCCGGGTGCCGGGTGCCGGGTGCCGGGTGCCGTTGGGGTTGGTCGCACGACATGCCGCCCGGTGTCCGCGCGTCCGACACTTCCCGCGACCGCCACCAGCGCCGGGAGGGTACTCGCGGGGCGGGGGGGGGGGGGGGGCC
>NZ_NXIA01000037.1 GCF_002412165.1 Curtobacterium sp. 'Ferrero'
CGCGAGGCGGGTGTAGAGGTTGCCGCCGCGGGAGAGCGCCTCCCGGTACCAGGGCCAGTTCTCCACCCGGCCGCCGCGGATCCAGCGGGAGCCGAGCACGAGGTCGTTGGTGTCGGCGAGTTCGAGCATGCGGGGCAGGTACTCGGGGTGGTGGGAGCCGTCGGCGTCCATCTCGACGAGCTTGGTGTAGCCGTGTTCCAGGCCCCACGCGAACCCGGTCAGGTACGCCCCGCCGAGGCCGTCCTTGACGGTGCGGTGCAGCACGTGCACCCGGTCGGTCTCGGTCGCGAGCTCGTCGGCGATCGCGCCGGTGCCGTCGGGGGAGTTGTCGTCCACGACCAGCACGTGCACGGAGTCGTCCGTGGCCGCGAGGGTGCGCGACACGATCGGACGGAGGTTCTCCGCCTCGTCGTACGTCGGGATGATGACCAGGGACGCGTTCATCGGGATCTCCAGTGGGTCGGGTCGGGTCGGATCAGTCGGGTCGGGTCGGGTCGGATCAGTCGGGTCGGGTCGGTCAGTCGTGTACGAGGGTCGCGAACACGATGAGGTTGTCGGTGTAGTGCCCGGTGGCGGTGTCGAACGTGCCGTCGCACGTGATCAGGCGCAGCGCCGGGGTCGGCGAGGTGCCGTACACGTCGCTCGTCGGGAACGCCGACTTCGCCGCCCGCTCGGACCGCTGCACCTGGAAGACGCGGTCGGTGCCGTCGGACATCGTGACGGTGATCCGGTCGCCCGGCACCAGTTCGTCGAGCCGGAAGAACACGGCGGCGCTGGTAGGGGAGTCGACGTGGCCGGCGATGACGGCGGGGCCGACCTGGCCGGGGACGATCCCGTCGCTGAACCACCCTGCTCTGTCCCAGTCCTTCGGCGGGTCGAGCTCGCCGACGGCACCGCGGTGCAGGTCCTCGAGGCCGCTCGACACCCCGATGGCGGGGATGTCGACGCGCGTCGGGGTGGCCGTCGACCGGGCGGCCGGAGCAGCCGGGTCCTGGAACCCGGCCGTCCCCGAACCGGCGGTGGGCGACGAGGTGACCGCGGCCCGGGGCACCCCGCTGCCCGAGCTGCCGGAGTCGCCCGACCCGGCGGCGACCGCGACCCCCGCCGCGGTCCCGCCGACGACGAGGACCGCGGCGGCGGCGGCGATGACCATCGTCCGGCGGCGCCGCGTGGGGACGTCGAGTGCGTGCCGACTCACGAGGCACCTCCCGCGGTCGTGGCGCACCCACCGAGGACGTCGGAGGTGAGCATCGTCGCGCCGAGCGCCGCCCAGGCGTCGCCGTAGTAGGTCGGAGTCGCCGCTGCCGTGCGGTCGGCGCGCTCGAGGTCCGCGTGGGCGGCGCTGCTGCTGCCGGCGGCCAGCTCGGCGGCGGCGCGGGCCGCGTACGCGAGGGCGTTCGTGTCGCCGGTGACGGCCGTGCCGCCGAGGTCGAGCTGCGCGGCGAGCTGCGTGCTCCGACGGAGTGTCGGTGCGAGCGACCCGGCGAGGGAGCGGTCCGCGCTGTGGCATGCCTCGGCGTACCGGAGCGGCATCCGCATGGCGTCGTAGCCGTACAGCACCCGACCGTCGTTCCCGGTCGCCGGCATCGGTTCGACCCGGCCGTCGGCGTGCACCTGCGACCAGTCGCTCGGCAGGTCGGTGGCACGCAGCACCGAGGCGCTCACGGTCCGCGACCCCCGCTCGAGCTCCGACCACCGGTCGTCGCCGGTGGCACGGCCGAGCACCCGGTAGGCGGCGGGCGAGGCGTACGACGCGTCGTACCGGTACGGTTCGTGGTCGGCCCACGGCCCGGGGAGCAGGATGCGCCCGGCGTCCGTCTCGACCGTCTCGTGGTCGAGGATCGCCGCCGCCATCCGCTTGCCGGCCGTCGTGTACCGCGGCTCGTCCCAGGCGCGGCCCGCGAGCACGAGGGCGCGGGCGGCGTCGAGGTCCGCGTCGCTCGCGGACTGCTCGTCGGCGACGCCGCCGTCCGGCGTCCACCGCCAGGCGAGGAGGTCGTCGTCGGTCAGCAGGTGCCGGGCCGTCCAACGCCACACCTGGTCGAACGTGGAGCGGTCGCCGTCGGCGAAGGCGATGAGCAGGCCGTACGCCTGCCCTTCGCTGACCGTGTCGCCGCCCTGGTCCACACGGACGACCCGGCCGCCCTCGACGTAGCGGTCGAGGAACGCCCGGCGCAGCTGCTCGGGCGAGCGGTCACCGGCGGGAGCGGTCGTCGAGGTCGGGGTGGAGGCCGCCTGCGGCGTCGCGTCGTCCGACCACGGGTGGACGGCGACGAGGGCCGTGCCTGCCGCGACGGCGACGGCCGCGATCGCGGCGACGGGGATCCAGGTCCTGCGGGGCATGTGGGGTCTGCCTCTCGTTCGGTGGCTGGTGGGGTGGCGGGGACGGACAGGAGGCACGGCGCGGGCGACCGCGTCGTCCCACCCGCACCGCGGTGCGGGTGAGCGGGCGTCGTCGACCCGCGCCTGGGCCCACCCAGCCGGTTCCGGGCCGACGCGCCAGCGGCGGCCCGGCCGTGCCTGTGGGGAGCCTCCAGGGCGTCAGCGGAAGAGCGAGCGGAGCGTGGCGACGAGCGCGTGCAGCGCGTCGTCCACGGGACGGTCCGCGGCGGTGCCGCCGCCCCCGGTCTGGACACCGCCCGTCGGGGTCGCCGCCGTCGCAGCGGCGTCCGTCACCGGCACGACGGTCAGGTCGCCACGGCTGTCGTCGAGCACGAACAGCGTCGACACGGTGTTGCCGGCGAGGTCGACCTTCGCGGTGCCGCGCTGGCCGCCACCGGAGACGTCGAGCGTCCACTTCCCGGCGGCGACGGTGGCGTAGCCGGTCGCGGTGCCGAACCGGGCGTCCTCGGCGACGGCGGTGCCGGTCGAGGTGGAGACGTCGACCTTCTTCGCGGTGGTCGCCGCCTGGACGAGGCGGAGCTTCGCCTTGCCGTCACCGGGCTGCTGCAGGTCGTCGGTGAACGCCGTGGTCTTCAGGTCGGAGTTCCGGCCGTAGGCGACGACGGTGTTCGCGTCGCCCGCGGTGACGGTGACGTCCGTGGAGATCACGGGCGTCGAGTCGGGGGCGGCGGCGTCGCGCATCGACAGGACGTACGTGCCCACGGGGAGTTCCTGGTACGGGCTGACCTGGCCGTAGGTGACGTCGTCGAGCTCGAACACCTTCTTGCCGCCGGACAGGCTCGACAGCTCGACGTCGACGCCCTTCGTGTCCGGGGACAGGTGGCCGACGCGGAGCCACCCGTCGTCGGTGGTCGCCGCGGAGGCGGTCTGCGGGGCGAGGCCGACGGTCGCGGCGACGAGGGTGGCGGCGAGGGCGCCGACGACGACGGGGCGGGTGCTGCGGAGACGCGTGGTCATGGTGGTGCTCCTTCGGGTCGAGGTGCGGTTCGGGTTCGTGTGGTGCGCGGTGACGCGGTTCGTGGTGTGCCGGGTCACGCGGTGGTGGGCGCGGTCGTGGGGTCGATCGGGGCGTAGGTCACCGTGAGGGTGTCCCCGCTCCGCTCGACGGTGGCCGGGCGGTACGTCTCGGACATCGCGTCGAGGGTGTCGGCGATCCGGGAGGCGTCCGCCGGGTCGGCCGCGTGCAGGGTGACGCGGCGGAAGGGCTGTCCGGTCTCGCCGGGGAGCGGTGTGAACCGGTCGACCCGGACCCGCTGGTCGGCGAGGACCTGGCCGAGGGCGATCATCGCCCGGCTGTCGACCTGACCGGCGCGGAACTGCGACAGCGTGCCCGCGTCGGCCGCCAGGGACGGGTTCTGGGCGAGCTCGGTGCCGAGCGTCTTCCGCTGGTCCGTCGCCCGGGTGATGGCCTGCTCGGCAGCTGCCTCGCCCTCGGCGTGGATCCGCCGCACGTCGACCTGCTGGTCGCCGGTGCCGAAGACCGCGACGGTCGTCGAGTTGCGGATCGCGTCGGCGACGTCCCGCGACGAGTTCCCACCCGTCCGCATCGAGTCGGTCGTGATGACGTAGTCGGAGTCCTTCCACCCGTTCGGCGACTGGCGCTCCACGGCGGCGTCGGTGTCGAGCTTGTAGTACCAGACCACGTTGTCCCGGGCGAAGCCGTCACGGACGAGGTCCACCCACATGGCGTCGTCGACGAGGAGTCGGGACGACTTCGGGACGTTGTCGCCGACCCAGCGCTCGGCCTGCTGCATCGGCTGGTCGAGGTCGCTCGACAGGAAGCCGCGGAGCTGCCCGGTCCAGAGCGGAGCGGCGACGGCGAGGGCCGTGACCGTCGCGGCGGCCCAGACGACACCGAGGGTCCGGCGCACCCCGCCCGGCAGACGGCTGCGGCTCCGCGACCAGCCGGCGATGACGAGCACCGCACGCTCGGCCGTCCACGCCACGAGGAGCGCGGCGAACGGGATGAGCATGATCACGTACGGCACCGGGAGGTAGCCGTTCGGCCGGAACATGAACACGAGCAGGAAGACGAGCATCGCGGCGATCGGGCGCACCCGGCGCAGGAACAGCCCGACGAGGGCGGCGGCGGTGCCGAGCACGATGAACACCGGGTCGAGGGCCCACCACTGCGCGGCCGCCTGGTGCGCGAGGCTGCCGGTGTCGAACACCGATCCGGAGGCGGCCCGGGATCCGAGCTGGTAGGTGATGCCCTGGAACAGGCTGACCCGTCCGGCACCGGGGAGGAGCTCGCCCTTCACGGCGGCGAGGAGCAGGTAGCCTCCGCCGATCACCGTGAGGACGGCCCCGGCCACGCTGAGCGTGTACCGCCGGGTGCTCCGGTCGGCGCGGCGCACGGCCAGCCAGATCAGGAACGGCAGCGCGAGGAGGTACGTCTCCTTGGACAGGACGGCCACGCCGAGGCAGGCTGCGGCCGCGGCGAACCCGGCGAGCTGCTGCTTGCGGCTGAGCACGAGGACGAACGCGGCGAGGAGCCACGGCGTCGCGACGTTGTCGATGTAGACCGTGCGGTGGTACTGCACGGCGAGCGGCGACAGCGCGAACAGCAGCACCGCGGCGGCCGCGGTCGGACGCCCGGCGCCGAGACGTCGGGCGAGGACGAAGAGCAGCGCACCGGAGACGGCGGCGAAGAACACCATCGACTCTCGGGCCGCCTCGACGGCGAACGGGTAGCGGGCGAACGCCCCGGTCACCGAGGTGTACGCGGCGATCTGGATCCAGCCGAGCGGCGGGTGGTCGTACCAGTACGTGTAGTGGGTGAGCTCGCCGAGGTTGGTGATCGCCCACGCCTGCGCGGTGTAGGTGCCCTCGTCGTCGATGCGCTGCGGCGTGCCGGACATGTTCCACGACTGCACCAGCACGGCGACGGCGAGCACGGGCAGCAGCCAGGCGAGGCTCACCGCGTGACGCCGGACCCAGCTCGGCGAGGTGGACCGGGCGGCCCCGCGGACGGGGATGCCGGTGGTGTTCGTGATGCTCGCGCTCATCGGGTCCCTCCCGTGGTCTGGAGCTCGCGCTCGGTGGTGTCGGCAGCTGCGGTCTCGTCCGTGAGCACGGGGACCTCGGGCTGTGCCGCGGGGGTGCGGTGCTGACCGGTGTGTTCGGTCTTCTCCCAGCCGTTCTGACCGCGGACGTGCCGGACGACGGCACGGACTGCCGCGGCGGCGAGGAACACCTGGTACGGGATGAGGCCGAGGACGAGCTTCACGTAGTCGCGCACCCGCACCTTCTCCTGGTAGAGCCGACCGAACTCGCCGAGTCCGACGATCTCGACCGCGAGCAGCATGAGCGTCGGGGCGAGCGGGATGAACGAGATCAGGGCGATCGCGGTCGGCACCTTGACGAAGGCGATCATCACCACGCTGAGCGGGATGAGCAGCCCGGTCGCCGCCTGGATGAACGGCATCGTGAGCAGGTAGCGGGCGAAGAAGCGCTGCTTGCGGGTCGGGAGCTTCTTCCACTCGCCCTTGCCGAGGACCTGCAGGAAGCCCTGGTTCCACCGCGTGCGCTGCTTGAGCAGGGACGCGAACGTGGGCGGGGTCTCCTCGCGGGTGACCGCCTCGGGGGAGTACGCGACGACGACCTTGGCGTTGTCGGCGCTCAGCCGGACGCCGAGCTCGCAGTCCTCGGCCAGGCAGTGCGCATCCCAGCCGTTCGACCACTCCAGGCGCTCCCGGGTCACGAACACGGTGTTGCCGCCGAGCGGGATGAACTTCGACTCGGCGTGGAAGTGCAGCCGCGAGCGGAACCAGAAGTAGTACTCGAGCACGTTGCGGAGTGACCACCAGCTCGACTTGAAGTTCATGAGCTGCACGCCGCCCTGCACCACGTCGGCGCCGGTCTCCTGGAAGCGGGAGTCGACGAGGGTGAGCAGGTGCGGGTAGACCTCGTCTTCCGCGTCGAACACGCCGACGATGTCGCCCGTCGCGTACTGCAGCGCGAGGTTCATCGCCTTCGGCTTGTTCTTCGGTGCCGTGTCGTCGACGACCACGCGGATGAGCTCCGGGTGACGAGCGGCCGCGGCGCGCACGACGGCGTCGGTCTCCGGGTCGTCCTCGCCGACGATCGCGATGATCTCGAAGTCGGGGTGGTCCTGCGTGGCGAGCATGTCGAGCGTCTGGCCCATCACGTCCTGCTCGTGCCGCCCGGGCACGAGCAGGGTGAAGCGGTGCGCCGCGGGACGCGGGGTCTCGCTGAACCGGGTCGCCTTGAGCGCGTCGCGCGACCGCCAGGCGTGCAGCATCCACCACAGGGTGGACAGCGCGACCAGCGTGAGCAGCACGGACACGACGATCAGGGCGGAGTAGCCCAGCCACTCGCCCAGCGACCAGGCGGCGTGCGGGAGCTGCCCCGAGCCTCCCGTCGGGACGTCCGTGGTGCCCCGGTTCGGGACGGTGCCGGACGTGGCGGGCGAGCCGGGCTGCAGCAGCGGTCCGGCGGCGCTGACCAGCGCCGCGGTGAGGGTGGTCGTCATCAGGCCGTGGCCTCCTTCGTGTGACGAGCGTCGGTGGAACGGAAGACGAGGGCCTTGTACGCGGCGAACCGGAACGCGGTGCCGAGGACGAGGCCGACCCCGTTGCCGGCGACGTTGTCGGCGAGGGTGGAACGGAACCCGAGGACGTAGTGGGAGACGAACAGGCAGGCCGCGGCGATGCCGAGCCCGAGGACGTTCGTGACGGCGAAGAGGACGCCCTCACGGACGGTGCCGCGCCGGTCGGTGGTGCGTTCGGCGCGGAACGTGATCGACCGGTTCGCGAGCCACGCGACCGCGGTGGCGACCGCCGCGGAGACGACCTTGGCCCAGATCGGGCTGTCGGGCAGCACGGTGGCGCGCAGCGCGTTGTAGACGGCGAGGTCGATGACGAAGCAGACGGCACCGATGGTGCCGAAGGACGCGAGTTGGCGTCCCAGGGTGAGCAGGCGCGCTGCACGGGCAGCACGGACCGGAGTGGGGGCCTCGGTCTCGGGTGACACCAGAACGGGGGTATCGGTCGAGGTCATGCCCCCGATTCGGGGGTCGTCAGGAGACCGGTTTGGGTGGGGTACGCGGTCTTTGCGGCTCTTGCCAGGTTCGCGACACCAGCTGTTCACACGGGGGACGGATCGGCGTACCGGTCTGTGCACGGGGGGCTTCTGCGACCGCCGCCGATGGGGGAGGATGGGACGCGTGAGCTTCACCGGCATGCCCCGCTTCCGCAAGTTCTGGTCGACCGTGCAGGTCGCCGTGCTGTCCGCTGCGGTGGTGTTCTGCGTCGTGATGCTCGTGATCGGGCAGGGGAAGCTCGACCGGGTGTACGCGGTGGCGGCGGTGTTCTTCGGGTTGGCGTTGGCCGGGCACGCCACCTACCTCTGGCTCGTGGCGCGGGCGGGGCGCGACGATCGCTGACGGGGGCGTCTTGTTCCGGTGACGGCTGCTTGAGGTGCCCGGTTCGCTCGTCGATGGCCGAATCGCTCGTGGTTGGCCGAATCGCTCGTGGGAGGTCGTTCTTTCCGGCCTCCTAGGAGCGATCCGGCTTTCTACTGCGGGTGCGATCGGAAGGAACGCTCGTGGGTGGCCGAATCGCTCGTAGGTCGCGGGATCGATCGTGGGCTGCCGAATCGCTCGTGGGGGCCCGGAGGGATCGACCTCCTACGAGCGATTCGGTCACCTGTGCGCGGCACGGTCGACCATGCGCGGACCCGTCGACCACGAACGATCAGGTCGCCGACGCGCGGTCCGACCCGCATCCGGTGTGTGAACGTCGTTCACTCGTCTAGTATCTGCGTATGCACGTAGGCAAGCAGGTGTGCGGACTCGGCCCGGAGTCGGAGTACGTCGAGCTGGCGGTCGAGGTGTTCGCCATGCTCGCGGACGTCACCCGGGTGAAGATCGTCCTCGCCCTCCGAGGCGCCGGCGAGATGAGCGTCAACAACCTCGCCGAGGTCGTCGACAAGAGCCCGGCCGCGGTGTCGCAGCACCTCGCGAAGCTCCGGCTGGCCCGGATGGTGTCGACCCGCCGTGAGGGAACGACGGTGTTCTACCGCCTCACCGACGAACACGCCTCCGAGCTCGTGATCGACGCGGTCAAGCAGGCCGAGCACGTCGTCGGCGCCGCGCCGCACCACCGGGAGTCCGCATGACCGCGGACGGGCACGACCACCCGTACGCGCATGACCACCCGCACGAGCACGACCACCCGCACGAGCACGACCACCCGCACGAGCACGACCACGACCACGCCCACGAGCACGCGCACCCGCACGGCGGCGTCCGCGGCTTCCTCTACGACCTGTTCGTGCCGCACACCCACGACGCCGCCGACTCGATCGACGACGCGATGGAGGCCACCTCCGCCGGCGTCCGCGCCCTCAAGGTCAGCCTGTTCGTCCTGCTCGGCACCACCGTGCTGCAGGCCGTCGTCGTCGGGTTCACCGGCTCCGTCGCCCTGCTCGCCGACACGATCCACAACTTCGCCGACGCCCTCACCGCGGTGCCGCTCTGGATCGCGTTCGTGCTCGGGCGTCGAGCGGCCACCCGCCGGTACACGTACGGGTACGGCCGAGCGGAGGATCTTGCAGGGCTGTTCATCGTGGTCGTGGTCGCCCTGTCCGCCGTGATCGCCGCGTGGGAGGCCGTCGACCGCTTCGTCCACCCCCGCCCGGTCGAGCAGCCCTGGCTCCTCGTGCTCGCCGGCCTCATCGGGTTCGCCGGCAACGAGGCGGTCGCGATCTACCGCATCCGCGTCGGCCGTCGCATCGGCTCAGCGGCGTTGGTCGCCGACGGCGTGCACGCGCGGCTCGACGGCTTCACATCGCTGTCCGTCGTGCTCGGCGCCGTCGGCGTCCTCTTGGGGATCCCGCTCGCCGACCCGGTCATCGGCCTGCTGATCGCGATCTCGATCCTCGCCCTGCTCTGGGGCACCGTGAAGTCGATCGGCGCTCGCCTGATGGACGCGGTCGACCCCGAGCAGCTCGACCGCGTGGAGCACGCGCTCCGGCACACCGACGGCGTGCTCGAGGTCCAGACGCTGCGAGTCCGGTGGGTGGGGCACCGGCTCGTCGGCGCTGCGACCGTGGTCGTGGACACGCCGGGTCTGGCGGATGCCGGTCGTGTGGCCGAACGGGCCACCGCCGAGGTCCGCTCCACCGTCGGCAACGTCGACGAGTTCACCGTGACGCCGACAGCCGTCGACGCCGCACCCCGATGAGAGGAACACCATGTCCGTCGTCAAGATCAACGCCATCTCCGTCCCCGAGGGGCGCGGACCCGAGCTCGAGGCCCGCTTCTCCGGCCGTGCGCACGACCTCGGCTCGCAGCCCGGGTTCGAGGGCTTCCAGCTGCTGCGCCCGACCGCTGGCGAGGCGCGCTACTTCGTCGTGAGCACCTGGGCGGACGAGGAGTCGTACCAGGCCTGGCGGACCGGCCAGGCGGGCGCACACCACGGCGGTCCGAACCCGGTCGCGACCGGCGCCGAGCTGCTCGAGTTCGAGGTCGTCGCGCTCGACCAGTCGACCGACTGACCCCCTGACGGACGGGAGGCACGTGGCGGCGCCGCCACGTGCCTCCCGTCCGTCCCGGGCGCGGTCCGCGAGCGTCGGCGTGCGTTCCTTCCCATCGCACCCGCAGTAGAAAGCCGGATCGCTCGTAGGAAGCCGGAAGGAACGACCCCCTACGAGCGATCCGGCAACCCACGAGCGATCCCGCCGCCCACGAGCGATTCCGCCGCCCACGAGCGATTCCGCCGCCCACGAGCGATCCCGCCGCTCACGAGCGATCCGGCCACCCACGAGCGATCCGGCAACCCGCACCGCGGCCGCGTCACGCCGGGTCGTGGGTGTGGCGCTCGAGGAACGCGAACACCTCGGTGTCGTCGACGCCCGGGAACCGGCCGGACGGCAGCGCCGCCAACACCCGCGTGTGCATCCGGGCGCTCGGCCACGCCCCCTCCGCCCAGCGCGCCGCGAGCGGAGCCGGCGGTCGACGACAGCACGACTCGTCCGGGCACGTCGAGACCTGCCGCCGGGTCGTCTCGCGCCCGCGGAACCACTTCGCGTCGTCGAACCGCACCCCGAACGTGATGCTGAAGTCGCCGTCCGCCCCCGACCCGGTCTGCGTCGACGACCAGTACGTGCCCGCCGTCGTGTCGGTGTACTGGTGCGCCTCGACCGGCCGGGCACTGCCGTCCCCGGTGCGCCGGGCCACCCATCGGCGACAGACGACCTGCCCCTCGACCGCGCCGGTGACGTCCGTCGGCAGTGGCAGCCCGTCGTTCTCGTAGGCCCGGGCGATCGCGCCGTCCTCGCCGACGCGGAGGAAGTGGACCCGGATGCCGAGGTGCTCGGTCAGCAGGTTCGTCATCCGCATCGCCGCGGACTCGTGCGTGACGCCGAACGCGTCGCGGAAGTCCTCGACGGCGAGGTCGCGCCCGGCCTTGGCCTCGGTGAGGAACGCGACCGCCTGCCGACGGGGCATCAGGCACGCGGCGGCGAAGTAGTTGATCTCCAGGCGCTGTTCGAGGAACTCGGCGTAGGTCGCGGGCGGACGGTGACCGAGCAGCCGGTGCGCCATCGCCTGCAGCGCCATCGACCGCAGCCCGTGGCCGCCGGGGATCGAGGCCGGCGGCAGGTAGATCCGTCCGTTCTCGAGGTCGGTGATGCTCCTGGTCGAGTGCGGCAGGTCGTCGACGTACAGCAGGCTGAACCCGAGCCGTTCCGCCATCCGCGCGACCTCGCGGTGGGTGAGCGCGCCGACCTCGTGCCCGACCCCCGCGACGGACTCCTCCGCCAACGCGTCGATCTCCGGCAGCGCGTTGTCCCGCGCCCGCATCCGCAGCCGCAGCTCCGTGTTCGCCCGACGTGCCTCCTCCGGCGTCGCCGACGACTCGCGCGCCCGACGGTCGAGTTCCTGCAGGGTCCGCACCAGCGCCTGCAGGGCATCCTGCGGCAACGACCGGGAGACCCGGACGGGAGGCACGCCCAGCGTCGCGTACTGCGGTCCCGCCTGCAGACGGTGCAGCTCCAGTTCGAGCGCCGACCGCGCGTCGGGTGCTTCCGGCCGGAGCAGGTCGAGGACGTCGACCCCGAGGGCTCCGGCGAGCGCGGGGAGCTCCGCGGCGCGGACCGGTCGTCGCCCGTTCTCGATGAGGGACAGCGTCGACGCGGCGGTGTCGAGGGTCGCCGCGAGCGCGGTGAGCGTCAGCCCGGCTCGTGTCCGGTGGTGGCGGATGCGTGCACCGAGGACCCGTGCGGCGTCGTCGTCGACCTGCATGGATCGGACCGTACCGCAAAAACAGCCGATCTTCGACGGTTCCCGGCCAAGGCCTGAAGAGCTGGTCACGGCACCGTTGTGGCACGCCGCGGCCCCGCGGCACCACGACGGAAGGCGACCTGATGACGATCACCGACGAACGAACGACCGCCGTGCCGGACGTGCTGTCCCTCGACGCCGTCGGCCTGGCGGACATCCCGTCCGTGGGCGGCAAGAACGCATCGCTCGGCGAGATGCTCCGCGAGCTCGGGGGCCTCGGGGTCCGCGTGCCCGAGGGGTTCGCGACGACCGCCTCGGCGTTCCGGCGCCACATGGAGCACACGGGCCTGACCGCCTGGATCAGCGACACGCTCCGGGCGCTCGACGTCGACGACACGCAGGCGCTCGCTGCCGCGGGTGCCGAGATCCGGCGTCGTGTGCTCACCACACCGCTGGAGCGTGGGCTCGAGGCCGCGGTCCGTGCGCAGTACGCCGCCCTCGCGGCGCGCTCGCCCGAGGACGCCTCGTACGCGGTCCGCTCGTCGGCCACGGCGGAGGACCTGCCCGACGCGTCGTTCGCCGGACAGCAGGACACGTACCTCAACGTGCGCGGAATCGACCACGTCCTCGATGCCGTCCGCCGGGTGTTCGCCTCGCTCTACACGGACCGGGCGATCGCCTACCGCGTGCACCACGGCTTCGTGCACGACGAGGTCGCGATCTCGGTCGGTGTGCAGCGCATGGTGCGGTCGGACCTCGCCTCCGCCGGGGTCCTCTTCACGCTCGACACCGAGTCCGGGTTCGACCGGGCGGTGTTCGTCTCCAGCGCGTACGGCCTCGGCGAGGGCGTCGTGCAGGGTGCGGTGAACCCGGACGAGTTCACCGTCTCGAAGACCGCCCTCGCCGCGGGACGTCCGGCGGTCCTCGGCCGGGTGCTCGGGTCGAAGGCACAGCGGATGGTGTTCACCGACGACCCCGCGGTCGGCAGGACCACGGCGTTCGAGCCGACGTCGTCGGCGGAACAGCGACACTTCTCGCTGCGCGACGACGAGGTCACCGAGCTGGCCCGCATCGCCGTCACGATCGAGCAGCACTACGGCCGACCGATGGACGTCGAGTGGGGCAAGGACGGCCTCGACGGTCGGCTCTACGTGCTGCAGGCCCGTCCCGAGACCGTCGCCTCGCGCGCGTCGGCCGCGGTCGTCGAGCGCCACCGCCTCGTCGAGACGCCGGGCAGCGCACCGCGGGTGACGGGACGGGCGATCGGCGCCCGGATCGGCAGCGGCACGGTCCGGGTGCTGTCGAGCATCGACGAGATGCACGCGTTCCGGCCGGGTGACGTCCTGGTCGCCGACATGACCGACCCGGACTGGGAGCCGATCATGAAGCGGGCGTCCGCGATCGTCACGAACCGCGGCGGCCGCACGTGCCACGCGGCGATCATCGCCCGCGAGCTCGGCGTGCCCGCCGTCGTCGGGACCGGGACCGCGACCACCGAGCTGCGCGACGGCGAGGTGGTCACGGTCAGCTGTGCCGAGGGCGAGACCGGCGTGGTGCACGACGGTGTCCTCGCGGTGCAGGTCGACCGCGTCGAGCTCGACGCGATGCCCGAGCTGGACGTGGACCTGATGCTCAACGTCGGCAACCCGGAGCAGGCGTTCTCGCTCGCCGCCCTGCCGAACGCCGGCGTCGGCCTGGCCCGCATGGAGTTCGTCGTCAGCCGGCAGATCGGCGTGCACCCGAACGCCCTGCTCCGGCTCGCCGAGCAGCCGGCGGAGCTCCGCGAGCAGATCGAGGACCGCATCGCCGCCTACGGCTCACCGCGGGACTTCTTCGTCAAGCGCCTGGTCGAGGGCGTGGCCACGCTCGCCGCCGCCTTCGAGGGCAAGCCCGTCGTGGTCCGGCTGTCCGACTTCAAGTCGAACGAGTACGCGGGACTCCTCGGCGGCAGCCGGTACGAACCCGACGAGGAGAACCCCATGATCGGGTTCCGCGGTGCCTCCCGCTACCTGTCCGAGTCGTTCGCGCAGGCGTTCGCGCTCGAGTGCGAGGCGATCCGCACCGTCCGCGACGTGATGGGGTTCCGGAACGTCCGGGTGATGATCCCGTTCGTGCGCACCGTCGACGAGGCCCGCGACGTGGTCGAGCTCATGGCACGCCACGGGCTCGTTCGGGGTCGCGACGGGCTCAAGGTGGTGATGATGTGCGAGATCCCGTCGAACGCGCTCGACGCCGACCGGTTCCTCGACCACGTCGACGGGTTCTCGATCGGGTCGAACGACCTGACGCAGCTCACGCTCGGCATCGACCGCGACTCCGGCCTCGTCGCCGGGGCGTTCGACGAGCGCAACCCGGCCGTCCTCCGCCTGATCGACCTCGCGATCGACGCGTGCCGCGCGCGCGGCGCCACCGTCGGCATCTGCGGGCAGGGGCCGAGCGACCACCCGGAGTTCGCCGAGCACCTGCGCGCCCGCGGCGTCACCTCGATGTCGCTCAACCCCGACACCGTGGTCGAGACCTGGCAGCGGCTCCCCCCCGCCCCC
>NZ_NXIA01000038.1 GCF_002412165.1 Curtobacterium sp. 'Ferrero'
GTCCGCCGCGCCGCGATCGCCCGCAGGTCCCAGATCGTCAACGCCGACTCCAACCGCTGCCGCCGACCCGGCAACGACGGCTTCTTGAACTGCAGCAACGGCGCCAGATCCCGCACACGCGGCAGGTGTCGCTCGATCCGCCTCCTCCGCGCCCCCGCTGTGCCCGGGCTCGCAGCCGGTGCCCCGGTCGCGGGGTCGACGCGGTGCGGGTCGTCCGTGCTGGTCATGCAGACATCCTACGTCTGGTCCTCGTGCGGACAAGCCTCCGATTCGATGCCGTGTCACCGACGTCCTCGGGGTCCGCACCTGCCATCATGTCCAGATGACAGTGAGCGTCCGCGAGGTGGCGGCCCTCGCCGGCGTCTCGATCGCCACCGTCTCGAACGTCATCAACCGACCGGAGAAGGTCGCGGAGGCGACGGCCGAGCGGGTGCACCGGGCGATCAGCGAGCTCGGCTACGTGCGCAACGACAGTGCACGGCAGTTGCGCGCAGGGCGCAGTGCGACCGTCGGGCTGATCGTCCTCGACGTCGGCAACCCGTTCTTCGCCGACCTCGCCCGCGGTGCCGAGGACGCGGCGCTCGAACGGGGGCTCGCGGTCATCCTCGGCAACTCGAACCACTCCGTGGTCCGGGAGCGGACCTACGTCGACCTCTTCAGCGAGCGGCGCGTCGCCGGTCTCCTGATCTCGCCGGCGAGCGACGACCTCAGCGCGCTCGAACCCCTCGTCGACCAGGGGACGGCGGTGGTCCTGGTCGACCAGCGTCCGACGGAGGGCGCGCTGTCCTCGGTCTCCGTGGACGACGTCTCGGGTGGTCGCCTCGCCGGCGCACACCTCCTGGACATCGGACGTCGCCGGATCCTGTTCGTCGGCGGTCCGTCGACGATCCCGCAGGTCCGCGACCGCCTGGAGGGGCTGCGGCAGGTGGTGGGGGAGCGGGGCGCCGATCGTGCCGTCGAGGTCGTGGAGGCGGATGCGCTGACGGTCGTCGAGGGACGCCGGATCGGTGCGCTGCTCACGGAACGTCCGCCGGCCGACCGTCCGGACGCCGTGTTCGCGGCGAACGACCTGCTCGCGCTCGGGCTCGAGCAGGCGTTCCTCATGCAGGGCACGGTCCGGGTCCCGGACGACATCGCACTGGTCGGCTACGACGACATCGCCTTCGCGCAGTCGGCCGTCGTGCCACTGACGTCCGTCCGGCAGCCGGCGTACGAGATCGGGTACCGGTCGATCGACACCCTCGTCGCGCAGGTCGGTGCCGACCACCCCGGAGCGTCGCAGCTGCAGTTCCTCCCGGAGCTCGTCGTGCGGCAGTCGACCGTCAGCGGCTGACCCTCCACGAGCCCGGCGAGACACACGACGTCATCGGTGTTGACACGATTCAATCCGCCTGCTTTGATTCGTTTAAACGTTCCATCGAACGCACCCGATCCCCGGCTCGTCCGGCCTTACAAGGAGGTAAGGATGCTCCACCGTTCAACGACCGCGAAGCTCATCGCGGTCGCAGGCGCCGCAGTCCTGCTCGGCTCGCTCTCGGCATGTTCCAGCGGAGGTTCCGCTGACACCGCGAACGGCACCACCACCATCTCGTTCCAGACCGGCAGCGACACCGCATCCGTGGCGACCGCCAAGGCGATGATCTCGGCCTTCGAGAAGCAGAACCCGAAGATCACCGTCAAGATCAACGAGGCGCCGGCCGGTGCCGACGCGGACAACCTGGTCAAGACCCGGCTGTCGACCGGTGAGATGTCGGACGTCTTCGCCTACAACTCCGGTTCGCTCCTCAAGGCGCTCAACCCGGACAACACGCTCGTGGACCTCTCGGACCAGAGCTGGGTGAAGGACCTCGACAGCCAGTTCAAGAGCGTCGTCAGCACCGACAAGGGGACCTACGGTGCGCCGTACGGGTCCACCTACGCCGGCGGCATCATGTACAACAAGAAGGTCTACGAGAAGCTCGGCCTGAGCGTCCCGACCACGTGGGACGAGTTCATCAGCAACAGCCAGAAGATCAAGGCCGCCGGCATCACTCCCGTCGAGCAGACCTACGGTGACACCTGGACGAGCCAGCTGACGATCCTTGCCGACTTCGCGAACATCACCGCGCAGCAGTCCGACTGGGCCAGCCGGTACACGAAGCACAAGGAGTCGTACACCGAGCAGCCCGCCTTCGCCGGCTGGCAGCACCTGGCGGAGCTGAAGAAGGACGGACTCCTCAACCAGGACTTCGCCTCGGCGACGCAGGCGAACGGGCTCAAGGCCCTCACCGACGGCACCGCCGCGCAGTACCCGATGCTGACCGTGGCGCTCGCGACGATCCAGCAGGACGCCCCGTCGGCCATCAACGACATCGGCATCTTCGCGATGCCGGCTGAGAAGGCCAGCGACACCAACCTCACGGTGTGGGAGTCGAACGGTCTCTACATCCCCAAGTCGACCACGGGCGCGAAGCTCGACGCGGCCAAGAAGTTCGTCGCGTTCGCCAACTCGACCGAGGGCTGCAAGGTCCAGGCCGACACGATGAGCGTCTCCGGCCCGTACTCGATCAGCACGTGCAAGCTGCCCTCCTCGGTGCCGACCGCCGTCACCGACGTCCAGCAGTACATCAAGGACGGCAAGGCCTCGCCGGCCCTCGAGTTCCTCTCGCCCATCAAGGGACCGAACCTCGAGAAGATCGCGATCGAGGTCGGCTCGGGCATCACGAGCGCCAAGGACGGGGCGAAGCAGTACGACCAGGACGTCGTGCAGCAGGCCCAGCAGCTCGGCATCAAGGGCTGGTGAGGACGGTGACCGCGACGCTCACGACAGCGAACCCGCCCGCCGGTTCGACCGAGTCCACGGTCGGACGACGAGCCACCCGCAAGCTGCGCTCCTTCTACCCGGCGTGGTTCCTCATCCCGGCGATCGCGCTCTACGTCGTGTTCTTCGCGGTCCCGACCTTCGCCGGGTTCTACTTCTCCCTGACCCGCTGGACGCTGTTCGACCAGACCTTCATCGGTTTCGACAACTTCGTCCGGTTCTTCCACGACCCGCAGCTCTCGAGCGGGTTCCTCCACACGTTCGAGTACGGGTTCGTGACGAGCGCGGCGAAGGTGGTCCTCGGACTCGCCCTCGCCCTGCTCCTCACGAGCCCCGTGCTCGGGCGGGGCTACCTCCGGGCGGTCGTCTTCTTCCCGGTGCTGGTGTCCACCATCGGCGTCGGCATCACCTTCAAGGCGCTGCTCGACCCCTTCCACGGCATCGTCAACGGCGCCCTGGGTGCGGTCGGGCTCCCCACCCCGGGGTGGTTCACCGACCCGAACCTCGCCCTGTGGAGCATCGCGGCGGTGGACGTCTGGAAGGGTGTCGGCATCGCCACCCTGATCTTCATCGCGGGGATCGTCGCGATCCCGCAGGAGTACTTCGAGGCGGCCCGCATGGACGGCGCCAACTCGTGGTCGATCTTCCGGAACATCACCCTCCCGCTGTCGCGTCCCGCGATGGGGACGGTCATCGTCCTGTCGCTCATCGGTGGTCTGCGGTCCTTCGACCTCATCTGGGCCACGACGGGCGGTGGTCCGGGCTTCACGAGCGACGTCATCGCGAGCGTGATCTACAAGCAGTACCAGGCCGGCTTCTACGGCCTGTCGACCGCCGGGAACGTGGTCCTCTTCATCGTCGTCACGGCGATCATGGTCCCCGTCTCCTGGCTGCTCAACCGCAAGGAGGCGGACCTGTGAGTGCCACCCAGACCCTCGTGACCGGCCGAGCGCCGGAGCGACGAGTCCGCCGAGCGACGGTGCAACGCTGGGTCGTCGGGATCATCTCGATCGTCGTGTCGTTCGTCGTGTTCCTCGTCCCCTTCGCGTTCGTGCTCCTGCAGGCGACGAAGTCACCCGCCGAGGCGAACCAGCTGCAGTTCTCGTTCCCCACCGAGTGGCAGCTGTGGCAGAACATCGAGGCGGTCTTCCAGACCGGCACCACGGGCCTGCTCCGCTCCTTCATCAACAGCGCGGTCCTCACCGTGGGCAGCGTGATCATCATGGTCGTCTTCGCCGCGATGGTCGGCTACGTCCTGCAGCGGCGTCCGAGCCCGTGGAACAAGGTCGTCAACTTCTTCGTGCTCGCCGGGCTCATCGTGCCGCCCGCGATCGTCCCGACCATCTGGGTGCTCCAGGGGCTCCAGCTCTTCAAGACGATGACCGGCATGATCCTCATCGAGGCGACCTTCGGGCTCTCGTTCTGCATCCTGCTGTTCCGGGCGTTCGTCGCGACCATCCCGAAGGAGCTCGACGAGGCCGCGGTCATCGACGGCGCCGGTCCGCTCCGGCTGTTCTTCACCGTCGTGCTGCCCCTGCTCAAGCCCGTGATCATCACGGTGGTGCTCGTCCAGTCGGTGTCGGTGTTCAACGACTTCGCGAACCCGCTCTACTTCCTGCCGGGCTCGGACAACCAGACCGTGCAGCAGACGCTCTACTCGTTCCAGACCCAGTCGGCGAGCCAGCTCAACCTGCTCTTCACCGACGTGCTCCTCATCACGATCCCGCCGCTCATCCTCTACATCTTCTTCAACCGACAGATCGTCGCGGGCATGACCAGCGGCGCCGTGAAGGGCTGACCATGGGCGACACGACCTGGACCGCCCCCTTCATCACACCGGCGTCGGAGGTCCGCGGAGCACCGTTCGTCCGGACCGAGTTCCGCGTCGACACGACCCACGGCCCGCTCGAGTCCGCCCGGCTCCGCGTCACGGCGGTCGGTGTGGTCGAACCGTGGCTCGCCGGAGCACCGGTGTCCGACGAGCTCCTCGCGCCGGGCTGGACGAGCTACGAGTGGCGGGTCCGCTCCGTCGAGCACGACGTCACCGAACGGCTGCGCGCCGTCCGTGACGGCGATCCGGTGGTGCTCGCGCTGCACCTCGGTGCCGGGTGGGCACTCGGCCGCCTCACCTGGAGCGGCGAGGGCGCGTACTACGGCAGTGAGCGCGCCGGTTCGGCCGAACTCGAGCTCCGGTTCGCCGACGGCACGGTCCGTACGATCCACACCGACGACACCTGGCAGGCCGGTCCGACGAGCACGACGGCCGACGACCTGTACGACGGCCAGGACATCGACGCGCGGCTCGGCACGACCTGGGCACACCCGGGGCCGGTGGACGGCGCCGTCGCGACACGGACCGTCGCGGTCGACGCCGCACGCGTCGTCCCCTCGCAGACCCCGCCGGTCCGGCCCCTGGACGAGATCGCCCCGGTGGCCGTCTGGACCTCCCCGAGCGGCCGCACCATCGTCGACTTCGGCGTCAACCTGGTCGGCTGGGTCCGGCTGGTGACCACCGGCACCGCCGGCACCACGGTCGAGCTGCGGCACGCCGAGGTCCTCGAGCACGACGAGCTCGGGGTGCGGCCGCTGCGGTCGGCACGGGCCACGGACCGGTACACCCTGAGCGGTGGCGCCGACGTCTTCGAACCGCGGTTCACGTTCCACGGGTTCCGGTACGCCGAGGTCCGCGGGTGGACAGGGTCCGACGACGAGCTCCGCGCGGCGCTCACGGCGGTCCGGATCGGTTCGGACCTCCGCCGCACCGGACACTTCCGGTCGAGCCACGAGCTGCTCAACACCTTCCACGACAACGTCGTCCGCGGCATGCAGGGCAACTTCGTCAGCGTCCCCACCGACTGCCCGCAGCGCGACGAGCGGCTGGGGTGGACCGGGGACATCGCCGCCTTCGCACCGACCGCGTCGTTCCTCTTCGACACGCGGGACTTCCTCGCCGACTGGCTCCGCGACGTCTGGCTCGAGCAGCAGCACCAGGACGGCATCGTCCCGTTCGTGGTGCCCGACGTGCTGAAGTTCCAGCCGCCGCTCGACGGCATCGGGCCGCAGGAGTCGACAGCGATCTGGTCGGACGCCGCCGTCTGGGTGCCGTGGGCGCTGTACCAGGCGTACGGCGACACGACGGTGCTCGCCGAGCAGTTCGACTCGATGGTGGCGCACCTGCGTCGCGTCACGTCGCTGCTCTCCCCGGAGGGGCTCTGGGACACCGTGTTCCAGTTCGCCGACTGGCTCGACCCGGACGCGCCGCCGGAGGACCCGGCGGCGGCGAAGGCCGACACCGGGGTCGTCGCGACGGCCTGTGCGTTCCGTTCCGCGACGATCGTCGCCGACGTCGCGGACCTGCTCGGCCACGCGGCCGAGGCGAGCGAGTTCCGTGGACTCGCCACGCGCCTCCAGGACGCGTTCCGGACCCACTACGTGACGGATGGACGCATCCGCAGCGACTGCACCACCGTCTACACGCTGGCGATCGTGTTCGGCATCCTCGACGCCGACCAGGAGCGGCAGGCCGGCGACCGGCTCGCCGAGCTGGTGGCGGCGTCCGGACACCGGATCTCCACCGGGTTCGCCGGCACGCCGTTCATCACGGACGCGCTGACGCGGACCGGGTACGTGGAGGACGCCTACCGGCTCCTGCTGCAGACCGAGTGCCCGTCCTGGCTGTACCCGGTGACGATGGGTGCGACGACCGTGTGGGAACGGTGGGACTCGATGCTCCCGGACGGCACGATCAACCCGGGTGAGATGACGTCGTTCAACCACTACGCGCTCGGAGCCGTGGCGGACTGGATGCACCGGACGGTCGGCGGGCTGGCCCCGCTGACGCCCGGGTACGACGAGGTCCTCGTCGCCCCGCAGCCCGGTGGGGGGCTGACGTGGGCGGAGACCGACCTCGAGACACCGCACGGCCGGGCCGCCGTGCGGTGGGACCTCGACGGGGATGAGCTGTGCATCCGACTCGAGGTCCCGGAAGCGGTGACGGCGACGGTCCGCCTCCCCGACGGGACGGAACGCCAGGTCGGCGCGGGGGAGCACCTGATCCGCTCCCCGAGCGTGGCCGCAGCCCGCTGACGGTCGTGGCGCAGGCGAGGCAGTGCCTGCGCCACGACCCCCACCGCTCCGTTCCGCAGCCGCCCGATCGACTGCTGAAACGATTCACGACACAAGGAAGTGACACCATGGCATCCACCCCGAGCTTCGCCGGGATCGCCGACCAACTGGCGACGCAGCAGATCGAGCTCCCGAGCTGGGCGTTCGGCAACTCCGGCACCCGGTTCAAGGTGTTCTCGACGCCCGGAACCCCGCGCGACCCCTACGAGAAGATCGCCGACGCCGCCCAGGTGCACCGGTACACCGGTCTCGCCCCGGCGGTCGCCCTCCACATCCCGTGGGACCTCGTCGACGACTTCGGGGACCTCAAGCGCCATGCCGAGGAGCACGGCGTCCGGCTCGGGACGATCAACTCGAACACCTTCCAGGACGACGACTACAAGTTCGGCGCGCTCACCCACGTCGACGAGACGATCCGGCAGAAGGCGATCGACCACCACCTGCAGTGCATCGACGTGATGCACGAGACGGGCTCGCGCGACCTGAAGATCTGGCTGGCCGAGGGGTCGAACTACCCCGGCCAGGAGGACATGCGATCCCGGCAGGACCGCCTGCACGACTCGCTCTCGACGATCTACGACCGACTCGGCGCCGACCAGCGGCTCGTGCTCGAGTACAAGTTCTTCGAGCCGTCGTTCTACCACACGGACGTCCCGGACTGGGGCACGAGCTACGTGCAGACCGCGGCGCTCGGTCCGAAGGCGATGGTCTGCCTGGACACCGGGCACCACGCCCCGGGCACGAACATCGAGTTCATCGTCATGCAGCTGCTCCGGCTCGGCAAGCTCGGCAGCTTCGACTTCAACTCGCGCTTCTACGCCGACGACGACCTGATCGTGGGTGCGGCCGACCCGTTCCAGCTGTTCCGGATCCTCGTCGAGGTCATCCGTGGAGGCGGCTACGACAACCCGGACGTCGCCTTCATGCTCGACCAGTGCCACAACGTCGAGGACAAGATCCCCGGCCAGATCCGGTCGGTCCTCAACGTGCAGGAGATGACCGCCCGCGCGCTCCTGCTCGACCGCGTCGCGCTCACCGCCGCGCAGGAGGCGCACGACGTGCTCGCCGCGAACGCGGTCTTCATGGACGCGTTCCAGACCGATGTCCGGCAGGACCTCGCCGCCTGGCGCGAGTCCCGGGGCCTGCCCGCGGACCCGATGCGCGCGTACCTGGAGTCCGGGTACCAGCGGCAGATCGCCGACGAGCGCGTCGGCGGCGTGCAGGCCGGCTGGGGTGCCTGACCGGCACCCGTGACCACGAAGGAACGCGACAGACCATGACCGACACCAGCCTGGAGGCACGGGTGGACCCCGCAACGCACGCCACGACCGCGAACCCCACGACGGCCGACGCGACCGTCAGCGCGCTCATCGCGCGCTCGAACGCGCTCGGCTCCGACCCGCGGATCACGAACTACGCGGGCGGCAACACGTCCGCGAAGGGCACCGACACCGACCCGGTGACGGGCGAACCGGTCGAGCTGCTGTGGGTGAAGGGGTCCGGCGGCGACCTCGGCACCCTGACGCCCTCGGGCCTGGCCGTCCTGCGGGTCGACCGGGTCCGCGCGTTGCGGAACGTCTACCCCGGGGTGGACCGCGAGGACGAGATGGTCGCGGCGTTCGACCACACGCTCTTCGGCAAGGGCGGGGCGGCGCCGTCGATCGACACCGCCATGCACGCCCTCGTCGACGCGGCGCACGTGGACCACCTCCACCCGGACGCCGGCATCGCGATCGCGACCGCTGCGGACGGCCCGGCCCTGACCGAGCGGGTGTTCGGCGACCGGGTCGTGTGGGTGCCCTGGCGCCGACCGGGGTTCCAGCTCGGACTCGACATCGCCGCGATCAAGGAGCAGCACCCCGAGGCGATCGGCACGATCCTCGGCGGGCACGGCATCACCGCGTGGGGCGACACGTCCGACGAGGCCGAGGCGAACTCGCGCTGGATCATCGACACCGCGGAGGCGTACATCCGCGAGCACGGGAAGGACCGGCCGTTCGGCGCCGTCCGTCCCGGCTTCGCAGCACTCCCGACCCACGAGCGGCGGGAGCGGGCCGCCGCGCTCGCACCGACCATCCGCGGCATCGCCGGGCACGACCGGCCCGTCGTCGGCAGCTTCACGGACAGCGACGTCGTGCTCGACTTCCTGGCCAGCGAGCGCGCCGAGGAACTCGCGGCACTCGGCACCAGCTGCCCGGACCACTTCCTCCGCACCAAGGTGAAGCCGCTCGTCCTCGACCTGCCCGCGACCGCGAGCGTCGAGGAGCAGATCGCACGCCTGCGCGAACTCCACGAGGCGTACCGGGCCGAATACCAGGCCTACTACGACCGGCACGCGACCCCGGACAGCCCGGCGATCCGCGGTGCCGATCCGCTCATCGTGCTCGTGCCGGGCGTCGGGATGTTCTCCTACGGCAAGGACGCGCAGACCGCGCGGGTCGCCGGCGAGTTCTACGTCAACGCCATCAACGTCATGCGCGGCGCCGAGGCGCTGAGCAGCTACGCGCCGATCGACGAGGCCGAGAAGTTCCGCATCGAGTACTGGGCGCTCGAGGAGGCGAAGCTGCAGCGCATGCCCGCGCCGAAGAAGCTCGCCACGCGCATCGCCCTCGTCACCGGTGCGGCGAGCGGGATCGGCAAGGCCATCGCGACGCGCCTGGCCGCCGAGGGTGCCGCGGTCGTCATCGCCGACCTCGACGTGCTCAAGGCCGAGGCCGCCGCCGCCGAGATCGGCGGACCCGACGTCGCGATCGGCGTCGGCGCGAACGTGACGAGCGCGTCCGACATCGAGCGCGCCGTCCAGGAGACGCTGCTGCACTTCGGCGGCCTCGACCTGGTCGTCAACAACGCAGGCCTGTCGCTGTCGAAGTCGCTGCTCGACACGACCGAGCAGGACTGGGACCTGCAGCACGACGTCATGGCGAAGGGGTCGTTCCTCGTCTCCAAGGCGGCGGCGAAGGTCCTCATCGAGCAGGGACTCGGCGGCGACATCGTCTACATCTCGAGCAAGAACTCGGTGTTCGCCGGACCGAACAACATCGCCTACTCCGCCACCAAGGCCGACCAGGCGCACCAGGTGCGGCTGCTCGCGGCCGAGCTCGGCGAGCACGGCGTCCGGGTCAACGGCATCAACCCCGACGGCGTCGTCCGCGGCTCGGGCATCTTCGCCAGCGGCTGGGGTGCCAACCGCGCGAAGACCTACGGCATCGACGAGCAGGACCTCGGCAAGTTCTACGCGCAGCGGACGATCCTCAAGCGGGAGGTCGTCCCGGAGAACGTCGCGAACGCGGTGGCCGCCCTCTGCACGGACGACTTCTCCCACACGACCGGCCTGCACGTCCCGGTCGACGCGGGGGTCGCCGCCGCGTTCCTCCGATGAGCACGGGCAGCGTCGCCGCCGTCGACCTCGGGGCCACCAGCGGACGGGTCATCGTCGGGCACGTGGCGGCCGACGCCGTCCGGCTCGAGCCGGTCGGGCGGTTCCCGAACGGTCCGGTCGCGCTGCACGAGGACGACCGCGAGGTGCTGCACTGGGACGTCGTCGAGCTGTACCGCCAGGTGATCACGGGGCTGCGCACGGCGTTCGGTCGGCACCGCGCCCTCGCGAGCATCGGCATCGACACCTGGGCGGTCGACTACGGGCTGCTGCGCGGGGGACGACTGCTCGGCCTGCCCGCGCACTACCGCGACGAGCGGCACGAGCGCGGCGCCGCGGCGGTGCGGGGCCGCATGCCCGCGCACGAGCTCTACGCACGGAACGGGCTGCAGCACCTGCCGTTCACCACCGTGCACCAGTTCGCCGCCGACCCGACGCTCCCGCTCGCCGAGCGCGCGCTCCTCGTCCCGGACCTCCTCGGGTACTGGCTGACCGGGGTCGAGGCGGCCGAGCGCACGAACGCGTCCACGACGGGGCTGCTCAACGCGAGCACGCGGACGTGGGACCCGGCGTTGCGGGCCGCCGCGGGCCTCCCGAGCGGGCTGCTGCCCACGCTGCGCGACCCGGGAGACCGACTCGGCCCGCTCCTGCCGACGGTCGCCGACGCCGTCGGCGGGCAGGCGCCCGTCACCCTGGTCGGGTCACACGACACCGCCTCCGCGGTGGTGGCGGTCCCCGCCACCACGTCGGACTTCGCGTACATCTCCTCCGGGACCTGGTCGCTCGTGGGCGTCGAACTGGACGGCCCGGTCCTGTCGGACGCCGCCCGGCGCGCGAACTGCACGAACGAGGGCGGCGTGGACGGCCGGGTGCGCTTCCTCAAGAACGTGTCCGGACTGTGGCTGCTCTCGGAGAGCGTCCGCACCTGGGAGCGGGACGGCGACGCCGTCGACCTGGAGGCGCTCCTCGCGTCCGCAGCCGCCGTCACCACGCCCGTGCCCGTGTTCGACGTGGCAGACGACGTGTTCACGGCACCGGGCGACGTCCCGGCCCGGATCGCGGCGTGGTGCACCGAGCGCGGCCTCGCCGCCCCCGCCTCGCGCGCCCAGGTGGTCCGCTCGATCCTCGAGTCGCTCGCGGTGGCGTACGCGGAGACGCTGCGCACGATCGCCGAGGTCTCCGGCAAGGACATCCGCGTGGTGCACGTCGTCGGCGGCGGGTCGCAGAACCGGCTGCTCTGCCAGCTCACCGCCGACCGCACCGGGCTGCCGGTGCTCGCCGGGCCGGTCGAGGCGACGGCGCTCGGCAACGTCCTCGTGCAGGCGCGCGCCCTCGGGATCGCGGGCCTCCGCGGCGCCTCGCTCGAAGCCCTCCGCGACCTCGTCGCCAGGACCGTCGAACCGGTCCGGTACACCCCTGCCCCGGGCTCCGACGCCCGGTCGTTCCCCACCACCGTCAGGAGTCACGCATGACCACGACCGACGATCAGCACCGGGTCGACCCGGCCACGGGCGCTCCGGCGCCGTCCCCGGGACCGGTGTCGGGTGCCCGGCTCCGCGTGCAGCGGCAGGTGCCGCGTGTGCGGGATCTGGCGCCGTTGATGCAGTTCAAGAAGCCGTCGTTGCCGGGTCGGCGGCAGCGGTTGGAGTCGGCGTTGACGATCTGGGACCTGCGGGCGATCGCGGCGCGGCGGAC
>NZ_NXIA01000039.1 GCF_002412165.1 Curtobacterium sp. 'Ferrero'
AAGCAGTCGTTCTGGGACAAGGTGTTCGGCTCCGAAACGTGGGAGACGATCGTGTCGGTCGCGAAGGTCGTCGTCGCCGTCGGCGGGATCATCGTCATGATCATCGGCGGACCGCTCGCGTGGATCGTGCTCGGCGCGGCCCTCCTCGTCCTCGCGAACACGCTGTACAAGATGTCCAAGGGCAGAGCCGACGGATGGGACCTCGCATTCGCGCTGCTCGACTGCATCCCGGGAGCCAAGGGGATCACCACCGCCGGGCGCCTGATCTCTGCTGCTGGTGATGCACGGAAGGCGTTCTCCCTCGCACGCTCGACCGGAACGCTGGGTGCGCTCGCCGGGCGCACGCTCAGCGGCGCCGGACGGTACGGCACGATGGCGCTCAAGGAATTCCCCCTGGCCGTCAGGCAGTTCGCCTCGAATCCGGCCCGGAGGTTGGAACGCATGGCTCTGCAGGTGCGGTACCTCACGCCGGCCATCATGGTGCGCAGCACCATCGACGCGACGAAGGGCCTCTGCAGCGGATTCGTCGGATCGCAGGGCAAACCGGTCCTTGATCGTTTCTCGGACTCGCTCGCCACCAGCGACCATGCCTTCAACCGCGCTCTCCGCAGCGCGTACAACGATCACGTCAAGAGCGTCGCTCAGACAGACCCGGCTCGTGCGAGCCAGCTGTGGCAGGGCGGCGACGGCTACTACGGCGTCGATGCGATGACCAACGTCACCGGTTCTCACGCCCAAGTCGACGCGTTCGCCTCGACGCCGCCGGGCCTGCAGAGTCCGTCAGCAAGCTACGCGGTACCGAACGCACCAATCGGTGACGCGGCTGCTTTCCACGAGTCAGTCCAGGTCGGCGCGGACTTTGGCTACCCGAGCCCGTACCGTGAGGACGTGTCGATCGCACACATCGGCGCTGACCAGCCGTACGCAGTCGGTGCTGCGCGAGCGAACCCACAGTTCGGCGCCGGCGGAGAAACGCAGTACTTCTACTCAGGCATGACGACCGACAGCCCGTCGCCATTTCCTGCAGGCGGTCCCTCCACCATGGGCTCCGGAGTGCGCTCGATCGAGGAGTCCATCGCCATGCGGCACCTTCTCCACACGCCGTGGCGCGTCGTGGCCTACACGCACCCACTCGTCGGGAGCGAGCGATGATCCGACCTGACCTGCCGGACGTCCTGTTGGTCGGACCGGTGGCCGACCGCACCTTCGCAGACGATGGTCGCCTCGTGATCGACTACGCAACCGTGCCCGGGTGGTCTCCCGAAGCCACGCTCGCGGACCTGGTCGCGCGGGCAAAGCTGCTCGCGCTGCTGCTCGACGCGCTGGATCCCACGACGGACATCCAGGTGGGGGGACGGCACGAGTTCCTGCTCAACGCCCACGTCGACGGACGAGTGGACACCCGCGGCGGTGTTGCTCCACCGCGTCTACTCGCGTACGGCTCACTGGTCACCACCACCATCAAGCCGCGAGCGCTCCGTCGGCTCGTCGACGTGCGGAACGAACCGTCCGCCCTTCTGGGATGCTTCACGTTCCCTCGCGGGGCGGACACCGTGTCGCAGCTGGGCCCAGGTGCGGCGCTCACCCGCAACGGCGATACCGGGTACTTTGACCAGATCGTCTCCTTCGAGACCGATGATGACGCTCCGCCGAGTCGGCGGACCACGAAAGCGCTGAAGCGCTGGTCTCGAACCGTCGAGGGCTGGCGTGGGAAGGCTTCGCCCGAACAACAAGCCCTCGCTGGACCGTGGACCTGAGTGAAGTGGACGAGTTGGCTGTCTGGGGGCACGCAGTCGACCGTGGCACTGGGTGCTGGGTGCTGGGGGCGGAGGACGGTGATCCAGCGCTGATCCACAACCGAGATGAGACGTCGATCGTGCTGGCGTTCCTCGACCGCGACCGGGCTCTTGCGACTGTGCCGGACGACTCCGCGCTGATCCACACGACGCTCTGGGCTTCGAGCGACGGCGCTCGACTCGGCGGTGCGCTGGTGTACATCGCCACGAACGGCATCGCGCTCGAGGTCAACCCGCACCTTGCCGGTCTTGGGCGCGTCTGGTCGACCACATCGCCGCGCAGGGCGAAGGTGCGCGCGGAATCGTGTACTTCTCCCGAGCTGACGGCTCGGCGCATGTCATGAACGTGCTTCACGACCGGAACGGCGTGGTCTTCCTGGACGGGCAGAGCGGCACGTTCGGGTGACTCGAAGCAGCAACCAGGATCTTGTTCCTCCCGACGAAAGGCGTCCGATGATCGAGAACGCAGAAGCTGCTCAGCGGGTCTTCGCGCGGATGTTCTCCTGGAGCAGCACAGTCGAGTACCGCCGCGTGTGGGCAGAGACGACCAGTCACTGGGTCGTGTTTTGGAACTCCGCGTCGTACTACGAGACCGGCAGTCCCTACGACGCGATCGTCGGAAACGGCCCGCTCATCGTCCCGAAGGACGGTGCCGAACCCTTCACGTTCGGCTCAGGTGAAGACTGGCGCGCCGCGCTAGAGGCACGAGGTGACACGGTCCTCCGCGTCGTCGACCCGGGCGCGCCGAATTGGGAGCCCTTGGAAGATGCTGAATGGATCTGAGCCTCGAAGACCCTCGGAAACGCTCGGGGCGCTTTCGTCGCGCAAGCACAGCGACCGGACGATCATCGACCGCATCCCCGCGGAGAATGTGCTCGGAGCACACCCAATCCGATCCGACGGCTCCCTCGGCACACTCATCCCTAATCCCAACGCCGCGCACGTCCCGTAGAGAGTTCGATGTGAAGACCACGCAACCCGACCACTGGCGGTACGAGATCGACCCTGGGTTCGACCCCGCGGGCGAGGTACCCCCGTTCGCCATCCTCGGCGCATGGCCGATGAATGCCCGGGACGAGATTGTCGGGGATTTCGTCGTGAACCCCGATTACGCAGCCTCGCCTGTGGCGCGGATGCTCGACATCGACGCAGATCCGTTCACGATGGCTTGGTCCGAACACGCTCGATTTGCGCTCGACGACGCCGGATTCCGCGACGCGATCACTCGCACGACCTGGTTCGGGCTGGAATCGGACGGTCAGCTCGTGGTGTTCGATCAAGGAACTGGCCCCCGAGTCCGCGCTTGGTCCTCTCGCAAGCACCTCGAAGCTGCGGGCGATCCATCGGCAGCGCCCCTCGACGGCAGCGCGCTGTTCGGACTTGCAAAGCAGGGCATCGCTCTCGAATTGAACGCCGCAGAGCAGACGGCCTGTGTGCTCAGCGCAGAATTCCTGAACGACATTGCCGATGCCTGACACTTCGCCCCGTCTGGTCACCCTCGTCCGCCGAGGAACACGACTCGCTGCTCAGCTGGTGCTGGTGGAGGAGTCCGCTCCGAACGGTGACGCGCACTTCGCTCTCCTGTGCGATGCCGGCGGGCAGCACTTCCGCGGCGAGGGCTCCGACGTCGACACGGCGCTGCGCGCGCTTCGCTCCCGTCTGGAAGCAGCCGATCTGTTGATCCAGGTCGCTGGAGCCGAACGCGACGTGGTGGTGAGCCCGATGAGCCGGCAGATGGGTCAGGGGCGCCAGGGGTACCGGGTTCGGCTCGGCCGGTCTCCTGATGGCTCCGCGCTGGTCGACGTGCTGGCGCCGGCGGATCACGGCGTGACGCTCGCCGAGCAGGCCGATGCTGCGGACCGTTGGCGACGAAGCCAATCACTGGCCGGCCGACTCGCTGCCGCATTCGGCCTACAGTCCTGCTGAGCAGCGAGATGGCAGGACGATCATCGGCGTAGTAACGGGCAGGTCCGAACAGCACGTCCATCGAAGACCTCAAGCGTCACGCACCCGATGGGTACGCACGATCTCCCCAGGCTTACAGGAGGTTCGAAATGAGGCAACGTCAGACCACGGGTGTCGAGCGCAGACAACTCGACGCGCTCGCGATCACACCGGAGGGATTCCGGTACCCCGAACGGTTCCAGCAAGCCCTGGCACAGCAACCGCTCCCGGAGATCACGCCGTTCATGTGGCTCTCGGAGTACGAAGACCAAGCCACGAACTGGGCGGAGATCGTCGCGACGCAGTTCCCGGCTCGCACCCTCGTGCCCTTCGCGAAGCACGAGGACACCGACGACGTGTTCTGCTTCGAGGCGACGGACCACTCGGGGAACCCGCCGGTGCACATCATCCACACCTTCACGACGCCGGGGTGGGAGTACCGCGGCACATGGTCGACCTTCGACGTCTGGTGGGAGGAGATGGAGGAGCAGCACGCGGCGTGGCTCGCCGAACAGGAAGCAGAAGAAGACTGACCGATGGCACGACGAGACACCACGATCAGCAAGGCGATGTCGCACGCCCTCCGGCACGAGCCCGACGCGTACGGCCTCGTGCTCGCCTCCGACGGCAGCGTGCCCCTCGATGACCTGGTGCGCGGGCTCGGGGCCGCCGGGGTCGAGGTGACGAGTGACGACGTCCGCCGGGTCGTCGCGGAGTCCGACAAGCAGCGGTTCGTCGTCGAGGGCGATCGGGTCCGCGCGCAGTACGGGCACTCCACCGAGGAGCGGATCGTCAAGCCGTCGATCACCCCGCAGCCGGTGCTGTGGCACGCGACCTCGCCGGACGCAGCGTCGGCGATCCTGCGCGACGGCCTGCTGCCGATGGGCCGGCAGTACGCGCACCTGACGACCGACCAGGAGCTCGCGCTGCAGGCCGGCCGTCGCAAGGCACCGCACCCGGTGCTGCTCCGGATCGACGCCGCCGCGGCGCACGCTGCGGGGGTCGAGTTCGCCGAGGGCCACGACCGCGTGACCCTCGCCCGGGTCGTGCCCTCGACCTTCATCGAGGCCGTCGGCGCCTGAGCCCGGTCCTGCGCGGGCCGGTCAGGCCTGCGCCGGCACCTGCACGAGCCGCAGCACCTGGTCGGCGTCGTTCAGGAGCGCCCGACCGACCACGCGGTCCTGTGTCACGAGGCTCTTCGAGAGCTTCGTGCCGATCAGGTCACCGTCGACGGTGCTGAGCGGCGCGAGCAGCATCCCTCGTCGCGCCTTCTTCGCGTCGACCTGCCACCCGCGGAACCCGCTCGCCACACCCTCGACGTCGCCGGCGAGGACGAGCCCGACCGACCGTCCTCGGTCGGATTCCAGGATCGAGCGGAACACCGGCTCGGCCGGGGTCTCCTTGAGCGCCTCGGCGTCGTCGACGAGCACGAGCGTGAACCGGTCCGAGGTGGCATCGACGAGCGCGGACAGCCCCTCCGCACCGATGGTGGTGTCGGTCACCACCGACGCGCACGGCGTTCCGTCGAGCGACCGGAGCACCGAGTCGCGCGGCGTCACCGCGACCACGGCGCCGCCGGTCGACAAGACGTGCCGCGCCATCGTGAGGAGTGCCGTGCTCTTGCCGGACCGCGGACTCCCCCCGACGATGAAGACGGGGGTGTCCTGCACGAAGTCGTGCTCGAAGAGCATGAGTTCGTCCCCGCCGACGCCGAGCGCCACCCGGCCCGGGACGGTGTGCTCGTCGGGCAGGTGCTGCAGCGCATCGTCGAGTGTGATCGACCGCGGCAGCACGTCGATCCGGAACGGTTTCGGGGTGCCGGGCTGCACGTGTCGACGCACTTCGGCACCGATGTCCCGGAGCGCCGCTGCCTGGTCACGTCCGCCGAGTCCGCCGGGCAGCACGGCGACCTGGGTCTCGGTGGCGGTCGCGTTGCGGAAACCCCGACCGGGTGGGATCTGCTCGGGCAGCTTCTTGCCGTTGATCCCCTCGTAGTTGTAGTCACCGCGATCGGCGAGGGCGAGCAGCAGCTTCCGCTCGACCTGGCTCGACATGCGACCCGAGGTCAGGGTCCGGTCACCGGACACGACCAGGTGCACGCCGACCCCGACGCCTTCGCGCAGCAGGGTCTGGACGGCGTCGTGCAGGGCCCCGTTCTCCGCGTCGGCCAGGGTCGCCATGAAGCTCTCCCACTGGTCGAGGAACACCACGACGTGGGGCAGCGGCGTGGTCTGGTCGTCGGAACGCTGCTCGGCGATGGACGAGTAGCCGCCGGCGGCGAACACCGACTGCCGTTCCTGCACCGTGCGCAGCAGGATGCCGAGCAGCCGGGACACCCGATCCGGCTCGTGCCGCTGCACGACGGCCCCGCAGTGCGGCAGCCCGGCGAGCGCGAGCAGCGCACCGTTGCCGCAGTCGATGCCGTACATGTGGACGTCGCCGACTCCGAGCCGCAGCGCGATCGCGCCGGCCAACGTCCGGAGCGTCTGGCTGCGTCCGGAACGCGGCGATCCGATGACGAACAGGTGCCCGTCTTCGTCGAGGTCGAACACGGTGGGACGTTGGCGCTGGTCGGCGGGGTGGTCCTCGATGCCCCAGGCCACCGCCAGCGGAGGCAGGTCCGACGTACCGACGGCCTCGACGTCGTCGAGCCCGACGACGTCGCCCAACGGCGGCAGCCAGGGCTTCCGCTGGGCTGGTGTCCCCAGCGCCCTCGTCGCCTCGCCGACGGCGCCGACGAGGACGCTGAGGTCCGTGACCTCCACGTCGCTCGCCGCGACCTCGACGGCGGCCGGCCGCGGGGCCGGCTCGCTGAACGAGGCGAACGTGAGCTCACGGACCAGGGCGGGGCGCGCCTCCAGGCCGTCCGCACCGGGCCGACGGCCGCCGACGCGACCCGACTGGAAGGGCAGCAGCGAAGCGGCGCCCAGCCGGACGTACGCGCGGCCCGGCGTCGACTTCGCGATGCGCGCCGCGTCGTTCGCGCCGATGACGTCCTGACTCTCCGACTGGTCGGTGACCCGCAGGGCGATCCGCAGGTTCGTGTTCGCGCGGATCTCCGGCGAGACGACGCCGCCGGGACGCTGCGTCGCGAGGATCAGGTGGATGCCGAGCGACCGGCCCCGCTGGGCGATGTTGACCAGACCCTTGACGAAGTCCGGCAACTCCCGCGCGAGCGAGGCGAACTCATCGATGACGATGAGCAGGCGTGGGAGGCTCGGGACGGGATCAGAACCGCTGGCAGCGCGCTTCGCCTGCAGGTCCTGGTAGTCCTCCAGGTCCTTCGCACCGACCTCGGCGAGCGCGTGTTCGCGGGTGCGCAGCTCGGCGCCGAGCGACTCCAGCGCGCGCTCGACCTGGTGCGTGTCAAGGTCCGTCACCATGCCGACGGTGTGCGGCAGGTCGACGCAGTCCTTGAAGGCCGCGCCGCCCTTGTAGTCGACGAGGACGAAGTTCATCTCGTCCGGGCGGTTCGCGACGGCGAGCGAGGCCACGATCGTCTGCAGGAGCTCGGACTTGCCGGATCCCGTGGTCCCCGCGACGAGACCGTGTGGGCCGTCGTTCCTGAGGTCGATCGCGAAGGCCCCGTCGATGGACTCACCGACGACGGCCGTGGTGCTCCGGCCGCCGAGCAGCCACCGCGCCTGCACGGCCTCCGACGTCGGCGGTTCCAGCTGGAGGACGTCGAGCAGCCGGGAGGACGACGGCACCGCGCCGTCCTGCACGTCGGGGCTGGCGTCGACGACGGGCGACAGCGACCGTGCGACCCACTCGAGCCAGTCCTGGTCGACGAGGTCGGGGCGTGCGTCGTCGATGCGCTCGGAGCGCTGCTGCGTGACGCGGACGCGGTCCTGCCGGACCACGACGACGGCGTCGCACTCCTCGGGCAGGAGACGCTCGTCCAGGTCGAGGCAGACGCTGAAGACGCCCACAGCGGGTCCCTCCTTGAGCACCTGCACGAGCGACGGCATCGCCCGGAGCCGCCGAGCACCGTCCATCACGACGACGATCTCGTCGGCGGGAGGGGTCTTCGGACCGATGCCCGCCTCCTTGCGAGCATCGATCACGGCGGCGAGCTCGGCGATCGCCCGCGCCGTCGACGCCGCATCGGACGCGATGCTCGTCATCGGCTGGTCCGCACCGTCCCGACGGACGTGCGGCAGCCACGACATCCACTCCCACAGAGCGGTGCGCGTGGAGTCCGTGAGCAGGGTGAAGGTGACGTCCTTCGGGCTCTGCAGGGTCGCGAGCTGCGCGACCACCCAGTTCGCGAGCCGTCGGGCATCGTCGTCCGGTCCGGCGATCCCGATGACGCCCCGCTCGGCGAGCCGGATGCGCACCGGCACGTCCGTCGCGTCCCAGGCGACCGTCCGCTTGTGGGACAGCTGCTCGGGGTCCTCGATGGTCACCTCGGACCGCTGCGTCGCCGTCCCGACGCGGACGAGCAGGTGGTCCGGGTCGGTGCGGCGTCGTTCCCAGAGGCGCGGCAGCGGCGTCACCGCCGTCTCGTAGACAGCGGCGGGATCCGGAGCACTGGCGATCCACTGGGCACGTTCGGCGCGGAGGCTCTCGGTCGCGTCCGCCTCGATCCTCGCCTTGGTGTCCTCGTACTCCGCGACGCGTTGACGGTAGGTCTTCTTCCCCTGGCGACGGCCCTGGAGGCCCGTGATGATCATCAGGATCGGTGACAGCAGCGCGATGAGCAGGTAGATCCAACGACCGGTCGTCGAGACGAACATGACGGCCATCCCCATCGGCGCGAGCGCCATGAGGATGGGCAATGCGCGAGCGGGCGGCTCCGTGGGCGGCGGCGGCAGCTGGTACCGGGTGTGCTCCTCGGGCGGGAGGATCCGCGGCGGGCGGTTGTACTCCAGCGACATGCCGTCCTCCGACAGGGACAGGTGCGCACCCTGACCCTGCGCGTGCCCGAACCCGAGCAGGAGCCCGCCGACCGCGAGCTGGGCGTCCTCCGGCCACGCGACCTCGTCCGTGACGGTCTCGCCGTCGAGCACCGCTCCGGTGTACCCGTTCACCGGTCGGATCCGCGCGCCGTCCGCGCCGACGGTGACGAGCAACGCGACCGCAGGGACCGCCGTCCCGGACCCGGTCGCGTCCTCCGAACCGGCCTCGCTCGCACCGACCGGCACACGGACGTGGGCCCCCGGCGCACTGCCGATGGTCACGGTGCCCGTGCCCACGCGCACGATGGTGCCGGCGTGCTCTCCGGAGACGACCCGGACCTCGCCTGCTGCGACGGGACGGAGCGACGGCGGCGGGACCTGCTCGGTGGTCCGGCTCACGACGGCTCCGTCACGGATGCCGGACGCGGCGACCGACACCGAGAGGTCGAGGGGGCGCTCACCGACGAAGTACATGGGCGTGCGGCCGGTCGCGGTGACGTCGCTCGCGATGAGGCGCTCCGCCTCGGAGACGACCTCGCTGACCGGACGCGCGTCGGCGCCGTCGACGTAGACGTTCGCCGTCTGCCCGCTCTCGCGGTCCAGCATCGTGAACGTGAATGGCATGGATCCCCCGTAGCGTTGACTACACGTCGCAGGACGATGGTAATGTCCCCTGCAACACGCGCCCCGTTGGGGGGACATTTCGACACTCCGGGGAAAGGGAGTCACACCGTGGCGAACATCAACGTCTCGTACGCAGACCTCGAGGCGGCAGCCTCCGACCTCAAGGCCGGCCAGGCCGACATCGAGGACCGTCTGTCCGCGCTGCAGCGGAAGATCCAGCAGCTCATCTCGGACGGCTACGTCACCGACAAGTCCTCGGTCGCGTTCGGTGAGTCCTACGACGAGTTCAACCGCGGCGTCACCCAGACCGTCCAGGGCCTCGACGGCCTCTCCACCTTCCTCTCGAAGGCGTCGCAGACGCTCTCCGACACCGACGAGTCGCTGGCTTCCGGCCTCAAGGGCTGACAACAGCAGCGACCCCGTGCCCTGCGTCCGCGCAGGGCACGGGGTCGTTCTGGGTTCGAGATCGGGGAGGGATTGATCCGTGGCAGACAGACTGCTCGTCGACCTGATGGGGCTCGGGGAGCTCCAGAACGACCTGTCGACCGTGCACAGCACGCTCGAACGGGCACACAAGCGTGTCGACGCGTCCGACGACGCGATCGGCTCGGGGACCGTGCAGAGCGCTCTGCACGGCTTCGACCACCGTTGGGGTGACAAGCGCGACAAGATCAGCGAGTCGACGAAGGCGTTGGCCGACATGCTGAACTCGTCGATCGAGACGTACACCGAGACCGACGAGCAGCTCGCGCACGCCTTGCAGGTGAACGACGAGAACGGCGGCTCCTCGGCCGCCCGGGCGCAGTAGCCATGGTGCGGCCGTCTGGGTGGGATGTGGTCGATCAGGGTGGTGACCCGGTCAAGGGGGACCCGGCGACGATCCGGATGATGAGTCGGGAGTACCAGCGCATCTCCGACGCCGCCTCCGACGCGTCGACCCGGTTGAACTCGGTGAAGGGGTCGGGGTGGTTGACCGACTGGGAGGGCGAGGCGGCGGACGTGTTCGTCGACGCGATCCAGGACACCCCGTCGGACCTGTCCAAACTCGTCGACAGTTACGCGTTGGCCGCGTCGGCGTTGTCGGGGTGGGCAGACGTGGTCGATGACACCCAGTACCGTGCCGATGGTGCGTTGGCGGACGCGAAGGACGCCGCCGGTGACCTCACCGCCGCGCAGGACCGGCTGTCGGACGCGCAAGCGACCCTGACCCACTACCAGAGCGCCGCCCGGTCGTTGTCGCAGGTCGCGGACCGGTACCCGGCCGGCTCCGACGTGCCCGACGGGGTGGACGTGCCCACGCCGGCGCAGTTGCGGGCAGCGACCGACAACACGTCCGTCGCACAGGGCTCCGTGTCGAGTGCGCAGGGGGACATCGCCGCGGCGCAGTCCCGGATCGATGCCGCGAAACGCCTCGTCGCCGACGCGAAGGGTGACTGGGAAGACGCAGAGCGGCGGACCGCGACGACGATCGGTGACGCCGCCGACGCGGGGCTGGGGAAGCAGTCGTTCTGGGACAAGGTGTTCGGCTCCGAAACGTGGGAGACGATCGTGTCGGTCGCGAAGGTCGTCGTCGCCGTCGGCGGGATCATCG
>NZ_NXIA01000040.1 GCF_002412165.1 Curtobacterium sp. 'Ferrero'
GTGCGGCAGCCCCGCGTACTCCCGGTCGGTCACGTCCGTGTGCTCCGCCGCCCACGCCTGCGTCCGCGCGGTGGCCTCGGCGGGGATGACCGGGTCGAGGTCGCCGTGCCCGAGGAACACCCGGGGCCGGACCGCCGCGACCGCCTCGTCACGGGAGTCCGACACCGGCACGACGAACCCCGAGAGCGACACCGCGAACGCGAACCCCGCCGGCCGGGCGCGCAGGAGCTGCAGGGCCATCGAACCGCCCTGCGAGAACCCGAGCAACCCGATGCGCGGGTGGTCGGCGGCCACGGAGTCCACCCACGCCAGCACGGCCGCGGTCGCCTCGTCGACGGCGCCGACCTCGGGGGAGCCCGGCGTGCCGAGCGGGTACCACGAGTACCCCGGCCCCCACTCGCCCGGTGCCCGCAGCGACGCGATCGTCCACGCCGACGGCAGTGCCGGGGCGAGGCCGAGCAGGTCGCGTTCGTTCGACCCCACCCCGTGCATGGCGACGAGCAGCGGGGTGCCCCCACGTTCGGACGGGCTCCGGGTCCACTGCACGTGCTCGCTGTCGATCATGCGGCCAACGCTAGCCGTGGCATCCGCCGAACTCGCCGCCGTGCCTGGTAGACACGGTGCATGGCCTCGCTGCGCACCCCCGACCCCGACTCCGGCTGGCTGTCCGACGAGGAACTCGCGAACATCCGCCGCCGCCTGCCGATCTGCTACGTCGAGGCGATCCCGGTCCGCACCGACGGCCTCGGCGTCGTCACCGAGGTCGGTGTGCTCCTCCGCGTGGCACCGAGCGGGTCGATCGCGCGCACACTCGTCTCCGGACGGGTGATGTACGGCGAGTCGATCCGCACGGCGTTGTTCCGGCACCTCGAGAAGGACCTCGGGCCGATGGCGTTCCCGCAGCTGCCGGCGAGCCCGACCCCGTTCACGGTGGCCGAGTACTTCCCGCTGCCCGGCGCCTCGGTGTACACCGACGAGCGGCAGCACGCGATCTCCCTCGCCTACGTGGTCCCGGTGACGGGGACGTGCGAGCCGCGCCAGGACGCCCTCGAGCTCACGTGGATGAGCCCGATCGAGGCGGCCTCCGCCGCGATGGCCGAGGAGATGGAGGGCGGTCGCGGGAGTCTCCTGCGGGCCGGTCTCGCCTCGGTCGGCGCCCTGCACTGACGGACCNGGAACCTGGTTCCGGCGGCCCCGCCGCGACGCGCCCCGCCGCGACGCGCCCCGCACACGACGAAGCCCCCGGGACCACCTGGTCCCGGGGGCTTCGCAGCTCGGTCGTGCGACCGGCTTCAGTGCTTCTCGTTGCGGAGGCTGTCCGCGACGCCGTGCGCCGCGTCCTTCACGTCGTCGACGCCCTGCTTGGCCGACGCCTTGGCCTGGTCGGTCTGACCCTCGGCCTTGAGCTTGTCGTTGCCGGTCAGGTTGCCGATGCCCTCCTTGACCTTGCCGACGAGCTTCTCGCCGGCGTGGTTCTCTTCGCTGCCACCCATACGGTCTCCTTCCAACGACGGACGATTCCCCGTCAGCCGCTCGCGCGGCGTCCGGTGCAGCAGAACGTACGCCCGACACCCGACGACGTTCGGAGGAGACGTCGAGGTTGGGGGACGACGCGCCTCAGTGGCGGTCGGCAGCGCCCGCCGGACGGGAGGCACGGCGCGAGCCACGACGACGGCTCCCGCCCGACTCGCCGCCGGCTCCACGGCCCGCCGCGTAGCCACCCTCGGACGACCACACCGGAGCGGACCCGCCCCGGACGACGTCGCTCGAGGCCCGACGGCTCCCGCCACGGCGCTGACCGCCGGACGACGCCGCGTCGGACCCGCGGCGCTGACCGCCGGACGACGCCGCGTCGGACCCGCGACGCTGACCGCCCGAGGCCGCTGCGTCGGCACCGCGGCCACCGCGACGACCACCGGTCACCTGTCCGCCGCGTGCGGCCTCGGCGTCCGCCGGACGCCCACCCCGCCGGTTACCCGAACCGGCCGACGCGGTGGCCGGGGCGGTCTGTCCGGCCTGACCCGCGCCTCCCGATCGTCCGCCGCGACCACGACGACGACCGCCGCCCGCGCTGTCGGACTCGGCCGAGCGCTGCTTCGGCGCCCGCTGCTGCTGGACCGGCTGCTCCGGGGCGAGGTGGCGGATCGGAGCGACCTCACCGACGAGCGCCGTCACGGCCGGCGACTCTGACGTGACCTGCTGCGGCTTCACCGAGATGGCGGCGGCACGCATCATCTGCGCGACGTCGCGGCGCTCGGTCGGCAGCGAGATCGTGACGACGTCGCCGGAGGACCCGGCACGCGCGGTACGACCCGAGCGGTGCAGGTAGGCCTTGTGCTCGGTCGGCGGGTCGACGTGCACGACGAGCTCGACGTGGTCGACGTGCACGCCACGGGCGGCGACGTCGGTGGCGACGAGCACGAGCGCCTCGCCGGAGGAGAACTTGGCGAGGTTGCGCTCCCGGGCGCCCTGCGACAGGTTGCCCTGCAGGTCGACCGCGGGGATGCCCTGGCTGGTGAGCTGCTTCGCCAGGCGCTTCGCGTGGTGCTTCGTGCGCATGAAGAGGATCCGACGACCCGAACCCGAGGCGAGCGTCCGGACGAGCGCCTTCTTCGCGTCGGCGTCCGGGACCTCGAACAGGTGGTGGGTCATCGCCTCGACCGGGCTGGTCTCGTCGTCGACCGAGTGCATGACCGGGTCGTGCAGGAACTTCTTGACCAGCTTGTCCACGCCGTTGTCGAGCGTGGCCGAGAACAGCAGCCGCTGGCCCTGCTCGGGCGTCGCCTGCATGATCTTCGTCACACCGGGGAGGAAGCCCATGTCGGCCATGTGGTCGGCCTCGTCGAGGACGGTGACCTCGATGTCCGCGAGCGTGAGGTGACCCTGCTGCATGAGGTCGGCGAGGCGACCCGGGCAGGCGACCACGATGTCGACGCCACCGCGGAGGGCGTCGACCTGACGCCCCTGCCCCACGCCGCCGAAGATCGTCGTGGTGTTCAGGCCCATGGCCTTCGCGAGCGGCGCGAGCGTGGCGTCGATCTGCGTCGCGAGCTCACGGGTCGGGGCGAGCACGAGGGCCCGGGGACGCCCGGCGCGGCGCTTGCGACCGCTCGCGGCCAGCCGTGCGACGAGCGGGATGGCGAAGGCGATGGTCTTGCCGGAGCCGGTGCGGCCCCGGCCGAGCACGTCCTTGCCCTGCAGGGAGTCGGGGAGCGTGTCCTCCTGGATGGGGAACGCGGTCTCCTTGCCCTGGTCGGCGAGGACGGCGACCATCGGCGCGGGGACGCCGAGGTCGGAGAAGCGGATGTCGGTGGTGGTGGCGGTCATCGTGACCTTTCCAGCCGGTTCGTCCGGCTGTGGGCGCGCTCGTGTGCAGCGCGCGGGCGGGATGCGCACCAGCACGGGTGGCTGGCGCAGTCGCCGCAGCAGAGAGCCTGGGCACCTGCGTGAGGTGCTCGATCATCGACCATCGGGTGGTCGGGAGTCGGGGGCGTCCGTACGACGCACGAGGCGATCGGCGCCTCGAGTACCACCAGCATAGCGGGTGCACCCCCGCGCACCGGGGGTGGGGCCGTTCGCCCTGCGCGTGCGAGGATGCCCGGGTGCGCGCGAGGACCCTGTTGATGACCGTCGCGACGACCCTGGTGGCCGTCCTCGGCACCGCCTCCTGCGCCACCGCGGTCCCGGCGTCCTCGTACCGGAACCTCCCCACCTCGGGCATCCCCGACTACCAGCTCGGCGGCTCGTACTCCCCGCCGGCCGGGGTCACGATCGTCGAGCGGGACAGCACCGCGCACCCGGCGAAGGGGAAGTACTCGATCTGCTACGTCAACGGCTTCCAGACCCAGCCCGAGGACGCCACGATGTGGGAGCGGGACCACCCGACCGCGATCCTCCGCGACGCGGCGGGCAAGCCCGTCTCCGACCCGGGCTGGCCCGACGAGATGCTCCTCGACACCACGACCGCCGCCAAGCGCGCCACCATCGTCCGGGTGTTGACGACGACCGTCGCCCGGTGTGCCGACCGGGGCTTCGACGCCGTCGAGTTCGACAACCTCGACTCCTGGACGCGGTCGGCCGGGAGGCTCACGCGCTCCGGGAACCTCGCGCTCGCCGCGGCGCTCGTGCGGCTCGGGCACGGCAAGGATCTCGCGGTCGGGCAGAAGAACACCCCGCAGCTCGGAACGTCCGGGCGGGAGCAGACCGGGTTCGACTTCGTCGTCGCCGAGGAGTGCTTCGTCTACCAGGAGTGCGGCGCGTACACGAATGCGTACGGGAAGCGCGTCATCGACGTCGAGTACACCGACGACAGCAAGCGCCCGTGGTCGTCGGTGTGCGCGTCGACGAAGCGCCCGGCGATGACGATCCTCCGGGACCGCGACCTGGTGCCTGCGGGCGACGACGGGTACGTCTTCGAGCACTGCTGACGCGCGCTGCGCGGGCCGGCCGGGAGGCACGGGTCGCGCCAGTCCCGCCGGTCGCGCGAGCACTCGCTCGCGCAGGCGGACGCGCCGGCACACGCTCGCGGCGTCATGTGATCGCGCCGGCACGTGGTCGCGCCTGGGCGGGCTGGCGCCCGAGCGGATCAGGCGGGCCAGGCCTCGTGCAGCGCGGCGGCTGCCTGGTCGGCAGACAGCCCTGCGCTCCGCGCGGCGACCGCGAGGGCGTGCGCGGCGTCGGCGACCTCCTGCGGCACGTCGGCCGGCCGGACCACCCGCGTGCCGGCACCGCGGGCGGTGTGCACCAGGCCGGCCTCCTCGAGCAGCTGGTAGGCCCGCGCGACGGTCCCGGCCGCGAGCCCGAGCTCGTCCGCCAACGCCCGGACGCTCGGCAACCGTGTGCCGTCGACGAGGTACCCGGCCGCGATCTGCGCGGCGATCTGGGCACGGACCTGCTCGAACGGCGGGACGCTGCCGCCCCGGTCGAGCGCCACGAGACCGGTCATGTGCTCCACCCTAGAAGTCGTACTGCTCGCCGACGGGGATCGGGACCGGCACGGTGTTGCCCGGGGGTGCCAGCGGGCACGCCCATGCCGGGTCGTACGCGCAGGACGGGTTGTAGGCGAAGTTGAAGTCGAGGACGAGCTCGTCGTCCTCGCCGCCGAGGTCCGCACCCTTGATCGTGTCGAGCAGGTAGCGGCCACCGCCGTAGGTGCCTCGGGCCTTCCCGGCGCTGGCGTCCTTCACCGGCACGAAGACCCCGCCCGCGTAGCCGCCGTGCGACCAGACGTCGAGCGTCCCGATGCCCGGCAGCCGCACCACGCCGAGTCGGTCGAAGTGCACGATGCCGTCGGTCCCCGTCTCCACGTCCATCGCCTGCGGCTCGGCCGACTCGATCCGGGCCCGGAACCGCCAGTCCGGGTCGTACGTCGGGACCGGCAGCGACTCGAAGCCCGCGGCGTCCTCGGGGAGCAGGGGCGACGCCGGGTGGTCGGCGAACATCGCGTCCCGCGTCTCCCGCCAGAGGGCGTGTGCGGTCTCGGGGTCGGGGGTCGCCCGCACCCGTCGGTAGAGGTCGAAGGTCATCCGACGCCAGTCCACCGTGGCCAGCGTGCTCGCCACGGCCCGGTCGGTCGTCGTGTCGGTCTCGGTTCCTGCAGCCGGGTCGCTCACGGCAGCAGGCTACGCCCGGCCGTCGCGGGTCTGCCAGGGACATCCCCGCGCGTCGCTCCGGGAGCGGGTCAGGCGCCCGTCCGCCAGCCGGGTGCGAGCTGCCGCATCCGAAGCGCACGCCACTGCCAGATGACCCACATGCCGGGCCAGAGCGCGACGCCGAGCACCGCCGGGCGCATCCGGTAGGTCAGGCGGTCGAGCAGCAGGGTCCGGCCGTCGCCGAGGTCGACGGTCGCCATCCGGTGCGCCATCGTCATGCGGCCGAACAGCCCGGAGACGCCGCCGCCGTTGTCGCGCTGCACGGGGACACCCTGCACCTCGTAGCGGTCGATGTCGACGTGCGTGTCACCGCTCGGGACCACGCCGAAGGCGTCCGCGGCGATCGGGTGCGGTTCGCCCGGCGTCCACCGCTCCGGGAAGCCCTGCGGGGACCGAGAGCGGTAGCGCAGGAACGGCTTCGTCACGGCGACCATCACGGCCGGGGACATCAGGGCGTCGCGCACCGCGTCGACGGGGGCATCGAGGACGATCCGCAGACCAACGTGCATGGCGAGGACGCTACGCGGGTGGGCTGGACGCGGACCGTCGGCGACCCGAGCGCCGTCGCGCGGTCAGGCGTGCCGGGCCGACCGCCGCCGGGAGCCCTCGGCGCGGTCGTGCTGCCGGAGCTTCTCGGCGAGGGCGAGCCGCACCGTGGGCCACTCCGACGCGATGATCGAGAAGACCACCGTGTCCCGGAGGGTGCCGTCGCGGCCGAGCTGGTGGTTGCGGAGGACGCCGTCCTGCTTCGCGCCGAGCCCGGCGATCGCGGCCCGGGACTGCAGGTTGTGGAAGTGCGTGCGGAACTCGACCGCGATGCACTGCCACGACTCGAACGCGTGTGAGAGCAGGAGCAGCTTCGCCTCGGTGTTGATGCCGGTGCGCTGCGCGGAACGCCCGAGGAAGGTCGACCCGATCTCGACCCGGCGGTTCGACCGGTCGACGTTCATGAACGTGGTCGCCCCGACCACCCGCCCCGTCGGACGGTCACGCACCGCGAACGGCACCATCCGGCCTGCTTCGTGCTCGGCGAGCCGGCGCTCGATCTCCGCGTCGACCTGCGCCGGAGCGGGCACCGACGTGTACCAGGTGCGCCAGAGGTCGCCGTCCGCGACCGCTGCACGGAGGTCGTCCGCGTGGTCGGCGTCGAGCGGTTCGAGGGTCACGCGGTCGCCGGTCAGGGTGGGCACGGGGGCGATCTCCATGGCATGGGATCCTACGGTCCGCGGCGGTGCCGGACTCACGCGCAGGGTCTGCCTGTGGAGAAGGACAGCTGCCCGGCGACCACTACCCTGGGCGCGTGCCAGAACGAACCCAGCAGCAGTACCAGGTCCGGTTCGCGTGGGGGACCGCGGGCGCCGAGCGGATCGCGCACGGCACGCACCTCCTCGTCTGGGTCGACGTCCTCCCCGGCACACACGACCACGGCCGACACGACCACGACCAGGCGCTCCGCCGGGCGGTCGCGGCGTTGCCGGACGGACCGGAGGTCGTGCTCGGCCACCTCGGCAACGCGACCGCGATCGCGGAACGCGTGACGCGCCTCCAGGCCGACCGTGGCGACCGCTGCGTCGTCGCGATCGTCGCCGCCGGAGCCGACCACGACGCCCACTCGGACGCGGCGGACGCCGCGGGCGAGGCGTGGGACGCCCCCGGGTCGCCGGACTTCGCGGTCGAGGACCTCCTCGGCGCCGGCGCCGTCGTGGACGCGCTCGCGGCGGTCGGCATCGACCACACCTCGCCGGAGGCGGCCGCCGCGTGTGCCGCCGCGACGGGCCTCCGGCGTGCGGTGCGGCACCTCGTCAGCGCGTCGGAGGGCGCGCGTCGCCTCGATCCCGCGACCGTGCGCGCGGCGCTGGAGCGCGGTGGGGAACTCGTCACCCTCCGGGCGTAGCGTTCTGCATCGACAACGACCGAGCAAGGAGCACGTCATGAAGGCAGTCGTCGGTGACACCGTGATCGCGGAGAGCGACAAGGACGACCTCATCCAGATCGAGGGCAACTGGTACTTCCCGCCGTCGAGCGTGAAGACCGAGCTGCTCACCGAGAGCCCCACGCAGTACCACTGCCCGTGGAAGGGCGACACGCAGTACTACACGGTGCACGTCGACGGGCAGGAGCTGCCGGACCGCGCCTGGTCGTACCCGACGCCGATCCCGTCGTCGTTCGACCGGGTGGGCAAGGACTACTCGGGCTACGTGGCGTTCTGGAAGGACGTCAAGGTCGTCGAGTGAGCCCGGCGGCCGGCGTGGTGCCGGGCGTGTGCCCACGCGCCGTACCGTTCGTCATCCCGCCAGCGTCAGCCAGACCAGCGCGACGTTGAGCGCCACGATCACCAGCGCGATGACCCCCGCGACCACGCGGGTGGTCATCGCGTTGACGTCGGCGCCCATCACGCTCCGCCGCGAGGTGTAGACCACCAGCGGCACGATCGCGAACGCGATCCCGAAGCTCAGCACGACCTGGCTCACCACGAGGAGCATCGTCGCGTCCGCGTTCAGCGCGAGCAGCACGATCGCGGGCACCAGGGTCACGAGCCGCCGTGCGACCACCGGGACCCGGACGTGCAGCAGTCCCTTCATGATCTCCGCGCCGGCCATGCAGCCCACCGACGTCGAGGCCAGCCCCGACGCCAGCAACCCGACTGCGAAGAGCACGCCGACCACCGGGCCGACGTTCGCCTCGATCGCGGCCTGCGCTCCGGGGATCGTGTCCGTGCCCTCGACCCCGGGCAGCGTCGCCGCGGCGAGCACGAGCATGCAGACGTTCACCCCACCCGCGACGACGAGCGCGAGCGCCACGTCCCACCGCGTCGCGACGAGCACACGGCGGCGCTCCGGTCCCGCGGGGACGTCGCCGTGCCGGTCCCGGGCGAGTGCCGAGTGCAGGTACACCGCGTGCGGCATCACCGTCGCGCCGAGCATCGAGGCCGCGAGCAGCACCGACCCGGAGCCCTCGAACCGCGGCACCAGCCCGGCGACGAGCGCACTCGGTGACACGTGCGCGAACAGCAGTCCCGCACAGAACCCGATCGTCAGGATCGCGAGCATCGCCGTGACGACCGCCTCGAACGCCCGTGTGCCCCGTCGGTTCTGCAGGAGCAGGATCGCCATGGACACCACGCCCGTGATCACCCCGCCGGCGACGAGCGGCAGTCCGAAGAGCAGGTGCAGCGCCAGTGCGCCGCCGATGACCTCGGCGATGTCGGTGGCGGCGGCGACGACCTCGGCCTGCGCCCAGAACAGCAGCCGGGGCGCGCGCTTCATGCGGAGTCCGAGGTGCTCCGGCAGGGACTTGCCCGTGACGACGCCGAGCTTCGCCGAGAGGTACTGCACCACCACGGCGCTCGCGTTGGCGGCGACGAGGACCCAGAGCAGCAGGTAGCCGTACTCCGCCCCCGCCGTGAGGTTCGCGGCGACGTTGCCGGGGTCGACGTAGGCGATGGCGGCGACGAACGCGGGGCCGAGCAGCGTCAGACCGGCG
>NZ_NXIA01000041.1 GCF_002412165.1 Curtobacterium sp. 'Ferrero'
GCGGTGGGTGGGGTGGGGCGGGGCGGGTGGCCGATTCGCTCGTGGTCGGCCGATCCGCTCGTGGTCGGCCGATCCGCTCGTGGTCGGCCGATCCGCTCGTGGTCGGCCGATCCGCTCATGGTTGACCGGATCGCTCGTAGGAAGTCGTTCGTTCCGACCTCCTACGAGCGAATCGGCTCACCAGGTCGGACGCGATGGGAAAGAACGCGCGTGGTTGACCGGATCGCTCGTGGTCGGCCCGAACGCTCACGGTCGGCCCGAACGCTCGTGATCGACCGGATCGCTCATGGTTGACCGGATCGCTCGTAGGAAGTCGTTCGTTCCGACCTCCTACGAGCGAATCGGCTTCCCAGGGCGGACGCGATGGGAAAGAACGCTCGTGGTTGACCGGAACGCCCGTTGTCGGCCAGAACGCTCATGGTTGACCGGATCGCTCGTGGGAAGTCGTTCGTTCCGACCTCCTACGAGCGAACCGGCCTCCTACGAGCGAATCGGCAACCCAGGTCGGACGCGATGGGAACGAACGCTCTTGGCCGGCCAGCACGCGCGTGATCGGCCGGTTCGCACGTGCTCGCCCGCACCCCCCGTGGTCGCCCCCACGCCCGGGCAGCGACGATCGCGGACGCAGTCCGAGACGGACGGGAGGCACGGTGCAGCTGGCACCGTCCGCCCTCGCAGGCTCGGTCGGCGCGGCCCGCGTGATGCTGGCGCGTCACCGCTGAGCGGGCCGCGCCCGTCCCGCGGTTCGACCGCGACCCGCGGCCGTCAGTGCGCCGCTGCCTCCCAGTTCGGTCCCACGCCGACCGACACGTCGAGCGGCACGCTCAGCTCGGCGGCGCCGCCCATGCGGGTACGGAGGATCTCCTCGACGCGGTCCTGCTCACCGGGTGCAACCTCGAGGATGAGCTCGTCGTGCACCTGGAGCAGCAGGTGCGACTCGAGCCCGCCGTCACGCAGGTCCGCCGCGACGCCGAGCATCGCGATCTTCATGATGTCGGCTGCGGAGCCCTGGATCGGGGCGTTCAGCGCGGCGCGCTCGGCGTTCTCCCGCAGGACCCGGTTCGGGCTCTTGAGGTCCGGGAACGGCCGCCGGCGTCCGAAGATCGTCTCGGTGTAGCCGTCCTCACGGGCCTGCTCGACCACGTTCCGGAGGTAGTCCCGGACGGCGCCGAACCGGGCGAAGTACTCGGTCATGAGCGTGCGGGCCTCGGACTGCTCGATGCGGAGCTGCTTCGACAGACCGAACGCGCTCAGGCCGTACGCGAGACCGTACGACATCGCCTTGACCTTGGTGCGCATCTCCGGGGAGACGTCGGCCGGCTCGACCCCGAACACCCGCGCTCCGACGAAACGGTGGAGGTCCTCGCCCTCGTTGAACGCCTGGATGAGCCCGGGGTCGCCGGAGAGGTGCGCCATGATCCGCATCTCGATCTGCGAGTAGTCGGCGGTGATGAGCGTCGTGTAGGGCTCGGCCACCGCGAACGCCGACCGGACGCGGCGACCGACGGCGGTCTTCACCGGGATGTTCTGCAGGTTCGGGTCGGTCGACGAGATCCGGCCGGTGCTGCTGCCGGTCTGCTCGTACCGGGTGTGGATGCGGCCGTCGACGATCGCGGCGTCGAGGGTGTCCACGATCTGCCGGAGCTTCGTCGCGTCGCGGTGCTGCAGCAGCAGGCCGAGGAACGGGTGCGGGTGCTGCTCCTGCAGGTCGGCGAGGCTCGCGGCGTCGGTCGAGAAGCCGGTCTTCGTCTTGCGGGTCTTCGGCATCGCGAGCTCGGTGAACAGGACCTCCTGCAGCTGCTTCGGCGACCCGAGGTTGACCTCGTGCCCGATCTCGGCGAAGGCCTGCTGGGCGAGGTCGGCCGCGCGCTCCCCCAGCTCGTGCGACAGGTTCGTGAGCACCGGCCGGTCGATCGCGACCCCCGTCGTCTCCATGCCGGCGAGGACGTGCACGAGCGGCAGCTCGATGTCGTCGAGCACCCGGAGCGAGGACTCGTCGAGCCGCGCCCGGATCGCCGTGGTGACGCGGAGGACGTACCAGGCGTGCACCCCGACGTTGACCGGGTCGGTCTCGGGCACGAGCTGGTTCGGGTCGGCGGTGGGGAGCTCTTCGCCGAGCTCCTGGAAGACGAGGTCGGCGAGGGGCTGCCCCTGCTTGCCCGGCTGCGCGAGCCACCCCATGATCCGGGCGTCCCCGGCGAGGCCGTTCACCGTGAACCCGACCGTGGCGAGGACCTTGACGGCGGTCTTGGCGTCGTGGAAGTGCTTCGGGGCGTCCGAGGCGAACCACGCGGCGAGCTGCTCGTAGTCCTTCGCGCCGCTCCCGCCCGGCACCAGCACGGCGTCGTCGTGGGTGGCGATGCCGATCGCGCTGAGGCGCCCGTCGATGACCTCGACCGCGACGCCGAACCCGTTGGCGGCGTCCTTCGCCTTGCGCTCGAGCCAGTAGCCGAGCTCCTCGTCGATGATCGTCGTGACCTTCGGCGGGGTCGGGGCACCGTCGTCGACGCCGCCCTCGCTCGCGGTGGCCTCCGACGGCTCCCCCGTGCCGGCGACCTTGAACACGCGGTCGAGCAGGGTGCGGAACTGCAGCTTCGCGAAGAGGTCGCGGACGGCCTGCTCGTCGAGCGGGCGGAGCGCGACGTCGGCCGGTCCGACCGGCAGCTCGACGTCGTTCACGAGCCGGTTGAGCTTCCGGTTGCGGATCGCCCGGTCCTTCTGCTCGCGGAGGTTGTTGCCGACCACGCCCTTGATCTCGTCGGCGTGCTCCAGGACGCCGTCGAGCGACCCGTACGCCGTGATCCACTTGACCGCGGTCTTCTCGCCGACCTTGTCGATGCCGATGAGGTTGTCGCTGGTCTCGCCGACGAGCGCCGCGATGTCCGGGTACTGGTGCGGCTCGATGCCGTACCGCTCGTAGACCTTGTCGCGGTCGTAGCGGGTGAGCTCGGACACGCCGCGCACCGACGGGTACAGCAGCGTCACGTCGTCGTTGACGAGCTGGATCGAGTCGCGGTCGCCGGACACCACGTAGACCTGGTACCCCTGCTCGGAACCCTGGCGGGCGAGGGTGGCGAGGATGTCGTCGGCCTCGTAGTCCTCCTTCGTCACCGTGGTGATGCCCATCGCCTCGAGCGCCTGCTGCAGGAGCGGGATCTGCCCCTTGAACTCGGGCGGCGTCTCGGAGCGGGTGCCCTTGTAGTCCTCGTACTCACGCGTTCGGAACGAGAACCGGGAGATGTCGAACGCGACCGCGAGGTGGGTCGGCTTCTCGCGCTGGAGGAGCATGAGCAGCATCGAGATGAAGCCGTGGATGGCGTTCGTGTGCTGCCCCTCGCGGTTCACGAAGCTGTCGACCGGCAGCGCGTAGAACGCCCGGAACGCGAGGGAGTGGCCGTCGATGACCATGAGGGTAGGCTTTGCGGAGTCCGACACCCGGACAGCCTACCGACGCCATCCGACACGGGAGCCCTGCGCGCGTGACCGACGAAGCCACCACCAGCACCGAGGTCGACGGCCGGCTCGCCGAGCGCGGCATGGGCGAGCTCGCCGAGAAGATGGGCATGGTCATCACCGAGCTCACGGCCGAGCGCGCGGTGGGCAGCATCCCCGTCGAGGGCAACCGGCAGCCGGTCGGCCTGCTGCACGGCGGCGCCTACGTCGTGCTCGCGGAGAGCCTCGGCTCGATGGCCGCGAACGTCCACGCCGGACCGGGCCGGTACGCCGTCGGCATCGAGCTGAACGCCTCGCACTCCCGCAGCGCGACGAGCGGTCGGGTCACCGGGACCTGCACCGCGATCCACCTCGGCGGCACCCTCACCACGCACGAGATCGTCCTCACCGACGACGAGGGCCGGCGCTGCTCGACGGTGCGGATCACGAACATGATCCGCGAGCGTCGCTGACCGGTCGATCATCCGGCGGTAGCTGACCGGTCAGTCCTCCGGCGGTCGCTGACCGGTCAGTCCTCCGGCGGTCGCTGCAGCAGCAGACGGGCGTCACCGAAGCCGAGCCGCCGGTAGAGCCGCTCGCCGACCACGCTCGAGTGCACGACCACCCGCTCGGCCCCGCGCTCGTCCGCGAGGGCGAGCAGCGCGTCCACCAGCAGTCCGGCGACCCCGGCGCCGCGCAACTCCGGGTGCACGTAGACGGTCTGCAGCTCGGCCGCCACGCGACCCCGCGGCCGGTTCGGGACGGGCGGCCGCGGGTTCAGGGCGAGCCAGGCCATGCCGAGCACCCGCCCGTCGCGTTCCGCGACGACGCACCGGTGCGACTCGGGGTGCGCGAGCGCGAACGCCGTCATCGCGTCGCGGTACTCGTCACGCGTGACGGCGGGCGTCGCCCCGCCCTCCTCGACGCTCCAGCGCCAGCGCAGGTCCGCCACAGCGGCCATGTCCGTCGGCCGGGAGGCACGGATCACCACGTCGTCCATGCCGCCAGCCTGCCAGGTGGTCGGCTCCGCGGCGGGGCCGACCCGCGCCTGGCGTCCCGCAACCCGCGTCGCCAGACGCGGAGAGCGCCGCCGGACCGGGTCCGACGGCGCTCTCCGCGCGAGCGACGCTGCGCTACTTCTTGGCGCTGAGCTGCTCGATGATCGCCTTGGCGACGTCGTGCATGGTCAGACGGCGGTCCATCGACGCCTTCTGGATCCAGCGGAAGGCCTCGGGCTCGGTCAGGCCCATCTTCTCGTTGAGCAGACCCTTGGCGCGGTCGACGAGCTTGCGGGTCTCGAACCGCTCGACCAGGTCGGCGACCTCAGCTTCGAGCGTGATGATCTGCTGGTGCCGCGAGAGGGCGATCTCGATCGCGGGGAGCAGGTCGTTCGGGGTGAACGGCTTGACGACGTACGCGAGGGCGCCGGCCTCGGTCGCACGCTCGACGAGGTCCTTCTGGCTGAACGCCGTCAGGAGGACCACGGGGGCGATGTGGTTCTTCGACAGCTTCTCGGCCGCGGAGATGCCGTCGAGCTGGGGCATCTTGACGTCCATCACGACGAGGTCGGGGCGGAGGTCCGTGGCGAGCTGCACGGCGGTCTCGCCGTCGCCCGCTTCACCCACCACGTCGAAGCCGTTGTCGCGCAGGATCTCGACGATGTCCAGGCGGATGAGCGACTCGTCCTCGGCGACGACGACGCGACGGGGTGCGGTTGCGGTTGCTTCTGAGTCACTCACGTCCGAGAGCCTACTAGACCGCGGAAGTGCCAGCTGTACGAGTGGCGGGATTCGAACCCGCACGCCGTGAGGCAGAGCATTTTGAGTGCCCCGTGTCTACCGTTCCACCACACTCGCGCAAGGACATCAGGCTAGCAGCACCGCGGCGGCGGGACGCTCCACGGGCGGCACCGGCTCGACCGCGGGCAGCCGCAGTTCGAACGCCGCCCCGCCCAGCCGCGGTGCGCCCCCGGTTTCGGCCGCGTGTCGGAGCGACCCGCCGTGGGCCGTCGCGATGCCCCTGGCGATCGGCAGGCCGAGCCCTGCCCCGCCCGAGTGGGCGTCTCGGGCGTCCTCGAGCCGCACGAGCCGGTCGAAGACCCGCTCGCGGTCGACGGTGGGGATCCCGGGCCCGTCGTCCTCCACGCGCAGGACGACGGTGTCCGCGTCGGGTCGGAGCGCGACCTCCACCGTGCCCGCCGCACTCCTGCCCGCTGCCGTGATGTCTCCGTCCGTCCGGACCCGACCGGTCGCCCGCGCCGCGTTGTCGACGAGGTTGCCGAGCACCTGCGCCAGCCGGTCGGGGTCGACGTCCGCGGTGACGGGGTGGTCGGGCACGACCGTGCGCAGGTCGACGCCGTGCAGCCGGATCCGCAGCCGCTCGGCCTCGGCCGTCAGCCAGGCCGTCAGGTCGGTCGGTCGACGGTCGAGCACGATGCCGCGGTCCAGCCGGGCCATGGTGAGCATGTCGTCGACGAGCCGCGCGGCACGGTCGGCCTGCCGGACCACGTGGACGGCGAGGACCTCGTTCGTGGCCGGGTCGTCCGGTCCGTTCCGCACGAGGGTGTCGGCCGCGGCACGGACGCCGGCGACCGGGGTGCGGAGCTCGTGCGCGGCGTCGGACAGGAACGACCGGACGCGTTCCTCGGCGGCGACGGCCTGCGCCTCGGCCCCCTCGACCGCGTCGAGCATCTCGTCGAGCGCCAGGGCGACCCGCCCGATCTCCGTGTCGGTGCGCGCCGGCCGGAGCCGACGACCCCGGTCCCCCGCGGCGATCGACCGCGCGGTGGCGGTCAGCTCGTCGAGCGGTCGGAGCGACCGGCGGGCGACGAGCACGACGCCGACGACGGCGACCCCGAGGAACGCCGCCGAGGCTCCGCCCATCACCCAGCCGAGCTGCGCGAGCGTGGCCTGCACGTCACGGGTGCCCGCGGTGAGGGTGATCCTGGTGCCGTCCTCCAGGTCGGACCGGAGCGTCAGCACGCCGTCGTCGTCGTGCAGGGTCGACGACGCGATCGTGGTCCCCGAGCCGGAGCCGGAGGCCGTGGTGGTCGCACCGTCGGCGGCGGTCGTGTCGCTCGTGCCGGCCGACGACGACCGCTTCCCGGGACCGGGCAGGCCACCGGGGTCCGGCGGGCCCTTGCGCAGCTGGTCCGGCGTCGGTCCGGCCTCGACCGCGGCGCCGTCGGGCTCGACGATCCGGACCGACAGCCCCTGCGCGGACAAGCGATCCGCGAGGTCGTTCGCGTCCACCACCCCGACGAGTGCGGCGGCCGCGGCGGTGCGGTCCCGGAGCCGGTCGGCCACCTGCGCGGTCAGCCGTGCCCCGAGGACCGCTTCGACCGCCACGACGAGCCCCGCGAGCAACACGGCCAGGAGCACGAGGATCGCCACGACGGTCCGCAGGCGGAGGGACGTGGTCCGGAGCCGTCCGTCGCGGCTCACGCGGCACCCCGCTCGACGGCCAGCCGGTAGCCGAGGCCCCGCACCGTGTGCACGAGTCGGGGACCGTGCGCCTCCATCTTCCGCCGGAGCGCGCTGAGGTGCACCTCGACCAGGTTCGGTGCGACGTCCTCGTAGCCCCACACCTGCGTGGTGATCTGCCCCTTCGACACGGTGCGTCCCCGGCTCTCGGCGAGGAACCGCAGCAGCCGGAACTCCGTCGCGGTGAGGTCGAGCAGCACCCCGGCACGGCGGACCGTGGCGCCGTCCGGGTCGAGCACGAGGTCTCCCACCTCGATGACCGACGGGACGCGTCCCCGCCGTCGGAGCACGGCCGTGACCCGGGCGACGAGCTCGGCCATCGCGAACGGCTTCACGACGTAGTCGTCTGCACCCTCGGCGAACCCGCGGAGCCGGTCGTCGAGCTCGTCGCGGGCGGTCATCATGACGACGGCGGCGTCCGACCGGGTCCGGACGCGCGCGGCGAGCAGGATGCCGCTCGGTCCGGGCAGCATCCAGTCGAGCAGGACCAGGTCGGGGGCGGTGCGGTCGAGGTCCTCCACCACCGAACGGCCGTCGGGGACCGCTGCCACGAGGAAGCCCTCCGCGCGGAGGGTCGTCGTGACGGCGGTGCGGAGGGAGTCGTCGTCCTCCACGACCAGGATGCGAGCTGCTGCGTTCACGGCGGACACCGTAGGTCGGCTCTGCCAGCACGGAGCATGGAACGACCTGGAGAACACCTGTGCTGCGCTGGTGCTTCAGTCCTGCTTCAGATTCGGATCCGAGCGTCGTCCCCGTCACCGACCGCCCGGTCGGACGACAGACGAACAGGAGACACCATGCAGAACGACCAGGAACCCCGCCGCCGCCGCCGGACGCTGCGAGCGCTCGGGATCGGCTCGGCCGCAGCGGCCGTGCTGGTCCTCGGGGGCGTCGGCGTCACCGCGGCGATGGCGGCACCGGGAGCGCCGAGCTCAGCGACGGGCGCGCCGAGCGGGGCGCCCTCCGGAGCGCCGAGCGGAGCACCCTCGGGCGCGCCGACGGCAGGGCCGAAGGCAGGTCCGAAGGCAGGTCCGAAGTCGGGTGCGGAGGCCGGTCCGGCAGCACCCGGGGCAGCGGCACCGGGCTGCACGGCCGGTCCGCTCGCCGACGGGAAGGCCCCGACCCCGCCGAAGGACGGGAAGGCACCCACCCCGCCGAAGGACGGCAAGGCACCCACCCCGCCGAAGGACGGCAAGGCACCCACCCCGCCGAAGGACGGCAAGGCACCCACCC
>NZ_NXIA01000042.1 GCF_002412165.1 Curtobacterium sp. 'Ferrero'
CCCGTGCCCGCCGCGGTCGGCCCGCCGTGCCCGCGGCGGTCGGCCCACCGCGTCCGCCGCGGTCAGCTCGCCGCGCGCCGTGCCCGGTGCGCCCGCACCTTCGCCCGGTTCCCGCACCGCTGCATCGAGCACCACCGACGCGTGCCTCCGCGGGACGAGTCGTAGAACACCAGGCCGCAGTCGTCCGCCGAGCACCGGCTCAGCCGGGTCGGACGCCCGTCCGCCTCGACGTCGTCGAACCCCACCTCCGAGAACAGCGCCACCGCGTCGCGGGCCACGCTCGACAGTGCCTGCGCGAGCCGCACCCGGTTCGCCCCGGCCCGACGACGGCCACCGGGCAGGCTCGGCGGCACGTCGGGCAGCGCGGCGAACAGGTTGACGGTGTCGATGTCGTCCGGCGCCGGGCGTGTGCGTCCCGTGCCGGCGCGGAGGCCCGCCGCGACGGCGGTGCGCTCCGCCGCGGTCGACGCCGCGGCCGGGGCAGCCGCCACTGCGAGTCGGGCGATGGCGGCGCGCAGTTCCCGTGCGTCGTGCAGTTCACGCGCCGTGGCACCGACGTCGATCGGCTCGGTGTGGTCGCCGAGCCACTCGTCCAGGTCGGCCGGGGTCGCCAGGAGCTCCCCGAGGTGCGCGCGCGGCCGGCGCCCGTCAGGATCGTCGGCGAACCCGCCGGTGTGGGCGAAGTCCAGGGCGATCCGGCCGGCGTCGAAGAACCAGGAGGACCCGGCGTCCGTACGGATGTGCTGCCCCGTGTGCATCCGCCCAGGCTAACGGGTTACGGCCTCCGCGCCAGCGGTCGTGTTGGACCTGTGCTGCCAGGTGATCACGTTCCGGGCGTCGAACCGCCGGGAGCACTTCGCGCACGCCAGGGTCCTCGTCGGCCTGCGGTAGCGGACGTGCTCGTGCCCGGCCGGACACCTGCCCACCCACGGGGCGAGCTCCGAGGCGACCGGCCCGTCGTAGAGCCGCGACCCCGTGTAGCCGATCGCCGCTGCGGTCCGGCGCCACACCGGTCCGTGGGCGGCACGCGGGCCCGCCAGCGCGTGCGCGATCTCGTGGAGGAGCACCTGGTCGGCGTCGTCGTCCGAGAACCGTGCGGCCAGGTACCGGCTCACCGTGATGCGCCGCTTCGCGAAGTCGCACTGCCCGGCGCGCGTCTTGGCGTGGTCGAACGCGAACGTCCACGTCCGGTCGAGGTGCTCCGCCATCAGCGCGGCGGCACGGGCCCGGACGGCGTCGAGCTCCCCCGTCATCGCTCGGGACGCGGGTCCGCCTGGCCCTTCCGCGCGGCCCGGGCCGCGATGCGGCCCCACAGGTCGTCCGCCTCGGTCCGCGCGGCGTCCGGGGCGCCGAGCACACGGCGACGGACCGGCGGCTCCTGCGGTTCCGACGGTGTCGGCTGGTCCGGACGGGAGGCGCGGGGTGCCGACGCGTCGTCGTCCTCCGCCCGGCGGGCAGCCACGTCGCGGGCGGTGCGCGGCTTCTCCTGCTGGTCGTCGGTCGTCGAGATGGCGGCGCGCATCGCCGCCTCGACCGCGGTGCGCAGCGCGTCGGTGCGCTCGGACGGCGCGCCGGCCTGCCGGAACGCCTGGTAGGCGCGGGACAGCGCCGCGCGGGCCTCCTCGAAGCGGCCGTTCTCGAACAGCGACCAGCCCTCGAGCTCGGCCGCGGCGCCCTCGAGCTCCGGCCACTCCTCGGTCCGGGCGGTGTCCCGTGCGAGGGCTGCCTCGGTGGCGGCACGGTCGTACCGGCCCAGGTCGTGCAGCACATGTGCGCGGCGGATCCGCGCCGCGACCTTGTCCTGCCGTTCGCCCGTGAACATCGTCAGCCGGAAGACCTCCTCAGCGACCACGAGCGACTCGTCCAGGCGGCCGAGCAGCCGGAGGAGTTCGGCACGTTCGGCGAGCGCGTCGGTGCTCCGGCTCTGGCCGAGGTCGCGGAGGCGCTGCTGCACGGCGTCGGCGTCCACGGCGGGGCGGAGGCTGATCGGGGCGAACGTCGAGCCCGGGCTGACGCCGGCGGTGACGGGCGCGGCGTGGCGGCCTTCACGAGCGCGGTCGGTGCGGTCGTTCGGCTGGCGGTCTTCGGGCGGGAGCGACATCGGTTCGAGGGTAGCCGCGCGCGGCCGAGAGTCGTCGGTGCCACGCGCACGGGGGGGTGTCCGGACGCGGGACGGCCCACCGTGCCGGAGCACGACGGGCCGTCCGGTGGTGTGGTCGGATCAGGGCGCGAAGCCCGCGTTCGCCGCTGCTCCGGCGATGCTGACGGCGGTGACGACGAAGAAGACGATGACCGCGACGACGGCGAGCACGATGGCCCAGACGCCCCAGGCCCGGCCGCGCTTGGTCGCCGCCGCGACGATGCCCTGCACGATGGCCCAGAGGCCGAGCGCGGTGCCGAGGTAGAACAGCAGCGACGCCGTGACCGCACCGGGTGAGCGGAGGAGCTCCTGCATGGCCGAGTCGCTCAGAGTCGCGGACGAACCCTGCGTCGCCTCGCGCAGCGCCGACGAGCCGCCGAACGCGCCGCCGAAGAGCACCCCGGCGACGATCCCGACCACGAGCGCCGCCAGACCGACGACGAACGCGACGACGCCGACCGTCTTCTTCTTCGGCTTCGGCTCGTCGTACGACTGCCAGGCGGGTCCGCCGGCCGCGGCCGCAGCGTACGGCTGCTGGTGCTGCTCCCACGCGGGTGCGCCTCCGTGTTCCGGGGCCCGCTGTCCGTACTGCGGCGGCTGCTGCTGCCCGTACTGCTGCTGCTCGCCGTACCGCGGTGCGTCGGTGTGGTCGGCGCGCTCGCCGTACCGGGGTTCGTCGCCCGGCCGGTCCTGGTAGCTCCGGTCGTCGTTCGTCATGGCGTGCACACCCTTCGCTCGGTCATCCCCTGCACGGTCGTTCCGCCCATCCTGCCCGTCCGTCCCGCCGAGCGCCCGACAGGCGCGACGAAGCACGCGTCGATCGACGCGTGCTTCGTCGCGATCGACACGGGAGCAGACATGCGCGTGCATGGTCCGACGAAGCAACCCGGGATCGACGCGTGCAACGTCGCAACGCGCGCGTTCCGTGGACCGTCCGCCGCGCGACGGCCGCCCGCGGCTCAGGCGCCGAACACGCTCCGGTTCGGCTCGGGCGACGCCACCGCCGTCTGGTCGGTCACGATCGGCGCTCCGGCGACGAAGGAACGCAGCTCCGCCCCGTGCACGACCTTCGCCGGCATCGGGTCCGAGGAGTACCGCCGCGGCATGTCCGCCACGGGCAGGTCGGTCGGGGAGCCGAGCAGCACGATGTTCCCGAACCGTCGGCCCTTGAGCATCCCGGTGTCCGCCACCGCCGCCACCGAGGGCAGCACCGACTGCAGGGTCGAGGCCTGCCCACGCGCGAACGCCAGTCCGGCACCGTCCGCCACGTTCACCGCGACGATCCCGGTCGGCGACAGGAACTCGGCCACCGACCGGTAGAACTCGACGCTCGTCACGTGTGCGGGGATCTGCGACCCACCGAACACGTCCACGACCACCAGGTCCACCGACCCACGCAGACCCGCGGGCAGCTTCGACAGGACCTCACGGGCATCGCCGTAGCGCACCCGGATCGACGCGCCCCGGGGGAACGGCAGGACCGCACGCACCTGGTCGACGAGGTCCCGCTCCAGCTCGATGACCTGCTGTCGCGAGCCAGGCCGGGTCACCGCGACGTACCGGGGCAGGGTGAGCGCCCCCGCCCCGAGGTGCAGCGCCGTGATCGGCCCGGACGGCAACAGGTCGACCGCGTGTCCGATCCGCCGGATGTACTCGAACGCCAGGTGCGTCGGGTCCTCGAGGTCGACGTGGGACTGCGGCGTCCCGTCCACCACGAGCGTGAACGACCCCGGCCGGTGCCGGTCCGGCTCCACGACCGCGTACCCCGCACCGATCCGGAACCCGTCGAACGCATCAGCCATGCCCCCAATGGAACACCACCGCCGATCCCCACCCGCACCCCACCCGTGGTTGGTGTGCCCGCGGACGCCCGCGAACGAGGCTGGGAACACCCCGACGGGAACGCCCGCCGGACGCCGACGGGAAGCCCCCGCCGGGCCACGAACGGAAAGGTCCACCCGATGTCCGCCCAGCTCGTCGTCAACGTCCTCCTCGGTCTCGCCCTGGTCGGGTTCCTCGCCTACCGGCAGGCCACCTGGCAGTACCTCGACCCGACGCGCATCTGGCGCACCCCGCTCGTGATGGGCGTCGTCGGCGTCGTCGTCCTCGCGAACTCGGGCGTCACCGTGACGACGACCGACGTGGTGTTCCTCGCGATCGAGGCCCTCGTCACGATCGGCGTCGGCCTGACCATGGGCAGCATCACCCGCTTCCGCACCGTGTCGACCCCGGACAGCAAGGGCCGCACGCTGCAGTCCCGCACCGGCTGGACCGGCGCCGCGCTCTGGGTCGTCCTCATCGTCGTGCGCATCGGTCTCGACGTCCTCGGCGGCCACCTCGGCGCCCACCTGCTCACCTCGACCGGCACGATCCTGCTCGTCCTCGCCCTGAACCGGGCCGCCCGCGCCGTCGTCGTCGACCAGCGCATCCCCCGCGGCGCCCGTCGCACGAGCGGCATGATGGTCCGGTGACCATGCTCGCCGAGCCGGAGCTGGCCGACCTCCCCCGCGACGGGGGTGGCCGGCCCCGTCCCGGCTTCGCCTGGGCCCTGAACGGGCTCGGGGTCGTGGTCGTCCTGTTCTGGTTCGTCCGGAACGGCACCGCCCTCCACCACCCCGCGTGGGTGTGGGTGCTCGGGGGCGTGGCGCTCGCCGCCTGGCTCCTCCGCGAGTTCGGCCGGTCCACCCGGGTGGTCCTCGCCGCGGGCGTCGTCATGGTGCTCGCCGGTTCCCCGGTCGTCGTCCCCACCGACTCGCTGATGATCGTCCCGGTGATCGTCGGCATCGTGCTCCTCGGCGCCACCGTCACCCTGCCGGTCTGGTTCGGCGCCGTCGCCGCGGTGGTGGCCCTCGGCGTGACCGCACTCTCCGCGACCGTCCTCCACGCACCGGTGCAGCTCGTCCTCGGCACGAGCGCGGGCCTCCTCCTCGGCGTCCTCATCGGCTTCAGCCGCCGCCAGTTCCGGATCGCCGAGCAGCGTTCCCGCGAGGCCCTCGCCGACCAGCAGCGCGCCGCCCTGCTCGCCGACCGCGCCCGGGCAGCGCGGGACGTCCACGACGTCCTCGCGCACTCGCTCGGCGGGCTCGTGCTCCAGCTCGACGCCGTCGAGGCTCTCCTCGAGGCCGGCCGCGTCGACGAGGCGACCCGTCGCGCCGGCGAGGCGCGGACGCTCGCCGCCGACGGACTGGCCGAGGCACGACGGGCGGTGCGGGCGCTCCGCGACGACACCGACGTGCCAGCGCGGGACGACGCACCGGAGCCGAGCCGGGCCTCCCGACTGGGGACGCTGCTCGCGGACCACCGGTCCTTCGGGGGGACGGTGACGGCGCAGGGCGACGAGGTGCTCGACGCGCTCGACGCGGCGCACCGCGCCGCCGTGGTCCAGGTCTGCCGGGAGGCACTCAGCAACGCCCGCAGGCACGCGCCGGGCCGTCCCGTGGCGGTGTCGGTGGTCCGGGACGGCTCCGCCGTGTCCGTCACGGTCGCCAACCCGCTCGGCTCCGACGGGCACGGGATCACCGGGATGCGCGAGCGCTTCGCCGAGCTCGGCGACGACTCGTCGGTGGACGCCGGCATCCGCGACGGCGCGTTCGTCGTGGCGATGCGCGTACCCGTCGCCGGCCCCGGCGCCCTGGACGACAGTGGGGAGCGGTCGTGACGATCCGCGTGCTCGTGGTCGACGACCAGGCGATCGTGCGGGACGGCCTGGTGACGGTGCTGTCGCTCGTGCCGGACCTCGAGGTCGTCGGGGAGGCCGCCGACGGTGCCGAGGCCGTGGCCGCCGTCGAGCGCGACCGTCCGGACGTCGTGCTGATGGACCTGCGCATGCCCGTGGTGGACGGCCCGACCGCGACCGCACGCATCACCGAGGCGCACCCGGAGGTCGGGGTGCTCGTCCTCACCACCTTCGCAGACGACGAGTCGATCGTGACGGCGCTCCGGGCCGGTGCCCGCGGGTACCTCACGAAGGACGCCGGGCGGAACGAGATCGCGACCGCCGTCCGCGCGGTCGCGTCCGGGCAGGCGACCTTCGACGCGTCCGTCGGCGCCCGGCTCGTCGCACGGCTGTCCGTGCCCGTCGTCGCACCCGCCGCGCCGGACCCGTCCGACGGGCTGCGCGGCCGCTTCCCGGACCTCACGCCGCGAGAGGCCGACGTCCTCGAGCGCATCGCGGCCGGCCGGACCAACCCGGAGATCGCCGCCGAGCTGTACCTGACGGTCCCGACGGTGAAGTCCTACGTCAACCAGGTGTTCGCCAAGCTCGGCGTCCGGACCCGCGCGGAGGCGGTCGCGCGCGTCCTGCGCTGAGGCCGGTACAACCGGGGTCGCCGCGACTGCCGGGACCTCGGGGCGTGGCAGGGCGAGCCGGGTGACGGCGCTCCCCAGCCGGCGCCAAGACACGCCACGTACCGTTCACCGCGTCGTCACCCGGACCGTGTCGATGCCCGGCGGCCCCACACCGCTCGCATCCGCCGTCCCCCGTGACCGCGACGCGCCCGCCCGCGCGCTCCGCCGGGCCCGCCGTCGCCGGTGCACCGTCGCGCCGCCG
>NZ_NXIA01000043.1 GCF_002412165.1 Curtobacterium sp. 'Ferrero'
CCGAAGGACGGCAAGGCACCCACCCCGCCGAAGGACGGCAAGGCACCCACCCCGCCGAAGGACGGCAAGGCACCCACCCCGCCGAAGGACGGCACGGCACCCACCCCGCCGAAGGACGGCAAGCAGGCAGACGGCACGGCTCCGACGCCGCCCGCGACGACGGCCCCGACCAGCGGGTCCTGAGCGGCGCACCCGTGCACGCACCCGGTGCGGGAGGCGCGTCCCGTCGGCCGACCGGTCGACGTGGGTCGTGCCTCCCGTCCGGCCGCGCCCGTCAGGGCCGCTCGATCGCCTCGATGGCCGCGACCAGTCCCGCCCGTCGCGGCGACCTCCGCGGCAGCGACGCGAGCACGGCACGGAGCACCTGCTCGTCGGCTGCGCCGTCCGGCGTGCGCGCCCACGCCTGCAGCGCGTCCGCGCCGCCGTCCTGCAGCATCGCCTCGCGGAAGCGGACGCGCACACGGTCGCGCAGGTCGTCGACGCCCGGCGACACCGAGCCGGGCAGGACCGGACCGGTGTAGCGGTCGACGGCCTGGAGGCGCGCCCCGCGGTCGAGCGCGGACAGCACGTGCTCGACGTCGGTGCGCACACCGCGGAGGCGGTACGGTCGCGACTCGAGGGTCGCGGCCGGAGCGTGCACCGCGAGCACACGGCGGAGCCGCACCACCTCCGCGCGCAGCGTCGTGACCGCGCGGACGTCGCCGTAGACGGCGACGGCGAGGTCGGCGGCGGCGAGGCCGCCCGGGTTCGCCGCGAGGACGGCGAGGATCTCCGAGTGGCGCTCGGACAGCGCCAGGGACCCCCGACCGGTCCGCAACGTGGCGGTGTCCGAGCCGAGGAGCGTCAGCTCGACCGACTCGGTCACCGTCGGCCGTGCGGTCGCCGCGCGGAGCGTCGCGAGGGTGAGCTCGGCCTCCGCCGCTGCGGCGGTCGCGGTCAGGAGCGGCAGCGTGTGCCGCTCCACCGCGCGGTCGTCGCCCGTGATGTCGAGTGCGCCGACGAGCGCGCCCGATGCGTCGCGGAGCGGGACCGCCGTGCACGAGAAGCGCTTCACGGCCGTGGCGTAGTGCTCCTCGGCGTGGATCTGGACCGGTCGGCCGAGCCGGAGTGCGGTGCCGGGTGCGCTCGTCCCCGCGCGGTCCTCGGCCCAGTCGGCGCCCGCGACGAAGCCCATGCCCTCCGCCGCGCGCCGCGCAGACCGGGCACCGTCGACCCAGACCAGCCGGCCGGTGGCGTCGGCGAGGGCGACCACGCACCCCGCCGACCGGACGTCGTCGAGGAGGAGTCGCCGGACGACCGGCAGCGCCGTGCCGAGCGGTCCGGCGCGCCGCATCGCGTCGAGTTCGTCGTCGTCGACCGCGGGCTCCGGGACGACGTCGGGGTCGACCCGGGCCGACCGCCGCCAGGACGCGGCGACGAGCGGGCGGAGGCCGGACGGAGTGTGCACGGTGCCTCCTGTCCGGGTCCCCGCCGCGTCGTCGCGGTCGGTGCCGTCAGCCTACGTCCGACCCGCGGACGGGACCAGGCCCAGGTCGGCCAGCTCGGCGTCGTCGAACATGCGCGAGCGGGTCAGGAACCGCTTGCCCTCCGGCACCTCGAGGGAGAAGCCCGCACCACGGCCGTCGACGACGTCGATGGTGAGGTGCGTGTACTTCCAGTACTCGAACTGCGACCGCGACATGTACACCTCGACCGGGTCGATGCCGTCGACCTCGAGCGCGCCCAGCAGCACGTCGCCGGGCCCCGTGCGGAACATCCCCACCGGGTAGCACATCGGGCTCGAGCCGTCGCAACAGCCGCCCGACTGGTGGAACATCAGCGGGCCGTGCCGGGCGGCGAGGGAGCGCAAGAGCTCCCCCGCCGCCGGCGTGACCGCCACCCGGGCAGTGGTGGGGCCGGGTGCCGCCGCGCCCTCGGTGGGCGGCATCAGAAGAAGCCCATCGGACCCTCGGCGTACGACACCAGCAGGTTCTTCGTCTGCTGGTAGTGCTCGAGCATCATCTTGTGGTTCTCCCGGCCGATGCCGGACTGCTTGTACCCGCCGAACGCCGCACCCGCCGGGTACTGGTGGTAGGTGTTCGACCAGACACGCCCGGCCTGGATGTCCCGGCCGGCGCGGTACAGCGTCGTCGCCTCACGGCTCCAGACCCCCGCGCCCAGGCCGTACAGGGTGTCGTTGGCGATCCGGATCGCGTCGTCGTACCCGCTGAAGGACGTCAGCGCGAGCACCGGGCCGAAGATCTCCTCCTGGAAGATCCGCATCGAGTTGTCGCCCTCGAAGACCGTCGGCGTGACGTAGTAGCCGCCCGAGAGGTCGCCGCCGAGGTCGGCGCGCTCGCCGCCGGTGAGCAGCTTCGCGCCCTCCTGCTTGCCGATGTCGATGTAGCTCAGGATCTTCTCGAGCTGGTCGTTCGACGCCTGCGCGCCGATCATCGTGGACAGGTCGAGCGGGTGGCCCTGTTTGACCGCCTTGACGCGATCGAGTCCGTCGGCGACGAAGCCGTCGTAGATCTCCCGTGCGACGAGTGCTCGCGACGGGCACGTGCAGACCTCGCCCTGGTTGAGGTTGAAGAACGCGAAGCCCTCGAGCGCCTTGTCGTAGAACGCGTCGTGCTCCTGCGCGACGTCCGCGAAGAACACGTTCGGGCTCTTGCCGCCGAGCTCCAGCGTGACCGGGATGAGGTTCTGCGACGCGTACTGCATGATGAGCCGCCCGGTCGTGGTCTCGCCCGTGAAGGCGACCTTGCGGACGTCCGGGTGCTGGGCGAGCGGCGCGCCGACCTCGAACCCGAAGCCGTTCACGACGTTCACGACGCCGGCGGGCAGGAGGTCGCGGACGAGCTCGAGCAGCACGTGGATCGACGCGGGTGTCTGCTCGGCCGGCTTCAGGACCACGCAGTTGCCGGCTGCGAGGGCCGGCGCGAGCTTCCACACCGCCATGAGGATCGGGAAGTTCCACGGGATGATCTGCGCGACGACGCCGAGCGGCTCGTGGAAGTGGTAGGCGACGGTGTCGTGGTCGATCTCGCCCGTCGACCCCTCCTGCGCACGGATGGCCCCGGCGAAGTAGCGGAAGTGGTCGATCGCGAGCGGGATGTCCGCGCCGATGGTCTCGCGGATCGGCTTGCCGTTCTCCCACGTCTCGGCGACCGCGAGCATCTCGAGGTTCTCCTCCATGCGGTCGGCGATCTTGTTGAGGATGCCCGCCCGCTCGGCGACGCTCGTGCGGCCCCAGGCCGGGAACGCCTTCCACGCCGCTTCGACCGCCCGGTCGACGTCGGCCGAGTCGCCGCGGGCGACCTCGGTGAAGACCCGCCCGGTGACCGGGGTCGGGTTCTCGAAGTACTGCCCGCTCGACGGCGGCACGTACTCCCCGCCGATGAAGTGGTCGTACCGGGAGCGGAACGACACGAGCGCGCCCTCCTCGCCGGGTGCGGCGTAGGTGGTGGGCGATGGTGCGATGGTCATGGTGGTGCCCTTTCGACGACGCTGTCGGGGCGCACGGTCGGCGCCTGTTCGGCACGGTACGACGTCGGGGGTTGCATCCGGTTGCACGGACACGCCGCCGGGCTGCGCGGTAGCGTCGGTGTCCGAGCCGCATCGACCAGGGAAGGGTGCTCGTGGACTCTCGCGCCGTCCGGACGTTCCGCGTCTTCGTCGTCACCACCGCCGTCGTCGCGATCGGCCTCGGGATCGTCGCCGTCGTGTGGCCCCGACCGTCGCTCGTGCTCGTCGCGCTGCTCTTCGGCGTGTACCTCGTCGTCGCCGGGGCGCTCCGCGTGGTCGCGGCGGTGCGGGGGCACGGGACGGCGCCGGTGTGGCGCTGGACCTCGGGTGTCGTCGGCGTCCTGGTGGGGCTCGCCGGACTGCTGTGCCTGCTCGACCCCGCCGTCCCGCTCGTCGTGTTGGCGGTGATCGCGGGCATCGGGTTCGTGGTCGAGGGCGTCGTGTCGATCATCGGCGCCACCGTCGGGCACCCCGGGTCGTCGCGTGTGCCGACCGCGGTGAGCGGGGTCCTGTCGATCCTCGGCGGGGTCGCGGTCCTGCTCGCGCCCGGACTGGCACTGACCGTGTTCGTGGTGTTCGCCGGCATCGCGCTGGTCGTCGTGGGCGCGGCCGCGCTGCTGCTCCTGCCGCCACGGGCCGCGGTCCGCCGGTGACGCCGACGCGCCGGGCGACCGGTCAGGCGGCACCGGTCCCGAACAGCAGCCCGAGTCCGTAGGTGACCACGGCGGCACCGAACCCGATCGCGAGCTGCCGCAGCGCCCGACGGAGCGGGGACGCGCCACTGAGCACACCGACCACGGCACCGGTGCCGAGGAGCGCGATGCCGACGAGCACGCCGGCGAGCCCGATCGCCGGCCAGCCCTCGAGCCCGAACGCGTAGGGCAGGATCGGGATCACCGCCCCGGACGCGAAGAAGCAGAAGCTCGACACCGCAGCGCTCATGCCGTTGCCGACCGCCTCGTGGTCGTCGCGCGTCGGCGCACCAGGGTCCCCGGTCGTGCCGAGCCCGGCGAGCACCTCGGCGGCGTGTCGTTCGGCGGCGGCCTCGTCCATGCCGCGCGCTCGGTAGACGAGGGCGAGCTCGTTGGCGTCGACGTCGAGGTCGGCCACGGCGCGCCCGGCCTCCGGGTGCGGCGCCGACGCCTCGAGCAGTTCGCGCTGCGACCGCACCGAGACGTACTCCCCCGCACCCATCGACAGCGCGCCCGCCAGCAGCCCCGCGATGCCGCTGAGCAGGACGAAGTGCCGGTCCGCTCCCGAGGCGCTGATGCCGATGATGAGGGCGAGGTTCGACACGAGTCCGTCGTTCGCGCCGAACACCGCCGCGCGGAACGTGCCCGACAGCCGCATGCGACCGCGGTTCGCGAGGCCGCGCACCACCTCGCCGTGGATGCGCTCGTCGGCGGCCATCCGCGCCGTCGCGTCGACGTCGTCGGCGTACGGTGATCGGTCCTCCGAGCGCTGCATGAGCGCGAGGACGAACACCGAGCCGAAGCGCTTCGCCAGCGACGCGAGGATGCGCGTCCGCACGCTGCCCCGCCGCTTCCGCCCGGCGTCCGCACCGAGCAGGTCGAGCCAGTGCTGCGCGTGGCGGCCCTCCGCCTCGGCCAGGGCCGCGAGGATCTCACGCTCCTCGCCCGTCCGCCGCGCCGCCAGGTTGCGGTACACCGCGGCCTCGGCCCGTTCGTCCGCGAGGTAGCGCTGCCACCGGCGTACGTCGGCAGCGGTGGGCGCGGTCGCGTCGTTCGGTGGCACGGTGTCGTCCTGGAGGCTCACACCCGCCATCCTGCCCGCTCGCCCGGCCGTCGGGTCACCCGGGTGCGGGGCGCGGCGGTCGGGCTGCGGTCCCGCCGCGGTCCCGCGCGCCGTGC
>NZ_NXIA01000044.1 GCF_002412165.1 Curtobacterium sp. 'Ferrero'
CCGGCCTGGAGGCGCGACCCGCCTCCGCCTCGCCGCCCGCGTCCCCGGGGACGTGACGCAGCCCCCCACACCACCCGCCGACACGACCAGCAGGACGACATGACCGACGCGACCCCGCACGCCAAGACCGACGCCACCAACACCGGCGCCCTCTGGGGCGGCCGCTTCGCGGACGGTCCGAGCGCCGAGCTCGCTGCCCTCTCGAAGTCGACGCACTTCGACTGGCAGCTCGCGCCCTACGACATCGCGGGGTCGCGCGCCCACGCGCGGGCCCTCCAGCGCGCCGGCTACCTGACCGACGACGAGCTCGAGCGCATGCTCGCCGGCCTCGACCGTCTCGCGGACGCGCACGCGACCGGCGAGCTGCAGCCGGACGACTCCGACGAGGACGTCCACGGCGCCCTCGAACGGCTGCTCATCGCCGACCTCGGGCCGGAACTCGGCGGGAAGCTCCGCGCCGGTCGGAGCCGCAACGACCAGATCGCGACCCTCGGCCGCATGCACATGCTCGACCACGGTCGGCGCATCGGGCACCTCGTGATCGACCTCGTCGACGCGCTCAGCCAGCAGGCGAACGAGCACCCCGGCGCGATCATGCCCGGCCGGACTCACCTGCAGCACGCTCAGCCGGTGCTCCTGGCGCACCACCTGCTCGCACACGCCTGGCCGCTCGTCCGTGACCTCGAACGCCTCCGCGACTGGGCGGCCCGCGCGAGCGTGAGCCCCTACGGTGCGGGAGCCCTCGCGGGCAGCTCGCTCGGTCTCGACCCGACGGCGATCGCGGTCGAGCTCGGCTTCGACCGACCCGCGGACAACTCGATCGACGCGACGGCCGGCCGCGACGTCGTGGCCGAGTTCGCGTTCGTGCTCGCGCAGATCGGCATCGACGTCTCCCGCCTGGCCGAGGAGGTCATCCTCTGGAACACGAAGGAGTTCGGCTTCGTCCGGCTCCACGACGCGTTCTCGACGGGGTCGAGCATCATGCCGCAGAAGAAGAACCCCGACATCGCCGAGCTCGCTCGTGGCAAGGCCGGTCGGCTCCTCGGCAACCTGACGGGCCTGCTCGCGACGTTCAAGGCCCTGCCGCTCGCGTACAACCGCGACCTGCAGGAGGACAAGGAGCCCGTCTTCGACTCCGTCGAGCAGCTCGAGGTCCTGCTCCCGGCCTTCACCGGCATGGTGGCGACGCTGACGTTCGACACCGACCGGCTGGCTGAGCTCGCGCCGCAGGGATTCTCGCTCGCGACCGACGTGGCGGAGTGGCTCGTCCGCCAGGGCGTCCCCTTCCGCGATGCCCACGAGGTCTCCGGCGCCCTCGTCCGGTACTGCGAGGAACGGGGCATCGAGCTCGACGACCCGACCGACGAGGAGTACCGCGCCGTCTCCGAGCACCTCGCCCCCGAGGTCCGCTCGGTCCTGACGATCGAGGGCAGCGTGTCCTCCCGCGCCGGGGTCGGCGGCACCGCGCCCGAGCGCGTCGCCGAGCAGCTCACCGCCCTGACCCAGCGCGTCCGCGTCCTGGCGGAGAGCGCCCCCTTCACCCGGTGACCGACGCGCTCCGGCGCCTGCTGGCGGAGCCGGCCCCCGTCTCGGCGCCGGCGCTGCTCGGTGCGACGATCACGGGCCGCGGGGTGAGCATCCGCATCACCGAGGTCGAGGCGTACCACGGGCCGACCGATCCGGGCTCGCACGGACACCGGGGGATGACGGAGCGCAACCGGCACCTGTTCGGCCCGCCGGGCACGCTCTACGCCTACCGCTCCTACGGCATCCACACGTGCGTCAACGTCGTCAGTGGTGCCGAGGGCACCTCCGCCGGGTCGCTCCTCCGCGCCGGCGAGGTCGTCGCGGGCCTCGCCACCGCCCGTGAGCGCCGCGGCGCCCGTCCCGCCGACGTCGCGCTCGCCCGCGGGCCCGGCAACCTCGGCGAGGCACTCGGCGCCGTGCTCGGCACCGACGACGGCACGTCGCTCGTCGACGGGTCCGGTCCGTTCGCGCTCACCCTGGCGCCCGGCCTGGAGGCACGGCTCGACGCCGCCCCGCCGGCTGCGGTCGTCGAGGAGCTCCTGGCCGAGACCGACGCCGCGGGCGTCCCGCGCATCGCGCGCGGGCCGCGCACGGGCGTCGGCGGCATCGCCGGCGGCGCCCGCTTCCCCTGGCGCTTCTGGCTGCCCGGCGACCCGACGGTCTCGACGTACCGACGGCACAAGGGCGCCCTCGACTAGCGGAGCAGCGCCGTGCCTCCCGGCCGCTACGATTGCCGGGTGTCCAGTGATACCGCGATCGATGTCCTGACGCGCCAGCAGAACGACCCCACCTTCGCCTCGGTGTGGGACGAACTGCGCTGGCGTGGTCTGGTGCACGTCTCGACCGACGAGACCGCACTCAAGGAGGCCCTCGACGGCGAGCCGATCACGTACTACTGCGGCTTCGACCCGACCGCGCCGTCGCTGCACTGCGGCAACCTGCTGCAGCTGCTGACCCTGCGGCGGATCCAGCTCGCGGGGCACAAGCCCCTCGCGCTGGTGGGCGGATCGACCGGGCTGATCGGTGACCCGCGGCCGACCGCCGAGCGCACGTTGAACACCCCAGAAACCGTCGCCGACTGGGTCGAGCGCCTCCGTGCACAGGTGTCGCGCTTCCTCAGCCCCGACGGGGACAACGGCGTCCGCCTGGTGAACAACCTCGACTGGACCGCACCCCTTTCGGCCATCGACTTCCTCCGCGACATCGGCAAGTACTTCCGCGTGAACTCGATGCTCAAGAAGGACGCCGTCGCCGCCCGCCTCAACTCGGACGCGGGGATCAGCTACACCGAGTTCAGCTACCAGATCCTCCAGGGACTCGACTACCGGGAGCTCTTCCTGCAGTACGGGTGCACCCTGCAGACGGGTGGGTCCGACCAGTGGGGCAACCTGACCTCGGGGACGGAGCTGATCCGGCGCACCGAGGGTGCCACCGTCCACGCGCTCGGGACGCCCCTGATCGTCAACTCCGACGGCACGAAGTTCGGCAAGAGCGAGGGCAACGCGATCTGGCTCGACCCGGAGATGACGTCGCCGTACGCGTTCTACCAGTTCTGGCTCAACACCTCGGACGCCGACGTGGTCGAACGGCTCCGTCAGTTCACGTTCCTGTCCCGCGCCGAGATCGAACGGCTCGAGCGGGCCGTCGCCGACGAGCCGTTCCGGCGGGAGGCTCAGCGCACCCTGGCCTTCGAGGTCACCGCGGTGGTCCACGGGGTGCCCGCCACCCAGGCCGCCATCGACGCCGCCGCCGCCCTGTTCGGCAACGGGGACCTCACAACGCTCGACGAGCACACGCTCCGGTCCGCGATCGCCGAGCTCCCGGGGTCGACCTCGCTGCCCGGTGATGCCGACGTCGCACGCGCCCTGGTCGACACCGGTCTGGTGAAGTCCCTCGGTGAGGCCCGTCGCTCCGTCGACCAGGGCGGGGTGTACGTGAACAACGCCCGGGCGGAGGACCCGACCGCGCGGTTGTCCGACCTGGCGCTGCCCGGGGGAGTGGTCGTGCTCCGCCGCGGCAAGAAGACCCTCGCCGGCGTGACGATCGCCTGATCGACCCCGCTCCGTCGACGCCCGGTCCCCGCTTGGGAGCCGGGCGTCGGTGCGTTCCGGGCACGCTGTTGCAGAGCGCGACACGCCCGGGAAGTGCGACCGGTTGGCGCTCCCCGCGGTCCGCACGACGAGTTCTTACTCGTCACCCCAAAGGTGCGGCGGAGCGGCTGGAGCGAGAGCCCAGAGCCTGCCGGCCTCAAGCGGGACCATCCTCCACTGAAGTTCCGAACCGGCCTTGCGCTGGATCGCTTCGACGCCTAGGATGACTACTCCACCGGTTCTCTCCCGTCAGGGATGAGCCACTGGGCCTTCTGGTCCGACGACACACCGGTGGTCAAACCAAGAACGAAAGCCTCTCTGGCGGAACCTCGTGTTCGGGGTCGAGTGGGGAGTGCGTCTGGTCCTTGAGAACTCAACAGCGTGCACATTGTCAATGCCAATTTAT
>NZ_NXIA01000045.1 GCF_002412165.1 Curtobacterium sp. 'Ferrero'
AGTCCGGCGGCGTCCTACTCTCCCACAAGGTCCCCCTTGCAGTACCATCGGCGCTGAGAGGCTTAGCTTCCGGGTTCGGAATGTGACCGGGCGTTTCCCTCTCGCTATGACCACCGGAACACTCTCGACCCAGATCCTGGATCAAAACCGTTCCTTCAAGCCGTTGCTGAAGTATTCAGTTTGATTCCCGATCGTCTGTCGGGAACCACAAAGTGGACGCGAGCCCCACACCCGAAAGGTGTGGGAAATCAGTGTGTTGTCAAGTCTTCGGCGTATTAGTACCGGTCAGCTCCACGGGTCGTTAGTCCCCGCTTCCACATCCGGCCTATCAACCCAGTAGTCTGCTGGGAGCCTCTCACACTCAAGGTGCATGGAAATCTCATCTCGAAGACGGCTTCCCGCTTAGATGCTTTCAGCGGTTATCCGGTCCGAACGTAGCTAATCAGCGGTGCCCTTGGCAGAACAACTGACACACCAGAGGTTCGTCCATCCCGGTCCTCTCGTACTAGGGATAGATCTTCTCAAATTTCCAACGCGCGCAGCGGATAGGGACCGAACTGTCTCACGACGTTCTAAACCCAGCTCGCGTACCGCTTTAATGGGCGAACAGCCCAACCCTTGGGACCTACTCCAGCCCCAGGATGCGACGAGCCGACATCGAGGTGCCAAACCATGCCGTCGATATGGACTCTTGGGCAAGATCAGCCTGTTATCCCCGAGGTACCTTTTATCCGTTGAGCGACAGCGCTTCCACAAGCCACTGCCGGATCACTAGTCCCGACTTTCGTCCCTGCTCGACCTGTCAGTCTCACAGTCAAGCTCCCTTGTGCACTTACACTCGCCACCTGATTGCCAACCAGGTTGAGGGAACCTTTGGGCGCCTCCGTTACTCTTTGGGAGGCAACCGCCCCAGTTAAACTACCCACCAGGCACTGTCCATGAACCCGATCAGGGTCCTACGTTAGACATCCAGAGTGACCAGAGTGGTATTTCAACAACGACTCCACGAACACTAGCGTGCCCGCTTCACAGTCTCCCACCTATCCTACACAAGCCACACCGAACACCAATACCAAGCTGTAGTAAAGGTCACGGGGTCTTTCCGTCCTGCTGCGCGTAACGAGCATCTTTACTCGTAGTGCAATTTCGCCGAGTTCGCGGTTGAGACAGCTGGGAAGTCGTTACGCCATTCGTGCAGGTCGGAACTTACCCGACAAGGAATTTCGCTACCTTAGGATGGTTATAGTTACCACCGCCGTTTACTGGGGCTTAAATTCAGAGCTTCGCCCAAAGGCTAACCCTTCCTCTTAACCTTCCAGCACCGGGCAGGCGTCAGTCCGTATACATCGTCTTGCGACTTCGCACGGACCTGTGTTTTTAGTAAACAGTCGCTTCCCACTGGTCTCTGCGGCCTTCACCGCTCACGGAGCAAGTCCGGTCACGGTTCCGGCCCCCCTTCTCCCGAAGTTACGGGGGCATTTTGCCGAGTTCCTTAACCACGATTCTCTCGATCTCCTTGGTATTCTCTACCTGACCACCTGAGTCGGTTTCGGGTACGGGCGGCTGCAACCTCGCGTCGATGCTTTTCTCGGCAGCATAGGATCACTGATTTCCCCTGAACGGGTACGCGTCGGATCTCAGGCGTACAGACGACGGATTTGCCTATCGTCAGCCCTACATCCTTACACCAGGTTCACCTTACGGATACCATCGCCTGGCTCAGCTACCTTCCTGCGTCACACCTGTTCATACGCTAGCCGCACCAGCATGGGGTCGAGCGTTAGACCGGACCGTCTCACCCCGAAGGGATCCACTGGTCCGGGTTAGGACTCTTAGCACCACTGGATTAGCTTGGGCGGTTGTTCGCCGGTACGGGAATATCAACCCGTTGTCCATCGACTACGCCTGTCGGCCTCGCCTTAGGTCCCGACTTACCCAGGGCGGATTAACCTGGCCCTGGAACCCTTGGTCTTTCGGAGGACGGGTTTCTCACCCGTCTTTCGCTACTCATGCCTGCATTCTCACTCGTGTAGCGTCCACGGCTGGATTCCTCCGCCGCTTCACTCGCCACACGACGCTCTCCTACCACTCCGCACGACTGAACCACGAAGGCTTGTCGGTGTGCGAAATCTACAACTTCGGCGGTGTGCTTGAGCCCCGTTACATTGTCGGCGCGGAATCACTTGACCAGTGAGCTATTACGCACTCTTTCAAGGGTGGCTGCTTCTAAGCCAACCTCCTGGTTGTCTGTGCAACTCCACATCCTTTCCCACTTAGCACACGCTTAGGGGCCTTAGTTGGTAGTCTGGGTTGTTTCCCTCTCGACGATGAAGCTTATCCCCCACCGTCTCACTGCTGCGCTCTCACTCACCGGCATTCGGAGTTTGGCTGACGTCAGTAACCTGTTGAGGCCCATCGGCCATCCAGTAGCTCTACCTCCGGCGAGAAACACGCAACGCTGCACCTAAATGCATTTCGGAGAGAACCAGCTATCACGAAGTTTGATTGGCCTTTCACCCCTATCCACAGCTCATCCCCTCCATTTTCAACTGAAGTGGGTTCGGTCCTCCACGACGTCTTACCGTCGCTTCAACCTGGCCATGGATAGATCACTTCGCTTCGGGTCTAGGACATGCGACTGGATCGCCCTATTCAGACTCGCTTTCGCTACGGCTACCCCACACGGGTTAACCTCGCCACATATCGCTAACTCGCAGGCTCATTCTTCAAAAGGCACGCCGTCACCCCTACAAGGAGGCTCCGACGGTTTGTAAGCAAACGGTTTCAGGTACTATTTCACTCCCCTCCCGGGGTACTTTTCACCTTTCCCTCACGGTACTTGTCCGCTATCGGTCATCTGGGAGTATTTAGGCTTATCAGGTGGTCCTGACAGATTCACACGGGATTTCTCGGGCCCCGTGCTACTTGGGATACACATCCGGCCATAACACCATTTCGTCTACGGGGCTGGCACCCACTACGGCCCGGCTTTCAAACCAGTTCGACTATGATGCGCTGTAACCGCCCCAGTCCGGCAGAACTGAGCGACGTGTCCCACAACCCCGACCATGCAACGCCCGCCGGCTATCACACATGATCGGTTTAGCCTCATCCGCTTTCGCTCGCCACTACTCACGGAATCACATGTTGTTTTCTCTTCCTGTGGGTACTGAGATGTTTCACTTCCCCACGTTCCCTCTACCCGCCCTATATATTCAGGCGGGAGTCACCAGGTCGACAAGTCGCCTGGCGGGGTTTCCCCATTCGGAAATCCTCGGCTCACAGCTCGATTATCAGCTCCCCGAGGCTTATCGCAGATTTCTACGTCCTTCTTCGGCTCCAGATGCCAAGGCATCCACCGTTTGCTCTTAGAAACTTGACCACAAAGATTAAAATTGCGATCGACTCACAACAACAACACCACCCGAAGGCTGCGTCATCGTTCCGAGCGATCTAAGATGCTCGCGTCCACTGTGTAGTTCTCAACATACGATCGGCACCACACTCCCCGAGCAGCCAACCCGCTCGACTCATGTGGCCCATCGAAGAACCTGGCAGACAACCGTCCGCCGGCCCAACCCCCGACCATCACAGCCGGGAAGCCTGGTCCCTCAGGACCCAACAACGTGCACCAGCCATCCCGCTTCCCCACCAACCCGTTCCCGACCTGCAAGCAAGCCGTACTAAGGTCGGCAGACGCGCCGACGACTGCACTGTCAATGTTCCACCCATGAGCTA
>NZ_NXIA01000046.1 GCF_002412165.1 Curtobacterium sp. 'Ferrero'
CTCAGGCCGGCTGCGGCGATCAGGGCGAGCGTGGTGGCGGCGAGGGTGCGGGTGAGGGTCGTGTGCATGGTGGTGTCCTTCGGAAGGGTGCTGCGGTGATCGGTGGAGATGTCGGCGCTCAGGCCGCGGGTTCCGTCATGCGGTCGGTGCCGGTGAACACGTCGGAGCTGACGTGACCGGGGGCGGTGATGCCTTCGCGACGGAGTACGACGACCACCGTGCGGAGGAGGATGCGGAGGTCGAGCCCGAGACTGACGGAGTCGACGTACTCGATGTCGGATCGGAGGCGTTCCGGCCACGGCAGCGCGTTGCGGCCCCGGACCTGGGCCAAGCCGGTGAGTCCGGGCAGGACGTCGTGGCGGCGTGCTTCCTCGGCCGTGTACAGGTCGAGGTAGCGGCAGAGGCTCGGGCGCGGGCCCACGAAGGACATGTCCCCTCGCAGGATGTTCCAGAGGCTCGGCAGCTCGTCGAGGCTCGTCGAACGGAGGAAGCGTCCGAATCCGGTGAGCCGCTGTTCGTCGGTGGTGATGCCCTTCGACTCGTCGATCTCGAGCATGCTCCGGAACTTCAGGATCGTGAACGTCTCGCCGCCCAGGCCCGGTCGTTCCTGACGGAAGATGACGGGGCGACCGAGCCGCATCGCGACCAACGCGGCGACGATGAGCATGAGGGGTGCTGCGAGGACGAGTCCGAGGACTGCTCCGCAGACGTCGAGGATCCGCTTCGTGCGCAACGTGCGGTTCCGGCGGTCGGCATTCATGTCGTGACTCCTGATCGAGGGTTGATGGGTCAGGCGGACAGCGCAGCGGCGCTGGTGTACTCGGAGCGGTAGTAACCGCCCTGTCGCTTCGTGTGCTTGGTCTTCGTGAGGACGAGCCCGCTCGCGCGCCGGCCCACGCGGTCGAGAGCTTCGGTCGCGAGTCGGACCTCGGCACGCTTCGTCTGACCGGCTGCGCTCACGAGGAGCGTGGTGGAGACGAGCGTGCTGACGAGGGATGCGTCCGTCACCGCCAGCACCGGGGGCGTGTCGACGAGGACGACGTCGAAGCGGTCGGTGAGGACTTCGAGGACGCGCTCCATCGCCTCGGACCCCAGCAGCTCGCTCGGGTTCGGCGGGATCGTGCCTGCCGGGAGCACGTGCATGTCGTCGTCACCCCAGGGCTGCAGGACGTCCTCGAGCTCGGCGCGACCGATCAGGAGGTCCGAGAGGCCGGTGGCGCCTTCGATGCCCATGACGGTCGCGAGGTTGGGTCGTCGGAGGTCCGCGTCGACGACGGCGACGCGCAGGCCGCTCTGGCTCATGGCGATCGCGAGGTTCGCGGTCGTCGTGGTCTTCCCCTCGGACGGGCGTGCGCTCGTGACGGCGATGGTCCGGGAGCCGCCGGAACGGAGGAACTGGACGTTGGTCCGCAGGGCGCGGAAGGCCTCGCTGCGGGCGCTGCGGGCGTCGTCCCGGACGATGAGCGGCCGCGCACCGGCTTCGGCGTCGAATGCGATGTCACCGAGGAGCGCCAGGTCGAGGTCTGCGAGGTCCGCCGCCGTGCGGACACGCGTGTCGAGGGCGGCGCGCACCAGCGCGAGGGCAGCACCCAGGGCGAGGCCGGCCACGAAGCCGAGCGCGACGTTGGCCGTGGTCTTCGGCCCGATCGGGGAGGACGGCGTCGTCGCGGGGGTGACCTCCTCGAGGCGCACCGACGGGGTGTTGGGGGACACCTCCGGCTCGATCTGGCTCACCACCGAGGCCAGGGTCTGGCCGACGGCCTCGGCCAGCCGGGCGGCGTGGCGGGGGTCCGGATCGGTGACGGAGATCGAGATGATCACGGTGCCGGTGCCGACGCTCGCGGTCACGTGGCGACCGAGCTCAGCCGGCGTGCTGTCGAGTCGCAGGTGTTCGATCACCGGGGTCAGGACGCGTGGCGACGACGCGAGCTCGACGTACGACTTGATCTTCTGCTGCGCCGCCGTGGAGCCCTGCGCGATCTCGCCGGCCGATGCTGCGTCCTGGCCCGCGACCGACACGTAGTACGAGGTCGATGCCCGGTAGGTCGGCGTCGTCGCCGCGCTACCGAGCGCGGCGACCCCGACCCCGAGGACGGCGCACGTCGCGAGCATCCACCAACTGCGGAGCAGTGAACGGGCAATGGTCAAGGCGTTCATTCGAGTCCTTCGATCGGGCTGGTGTTCCCAGTGTAATACATTGCATACTGCATGGCAATGGCTGAGGGCCTCGCGGTGTGCGCGAGGCCCTCGGTGGTGGTGGTCGTGGGTGTGTCAGTCGGCGGCAGTGATGGTGTTGTCCTTGCCC
>NZ_NXIA01000047.1 GCF_002412165.1 Curtobacterium sp. 'Ferrero'
CAGATGCTCCTTAGAAAGGAGGTGATCCAGCCGCACCTTCCGGTACGGCTACCTTGTTACGACTTAGTCCTAATCACCGATCCCACCTTCGACGGCTCCTTCCACAAGGGTTAGGCCACCGGCTTCGGGTGTTACCGACTTTCATGACTTGACGGGCGGTGTGTACAAGGCCCGGGAACGTATTCACCGCAGCGTTGCTGATCTGCGATTACTAGCGACTCCGACTTCATGAGGTCGAGTTGCAGACCTCAATCCGAACTGAGACCGGCTTTTTGGGATTCGCTCCACCTTACGGTATCGCAGCCCTTTGTACCGGCCATTGTAGCATGCGTGAAGCCCAAGACATAAGGGGCATGATGATTTGACGTCATCCCCACCTTCCTCCGAGTTGACCCCGGCAGTCTCCTATGAGTCCCCGCCATAACGCGCTGGCAACATAGAACGAGGGTTGCGCTCGTTGCGGGACTTAACCCAACATCTCACGACACGAGCTGACGACAACCATGCACCACCTGTACACCGACCACAAGGGGGCGACCATCTCTGGCCGTTACCGGTGTATGTCAAGCCTTGGTAAGGTTCTTCGCGTTGCATCGAATTAATCCGCATGCTCCGCCGCTTGTGCGGGCCCCCGTCAATTCCTTTGAGTTTTAGCCTTGCGGCCGTACTCCCCAGGCGGGGCGCTTAATGCGTTAGCTACGACACAGAAACCGTGGAAAGGTCCCTACATCTAGCGCCCAACGTTTACGGCGTGGACTACCAGGGTATCTAATCCTGTTCGCTCCCCACGCTTTCGCTCCTCAGCGTCAGTTACGGCCCAGAGATCTGCCTTCGCCATCGGTGTTCCTCCTGATATCTGCGCATTCCACCGCTACACCAGGAATTCCAATCTCCCCTACCGCACTCTAGTCTGCCCGTACCCACTGCAAGCCCGAGGTTGAGCCTCGGGATTTCACAGCAGACGCGACAAACCGCCTACGAGCTCTTTACGCCCAATAATTCCGGACAACGCTTGCACCCTACGTATTACCGCGGCTGCTGGCACGTAGTTAGCCGGTGCTTTTTCTGCAGGTACCGTCACTCTCGCTTCTTCCCTACTAAAAGAGGTTTACAACCCGAAGGCCGTCATCCCTCACGCGGCGTTGCTGCATCAGGCTTTCGCCCATTGTGCAATATTCCCCACTGCTGCCTCCCGTAGGAGTCTGGGCCGTGTCTCAGTCCCAGTGTGGCCGGTCACCCTCTCAGGCCGGCTACCCGTCGTCGCCTTGGTGAGCCATTACCTCACCAACAAGCTGATAGGCCGCGAGTCCATCCCCAACCAAAAAATCTTTCCACCACCAGGCCATGCGACCAGTAGTCATATCCAGTATTAGACGTCGTTTCCAACGCTTATCCCAGAGTCAGGGGCAGGTTACTCACGTGTTACTCACCCGTTCGCCACTAATCCACCCAGCAAGCTGGGC
>NZ_NXIA01000048.1 GCF_002412165.1 Curtobacterium sp. 'Ferrero'
GGGGTGAGTCGTCGGAGTTGGGTGACGTGGGCGGGTTCGAGTTCGTCGAGGGAGGCCACGCCCAGCAGCCGCATGGTGCGTTCGATCTGGTCGGAGAGGATCTGGATCATCCGGTCCACGCCGGCCTCACCACCGGCCATGAGCCCGTAGAGGTAGGCCCGGCCGACCAACGTGAACCTCGCGCCGAGCGCGACCGCGGCGACGATGTCCGCGCCGGACATGATGCCCGTGTCCAGGTGCACCTCCGTGTCCCGCCCGACCTCCTTCACCACGGACGGCAACAGGTGGAAGGGCACGGGGGCGCGGTCCAGTTGCCGGCCGCCGTGGTTGGACAGGGTGATCCCGTCGACCCCCATCGACGCCAACCGTTTCGCGTCCTCCAACGACTGCACACCCTTGACCACGACCTTGCCCGGCCACTGGTCGCGGATCCATGCCAGGTCCTCGTAGGTGACGGTCGGGTCGAACATGTGATCCAGCAGCTCCCCGACGGTGCCCGACCACCGGTCCAACGACGCGAACGCGAGCGGTTCCGTGGTCAGGAAGTCGAACCACCACCACGGCCGCGGGATCGCGTTCAGCACCGTCTTCACCCCCAGCTGCGGCGGGATCGAGAACCCGTTGCGCTTGTCCCGCAACCGAGCACCCGCGACGGGGACGTCGACCGTGACCAGCAGCGTGTCGAACCCGGCGCGAGCGGCCCGCTCGACGAGCGCCATGCTCTTGTCGCGGTCCTTCCACATGTACAACTGGAACCAGTTCCGCCCGTGCGGGTTGACCGCCTGCACGTCCTCGATCGCGGTCGTGCCCATCGTCGACAGGCTGAACGGGATCCCCGCCCGGCCCGCAGCCCGCGCACCGGCACGCTCACCCTCGGTCTGCATCATCCGGGTGAAGCCGGTGGGGGCGATCCCGAACGGCAACGCCGTCGGACCACCCAGCACCTGGCGGGACGTGTCGACCCGTGATACATCCCGCAGGATCGACGGGGTGAACTCGATGTCCTCGAACGCCTGCCGGGCACGAGCCAACGAGATCTCCGCCTCGGCGGCACCCTCGGTGTAGTCGAACGCGGCCCGCGGGGTCCGCCGCGCCGCGATCGCCCGCAGGTCCCAGATCGTCAACGCCGACTCCAACCGCTGCCGCCGACCCGGCAACGACGGCTTCTTGAACTGCA
>NZ_NXIA01000049.1 GCF_002412165.1 Curtobacterium sp. 'Ferrero'
GCAGCACCCTTCCGAAGGACACCACCATGCACACGACCCTCACCCGCACCCTCGCCGCCACCACGCTCGCCCTGATCGCCGCAGCCGGCCTGAGCGCCTGCTCGAGCACCGCGCCCGACACGACCCCCTCCTCCAAGCCGTCCGCCACCGCCGAAGTCGCCCAGACCCGCTACAACGACTGCATCGACGGCTCCCTCCAGGTCTTCGACGACAGCACCGACACCAAGCCCGCCACCTTCGGCGACTGCGCCGGCGCCAGCATCATCTCCTCCGGCCGCACCATCACCCTCGGCACCGTGCCGACCCTGACCGTCGAAGGACAGAAGAACACCATCGACGTCACCGGCGTCACCACCCTCACCGTCCTCGGCAACGCCAACACCATCACCTACCACGGCACCGCCCCCAAGATCGACGACCAGGGCAAGGACAACACCATCACTGCCGCCGACTGACACACCCACGACCACCACCACCGAGGGCCTCGCGCACACCGCGAGGCCCTCAGCCATTGC